>CAWFNI010000020.1:0-324149 GCA_963817085.1 Candidatus Acidiferrales bacterium
GGCCTGGATGGAATGTGCATCGCCGATGTCCAAAGGGAGCCAGTGTTGATTGCCGCCCTCCCAGGAATGGGTTTTTCATACGAGGACGACTATGTGGATACGAGCGGCGCTTGCGGAGGTGGGGGCGGAGGAGGCGGAAGCGGCGCTACCGATCCAACCGCACCAACAGATCCGGGGACGGCCCCAACTGCACCTTCTGATCCCACGCCTGATCCAGGAACCAACCCCAGTACGGGCAACGGGCCGTCCCCTGGCGACCCCGAATAATTCAGGAAATAACTGTTCTGCAGGCGATCCTGGATGCGGTGGCACTCCCGGGGACCCAAATGGCACCAACGGTGTCTCCCCTGATCAGAGCAACAATGGCTCGAACTGTTCCACTGACCCCTTAACATGCACGATTCCTCTGCCCCCGGATCAAACAACTCAATCGATTGTGAACATGCCAAGTCTGATTTTTCCGAACGACGTTGCTGACAATCCGACATGGTCGTGGGGAGAACCTGTTGACCCTCATGCTAACCCATTTACTTCTACGCCAAAGGTGCCTTACCAACGTCCTGCCGGACCCTGCCAATCGATAAAGGCCGGAGAGTTAGCTGCTGGTACAATAGCCCTAGTGCCTGGTCCTCAGAGCTTTGCATTTGGATTCGCAGGCGTAAATCTCTTCCTAATGGACTTGGCATTCTGCGGCAATTAGGAGAGAAGGGAGAAGTACGTGCCAACAATAGCATCGCGTACGCCCAACTCGCATGACTCGGTATCCCCAGCTACTTCATTGCTTGGAAGGGCTATGTTTTCTGCTTTCTATGCGCTCGTCTTCGTCCTTGCAGCAAGCTTTAGGTACTACTTAAACTATCTTATGCTGCGTTGGCTAGTTTTGCCTGGACTTCTAATTCTCGCAGTCCTAATAGTCCGCCGCACCTCCTAAAGCTACGTAGAGACGTTTACTCTACATACGCCATAATGAAGAACCAAGAGGCCCGTGAAGTTCGGGAAGCGCTTCCGGCTATGGCGGAGGCGCTAGTCGAAAGCTGCGCATTTCGGTATGTACGGAATCGGTACGTCCCTACTGATAGTTTTCTGGCTTTCTGGGAACAAGCCTTGACCGGGAATACTGTAACATACCCAGGTTGTACCGGGTGCCCCCAGGTTTGCTTTTCAGAACCTGGGTCTTGGGTTTGTCTTCACCCCGTTTTGCCCGGGAAACCGAGGACATGTCGTGAGCGCTTCGCGAACCCCATCTTGTAAAAGAGTGCGGCGCATAGCAGTGTTGCGACATGACCGTGAGCGCTCAACGAACCCCATCTTGTGAAAGATTCCGTCGCACCGCAATGTTGCGACATGACCAAGCGCTCAAAGAAGGCCTGGATGAAGTGGCGAAGGCTGGTTTCCGAGCAGGCACGTAGCGGACAGAGTGTGAAAGCGTTTTGTTGTGAGCACGGTTTGTGCCGGCCGTATTTGCGTGTGGAAGAAGCGGCTGGAGGAAGACACGCCGACAAAACTCCCCTGGAAGTGCAAGTGGCGGGGCATGGGCCGAGCACGCCCGGCGATTCGAGCGTTGAAATCCGACTGAGGAATGGGCGAAGCCTGATGGTGCGGCCCGGATGTCGATGCAGAACGGGTGCGGGCGTTGCTGGCGGTGGTGGAGGCGGCGGGGTGATCGGACTGCCAAGTTTGCAGGCGATAGATCGTGCGCGGGGAGCGCGGATCTGGATGGCCAGCGAAGCGAGAGCATACCTGCACTGCTCTACGCTCTACACTTTACGATTTGTTAGGAAGCTACGCCCGATGTATCCAGCGTGGCTGATTCCCAAGAGCCAGAGAATTTCTTTTGAGAGAGGGGGCAGGCCTCCAAGTGTAGCCTGCTTCCAGGTTAGGACCACGAAAGCAACGCCGATCAACAAGGTGAAAATGGAATTTCTGGAATTTTGTGATGTCTACTACCTGATCCGCCTGCTTCTCCTTCTTCGACCTGAAAAACTTGCCCGAAGTGCGTGCTGATAGTCCTCGTCTTTCCCCCTGCCAAGCTAAATTGCGTTCCTGACCGCGCCAAGATCGGGCACCAGATCCTGGTGCATCTTTCGCGCTTTTGGCAGCACCCGTAACGGCTGCCGAGCCAAGATTATCCCCATTAAGATCAGAAGTTCCTGTGGAATGGCAAAGGCAAGCAGATTGGACTCTCCAGCAAATCAGCACGCAAGAAAAACAGCCATAATTGAGGACAAAACTAGAACGGTCCACATCACGATCTGCAGATGGTTGAGGCTAAACCGCATCCGCTCATCCACAAGGATCCCTGTCCAAGCATTACGTGTCGTCTTGCCAGCCAGCACCGCCAGCGAGACGACTACAAGTCCGAAATGATCCAGCAAATGTGGAAATTCATGCAACGCCTCCACTTGAGTTTAGTTCATTGGACCCAGGGTCAAGAATGCTAAGCAATCTCTGTCGCCTTCATCGGGAACTCCCGAAACGGCTATCGCTGGTGGCAATAAACGGAGAAGGTAAGGTTCTCGAGTGTTCCCGCGCATCCAGATAGAAATGGGGAGAGCTCCCCGATTAGTTTTGTCCCTTTACGTATTTAACTTTCGCAAGATTAAAAACGATTCTAGTTTTGATGGGCAGTCCATTTGATATCACGACTAAGTAAACCCCATTTTCTCCTTCAGGCATTATGTCGTGCGTCCATTTTGCTCTCTTCTTGTCATGCTGCAGCCAATCAACAGGATAATGCGTCTTGTAAAAGTCGATTTCTTGAAGATTATGTCCGACGGTTTGGGACTATTTGCCTCCTCCTCATACCCTGCAAAACAAAACCAACCATTTGTCATTCCAAACCGGACATAAAGAGTTTCCTGCCAGACTATTGAGATATTGTCGTCCGTGTCGTTTCTGATGGTAAGATCAAAACTGTCGTATCCCCATCCCGGGAAGTGTGTCCGGATTCCGGTCAACGCGAATTGGCTTAATTTCGACGCTGCCATAAGTCACCGTATCAATATTTTGCACTTTTGGGTCACTTCCCATGCTGAACGTCCGGCCCGGAAGATGCAGCTCAAAGCCACCACTGAGAGCGGAACATATCTCATCGTTTTCATTTCTGTTCCCTCCTTCTTCAGCAAAGACTCGCGGCTCGAGCTTGCCTGGTCCGATTGTTCGGCTTGATGCTTGACCAGCCGTTCTCCTCGCAGTTAATGCCCATGCATGATGCGTACGCAGCCTCCCGCTGGGTAGTCGGAACGGCTGGCCTCCCGATCAGCTAGAAGCTCCCCTATACCTCCTCCGAGAAAAGCTCCCGAGGTGCTAGTGCCGGAGCTCAATTCAAGGAGAGTCTTTGTTACCTCATAGGCCCCATACCCAGCTGGGCAACCTCGATAAAAGCACCGGTAGCGACGGCACCACCTTCCACCACAAGTCCGCTGAGAGATCCTTCCTCAGCTGCTCCAGCCATGGTTGACAATAGGTTTACTGTTCCTGCTCCTACCTCCACGCCAGCTGCGGTTTTGTTTTGCTCCGCAGAGCCTGATTCTACAGCGGCAGCTCCTCCCTGACGGCGCCAGCGAGCGATCCTGCCAACCTTATTTCTTCGTGTTCTGGAAGGTGTCCAGTCGCGGTCTGGAGTATGGTTACGCCGATTTCGACCCCTAACTTGACTACATCCCCAACCGCTCTTGCCTCACTTTGCTCGTGCACAAGTCCGACGGGTTTGGTCGCTTTTTCGTTGTCGGAAGCATTTGGCGCTTGTGCCGGACCTTGAACGCTAGTGCTGCCACCTGGTTTCGGGGTCGTATCCTTTGCGTCGTCAACCTGATTCGCGCTGCCAGGCTTCGTTATTGTCGCCGTGGCGCTTGACGGTGGAATGTATGCAGGTTGGAGCCCGCACCGACTAAACCAGATAGGGAAAATGGGCCGGTGTTAAAACTCGCCATGAGGGCCTCCTCTCCTATTCATAAGGACGGCTCAATATCCTCGTTGTGCGACGTCTGGACGTTGCTTTCGTTCAGAACGCTTTATTCGAGCTATCTACTCAACAAGCGATACAGGAGTGTCTTTTATTAGACAAAATGCGTCCTGCCGTTGGTGCTACGCGGTGAAGTTCGATCCCTTACTGAGCGCAGGCTTGGCGACCACGCTCAAATGTAACTTCAGGTCCTTAATAAGGTAGAACTCAGTATTAGGATCGTGCTCAATATGCGCTTCTTTCTCATCGCAAAAGACGGCAAGCCTGCTGAGCACGATTGTCCACGTACCCCGAGGGTCCAAATCCGACATTCAGGGCCGGATGATATGGCCATGGGAACCGCATGACTATGCAACGAGACATTTCCGAATACGACTGGAGGTCGCTGGTAGAAACTGCCCGGCTGCGTGACCTTCGGCTGCTTTGGGGTGTGGATGGTGGCGCGCAATCGCCAGTAGCCCAAGCGGTCCGTGCTTCCAAAGTCAGTACCGACGGGGGCAGATCCAAAGGCCAGGCCTATTGCCCGCAATCGCACGCGATCCTGACTAGGAAAGACATCGCCAAGTTCGAACGAAATGGTCTTTTGACGATCGGGGTTGTCGATACACTTTCTAAGCGCGTCATACGGCAAAATGGCGGCTTGAGAAGAACCCCATTTCTGGGTCAGGGGAACGACCAGATCGTAGCTGACTTCCTGTTGCTTTTCGATGTCGAGGAACCGAATAATCTCACGGTCCGTGACCAAGGCATCAACGGCCCCTTCGCCGTCGAGTGCGGGTAGAGGAAGGTCCTGGTTATAAATGGTCTGAATGCCTGTATGTGCTGCAAGCAGCTTCTCATAGGCCTCTTGCAGATCATCTCAAAAGCGGGACGATACGTCTCATTCGCTCTCCGAAGTTGTGAGCGTTCCCGGCGGTGGTGTGCCTTGAGTCGTAATCCTTTTCGTACTGCTTGCGTGTGTCCCTACGTCGGGTCAAGAGTGCTTGCCGCTTGCGCGCAGCATCCAGGTCATCCTGTGCGCTCGAAGAAAGCGTCTCATCATGGCCTTGGAAGCCCTTGTCCGTGTAGCTCATCGAAGCCTTATGGTAGCCAGACTGCTCGCCCTGCAACCTCGGAATAGCTAGAGCAATCGTATCCAGCTCTGCGTCAGTTGGATCCAGATCCAAGAATAATTGATAATCAGCCGCCGCCTTTACTGCAGCGATTTCCAGTTCATAAGCCTCACGCCGAAGAGCAAGGCAGCGATCGAGCGCTTCCGATGCTTCTTTCAGCATCATCTGGGCGATACGTGGCTCGTAAGGGTTTTCAAGTTAGAGTTTGATAAGTTCTATGGCTTGGACAACAGCTGAGTCGGTGAATGCGTCCAGCCACGGACTCTTCGTTTGCAGACGAGTCTTAAAACCTGACCACGCAGCGCTGCTTTGCAGATGAGTCTTAATATCTGGCGGGGCGATGGTTCGCATATTGCCCTCCTTGTGCGGTCTTGCCTGACTAAACAATCCGTCTTGTCATGATAGGCCGAGCGTCACTTACAGGCCCGGTCCACCTATGCAGTTCCCTGGTTTGCAAGAAACCAGAGAGTAAGGCTCGACTCGCCTCAGGGGGTGTGGCGTCTTGGCGTTGGGGAGCAGCTCTTTGGGGCGAGAAGATTTGCTGCATGATTCTCGCAGGTAATCAAGAAATGTCTGTGATGTTCGTCACGGCTGTGAAGTGGGCCTCGCGGTTGGCCATAGCTCTCCGTTGGCAGAACGAAGCAGCGTAGTTGCGGCTTAACGCGCAAACCGATAAACCTTGTGCGGAGTGGATGGACTTCGCACTTGTTTTGCTCCACCCGAGGTTTGGGCGCCAGCTCTCGTAATTGGTGTAGTATGCGCCATGGCACTCACAACTCTGAAATCGGCTCGCCACCGGCCGATGGTCGGCAACTCGGAATTTATCGCCTAAGTCCCTAGCCGTGACGCGTGGGCCGATTTCGTTGCTTATTGCGAATTCCCGTTCTACGTTCGACTCCGCTGCGCATTTCTACGGCGGAGAGACCACGAACCTCACCCTCCCAGCCACAATACCTGCAGATAGCTTGGTATACCTTGTGCTTGATTTGGTCCTCCTGCGGTTGACCTTCAAAGGAATCCTCAGCGAATGCTTCATTCCTTCCACAATTGACACATCGAAACACGACCAGGCCACCAGTGGTTCTTCGGCAACAATTCATTAAAAAACTACCTAGGTTTCAAGAGGAACATAGAACAGTTGTTAGTCATTACACTTGGAGACATCCGACCGACGACAGGAGCTGGACAGCGACGCCGCGCTGCCGACCTTGTCAATCAAATCCACCGGAACAACTTGGGCGAGGTATTCACAGTCACGCCGGTCACGAGGGAAATGATAGGGGAGCGTCACCAATAGGCGCATGCCTTCTTGGTAGTGCTCACACTTTTGTGAGGAAGTAGAACCCTTCGGGTGAGACATTACTCGTAGTTCCGATTTCCTCGAAAAACTCACCACGTGGAAGAGAAGGGATGAGCCTCACAGGCTGGCCGATATTGATTCGGCGGCTCCGACGATGATACTGCCGGGCGGTTTCCTGCATGAAAAAATCACACCACAGTTTGGCCCGACTGCACATCAGAGTGTGCCTATCTTGGCACCTATGCGGAGCTTGACGGGTCAACCCGAGTGACACGCTTACCGGCAAATTCAAGTACTGGGGGAACTCACGAGGAATTGAAGCGCTCGCGGCTGATGGCCGAATATACCCGTTGAACTTCACCGATGTATCAGAATGCTCGGCGCTTGCCTCGTGCGGCTTGCACTGTAATGTTTTCGTGGCGCAGTCGCGGAGTACACTTGTCCCTCAGAATGGCCCACGCCCATCGGTCATGGAGGAGGAGGTCCGATGCGCTCTGCAATCCTTGTCTTGGCCACGCTTCTGTGCTTTTCACCCATGTCAGCGGAAGCCCAAGGTACCGATCCCAACCTACACTCGGAACTGGAGGCTGTGCATGCCAAATGGATGAAGGCGTTTTACACGGGCGACATTGCCGCAATGGAAGAGGTAGAAGTTCACAATTTAGTACTCATCATGCCCACGGGATTGGTATCGGCCAAGAATGGCCCACGGACGACAAGCAGACGGCGTTCGATCCGCGGACCGAGACCACGCTAAGTGATGTGTCTGTGCGCCTATTTGGGGACACTGCCATTCTTACGGGCATCCTTCATGCTCAGTCCGCTAAGGAAAATTCGCAGGAGGCAACCACAGTCGTGTTCGTGAAAAGCGGCGGCAAGTGGAAGATTGCTTGGCGCAGTGGACTCCCGTGGAAGAAAGGAAGTAGCAAGAGCCGACCAGAGATGCAACCTGTGATCTCTGCCTGTGAAAAGATGAGAAGGTAAGAGGATTTGGTCTGTAACTTCAGCCGGTTGGGTGAGGCCTGATTAGTCGACTTACCAGGCATGAACACATAATGGACTTCCGGCGAAATGCCGTCTCCGTGTTAAATATTCACGTGGACTCAGTTGCTTACCCTGCTGCTGTGGACCCAGGTCTCGTGGGCACGTACTCGCCTCTTGCCAAGGCTGGCGGCGGCTACGTGTCGGACGATGTTCTGGAATATCGCGTTTGGTGTCACCCAGAGCGTGGTTCGCGCGACCTAGAGGACGGCAGTGACTATTATCATCCCTTCGCGACCTATGCCGGGGCACTTGCATTTTCCCAAAGCACCGAAGGAGCCGAAGAACCGCTTGCGCTGATTCGACAGCGGGAGTACATAGCGGAGCCTAATCCTGGAGAGTATCTTCACGTTAAGCAGGAGCGGATCACTGAGTGGCCTGTTGAGTTCCTTAGTCGTCCTCGGCGGACCAAAAATACAATCCCTGATTTTCTTTCGCCAAATGCTCCGCCCAACCGGCTCGACATCCTGCGGGGTCTAGCGAATCAGAAGTGAACCCGTATCCCATGTTGGCCGTAAAGTACTAGGAGCAAGATGTCCGGTTACGACTAACCGGGAGTTTGCACATCTTGTAGACTATGAGGAGGGCAAGCGGCAGCTACCTGATGCCATACGGAACATGCACCTCATGAGGACGCAGTTTTCAGTCCTAGCGACCTTCACGGTTCTAGCCGTTGGCTATTGTCCAGCACTGGGAAAAAAGCCAGCTCCGGTCTTCAAGGAACGCAGCGAGCCAAGCCGAGTCGGACAAATCGCTGCCTGAGGTTTTTCATTCTGTCCTGCCTGAAATCAAGAGCAAATCGCACGTCCCACTCCTGTTACCAAGCAAACTTCCAAAGCCGATTGGAAGAGCTAAACACGCGCTCATAGAAAAGGTTGCAGCAAATGAATATGCAATATCTCTATACTTCGAATTGGGAAACGGTAACGCTGGTTTCGCGGCATTTTTTTCAGGTAAAGCAGCACCCAAGTATAGTCCGCGAGATTTGGAAAACATTTCTGAGGTGAAGCTAGCTAACGGCATTCGTGGCTATTTCAGGCCTATTAACTGCGGAGGCTCCTGCGCACCCGCGAACCTTTGGTGGGAAGATGGTGGAATCCTGTACCAAATTCAATTAAGCCTTCCTGTTGCGAGCGAACAGGACCAAGAAATGACCATAACGGCAGTTGCCAATTCCGCGATTCTCGCAGGCCCACGGTAGGTGCAATTGCCCTAGCTGTGTCGACGATGCCTGATTAACGTTAGAGCTTTACCGGATGCGCGTTCCCGCTCAGGAGTGAACGGGGAGGCAGGAAATTCTGCGCGCGTCCGGCAAAGCCGTTTGGAGGTGGCCGCCCGTGGTTGCGGCGGACGCGGGCTCTATGGAAATTCAATTGGGGAAAGGGCGAGGATTAAGGTGTACCGAGGCTGCGCTGCGGAGCATGGCCCTTCACACTGCCGCTGCCAGAGCTGCCTGGCGCCAAAAAAACGCGGCGAAGATGGTCGTTGAAGAGGCTCGGAAGGAAATAGGTGTGGCGGGGAGGTAGAGAAGTGCGGGGCGCGCCGAGGCACGCAGAGTTTTCGCGTTGGGGAGAGCGGTTTCATGCAGCAGCGGTTAACTCTGGTGGAGAACGGAGTTGGATCTCGGCAGCCGTGAGCCTTTCGATGATCTTCATGGGTCCGCCACACTTGGGACAGCGATAAAGATCTGGAGCGTCTTCCGTAGAGGAAGGGTGTTCTTCGGCTGGTGGTTCTGGGGTTGCGCCCAGCAACTGAAAGCAGAGCGGCAGAAGGGTGGTGCGTCGGCGGTTGGCCAAGAAGCCGAAATGCCGAATACGCACGAAGCCTTGCGGAAGGATGTGCAGCA
This sequence comes from Candidatus Acidiferrales bacterium, assembly GCA_963817085.1. GTDB lineage: Bacteria > Acidobacteriota > Terriglobia > Acidiferrales > UBA7541 > Acidiferrum. The sequence continues at coordinate 9,264 of CAWFNI010000020.1, forward strand.
AAAAACGGGTCAAGAATTCATTGACGGGCAGGGGCAGCAGTTTTTGTTTGTTGCCGTCAGCGGAATCGCGCCAACGAAAAGTGACTTGGCCATCGGCAAAGGAGACCAGGCGATGGTTGGAGATGGCCACGCGATGGGGGTAGCGGCCGAGATATTGCAGCACGTATTCCGGGCCACCGAAGGGAGGCTTCAAGTACACTACCCACTTTTCTCGAAACAGCGGTCGTAGCCAAGCGGCGAAGGTGTTGGGATTTGCCAGCAGCTTCAGATCGGCATGGAAGTTGAGCTGACCATTCTGAAAAGCCCGCTCGAGAGCGCTAACGAACTTGCCGCGAAAGACTTTGCGCAGGACTTTCTTGGGAAGAAAGTAGTTTTCTCGTGCGGGGATCCAACGGCTGTGATCGGGAGAGAGGCCGCCGGCGGGCACGACACAATGAACGTGCGGGTGAATATTGAGTTGTTGGCTCCAAGTGTGCAAGACACTGAAGAAACCGATCTCCGCACCGAGCAGTCGCGGGTCGCGTGCCACCTCGAGAAGGGTTTCTGCACTGGTACGGAACAAAAGATCGTAGATAACCTTTTTATTTTGCAGCACCAGTGGGGCTAGGTAGCGGGGCAGGGTGAAGACCACGTGCAGGTAGCGCGCGGGGAGCAGTTCTCGCTGACGCGCCGCGATCCAGCGTTCCCGTGCGGCAGTCTGACACTTCGGGCAGTGCCTATTTCTGCAGCTATTGAAGGAGATGGCGCGATGCCCGCAACGAGTGCATTCATCGAGATGGCCGCCGAGTGCGGCGGTACGACACCTGGCTATGGCTAACAGCACTTTGACATGCTTCCAACCAAGCCAATGGCGGTTTCGTTCGATGAAAGCATCTCCGGCAGCGCGGATGATATCGGCCACCTCCAGAGGCGGCCGGCTCATCTATTTCTCGCCGATGGGCTTGTCGTAGATGGATAGCGAGTCCAAAGGACTCGCGGTGGCGTTGAGGCGCTGTATCGCCAGGTGCACGTAAATCAGGGTGTCTTTCAGATCTTCATGTCCGAGCAGGACCTGAATGGCGCGGAGATCCGTGCCGGCTTCATAGAGATGTGTCGCAAAACAGTGGCGAAGGGTATGGGGATGAACACGTTTTTGGAGGCCGGCGCGCTGGGCGGCTTTCTGACATGCGTGCCAAACGGTTTTCGTATCGATCGGCCGATCCTGGCGATAGTTGCTGGGGAACAGCCAGGTGCTGGATTGGCGATGGTAGAAACGCCAGTGGGTGCGGAGTGCCGTGAGTAGCTTGGGGCTGAGCATGACATCGCGATCCTTGCGACCCTTACCGCCGCGGATGTGCACCACCATGCGCTGACTGTCGATGTCGCTGATTTTTAGGTGCGTCAACTCGGAGCGCCGGACGCCGGTGGCGTAGAGGGTCATAAGCAGAATCCGTTCACAAGGAGTGCGCGCTGCATGGATGAGTTGAGCAACTTCTTCCTGGCTGAGGATCGTTGGCAGGCGATGGGTCCTTTTTGGATACGGAGTGTCTGCGATGCTCCAATTCCTTCTGAGAGTCTTGGTGTAGAAGAACCGCAAGGCCGCCAGACGGATCCCAACCGTACCCGAAGACAATTTTCGTTTTTGGAACAGCTCGGCCTGATATTGACGAATGTGCTGAGGGCCCAAGCGGTCCGGGGGACAGTTGAATTGTCGAGCAAAATCCTCGACGGCATGGACGTAACTGCGTATAGTTTCGTGAGAGTAATTACGCCGCTGGAGTTCCTCCAGCAGCAGTTTGCGTAGATGGGTCACGGGAACACCTCCTGTGACCCACACGTATATCCAAGCCATCAAGCAATCAACGCTCGGTTACCTCACGCGAAGCGTCCGCCGCCGAGCGGCTACGTCCAAACGGGGTAACCTCCCAAGTACGTATCAGTACCCCGGCTTTCGACGTGGCTCTGGGACGAGATCTTCAGCAAAGCCACCCTAACTCTCTCTTGGGGCGCCGTAAGCAATTGCCCCAGAGGGCCAACGCGCGAGACAGAAATATCTAAAATCCGATAGTTAAATCTCCAACCCACATCAGAAGCCCTTCTTGCCATGAGCGAGAGGGGCTTTTTGCTTTCGCGCGAGGCGGAATTTCCAAATCGGATGAAGCCCTAGTTCCGAGGTTGGGAGCGATTCCCGTCCAGGGTTTCGAGCCCACCCCTGATCAATTCAAAACTAGGAGCTTTATCAATGTTAATTCTAACTCCAACGATGCTCGGCAGTCTGTTAGCTGGCGTCGCTATGTGGCTGATGTTCTGGTACGGGGTGAATCACGTCGATTCAATTCCCTACCTGAACCAATACCTCAGTAGAAAGATGATCCTTGAGTGGATCAAGAAGAATCCACAAACAGCCTTGCTGCTAAGCAAAGAGTAACCGAGTGCAAGCGAATCGTGGATTACATCAGGAGAAATCCTGGATGTTCCCGCGAAGAGATCAGCGAAGGTACAGGAATCAAGCTGCAAAGTGTCACTGGCGGCATCCCGCGTTTAGTCAGAGATGGCCGGATACAAAAGCAAGGGACCAAGTTGAGCAAGACTGGGCGGGAGGTTGGCCAACTCTGGCTGCCGCAGAATGATTTGTGAATCCGGCATCCTGCAAGCGCGGATGTGCCTCTCCTCGAAAGAACCTCGTGTCGCACCGTGTCTTGCGGCAATCCGTGATGATTCATTTACTCGCCAACCTAAATCGAACCACAAGTGAGAAAGGAAGATGAAAAATGCAATTTCAATAGTAGTGTACGATCCAACAGGAAAGACGACCGGCGAAACTTTTCCAGCAGGCAGTGTTTGGAAAGATAGAAAGAAATCCAGCACAAAGATTGTGCCGCACCGGAGAAGTCTCTCCCTGGAACACAGAACCAGCCAAGCCAAGGCCATGAGGTCCCCCAGGACCTCGACAATCGTGTCCTCAGCCTATTGATTATAAATAGGTTAGTAGGGGAGTAAAACACGTTCTGGTGGTAGGAGGCTTGGATTTTGCTGGATGGCTTAAATCGGCAGCATTCCCTGTTGGCGTCATGCGATGACCGTACTCGAATGCGCGACGGGAGCTTTCACAGGTTCGAGTGCCTGCGGCGAAGTATGACTTCAGCAAAACCAGAGTGGGACTCAACCGACCGGAACGCTGTTCCAAAACCGTACTTTCGGACAGGTTTGTCCAATCGAGTTCCACGTTATCTTATTGAGAGTACTTCGGGTGAGTCCGCCCCATCTTCAGGGTTTCAGACCCTCAGTTTGGCGCTGGGAGAAATCCTAGCCTTCAACGAAAGCGCGGGCAATCAAGCAGGCGCTTTCTCCAAAGATAAGAGGCACCTGGCGAGAGAAAACGTCAGCGCCCTGTGCAATAGGCAGCATACATGCTGTGACGCGGCTCCCCGTCCTTATAATCAACCCCACGAATAGGCCCTCTGTTCGTGAGTCCCTCAACCATGAGGGACAGAAGAGCATTCACGTGAAATCCGATGAAATTGAAGTAACTCAGCGATCAGCTGAGAACCGGCCGGTTACAGAGGTCGAACCTACAGCTGGCTGTTTGGTGCTGGAAAAACTGCTGCGATTTATTGGCCGCTTCGTTTTCCTCAGCAGGTCGCAGATTGTGATCGTAGCACTCTGGGTCGTCCACACTTACACATTCGAAAGCTCGGACGCCACTCCATACTTGACCATAACCTCCGCCGAGAAACAATCCGGGAAGTCCAGACTTCTCGAAATACTCGAAGCCTTGGTTGTGAAACCGTGGCTTACTGGCAGAGTCACTGCTGCAGTGTTGGCGCGAAAAGTCGACTCAGAGAAACCAACCCTGCTGCTCGACGAAACGGACGCGGCATTTAACAGCGGGAACGATTACAAAGAGATGCTGCGTGGAGTTCTCAATACTGGGCATCGCCGAGGTGGAAAGACTTCCTGCTGCGTGCGCCAGGGTGACGACTTCACTTATCAAGACTTTTCGACATTTTGCCCGAAGGCACTCGCTGGTATCGGAAAGTTGCCGGATACCATCGAGGATCGAGCCATTCCAATCCGCTTGAAGCGAGCTGCCCCTGGAGAGGTAATGGAACGGTTCCGGAGGCGCAATATTAAGGAAGAGGTTGAGGCGCTCAAGAGCGAGCTCAGTGCGTGGTGTGCTGCGATCTTGCCCCAGCTAATCGACGCGCGGCCCCACCTTCCGGAAGAGCTGACGGATAGACAGCAGGACGCTGTTGAGTCACTGCTGGCTATCGCTGATGCCGCCGCTGGAGAATGGTCGCAAATCGCAAGGGCAGCTGTGATCGATCTTGGGCGGGAAGGACAAAAGAGAGATGAGTCCGACGGTGTCCAACTTCTCTCGGACATTCGTCGAGTTTTCAATACTCGGGGTGCGGACCGACTAATCTCGTTGGGCCTCAGCGTCCAACCTCATCGCTCATAGATGCAGGTTTGTCTGCAAGGACCATGCAACGCCACTTCGCAAACCCGCATATTTATTGGTCCGGAAGCTGATCGGCCGATTGCCTATCGGATGGTCAAACTAGCTCGGGCTGAATCGGATTGCGCATTAGGAGGCGATTTGAGCGATTCGCATTGCGCTGCGGTCTAGACACCTGAGTAAATGGGCGTTTCGGGGGTTCTGCCTGGGTTTCTGCCACTGCATTTAGGGACGTAGCGGGGAGCACGGACAAATCGCCACGATAGGCAGAAACCCCCATATTTACTGGTGCATAAGTAAACAAGTAGAATTCAGTCCGAAGGAGCACTAACGGTGACTGTCAGAGACGTGCTATTTATCGACGCTAATCAATATCTTTATCTATATGGGGCGTTCATTGGGAAAAAGCTGCTTGCGACATTACAGGATCTGCGCGCTCACATCCTAGTTACTCCGCAGGTTGTTGACGAAGTGAATCGTAACAAGGTGGAGATAACCGCACGCTTTTTGGATGATTGGCTTAAGAAATCGGAGTTGAATAGCATATCTTTTCCTTACCACCTCCTTAGTCCCGCAGACAGCAGAGTCGCGCGTATGCGTGAACTCCAGACGCTACGCGAAAAGCTCAAAGAGACAAAAGAAGAACGCATCGTGCTGACACATCATCTTTTGAGACAGGTAAGTCAGTCCGAAGATGAAGTGTCAAAGGTACTCGCTGGTATTTTTTCTCAAGTGATCCCGCCTGATGAGCGCGAATTGGAACGGGCGAGGGCGCGGAGGGAACAGGGCAACCCGCCGGGCACACAAAGCGATCCTATTGGCGACCAACTAAACTGGGAGCAGATCCTGAGTCATTGTGAAGACAAGCCCAGGCTCTGGATCATTTCGAAGGACTCGGACTACGGCACGGGTCACGCTGGCGAGATGTTTCTCAATGCTGCTCTCTTTCGAGAGTTAGCCCAGCTATACGAAGGAGAACCTGCGGTCTTTTGCTTCGACAGCATCGGCGAAGGTCTAGAACATTTTGTTAAAATGACCGGGGCAAAAGCGGAGAACCTGCCGACACCAGAAGAAACCAAGCAGATCAAGAAGGAACAGGAGTCGCTTCACCCACACGGTTGGCTGATTGGCTATGATGATTTGGGTCACATTTCCCTTCAGATTTACGACGCCCACGGCATGACAGACTCAGCACTAAAAACTCTCGCCTGGGCCAGTGCTTCTGAGGAGGCCATTCCACCCCCTATCCCACCCCCTGCAACCAAGGAAGCTGATAAGGACGGAACGTTACCAACTTCATTGGAGACTCCTCCTCCGAATCCTTAGTCTGCAGTTCAAGTTTGGAGCGATTGACCTGTCGATAGTCTCTCGGTGAGTCACATCTTTCGTCTGTGATTTGAGCGGCGTGCACATGTAGCGCGTCAACCGGGAACTGTCCCCTGCGGAAGAGTTGATAAAACTGCGAAGTCTTATACCAGTGAGGGTCTACCTCCAGGGTTGACGGGATACGAGAGGAAAACAAGACATCAATATGATCGCGGGGGGGCATTCTGGAGGGCTGCAGGGACATCCTTAGCGTCTCTTTGTCGTTCTGGCTATCCATTGGAACAGACGGAAAGCCAGCCACAGCAAAACCCTGATGTGGGAGTCGTAAGCAGGCATTTCTTCATCCTTTCTGGTCCGTTGGGACCAAAGTTGGGTCCATCTCGAGGCTATTTTTGAGGACTACAGGTAGGAAGGACTGGACGACAAGAGGCGTCGAGTCAATAAGTTAGGAAGATTTCTCTTCCGTTTTATTGGTGAGCTACACGCCCATATTTGCAACTACTTCTCAGTTTAAAGCATTTGCCTCGGTTCGCAAACCATCGAGGATTCCTCCATGTCGGAAGGTTTCCCAATTGTCACGACTGGATGCGCGGGCCTCAAATTCGCATCACTCTTGGCAGAAGTTTGCGGATTTTCCCCAAGAGGAGGCTCCTCCGGCAGGCGGTGAGCGGCCCGCATTCTCTGCTTCGCCCAACTTAAGCCGGGAGACCCGCGCTCAGGATAATGTGGCCTGCAGCACTTCGCGGAGGAGTTCCTGCTTCTGCGCGGTTAGCTTCTTTCCCTGCGACGTCAGGTAGAAGACGTCGATCGCTTTTTGGCCTTCGGTATCGATCAGCGCCACATCGATGTTGCAGGCCAGGCGGGCCAGCGCGGAGCCGATCCCATATAAAAGCCCCGGTCTGTCCTGCGTGACGACTTCGATCAGCGTGCAGTGGTCCGAAGAGCCTTCGTCAAAATTGATGGCTGTCGGCACGACTACCTTGGGTGGCCGCGGCATCGCTCCGGCCAGGCGGCCCTTCAACAGTGGCTCAAGCATCTGCTTGCCGTTCAATACGTCGGCAATACTTTGCTGGAATCGCGAAATTTCTCCAGGATTCAATTCCAGCGTGCGGTGAAGATCCACGAAGTGGAATGTATCCAGCACCACCCCAGCGGCATTCGCGAAGGCATCCGCCTTCACGATGTTCATGCCCCACGCCGCAAGTGCCCCTGCAATGGTCGCAAACAGGGCCGGCCGGTCGGCGGAGAGTAGCGTGAGCACGTAGGCATGATGCGTCCTCTTGATCTCCGTCTGCACCGGTTCCGCGTCAAGCTTGTGGTAGAGCGCGAAATGCGCGGCCATCTCCGACGGCGAATGCGCGACAAGGTAGCGCCGCGGGAATCCGTCCAGAAAACGTTCGATCTCCGCTTTGGCCGCTCCGCCTGCCTGTTCGCGCACCTGCTCCAGCAAGGCTGCTTCGTCGGACGCGTGCAGTCGGTCGCGATCCAGCGTCCGGCTGAAATGATTGGAAGTGGCCACAAACAGCTGCCACAGCATCTCGGCTTTCCACGGAGTCAGGGCCTCCGGATTCACCGCGTGAATATCCGCATAGGTCAGCAGGCAGAGACGCTGCAGCCGTTCGTGTGTGCTTACCGTGGCCGCAAATCCGGAAACCGTCAGAGGGTCAAAAATGTCGCGGCGCTGCACGGTGGCGGACATATCCAAATGGTGCTCGATCAAAAAATGAACTTCGGCCGTTTCTTCCGCAGCAAGTTTCAGCCGGTCGGCGGCAATTTCCAGAGCTTGCAAGCTGCCCATCACGTGATTTTCCACCGGCATGCCTTTGCCCACGTCATGCAACAGCAGGGAAAGGATCAGCAAGTCGCGTCGATCGACGGTGCGCCATAAGCCAGTGAAGTGTTTCCCCAGCTCCTCTTGCGGATCGGCCAGATCCTGAAGATGTTCGATGGTGCGCAACGAGTGTTCGTCCACCGTGTAGCGGTGATAAAAATCCCGCACTACCAGCGAGTCGATTGTCCGAAACTCCGGCAGCGCCTCCGTCAGCAGGCCCAGCCGGTGCATCGGTCGCAAGGCCACGCCCGGATAATCTCCGCTCAGAATTTCAGACAGCACCGGCCAGGTCACCCTCGGATTGCGCTGGGGCAATTCGGGGTGCGCCATGATATAGGCAATGCTGCGTTCCGCGTCACGGCTCAGGGGCACCCCGGCGCGCGATGCCTCCGCCAGCAGGGAATAGGTGACATTTCGGTCCGCGAAGGACTGTTCGTTGGTGATTTCCATCAGGCCGTCCCGAACATTGAACGGTCTTCCAATCGGAACGTCCGTCTTTGCTCCCATCGCGGCGCTCATCAAGCGTTGCCGCAACGAACGCGTCGAGGGCGCGCGTTGTTCCACATACCGCAGAAGCTGCCGGTTCAGCGTCCGCGCGTGACGGAAATACAGGCGCATCCATTCGGCCGCGTTGCGCCGCAAGTTGTCGTCGATGCCCAGCGAGCGCTCGGCAGCCTGCGCCTGCAGTTCGTAGGTCAAGGTGTTGTCGTTTCGCCCGTTGTTGTAGTGCAGAAAACAGCGGATGGCGCTCAGAAACTCGACAGCATTGCGCGTCAGTTCGTCCTCGTTCACCGGGCTGAATCGTGGGTCGCGCCGGTCTCCGGCCAGTTGCCGCATCCATAGTGTCGAATGGAAATCGCGCAACCCGCCGGGCGCGTCCTTTACGTTTGGCTCCAGGTGGAAAATGGTATTGCCATAGCGCCCCAGTCGATCCCGCGTCAGCCGCTGCAGTTCGACCAGCAGAAACGGCCGCGCCTGTTTTTCCGCCACCGACAAGATCTTGCTATCCAATTTTTCGAAAAGGCTCTTGTCGCCGTCCAGGTATCGCCGGTCCAGCATCGCCAGGTGAAATTCCGAATTATCCTGCTCGATTCGCTTGCACTCGTCCAGCGTTCGTCCCGCCGAGCTCACCCGGAATCCCAGGTCCCACAGCATGCGTGAAAATTCCGCGATCAGCGGCCGCGATTCTCCCTCGATTTTCTCGTTGGCAAAAAGAAACAGCAGGTCCAGATCGGAGTAGGGGAATAGCACTTCGCGGCCGTACCCGCCCAGAGCCAGCAGGCAGAGCCCCGGGTTCGCTCCGCCTCTCACGTTTTGCAGTTCGCCAAAGACCTTGCGGATCGTCTCGTCCGCCAGCTCACACAACTGCCGCAGCGTTTCCTGCGCGCTTGCACCGCTCTCAAATAGCTTGCGTATCCGCTCCCGCTGGGCGTCGCACTGCGGCCCCAATACCGATAGCGGGGTGACCGATTCTTCCATTTTGTTGTTCTGGCAAATGCCGGAAACAAGACCTGGACGAGGCAAGGACATGTTCAATCTCAGAGCGCGCTTTCGCCTCGTTCCTCATTCCGTATCCGGATCGCTTCTTCGACCCGCGACAAGAATATTTTGCCGTCTCCTATTTTACCAGTCTTCGCGCTCTTTAATATGGCATCCACCGCGCGGTTCACCAACTGGTCTGGCAGCACCAGCTCCACCTTCACCTTCGGCAACAGGTCCACGGTGTACTCGCGCCCGCGATACACCTCCGTATGTCCTTTCTGCCTTCCGTGCCCGCGCACTTCGGTTACCGTCATCCCTTCGATTCCGATCTCCAGCAACGCATCCTTGACGGATTCGAATCTCGACGGCTGAATGATCGCTTCAATTTTCATCATACGAATCTGTGCTCCCGCCTCGAGTTGTGAACCACCTTGCCCCGCGCTTCAGGATTCCAGGTTATATCCTTCTTCACCGTGCAGCGTGATGTCCAGGCCCTGAATTTCGTCCTCCTCGGAAACGCGGAGCCCTGTCGCCAGATCCACCACTTTCAAAATCACAATCGTGCCCACCAGCGCAAAAACCCAGGCGAACAGAATGCCCACCAGTTGATTGCCTACTTGTCCCCAGTGCCCATCGAGCCCACCCACCGCTTTTCCCTCGCCAAAAATCGGATTGATCGCCGCGCGCGCGCAAATACCGGTCAACACCGCCCCGATCGTGCCGCCCGCTCCGTGCACGCCAAAAGCGTCCAACGCGTCATCGTATCCGAACATGGCCTTAAACTTTGTCACCATCCAGAAACAGAAAATCCCGGCAATGAATCCGATGGCCAGCGCCGACCGCGGCCCAACAAATCCTGCCGCCGGGGTAATCGCCACCAATCCCGCAACCGCTCCGGAAATCGCTCCCAATGCGCTCGCCCGCCCGTTCTTGATCCATTCCGCCAGGCACCAACTCAGCGCCGCCGTCGCGGCCGCAAAATGCGTGGCCACAAATGCGCTCGATGCCAATCCATTCGAAGCCAGCGCGCTACCCGCGTTAAACCCGAACCAGCCCACCCACAGCAGGCACGCTCCGGTGAAACTCAGCACCAGGCTGTGCGGCGGCATCGGCTGCTTCGGGTAGCCCACGCGTTTCCCAAGATACAGCGCGCACACCAGCGCCGAAACCCCCGAGGTAATGTGCACCACGGTACCGCCCGCAAAATCCAGGGTAGGGAAGCGCCCGCCGAGCGACGCGTTCAGGATCCCGCCCTTGCCCCACACCATATGCGCCATCGGCGCGTAAACCACCAGGAACCACAGCGTCATAAACAGCACGGTCCCTGAGAACTTCATTCTCTCCGCCGTGGCTCCAGTGATCAGCGCCGGCGTGATTACTGCGAACATCAACTGATAGATCATAAACGTCGTCTGCGGTATCGTCGCCGCGTAGTCAGGATTGGGATTTACGCCCACGCCGCGTAGCATGGCCATCTGAAAATTCCCGATCACCGGTCCGTTGCCGCCGAAGCACAGGCTGTATCCCACGAGCGCCCATAGCACGGTGATCAGGGCCATCAACGCGAAGCTCTGCATCATGATCGCCAGCACGTTCTTCTGCCGCACCAGCCCGCCGTAGAAAAGTGCCAGCCCCGGTCCGGTCATCAGCAGCACCAGCGCCGCGCTCACCAGCATCCACGCGTTGTCTGCCGAAGATTGCGCCGCGGTCACTTTCTGCTCCAGTTGGTTCAATTTTTCCGTAACCGCGGGAGGTACATCAGGGGAGGAAACGCTGGCTGTGGGAGTGGCGGGGGAGGCAGTGGCTGGCGATTGTTGGGCCAGCAGGGGCGCGGCAAGCAGCACCAGAGTCAATACGCTACAACATACGATGCCCATGCGCTTCATCGAATTCTCCGGTGCGAATGGATGCAAATCCGCTTGGTGCTTCTCATTCGCGTTATCAATATGGGGACTTACACCGTGTAGGGCCGATTATACGCACCGCTGGCACGGCCACGCAGCTTGAATTTTTTCTGCCCTCAATTCATTTTTCGCATAGCTCTCCCTGCAAGAGCTTTCTTTTGATCTCGCTGGCAAAATGGTCCGCATCGCAGGTTGGCCGCGGGATGCGATACCCATCGCAAACCGCCAGGGTCAACCGGATCGCCGTTTCCAGGCTCACCCTGTGTCCCTGCGAAACGTACACTGGCCTCACTCCGCGCCGCGTACGCACCACTGCCCCAATCCGCTCTCCGCCAGCCTTCTCATCCACCAATTCCGTCCAACTCCCTGCCTTCTCCTCCAGCGCGGCGTGGTTCCCGATCAAAATGCTTTTCGCGCACCCAATTGCTGCCCGGTCCACCAATACGCCCAGGTGGCAAGCCAGCCCAAACCGCCGAGGATGCGCGTACCCCTGCCCATCGCAGAAAAACACATCCGGCAGCTCGTGCAATTTCTGCAACGCCGCCAACAGGGCCGGCACTTCCCGAAAACTCAGCAACCCCGGAATGTACGGAAACTCCAGCGGCACAATCGCGTACTCTCGCGCAACCTCTTCCATTTCCGGAAACCGGTACACCACCACGCAGCCAATGGCCCGATTCGCCTCTCGCAGCTTATTCCACCGGCTCGCCTTCTTTTGCAGTGCCTGCGAGCCCGTCAACACAAACGCCGCATCTAAGCCCGCCACCGTGCGGATCGTTCCTAGCCGGTCCTCCCTTTCCCACGCTTCCCTGAGCTTTTCCTGGATTGCCCGCGCATCTGCGGTTGAAACTTTCCACGTGTGTCTCCTCACCTGAATGGATTTGTTCTCCATAACCTTCATCGTATAATGCATGTGCCGCCTACGCAGCTGGTGCCCTGTTCGCCAGCAGCCATCGATATCGAACTGAGGGCTTATTCATGACGCTCCATCCACCACTCGAAGTATCTTCGCGCGAAACTGCCGGCATCCATTACCTCCAGATCCACGGCCGGCTCACCATCGGCGAGCCCAGCGAGCACCTCAATGATTTCACCCACAATCTCGTGCAGCGGGGTGCGCGGAAGTTCGTCGTGAATCTAAACAACATTCCTCAAATCGACAGCTCCGGCATCTCTTCCCTCGTGAAACTCTCCATCTCGCTCGCCCGCCAGGGTGGAGGACTGCACCTAGTCTGTGGCCAGGGCCGCGTCCGCGACGCCCTCACAGTCACTCGGCTCGTCGAAGCCATCCCCACCTTCGATTCCGAAGAAGCCGCTGCCTCAGGCTTTTAGTGAATCTGAATCGCAGGGTGGTGTGACAGGGCTCACGCCTCAAGCGTTCGCCCTATGGTAGAGTGCGCCAATGCCTCCCTCCTGCTTTCTCCGCATCTGTCTGGTTGTCTCTTCATGTCTCTACGGGGGGCTGACGCCAACACTCTCGGCTGCTCAGGGCGCGTCACCCGTACCCTTGCTTGCGGAGCCCCTCCGGGGATTGGCTGAGCAGATTCTTAATCAGTCAAATAAGATCCATTGTCCTCCCCCCGAATGCAAGATTCTCATCACTAATTTCGTTTCACCTGATGGCCAGACATCGAAGTTTGGAATTCAGGTGGCGGACGCGTTGTCTACCTGCTTTTCTGAACAAGGAAAAATATTCAGCACTGTCGATCGTTCTGCTTTGCAAAGCTTCCTTCAACGCCAGCGCCTTTCAGCCCGTGTCCAGAGCGAGGAGCCCGTAGGCCGTTGGTTGGCGAGGCAACTGGGAGGCGATGCCGTCATTGTGGGGAAGATCAGACCCAAACGAGACGGCCTCGAACTCTCCATTTCTGTTCTGAACGCGACAGAGGAGAAGCGCAAGCCACTCACCCTCAAGACAACACTTGATGCGGAAACTTCGAGTCTGGATCTTTCTCCGACGGATGGGCTTGAGCCTCTTAACCCGAAGGATCGCGCCTCAGGTGGTGAAGACATTTTCGAGGCGGGCGTTCAGGGTGTCAGTATTCCAAAATGTTTCTATATGCCGAATCCTACCTACACGGAGGATGCCAGAGCCTCTAAATTCAGCGGAATCGTTATGCTTGAAGCCCTTATCGGGGCCAACGGCGAAGTTAGTTCGCGACGAGTACTGAAAGGCGCTCCCTACGGCCTCAATGAGAGCGCTATCGAAACCTTAAGTACTTGGAAATGTCAGCCAGCGCAACTCGACGGAAAGCCCGTTTCCGTAATTGTCACGTTCGAAGTGAGTTTTCGATTGTACTGAGCGAGTTAGCCGCCCTTCTTCAACTCCGCCAGCACCATCTTCGCCAGTTCTTTCAGGGTCTCAAACACGCCCTGCCCCTGGATCGCTACGCCCTCGATCACCGGCTCGCCCTTCTTCTGCAATTGTTTTGTAAGTTCTACCACCGAGAGCGCATTCGGCAGGTCGCGCTTGTTCAACTGCAGCACGTAGGGAATGGTCGTAAAATTCAGGTTGTGTTCCTTTAAGTGTTCCTGCAGGTTTTCCAGCGTCTCGAAATTCGCATCCAGACGTTCTTCCTGCGAATCCGCCACAAACACCACGCCATCCGCGCCTTTCAAAATCAGTTTGCGGCTGGCCTCATAGAACACCTGTCCAGGCACGGTATATAGATGAAAGCGCGTCTTGAATCCGCGTACCGTCCCCAGATCCAACGGCAGAAAATCGAAAAAAAGTGTCCGGTCAGTTTCCGTCGCCAGCGACACCATCTTGCCCTTTTGATTTTGCCCCGTGTGGTCGTAAATCCACTGCAGGTTCGCGGTCTTTCCGCCGAGACCGGGACCGTAGTAAACCAGCTTGCAATTAATTTCGCGCGCAGGAAAATTGATGAAAGGCACGAGTCGTCAACCAGAGTCCAATCTTGAACTTATAACACACGCGCTCGGGGCAGGCCAATCGTTCCGATGCGCCGTCCGTCGCAAAGTACGCTTCTAGTTTCCCGGAGAAGGGCGTTTCCCAGGTAGCTTATTTTCGCACATGCTCCCGGACGGTAAAGGCTATTCAACTCGGCACTTTCCACAGCCTCTTTGCTTCCGTTGACGGAAGCGCTGGCCTTTGTTACATTCGCGCCATGGCGAAAGCGCAGAAATCCTCTTCCCATCGCACCAAGTCATCGGCTCAGCACAAGGCTAAGTCCAATAAAAAGAATAGCTTACCTGCGCCCCCACCTCAGCGGGGCGGTGTCGAAATGGTGGACCCGCTCGTCCAGGCGCAGATGAAACTCTACGAAGAAGCCATGGGCCTGTTCCACCAGCAGAAATTTCAGCGTGCCAAACTGGAACTCGAACGTGTCGTGGCCGGCCCCAGCAAGGAACTTGCCGATCGTGCGCGCACCCATCTTCGCATCACCGAACAGCGCATGAAGCCGACCGCCGATCAGAATCCGAAGAGCCCCGAGGATCATTATCAGCGCGGTGTTGCCATGATGAATCTGGGTCGCTGGGACGAAGCTCGCGAAAGTTTAGAAAAAGCGCGCAAACTTGCCCCCAAATTGGATCATATCCATTACGCGCTCGCCGCCCTTGATTGCCTCACCGGTGAAGCCGATTCCGCCCTGGCCAATCTCAAAATTGCCATCGAATTGCGCTCCGCCAATCGTTACCACGCGCGCAATGACGAAGACTTCAACTTCCTTCAGGAGGACCCGCGCTTCACCGAATTGCTGTATCCTGAAAAGGAAGGCTATTCGGGCTAACTGCCCCGGCGCACGGGAATGTCTCCGCGCGTACCGCACCTGCATTGATGATTCTGCGCGCCACTCACTGCCGGCCCATCCCCGGTGAGAGTTTCTAACGAGGTGCCGCTCTCCAGCTCGGGGCGGAAATTCGGCACTTGAGTACTTCATGAAAAAATCGCGCTTGAAAAAGGGCCTTTCCGGCGGCTTCCGTGTGGTTGCTCTTGGCGGCGGCACCGGTCTTTCCGCGCTTCTCCGCGGCCTGAAGGAGCATGTCGTTCGCCGCAGCGATCAGCACCCCACGCCGGAACGCCCGATCGTCGACCTGGCTGCCATTGTCACCGTCACCGATGACGGCGGAAGTTCCGGCCGCCTGCGCCGCGAAAATCAAATGCTTCCTCCCGGCGACATCCGCAATTGCATGGTCGCTTTATCCAAGGACGAAACTCTGCTCAGCCGCCTCTTCCAATATCGCTTTCATGCCGGCATCGGCCTTCGCGGACACAATTTCGGCAATCTCTTTCTGGCGGCTCTCACGCATGTGACCGGCGACTTTGCCGAAGCCGTCCGCGTCTCCAGCAAGGTTCTAGCTATTCGTGGCCGCATCTTTCCCTCCACTCTCTCCAACGTCCATCTCGTCGCCACTCTCGCGAATGGCAAGCGCGTGCAAGGGGAAACGCGCATCTCCCGCAGCCAGCTTCCCATTCGCAAAATCGAACTGAACCCGCGCCGTGTTCTCCCTCTCCCCGCCGCGATCGAAGCCATCCGGCAAGCCGATCTCATCCTCATGGGTCCCGGTTCCCTCTACACCAGCGTCATTCCCAATCTCCTCATTCCAGAAATCGCTCGCGCCATCGTGCGCTCCAAGGCTCCCCGCGTCTACATCGCTAACCTCATGACTCAGCCCGGTGAAACCACCCACTACTCGCTCAGCGACCACCTTCGTGCTATCCAGCATCACGTTCGCGGCCGCATCATCGATGCCGTCGTCGCCAATCGCAAGTCTGTTTCCCCGGAGGTCGCTCGGCGTTACCGCGCGGAAGGCGCCGATCCCGTCCTTCTTGATCGCGAACAAGTCCTGAAAATGAAAGTCCGCCTCACGCCGGACGATCTCCTCGAGGAGCACGGCGTCCTTCGCCATAATTCCGCTCGTCTCGCTCGCCTCCTCGTCCAGGAATTTCTTCCCGCCATCCGCCGCCGCTGAGTCTCCCTCTCCCTTTCCTGCAACTTTTTCACTCCATAAGTCGTATACTCACCAGCACAAGGTCGCTTCGAAAAGGTGTCTCATGAAAAAATGGATGCTTTACACAGGTCTGGCCATCTTCCTCACCTGCATGTCCCACGTTGCGCGTGCCCAGGAAAAGCTCGATCTCTCCCAGAGTCAAATGCCCTCGGTGATCACTGTACCAGCGGAAGCCTTGCCCTCCGGCCATTTTGACGTGGATGCCGCTACAAACGCCTATCTCGCGCAAATTCCGGCTTCCGCGCGCGCGCGCAGCGACGCCTATTTCGAAGGCGGCTACTGGCTCATCCTCTGGGACTTCCTCATGGCCATCGTGATTTACTGGGTTCTCTTACGATTCGGCTGGTCCGCAAAAATGCGCGATTTCGCCGCGGGTGTCTCCCGTTTCGCGTTTCTTCAGGACCTCATCTATTGGGTCCAATTTGTTCTGATCACCGCGCTCCTCGGCGCGCCGCTGGGCATCTACGAAGGTTACTTCCGTGAACACAAATACGGTTTGGCCACGCAAACGTTCGGCCCCTGGCTCGGTGATCAGGGGAAAGCCCTTCTCGTGAACATGATTCTGGGCGGCTTCCTCGTCGCGTTGCTCTTCTGGATTGTGCGCAAGCTTCCCCGCACTTGGCATGTCTGGGGCGCCATCGTCACGACACTTTTCATGATCTTCTCCGTTATGATTGCGCCTGTATTCATTTTTCCGCTGTTCAACAAAATCACCCGCCTGGACGATCCGAAGATCACGCAGCCCGTGCTCTCGCTGGCCCGCGCGAACGGCATTCCCGCTCACGACGTCTTCAAAATCGATGCCTCGCGGCAATCCACGCGCATGAGTGCCAATGTCAGTGGCTTCGGCAAGACCATGCGCATCACCATGAATGACAATCTCATTCGCCGCGGCTCTCTCGAGGAGATCCAGTCCGTCATGGGCCACGAAATGGGCCACTACGTCCTGAATCATATCTACAAGAGCATGCTCTTCATCTTCGTTGTTATCGTGGCCTTCTTTTCTTTCCTGCGGTGGGGCTTGGATTGGTCGCTCGCCCGCTGGGGGGAGCGCTGGCGGATTCATGGTCTCGGCGACACCGCGGTTTTGCCGCTCGTCTTCCTGATCGCCTCCCTTTTCTTTTTTGTTTTGACGCCCATCACGAACACGGAAACGCGCACCAGCGAGCATGAAGCCGACATGTACGGCCTTAACGCCAGTCGCCAGCCCGACGGTTTCGCCCAGGCCGCCATTCATCTCGGCGAATATCGCAAGATGAGCCCTGGCCCAATCGAAGAGTTTATTTTCTTTGATCACCCGAGTGGCCGACGCCGCATTCACGACGCCATGCAATGGAAGGCGGAGAACCTTCAGCTCTTCCAGAACCAGTCTGCCCATTGACCTTATATCGAGATTTTTGCCCGGTAGGCTGCCATCCTTCGGACCCGATTCCAATTGGGTCCGAAGGACCTCAACAGATCCTTACCCCACAATCTCTCCGGCTGCCTTTTACCGCTTCCTGATATCTAATCGCTGATATCTGATATCCACACTCTTTCACCACCACGCAAAGCGCACTCCCCCGCGCGCAAAAATCGGCGGCCCGGTCAGGAACACAGGCGTGGCCGCAGTGTAAAATCTGTCGCTCGTCAGATTTTGCACCGCGAAAAACACAGAAGTATGTTTCACGACCTGTCTCGACATCTCCGCGTCCAGCGAAAACGCCCGTCCCAACGGCAGCAGATTCTGGTCATCGTCAAACTGGTTTCCCAGGAATCGGCACTGGATCCCCGCATTCCACTTTCTTCCTGCGTAGCTCACTTGCAAGCTGAATTGGTTCTGCGGCACTTGCGGCAGGAGATTCCCTTGCAGCGCCGGATTCGCTGAAAAATTCAAGACCATGCTGTTCACGAAGAGGTATGCCGCCGCGATCTGCAACTGGCGCGTCACGTGCATTTCGCCCGAGAGTTCGAACCCGCGCGTCTGCGTTTCCCCCAGGTTTTCCTTTTGGCGCGTGATAAGCGCCGGCGTGCTCGTCAACGTCACATTCGCTACAGGATCCGAAAGCTGGCTCCAGAAGATATTTCCGCGCACGGTCACGCGGTTCTCCCACAACAACTGGCTCACCCCGGCTTCTCCGCCCGTCAAATGCTCGCCGGTCAGCCCCGGATTCGCCAGCGTCAACACATTTCCTGCGCGAAAATTCCGGTACAACTCGTTCAGAGTCGGCGCGCGGTACGCCCGGTACACCGTAGCGTTCATCGCGGTTCCGTGAACAAAGCTTCTCAGCAGCGAAACTCTCGGGCTGAACGCCGTCTCCGTCCGCTCTGCAAATGTGTTTTCTGCCGGCGTGCCGCTTGGCAGTGGAGCCCTATCCTGGTAGCCCGCGTTGTTGTTCCAGGTGTCCAGGCGCCCGCCAAACGTCAACAGCCAGCCTCGCGCAAACAAAAACGCATCTTGCGCGAAAAACCCGAACGTGTGTTGCCTCCCGCCCGCATCCACCAGCGCCGTTTCTGCGCCCAAGTGGTAATTCCTCTCACTACTGTGGCCTCGCACGCCCATCGCTTCCACGCCCGCGGAAACTTTGTGCTTCTCCACGAATAGCCGCGACCACGTCCCCACAAATCCAATCTGTTGCGACGGGCTCCGCTGCACATTCGTCAACGATTCGCCGTTGCGATCCGGTGCGATCGAGGAAAACGTCTGGTGATACAACTCCCGCGAGCCGTATACACGTGCCGAAAAACTTCCCGCCTCCGTCGAACTCCAGTCCGCTCCCAGGTCCAGTTCCGGGATCGTCGTATTGTTCGTCTGCAGTGGCGTTCCGTTCTGAGCGCTTTCTCCGAAACCGCTGCCCCTCACGAAAAACCGGCCCCGCTCTCTAAGACCTCGCGACACCTCGAGCAGTCCGGACAAGACTCCTGAACCCACGTTGGTATCCACCGCGCCGCGCTGATCCGGTGGCACCGCGGTGTAACCTTGCGTTTGGTACGCTTGTCCCGCCGCATTCAACGACCATCTGCCTATCGGCATCCCCGCCGCAAAAGAAAAATCCGGCGTGCTCATATTTCCGTACGATAGTTCGCCTGTTGCGTACCCCTTCTCAGCGCTTCGCGTGCGCACATTCAACACTCCACCCAACGCGCCGCCTCCGTATAAGTCCGACGCGCCTCCATTCGCCACTTCCACCGTCTCAATTGCTTCCCTCGGCACGCGCGCCCAATACACCCACCCGCCAAATGCATCGTTCAATGGAATCCCGTCCACCAACACGCTCGACCGGCTGGTTGCGCTCGCTCCCACTCCCCGAAGCGACACGCCCTGTGACGTCGGATTCGCGAACAAACTACTCGATCTCCGAAACGTGCTGAACCCAGGCACTTGTCTCAGGACATCATCCACCGCCAGGCTTCCGGAGGCCTGGATCCCTTCCGAAGAAATCTCATACTGGCTCGTCGGCACTGCCGGGATTCGATCTCCCGTGCTTCCCTGTACCTCGATACGCTGCAGGCTTGCCGCAGGCGCCAGCACGATTTGCAAATTGTCCGCTGCTGCGCGCGGGCGAATCTCCCGCGTCACGGTCGCAAATCCCGGGAAACTCACCATAAGCGTTCCTGTCGCCTCTGTCCCTTCCAGCCGAAAATGTCCCTTCGCGCCGCTCCCCGTTACGGCGATTCCTGCGGTGGATCGATACTCAATTTGTGCTCCCTGGATGGGCGCGCCTATTATGTCCACCACCGTCCCCGCGATTGCCGCGCGCCTCTGCCCGTGCGCACCAGCCCCCATCGCGGCGATTGCCAGCAGCAGGCACACTCCCCTCCACCGGGGATTCGCACAGCTCTTTTCGACGCGCTTCTTCGGCCAGCAGCTCATGCTTCTTCTTGATTCAAAATGCGATTCGTCAAGCCGGTTCAGGCTTCCATCCACTCCAGATTTAGAGAAGGCAGGGCAGGCATAGGTTATCTGAATTTCTCCGCTGGCGGGTCATCGCGCATGGCTCGCGCGGCGTAAAATGCCCGCGGAAGAAGGCCCGCGATCTTTATTATTCCGCGCTTACTTTCCCGGTCAGCACCGTCACCGACGCCTTCGGCAGCAACACCGTTTGCCGGTCCTTCCACTCCAGCGTGCTCCGCTTCGCTGGCCCGTCCGGGTCCGCGTGGCTCGTCGGTCCCGACGGGTGCCACACATATTCCGCCGCTCCGAAAGTCACCAGTTTCACCGTTCCCGCAAACCGCATCGAAGTCTCTCTCCCGCCGTCCTCAAATGCGATTTTCACCTCATGCGCGTTGCTTGGGTCCTTGTTGATCATCAGCAGCGACCATTCCCCATCCAGCCGTTTCACCGCGTACGCCGTGATCAGTTCGTGTTTCGCCTCGTCCTGCAAATCTGCCGACGCCGGGTACAACTGATGTATTCCGCTCCCGTGCTTCACCCAATCCAGATTCAGCAGCTGGCTGGCGAAATACTGCGCCGTGTACTGCTTGATCTCCAGCTTTTCGTCCGCCACAAAATTCCCATACGTGCTCCACGCGTGGCATCCGGGGTGGAGCGGCTCCGGCTGGATTGGAGAGTGGTAATACACCGCTCCCGGCCCGCCATACTGCAAAAACGCGCCCACGCTGTCCGCCAGCCATAATCCCGCGAACACATCCTGCATCGGGTCCGTCAGTGACCAGGACACGTTGCTCTCCGTGTTCATCAGCGGCACATCCGCCGGCACGCCGTCTTCCCGCCACACTTTCAAAATCTCTTCGGTCAATTGCGGCTCACGGTACAAGATCCGACCAGTTGATGTCGCATGGGCTCAGCGGGTAATGCTCAAACGACACAAACGCCAGATCCGCCAATCGCCCGTGGGCCTTCAGATAATCCACAAACCGGCCCAGCCACGAAGTTTCTCCCTGCGCATTTGGCCACACCTGAATGTCTTCGTTCGCGCCCGTGAAGATCGGACCGCCCAGTTTCAGTTTCGGATCGACCTTGTGCAACGCCGTCGCCCACTGCAGATACAATGCCGCATCATCTTCCGGCTGCATGTACGCCCCGTCCGGCTCCTCGCCCATCTCCACGTACGAAACCGCGTAGCCGCGCTTCTCGATGTATGCCAGTTCCGCCGCGCTGTCCTCCGGCGTCGAGTAAATCATCGCGATCGGTATCATCGCCGGCAAATGATTCGTGTACCCGCTCCTGAAAAACAGGTCAAATCCGGTCTGAATTCGCGTGGGAATAATGTCTTTTGCGGTGTGCCACGGATCCTGCGACGACGCCTGCGTCGCCGTCTGTGCCTGCCCCGGTGTGTGCTTCACTAGGTCCACAAACTCTCCCATCGAATTGAAGTTTCCTGCCGAAATCTCACTGATCGCGTAGCCCACACAATTCCGCAAGTCTTCGCTCCCGTGCGTGTCGCAGGTGTTCGAAGAATCCGTCATCCAGATCCGCAGAAACCGCGTCGCAATCGGTTGGTCCGCCAGCCTTTGCACTTTGCTTCCGCCGGTGCCGCCGTTCACTTCGCCCTGAGGAAACTTCACCCATTCACCCAGGGTTTGCTTGTTCAACGCATCTGCTGTCCCGGTCCAATACTCCACGACATACTCCGTCGCATACGGATTCGCCCAAGCAATTTGAATCGCATCAATCTCCTGCGGCATCGCAAAATCAATCTCCACCCATTGCGGATTCGCGGAATCCGCGGCGCCCGTAAACTTCCCGCTCAGATAAGGATTGCTCTTCCAGTAGCTCGCTGCGTCTCCATCCGTCATTCGCGAATATTCATTCTGTCCCGCGTCGCTCCGCGTCGTTCCCCGGTGCGGCAGGTGATACCCAAACGACCGGCGCAAAAAACCCTTCGGCACCGCACTCCCCGTGAAGTACCCACTTTTCTTCTCCTCGTCACTCCATGTTCCATTCGGGTTCCAGTGCCACGCCGAATAGGTCAACTCCGTGTTCAGCCGGTACGTCATCGGCCCCCACCCGGCCGATAAGCCCGCCCTGATGACCGGCTCGCTATAATCCGTTTCAAAATCCTTTGCCGGCAGGATGTCCATCGATGTCCCCATCGCCTTGTCCGGATCAAACGCAGTCGCCTTGCCCGCGCTGACATCCACCCGCACCGTCTGTGCCATCGCCACAGAAACACCGCAGCTAATCGCCCAACTCAGCACCAACAACCTGACTCGACATTTTCGCAGGGAAGGGAAGTCCATGGAATCCTCCTTCAAACTGCCCTATTATATCGATTTAATGGATTAGTAGCGCTGGCTTCCAGCCGGCTCGCGCTTTCTCTCGCTCTTCTGTAGCGGCCGCCTTCCGAAGCGAGAGTTTTTCGGTTCCGCCGCGACCGTTCAACGCAGTGTCATCCTGAGGTCCGCGGTTTTTGCGGCCCGAAGGATCTCGACGTTAGAGTCAAGCAGCGCCCCTCGTGCAAGTCCGCTTCCCAAGTTGATTCCTTCCTATCCGCTCCAGAATCGATGGCCACGATTTTCGTTCCGCCGGTGTCTAATGATTAAGTGAATTAATCAAGGCTGTAACCCCATGCCATTCCTTCGCCGGGGATTCTTGAAGTCCGCAAACCGCCGCAATGAGCTTTAATGCCGGATCGATGCTTCGCCGATTGCCTCTATCTTCTTCTTTCTTGTAGGTTTGTTTATAGTGGCCACGGTTTTTGAGCCTCCAAATCACACGCCGCCCGTCGATCTCGTGATTGCGCGCAATGCGCGAAGCGAGCCCGGTGCCCTCAGGCAAGACGCAATCAAGATCGTCATCCTGCGCGATGGAAGACTCGGTTTCGGAAGTTCGATCGTGGTGTCCAGTGAGCTGCCAAACAAGATTCATTGTGCACTTCTTGACGGCGCCGAAGAGAGGGTCGATCTCGAAGTACATGCCCGTGCTAGGTGCGGCGAAGTAAAATCCGTTCTCTTGCAAATTCAAATCGCCGGCATCCAAAACGTCACCATCCTTGCCGAATTACCTCGTCTCATCGACGCCCCGGCCTCACGCCCTACCCTATAATCCCATTTCCAGCTAACATTCTTCCTGAAATCATTCTTTTATTACGGAGAATCCCCATGTCCACTTTCGGTCTCATCGAATACAAAGACGCCAGCCCCGCCGTCAAAGCCATTTACGACGACATCATGGCCACCCGCAAAACCGAATACATTAACAATTTCTGGAGAGCCATCGCTCACGATCCCGCTCTTCTGAAGCGCACCTGGGAAGACCTGAAAGCCATCATGGGCCCCGGCGCCCTCGATCCTCTCACCAAGGAACTCCTCTACATTGCCGTCAGCGTCACCAACAATTGCCAGTACTGCATCTACTCGCACACCGCCTCCGCGTTCGGCAAGGGTATGACCCCGGAAATGTTCAAGGAGCTTCAGCAGGTCATCGGCATGGCCAACGAAACCAACAAGCTCGTCTCTGGCTATCAAGTCGCCATCGACGCCCGTTTCCAGCCGCCTCTCGACCGCCAGAAGTAGCCGAATCTCCGGTGCCGGTAGGTGCAGCCCTCCGCCTCACCCCATTGTGACGGGTGACCTTGACAGATAGTACGTAGCGTATTATCTATCGTACGTAACGTACGGTCACCATGCGCCGCCTCACCAATCTCGAACTTCTCCTCCTCGCCCTCCTCCAACCGCGACCCGCCTCCGGCTACGCTCTCCGCAAGTCCTTTGCGACCACTCCGCTCGGCCATTACAGCGATTCTCCCGGCTCCATCTATCCTGCTCTTCAGCGTCTGCGCCGTCGCGGCCTGGTCCGCCCGCTCCCGCACCAAGCCGCCAACGGCCGCCGCACGCAACTCTTCACCACTACACCCAAAGGTCTCGGCGAATTGCGAGCCTGGCTCAAGCGCCCCATCACTTCCGACGAAGTGCAGCATGACCCGCAGGGCCTGATGCTCCGCTTCGTCTTTTGCGCGCAACTCTTCGGCGATTCTTCGGCGCGCTCTTTCGTCTTGCAGTTGGGCCCCTGTGTCCAGGAAATCATTCTCGGTCTCGAATCCTTTCTGCGCGGCCCCGGCAAGGCCCTGCCGACCGCTGGCCGCCTGGCTGTGGAACAAGGCCTCGACGGCTACCGGGCCCTGGTTCGCTGGGCCGCCCGCGCAGGCGAGCAGTTGCATAGGAGTGCAAAATGACCACGACACCCAAATCCATGTTGATTCTTGCCGCGAAGGGCATGCTCTGCGGACTGATTTTCGCAGTCGGGACCATTCTGGCCGGCATGCTCGCCGCGGCTGCGCACCTCTCCATCCCCAATCTCACCCCGCCCGGGATTTCAGAAGCTGAAGCCTTGCGTGGCTTCCTGATCGCGTCTGCCTTGATGGGTTTGGCACTTACCCCGCTCGCTTACGGAATACGCGGCGGGAGAATCGCGCGTTGGCTCGCGCTCGCTTTTCTCCCTTTTATTTGCTTGGCCGTGAACGCCGTGATTGAAATCCTCATCTTCACCACCATGCTCACGCGTCCAGCCGCCCCTTCGTTCGTCGCTGGTTTTGTTCTGCCAACACTCTTGTTCGGAGCAGGCCTCGCCTTCCTGGCCAAAAGCGAACCGGGCGCGCCAAACTTTTCTCAGCAAGCCAGGGCCTTTTGCTCGACTCATACTGCCGGCGCATGGGCCTGGCGGCTCCTTCTCGCCATTCTGGCATTCCCCGTGATCTATTTTTCTTTTGGCGCTATGGTCGCCCCGCTCGTGGTGCCAGCCTACCGCGCCGGTATCGCCGGATTGGTGCTCCCACCCCTCTCCACGATCATGCCCATCCAACTGGTCCGCAGCACCTTTTTTCTGTTGGCCTCTCTGCCTTTTCTGATCCTGTGGAAAGGTGGGCGCGGTTCGCTGATATTCTCTCTCGGCCTGGCCCACTGTTACCTGGTTGGTCTCTTCGGCTTGCTTCAAGCTTCTTTCTTGCCGCAGGTGCTGCGTATCGCCCACTCGCTTGAGATCGCCGCCGATTCTTTTGTCTATGCCGCCGTTCTCGTCTTTCTGCTTCTCCCGCGTCCCAGCGAAAATCCTGGGCCCACCCCGGGGCACACCGCGCCAGTGTTTCCATCGTAGTACCCCAGTACTATAGCTACCCCTCCCCACCCCACCCACCATATAGAGGTACAGCAGGGGGTCCTGTCGTGGCAGGGCTCTTCTCAATCTCTATCCGCGTGGGGTCATTATGGCGCCTATTTTGAAAGAAGCCGAAGCTTCCGTTGCCACCGCAACTACCTCTACTCCCGCAGCACCGCATGCCAAATCTCCCACGGAAGCGCCGACTCGTCCCCAGCCAATGCCCCTCGAGATTCCCGTATCGGTCAACGGGGCCCGTACCGTGAATGGCTCGGACAAGCGCGAACCGTTCTCCGAAACTTCCCACACCGTTCTCGTTTTCCCACTGGGTGCCGTCATTCGACTCACCACGCCACTCGTCCCCGGCCAACTCGTTTTTCTCACCAACGAAAAATCAAAAAAGGAAGTGGTGTGCCAGGTCGTGAAGTCCAAATCGGGCGGCACCACTAGCGGCTACGTCGAACTCCAATTCACGGAGCCCGCACCCGGCTTTTGGGGCTTGCAGTTTCCCGGCTCTTCCTCTTCACCGGCTGGTCCTCGTGTCCTCGCGCCTTCAGCTCCGAAAACAGTTCCCGCGGCCCCCCCACTGGCGGCCAAGCCCGTCACGCCCGTGCCGTCATTCCTCGCGCCGGCCAAACCTGTGATGGCGCCGCCTCCCCCTCCACCCGTAAAGGCAGAACCCGCTGCTCCGCAATCGGTTGTGCCCGCAAAAGTTGCTCCCTCAATCTCTGTTCCTCCTCCGCCGCCAGTGGCCGCAATCCTGCAAGCTCGGCCTGGGCAACACAATGAACCCGCCGAAACCATCGCACCCGAGCCTGGTGCGCTTCCCCCTGCTTCTGCTACCCCGGCCATTGCGCCAGCACCGAGCGTTCCTGCGTTGCCGATTTCCGTTCCTCCGCTGCGCGACTATTCCAAGGAAATTAACTCCCTGTTCGCTCCGCCTTCGACGCCTATCTCCAGTACGCCTCCTCCAGCGGTCACGGAACCCAAACCTGCGTCGCCCTCTTCCTCGCCTACCTCCGAGGAACTCAAGCTGCAGGCGGTTCGCCTGCAAGCTCAGCTCAGTTCGATGCTCTTCACGGGGACTCCAGCTCCGCCGGCTTCCACTGTTCCACCAGTCAAGCCCGCCATCGAGCCCCCTGTGCCAGAAGCTGCGAAGAAGGTTTTCGATACTGTCCACGACCAACCGGAGCCAAATTTCAAGGCCGAGCCCGCGCCTTTACTTCCCGCGCGAAAGCCCGTCCCTGCTCCTCTTGCTGTGGACGAGGAAGTCAGAATTCCCTCGTGGCTCGCGCCGCTCTCTCAGAATTCTCCATCTTCCATTGTAGAGCCCGCGGCCTCCAGCGAAGTTGCATCTGATCCCGCTTCCTCTGACTCTGCAAGCCTTGAGGAGCCCGGCGACTCTCCCGTTGTCGATGGTACGACACGCTCGCACGCCGGTGTGTTTGGTGGTCAACTACTTGGAGAGTCCTCTGCACCAGAGGAGGCAGATGTCTCGAGCGGTTCGAAAAAAGGTCTTTTCCTCGCCCTCGCCGCGGCTGCGCTCTTGCTCATGGGTGGCGCCGCTTGGTACTACCAGAAAAACTACTCTCCTTCCAACAAGGTTTCCGTGGCACGGCCCGCCGCTGCTCCCCCTTCCGCGGCATCTGAGCCGGTCTCTAATCTCCAAGCTTCCCGGCGCGACTCCACCCCCGCCCTCAACACCGTGAACCCTTCTTCCGTTGCTACCGCTGCGACTCCTTCGAAGTCTTCAAAGAACACGGAACCGGTTCCAACCAAGGCGGTCTTCAATCCTGCTCCCGAACCCAAAAAGCCCGAGCCCGTAGCTTCTCGCAATGCCCCGCCGGTCGAGCCACCCAAAAAACCCGCTCTCGGTGATGTCCATCTCGCTGCGCCGGTTGTCAGCCACAGCGCGGAATCCCAGCAATCAGGCGAACCCATGCCCTCCATCCAGACCAATTCTTCTCCAGTCGGCACGGATCTGCTGGGGGATGAAGGTGGTCTTCGCCGCAAGGCGCCCGTGGCGCCTCGCCCGGTTGGCGGCGATGTGAAGCCCGCTCAGCTCCTCAAAAGCGTTGCGCCCATCTACCCGCAAGTGGCCAGGGCCCAGCGCATTTCCGGCAACGTACAGATTGACGCTCTCGTCGACACCTCCGGCAACGTCGCCACCGTCAAGGTGATTTCCGGACCGCCAGTCCTTCATAACGCAGCTCTGGAAGCCGTGAAGCAGTGGAAATACTCGCCGGCACTGCTCGATGGGCAGCCAACTTCCATGCACCTCACTGTAACCGTGCAGTTCCGCACTCAATAGCCTTATCCGTGCATTCACTTCTGCCCGTGGAGGGGCACAGTCCCGTTTACCCTGAGTTGCGAAGGCCCGCGGCGGACGCCCCATGTCCGCACAAACGCCGCATCTCTTGCATCTCTTCTCTGGTGAAAAGCCTGCGCCCGGGCTTTCGTTATTTTTGGAAGTGCCCGGGTTCTGCAACCCTCTTCGACGATCGTTTCTTACCCCCCTTGGGGAGAGTTGCCTTGCGTGGGAAGCAGTGTGTGGGCCACTCCTGCGTTCGCGCTTTCCTGTTCCTGCGCTTGTTCGTTCGCCCGAAGAATCATGATCCATGACAAGTGGGGAAACGGCAGAAACCGGTCGATCGGCCGTATCACCGGAAGCAACGTGTTCAACAGCTTGATTTGCCAGAATCCAAAAGTCTTGCGCTTTAGAACTTTTCCGTTCCACCACCACCCCGGCGCCCCGATCCGGTTGAACTTCAACACTTTTTCCACTCGGAACCCGGCCCGCTCGCAGGCTTCCTTCAGTTGCGCCCCGGTGTACCGGCGGTAGTGCCCAAGAACGTGATCGAGCGACCCGTACAGCGCGGGTCCGTTCGGTACCAGGATGATCGCCCGTCCATTATTCCCCAGCGCGCTCCGGATGTTGCTCAAGGCCTTTACGTCGTCCTCCAAATGTTCCACCACATTCAGGCAAATCACAGTATCGAACAGCTCTGGCGGATAGGTTTCTCCCGCGCTCGCATCGGTGTAGTGCACTTGCAGGTATGGCCTCGTCTGCTTCAGCTTCTTCAGCCGGTCCAGATAGTGCGGATTGATATCGCTCGCCCAATAGGCTGTTCGGGGCACTAAATTTGACGTCAAGTTCCCGATTCCCGCGCCGATTTCCAGTACCCGTTCCCCGAGGTACGGCCGGATGGTGTCCGCCATCCATTTCGTGAATCGCGGCGCCCGGTTCATTCGCGCGAGGATTTCGCTACCGTGCTCGTCCGCCACGTAAATCTTGTCCGAAATCCCGTATTTCAGGAGCGCGCCCAGCGCCTCGACGCCATCTTTCCAGGTGATCTTCTTTCCTTCCGCGTACGTCCGCCCGGAATACCGGATCGGCATTTCGAAAATTCTGGCCTCCCGTTTTGCCAGCTTGATGGTGATCTCCGGCTCAAATCCGAAGCGGTCGCTCTCCAGCGGTATGCTTTTCAGAAGGTCCGCGCGTATCACCTTGTAGCACGTCTCCATATCGGTCAGGTTCAGGTCCGTGACCACGTTAGTCAGCAACGTCAGCAGCCTGTTCCCCAGGCTGTGCCGGAAGAAAAGCACGCGCCGGTAATCGCTGGCCAGGAATCGCGAACCGTAAACCGCGTCCGCTTCTTCCGCCAGAAACAGGGGGATCATCTTCAATAGATCTTCGGGGTGATATTCCAGATCCGCATCGTGGATTACCACCAGGTCCGTGTCCACCTGTTGCAGCGCGGTGCGGATGGCCGCGCCTTTTCCCTGATTCTTTTGGTGCTCCAGAAAAATCCATTCCAGCCGCGAAAGTCCGGAATGCCCCAATCCGTCCTGAAATCGCTTCAGTGCTTCTCTCGTCTGGTCCGTCGACGCGTCGTTCACCACGATCACCCGCACGCGGTTCAGCCAGCGCGATTCCGTCAGTACTTCCAGCCGGCTCAGGCTCGTTTCCACCAGGTACTGCTCGTTGTATACCGGCACCAGGATCGATAGGCTCAGGGTGGATTCCATCGTAAGTTCTTCCCGTTATCCCTTTTCTGTTTCCGATCAACTTCCGTTTTGTAGTTTACCGCCGACCTCTCCCGCTAGATACCCCGTTGTGCCCTTCTTTCCCTCGCCATGCGCTCGCAGTCAACAACGCTGTTGCCTCTTGTGCGCCATTACCTTGCTCTCTGCCATTCCCCTTAATATACTGACCACCCGGCCAATTGGCAGCTCTGGTGGGAGGGTAGCCCGCCAAATTTCTCTCCTCTTGGCCTTTTTTTTCGCGCCTGCTCGTCACTCTCAGGCCGAATCATGCCGCGCAGCCGGCCGCTCCTCAGGCTGTTCGCGCAAAGGAGATTTTTGCATGCCCAACACGCACGTCCCGGAAGAAATGAACGTCTATCAGAACGCCGAGGCGCGTTTTGAAGTCGCCGCCAACAAGCTGGGCCTCGAAGAGGGTGTTTATCGCTACCTCAAGTATCCCGACAAGGAAATCACTCTCTATATCCCCGTTGGCATGGACAATGGCCAGCTGGAAGTTTTCACCGGTTATCGCGTGCTGCACTCCACTGTCCGCGGCCCCGGCAAAGGTGGCATCCGTTTTGCCCCCGATGTCTCTATTGACGAAGTTCGCGCCCTCTCTGCCTGGATGACCTGGAAATGCGCGGTCGTGGACATTCCGTTCGGCGGCGCCAAGGGCGGCATCATCTGTGATCCTCGTAAAATGTCCCGTGGAGAACTAGAGCGCCTCACTCGCCGGTACACCGCCGAACTATCCGATTGGTTGGGACCCGAGCGCGATATCCCGGCTCCTGACGTCGGCACCAACGAACAGACCATGGCCTGGGTCATGGACACTTATGCCATGCATGCCCGGCAGGCCACTAACGCCGTTGTCACCGGCAAGCCCATCGAGTTGGGCGGCTCCCGCGGACGTCGCGAAGCCACCGGCCGCGGCGTCATGATGTGTGTGGACAAAGCAATCGCCAAGCTGGGTCTGCGCAGGGAAAACACACGCGTTGTGGTTCAGGGCTTCGGCAACGTTGGTTCTCTCGCCGCCGAGCTCATGCAAAAAGCCGGCTACAAGATCATTGGCCTTGCCGATATCGGTGGTGGCCTCTATAACGAAAACGGTTTCGATGTTCCCCAGGTTGTCGATTGGGTTTACACGCGCAAGAAGCCTTTGCAGGAGTTTCCCGGTGGAGGCGCAAAAATGAGCGCCCGCGACGTCCTCTTTCAACCCTGCGACGTCGTCATTCCGGCCGCCATCGAAAACCAGATCACCGAGCAAAACGCTCATCAGGTTCAGGCCAAAATTCTCTGCGAAGGCGCGAATGGCCCCACCACTTGGCAGGCCGATGCTATCATTGACTCCAAGGGTATCTTTACCGTTCCCGACATCCTCGGCAATGCCGGCGGCGTCACCGTAAGCTACTTCGAATGGGTTCAGGACCGCCAGGGCTTCTTCTGGCGCGAAAGCGAAGTCAATGAGCGCCTGTTCGATATCATGGACCGCGCTTTCGACGACGTTGTTCGTTACGCCGAGAAGCACAAGGTCAACAACCGTATCGCCGCCTATATGTTGGCGATTGACCGCGTCGCCACGGCCCTCAAATTGCGCGGCATTTACGCCTGATTTTTTCTTGGCTTTCCGGGCGGTGAAGCGTACTCTTTCTCCGAGCTTCACCGTTCGATCTTTCGTCTGACCCGTATGGGACCAGCTATTGTCCCGGGAAGGAGTCCCCACCGTGCCTTGGGACTCAGTGCCTGACCTTACCCCTCGTTCCGAAGAGCAGCATCGCCGCGATATCTGCCTTGTCGGCCGGTGGCTCTACGAACGCGGCCACATCGTTGCTGGCGAAGGAAACCTCTCGGTTCGCCTCGATGCCGATCGCATCCTCACCACTCCCACTTGCCTCAACAAGGGAATGATGAGTCCCGGCGACCTTGTCATCATGGACCTCAACGGCCGTCTCCTTCACGGCGATCGCAAGATTTCTTCCGAAGCCGGCATGCATCTTCTCTTCTACCAGATGCGTGCGGATGTCCATGCTGTTTGTCACGCTCATCCTTCCACTGCCACCGGATTCGCCGCTGCCGGGCAGGGACTCGATCAGGCGCTCCTCCCCGAAGTCGTTGTCTGCCTCGGCAAAGTTCCCCTCGTCCGCTACGCCACCCCCGGCACATCCGATCTCAGCGCAGTCCTGGAACCTTTCGTGCCGCACTACGACGCTCTTCTCCTTGCCAATCATGGCGCGGTCACCTGCGGTCCCGATCTCCTCACCGCTTTTTACCGCATGGAAATCGTCGAGCATTTCGCCAAGATCACGCTCGCTGCGCGCCTTGCCGGCCAGCCCCAGCTTCTTTCCACTCGGGAAGTCGCAAAGCTTATGGCCGCTCGCGCCCGTTATCACGTCACTCCTCCTCCGGGTGGTGGCGCGGAACTTCCCGAAACCAGCGATGGCCGCGAGAGCCCCACGGAGCAAGTCACCCTCACTCGCTCCGAACTCGACACCCTGGTCGACGAAGCCGTCCGTAAGGACCGCTCCCGCCGCTAACAAGCTTTCACAGCCGCTTTCGCTCTTCTTGCGGCATCGAGTGTTTTCGGCCCAATTCTCACGAAGTGCTTGCATTCTTCGAGTACTGCTGTATCGTATCCGCTTCACAGTGCCCATCTTTTCCACCGCCAACAGGAGGGAATCATGTCCACCGTCAATCTGTTTGACGCCATCCGCGCTGGAAACCTCGCCGCCGTCCAAGCCCTTGTCGACACCGACCCTTCTCTTGCCTCCGCAAAAAACGATTCCGGTGTTTCCGCCGTTCTCATGTCCATCTACACCGGCCAGCGCGAAATCCGCGACCTCCTCCTTGCACGCGGCGCCTCGCTCGAACTCCATGACGCTGCTGCCGCCGGTAATCTTGATCGCGTCAGTTTCTTCATAGAAAAGAATCCCGCGCTCTCCAGTTCCGTTTCCCCCGATGGCTTTCCTGTCTTCGCCTTGGCCTGTTTCTTCGGCCATCTCGACACAGCCCGCTATCTCGCCGAAAAAGGCGCGGACATCCACGCCGCTGCCACCAACGGCAGCGGTTACAACGCACTCACCGCCGCCGTCACCGCTGGCCATACCGAAATCGTGGAATGGCTCCTGAAGCACGGCCTCGACCCCAATTATCGCTATGGTCCCGGCTACTCTCCGCTGCTCGCCGCTGCGGCAAACGGCCACCTCGATATCGTCAAACTCCTGCTCACCCACGGTGCCGACCCACACGCCATGTCCAACGACGGCAAGTCCGCCCTCGCTCTCGCCACCGAACGAAACCACTCCTCCGTCGCCGACTTCCTCCGCGCCCGCGCTGCCTCCGCCACCTGAGTCCCACCGGGGAATGGTGCTCTCTTCCGTCTGAGGCGCAGCACTGTTTACCCTGAGCCGCGCAGAGCTGCGCCCGCGCTTGGCGGCCCATTCCAATGTCGCAAGGTTTTCTCTGGCTACTTCTGCGCTACCGCACTAAAATCCTTTCTGGATTCCCCGCCATGTTTTCCCGGCAATGCAAAATCGCTCTTGCCCTCGCCTTCGCGGCCGGTTTTGTCCTCGACGCCGGCTGCACGTCACGCTCGCAAGGAGGTGCCCCAATGTCATTGGAATTGAAGAGCCCCGATTTCACCAGCGGCGGAAGTATCCCGAGGCAATTTACCTGCGATGGCACGGACATTTCCCCCGCGCTCGAATGGAATGCTCCGCCTGCTGGCACCCAGAGTTTTGCTCTGATCGCTGACGATCCCGATGCCCCGGTAGGAACTTGGGTGCATTGGGTGATCTTTAACCTGCCCGCGAATCTCGGGAATCTCCCGCAGAATCTTCCGAAATCGGAGCAGTCCGCTGACGGCTCGGTCCAGGGCCGCAATGACTTTCGGAAAATTGGTTATGGTGGTCCGTGCCCGCCTCCGGGCAAGCCGCATCGCTACTTCTTCAAACTTTATGCACTGGACAGCAAACTGAATCTCAAACCCGGCGCCTCCAAAAAAGATCTCGAGCGCGCCATGCAGGGCCACATCCTGGCTCAAGGTGAGTGCATGGGCCGTTACTCCCGCTGAGCCAAAGTCCGCGGAGCGCCTTTTGCGCCGGGCCGCGGACAAATGAGAACTGGCAGGACTTTTCCGGTTGCGCGAACAGATCAGCCATGTTCGTACACTTCCGGCCCGCCGTTTGAGTTTGCCGGACGCCAGGCCTGCTCAACTCTGGTAAGCTG
The DNA here is from genome assembly GCA_963817085.1 of Candidatus Acidiferrales bacterium. Lineage (GTDB taxonomy): Bacteria > Acidobacteriota > Terriglobia > Acidiferrales > UBA7541 > Acidiferrum. The sequence goes on from CAWFNI010000020.1 coordinate 42,500, forward strand.
GCAGGCCATGAATGGACTATCGTTACTCGTCGTGCTGCTATTTGCCGCCACACTCTTGTTCGCTGCCAACAATCGACCAGGAGCAGGACCACGCCCAAGCCAGATGACGGCAGTTTTGTTCAGAACACGTAGAGGAACGATTTCTTCGGCTTTTCATACGTGCTGCCGAGAGAATGGCATAAGAGCAGGGTGGTACCAACCGCTCTTCCTCCGGGCGCATATTACCTGTTCATAGGAGACCGTGATACGGGGCATTCTCTTTTGAACCGGGTCATGGTCGTTGCTGACCCCGAAAGCGAGAACCAGCCCGGGGTGCTACAGAAGAATACTCGTGGGCGTACATCCGCGCACAAGTAAGGAATGCAAACGCCGAAATCATCCAGGAACCATCTTCATTCGCTTCAGGGAAAAACAACTTCTATAGAGCGGATTACAAATGGTTGGAAAATGCGATTACGGTCTACAGCTCCATGGTGTGCACCACACGCAAGGGTTACTGGCTCAGTTGGAATTTTGTGACGCCATCACAGCAGGACCTCGACGATGCGGTGAATACGCTTCAACCTATTTCTTTCGACTCGCCGCGCTAGCTCCTCGTAAACCTGGGCGACAGTGCTAGGGTCCCATCTGATCAACGCTGCGCTTACCGGTAAAGTTCGTACCAGCCCCTCTCGTTCGCGCGCGCACGCTGCCCCGATTCCCCGGGGTGTAGCAGATTCCCCGCGGTGCATAATATCCCTTGCGTGCGTTGACAGGCGAAGAAAAGGCGGCAATACTTTCATTCGATGATCGGACTTCTCCGCGGCCGTCTGCTCGAAAAACGTCCCAATCAGGTCATTCTCGATGTTGGTGGTGTCGGCTATCTCGTCGCCATCCCGCTTTCCACTTTCGCCGTTCTTGGGGAACTTCACGGGGAAGTCACCTTGCTGATTCACACCCACGTCCGCGAAGATGCCTTCTCTCTTTACGGCTTCCTCTCCGCCCGCGAAAAGCATCTGTTTGAACTTCTCCTCGGCGCTTCCGGTGTAGGCCCGAGTCTTGCCCTCAAAATTCTCTCCGGCATGAACGTCGAAGAACTGGTTCCCGCCATTCGTGGGGGCGATCTTGCCCGGCTCACCAAGATTCCCGGCGTTGGTCGCAAAACCGCCGAGCGCATGGTCGTCGAACTCAAGGACAAGCTCGATGATGTTGCGGTCGAAGCCGAAAAACCCGCTCCCGCTTCTCCCGCGGGAGTCGAGGCCGACGTCAAATCCGCGCTCGTTAACCTCGGTTATGATGAACGCACCGCCGAAGCCGCCGTTGCCGAAGCCAAACGCGAAGCTGGCGCCGCGAGCTTTGAGAAATTATTGCGCGTGACGCTGACAACTTTGAGCGCCCCGCAGAAGCGATAGGAGTGAATTTGCCCGACTTCAGCCAAAAGAAAGCTATGGCTCGCCACCCCGATGCCGAGCGCCCTTCCCGCATCGTCTCCGGTGCTGCCTGGGATGACGACGCGCGCCTGGACGCCAGCGTCCGCCCGAAAACGCTCTCCGAATACATCGGGCAGAAACGCGTCAAGGAAAACATCTCCATCGCCCTCGAAGCCGCGCGCAACCGCGGCGAAGCCCTCGATCACGTTCTGCTCTATGGCCCGCCAGGCCTCGGCAAAACCACGCTCGCACAAATCATTGCAAACGAGCTCAGTGTCCCCATCAAAACCAGCGCCGGTCCCCTCCTCGAGCGCAAAGGCGACCTCACCGCCATTCTCACTTCCCTCGAGGCCAAGGAAGTCTTCTTCCTCGACGAAATCCACCGCCTCCAGCCCGCCGTCGAAGAAGTCCTCTATCCCGCCATGGAAGATTTCCGCGTGGACCTCGTCATCGGCCAGGGCCCCGGCGCGCGCATCCATCCGTTCCACCTGAACCATTTCACTCTGATCGGCGCCACCACGCGCGCCGGACTCATCACCGCTCCCCTTCGCTCGCGCTTCGGCATCGTTCACCGCCTCGATTTCTACGAGCCCCAGGATCTCCTCATCATCCTCCACCGCTCCGCCAAAATCCTGAACATCCAGATGGACGATGCCGGCGCGGAGGAAATTGCCGGCCGCTGCCGCGGCACGCCGCGCGTTGCGAATCGCCTTCTCCGCCGCGCCCGCGACTTCGCCGAAGTCCGCGCCGGCGGTCGTATTACGTGCGACGTCGCCCGGGAAGCTCTCCAGATGCTCGGCGTCGATGAGCATGGCCTCGACGAAGTCGACCGCAATCTCATGATTGCTCTCCTCGATAAGTATGCCGGCGGCCCAGTCGGTCTCGGCACCCTTGCCGCCGCGCTTAGCGAGGAGGAAGACGCCATCGAGGAAATGTACGAGCCCTACCTCATGCAAATCGGCATGCTCGATCGCACTCCGCGCGGACGCGTCGCCACCCCACGCGCCTACGAATACTTCGGCCGCGAACTCCCCAAGCGCCAGCCCCGTTTGTTCTAAACTTTCTCCGGCGAACTCCTCCATGGACTCAGCCCGCCCCAGCGGGCAAGATGTTCTTTACCATCTCACAATCAAGTAACTTCTCCGCACATCCCGCCAATTCGTATCCAATCCAACTCTGTTGGTAAGGTATCTTCGATTTGGGCCTTGTAAAGGCGAAGCTCCTGAGGATTGTTCGTGCTTCTCGGAAAACGCTTCTTCGTGTTGGCTTGGAAACTCTTGTGACCGAATTTGCCTCCTCCAAATCTCTACCGGCCACCTCCAAGCGCTTCGCCTTTCTCGTCGCCGCGGGGATCTTCCTCAGCCGTGTCGCCGGACTCATCCGCGATCGCGTCTTTGCACATTACTTCGGCAACTCCGATGCCGCCGATGTTTTTAAGGCTGCCTTCCGCATCCCCAACTTCCTCCAGAATCTTTTCGGCGAAGGCGTCCTCTCCGCTTCCTTTATTCCCGTTTACGCAAACCTTTTGGCACGCGACGACAGGGAAGAAGCCCGCAAAACCGCCGGTGCCGTCGCGGCTCTCCTCGCCCTCAGCACCTCGCTCCTCGTACTCCTCGGCGTCCTCACCGCGCCTTGGCTTATCGACGCCATCGCCCCGGGTTTCCACGGTGAAAAACGTCAACTCACCGTCCTCCTCGTCCGCATCCTCTTCCCCGGTGCCGGCCTCCTTGTCGCATCCGCCTGGTGCCTCGGCGTTCTCAACAGTCACCGCAAATTCTTTATCTCTTACACCGCGCCCGTTCTCTGGAACATCGCCATGATCGCCGGGATGCTCTCCTTCGGCGCCGGCCGTGCGCAAAATTCCCTCGTGGTCATCACTGCTTGGGCTTCCGTCGTCGGCAGCACGCTCCAAGTGGCCGTTCAACTCCCGATGGTCCTCAAACTTCTCGGCGGCCTGAAACTCTCTCTCGCCCACGAAGCTGAAAACGTTCGCACTGTCATCCGTAATTTCTTTCCCGTCTTCGTCAGCCGCGGCGTCGTCCAGATCAGCGCTTATATCGATGCGTTTCTCGCCAGTTGGCTCCCCACGGGAGCTGTTTCCGCTCTTGCGTATGCACAGACGCTTTACACTCTCCCCGTCAGCCTCTTCGGCATGTCCGTCTCTGCCGCTGAACTGCCGGTGATGAGTGGAGCGGTCGGCGCCGCCGAGGAAATCGCCAGTCTTCTCCGCACCCGCCTAAACAACGGCCTCCGCCAGATTGCTTTTCTCGTCGTGCCCTCTGTCGTTGGCTTTCTCGCTCTTGGCGACGTCATTGTCTCAGCGATCTATCAGACCGGCCGGTTCACCCACTCCGACGTCATCTACGTCTGGGGAATTCTCGCTGGCTCCACGGTTGGCCTCCTCGCTTCCACCCTCGCCCGCCTTTATTCCTCCGGCTTCTACGCCCTGCGCGACACCCGCACCCCGCTGCGCTTTGCCATCGTCCGCGTTGTTCTCACCTCCGCTCTCGGCTATCTTGCGGCCCTGCCTCTTCCGCGGCTTATCGGCATTGAGCAGCGTTGGGGTGTCGCCGGTCTGACCATTTCCGCGGGCATCGCCTCCTGGGTCGAGTTCACGCTGCTCCAGCGCGCGCTCCGGCGCCGCACCGGCCACGTCGGCCTCCCCATTTCTTTTCTGATGCAAGTCTGGATCGCCGCGCTACTCGCTGCCGCTGCGGCTCGCGGCCTTCTCTTCGAGATTGGTCCTCGTGGACACATCCTACTTGCCGTTCTCGTCCTCGGTCTCTACGGTATCGTCTTCTTCGCCGTCAGCCTGGCCCTGAAACTCCCCGAAGCCCACGCCATGCTGGGCCTTCTCAGCCACCGCCTAGGCATAAAATAGGTAGCGCACATGGCTACTGTTTACCTGGCACTCGGCTCCAACATCGGCAATCGCGAAGAAAATTTGCGCCAAGCCATCCGCCTCATCGGCGCATCCGCCGTTCACATCACAAAACTCTCCAGCTTCTACGAAACCGAGCCCGTCGACTATTTGGACCAGGCCTGGTTCCTCAACGCCGTCCTCGAGGCGCAGACTGCTCTCCCCGCCCCGCAACTCCTCGCCACTCTTCGCGGCATCGAATCGCAAATGGGCAGTAAGAAAGCCTTCGCCAAGGGCCCTCGCCTCATCGATCTCGACATCCTCCTCTATGGCGACGACACCATCGCCACCCCCGATCTCCAGGTTCCTCATCCCCGCATGCTTCAACGCAATTTCGTCCTCGTCCCTCTCGCCGAAATCGCGCCAACGCTCCGTCACCCCTCCTGGCCGGTCACCGCCGCGGAGATCCTCTCTTGCTCCTCAGACAAAAGCGTAGTCCGCCTCCACCCGTAGGGGCCCGATATATCGTGCCCCTGCGGGCCGCAAGCCAATGACCTAATCTGACTAGCTTGTCCGCCGCACCACCAGCCAGTGCAACGCCATCACCTTTGGCTGCAGCGCGTCCAGCTCGATCTGCGACAATTTCCCCTCGTTGATCTCCTTCCACAAATATACGCCCGGCTCGGATTCCGTCTGTTCCCGCCCCTTCAACCGCTGCAAGAATTCTCGTGCGTCCTCCTCCGATGCTTTCTCCCGCAACGTGGGCCGCGCAACCGCCTCCACCGCATAACTTCGCAGCAATTTGCTCCAATACGCGTCGAACAATTCGCTCGATGCGAAAATGTCGCTCCACGCCACCTCGCCTCCATAGGCGATCACCACGCCTACCACGCGCTCGCCTTTCAACCCCGCGGTCTCCTTCCGGAATCGCCGCTGCACTTCATCCACCAGCGCATCCACCGAGGGTGCCACCCGCCGGGATTCGTAAATTTTGGAATAGGATTGCGTCGGCGCCTCCAACTCGACTGCCTCGGCCAGAGAATCCGTCGACACACGTGGAGCCGGCGCTGCTGGCGGGCCCGCTGCGACAGTGCCCGCCGTCACCGACGCCCACACATCCGATTGCCGCTGTTTCAGCGCCGCCTGTTCCCGCACGCTCGGGTGCACGATCGTTTTCGCTGCCGTGAATTGCGCTCCCGCCGACCATCGTCCGTGCTCTACGCAAAACACATCGAGCGGCAGCGGTTCCGCCCCTGGCGCCACGATCCGGTCTTTCGCAATCACGCGGTCCTGTTTCCCTCCGCTGACCAGTTCTCCCGCCAGCAAAAGCAGCGGCCGCTTGCTCCGATTTACCAGCACCAGTTGATTCACCGATGGCCCGCTATAGTTCTGCACCGCTGGCCGTCTTCCGTCGCGGTCCCTTAGCAAGGTCTCCGCGCCCTGCTCCCGCACGATCACTTGGCCGCGCGAAAGCCCTTCCTCGAGTGTCAAGAATGCACTCGTGTCATATCCCGAAGAAGCCGCCACGGGGAATACCGTCAAGTTTTCGTAAGTGATCGGCTCCAGTAGCCGCCATTCTCCCTGCGGTTTCCCCGGCGGTGCCGGTTCCCCAGGTGAATACCACAGGAAACCCAGTGTCGCCAACCCAAGCGTCGCCATGCCGAAAAGTGAACTGCCGAACAATGTAGATGCGGAACGTTCCATGCCATCCTCCTCCGCGTGCATCAGTAGCACGCCTCGGAGTTGGAACGATCAAACGGGAATTTCTTGCAGCGGGAAAATGAGAGAGGTTGGTTCTTCTCTGTTTTGTTACTTCGTTGCTTCTTCTTACCCTCTTGGGTTGCCCAGGTCCGTCCGCGGCTTCAACCGCCGGGTCTTCGAGGACTCAGCTTCCATTTTCTCGTACTCGGCCAGCTCTTCTTCCGTGTAGGAGTAGGAATCGCGCGAGGCGAACATCGAGTTTGTCCGGGCGGCCTGCTTTTTCTTTTTGCGCGCTTCGCCGAATTCGTACCGCGTCATCCTCAGCGGTCCTTCGATGGCCTTCACTTCCACCAGTAAATCGCTCACTTTTTCGAGGAAATCGTGCAAGTGGAACGGCCGCACCGCGTACGGAACCTTGGCCGCCTCCAGGTCAGGCACGAACTGGCTGCCGCTCATCTCCGGCACCACATACAGCACCCGGATCCGTCCGCCTTCTTCCGGCGCCACCGAGGCCAGCTCCCGCAAAACATGAAACGTCGGCGTATCCAGCCCCACCAGCGCCACATTCGCGATCAGCAGCGAGTATTCCGCGGTTTTCAGCTCCACGTGCAGCATCGGCAGGTCGTGCACGATGCGTACCCGCCACCCTTCGCTGTCCAAAATCTGCTTCAACGCCCCCGCGCTGGCCGCATCGTCCTCCAGCACCAGGAGTCCGACCTGCCGCACTTCCGCCTTGGGAGGGGTCGCCATATATAAAGTTTAAACGCGGGGAACCGCAAGGCTATCCAACCGGTTGTCCCGGAGTCCTATGCGCTAACTGTACTTTCGGACGGGTCGTCACCCCTCTCGCGGAGCTGCATTTGCCATGGCGGGTAGGGGTTCAGCACTGCTGCACCCCAGCTTGGCAGGATTTCCGCTCAATCAGGGACCCTGATGTCCCCCCCCGATTTTTCACCTGTTCCCCTACTTCACGCCTGCAGCCGCCAACTGCTTCAGCATCATCTCCACGTGTGAGGGGTGTCCTTGAGTCAGCACCGGGTACGACTGTCCGTTGATAAAGCGCACCTCGCCATCCACAATCACCTTCGCGCTCATCGCATACTTGTGTTTCCTATCTATCTTCGCGGCATCAAAGTCCAATGTAAACGCCACTGGCACCTGCCGGTCTCCCAGCGTGAACTTCTTCTCCGCCATCACTTTTGCCGGCACATCCCCGGTCGTCACATCCAGCAACTGCACCTGAATCACGGTGTAGGGCGGCAACGCCATCCGCTGCACATAGCTCACCGTGCCGGTCACCGTGGCGGTCCTCGCCTCCGCTTGCGCTTGCTTCTGCAGTTTGCAGTCCTTCAGGATCATCTTGCCGTTCCCGTCCGGTGACTCTTCCTGCAGGAATCCTCCCTCGCCCTTGCCCCACCACGCCACTTTCCCGTCGGAGTAGCGGTTTCCGTCCGCCGATTTCGTCCGCCTCATCAGATACTGGTGACCCCTGTACTCCACCTTGGCCGTCGGATCGTGCAGGTACACGCTCAACCTCGCCCCGTCCTCGCAGGAGTACTCGTATCGCGTCCATTTGATCGCAGGTCGCACCTCCTTCTGCCCTTGTGCCCCAGCAGCGGGAGCCGCCGGTGCCATTGGTTTAGCTGGCGCCGCTGGAGCCGCCTGACCCAACGTCATTCCTGCCAGTGAACCCCCCAACGCCGCCAAGGCCACTCCATACCGCATCGCCAGTTTCTTCATTGCGCTCACCTCGTGCCAATCCATTGTAGTCCTCTGTCCTTTGTGGCTCGCCCCTTTGAGGGGTGAGGCTTTCTCCAAGCCAGGCACCCCACGTCGCACAGTCGTTCAAACGCAAGAACAAAAAATGTCGGACCGCTGACAATCCTGCACGCGCAAGAAACGATGGGCTCCCGCCAATCCAGGGGATACAATTCCCAATCACCAGGTCACGACTACAGGAAGCCCTCCAGCAAGTCCAGTCGGACATGTGGTTCGCTCATACCTCGATTACGTTTCATCACGCTGGGTCTCGGAGCGCCGTCGAGTTCGCAAGCTGGTTGTGACCTTCAATACCCTGACCAGGGAGGCCGCAAGTTGGCTTTAAGAAAACAGGGGTTGCACACTACCGGCCGCATCGGCTGGCTGCGCGCCGCAGTGTTGGGCGTGTGTCCGTCAAACAAGGAGGCGGCCGGCACCGCGAATGTCGCGGGCGCGCTATGGGAGGCGAAACTTTATGGTGATGCTCACATGCTGGGCAGTAGGCTTGCCATCGAGCAAAGCGGGTTCGTACTTCATCTCCGCGGCAGCTTCCAAAGCCGCAAGATGAAGAAGCGGCGGTCCGGACAGGACCCGAGCTTGCGTGACATTCCCTGCGGCAGTGACAACCGCGTCGATGACCACCGCGCCCGAAATGTATCGACTCCGGGCCGCCAGGGGATAGACCGCTTGAGCGGACCTGATTAGCCGGGCCGGCCGGACCTCGCCGCCAACCTGAGCAGTCGAGACCGGGTGGCTGCCGTGAAACGAAGGGAAGCTGGTGGCCACATCCGTATCCGGCGCGGACTGGCCTGCAGAGCGCTCTGAACCGGCAACGACCGTCGCCAGGAACGGCTCGGCGGGAAAGGCCAGCTTGGGCGCTTCGAACAGCAGGGCAGGGCGATAAGCCGTCATCGCGTTTGCGACAGAAGAGTCGGGGGGCGTGGAAGCGGCGTTCTGCGCTGCGGCTTGTTCGGTGGTTGCAGCGGCAGCAGTACCGGAGTCGATGGCCGGAGAAGGCGATGAGTGCTGTACCGCGCCTGGAATTATTTTGGCCACAGGAGAAACGCCGGACCGGCTTGCGGTTCGCAAATTCCTGGCGATGGCGGGAATGCTGACCACTTGCGCGTGGTTGGACGAGGGAGCTTCGAAATTCGGCAGAGCTTGCGCAGCGGGCTCATTTCCGGTGGCCGCCTGGGATGACACTTGCGCGGATACATTGGGTCCCATGGGCTTCGAGAACTTTGACACCAGCACTCCAATCGCCGCGCAAATCAGGATTCCGAGCATGGCGCCACGGATGAATTGCCTGCGCGCGGCTGTGAGATGCCGCTTCAGAGGCACTAACTCCCTCGGTTCCACTGCTGGTTGTCCCTGGTACTCCACACTAGTGCTGCTTTCAGTCACCGGCGTCTCGCGTTCCTTCGCGGCCAAGAAATCCGAAGCGAAGGGCCCAACGTGAGTGTCGGGCAAGGCAAAGCCCGCTTCGGGCCAAGTGTGGTTGGTGACGATTGGCTCGGTCCATTTCAATGCCTCGGCTGGGTCCGGGCTTGCCATGGTCCCGGCTGGAGTAGCGATGCCGCTCTCTGCGGGCGCGGCAGCATCCTGTGACGACAGGGATGCGCTGGCACGAGGAGTAAATGACTCGGAAACATCGGGCCGATCCGCCGCACTACTTTCGGATGAGATTCCCGTCCTACCCTCAGAGCCAGCGACAGAGTGAGAAGACGGCTCAGTGCCTGGCGAGATGGGCCAGTGCCGGGCTGGGGACGCTGTCGGCGCTCCCGCCTCGATTTTGGCAACTTGACTGTCCAATCCATGTTCAACGGCGACTTCCAGAGAGCGCGGTGCGCCAATGGAGGGTGGTGGCGTTTCAGGAATTTGAGGGGGTTCCTTTCCCTCAGCCATGACCGCGGTCGCGAGCGAAGCGAATGCCGTACTTGCGTCATCGCCAGCAGACGCCACTGGAAACTTCGCGGCCTCACCCATCCATCCTTGAAACTTCAGGCGAGAGGTTCGGCTCAGATGCGTGATTCGTATGCCGCCAACATTCCTTGCCTGATTCATCCAGACGATATGTCCTAAGCCCTCGACTCGTTCCAGCGTGCGGAGCGAAAACCAGAATTGAACGAGATCGTTTTCGCTAATCGGCGACATGGTTTCAAAACAAAGGCCTTCTTCAGAAAAATTCAACAAGCGCCCGCCGAACTCTTGCTCTAACTTGATGAACGTAAATTCTGCGGGTCTTTTCCGGGGAGCTCTCCGCCGTTCTGGGTCCATGGTTTTTCTGTGCCTTTCCGGGCGTCCTGCGCATTCCGCAGGAACTCGGAGCGCATGAGGACTTGCCCAGGCAACAGGCCCATGGGAGGGGCGGGGGCCCGACCGCAGGCAGCCAGTCGGCCACACTGCGGCTTTTGAGTGGAAGCAGATTCTAGCCAAAAGGTTCGTCGGAGGGCAAGCTATTCTCGCGGCGGCAGGGGTAGTCACTTTCCGATAACCAGGGAGATACCTGAGGAATACCGCTTGTCACCGGTGCCGTCCCAGAAGAGGCGGTCGGTCACGAGCACGCCTTTGCCGGGGAGGCCACGAGTGAAGAAGATTTGCAGGCCGTCGCGGGACCATTCAGCGTTGCGTGCGAAGGCATCGAGCGGACCAAGGAAAGTGCGGCGTTTGGACTTCACTTCGTACAGGAAAAATGTTTCGTTGAGGCCCATGGAGTCTACGGGAGCGCCGGCGGGAGCGTGAAGATAGTAGGCGGAAACCAGCAGCAGATCAGGATTGATGGGGCAAACACGCAGCGTGTCGCTGCTCATGATCTGGAAGGCTTCGCCGTAAATATCTTTGATAGGCATGAGCTCGGCGGGCTTATCCGCGCTGAGCCAGTAGGCGTTCTGCAGGTCGCTGGCGAGGACGGTCGTGGCGCTGACCCAGCCGTGCAGCGAGTCCACATTTTGCGTCGAGAGCGAAGCGGCTTGCTCCGGCGCACTTGCGGGAGCAGTCCAGATTTCCCAGTGCTGACCATCGCTCTTCAGGTAGGCGATGCGCGAATCGTCGGCTGACCAGAAGGCCTGGCGCGCGTTCGGGCCCGCGATGTCGCGCGACCTGCCGGTGTCGAAATCGTAGAGCACGATGGAGCGTTCCGGGCCGGTCCTGGAATCGGAGCGGGTGAAGAGCAGCTTCTTGCCATCGTGAGAAAGCGCCAACTCTGAGCCCTCGAGGGCGGCGGTCTTGCGCGCGGCACCGTGGCTGACGATGACGCGGCCGGCGGCATCGAGATACGCAGTTGCTACCGGCGAATGGAAATTGGTGATGGGATCGAGGACGGTCTTCTTGTCCTTGTCTTTATCTTTCTCCTTATCTCTGTCCTTGGCGTCCTCTTCGTCCGGCATGTCCAGCTGATTCTTCTTGCGGAACTCGGGGAACTTGTCGGGTTCGCTCTGCCCGCAACCCTTGAGTGGGCCAATCTGCGAGTGATTAATCTCGACGGAGAAAGTGTACTTCGCGTCGGACATGCCGTCCGAACACGCCTCGCGCGTTAGTTTGACGCCCACCGTCGCGCCGGTGGCGTCGTCCTTTGGCGTTATAGAACCACGAATGGCCGGAGTCGTCGGGCGTGATTTCGGCGGGGTCCAAAACGATCGGCGGATAGTTGAGACGATCGAGACGCTCCGGGCCCTTCATGCCGAGGCGCAGGCTCCAGGACGGCTCATTGCCGTGCGCGATAATCAAGATGGGATAGTGCTTCGATACAGGAGCAGGCACGGCAGGCGAAGCGGCCGGAGTGTTCGGCGGAGACTGTGCGGAAGGCTTTTGCGCTGGAGTTTGGGCGGATGCGACAGTAGAGGCGGCGATGGATGCGAGGAAGGCGATGGCAATGTGTCGAAGTCGCACGAGATCCCTTGTTATTCCCCAGAAGGTGAGACGCGAAGGTGCCGAGGAAACGCTGCCTGGAGACAGAGGCCCGGCCGGAGTTCACGCCGACGAGATTAGAACAGAGCGCGGGAGGGATGCGCAAGGGAAAGTGCGCCGGAAAGTGAGTGGAACCAGAGCGGCGAATAAAAGGAGAAAGTTGTTGACATGGCGAACAAAAGGCGAAATACTGGACGCGCTCGAGGTGAGCTATGTCCCCAGTTCTTCCCCTTACGACGCCGGATTTCACAATTCGGCGCCGCCCCGTTCCACACCCCGCTGTACGGTTCCTACCTTTTTGCCCTGAAACGCCTGACCCAAAACCAGAGGCCGGTGCCCTTGCCCAGGGAACAGCCGGCTGGTGCAAGGGAAGTCTGGAAGACCCCACGGCGGATTGCCCCCCGCCACAACTCCAGACTCCCCGTGTGCCACTGGTGGGCATAGCACGCCTCGCCGCAAACTCCGCTGCAGCGGAGACGCGGAGGAAGTCCGCGGAGAAACCGGAGTATTTTCTGTTGCCGGTGAAATCGATTTTGAACCGCTGCGATTCGCAGCGCGTACCGTTTGACTGGACGATCAATCCCTATCGCGGGTGCGAATTTGGCTGCAAGTATTGCTACGCGCGGTACACGCACGAGTACATGGAGATTGACGGCGGGGAGTTTGAGCGCAAAATCTTTGTGAAGCAAGAAGCGGCGGCGCTTCTTGCGCGCGACATTGCGCGGAAATATTCGTACCAATCGAAATCCTCCGGTTACACGCAGGCCGAGCACATTGCGATTGGTACGGCGACCGATCCTTACCAACCTGCGGAACGGGAATATGGCGTGACACGGGCATGCCTGGAGGAACTGGCGAAACGCGAGGGATTGAGTATTTCGATTATCACAAAATCGAACCACATCGTGCGAGACGTCGAGGTGCTGAAACAGATTGCGGCGAAATCCGCGCTTACCGTGAATATCACCGTGACGACACTGCGGCCGAGACTGGCGCGGCTGCTGGAACCGCGCGCACCTCGTCCGGATCTTCGGCTGGCGGCGGTAAAGCAGTTGCGGGAAGCGGGATTGAGCGTAGGCGTCTCTGCTTCACCGCTTTTGCCGGGAATCAATGACGGGGAACTGGAGGCAGTGGCAGCAGCGTCCAGGGAAGCCGGGGCGCAATGGTTTTACTCCGGAGTATTGTTTCTGATGCCTTCGTCCGCGAAGCAGTTTTTGCCGTTTATTCAGAGGAAGTTCCCGAAACTCGCGAAGCAGTATGAAAAGTGGTATGCGAAGAATGGGTATGCGCCGGAGGAGTACCGACAGAGGATTTCGGAGCGGGTACGAAAAATACGCGAGAAGCTTGGCTTCGCCTCGCGCCCCTGGGAAGGGATGAGATCGAGCATGTCGCCCGCGCAAATGAGCCTGGGCTGGGACGCCGGAGCCATCAGCCAGGAATTGCAGAGGAAGCGGTCCTGCCCGGCGGGGTAGCTGCCGGGAGAATGGGGAAAGATGAACCATTCGGTTCGCGCTGACGCCGGCGGCGCGAGTCCGAAAATCCTTACTGGATGATGCCGAGCGTTTTGCGGGGCAGACGCGCGACCTCTTCCTTGGTAATTAGAAAATTGTCAGAGATCAGCGACGCGGGATTCCCCGCGAGCCACTTGGAGATCGAAATCTCCTCGAAGGTAGGGCTGTTGAAGAGCGCGAAAAACTGCGTGGGCTGGCTGCCAATCTGTTCGACGTAATGACCGAAGCCCTGCTGGATGAAGCCGATCTGTCCGGGACCAAACTCCTCTGTTTTTGCGCGGCCATGGGCGCCAAAGATGGTGACGCGAGCGCGTCCGCTCATGTAGTACTGCCACTCGTCTGCATTGGGATGCCAATGAAGCTCCCGCAGCGCGCCGGGTTCGAGGTACTGCATCACGGAAGTCAGCGTGGTGTTGATGGGAAATTCTTTCGCCGTGACGATGCGCTCCCAGCCTCCAGCAAAGTTTTGGGCGGGAATCTTAGAAAGGCGAAACTTGTGCGCCGACTGCGGCGTTTCGAGATCGTCGGCGAGATTGGGTTCGAGGGGATTCGCGGGGATCTTGCCGGGGACGATATAGAGTTCCTTCTTAGGTAAATTGCTGATGGTGGCAGGGTCCAGGTTCAGATTTTTCGCGACGAGATGAGCGGGAGTGCGGGCGATCCAGTCTGTGATGCTGAAGGTGCCGAACTCCGAGAAATGGCCGTCGTCAAAACCCAGAACAAAGTGGGAATCTTCGTTACTGATGTTCTGTAGTGCATGGCCGTGGCCCTTCGGAAAGTACCAGATGTCGCCGGGCTCGAAAATATCGGTGGCCGCCTGGCCATTGGGGGAGATCACGGTGGTGCGCAGCGTGCCCTTCAGTACGAGCGCCCACTCGGCCGCGATGGCGTGCCAATGCAACTCACGGATGCCGCCGGGCTTCAACCGCATAGACACGCCGGCAATATTCTGGGAAGCAGGGAACTCCGCGACGGTCGCTTCTTTTGCGGAGCCTGCTTCGCCCACCCAGCCTTCCTCGGCTTCGATATCGAATTTGAAATTCGGGAGCGGCTCGTGCTCGCCGGGATCCTTGCCAACCTGATAGTTCTGTTCTTGCCTGGACGCCTTCGCACCCGAAGGAGAAATGGCGGCGCCAAGGGTGGCAGCGGAAGCGACGCCGATCAGCTCGCGGCGGGACAAGGTATTTCTCGAAGTGAATCTCATGGGGGCGGCTCCAAGTATGGATTTGAGATATTGCTTGGAAATGCGAAACAGCGGATAAGTTACAACTACTCGCCCGCCGAAGCCAGAGACAGATTCATTTCTCGCTTAACGCGACATCATTGAGTAGATCACACCCGGATGATGGCCTACGCGGCAGCCATGCCGAGCTAGCTATCCGATGCGTGGAAAAGGGCCCCACGAAGGGCATTCGCGTTCCGAACTACCTGCACCACGTTATGACCTGCAAACGGCATTTGCCAGGTAACGCGACTCATCCGGCATCTTGAGTTCTGGCCGAGGCATGCCCGGGCAGATAACCAATCGTGCGCTTAGGCAAAGCGGGAGTACACCCTCGTAGCCCAATGCCCCTTTCATTTATTTTTCTTGGGAGTCGCAGCAAAGGTGCGGATGTAGGTCACGATTTCAGCGATTTGCTTCGAGCTCAATCCTCGTTGGGAGAAAGCATGCGCATACTCCACGTGTCCGACTCCAAACGCAATCGCGTTGTAGAGTTCCTGGTCGGACTTCTTCTGGACAGCTTCCGAACGCAAATCCTCCGGTTTGATTTTCATCTGGGCGTGGCCGTTGCCGCCGCCATTCGCACCGTGGCAGCTCAAGCACCGCGCCTTGTACGTAGACTCCGCCTCGCTAGCGGCGCAAGCTGTCGATACCATCACCAGGCACAATCCGAAAAGAAAAATCAGCGAGCGCACATTGCCCTCCAAGATTTCGCAATTCTTCTTAGAAGTCACCAAAGGAGCGACTCAATGTCGTCAGTTCCAGGCCGTACACTACACCGGAATGTCCATCTTAACGACGGAAACCCAGCCATTCTGTTCCCGCCCGGAAACATTCGCGAACACACAATCAAAAAAGGCCTACCAAACGTGCTACGTCGGTGCCAGCAGTACAACCCCGACGGCCATAATAAAAGGCCCGGTGCCATTGCGCCGGGCCTGCTACGTATCGCGCCTTATCCTTTCGAATCACGTCCTGTCAGATCAAGTCTGAGCAAGTCGTGCCGTCTCCATACCGGAGACAATCTGCGCGACACCTTTCCTCTACCATGCGGAATATCAGATTTCAGTGATGGGCATCACCTGGGGCCCCTCATTGCCACAAGGTGCGCTCTCCTAATGACGCGGTAATAGTACGCGTGGTTTCCACTCGTCAGGCGTGGTAGGGGTCTGGCGCTTATCCATATCCCGATTGTCGGCTATTGCGGTTAGAATGAATCGCATACCCAAGCCCGCCGAGAGCGGATCGTTCCCAGGCGATCCCCGGCTCTGAATATTGCCTGACTGGGGGTCGGTCATGAAAACGTTTCCCGCAATCTACAGAATGGTTTTCTGGGTTGTTTTCTGCAGCCTGACTTTTTGCATTGGAGCCCCTGGCCAGAACGAGATCCTGGGAGAAGTGCAACTGATCGGCAAGACTAAAGTGGACAAGACGTCTGGCGTTTGGGTTGATGAGCAGTACGTCGGCTACGTCCAGGAGCTCAAGGGCCACAAGAAACTGCTGCTGTTGCCTGGCGAACATGAAATCGTCGTGCGCCAGTCGGGATACTCGGATTTCTCCCAGAGAGTTATCGTCGAACCGCGCGAGAAAACCGTCCTGAAGGTAGTGATGGTGAAAGATCCTCGAGCCCCGTTTCCAAAAGTGACATCAGAGATCAAACTGCACGTGACACCCGAGAGAGCTGCTGTTTTTGTCGATGGCGCTTATGCGGGCAGCGTCAGTGAATTCATGGGCGTGGGACACGGCATGCTCGTGAGCCCGGGGAAACATAGCATCAGGATCGCACTTTCCGGCTATCAGGCGTTTGATACGGAGGTCAACCTGCTGCCCAGGCAGAAGATTGCGATCAAGACAGACTTGCTTCCGGGCAGCATTTCGCAGGCGGGCTCCTCGATCAAACCAAACTAGCCCAGCTCATTTCACTTGAATCATGCCGGACTGGACCACCGGCGCGTTCAGGGCCGCGTGGGCTCGTTTCATTCGTGAGCGTGGAATGGAGCGGTTAGCGGCGTTTCGCTTGAGGATGCGCCGATGAGTACCCGATATTCGCCGGGGAGAAGTGACCAGGTGTCTTTATCCGAGTTGAAGGTGGACAGGTAGAGCGACGTCAATCGCAGAGTGAGCGATTTTGATTCGCCAGGGGCGAGGCGCACTTTTTCCCAGGCCACCAGGCGCTTGAAGGGTTCACCGGCGGCAGCGGGAAGCTCGACATATACCTGGGCCACCTCCGCGCCGGCGCGGGTACCGGAATTTTTGAGGGAAAAGGTAACTTGGCGCTGTTTTTCGTCGACCTTGAGATTGGAAAAACTGTAGGTCGTGTAGGAGAGCCCGAAGCCAAAGGGGAAAAGCGGCTGCTTCTTCTGAGCGTCGAACCATTTGTACCCAACTTCCAAGCCCTCCGTGTAATGCACGTCAAAAGGCGGCAGGCTTTGCCTGGTTGCATTCGCGCGCAGCTCCAAATCCATGCCGGGGACCTGGGGATGAGGCAGGTCGGCTTCGGTCTTGGCGAAGGTGATGGGGAGCTTACCGCTCGGATTGACGTCGCCAAAGAGAATATTGGAGACCGCCTGGGCGCCGCCAATGCCGGGATACCAGGCGGCCAGGACGCCTTTCACGTCCTGAATCCAGGGCATGGAGATGGTGCTGCCGGTTTCCAGAACAACGATGGTGCGCGGATTGGCAGCCGCGACGGCCCGCACGAGAGCGTCCTGATTGTCGGGGAGGGCTAGGGTTTCGGAGTCGCGGCCTTCGGTCATGTATTGGTTCACGAAGACAACGGCGACTTCGCAATTCTTCGCGAGTTTCGCGGCGGCGGCGGGATCTTTCCCTTCGTCAAATTCCACTCGAGCGTTGGGGACTTTTTTGCGAATGTACTTTAATGGCGCCGAAGGGAAATAGACCGGCTTTTGCCACTCGGCAGAACCGGGCTTGGGGTCAATCGCATTGCCTCCCGGGGCGTCTACTTGCGCCGAGCCGCCGCCGGAGAGCACCCCCACATCCGCGTGCGAGCCGATGACGGCAATTGATTTCACGCGAGCAGCCGATAGGGGCAACAGGCCATCGGCATTTTTCAGCAGCACGATGCTTTCTTCGGCGATCTGCTGAGACTCTTCGCGGCCTCGAAAGGGATCGACGACGCGGCGCGGCATCGGTGGATTGTCCACGACCCCCACGGCGAACATGCTGCGCAGAATGCGGTGCGCCATGTCATTGAGCCGCGCCGGGGAAACCTCGCCGTTCTCGACGGCTTTCTTAAGGGCAGCTCCCAGGTAGCCATCACCGGGCATTTCCATGTCCAGACCGTTGAGAACCGCCTTCACGGTGCTGTGCGTTCCATCCCAGTCGGATAAGACCCAGCCCTTGAACGCGAAATCCTTTTTGAGCACCTGATTCAGAAGATAGTCGTTCTCACAGGCGTAATCACCGTTGACCTTGTTATACGCGCACATGACTCCGGCGGGCTCGGCAATGCCGATGGCGACTTGAAACGCGAGGAGATCGGATTCCCGCAAGGTCCGTTTATCGAGGACCACATTCAGAATGGTGCGGCCGGTTTCCTGGTCGTTGACGGCGTAATGCTTGATATCGCCCATGACTTGCTGGGACTGCACGCCTTTGGCGAGCTGGCCAACGATCGTTCCGGCGAGGATCGGATCCTCCCCGGCATACTCCCATGTTCGGCCGTTGCGCGGTTCGCGCGCTAAATCCACGCCTCCGCCGATGGACATATTGAAACCCTGGTCTCGCAGTTCTCTGCCGATGACCGAGCCATACAAGAAAGCGGCCTGAGGATTCCAAGTGGCGGCCAGACCGAGTGGCGAGGGCAGGAGAGTGGCGTATCGGCTTTGCAGGGCGGCCATGCGGACACCCGTGGCGGAATCGGCCAAATTGATATCCGGGATGCCCAAGCGGTCGATGCCGGGAACAAAGCCTGCTCCCAGGTTGGAGCGCAGCGGGACCGGGACACCATCTCGCAAAACGCCCCAACCCGTGCCGTGCACGAGTTGAGCTTTCTCGTCGAAAGTCATTTGCTGAAGCACCAGATCGGCCCTCTGGTCAGGGGAAAGCGAACGGTCCATCCATGGGCGCGCGGATGGATTCGAGGGGGCAGAAGTCTGTGAGGCTGCGGGCAGGACGGCGACAGTCAGGAATGCAAGGAAGCTAATAACAACCAGCAATCGTCGGGCTGGTGTGGCACCTTTCATATGGCTCCTCTTTCAGGTTTTCCGCGAGGGGCGGTGGTTGAAAATGACTCACGGAACTCGACTCCGATGTTCAAAGGCCTGTTGTAGAAGGAAATGAGCGAGAGTGTAGAGGGAACGAAAGTTTCCTTAACCATGCCTGCGAGCACCTATTGGCCAAATACTATATGGCAAATCAACTGACTTTGTCAGTGATGGATGTCGGAGCCGTTGTCGGGGCTAGAGAAGGAGGGGAAATTTTAGGAGTAATTGCAGCGCGGCCCAACTAGTCCGCCTATGCGCTGACTTGAAAGTAAGTCGCGTAGGATTCCTCGGCAATGCCGATGAACGGCCGCAGGCGCAGTGTGCCCCCGGCCGTATCGGCCCGCCACGAGGAGGAGCCCGTCTTCCGGGCCGCCAATAATTGGCCGCGCGCGACAGCGCGCTTCGCCCCGTCTATTCCGAACAGGACAAGCGGGCCGTAGAGCAGTGCCACTGTATTGGAGTGCCGTTCATCGATCGCTTCCAGACGCGTCTTCATCGGCAGGTCCAGGTCGATGCGATCGCCATTTTTCCATGTGCGCTGAATCGATGCAAAAGTCCCGGGTACGGTGGGCGCACTGGATCGCTTGCCATTGACAAATAGTGTGGCGGCGTCCGCCCATGCGGGAATGCGGAAGTGGAGCGCAAAGTTTTTCGATTGCGTGGCATGCACTTCGAAGTGCAGCGAGGACTCGAGCGGATACTCCGTGACCAGCTTCAGCGAAAAGGGCGCCCCATCCTGTTTCCACCGCAACGTAGAAGGGATATAGAGATTCACGCAAACTCCGCGGGCATCGCGGAAATACGTATTGATGCGATAGTCCGCGGCTACTTGCGGCATGGTGCCGGAGCAGCAGGGCCAGTGGGCCTGCTTATAAACTTTCTTGCCGTTGAAATTGTAATCGGAATAGTAGAAAGTGCTGCCGTCGGCCAGGAGCGGTTTGGCGCCGAGGATGGTGTTGTACATGATGCGCTCCATGCTGTCGCCATAGCGGGAATCGCGCGTCACGCGGAGCAGGTAACGGGCAAGTTTGAAATGCGCGTAGGATCCGCAGGGAGTCTCGAAGCTGCTGTGGGTATTCCGGAGGCTGGCGGCGATATCATCGCTGTCTAGCGCGCGTAAGGTCTCGTCGGGTCCCCAACCACCAGTGGCAAAGCTCTGTGCCAGGAGCATTTCAAAGCCATTTTTCGCGGCGCGCAGGTGTTTCTCGCTGCCGGTGATGAGATAAGCCTGCATGGCGGAGGAGAGAGAATTGACGTGACTGTAAGCGTGGCGTCCCGCGAGATTGTTGCGGCCTTCAGAGAGCGGAGCGTAATAGGCGTCGTCAAGGTATTGAATGCCGAGTTGTTTGTAGCGCTGACCCGCGCCGCGCTGGTAGGCGAGGAAGAGATTTTCGGAAATGGTGTAGGACTCGTCCCAGGTATAAGTTTCGTCGGTCCCGGGGCGCCAGCTTACGCCGTGTTCGATGGCGGTTTTGGGCAAGTGCGGCAATGCCACGTCCGTGGTGTGCTCGAGGATGGTGAACGCGTCGGGATCGCCCACGAACTGGTGCGAGTCGATGAGGCCGCACACGAATTTGTCGTAACAATAGGCCGGGAAGCGGTTGTTCACATAAAAATCGCCGGTGATGGTTCGCGCGTAGAGACGGTTGAGACGAAACACCTTTTCGCGCACGGCCGGGTCGCGCCGGATGGCGTAGGCGCGGGCTAACGCAGAGATCCATTGGCCAAAGGTGCAGGCAGGGGCAAATCCGGTGTCGCCCTTGTGCTGATCGTAGTCGGGATCGTAAAGATACCAGCCGCCCAACTCCTCGCCGGGCGCGGGCAGGCCAGACATCGCGCGGAGAGGTTTCAACATGCTGTCTTCACTGAGATTCATCAGAATGGCGTGGGTGTTCTGCAGTTGGTCTTCGTGCAGTTCGCTGGCCAGAGAGACGTCTCCATAGCCAAATTCCTCGAGGGGGCGATTTTCCGGGAGATCCGGGAACGAGCAGAGGCTCAGTAGGGGATGGGATGAGGCCCACGCCAGGGAGAGTGAGGCCGTCTGCAAGAAAGTTCTGCGCGAAGGCGGATGCATTGGAGGCTAGGCTCCTTTCCGCGTGTTACGGAACAATGATACGCGATTCTTCACGCTTCAGTTCCGGGATGCCGGGAAACTGGCCGCGGAGGAATTCAATGAAACGGTGGGAACGCGGGCGGCCATTGGTGCGCAGCAACCCCATGCGGAAGAGAAACACCAGCAACTGGAGAATTTCGGAGTCTTTCACGGGGCCGAAGGAAGTGTGCGATGGGTTCTGTTTGGCCTCCGTCAGGTAAACAGAAAGCGCGTCGTAGAGTTCACGCTGAAGATTTGGGGTGGGTGGCTGCTCGTAGACGATTCCGGAAGCCAGCGTCTTATAGGTGTCCGCCAGTGCGCGGATCGACTCAATGACATCGGGATCGCTGGCCGCAGGTTGCGTGGCGCAGTACCTGGCGAGGGTGAAGGCCATCGCAGAGAGAAATTGGCCGTGGGAGTGAATGGTGTCGGAGGTTATGCGTACCTCGAGAAGGGGAGTATCCGCGGCGAGCGAGCGGGGATGCTGTTCTTCGTAACGGTGCGCGGCGAGCAGGTAGCCACAATCGGGCGGGCAGTCGATGGTGACTTCCCGTTCCGTGCCGCAGCAGACGGCGCAGATTTTCTCCGCTTTGGCAGGGCAGAAACGGCCCGGTTTGCGCTTCTGGCAGATTGGACAAGACACGCTTGATCCTTTGGAGAATAGCCGGAAGAGAGAATATCACGCCATGATGACTTTGTTGTGGAAGCGGCGCGCCGCGATGATAAGCAGCACCGTGCCCATCAGGAAGAGCGCCAGCGCGTCGGACCAGAGATGCACCCAACCGGCTCCGCGAAGGATGATGCCGCGGGTGATGTTGATGAAATAGGTGGCGGGAACGAAGTAGCTGAGGATAAAGAAGAATTTGGGCATGGTTTCGCGCGGGAAAATGTATCCGGAGAAAAAGATGCTAGGGAGAATGGTGAGAAAGGCAAGTTGCATGGCATGCGCCTGCGAGGTGGCTTTGCTGGAAATGAGGATTCCCAGGGAAAGGGAGACGAAAAGATAGGGCAAGGAAAGGAAGGCCAGAAGCAGGACGCTGCCATGCATGGGGACGCCGAAGACGAAGCGCATGGCGGTGAGGATCATGGAGAGTTCGAAGAAGCCGATGCCCAAATAGGGAAGCAGCTTGCCCAGCAGAAGACCCATAGGACGCACAGGCGTGACGAATAACTGCTCGAGAGTGCCGCGTTCTTTTTCGCGGACGATGGAAAACGCGGTCAGGAATGTTGTCACGTTGAGAAGAAGAACTGCCGTCAAGCCGGGCAGGAAGAAGTTCGGGGAACGCGAGTCCGGATTAAAGAGAATTTTGGGACGCATGTCCACGGCGAACGTGGAATCGCTGGACAGGACGCGGCGCAGCGATTCATCGAGGCCGATCGCGGTGGAAACGTTGATGGCCTGGCCGGCAACGGAAGAATCGGAGCCATCGATGAGGACTAGGACCTGCGCGTCCATCTGATGCAGAAGCTTGTCGGAGTAGTCGACGGGAATTTTGATCCCGACGCGGCATTTGCCGGAGATGATGGCGTCATTCAACTCGCGATCATTATTGACGTAGCGAATGAGGTGGAAGGTGTCTGAATTTTTGAAGCGGTCAAGGAGTTCGCGGCTTTCGCGGTGGTTGTCGGCATCGTAGACGACGGTGTTGATCTGCCGAATATTGGTGTCGATTCCGTAGCCAAGGAGAAGCATTTGCAAAATCGGGATGATGAGCGAAAAGAAGAGGGTGGAGAAGTCTCGCCGGATATGGAGTGCTTCCTTGTAGAAAACCGCGCCGAAGCCGCGAAAGGGATTAAGCACGAAGGGCCTCCTGCGCGGCCAAATGCTTGGCGGTGAGTTCGACGAAAACGTCCTCGAGGCTGGGAGCCAGGGGACGAATTTCGGCGACCACTACGTCGTTTTTCAGGAGTTGTGCTCGAAGGTGCTCCAGATTAAGGCCGTCGTCGATCAGGGCGTGAACCGATTGGCCGAAGATCGTGGCGCTGCGAATGCCGGGTATCGTGCGTGCTGCGCGCAGGGCACGCGTGACATGGGGAGCGCTGATTTCGACGCGATACGTCCCCTCAGGTTTGACCTCGGGAAGCTCGCGAAGGTCATCGGGCGTGCCGTCGGCGATGACTTTGCCGAAATAGATGTACGCCACGTGGCTGCAACGTTCTGCCTCGTCCATGTAATGCGTGGTGACAAAGAAAGTGATGCCGTGCGCGGAAAGCTCGAAGAGAAGGTCCCACAGCTGGCGGCGGGCCACCGGATCGATGCCTGCGGTTGGCTCGTCGAGGAAGATCAGACTAGGCTCGTGCAGCATGGCGCAACCGAGGGCCAGCCGCTGCTTCCACCCGCCGGAAAGCTGCGCGGCAAGCCGGTTCAAGTAGGGACCAAGACCGTTCAACTGCACAATTTCATCCATGCGCTGGCGCAAGCGGTCCGGAGAAAGCCCGTAGACGCGGCCGTAAAAGGTGAGGTTTTCGGCGACCGTGAGGTCCGTGTAGAGGCTGAAATTCTGAGACATGTAACCGATATTTTCGCGGACCGCCTCGGGATCCTTGCGAACGTCAATGCCCTGGACGGAGGCTTCCCCGGCAGTCAGCGGTAGAAGGCCGGTTAGCATCTTGATGACAGTAGTTTTTCCGCTTCCGTTGGGGCCGAGGAAGCCGAAGATTTCTCCCTTCTGGACCCTGAAACTGACGTCATTCACGGCCGTGAAGTGGCCGAAGCGGCGGACGAGATGATCGGCGGAGATGGCAGGTTGCTCGATGGGCGCCATGGATCAGCTCACAGAAGTCAACTTGACGTCAGCAGCCATGCCGGCAAGGACGCGATGCGAAGGGTCGTCGATGCGGACCTTCACGCCGAATACCTGATGGACGCGTTCCTCGCGCGTCTGCACATTGCGCGGCAGAAACTCCGCTTGCTGGTTGATCTGATCGACAACCCCGTTGAACACCTGGTTGGGAAACGAGTCCACTCGCAATTCGGCTTTCTGCCCGAGGCGGACGCGGCCAATTTCGGTTTCCGGGATATAGATGCGGACGTAAATCTGGTCGCTCTCGAGCAGCGTGGCAACGGGAGTATTGGGCGGGATGAGGTCGCCGGGTCGGACGTCCAGGACTTCCACGACGGAAGCAGCGGGCGCGAGGACCTGGCGCTCACGGAAACGGGCCTCATCGTAGGCGAGAGCAGCACGTGCCGCGGCGACATCTTCCCGGCGATTGCCGCGCTCGAATTTTTCGAGAGTGGCTTGTGTCTGGTGGTAACGGGCTTCCGCAGCGGCGATTTCCTCCGGCCGATAGCCGCGTTTTAACTCATCGAACTTTTGCTGCGCGCTCTGCTTCTGCGCAAGGGCCATCTTCCAATTGGCTTCAGCGGTATCGCGTTGCTGCTTGGAGACCAGGTCTTTCTGGGCCAGGACATCGTAGCGGTGAAAATCGAGTTGCGTTCGAATCTCGTCGGCGTTGGCGCGATCGAATTCCGCTTTCGCGGCGTCGATGTCCTCCTGGCGGTAACCATTTTTGCGCTGGTCGTATTCCGCTTTTGCCTGAGCCGCTGAAGCGCGCGCTTCGGCTATCTCTTCCGGCCGGAAGCCGCGCTCGGCCTTTTCGGCGGCGGCACGAGACGCTGCAAGGGAGGCCAGGAGCTCCTTATCATCGAAGGTGATGAGCGTCTGGCCGGGCTCGACGGAATCACCTTCGCGCACCAGTATCTTGTCAATGCGGCCGCCGATTTTGGAGCCGACGCGGATATTGCGGGCTTCGACCGTGCCGGAACCTTGCAGCCCCGTGTCCCGATGAAACCAGTTCATCGAATAGGCAGCGAGGGCCGCCAGGCCGGCGAGGATAAGAACGATCAGGATGCGTTTTCGATTCATGGGATTATGCTCTTCACCAGAACAACGGAACTTGGATTGTGGTCGCCGAACTATTTCGGGGCGTCAGTCCCTTCCACACCACCTCGAAGGCTGCCTCCATGCGCGACTGCAGGCTGCCATCGCCATAGAGCGACCAGATCAACAGTGTTCCGAAGATCGTTTGGCGAAATACCTGGGCGATTTCCATCGCGGGCAGGTCGTCGCGAATTTCGCCCCTTTGCTGGCCCCGTTGAATCATTTCGGAATGAAGGGCAAGGACACGTTTTTGCAGATCGAGCATGGCTTCGCGAACAGGAGTGCTCGATAGGTAAGCCAGAAGCAGTGCGCGGACGATATCAGGATTGCGTGTCGGCTCCTGCGTCATGCGCTCACCCAGGGAGCGCAGAAACTGCGGCATCGGCTGAGCTGAACGGCGCGCCTCTTCGACCGCAGATTGGAGTTTGGCGAGCTGCATTTCTCCAAAGGCGAGGAGGATGTGGTCCTTGCTGGGGAAATAGTTGAAGAAGGTGCCCTTGCCGACGTCCGCGGCGTTGGTGATGTCTTCGACAGTGGTTTCCGTGAAGCCTTTTTTCGCAAAGAGCTGGAGGGCAGCGCGGAAAAGGCGTTCGCGAAGTTCGCGTGCTGCGGCGGGAGCGCCTGTCGGGGGTCGGGGGAATGGTGGAAGATGCTTATCATGACCGTAAGCCATATATGACCATAGGTCATTTGATGACCGCTGTCAACCCCCAAAATGAAAGGGCCCCGAATTTCTCCAGGGCCTCTTCTTAACTGTAGTTTCGTTTCTGTGTGTTAGATCTCTTTCCCCGATGCCAGGTTCTTGGGCGATTTCTTGTTCAGATAAGAAATGAACTTCTGGGCGGACGGAGGCACAGGGACTGCACCCTTGAAGACGATGTCTTCGGACGTCACGGTCTTATGATAGACCTTCTCGTTTGCGCCGTTATCCGGGCGAACCGTGGAGCCCGCCAGGGAAATCCCGGCAAAGAGGCCGCGCGCACGGGAGTAGGAAAGGATTTCGGCGCGCATGGTGACATCGGTGGAAGCTTCCGCATTGCGGCCCTTTGGGCCGGCGGCAGCGGAAGCGTCGGCACCAAGTTTCACCTTGTTCTTCAGGATGGCTCTAGCACCACGTTCGTTCATCACCAGCAGCACGAAGTCCGTTGCCTGCCCACCGATCTGGAGACCGAAGCTGCCGCCCTCCAATGCCATCATGGTCGGCGCGCTCCAGGGGCCGTTGAACTTCTCTCCGGTGCGGCAGGTCATCGCGCCACGACCGTAGCTGCCGCCGAAGACAAAGGCGGCCTTGAGCACGGACGGGTAGACGATGACGCAGTAGGTCTTGTCGATCAGGTCCTGTGGAATGTCATCGGGGATGTCCATGATTTCCTGGACCACCTCGCCACAACTTTCCAGGCGCCCCTTTTCCTTGGAGTCATCGGCTAGAAGCGGTGGAGCGACCAGGGAAAGAGTCAGAACCAGCGGAATTAACTTTTTCATTCGTTTCACCTTCTCCAGTTTTTGAGTCCCTTATATCTACTATGATGCGGTCTGGGCGGTGGAAGGCGCGGGTCGATGTAAGCCCGGCTTGGCTGCGTTCCCTTCCTTATCGAGGTAAGACGAAGGGGAGCCCCCACAAGCTTTCGAATATACTTTTAGTTCATGGATTTTGCCAATAGAGGATTTATGGGCAGCGAGATAAAAAGGGCAATCAGAGTGTTGTCTTGCCTCCTGTTTGCCTTGGGAGTGGGGTGGCCGGGGGAAACAGCGTGGCCGCGTCAGGAGCCCGCTTCCCCCGCTGCAGCCAAGGCGCAGAGCGAAAAGCCAGCGACCGGGACGGGAAGGTTCGCGGAACGAGCGGAGAGATTGGTGCAGGCTGCGCCTGTGGACAAGGGCGAATGGGGCTTGCTGATCGTCGATGGCGCGACGGGAGAAACGCTCTACCAGAAGAACGCCGATAAATATTTCGTGCCGGCTTCGAACATGAAGCTGTTGACGACGGCGCTCGCGCTGGACACCCTCGGGCCGGACTACCGGTTTCGCACGACGATTGAAACAAACGGAGCGATTTCGGCCGATGGAAGACTTTCCGGCGACCTGATCCTTGTGGGGCGCGGTGACCCGAATCTTTCCAACCGGAAATTTCCGTTTGATACCAAGGAAGAGTTTGACGGCCCCCCGGAGAAGGCGCTGGCGGAGCTCGCGGATGGCGTGATTGCGCGAGGAGTGAGAGAGATTTCCGGCGATGTGGTGGGCGACGATAGTTATTTCCCGCGCGAGCGCTACCCGGACGGCTGGGAAATCGACGATACGGTTTGGGAGTACGGTGCGGCGATTTCCGCGATTGTGGTGGATGACAGCACAGTGACCTTGACACTGACGCCCGGCGATAAAGCAGGCGACCCCGTCCTCGCTGTGATTGAGCCGGCGGAACAGGAATTCGTCGTGCAAAACCAAGTGACCACGGTGGGCGCGAGGGAGAAGCCAGACTTGCGCCTGACGCGCGAGCCCGGGGCGGGCACGGTGGTGGTAACCGGAACACTGCCTGCGAAGAGCGCGCCGCACAAACTGGTGCTGGCGATCCAGGAACCTGCGCAGCACGCGGCCACATTGCTGGCGAAATTGCTGCAGGAACGCGGAGTGAAACTCGCTGGCAAGGCCCGCGCACAACATGAACCGGATCCCGCGGAAGCGGCGCGCACGGTCCTGTCGGAGCATCTTTCGATCCGGCTGGCCGACGCGGTGAAGCTGGTGAACAAGATCAGCCAGAACTTGCATGCGGAAGTCCTGTTGCGGACCGCGGCGCGGCAGAGCGGGCGTTGGAGCGACCCAGACGACCTGCTGAAATTCCCCCAGCAATTTTATGCCAAGGCGGGAATTGCGCCGGACGACGTTGTGCAGGCCGATGGATCGGGATTGTCGCGGCACGACTTGGTGACGCCGCGCGCGTTTGTGACGCTGCTGCAGTATGCCCAGAAGCAGACGTGGTTCCCGGCCTACTACGACTCGCTGCCGGTGGCGGGTGTGGATGGAACTCTGAATGAGAGGATGAAGGACTCTGGAATTGCAGGGAGGATTCACGCGAAGACCGGGTCGGTTTCTCACGTGCGGACGCTCACTGGCTTTGCCGATACGGCGGGAGGTAGGCGGCTTATTTTTTCGTTTTTGAGCAACAATCAGTCCGTGAAAGATCACGAGGTTCACGACGCTCTGGACGGCTTGTGCCAGGCGATGATGGAAGAGTTTGACGAGAAGAGGGAAGTGGCGAAGTGAAGAGGGAAAGAGAAGAAGGCGGGGAACGAACTGCTGGCGGAAGAGAAAATTATTACGGTGTTTGGAAGTTCGCGGCCACGAGCGGGAGATGCGGATTACGACGAAGCCCGCGCGTTGGGGAAGGCACTCGCGGAACTCGGGCTTGCCGTATGCAGCGGGGGCTACGGCGGCGTGATGGAGGCGATTTCCCGAGGCGCGAAAGGAAGCCGGCGGCAAAACTTACGGCGTGACAGCGGAATTTTTTGGGCGCAAGGCGAATGAGTGGGTGGATGTAGAGGTACGGAAGAAGACTTGGGAGGAGCGGCTCTTCGAATTGATTGAGCTGGGTGACGGTTTTGTGGCGTGCAAGGGTGGAACGGGGACGCTCGTGGAGCTGGCGGTGGTGTGGGAAATGCTGAACAAATCCGTGATGAGCGGGAAGCCTTGCGTGGTTTTAGGCGAATTCTGGCAGCCCATTTTGGATCGGGTGAGAGAAGTGGAGCAGGGGCCGCGTTCGGCGACGGGATCGCGCGTGTGGGGCGAGGCGAATGCGAACCTGGTGCACAGCGCGCGAGATCCGGAAGAGGCAGTTCGGTATCTGGCTGAGTGCTTGAAGAGGGGGAAGTAGAAGGAATGTCGAGGCCGGCGCAGGATGTTCTGGAATTCGACAAGCTGCGGGAGTTGTTGCGGCTGAGAACGACGTGTGCGCCGGGCCGACGGTTCGTCGATGAGCTCGAGCCGGGCCGTCAGCGAGAGGACGTTGGAGAAAGCCTTCGCGCTGATCCGCGAGGCACGGGAATGGTTGCGCGTGGATCGTGAGCTGGGTTTTGGCGCGCTGGCGGATCCGGCAGGGCTGGCTGGAACGGCTGGAAGCAGCCGGGGTTGGTGCTGGAGGCGAAGGACTTTCTGGATGCGGCCTCGTTGCTGGAGACCTCGGCGTGGCTGCGGCAACAGTTCCGGGAAGAGGCGGCCAAGTTCCCATTGCTCGCGACACGGTGCGCGTCGCTGGCCGATTTCAAGGACATGCAAGCGTCGATCCGGCGCTGCATTTTGCCGAATGGCGAGATCAGCGACGATGCTTCGAGCGCGCTGCGGCAGGATTCGCGCGAACATTCTGCAGACGCGGGATTCCATTCAGAAAACGCTGAAGCAAATCCTGCGCTCGCGCCAGGCGGAAGCGGGAGAAGATTACGTCACATTGCGCAATGACCGCTTCGTGATTCCGGTGCGTTCCGAACACCGACGCAATGTGCCGGGCGTGGTGCATGGCGCCAGTGGCACGGGACAAACCGTGTTCGTCGAACCGTTTGAGACCGTAGAAACCAATAACCAACTGGTGCAGCTTGCGGAAGACGAAGCAGCGGAGATTTTCCGGATTCTGAAGGAGTTGACGGACCGGCTGCGGAGAATTTTGGGACCCCTGCAAGCAGCTGCCGCGACGATCGCGGAACTCGACAGCCTTTTTGCCCGCGCTCGTTTTGCTCGCGATTTCGACGCCTGCATGCCGGAATTCAGCAGAGGCCGCGGAGTTGCGGCTGGAGGCGGCAAGGCACCCGGTCCTCGAGGACAAGCTCAGAAAAGAAAATCGCGCCATCGTGCCGATGTCGCTGGCGCTCGGTGGCGAAGAGCGATTGCTGGTGATCAGCGGACCAAATACAGGTGGAAAAACCGTGGCGCTGAAGACGACTGGCCTGGCGGTGTTGGCAGCGCAGTCAGGAATTCCGGTGGCGGCGCAACGCGCGGTGTTGTCTCTGTTCGATCATGTGCTGGCGGATATTGGGGACGAGCAGTCGATTGCGACGGATCTTTCGACGTTTTCCTCACACATGCTCAATCTGAAAAGCATGCTCGAAGAAGCGACGCCGAATTCTCTCGTGCTGGCTGACGAAATGGGCACGGGCACGGCGCCGGAAGAAGGGGCTGCATTGGCGGTGGCGTTGCTGGACGAGTTCCAGAAGAAGCACTGTTTCGTGCTGGCCACGACGCACCACGACCGGCTGAAGACCTATGCCACCACGACGCCGGGAGTGGTGAATGCGGCAGTGGAGTTCGACGACGTGAATTTGCGGCCGACGTACCGCTTGATGGTAGGCGTCCCGGGCGGGTCAAGCGGAATCGCGATTGCCAAGCGGCTGGAACTGCCGGAGTCGATCATCGAGCATGCACGCTCGCTGATGGCTCCCGAAGCCCAGGAGGCGGCGGACCTGATCGCGTATCTGCATCGCAGCCGGGATGAGTTGGATCGATTGCGGTGCAGATGGCCGAGGAGCGGCGGTCGTTGGAGCAGGAGCGCGCGAAGCTGAGAAACGAATGGGTGGAGCGGCAGAAGCAGCGGATCGCGGAGCTGGAACAGAAGTTCGCGGAGATGCAGAAGCGCTTCGAAGAAAACGTGGCGAGTGTTGTGGAAGCGGTGAAGGAACGCGAATTGCGCGCTCAGCTTGAAAAAACGGCGCGGCGGAAAATGCTGGACGTCCGCGGGGAAGCGAAGGAAGAGCTAAACGTGGCGGTGGTGCAGGCGATTTCGGAATCGCAACAGGACTTGGGAACGAAGGTCGAGACGTTTGAAAAAATCAGTGCGGCGCAATTGCAGCCGGGAGCGAAGATTCGCGTCCGCGGCTTTAATAAGCCGGTGATTTTGCGGCGCTTGGATGGGCCGTCGGCGGAGATCGAGGCCGGGCCGTTGCGCATGAAAGTCGCGGTGGATGAGATTACAGGGATTGAGGGAGAGGCTGCCGGGAAGAAAGCAGTTCAGACGTTGAAGAGCGAAAATATCACCGTCAGCGCGCGACCCGGCGAAGGCGGAGCGACGGGCGAGATCAACGTGATCGGGATGACAGTGGAGGAAGCCAGCGAGCGAGTGGACAAATTTCTGGATGAAGCGGCACTGGCGCACAGGACGCAGGTGCGCATTATCCACGGCCACGGAACGGGGGCATTGCGCAAAGGGCTCGGCGAATTTTTGAAGACCCATCCCTTGGTGGAGCGGGCAGCTTTCGAGAGCGAGGAGCACGGCGGCAAAGCGATCACGGTGGTAGAGTTGCGTTCGTAGGAAGCACATGGCGGAAGCGGGATCATTTGCGGACAAGGTGAAGCAGCAGGCGGACATTGTCCGCGTGGTGGGGGAGTACGTCCGGCTGAAGAAGAGCGGGCAGAATTTCACCGGGCTGTGCCCGTTTCATGGAGAGAAGACGCCATCGTTCGCAGTGCACCCCACGAAGCAGATCTTTCATTGCTTCGGATGCGGGAAGGGCGGCGACGTTTTCAGTTTCGTGATGGAGATGGAGAAGTGCCAGTTTCCGGAGGCGGTGCGGATGGTTGCGGAGAAATGCGGGATAGCACTACCGCGGCCGAAGGAACGCTCGCCGGAAGAGAGAAAAGAGAATCAGCAGCGCGCGATATTGATCGAGATGCACCGCGAGGCGCAGACGTTTTTCGTGAAGCAATTGGAGACGACGGCAGAAGGAAAGGCGGCGCGGGCGTACCTGGAGGATCGCGGACTGGACAAGGACGCGATGGCGCGATTCGGGATTGGCTATGCACCAAGCGGCGGTGACCTGCTGCTGCGTCATTTGAAGCAGAAGTATCCGGACAAATTGCTGGCGGAATCCGGCCTGGTTTCGCGCGGTGAGGGCGGGCGGTTGTTCGACCGTTTCCGGCGGCGGATTACTTTTCCGATTGCGAATGAATCCGGAAAAATTGTGGCGTTTGGTTGCCGCGCGCTAGGCGATGACCAGCCGAAGTATCTGAATTCGCCGGAAACGCCCATCTATTCGAAGAGCAACGTGCTGTACCACCTGGACCGCGCAAAGGACGCGTTGCGTCGGCAGGATTTCGCGGTGCTGGTGGAAGGATATATGGATGCGATTGCGGTGGCGCGAGCAGGAATCAGCAACGTGGTGGCCAGTTGCGGCACGAGTTTGGCCGAACCGCAAATTAAATTGCTCGGCCGCTTTACGAAACGCGTGATCGTGAATTACGACCCGGACGCCGCCGGGCAAGCGGCGACCGAACGTTCTGTCTCCTTGCTGCTGGAGCACGATTTCGAGGTGCGCGTGCTGGCGCTGCCGTCGATTGGCGACAAGAAGGCCGACCCGGACCTCTATATACGGGAGAAAGGGGGCGGAGGCGTACATCAAAGCGCTCAAAGGAAGCGCCATCCGTACGTGGACTACTCTGATTGCTCGCGCGCGCCAGATGGATTTGAGCACGGGAGAAGGGAAGTTGCGCGCGCTGAACTTCCTGATGCCCTACGTGCAGAAAATTCCGAATGGGTTGCTGCGCTCGGAGTGGGCCACGCGGATCTCGCAGCAGTTGCGCATCGACGAACCCGTGTTGCGCGCGGCGTTGAGTAAAGCGGCGGCAGAACGGCGCAGCGAGGTGAAGACGAAGCCGGAACTGGTGGGCAAATCCGCGAAGCCGGTCGAACGCCGGCTGATCCGCATGCTGGCCGAAGCGGAAGAGTTCAAGAAAGAACTGGCGCAGCGCCTGCAACAGCATCGGCTCTACCAGGGCTTGGAGACGGAGAAAATTTTCGCCGCGCTGATTGTGGCGGCCCTGTCCGAGCAGCCGATGCAGCCGACGGAGATCGCTGCGCCGCTGGAAGAGCGCGATCGCCGGGTGTTCTTCGAAATTCTGTTCGAAGAAGCGCACGAGGGCACCTGGGAAGAGGCGGAGAGCTGCATGGAGGCACTCCGCAGCCGGCAAATCGACCAGGAGCTGGCGCAGCTACAGCGCGAAATCGAGAGCAGTCCGTCGGGGACGACCATGCGCGAGCTGCTGGCGCGCAAGCAGGAATTGATGAAACGGCGCACGGCAGGCCAGTAACCGTAAGTTCCTCGAATCAGGCGGGATGACAGGGAAAGGTGAATACCAGGCCAAGGTTAGCATTGACGAGAAACCGAGTTTCAAGCGTGTAACGTAGAAGGGTTGTGCGGATAACGGTTTCGCTCCTTTTTGCATCTATAAGATAGCGAAATAGATGCAGGAGAACTGTTACGACAGGGCGCAGCAAGCGGGCAGAGCGTGGGGCAGCGGCAAGGGATCGGCGCGGCGTACAAGGCTTCAAAGAAAAATTGAGCTTCGCGGAGGATGTGGTCCTCCTTGTGCCAGTTCTTGGCCGTAAGTGTCTGCTCTGTCTGCCCGCAGCACGCTGTCGGCGTGCTCCATGAACTTGCGGGATCTTGGCGATAGAAGAGCGGGAGGAGTGTTGTGGCGGCTACGGGATTAGAAGAAAAATATGATGCGGTAAGACAGCTCATTGCCATTGGCAAAGAGCGCGGCTACCTGTTGTACGACGAGGTGAACGACTCGCTTCCCGCGGAAGTGCATTCTTCGGAGGAGATCGACGATCTTCTCACCACCTTTGAACGCAACGGGATTGAGATTTACGAAGACGCGGCTTCGGCGAAGGCGGCGCGCGCCGTCGAAGTGTCCGCCGAGCACGGCGATCATGACACGGTGGTCAAGGATGACGGTCACGCTGAGGAGAGCGGCAGCGATCTGGACCTGACGCCCGGTTCGCTGGAAAAAACCAACGACCCCGTGCGGATGTACCTGCGGGAAATGGGCACGGTGCCGCTGCTGACGCGCGAAGGCGAAGTAACCATCGCCAAGCGCATCGAGCGCGGTCAACTGGTGGTGATGAAGGCGATCACGCGCTCGCCCATCGTCATCAAGGAATTGATTGCGGTTGGCGAGGACTTGCGCAAGGGCGCGCGCTCCATCAAGGAAATCGTGCAGTTCGACGATGAAGAACTGACCGAAGAGAAGATCGCCAACAAGACCAAGCAGACGCTCAAGTACATCGACAAGATTGCCAAGCTGTACGAGCAGGCGCTGAAGCAGGCGGTCAAGCTCGACAAAACGCCGAAAGCCAAAAAGAAGCCGTACATCCGGGCGAAGTGGGATGTGGCGCGGACACGCGTGGAAATTTCGCTGGAAATTCGCGGTATCGACTTTAATCCGTTCGAGAAGAAGCGCCTGATCGACAAGATGCGCGGCACGGTCGAGCGCCTGCAGTCGCTCGAACGCGAAGCGGGACGCCTGGAGCGCCGCGCGGACGTGTCCAAGGGCGAGAATGCCGCCGAAGCGCGCCGGGAACTGCGCACCCGCCGGTCCGAGCTGAAGGATATCGAAGAGGCCAGCGAAGTCGGGCTGACGGAACTGAAGCGCACGCTGACAATCATCCAGCGCGGTGAAGCCGAAGCCGAGCAGGCGAAGAAGGAATTGATCGAAGCGAACCTGCGATTGGTGGTATCGATCGCGAAGAAGTACACCAACCGCGGATTGCAATTCCTGGACCTGATTCAGGAAGGCAACATTGGCTTGATGAAGGCCGTGGACAAGTTCGAATGGCGCCGCGGATACAAATTTTCGACCTATGCGACATGGTGGATTCGCCAGGCTATCACGCGCGCGATTGCCGACCAGGCGCGCACGATTCGCATTCCCGTGCACATGATCGAAACCATCAACAAACTGGTGCGCACCAGCCGCCAGTTGGTGCAGGAACTGGGGCGCGAGCCTACCAGCGAAGAAATCGCCAAGCGCATGGACATTCCGGTGTCCAAGGTGCGCAAGATTTTGAAGATTGCGCAGGAACCGATTTCGCTCGAGACTCCGATCGGCGAGGAAGAAGATTCGCATCTCGGAGATTTCATCGAGGACAAGGCCGTGGTGTCGCCTTCGGACGCGGTCATCAACCTGAATTTGAAGGAGCAGACTTCGTCGGTGTTGAAGACGCTGACGCCGCGCGAGGAAAAGGTCATCAAGATGCGCTTTGGCCTGGACGACGGCAGCGAGCACACGCTCGAGGAAGTCGGCCAATCGTTCGCCGTGACCCGCGAGCGCATCCGGCAGATCGAAGCGAAAGCGTTGCGCAAGCTGCGGCACCCGTCGCGTTCGCGAAAGTTGCGCGCGTTCCTGGAAGGGCCGTCGCGCGATTATCTATAGAAGAAAACGAAAAGCGAAACTGGAAAATCGAAATCAGGAGAACGCCCGGTGAGTGCCGGGCGTTTCTATTTTCGTTGGGTTGATTTGGGCGCGCTGCAGCGGCGTTCAGGGCAATTCCAGGTACGAGGAGTAGGTATGCGGCTTGGGGAGGATTTCCCCCGACGCGCGCAGCTCTTCCAGGTGCAAGACGATCGTCCGGCGAATATTTTTTTCCGCATCGGCTCGCGTCCAGCCCGTGGATATGCACCCGGGCATGTCCGGCGAATAGGCCAGATAACCGGAACCGGTTTCCTCAAAGACGATTAGATATTTCTTCATAATGCAAGTCTTGCCTGAGCACAATCTGGAGCGAAAGTCATGCCGCAACGCGCCAAGCGGTTTCGGGTGCTCTCCCCGGGGCCGGCCAGTCACAGGGTATTGTGGGAAGAGGCTGAGCCATGGTTCAAAGTGGAACCACTCGCTTTGATGAATCTTAAAGCGGCTTGTTATTTCTTAACATTAGTCCTCGCTTCCGCACGCGTCAACCTCCGCGTTGTTATCTTTGCCACAGTCCGGGAGAGGAAGGCAGGTGCGCGGGAGGCACATTGAAAAAATGACGCAGAAAATGAATGATCCAGGCCAGAGTAAAGAGCAAGAAACCTGTGACGACGTACCACATTCCCTTCGCATCAAAATAGCCGACACTCGGTAGATTCGCGTTGATAGCCTGGGAAGTGCCGTAGAGAAGCACGAACTGGAGCCCGCACCCGAACCACACCATTTGCGCGCGGAAAAAACGCATGGTGTCCTCCCGGCGTTCCGGGGCCAGCCAATACTGCCTGTGCGGCAGGTTGATTTTTTCCGCAGGACGAGCAGCGATCAATCGCGGCGAAAGAAACGCCACAATCGCCGACATGCCGACCACAACGCAGGAAAGCAGAAAGAACGCCTGCTTCGGTTGCCAGCCGTTTGGCGTCCCATCGGCCGCAAAATGCGAGGCCATTCTCTCCGGCAGCTGCGGGTAGACGTGGAACCCGTGCAGCGCCCCCAGAGCCAGCATCAAAAAGTAGAATAAAGTAGGAAACCGCGAATCGCTCATGGCAGCCCCTGAATTTCAGGTTAGGCCCAACGGCGGCCTCCTGCAACAGCCCCGCGCGCTTGTGTGTTTAGGAAGTTCTTGCGTTTCTCGCGCGAATCGCCGAGATTGGAAGGAATCCCGGCCAATCGGAAGTTAGGATGTGAAGCGGCGGATTCTTTATGCAAAAAACTCAAAAAATCGCGGCGATCGTGATTTTGTTGCTGGTTCTCCTGATGCTCTATGGCTTCTGGGCGACTCGCCAGCCGTCGGCGCCGGAGACTACCTCAACCCGGCAGGGAGGGCGGCCGTTGGTGGTGCTGAGGCCGCTGAAAACTGCGCAGCAAATGGCGCAACTTGCCAGCACCAACGAGGAGCGCACTCTGGCGCAAGAGGCGCTGCGGCTTGCGGACTATGACGTGGACCTTGCCTTTGACGAGGCCATTCGCGAAGCGCTGCTGCATCCCCCGCCGCTCTCGCCGGAAGCCCTGGCGTGCAAAGCGCGCGAAGCAAAAGCCCAGAAAGCACTGGAGGCCGCACAGGACCGGGCCAAGCAGCTCGCCGAACAGTTCGCCAAGGAGCCGGCGAACAAACAGGACGCCATCGAGGCAGCCCTCATTCAGGCCGAAGCGGACATGGATCTGGCTCAGGACGAACTCGATGACGCCAAGCACGATTTGCAGCAAGCCGGAGGCGATCCGGTGGACCGCCTCCGGGCAATGAAAACGCAGCACGAAGCCGCCGGGCAAAATACACAATCGGCGATACCCACCGGACTAGAGCCGGCGCAGCAACTGGGACTGATTCACCGTGTGATGCAGTGGCGGAGCCTGCACCAGAAGCAAATGCAACTGTGGCGGGCGAAGGCGGAAACAGACTCGACCGTGGCCAGGCTGTCGGCGAAACACGACACACTTAATGCGCAAATTGAAGCGCAGAAAGCAAATATCTCGGACTTGGCGAAGCGCGCGAAGGTCACCGATCCGGGATCGACGGTTGCGCCTGCTCCCGCACCCGAAAAGGCCACCGTAGACAGCGCCTATCTTCTGCAGAAGACGCAGCAACTGGCGGACGACCAGAAGGTTGTCTCGGCCTATGACAAGCGGATCGAGGAGAAGAAGGAACTCGCCGGAGTGTACGCGCAGTGGATTGATCTGGTGGCAGGCTACCAGCGTGCCGTAGTGCATGGCGCGCTCTTGGGCCTGGCGATCATCCTGGTGATTGCGCTCATCGCCCTTTTCTTCGGCACCTGGATGGATTCGCTGGTCAAACGCCTTCCCATGGATCGCCGTCAGATTCAATCGCTTCACACGGTCACGCGAGTGACGCTGCAGATTCTGGCGCTCTTCCTCATTCTGCTTGTGATTTTTGGGCCGCCGGGTCAATTGGGAACCTTCCTGGGCCTGGCGGGCGCCGGTCTGACCGTAGCGCTTAAGGATTTCATCATCGGCTTCATCGGATGGTTCGTGTTGATGGGGAAAAATGGAATGCGCATGGGTGATTGGGTGGAAATCAACGGAGTGACCGGAGAGGTGGTGGAGATTGGCCCGTTCCATACCGTGTTGCTCGAGACCGGCAACTGGACGGACTCCGGGCACCCGACGGGACGCCGCGTGACGTTCACCAACAGCTTCGCCATTGAGGGTCACTACTTCAATTTCTCGACCAGCGGCCAATGGTTATGGGATGAATTGCGCATTGTGCTCCCCGCAGGCAGGGATCCGTCTCCCCTGGTTGACGCCATTCACAAAAAAGTTTCCGAGGCCACGCGTGAAACTTCGCAGCAGGCCGAGGCAGAATGGCGCAAAGCCACAAATTCACGGGAACTCAGCGGACTTTCGGCGGCTCCGGCAATGAGCATTAAGCCGGTCGTCGGCGGGATTGAAGTCGCCGTGCGCTACATCACGCGGGCGAGCGAGCGCTACACGCTCCGTACCAAGCTGAACCAGGCTGCCGTGGAATTGCTCGGGAGAAATGCTGAGCGCGTGACTTCCTAGGACGAGCAGCAAGCACTCCGGGCGCCTGAGGTTACGTGGTGGAAGCGCGCAGCAACTTTCGCGCGCGGCTGGCGGTAAACGTTGCGCCCGCATACATTGCAGCCAATAAGAAAAAACCAATAGCGATGCTGAAGCGTTGAGCAATCCAGCCGAGGGAAAAGCTCATTGCCAATTGCAGGACCGTGGCAAAAATCGCGAAGGTGGACTGCGTGCGGCCCATGAAATTTTTTGGGACGATGGCCATCAGGGAGGACTGCGCCACCACGCCGGCAAGCGCGCGGAAAAATCCAAAGCAGCCCTGCAGGATGGCCGCGCCGAGCAGGATGCCAACAAACGGTATGGCCACGTGTCCCAGAGCCATCCCAGCCATCGCCGCAACGTAGAGCGGCAAGCGCAGGCGCTGCGGCAACTGACTGGTGATCAACCCGCCGATGATCGCGCCGATGGCCCAGCCTGCCTCAATGAAACCGAAGCCGCGCGCCCCGGAATGCAGAATGTCGTTGGCCAGCGCCACGAGCACCACGTTTGAGCTGACGATGCTGGCCATCAGCAGTGCATGGGTGATCCCCAACGCCAGCACAACGGGCTGCTCGCGCAGGTAGCCCCAGCCTGCTTTCATGTCCGCGTAGATCGCTAGAGACAGACCTGCTTCCGCCACTTCCGGATTTTCGCCGCTCTCCAGCGCCTGTGCCGTCCCCTCACTCGACTCTGAGAATTCACGCGGATACTGGCGATGCGCTTGTGGCGAGACGTATCCGCGGCGCAAAGCATACAGACAGTAGGCGGAGACAAAATACGTGAGACCGTCAATGCACAAAATGCCCGCGATTCCCGCGTGATCGTACATGAATCCCACGAACGTGCCGGCCAGGAGCATCCCGGTCTGTACCCCGACCAGCACGGTCGCGTTGGCCCCGGTGAACTGGCTCGGCGGGATCACTTCCTGCACCAGCGCATTCACGTTGGCCCAGTACATCGCCGAGCCCGTGCCGGTGATCAGCGTCATCAGGTAGAGATGCCAGATGTGCAAATCTCGCCGCCAGGCAATGTAGGCGATAGCCAGGACGGCAAAGCCGCGGGCCAGATCAAGGAGCACGCCCAGGTAGCGCCGGTCGTAACGGTCGATCAGCACGCCGCCCAGAAATGGCACGAACAGGCCGGGCAGCGTGACCACAATCACCTGCCAACTCACCGCCACCGTCGAGTGCGTGGCGGACATGATGTACCAACTCACCCCGATGAAGTTCATGCCGCTGCCGAACAGCGATACGAACATGGCAGTGAAAAAGAAGCGGAAGGAGCGCTGCCCCAGGAGCAGGCGCCAGTCCACACGATGCGTTGCGGCAGTAGCCATCGAGCCTACCAGTCTACTATTGGTGTTGCCTTTGTAGCTGCGCTGGCTTCCGGACCGTGCACTCGCTGGTATCGACTCGCCCGCGGAGATTTTTGAGGAACAGCCCGCGAATGCGTCCATGATCTTGTAGCGAGCGATTTGCTGCAACTGCGCACCCTGGCTGCTGAACTGCCGACGGCGCCGGACGAGGCGACGCACGCCCACACACGGGAGTTGCTGGCCGCGGTTCCGGAGATACCGCGCCCCGTCCAGATGTGATACTTTCCCCCCAGGCTGTGCGTAGTATTTCCAGAAACGTGTCCCTGCAAACCTGTGGTGAAGGAGTCCTCGATGGTAACTGAACCTATGCCGGCGCCTGCGCCCGCGGCGGGGCCCCAGGCGGCGATTTCCCCCGTTGGAAGAATCTTTGGCGTACTTTTCTCGCCAAAGCAGACTTATGAAGATATCGCGCGAAAACCCGGTTGGCTGCTTCCGGTGGCTTTGCTGGCTATTCTTGGCGGGCTGGTTGCGGTAGGGCTGAACCAGAAAATGAACTGGCGCGAATACATGAGCCAGCAAATCGAGAAAAGCCCGCGGGCCGAGCAGCTCTCCGCCGACCAGAAGGAAAAACAAATCGAAATGGGCGCGAAGTTCGCCCCCATCAGCGCATACGTGTTCGGAATTCCTGCGCCGATTTTGGTTGTTTTGATTGTCGGGCTAGTGATGTGGGGCGCGTACAACCTGCTTGGCGGCGCGAATCTGAATTTCAAGACGTCGCTGGGGATTGTATCTCACGCATTTGTCCCCGCCCTTCTCGGCAACATCCTTTTTCTCGTTGTTCTGTTCCTGAAGCCGCCCGGAACGCTGGATCTGGAGAATCCGGTGGCCACGAATGTGGCGGCCTTTCTTCCGGAAGAGTCCGCCAAGTGGCTTATGGCTCTCGGAAAGAACATCGATATCTTTGCGATCTGGATCACCTTGCTGATTGCGATGGGGTTTGCCGCCGCCAACCCCAAAAAATTGAAGGGGACAAAATCGTACACGATTGCGTTCGGCGTGTTCGTGGCTTATATCGTTGTCCGCGTCGGCTTCGCGTTCATCTTCTCCTGATACACTGGAGCGGTGAATTTTTCCTTTGAGGTTTTGCACCGCGATCCCGGCGGCGCGCGCCGCGGGTGCCTGACCACGCCTCACGGGATTATCGAAACTCCGGTGTTCATGCCCGTGGGCACGGCCGCGACGGTCAAAGGCCTTACTCAGGACGCGCTGGAAGAACTCGGCGCGAGCATCATCCTCGCCAACACCTATCATTTATATTTGCGGCCGGGGCACGCACTGATTCGCAAGCTCGGCGGGTTGCACGCCTTCATGTCCTGGCGAAACGCCATCCTTACCGATTCGGGCGGCTATCAGGTCTTCAGCCTTTCCGGACTGCGCAAGATTACCGATGAAGGTGTGCGCTTCCGTTCCCACCTGGATGGTTCCGAGCATCTGCTCACCCCGGAAAGAGCCGCGGAGATTCAGTTGGCGCTCGGTTCGGACATTGCCATGGTGCTCGATGAATGCATTGAAACGCCCGCGCCTCGCCAGATTGCGGAGGCGGCCGTGAAGCGCACCACAGCGTGGGCGCGGCGAGCGCGTCAGTATTTCCTCGAAAGTGCGAGCCGGAATGACGATCCACCCCAGTGGCAATTCGGCATTGTGCAGGGAGCTACCTTCGCCGATTTGCGACGAGAGAGCGCGCGGCAACTTCTGGAATTGGATTTTCCGGGATACGCGGTGGGAGGACTGGCCGTGGGCGAGCCGCATGAACTAACCTGCGAAATGGCCGCCGAAGTTACCGCACTGCTTCCCCTGGAGCGGCCACGTTACTTGATGGGCGTCGGGCGGCCCGAACAGATTGCGGATTATGTGGCGCGCGGCATCGACATGATGGATTGCGTGCTGCCGACTCGGGCGGCGCGGCATGCGTGCCTGTACACGAGCGAAGGTCGCGTGCTCATCAAAAACGCCCGCTATATAGAGGATCAGCGCCCGATCGACCCGCGCTGCACCTGCAGCGTTTGTCGCCGTTACACTCGCTCATACCTTCGGCATCTCTTCGCTGCCGGAGAGATCACCGCGGCCATCCTGGCCACCCACCACAACGTCCACTTTTACCTTGACACAATGCGGCAAATCCGAGAGGCTATATCTTTTGGACAACTTGTGAATTTCGCGGCAGAACTGCGCGCTCGCTATGCGGCGGGTCCAGGCTGAGGCGAATCGCCCGGCGCGCGGACTTTTTCCACGGGACTGTGGCAACCCGCAGTAGGTCGACTCTCCTAAGGAGAACCGGGCGGGCAGGGCAAGCGGGAAAATTCCCGCTCTCGGATGGTTATTCCCCAGTCGCGGGAAAACCGGAGACTTTGACTCTAGGATTTGGATGTGGCCAGGTTCGGAAAGGGTACGGTAGAAAATTACGGACATGACATCGGCAACATTTCTCCTGTGGCAGGCAGGCGGCTTCGGCGGGCTCGGTGGTTTTATACTTCCCCTGCTGCTCATGTTCGGCATCATGTATTTTCTGGTGATTCTGCCGCAACAGCGGCAGCGTAAGAAGGTGCAGGAAATGCTCGGCGCCGTGAAGAACGGCGACAAGGTTGTCACCACCTCGGGCATCTACGGCACTATTAATGGTATCGACGGCGACACTTTTATTTTGAAGGTCGCCGACAATGTAAAAATTCGCATCGCGCGAGCGGCGATTGCCCAGGTGGAGGCACCGGAAGATGCCAAGTAATGCCACCTGTGGTAGTGCGCCACTGCGCTACATCTTCTAACCATGAATCCCAACTTGAAGTATAAAGTCATCTTTATCTTGGTTGTCGTTGTCCTCTGCTTGTATTTCGTGCTCGGACTGCCGACCTTCCCGACGTCGCTTGCCCAGGTCAGGGCGAATTTTGCCAATCAAATCAAGCTCGGTCTTGACCTGCAAGGTGGCACGCATCTGATCCTTCAGGTGCAGGTTCAGGAAGCCGTGGCGCAGGAAACCGACCAGACGGTGGACCGGCTGACCACCACCATGCGCACCAAGAATATTCATTACGACGAAGTGCGGCGTGCCGACGACACCCACGTCATCGTGCGCAACGTGGCCAGCACCGACCTCTCTCAATTCCGCGATCTGGTCCACGAGCAGTATGAGGTCGAGTGGGAATTGAGCCCGGCACCCGGCGACCCCACGGCTTACCTCATGTCCATGCGCCCCAGCGCGCTGGCGCGCATCCAGGAAACGACCATGCAGCAGTCGCTCGAAACGATCGAGCGCCGCATCAATGCCCTCGGTCTCACCGAGCC
This sequence comes from Candidatus Acidiferrales bacterium, assembly GCA_963817085.1. Lineage (GTDB taxonomy): Bacteria > Acidobacteriota > Terriglobia > Acidiferrales > UBA7541 > Acidiferrum. The sequence goes on from CAWFNI010000020.1 coordinate 84,974, forward strand.
CACCATTCAGTTTCAAGGGCGCAAGGATAATGAAATTCTCGTGCAACTCCCCGGGGAAGGCGATCCCGCGCGCGCCAAGCAGGTCATCCAGGCGGGCGGCCAGTTGGAACTGAAGCTGGTCGAAGATCCCACAACGTATCCCTCCGAAGCGGCCGCGCTGGCTGCGCATGGAGGGGTATTGCCCCCGGCCACGGAGATCGTTCCAGGCCGCAGTGAATCTCATAATCCGCAGGACAGCGGAGAGGTCTGGTACCTTCTGAGCCGCGCTCCGGTAGTAACGGGGCGAGACCTCCGCAGCGCTACGGAAACCCGCAACACGGAAATGCCCGGGCAGTGGCAGATCAATTTCACGCTCTCTTCGGAAGCCGCGCGGCGTTTTGGCCCGTTCACGGAAACCAACAAGGGCCGCCAGATGGCCATCGTGCTGGAAAAACACGTGTACTCCTCCCCCGTGATTCAGAGCCGGATTGAAGATCAGGGCCGGATCGATGGGAATTTCAGCCAGGAATCCGCGCATGACCTGGCTCTGGTGTTGCGTGCTGGAGCGCTGCCCGCTTCGATCAAGTATCTGGAAGAGCGCACGGTCGGTCCATCACTCGGCGCCGACTCCATTCGTCATGGTGTGCAGGCCTCCATCCTCAGCTTGCTGGTCGTAATGATCTTCATGGTCTGGTATTACCGCTTGTCTGGTGTTAACGCGGTGCTCGCGTTGCTCCTCAACCTCATCATCCTGCTTGCGGCACTCGCCATGTTCGGCGCCGTGCTTACCTTGCCGGGCATCGCAGGCGTCATCCTGACCATTGGCATGGGCGTGGACTCCAACGTCCTGGTCTTCGAGCGTATCCGGGAAGAGTTGCGGAACGGCAAGTCCTCGTCAGCTGCGGTGGACGCGGGTTTTGACAAAGCTTTTCTGACCATCATTGACACCCACGTCACCACCGTGGTTTCCGCCTTCTTCCTTTTCATCTTTGGTACCGGACCGATCCGCGGCTTTGCCGTGACCCTGACCATCGGTTTGATTGCCAACGTATTCACGGCCATCTATGTATCCAAGACGATTTTCCAGTATCACCTGTCGAAGATGGATCGCCAGGCGGAAGTGAGTATCTAGCGACGACTCCGGAGTTCTGGTACCGGCAGGCTTGCGGCCGGGAACAAACAGGAACTGCCTGGAGTCTAAAGAAGGGACGCGCAAAACGGCATGATCGAGATCTTCAAACAGCCCAATATCGATTGGATGGGCAAGGCTAAGTATTTCTTTGCTTTAAGCGGCATTCTGCTAGCTATCGGTTGGGCTACTATCTTCCTGAAGGGTGGCATCAAATACGGCATCGACTTCAGCGGCGGCACCAACGTAGATGTGCGATTTGCGCAGCCCCCCAACATCGATCAGTTGCGTGCGGGCCTCCGTGCTCAAGGTCTTGGAAACAGCGAGATTCAAAGTATCAGCGATATCGCCAATCCCAACTCCAATGAAGTCCTGATTTTCGTTGAGCAGACCGGGAAGGGCGATCAGGCTCTCGACGAGGGCAAGACCAAGGTGCTCACCGCTCTCAACGCCACCTACGGCGTGACTGCCTCCTCCAAACCCGATTTTAATGCCGTTACTCCTACTTCCTTGGCCAACTACCTTTCACAGAAAGATCCTCTTGGACTGTCGATCAGCGCCGGGGATAAGTACCAGACACTCGCCAAGAACCTTCTGGCATACCGCGATAAGGACAAAAACGGAGTTCTCACCAACCTCGATGATCTCGCCGGCGTGCAAGGAGCGACTCCAGCGGTTGTTTCGGCCTTGAAAGAAAACTTTTCCCTGGCTCCCTTTGGAATCCGCAACGTGGAAATCGTGGGCGCGAAAGTCGGCGGCGAGCTCCGCAACCAGGCCATTCGCGTTACCCTCTATGCTTTGGCGGGCATGCTGGTATATATTGCCTTCCGGTTCTTTGGTGGACAAATCGGTGGCTCAACGGGCTGGGCAGGCAAGGGAGCGGTCGGCTTTGTACTGCGCTTTATCGATCGCATCATTTTCGGAGTGGCAGCCGTTCTGGCCGTTTTCCACGATGTGCTGATTACTCTGGGTCTGTTCAAGATATTCGGCTTTGAGATTTCGCTGACTGTGATTGCCGCGCTGTTGACCCTGGTCGGTTATTCGATGAACGACACCATCGTCATCTTCGACCGCATCCGGGAAAACAACCGTCTTTTGCGGAAGGAACCGTTCGCCGACGTGGTCAATAAGTCGATCAACCAAACTCTGTCGCGAACCATCCTGACCAGCGGATTGACTTTCCTCACCGTGCTCGTCCTGTTCCTGATGGGCGGCCAGGTGCTTCGCGCATTTGCTTTTGCCCTGGTGGTGGGGATTGTGGTAGGAACGTACTCAAGTTTTGGAATAGCCGCGCCGCTGGTCGTCGCCTGGAATCGTTGGCGGGGACATAGCGCTGTGGCAGGCACCGGAACCGCAGCCGGCAACAAAACCCGCGGGAACGAAGGCGGCACGCCGCGCCTCGCGCCTGCCGGGAGGAGGTAGTGGTCACCCATGTTTGAAGAAATGGTAGTTTCCAATGCGAAGGGCAAGAAGACGAACAAGCCATGGACGGTTTTTATCTCCATGCTGCTCCAGATCGGCTTCCTCGCGATTCTGATCCTGATTCCGCTCATTTATACGGAAGCGCTGCCGAAGACGCTGATGTCTTCGATATTGCTGGCGCCCCCGCCTCCTCCACCGCCACCTCCACCTGCTGCTCCGGTCCAGGTCGTCAAGATCAAGCCGGTGGCCCATTTGATGGACGCTGGCAAACTGATCGCTCCCAAAGTCATCCCGAAAGACATCAAGATGATTAAGGAAGAAGAGCAGCCGCCTGATATGGGCATGGGCGGAGTTGCCGGTGGCGTGCCCGGTGGCGTCGCAGGCGGTTCCATGGGTGGAGTAATCGGTGGCGTTATTGGCGGTGCGGGCACGTCAGCTCCTCCTCCGCCGAAGCCGACGGTCACGCGTACCCGCGTAGGCGGCGCCGTGCAGGCCGCCAAGCTGGTCAACCGCGTTCAGCCTATGTATCCTCCGTTGGCGCGCCAGACGCGCATCAGCGGCACCGTCAAGCTCCACGCCATTATCGGCAAAACCGGCGCGGTCGAGCAGTTGCAGGTCGTCTCCGGCCACCCGTTGTTGGTGCAATCCGCTCTGGATGCCGTGCGGCAGTGGCGCTATCAGCCCACCCTGCTGAATGGCGAACCGGTGGAAGTGGACACCGAAATCGACGTTATTTTCTCTCTGGCTCAGTAGTCCAACGGGACGGCGCGGGAGTCGTGGGACCTACGCGGCGTTCTGTGTACGTAGTGGAAAGAATACACTTGTTGGTTCCTGTCCGCAGGGGCCACTAGGAAATTTAAGGAGCAAACGAATGTTAGCAACTCTCTTTGTCTACGCAGCTTGGCTGCAGGAAGGCAGCTCACAGTGGGACCTCCGTTCCATGTGGGCCACCATGGGCCTCCTGGCCAAGATTGTGGTTGTGATTCTGTTCATCCTCTCGGTCTATTCGTTCGGCGTCATGATTGACCGCTTCCTGATGTACAACAACGCGCGCAAGCAGTCGCGCCTGTTCGTCCAGCAGGTCGCCGGCGCTTTAAAAGATGGCAAGCTGGATGAAGCCATTGCCATCGCCGAGCGCAACAAGAAGAGCCACATTGCCAAGGTGGTCGCCACCGGGCTCTCCGAATTCCAGTCCGCATCGCAGCAGGTCTCCGATGCCGAAGTCATCGAAGCCGCCAAGCGCGGCCTCGAGCGCTCCGTCGCCATCGTTCACGCGGAAATGAAGCGCGGCCTTTCGGCGCTCGCTACCATCGGCTCCACGGCTCCGTTCGTAGGGCTGTTCGGCACGGTGGTCGGCATCTTGAATGCGTTTAAGGGCATCGCTTCGCAGCATGCTACCGGTCTGTCCGCGGTTGCCGGCGGTATCGCTGAGGCGCTGGTGACCACCGCGTTTGGTTTGCTCGTCGCGGTACCCGCGGTGTGGGCATACAACTACTTCACCAACAAAGTCGAGGCCTTTGACGTCGAGATGGACAACTCCTCGATGGAGCTGATCAACTACTTCATTCTGCGCCGCGGCGCGAAGAAGTAAACTGGAAGAAGGTAGACCATGGCCTATAAGCCACAAGCCGGCGCACAGATGGCGGCGCCCAACGTGATTCCGATGGCGGACATCATGCTGGTGTTGCTGATCATCTTCATGGTGGTCACGCCCATGCTGCAGAAAACCCATCAGGTGGACTTGGCGCCCGTCAGCGATCCGCGGGATATGCATGACGCGGATAAGGATGATGCCGTCATCGTTGCCGTGACTCGGGATGGCACCATCTTCCTGGGCAACACCAAGATCACCAAGGCAGACATCACTAGTCAGATCAAGGACCAGATCGCCAACAAACTGGACAAGACCGTCTATGTGAAGAGCGATGCCCGCGCCAAGTATGGCGACGTAGTCGCCGTCGTGGATGAAATTCGTTCCGCTGGCGTCGACTCCTTGGGCCTGCTCACGGAAAAGATCCAGAGCACCAGCCCTCAGAAGTCGGGAAAGTAAGCCCGCTACCTGAGGCTCGTTCGCTTCACCGTAGTCGTCATTCGTTTGCTGAGTTGATGGCATCGCGCCGGCTCCCACCCGGCGCGGCCAACTCCTCCGAAAACAGGACGCAACGGATTTATAGGAGAACTCGCAATGGGGATGGATGTTGGAAGCAGTTCTGGTTCGATGGCATCGCCGAATGTCGTGCCTCTGATCGACATTCTGCTGGTGCTCATCATCATTTTCATGGTTATCACCCCGCTCACTCCCAAGGGGCTGGATGCCCTCGTGCCACAACCCTCGCCCAACCAGCAGCAAAACCAGGAGCTGGAGAATAAGACGGTGGTGGTTCAGGTCATGATGAACAACAAACTCAAGATCAATAACGAAGACACCACCTGGGAAGCGCTCGGGCCGCGCATGGAGCAGATCTTCAAAGAGCGCGCGGAAAAGGTGGCCTTCGTGAAGGGCGATAACGATGTTCTGTTCATGGATGTGGCTCGGGCCATCGATATCATGAAAGTAGCCGGCATTGACAAGGTCGGCCTGATCACCGCCAAGCTCGAAGCCGGTCAGTAACTTTTCGCCGTTGTTCTCGCGGGTTGTGAGCGTCCTCCTCGCCGGGTGCATTTTCGGACTGCGAGGTGGATTATGGGTATGGGAAGCTTCGGTGGTAAACGCGGAATTCTGTCGGATGTAAACGTGGTTCCGCTGATCGATATTCTGCTCGTGCTGCTGGTGATCTTCATGATCATCCCGCACCGGCAGATGGGACTCCCGGCCAGTTTGCCGCAGCAGGCAAGTGACCCGGCTCCCGTTCTCGCTCCGGAGGCCATCGTTGTTCAAGTCGCTCCGGATGGCTCGGTTCTGTTGAATGGCTCGGTTGTACAGCTCGATGATTTGCGCGGCCGTCTGGAACGAATCTTCGCTCTGCGTGCTCATCGCGTTGCTTTTCTTCAGGGAGACCGTTCCCTCGAGTTTCAGGTGGTGGCCCAGGTTCTCGACCTCATGCATCTGGCGGGCGCTTCCCCGGTTGGCCTGCTGAGTTCGGAACTGGAAAAAAACCGCTGAACGTGATGGAATGACCCCTATAGGGCGGAAGTCAATCCAAGCGCCGGCCTCCATTGCATCGGAGTCGCGCTATTCAGGGATGGATGCTGCAATGACTCAAGCAATAGTTTTACGCGGGAACTCTTCGCAGTTCTCTCGCCTTGCCGTCCAGATTTTTTCCCTGGCGGTGCTGTTCACTCTCGTCGCCGGCGTCTCCGGTTGCAACAAGCTCCGCGCCCGCGACCTTCTCAACAAAGGTGTGGCCGCGTTCAAGAATGCTCAATTCGACACTGCCGTCGAAGACTTCAAGCAGGCCAAAGAGCTGGACCCCGATCTCATCAATGCGCGCCTGTATCTGGCCACGGCCTACGCCAGCCAGTACATTCCCGGCGCTCCCTCCGACGAGAACATGCGCCACGGGCAGGAAGCGATCACGGAATACCAGGACGTCCTGGAAAAGGATGCCAACAACCTCAGTGCGATTGATGGTCTGGCATCCATCCTTTATCAGATGGCTGGCCAGCCCTTTGACGCCAAAAAATTCGAAGATTCGAAGTCCTACCACGAGAAGCACATCGCCCTCAAGCCCCAGGATCCGCAGCCGTACTATTCCATCGGTGTCATTGACTGGGCACTCGCCTATCGCGGCAACACCGAATTGCGCGCCGATTACAACAAGGCCCACATCAACAAGCAGGTGAAGGATACCGAGCCGCTGCCTCCCGACGTGCGCAAGGCCTACACGGAGAAGTATCAGACCCTTGTCGACGACGGCATCGACAAACTCCAAACCGCCGTCAAGCTCAAGCCGGACTACGATGACGCCATGACCTATTTGAACCTCCTCTATCGCCGCAAAGCCGACATGGTCGAATCCTCATCCGAACGCGATGCGCTGACCAAGCAGGCCGATGACCTCCTCGACAAGGTCAAGGAGATCAAGCAGAAGCGTGCCGAGCAGCCGGAACAGCCGGCCGCCTGACCTCCTTTTCATTCCTGTTTTCGGAAAGCCCCGGTTCTTCTTGCCGGGGCTCTTCCTTTATCGGCCGCGCTATGGGTCACGACGCCTGTCTTTCAAGCCTTCCCTGAGCCACCCGTTGTCTTCACGGCACCGCGCTTCCGCTCTGTTCACACCCAGCGTAAACTAAGACATGGCATCGCGCTCCAACCTGCCGCTCAATTTTCATCGCGATCGCACCGAACGCGAGCTGAACACTCGCCTCGAAGAACTCCTTCAGAAGCTTCGCATCAATCGCCCTTCCGAGGATCCCTGGCTCGTTCGCCGCGCCTACGACATTGCCGCCGAGCGCCACCGCGACCAGTTCCGCAGTTCCGGCGAACCTTACATCACCCATCTTCTCGAGGTTGCCCACATCCTCGCCGACATCAAACTGGATGCCACTACTCTCGCCGCCGCTCTCCTCCATGACGCCATCGAGGACACCGAATATCCCCTCTCCCGCATCGAAGAGCGCTTTGGCCCGGAGGTCGCCCATCTCGTCGAAGGCGTAACCAAAATCGGCCGCTTGAACATGATGGCTCCGGAAGCGCGTCAGGCGGAAAATGTCCGCAAAATGTTGCTGGCCATGGTCAACGACGTTCGCGTCGTGCTGGTCAAGCTCGCCGACCGCCTGCACAACATGCGCACCCTCGAGTTCCTCGACCCCGTCAAGCAGCAACGCATCGCGCGCGAAACCATGGACATTTACGCCCCCATTGCGCATCGCCTGGGCATGGCTGTCATCAAGGGCGAACTCGAGGATCTTTCCTTCCGCTTTCTCGAGCCCGATTCCTACCTCGCCCTGCAGAAAGAAGTCATCGAAAAAGCGCCGATTCACAAGCGCTTCCTCGAGGAAGTCCAGAACACCATTCGCACCCGCCTCGTCGAAAACAGCATCCCCGCGGAGCTGGAAGCGCGCGTCAAGGGACTCTATTCTCTCCATCGCAAGATCGTTCGCCAGGAGCGCAGCCTCGACCAGGTTTACGATTTGCTCGCTGTGCGCGTCATCACGGATTCCGAGCGCAATTGCTATGCCGCGCTTGGCGTCGTTCACCACATCTGGCGCCCCGTCCCCGGCCGCTTCAAGGACTACATCGCCATGCCGCGGCCCAATCTCTACCAGTCGCTGCACACCACCGTGATTCATGGCGGCCAACCCTTCGAAGTCCAGATCCGCACGCAGGATATGCACCGCATCGCGGAAGAAGGCGTCGCGGCACACTGGAAATATAAGGACGGCAAGGCCGTTTCGAACGACGACGACCAGCGCATCGCCTGGATGCGTCAACTGATCGAATGGTCGCAGGAATTGCAGGAACCCGGCGAATTCCTTTCCACGCTCAAGGTGGACCTGGCCCCCGTGGAGGTTTACGCCTTCACGCCGAAAGGGCGCGTACTGGAACTTCCCCGCGGGGCCACTCCGGTCGATTTCGCCTATTCGGTGCACACGGAAGTGGGGAACCAGTGTGTCGGCGCGAAAGTCAACGGCCAGATGGTCTCCTTGCGCCATGAAATTGTTTCCGGCGATGTGGTCGAAATTCTCACCCAGAAGGGACACAAGCCCAGCCGCGATTGGCTCAGCTTCGTCAAATCCTCCCACGCCAAAAGCAAGATTCGCCACTTCATCAATACCCAGGAGCGCGAGGAAGCCACGGAAATGGGCCACCGGCTCCTCGAAAACGAATCCCGCAATTTCCCAAAGGGTTTGAAGAAGATTCCAGCGGAAGACCTTCAGAAACTCAGTGAGGAATATGGGTTATCGCGGCCGGACGATTTGTTCGCGGCGGTAGGGTTTGGCAAATTCTCCGCGCGACAGGTGCTGGCCCGTTATTTCGGCGAGCCCAGCAAGGAAACCGAAAAGACCGAAACAGACGCCAAGCCCACGCTGGTTAAAACCGTCAAGCGCATGCTCGGCTTTGGCGAAGCTCCCCTCATCGTCAAGGGCCAGGACGATCTGCTCGTCTTTCGCGCCAAGTGCTGCAACCCGATTCCCGGCGACGACATCGTCGGCTACGTCACCCGCGGCCGCGGCGTGGCCGTGCACACGCGCGCCTGCCCCAACGTGCAGAATCTTTTGTACCAGACCGAGCGCCGCATCGCCGTCGAATGGGGCGGTGGCAACGTGGCCACCTTCCCCGTCGAACTGCTTATTCGCGCCAAGGATCGCCCCGGCCTGCTTGCGGAAATCACCGCCGTCATCAGCAGCGCCGGCTCCAACATCCGCACGCTCGAAAGCCGCCCCGATCGCCAGAACGCCCGCGTCGAAGCCAGCCTGGAAATCTCCGACAAGCGCCAACTCGAATCCATCCAGGCCAACATCCGGCGCGTCCAGGGCGTCTACGGCGTCGAACGCATCTACCAGGTCTAACTCCTTCCCGCCTCTTTCGCACCGTCTTGCTCGCAATCCCAAGCATCTGCACAGGTCAGTCGCTTTTCCTATCGACAGTTACGACGCCCTCAACCGCGAATTCACTCGTAGTTACTCTAACCCCCCGCGCTCCCATACACTTCCGAATTCCATGCCAAACCCGTTTCAGTAAATCCGTACGCAGTTTTCAGCATCGTATTGTTTATCAATCACTTACGCGCGCCGTGCCAACAACGCCGGGGAGCAGGTGGGGTATCTTCCTCGCCAGCACCCCTTCCCCATTCGGAACGCCTGCCTGCCGTCCCGCTCTGGCCAACGGCGCTCAACCATTTACGCAATGGTTACGTATCACAGTAAATTTGGCGCGCCGACCTTGTCCCCGCTCGCCCGCTCATCCCCCAACGCTCTTTCTCTCACCAGGTATTGCAGCCGGCAGGACGGCTCTTCTCCGTACTTTGAACTGCCAACTGGCAACTGCGAACTCTTTTCCTTCGCCACCCGCCACTCGCTGGCCCGGAGCGGAGCCGAAGGGCCACTCGCCACTTCCGGCGGTGGACTGTCGACCGTAGACTGCAAACTTCTGCCCCCTGCTCCTTGGTCCAGTATCCGGCGAGGCACACGCGCGCCGTATCACGCTTGTGCCACTTACAATGGGGATATGCGGAAAACGCTCCTGCTTCTCGGTGTGTGTGGCTTGCTTCTGGTGGGGTGCCAGAAGCATTCCCAGACGGACTACACAGCACTGGATCAATCGGGGATGTGGTCGTCCAGCCTGGACGAGCTGAAACTGATGAAGCCCAGTGATCTGGAGATCGCGCAACTCACCAAACTGAAACATGCAGGAGCCTCCGACGACCTTTGTCTTGCCCTGCTGCGAGCCGCCCGCGCGCATCACCATGAGTTCTCCAGCGCCGATGGCGCCATGGACCTATCCCGCGCCGGCTACAGCGATCCGGAAATCCTGGAGATGGCGCAAGCCGATCAGATCGATATCCTCAGCGGCGAAGCGGTCACACTCAAGCTGATTGGCCTGACGAATCCTACCGTTCAGGCGATCATTCACCGGCGCATTCAGGGCCTGCCCACGCTGACCAGCGAACAAATCGGCCGCCTGAAGAACACTGGAATGTCCGAAAAACAGATTCTGGAAGTTGTCATTCAGGGATACTCCGATAAGCAGGCCGAGGCGTTTATCGCGCACCGCGAAGCCGTGCGCGATCACGCCAACACCGGATTCGTCCGCGTGCGCGGGCGCCGGCACTGATCTCCCTTCGCCGACCTGCATCTGGTATTCTTTCCCCCGCGTTCCAGGAGGATTTCTTATGAAAGATGTCGTATTGACGCCTCGCGGCCCCAAACCCATTGGCCCCTATTCCCAGGCCGTCCGGTCCAACGGCTTCGTATTCGTCTCCGGCCAGGTTGCGCTGGACCCAAAGACCGGCGAGTTTGTTGGCGCGGACGTGCGCCAGCAGACGGAGCGGGTGATGGAAAACCTGAAAGGTATTCTGGAAGCGTCAGGTGTTTCCTTTAATCACGTGGTCAAAACCACGGTCTTCCTGCAAGACATCAACGATTTCGCGGCTATGAACGAAGTGTACGCGCGCTATTTCAGCGCAGCTCCCCCGGCCCGCTCAACGGTTCAGGTGGCGCGGCTCCCCAAGGATGCGCTGGTGGAGATCGACGTTATCGCGTCGCGCTGAGGTGCGCGAAACTCGTTGCAAAGAAAACGGCCAACATGGTTCAAAGCGCTGGCCATTAAAATTTTTTCCGTTTTGTAATTTGATTATGGGCGAGCCGGGCTTTCCAGCGCCTCGCTAATGGCAAACGCCGTCACTGCACCGGTGAGGCCTACAGCCACAATCAAGAAGCGGCTGCGGCCCGCTTTGAACGGTCCGCCGCTGCGATGCAAAGGTCCCTCGTTTCCTGAGCCCGCTCCCGCAGGTCCCTGGGCTTCCGGCGCGGGATCCAGGAGAACTCGGAAGGAAGTTCCTTCGGGAATAACTTGGGAATCGTCCTCGACGGTGACGACAAGCCCGCCACGCCGAGCCGTCACCAACAATTCCTTGTCATTGATGTAAGCGACCTGTCCGATGGTTGGCGCGTCAGTTTGCGGCCGCACAGCGGCCTTGGAAACAAACAGGGTGAAGGCGTGTGCATTGCCGGTGGAGAAAGTCGCGGTGCCCAGCAACAATTTTGCCGAGGGCGAACCCTCACTGTCATTCACGACCGCGGCGGAAGCACTCAGAAGCAGCAAACGGGCGGCTCCGGCGCGCAATTGCACGCTGCCCTGCATTTCCGTGCTGATGCGGTCGCCACCGTAGACCGTGGTGCCGACGTCGGCTTTAGCGTCGCCCACATGGGCGCGCTCGGCGGAAATAACTGTCCCTAGCGGGGCCACATTTGGCGTTGCCGCAGCCCACACCGGCACACACGCCAAGCTCAAACCGAATGCGGCTGCACAAATTGCGCGCAGACGTTGCATAGAACCCTCCCGGGCTGACCAGCCAAAGGATACTTCGACGCCTGCATAGCCGTCAACCGGGAAACGCCGCGGAACGCGCGCGGCGGAGCAAGTGAATTCCCCACGGACTTGCTGGCGGAACCGCCACATCACTGTTAGAATCCATTCACTGTATGGCTGACTGGAAACAGATTACCGCGCGCATTCGCCGCGCACGCACGGGCAAAGATCCGGCGGGTCAACTCACCAATCTTTTCGCTAAAACACGCGACGCCATGGTGGCGTTCGAGCTGGCCCGCTATTTTGAAACGAGTGGCAACACTGCTGATGCGGGGAGATGGTATTTGACGGCGGCGGAGCGTTTTCGGCGGGCGGACTGGAAAACGAAAGCGCAGGAAAGCGCAACGCGCCTCGGCGCCACCGAACCGGCGGAAATTCCCGCGCTCCCGCCTCGATCCAAGACTTCCGAAGTTAGTACTGCGGAAGAGCCAGCGGCAGTTCCAGAGGCTGCTCCAGCCGAAAACCTGCCGGCCGAACCTGTGGAGGCAGTTCCCGGAGAATCTTTTCCTCGTTCCCAATCCCCGGAGCCTTTGCGCGTTGAGCAAAACCGCCAGAGGCGTGGACGGCGCGGCGGACGGGACTCCAGACCTTCCCGGCGTATTCCGCAACATTCCGCGGCCCGGGATACTTCTTCCAGGTCTACTGCTCCTTCTGCTCCGCCTGTCCCGCGCCCGATATCCGAAGAGCCTGCCGAACGGCCTTCTTCGGCGCCTTCCATCGAGAGCTCGGTGGACGCACCCGCACTCCCGACGCCGCGCGGCCGTTATGGCGACCCGGGACTGGCTTCGCGACTCACCCAACTGGAAATGAATTTTCGCCGTTTGCTTGCTGGCGCCCCGGCCACGCTGGAGGCTGCGGACAAAGCGCCGGCGGGGCCGGGTGTTTGGGTGCTGACGGATTCGGATCTTACGACGTACTACTATGTCGAGGCCTGCCAAACCTTGCGGGTGGCCATCCCCAATCTGGTTCGGAGCAGCTCTGCGCGACGCGGGGAATCGATTCGTCCCCGGCTCGCAGACTACCTCGGGATACCCGAATCTCGGGTCTCCAAGTACCTGGCTGACCATTGTGTGGTCCGTTGGCTGCAGATGGATGAGGATGCGGCGCACTTCGCGCATTTTCTGATTGCGGTGCTGCGGCCTGCCCTGAACGAGTGATGAGGAAGTGTGCCGGGGCAGGATTTGATGGCCCTGCGGTGTATCGGTAACCCCCTTATGCTTCTTCAAGTTAGGCCCACTTAGTGGCCCCTGGCGCCGTTTAACCATCATTTTCGACCATTCACCGCATCCCACTGGCTTATCCCGTTGGTGCCCGGCAAACTGTAGGCGAGCAACGCTTTAGGGAGCCGTCTCGTCGCGTGCTACCCTATTGGGAGCCTTGGGGGCAGTACCAAAAAGAAGTACCAAAATAGGTCAGGCTCGAATAAGCGTTTGGGGCTAATCGAAGTAAAAGTTAGAACTTTCGAAAGTGAGGCAGCCGCGGTATGCCTAATTATCTCTCTACGCAAGTCTTCCGGTCGCTCGACTGGTTAGTCTGCAAGACGGCGGGTATCACCTTCGATACCATTCAATATTTCAACAAGCGCAATCCCAATCCATCCGCGACTCCGCAGTGGTCCGATAAGCCGCTGTTGAAGTCCTGGGAAAAGTCCAAGCCGACGCTTGGTTTCCCGCGCCAGACAGACTCGCTCTGTCCGGCGTGTGTCCAGGAGGCGCGCAAAGCGATCATTGGCGGCGAAAAGGATTGGCAAGACCTGATGCACGAAAAGGTCGGCGAGATTAAGGCCCAGATCGTGGAGCGCGACGGCCAGGTGTGGATGGTCAAGGACTGCCCGCAGCACGGCCACTACGAAGACCTGATGGCCGTGGACTCCAGCTTCCTGAAATGGATTGAGAGCCAGTTTCCGGGGCGCGACATTCCGGCGCACAACGATGAAGGCCTGCACAAGCACGGCTCTTCGAATGTTCGCTACGGACGCGGTTCGGTTCTGACCGTGGACCTCACCAATCGCTGCAACATGATGTGTGATCCGTGCTTCATGGACGCCAACCAGGTTGGTTACGTGCATGAGTTGAGCTGGGATGAAATTACGGAAATTCTGGATAACGCGGTGAAGATCAAGCCGCGCCGGCAGATGTCCGTGCAGTTCAGCGGCGGCGAGCCGACCATGAGCCCGTACTTCTTCGACGCCATCCGGTACGCCCGCAAGGTCGGTTACAACTCCGTGCAGGCGGCGACGAACGGAATTGAGTTCGCCAAGAGCAAGGAATTTTCCAAGAAGGCCTTCGAAGCGGGATTGCGCTATGCGTACCTGCAATTCGACGGCATCGGCAATGACGCGAACAGCCATCGCCAGATCGGCAACCTGTTCGACGTGAAGCTGCGCGCTATCGAAAACATGCACGAAGCGGGCATTGAAATCGTGCTGGTGGTGACCATCGTCAACAACGTGAACAACGACCAGGTCGGGTCAGTGGTGAAGTTCGCGATGGAGAATCCGAAGAAGATTGCCTTCATCAGCTTCCAGCCGGTTTCGTTTACTGGCCGCGATGAGGACATTACACCTGAGCGCCGCCTGCGGCAGCGCTACACACTGTCCCACTTGGCGAAGGACGTCAGCCAGCAAGTCGGAAAGATCGAGCCGACGCGCGACTGGTTCCCGATTTCGTTCATCAGCACGTTTGCCGGCTTTGCGGACATGGTGAAGGGCAATGAATCGCAGTGGGGTTCACTGTCGTGCGGCTGCCACCCGAATTGCGGCGTGGGCACGGCGATCATGATCAACAAGGAGACCAAGGAGTGGGCCCCCGTGCCGCGCTTCCTGGATGCTCAGCAACTGACCAAGGACGTAACGGCTATTACTGATGCCGCGCGCGGCAAGGCCTTCTCCAACTTCATGATGGCCATGGCGCTGCTAAAGAATTACCACGCGTTCGAAGGGCCGAAGGGCCTGAAGCTGTGGGACCTGTTCAAGAAGTTTGACAAGACCTGGGCGCTGACCAAGGGCGCGACCAGCAAGTACGGCAAGACCTCTCCGGAACGCACGTATGAAGATGCCATGAAGCGCCGCGCGCAGGATCCGTGGAACTTCCTGTTCATCGCCGGGATGTGGTTCCAGGACCTGTTCAACTACGATTTCCGCCGCACCGAGATGTGCATCATTCCGTATGGAACGCAGCAGGGCGAAATCAGCTTCTGCGCGTACAACACGGGTATCGGCTGGCGCAACATCATCGAGAACATGCACAAGAACGCGACCGTGGCCGAGTGGTACAAGAAGAACGGGAAGCACGAAATTTATGCCAAGGGCAAGAACGTCAGCCTGCAGTCTTACGAGCATTCGCTGGTGATTGACGCGGAAGACGCGGCCCGCGTGCGCCACATCGAGCACGACATCCCATTGACTGCGGCCGAAGAGAACCGCATCCGCCGGAAGAAAGCGCTGGAAGAGCAGGCCAAGGTGCGCGCCATTTACGAAGAACTTGTCCTGAAGAAGCCACAACCGACGGTCGTACAGATCGGGACGGTGAGCGACATTGCCAAGGCGGTTCCCGCGAACTTCACCAACGCAGGGAAGCCGGTAACGATTGCCCCAGCAAATGGCAACGGGAATGGACACTCCAATGGAAATGGCGCAGCCACACCGAAGACCACCGAAGCCGCTGCGGAAGCGGTTGCGGGCGACTAAATCCTAACGCAACTTCGATTCCTCAAACGGCCCTGACTGGTTCAGGGCCGTTTGCTTGTAGATGAGCGTCCTTTAGGCTTGCCCAGTCAGCCTGCTATACTTAAATGGAATTGACGAGGGACCCGAAATGCCGATTTACGAGTACATCTGCGACGAGTGCAACGAGCGGTTTGAAAAGATAGTGATTAACAAGCAACAAGAAATCTCCTGCCCCAAGTGTTCCAGCAAGAAGGCCACGATTCAACTCTCCGTGTTTGCCACGGCAGGGTCCGGATCCTCCACGTCGTCCGGGGGCTTCTCCGGTGGCGGCGGTGGATGCTGTGGCGGCGGCTGCTCCTGCCACTAGAGGACTTAGGGCCGCAGCTCGGCAGAGAAAGCCTCTCCGGCAGACTCCGGGCAAATTGTCTTGGCCAAGCCCATGGAAGCTTGGCGGCATTCGCCCTATTGCGCTACCGTTACTGAGCGTTCTCCATGCAACTGAAAACAAAGTTTGGTCTTGGCCTGCTTGTGCTGGGCCTGGTCATTTTTGTAGCCTGGAATTGGTGGATGAAGACGAGGAACTTTGTCCCGGTGGACGTGCCGGCTTCCCTGGTCGCTGGGGAGATTGTTACTTCCGAATTCAAACTCAACTTTGATGGATTGTACCTGATCGAAATCGAGGCAGCGAAGACAGTTCCACTCGACAGACTCCATTGTCTGATGGGCGTGGAGGCCGATCCGCTCGTGTGCCAGGATATTCCTCCTGCAATCGGGGCCACTTGGACGCTCTCGAGTCAAGGCCAGGTGGTAGGCCGCGGCAGTTCCGCGGACTTGCACAGTGCGCCTGTGCGATCCGACGGCGTAGCGCGGGTTATTGGCGAGTTTCAAGGCACTGTCGGGCAGGAGTACAAGCTTCAGGTGGCGGTCACTGCCGATAGCGCGAGATTGGCCGAGGCCCATCCTCGGTTGAAAGTCAATGTTGCCAATATTGCGCGCACAGACCTGCAGGCCGCCAACGTACTGGTTTTTTCGACCACCTTCATTTTTTTGCTGTTCGGAGTGATCCTGCTTTCCATCGCCTACTTCGCAAAACACGGGGCCGATGGCGCGCAAACGCCCCGGTCGCAGTAGTTGGAAGGGCCTGCGGTGGGAAACCGTATCGTGACGCATATCACAAATGGCGGTGATTGACCTCACAGCCTGCAACTCCTCGCGAACGCAAACTGCCCCTGCACGTCACATCGATCTCTCGTTCGTTTCTCCGCAAACTCACCCTTCCAAAACGTGCTCCCGGTCAAGGTGTACTCCGAGCGCTTCAGGCCGAATTTGCCACAGGGCCGGCTCGGAAACCGAAAGGAACCGCAATGTCTAAACTGCCGCTGGATTCCCAAGGGCGAATGGAACTTCTGGCTTACCTGGAGGCGCTGCTTGGCTGCGTGAAGTCTCTACACGCAAGCGTGGGCGCGGTGATGGCCGATGTGGCGGCGATCCGTAATACTGTGTTTGAAGATCCGGACGAGATAGCGCTTTACAGGAACAATCTGAGGCTGGCCGTGGCTACCGCCAAACCGATGGTGGATGAAGCCATGCGCTCTTACGATGATCTGATGGTTGAGATTGCCGACTCGCAGCAATACAAAAACTGATTTGGGGGAGCGAACGGCCGCTAATGGTTTCCGCCCAAGGGGCCCACTGCAACTTTACTCCAGGTGGGCCCAGTTCTTATAGTGGTAGCGCTGGGGGCGGAGACAATCCACATCCGGTCCAGATCTACTTCTCTTCGGTCATATCCGCTTTCTTGCCAGTTTCGGCCTCGGCCTGGGCAACAATGTCGCGCGCATTGCCCTTGTCCAAATGAATCATGGCAAATTGACCCTCACCGGCGGCGTTGGTGTACTGAATGGTTAGAAAGTGTTTCTTGGTCTTGGAGAAGAGGAAGAAAGGCGATACCAGGATTGCTTCGGTGTAGCGCGGGTGAGAGGTCTTTTCATAGAGCATGCTCTTGATCTTGTCGTAGGGGATGCTAACCACCGTGGTGCCTTTGCTGTCGACAAACGTCAAAACCTTGGCGTCCTTGTCAAAGCAAATGACCCCTTTTACGGGATTGCCTGCCTTCTTATCCTTGCTTTCCTGGACCTTGGGCGGCATGTACTCCGCTTTGTCAAACTTGATGGTCTCTGCCGCAGCCACACCGGCAGAAAGTAACATAGACAGCGAGATGGCCAGCGCCGGAAATGCCTTCCTAGACATCGTCATTCTCATTTCTGTCGGGTGGTGGTGTGCTCATCCCCCAAGTCGTTCGTGGGATGATCCGCGCACCCTGGGAATTCGATATCCCTCCCGAACCTCGGAATCATACAAAAGGTCGGCGAAGCGTGTCTGTGACAAGGTGCCTGAGAAGTGTAAGGGGCCGGGAAGGACCGGTTGGCACCGAATTGCGAACCGGCGTTCTCCAGAGCCTCAGGCCAGGAAACCTCTTCCATTCTGTGGCTGGCAAATCATGGCGAGGAGGCGTTGCAGGCGCTGCTCCTCGGCCATGCTTCCCTGAAGCCGAGCCCGCGTCCTGATGGTTAACGCGTGTAGTTCTTTAGGTAGTCCGGAACGGGTGGGTCGTTCTTCCGCTGAGCATCTGGTTCGGGAGCCTTCGCCACGGTTTCGAAGGGCAGCACGCCAGCCCAGACGGGCAGGGCATAATCCTGCTCATCGTCCACGGGTCCGCCGGTGCGCACCTTGGCGCTGACTTCTTCGAGTGGAAGGGCGAGAACCGTGGTGGCTTTCAATTCCTGCTCGGTTGGCCGACGCACGTCGCCCCAACGCCCCTTCATCACATGCTCCGTGAAGATACGGAGAGCTTCCATTTTTTCGGAGGAGTCCTCCACCAGGCGAGCCATCCCCAGGATCACCACCGAGCGGTAATTCACGGAATGATGAAAGGCAGAACGTGCCAGAACCAGGCCATCGACATGAGTCACGGTCACACAGACAGGCACACCCGTGCTGAGTGTTTTCAGCATGCGGCTGGCAGCGCTGCCGTGCACGTACAAGGTGTCACCAGAGCGGCCATAGTTCGTGGGGATAACGAAGGGTTGACCATCCACGCTGAAGCCGACATGGCACACGAAGGCAGTGTCGAGAATCTTGTAGACGGTCTCGCGATCATAATGAGCGCGCTTGGGCAGGCGTTTCACCTGCGTGCGGTCAGTGGGTTGAAATTGGCTCATGCCCCATTTTAAGGGGAAGAAGGAGTTGCGCCAGAGCCAAGTTGGCCCTCCGCGGTTGACCTGCGTTTCTGAGAGGAGAGCCAGGGAAGGAGGTCTGGCTCGGCGAAAGCCCTGTTCCACACTTCGTGATCGGATTTGTGGTATTCGGTGTAACGGAGATTCGAGTGCGCCTTTTTCAATTGCCGCATCATTCCGCGCACCATGTCTACGGGCACGGATCGGTCGGCGTCTCCCTGGAATACCCAGAGCGGCACCCGGGCGATGGCGGAAGTGTCTGAAAAGGTGTCGTAAGCGGACATGACAATGGCGGCCGCCCATTTCCCGGTGTGCATTTGCAGAAGAGACCAGACACCGAGCCCGCCCATGGATTGACCGGCGATGTACACGCGGTCCGGGTCAATGGAGAATTCATTCTGCACCTTGGCCAGAATCTCCAAGGTCAGAAGTAGGGGCTTGCCGGGTTGATTGAACTCCGGTTCCGACCAGCTCTCTCCCATCGGGCATTGCGGAGCCAGCACGAACACCGGGAATTTCGCCTGAACCGCGCTGGCAATCCAGAAGTGCGTGCCGAGCTGGTTTTCGTGGGTGAGCTGCCTGACGTTGTCGGAGCCTTGCCCATCAACACCATGGAGCCACAATAGGAGGGGATATTTCCGATTGGCGTCGTACCCCAGCGGAACGAACAGGCGGTAAGGCAAACGAGCGCCGGTGCTATCCACATAGACCTCTCTGCGGAAATCGATGTCGTCTTTCGTCAGTTCGGTGGCTGCCGCAAGTCCTTGCCCCAGGAATGAGAGCAGGAATGTCGCGCAGCAGAATAGCCAGACCCGGAGCTTTCCTCGCATGCTAGTCCTTTGTGGTCGCCGGCTTGGCCGCCCCGCGCACCACGCGGAAGCCGACATACTCGGGTGCCGGTGTGCAACCGGATCGCGCATCGGCCGGGCAGTCTGCGCTGCCTCCCACCGTCTTGCCCTGGCCCTGGGCTGTGAGAACCCATTCGGCCACATTGCCGCCCAAATCGAAGATCAGTTCCTCATTTTCCTGGCCTTGCCCCGGGAACGATCCCGCCGGCTTCAGCAACGGGGCTGTGCCATGGAGTTCCTTAATCTTTTCGCGAAGCCGGTTGGCGTCATCGGGATTCGTCGCATAACCAGCCCAGTAATCTAGAGTGTTCTCCCCTTCCTTTTTTTCGTATTTGCCGGCCAGTTCTTTCTCGTTGGGCACGCGCCAGGTTTGCCCGGTCAGTTTGCTGAGCCACTCAGCGTAGGCCTTCGCCTGCTCGAGGGTGATTTCATTGGCGGGATAGTTCTCCGTTCCTGCTTCCACCTTATAGCTTTTGTCGTAGGCGGAAAACTGCGCGCGGGTCACTTCGAAGCGTCCAATTTCCAGATCGTTCCGTTTCACCACTTCGGGGATGAGTAGGGTTTTGCCTTTGCTAGTGATTGTCGCGCCATAGATTTCTCCCGTGCGTGCAAGGCTCTTCGTCCTGAGAGCGGTGTCCAGAGGCGAACCGGTTTTCACGGATTCATTTTCAGGTGGCGCGGTTTTGAAGAAATATTTGTCGAACCAGGCCATTTCCTCGTCCAGTTTGCGCATCTGGTGGGTCAGCTTCCGCGGGCCGTGCGGCTCGCCGGGGAAGACCACAAACTTCACCGGGACTTTTCCGTAGTACTGCAGGGCGCGGAAGTAGGACCAGCTTTGGGCCGGGGGGACGTTGGTGTCCGCGGTGCCGTGGAAGATCAGGACAGGCGCCTGCACCTTGTCCATTTTGAAGAAGGGGGATTTACGGACATAGAGCTGCGGATCCTGCATAGGATTTTTGCCGAAGTAATAGGAGTCGAAGGCATCGCCAAACATCACGTTACCCCAGTCGCTGATCCATTCGACGTCGCCCGCACCGACACTGGCGACCTTGTATCGCGAGGGATACGTGGTGATGAGACTGGTGGATAGAATGGAACCATTGGACCAGCCCATGGTTCCGACCTTGTCGGGATCAACCAGCCCCTTCTGGATCAGGTAGTCCACGCCCGCGTTAATGTCCGGGGTTTCCAGATCATAGTAATTGCCGCAACAGATCGATTCGGACCATTTAAGCCCATAGTTTGCGCTGCCGTGATAATTGGGGCGCAGAACAAAGGCTCCCCCTTGTGTGAAGAGATTGATGGGATAACCCCAACTTTCGCCCCACTGGTCCAGGTCCTGATAGTGTGGCCCTCCATGAATAGCGGTGATAACTGGATACTTCTTGCCGGGCTCGTAATTTGCCGGGTAGTAGAGGATGCCTTCCACCTCTTCGTTGCCGGAGCCTTTCCATCGTATGACTTCGGTTTTGGCGAACTGGCGGGATTTGACGAGAGTGTCATTCAGGTGGGTGAGTTGCGCGGTGGATAGGAGCTTACTGCCGTCAATCTGTGCGCGAAACAGTTGAGGCATGGTGCTGGCGGTCGAGGACTGGTAGACGATGGTTTTTCCATCGGCGGAGACTTCGAAATTCTGGATGTTCTTGGAATGTTCCCCTTCGAGAGGGGTTCTTTTCCATGACCAGGTGCTGCCGGACTTCTCTCGTGAGTAGCGGGCCATATCATAACGATGCCCCGCCGCCAGACCGGCCACGAATCCATCGGGCGTAGCGGCCAGATCCGAGCCAATGCCATTTTCCCAATCGAGGGGGACGGGAACGCTCGTTCCGGTGTGCACGTCGTAATAGTAAAGACGGAGGACCCAGGCCATGAGGAATTTGGGGTCGGTGGAATAAGGGGCCCAGGCGTAAAATCCGGAACTGTCCGGAGTCCACTCGAATCCGAATGGGCGAATGCGGCCCTCGGTGAAGATCTGCTTCTCCGTGCCATCCATCAGGTTGTGAAGAATGGCGACCGGCGGCACCTTCTGATCAAAGGTGTAGTGCAAGCTTTTCTGGTGGATGGCAACCACGTATTTTCCGTCCTTTGAGACATACCAGTTGCGAATCCAGTCCAGGTTTTCGGTCAAGCGGGTGATTTTTTTATCCTTAAGATTAATCTCGAACAAGCGCACGGGTGGTTCGTGTTCGGAATCATCCACCACTTCCGAGTCGTCCTTTTTCTTCTTTTGCGCCTGCTCGTAAGCGCTCGGATCTTCCTGTGCGCTGAAGATCAGGGTGTCGTTGTCGAGCCACTGGACGGCCTTGGGTGGGCGTACCAATTCGGTCAAAGCGTACGGCTCACCGCCATGAGGACTCATCAGCCAGATTTGGGCGTGGTCCGCGTCCGGTCTGGGCTGTGGCCGGGCCCTGCTGCTGATGAAGGCAATCCATTCGCTGTCCGGCGACCAGCTAAGATCAGAGACATCGTCCGCGCCGCGAGTGAGCTGAATCTCCCGGTCCTCCGTGAGACTTGATAGGAACAGGTTGGAGATCCGCTTGTCTTTTTCCTTATTGCCTTCGGTTTTGATCCAAGCAACCCAGTGGGAATTCGGGGAAATGCGGAAGCCCCCGTCAGATTCAGAGTAGACGAAGTCCTCTGGCTTCCACGGGGTGGTTTTGGACAGCGCTTTGTCTTCCTCGGAAGCGAAGAGCGTGGGCACACAGAGAGAAAGGGCAAAAAGCGAGGCAAAAATCGAGAAGCGTCTGCAGGACACGATGGTCACCTTTTCAAAAGCGATTTACTGGAGCGCCCGGACATCCCTGACCGGCGCGCAGAAAGGATAGTGCAATTGACGCGCAATGGGAATGGTGTAGTCTGAATCACTCCACCCGGACCCGAGGAGAGAGCATGCCAGCCGAGAAACCGCCATTCAACAAGGAAACATTTCAGTTTTTCCGTGAGTTAGGGAAAAACAACCGCAAAGTCTGGATGGATGAGAACCGGGAGCGGTATCAGGCCTGCATCATGCAACCCTTTCGACGGCTGCTGGAGGATTTAGCACCCGCGGTCCTGCGATTGAATGAGAACTTCGATACCAGCGGCAGGACTGGGGCGAATTTCTCGCGCATCAATCGCGACATCCGATTCGCGAAGGACAAGACGCTCTACAAGACTCAGATGTACCTGAAGTTTCAGCTGCCGTCGTCCGGAGATCGTGGAAGCGGCCAGCTTTACCTGGGACTTTCCACTGACGCCGTCACCGCAGGGTTCCGGCTCTACTCGGGCGGAAAGCGCCGGGATTCCGCGCTGGCGCTGATTGCGCATCCGCGCGTGGTGGCACAGCCGAAGTGGGTGACGCAGCAGCGGAAGCGACTGGGCAGGAAATACGAAAGCTACTGGTATACCACCGAAAAAGGAGAATGGACGAAGCATGAAGGCTGGCCCACTCCGCCCGAGGATTGGAAGAAGATCCTGGCGTGGATCGTGAGGAAGAAAATGAAGCCGGCGGCCGCTACCAGGTCTGCCTTCCGCGGAGAAGTGGTCAAAGTCTTCCGGGATGTCTATCCCTTGTTGAAATTCACCAGCATTCCGTAGTTTTCCGCGTCCTTTGACGCTTGCAGCGGTGCCGGCCAGGAAAGAACCACGAATGGGAAATTGACGCTCCGCCGCGAGTCGCATAGGATGCGAAACGCATCGATACCTGCTGAACTGAGGGGTCCTATGTCGAAAAGCAGCCAATTTGCGTTTGTCGTGGCGTTGATTTTCTTGGGCGGGAGCAGTCTTTTTGCTCAAAGGACCAGACGCCTTGCCGAGCAGCCTGAGCAAGTGGCCGAGCAGAGCACTGCCGAGAAGGCCGCCGAAAAATCGAAAGAGGAGAAGGCCAAAGACGAAAAGGGCAAAGACGAGAAGAAGCCCGAGGAAAAGATCGTCCAGACCAAGCACACGATCAAAATCGGAGGCCAGGAGATCAAGTACACGGCGACAGCTGGCACGATTCTGCTGAAGCTGGAAGATGGAACTCCCAAAGCCAGCGTTTTCTATATTGCCTACACGAAGGATGACGTCAGCGATTTAACCAAACGCCCGGTGACGTTCGCCTTCAACGGCGGGCCGGGTTCCGCGTCGATCTGGCTGCATTTGGGCGCGTTCGGGCCGCGGCGCGTGGAAATGGGAGACGCCGGCGCATTGCTCGGCCCTCCTTACAAGCTTGTGGACAATGAATACTCTTTGCTGGATGTGAGCGATCTCGTTTTCATCGATCCGGTCTCGACGGGCTACAGCCGGGCAGTGCCAGGCGAGCAGCCGAAACAATTCCATGGCCTCGAGGAGGATATTCGTTCGGTCGGCGATTTCATCCGGTTGTACGCGACTCGCAACAAGCGCTGGACTTCTCCGAAATTCCTGGCGGGCGAGAGCTACGGCACCACGCGCGCCGCGGGGCTCTCCGGCTACCTGCAAGAGCGTTATGGAATGTACCTGAACGGGATCATCCTGATTTCTTCGATTCTGAATTTCGAAACCGCCGAGTTCGATCGCGGCAATGATTTGCCGTACATCCTGTATTTGCCGACCTACACCGCAATTGCCTGGTATCACAAGAAACTGCCCGCGGACTTGCAAGGTGACCTCCAGAAGGCCATCAACGAATCCCGTGCCTACGCAAGCGGAGACTATGCAGACGCGCTTTCGGCTGGCGACAATCTTTCCGCGGCGCGCAGGACAGAGGTATCGCAAAAACTCGCGCGCCTAACCGGACTGTCCGCCGACTACATTGACCGAAGCAACCTGCGCATCGAGATCATGCGCTTCGACAAGGAGTTGCTGCGGAACGAACGCCGCACAGTGGGACGCCTGGACGGGCGCTTCACAGGCATCGACTACGATGCCGCCGGGTCGGAGCCGGAGTACGATCCGAGCATGGCGGCGATTGTCGGTCCCTACACCGCAACGTTTAGCGATTACGTCCGTGGGGACCTGAAATTTGAGAGCGACTTGCCGTACGAGTTCTTGACCGGGCGGGTGCGGCCCTGGAATTTCCAGCCCTATGAAAACCGCTATGTAAATGTGGCGGAAACTTTGCGCAGAGCGATGACGCAAAATCCGTTTCTGCGCGTGTATGTTGCCAAGGGCTACTACGACCTGGCGACACCGTTCTCTGCCGCGGATTACACCTTCGATCATCTGGGAGTCGATCCCTCGCTTCGGGCACATTTGACGGGCGGCTACTACGAAGCGGGCCACATGGTGTACGTCCACCTGCCTTCATTGGCGAAATTGAAACAGGACCTAAAGGCGTTTATGGCGGCGAGCGTCGCTCCGTGAAGCGATTGCTATCGATTGTTGTTTGGATCGCAGTCGGCACGGTGGGAGCGCTGGCCCTCGCCACGATTGCACTGCACCGAGGCGAGCCGATCAGCGCGACGTGGTTTGTGCTGGCCGCGGGGTGCACGTACCTGGTGGCCTACCGGCTGTACTCCGCATTTATCGCCGCGAGATTGCTTGTGTTGGATCATACGAGGGCCACGCCTGCCGAGCGCCGCGACGATGGGCGCGACTTTGTACCCACCAACAAGTGGGTCTTGTTCGGGCACCACTTTGCTGCCATTGCCGGACCCGGACCGCTGGTCGGCCCCACACTCGCCGCCCAATTCGGATACCTTCCGGGGACGCTCTGGCTGATTGCCGGAGCCGCGTTTGCTGGGTGCGTGCAGGATTTCGTGATTTTGTTCTGCTCGATTCGGCGCGACGGGAAAACGCTGGGAGAAATGGCCAGGGAAGAGGTCAGTAAGCGCGGGGGTTTTATCGCGCAGTTGGCTGTCCTTGCGATCATGATCATTTTGCTTGGCGTGGTGGCCTTGGTGGTGGTGAACGCGCTGAAGAGTTCGCCTTGGGCCACGTTTACGCTGGCCGCCACGATCCCGATTGCGGTTTTGTTGGGCATTTACCTGCGCTTTATCCGGCCGGGCCGGGTGCTCGAAGCGTCCGGTGTCGGAGTCGCTTTGATACTGTTCGCGGTGGTTGCCGGGCAGTGGGTGGCAGAATCGCCGGCATGGTCCCGAGCTTTCACGCTAAGCGGATTGGCGCTCACTTCCGCGATTATTGTGTACGGGTTCGCGGCTTCGGCATTGCCTGTGTGGCTGCTGCTGGCGCCGCGTGACTATTTGAGCGCGTTCATCAAGGCCGGTGCCATCTTCACTCTGGCGGCGGGGATCTTGCTGGTCCGACCCCATGTCCTGATGCCACCGCTGACGCGTTTTGTGGACGGCAACGGCCCGGTGTTTGCCGGGAAGATTTTTCCGTTCTGCTTCATCACCATTGCCTGCGGGGCGATCAGCGGATTCCACTCCCTGATTTCCAGCGGCACGACGCCAAAAATGATTCAACGCGAGGCGCATGCGCGCTTCATTGGCTACGGCGCCATGCTGCTGGAGTCATTCGTGGGGGTAATGGCCATGGTGGCGGCCTGCGCGATGACGCCGGGTGTGTACTTCGCAATCAACAGCCCATCAACGATCGTTGGCACTACTCCGGAGGCGGCAGCGCAGACCATTTCGAGCTGGGGGTACCCACTTTCCGCAACGACCATGACCAGCCTGGCGCACGCAGTCGGCGAGCAAACCCTGCTGAATCGTGCCGGCGGCGCACCGTCTTTGGCCGTCGGAATGGCGCAGATCTTCTCGAACACCATTGGCGGAGAGCGCCTGCTGAGCATTTGGTACCACTTTGCGATCATGTTCGAGGCGCTGTTCATCTTGACGGTGCTGGATGCGGGCACGCGTGTGGGCCGGTTCATGATTCAAGAGCTCGGCGGGCGGGTGTGGAAGCCGCTCGGGCGCATGAATTGGTATCCGGCGATTCTGTTTTCGAGCGCGCTGATTGTGGGAGCCTGGGGATACTTTCTCTACCAGGGTGTAGTGGACCCGCTCGGGGGAATCAATTCGTTGTGGCCGTTGTTCGGCATTTCCAATCAATTACTGGCGGCGGTGGCTCTGGTCGTGGCGACAACGATTCTGTTGAAGATGGGCCGAGTCAAGTGGATTGCGGTGACACTCCTGCCGATGGTGTGGCTGGTGATTGTCACCATGACCGCGAGCTACCAGAAGATTTTCAGCCCGAACCCCCAGCTCGGTTTCCTGGCCTATGCAAATAGCCTCAGGGCGCAAATTGCGGCTGGAAACATTTCTGCCGCGAAAATCGTGGAAACGCAACGTGTCATTTTCAACCAGCGGCTGGACGCGGCGGTGACGGCGGTCCTGGCGGGCATGATCCTGGTGCTGCTCGTGGAGGCGGTTGTCCAGTGGTATGCGCTTTTGAGCACGAAGAAGAAGCCGGTGTTGCATGAGACGCCGTACGTGGCCACGCAGTGGGCGGAGGGCGACTGATGCGACGCGTGGGGAGCGTAATCAACGGGGGTATTGCGCGCTTGTGGCAAGGACTGCGCGAATGGTGTGGTGACGCCGCATACGAGAGATATCTAAAGTGCGCGGTGCGCGGAGGCCTGGAAAGGCCGCTGTCGCCGGCGGAATTTTACGTGGAACAACTGAATAAGAAGTACTCGCGGCCGAACCGCTGCTGCTGAGTCTCTTTACCTGGGTGTGGTCAGCAATTGCCCCTGCAGGGAACGAGGGCGTACACTCGAATCACGGCCGGCACGCTGGTGCTGGTCTGACTTCACCGCCATGTGAAGGACGGCTGCGCTTATCCTTGGCGTAGCCGTTAACTGGGTGCACTTCTCCTTCCCGAATTCTTCCCGCCTTCTGTGCCATTTCGCCATCGCGGAGAACTCTTTTAGAGGAGGTCTTCGTCGTCCGCGGGCGTCTTCAGCGGAGTGATCTTGTGCGCCAATTTGACGCCGTGCTTCCGCACGCCGCTGAGAATCGCGCGGCGAATTTCCACGGAGAGTTGCTCCGGGGCAAACACGCCTTCGGAGTCGCGGGGAAAATTCCTGACGAATTGTGCGGCCACGTGTGCCGTGGCATAAGCAACCGGAGTAGTGAACCGGCCTTGCCTGCGGATCTGATAGAGAGTAGGGAACAGAGCGTCGCTGCGGATCAGCAGATGCTGGTCTTCTTTGGACCCGTGCTTCAGGCCGCGCACAAGGACGGAAGCAGCGAAGCGCGCATTTTGAAGAATGCCCTGGCGAATCAGCGCAGCAATCTTCCGCGGAGAGGAAGTTTCCGGGAATCGCAGGCGGGGAAGTCCGCGGGATTTGGAGAGCTTACCCTGCTTGTGCCAGCGGCGCAGGCGGTCGAATTCGTTGCCGCCGATTTTTACGTCGAGATCTTGCATGGGGATGAATTTAGGGAAGGGTTGCGACCTCGTCCTGTGCCGCCAGGACGACGCTGGCGGCACCGATGGGATCGGGGAAGCGGAATTTCTCGAGTTCCGAAAAACGCTTGGCCAACTTATATTTTTTATGGCGGTAGATCCGCGGATGGGAAATGGCCTCGTCGAAGGAAACTTCCGGAGACCACTGGGATATGGGGTCGTCGCTTTCGGTGCTCTCGTAAAGACGAATCTGTACGGAGTGGACTTCGTCCAGCAGTTGCGCGGCGCGCATCGCCAGGAGGTTGGTGAGTCCGGGGGCGGCACCCGTGTTGATGAGGGCGGCGCGATGCTTGGCCTCAAACTTTCTGGCGTAGCGGAATTGCTCGGGTTGAAAAGGGTTCCGGGTCAGATGGGAGCTGAGATCGAGATAGTGAGCGCGCAAACGCAACGCCGCGCGCAGCACGATTTCGTTGAAGACCGAGGCGGAGGCATTGACGATGAGCTGGCAGCCGCGAGCGGCCCGCACAATCCCGTAAAGATTGCGGGCATTGACGCTAGTCACCGCGATGGTGGACTTTTTGCCCAAGAAGCGGCGCGCCCGGGCGGGATCGCGGTCGCCACACCACACATCGTGGCCTTGGCGTTCCAGAAGATGGGCAAGCAAGGAGCCCGTCGCGCCGGCTCCCAAGACGAAGATTCGCATTCTGTCCGCTGACTTTATCATAGTCGCGCAGCCCGGAGGGACATGGAGGAGCTAAGGACGTGCCAATTGCACAGGGCTGCGAACCGGCGTAAACTTTCTGGGTAAACTCCGATCCCGCCGGCCTACGGGCGAGACATCCCAGGGTGGCGGGGCGAGGCGGTCCATGAGCTGATCGCCGAGGGTTCAGGTGGAAACGCCCGAGCCTCCCGTGCTTGGAAAGGAGCCAGTTCGCCGAAAAAGTGCAGATTTTCGGCTTGAACCCGATTCCATGCGCGAATCGGGTTTTTCATTTCAGGCGGGCAATTATGAGCCTCTACGACAAATACGGAAGGCAGATCAAGGACCTGCGCATTTCGGTGACCGACCGGTGCAATTTCCGGTGCGTCTATTGCCGCTCCGCCGATCCGGAGAACTACCGCGAACACGACCAGATACTGTCCTGGGCGGAACTGGAACGGTTGGCGCGCCTTTTTGTGGGTCTGGGAATTCGCAAGGTGCGAATTACAGGCGGCGAACCGCTGGTGCGCGACGGCGTGGAGAATTTCGTCACTTATTTGGGAGGGATTGGCGTAGAAGATTTATCGATTACTACAAATGGCCATTTGCTCGCCGAGCGTTGCGAACGGCTGATGGCGGCAGGTTTGCATCGCATCAATATCAGCCTGGATTCGCTGGACCCGGTCAAGTTCGAAAAGATTACACGCACGCGCTCCTACGCCACGGTGATGCGCGGCATCGACGCGGCGCAGACTACGCGATTTGCACCGGTCAAGGTGAATGCCGTACTGGTGCGGGGATTCAACGAGGATGAGGTGGAAGCTTTTGCGGCGTTCGCTCGGGAACGTGGACTGATCATGCGATTCATCGAATTCATGCCGCTGGATGCGGACCGGCACTGGTCCCGGGACCTGATGGTACCAGCCGCGGAAGTTTATGAGCGCATCCACGCGCAATGGCCGCTGGTGCAGATTCCCAACGAAAAGAGCGAAACCGCGCGCAAATACCGTTTTGCCGATGGGGCGCCCGGCGAAATCGGATTGATTGCGCCGGTAACACAGGCTTTTTGCGGACATTGCTCGCGCATCCGGCTGACCGCCGATGGGAAATTGCGGACTTGCCTGTTCAGCAAGGAAGATCGTGACTTGCGGAGCCTGTTGCGGGCGAACGCTTCGGATGACGAAATCGTGGAATGGGTGCGCGGCGCAGTGAACGAGAAAGAAGAAGGCCACCGCATCAACGAGCCTGGATTTGTGCCGCCCTCGCGGACCATGGTGTTCATCGGTGGTTAAGCAATTCCGCGGTTGCAGGCTCCCCAGTGGCCCGAATCGTTTCGCTAGCCAAACCGTCCAAAAGACGACAGAATTTGACTAACCAATTGCTCGGACCGAATCAGCGGCACCGATGAACCGAGTTCGAGCTTGGACAGAGAATTCATGGCGGACCACGACGAAGACCAGGACGAGATACCCGAGCAACCGCAGAGGATTTTCACGCTGACGGAGGCCGAGAGCACGCGGCGCGAACTCGAGCCCTTTTTGATCGAGGCGATTGGCGTGCGCAAACGGTTGAACGTACTGGAGCAGGAGCTGGGGGCAGTTTCCACGCGCATCATGATGATGGGCGGCGTGCTGGTGGCGTATGCGAAGCTGGCGGAGAAGCGCATGGAGCACCAGCACCTGGCGGAGGTTATGAAGACGAATCTGGAGAAGATTCTGTCGACGGGGTGCGTGATCAAGGATTGGATGTCGGACTGCTCGATTTTCCTGCGATCGTGAATAACGAGGAAGTGTACTTGTGCTGGAAGCTGGGCGAGGACCGGATCCGCTATTACCACCGGCAGGATGAGGGCTACGCCGGGACGGAAACCGCTCGATCCGCGCGATCGGGGACCGGGCGACAGGTTCAGTAAGGCCACCGTCCCAAGTTGAAGGCGCGGCAGACAATTCTCGTTCGAATTAGTTCCATCTTAAGAGAGATTCCTCGCGCAAACCCGCGCTCGGAATGACGGATTGACACATACGAGGAGCGCGGACAGATGAACAAAAACCGACTGAAGGATTCGGCTAGCCCTATTTGCGTTCTGCGGCGCACCAACCGATCGACTGGTATGAGTGGGGCGAAGCGCGTTTGCGCGGGCCAAGAGCGAGGACAGGCCGTGCTACTGGATATTGGCGCGGTGTGGTGCCACTGGTGCCACGTGATTGACCGCGAGAGTTACGAGAATCCGGAAATCGGCGAAAATCATCAACGAGTATTTTGTGCCGGTGAAGGTTGACCGCGACGAACGGCCGGATGTGGATTCGAGATACCAGTCGGCGATCAGCGCCATCAGCGGACAGGGAGGCTGGCCGCTTACGGCCTTCCTAATGTCCGACGGCAGGCCCTTTTTCGGCGGCACCGTACTTTCCGCCGGAAGACGTGCAAGGGAGACCCGGCTTCCGGCGCGTGCTGCTGGCGGTGGCGGATGCCTACAGAAACAAGCGCGAGGAGTTGGCCAAAACGGCGGAAGCGCTTGCCGATGCCGTAGCAAAGGCAGAAGTGTTTAGCGGCGCGCGCGCGGAATTCGACCTGAACGCTGTGGACGCGCAAATCAGCTCGATGACGCAGCTCTTTGACATTCGCAACGGCGGATTCGGGAAATCGCCGAAGTTTCCTCACTCCTCGGCCGCGGACTTACTGCTGGAACGCTACCGGCAGACCGGCGAGAAGCACTTGTTGGCCATGGTGGAAACCACACTGGAGAAAATGGCTAAGGGCGGGGTGTACGACCAGTTAGCGGGGGGATTCCATCGCTACTCGGTGGATGAGCGCTGGCTGGTGCCGCACTTCGAGAAGATGAGTTACGACAACTCCGAACTGCTGAAGAATTACCTGCACGCTTCGCAGGTGACGCAGAATCCGTCCCTTCGAGAAACCGCGCAAGGAATCATCGACTGGGCAAATCGGGAACTCTCTGACCAGGATCTGGGGGGGTTCTGCGCCAGCCAGGACGCCGACTATTCGCTCGATGATGATGGCGACTACTTTACGTGGACGCTGGATGAGTTGAGGGCGGTATTGCCAGAGCAGGAATCGCGCATCATGGAATTGCACTACGACGTGGAACCACACGGAGAAATGCACCACAAACCGGAGAAGAATGTGCTCTGGATAGCGCGTCAAGCGTATGAAATTGCGAAGACTTTGGGGCTGGAAGAAGCGGAAGTGCGGCTCCGGATTAATAGTTCTAAAGGGAAAATGCTGGCCGCCCGTAGATTGCGGCCCACTCCGTTCATCGATCGGACCATGTACGTAAGCTGGAACGCAATGTTCGTGTCTGGATACATTGAAGTTTGGCGAGTGTATGGCGACGGTCATTGGTGCGGCAAAAGCAGCCGAGAGTTTGCGCTGAAAACGCTCAACAGGATGTTGCGAGAGGCGTGGAGCGAAGAAGAGGGATTTGCGCACCGGATTGGAGGGCCAGGATTGCGCGGCTCGCTCGACGATCAGGTGTTCGGCGTGATCGCTCTGCTGGATGCGTATGAGGCCACTCTGGACGCAAAGTATTTCCGCGCGGCGCAGCGAACCATGGACTTGACCATAGAAAAGTATGGTGATGCCGAAGGTGGAGGATTTTTCGACCGCGCTTCGGATGCTCCGGCGATGGTCGGGTTGGAAGTGCGGCGCAAGCCCTTCCAGGATTCACCGACGCCGAGCGCGAACTCGGTTGCTGCCATGGCCCTGACACGGATGCATGCTTATACCGACGATCTGAAATATCACGATTGGGCGAAGGAAACGCTCGAGGCGTTTGCGGGAGTAGCGCCGCAATATGGACTTTTTGCGGCGACCTACGGCCTTGCGGCGACACTTTTCGCCCAACATCCGGCACAGGTGGTGATTACGGGCGCGGCTGGTGATGAGGCTGCGCGGAAGTTGGAGGAGGCGGCGAACGGCGTCTACCGCCTGGGCAAGGCGGTATTGCGGGTCACGCCGGAATCGTCCCTGGAACATTTACCGGGCGCTTTGCGGCAAACTCTGCCGCACCTGCTCAAGGACAAGGCGCAAGCGCTGGTCTGCGCGGGAACAACCTGCCTCCCCCCGACCACTGACCCCGAGGAATTGAGGCGAATTCTGCAGAAGGGAATTGCAGGTACCGCGGTCGGATAGGAGTTCCCGACCTGCCCCTTGGTCCGCAGGGTGGATCATACGACATTTGCAGCCCATTATTGGGGTGGTCGTTGGCTCAAAGATATTCCCGTTCTCACCCCTAGTATTGCCCCGTCCTAAACTTATGGAAATGATCCTACAACTGATGGGTTTTGCACCGGTTCCTTGCAGGTTGTAGGAATCAAGGACACAATAGCCTACTTCTTCGGGCGCGATTCGGGGGGCACCAGACCATTCGCGCGGTAGTACACCACGAGCGCTCCATAGTGTTCGCCGGAATGCTCGATCAGGCCATAGGCCAGGTCATAGAGCCGGTCGAGATGCGGCCCGCCGTCGTTGACGGCTTCATTCAGCCCCTTGTCGCCCTTCTTCTTGATGACTTCCGCTCCATCCGCGACACATTGCTTTACAAAGGCGACGATTTGAGCCCGCGTCTTCAGATTGTCCATTTTCGGATTGTCCGGATAGCGGGGCTTCTTTCCCTCGGCGATGTCCGTGAAGTAGTACATGGAACCTGCGGCATGCGCCAGGCTCTCGGCAAAGGTCCTGGATTCGGGTGCGGGCTTATATCCGAACTTAGCCTCGGGAAAATCCTCGGCCATGGCGATGAGCTTGCGCCCAATGTCATTCCACTGCTCCAAAACCGCTTCCGATGGGCTGGGTGCGGGCTTGGGAGGAGCTTTCTTGGCCTCCTGGGCCAGCACCGGGAGGGTGCCAAAAGCAGCGGCCAACAACAAGGCCGTGAACAGGGTCAATTTCTTCATTGCTTCTCTCCTTTAGCCTCCCGGGTGAGAGGCTTTAGTTTCAGACGCGGCGCCACGGCGGATGTTTCAGGCGGACCGGGGGCCGAAATGCGGTTCCCAAGGACCGTCATCATACGCCAAAATGCCGGGGAAAGGTGCGGTGAAAGTAGGAGCAGGACCCGTTAACTCCTGAGAAGACAGACTGGACGGAAACAGGTGATTCGGGTAGGGCATGATATCCTAATCAAATGAGGCTGAGGGGGCCTTCCTATTGATTTGGAGTTGGATGCTACTGCGGGGAGGGCTGATCCTTCTCGTGCTCGCAGTGTTGTACCTCTCACAGCGGTTCTGGTACCGGGCGCTTTGGCGCGTCACGTCGAACTGGGGACGCCTGAGCCTGCGCATGGGTGCGCGGCTGCTCTATTTGACGGGTCTTGTCCTGATTATCCTTGCCATTACAGACGGCTTGCGCCGGGACCACGGACGCCTCCTGCCTGCTCATTCCGCCATCACTACCTTTACAGGGCTGTGGTTTGCCAGCGCCCTGGCGTGTTACTTGTGCGTGAAGGTGGTTCATGCGATCGAGTGGAGCTGGCACCGGTTGTATCGGCCTGTCCCGCAGGAAATAAGCA
Organism: Candidatus Acidiferrales bacterium; assembly: GCA_963817085.1. GTDB lineage: Bacteria > Acidobacteriota > Terriglobia > Acidiferrales > UBA7541 > Acidiferrum. The sequence goes on from CAWFNI010000020.1 coordinate 118,703, forward strand.
AGACGCTGAGCCGGCCCGCGAAATTGCAAGATTTTGTCCCGGACCCCTCGCGCCGCACCTTCTTCCGTACGGCGAGCGTAGTTGCCGGTGCCGCGCCATTTCTCGGCGTGATGTACGGTTACGCGGCTGAGCGATTGCGTTATCAGGTCTGCCGCGTGGAGATTCCGCTGACCAATCTACCGCCGGAACTGGACGGGATGAAGATCGTCCAGATTTCGGATATCCACCTGAGTGGCTACATGACGCGGGAATCAGTGCGCCGCGCCGTGGATATGGCCAATGATGTGGGAGCCGACCTGGCCATGGTCACAGGCGACCTGATCACGGGGGTGCACGATTCCGTGGCCGAATGCGTCGAAGAGGTTCGGCACCTGCATGCGCCGCTTGGTGTTTATGGTTGCAATGGCAATCATGAAATCTATGCGCGCGCGGAAGACCTGGCGGAACGGTTGTACCGGCAGGCGGGGATGAAAATGTTACGCGGGGAGAATGCGATCATTCCATTCCGTGGCGCGCAACTGAATCTGATCGGCGTGGATTACCAGCGAGAGCGCATGCCGAGCGGGCGGAAGATGCAGATGCTTTCAAACGTGGAACCATTGGTCCGCCGGGACATGCCAAACATCCTGCTTTCGCATAATCCGAACTCCTTCAATCGCGCCGCGGAAATGGGCATCGAGCTGTCTCTTGCAGGACACACCCATGGCGGCCAGGTACAAGTCGAGATTCTGGACGTGAGCTTGAGCCCGGCGCGCTTTATCACCGATTACGTTGCCGGTTTGTATCACCGGCCATTGCTGATGCCGAGCCAGCCGAAGCGCATGGGGGAGACCATCAAGCTGATGCCCAACGCGCCGAAGGGGCTCTCGGCACTCTACGTGAATCGCGGGCTGGGCACCGTGGGTGCACCGGTGCGGCTTGGCGCGCCGCCGGAAATCACACACATCGTGCTCCGCCGCGCGTAAGAGCAGGATTCCCCGCCACTACCACCACCGCGTCTCGCTGATTGTCTTATTTCCCCTTTTCCGCGGCGATGCTAGAATCGGCCCAACAACCCATGAACATCAAGGAATCGAATTATTGGTTGGAGACGGTGTCCGAGCGCGCGCAAGGTTCAAACGATCCCTTGCCGGAGAATGTGGACGTCGCCGTTGTGGGCGCCGGCTTTTGCGGGCTATCGGCGGCGCGTGTGCTCGCGAAGCGGGGCGTGCGAGTGGCGGTACTGGAAGCGGAAACCTTTGGATGGGGCGCGAGTTGCCGCAACGGCGGGATGGTGCTGACTGGGATGAAGTTGCCCGTGCCGACGCTGATCGAACGTTATGGGGGCGAGGCCGTGCGAAAGATGTACGCGGCGTCTCTTGAAGGGATCGATCTGGTCGAGCAGATTGTTAAGGAGGAGGGAATCGATTGCGAGTTTTCGCGCTGCGGGCACCTGGAAGTGGCTTGCAAGCAGGCGCACTTCGATGCTTATGCCCAAGCGGCGTCGCGCATCAAGAAAGAGTTCAATCACGAGTTGCGTATCATTCCCAAAGGCGAGCTTCGAGCGGAAATCGGATCAGACATTTATTTTGGTGGCCTGGTCGATGAAACAAGCGCCGGCTTGAACCCGGCGCGATATGTAAACGGATTGGCAAAGGCGGCGAAACGCGCGGGCGCGAGTCTGCACGACCGCGCGCGGGTGGTCGACGTGAAGCCTGAGGCGTCCAATGGCACTCGCCGTTTTCGGCTGATGACCTCGCAGGGCCCCCTGTTGGCTAGAGAGGTGTTTCTCGCCAGTGGGGCTTACACTACACCCGCCACGCCGGTGCTGCTGAAGAAAGTGATTCCCATCGGGTCCTACATTATTGCCACGGAGGTTCTGCATGCGGACCTGGCGCGGGAATTGAGCCCGCGGAACCGCATGATCTACGACTCCAAGCATTTTTTGTATTACTACCGGCTGACCCCGGACAATCGCATGCTATTTGGTGGGCGTGCCGCATTTTTTCCGGAGTCCGAGAACACCGTGCGAGAGAGCGCGGAGCTCCTGCGAAGGGGAATGATTGACGTGTACCCGCAGTTGCGCGATTCGAAAGTGGAATTTGTATGGGGCGGCACCCTCGATTTCACTTTTGACGTGATGCCGCATTCCGGAAAAATCGACGGCATGCACTTCGCGCTGGGATTTGCGGGGCACGGGGTGGCTGCCGCGACGTGGATGGGGGCAAAAATTGCCGGCGTGATTTGCGGCGATGCGGACGATAATCCATTCGCACGGATTTCCTTTCCAGGCGCGCCGATTGGCTTGCGCAGCGGGAATACCTGGGCGCTGCCCCTGGCCGGGATGTACTACCGCGTTCTGGACTACTTCACGTGATTCAGCGCTCCGACAGGATGCGTAATTTGGGAAAAAGAAAGTAAGCGACAACGCCCAGCGCGACAGGTATCGGTCCCCACTTCAGCGCAAATTTATCGCTGCCAACAAGAGCAACCACGCCCATCAGAATCGGTGCGGACACAACATAGGCGAGACCAAGGTTTCCCCAAGGGATGCGGAACGGGCGCTTCAACTGTGGTTGCTGCCGGCGCAAGCGCCACACCGCCAAGACGGTTAGAAAGGTCACCAGGATGCGCAGCCAGACGTAGACGGTCAGCAATTGCGCCAGCGTGTGGAACGCCAACAAAGCATAGATACCCGAGGAAATCAGAATGGCGATCCAGGGCGTCCCGAATTTCGGGTGCTTGGCGGCAAAGACCGGCGGCAGATAGCCATCCTCGGACATGGAGGAAGGCATACGGGTGCTGGTCAGCACGGTCGCGTTCAACAGCGAGACATTACAGAGTATCGCCCCCACGGTCATCAGGAAACCCAGCCAGCCTCCGCCGATGCGCACCGCCGCAGTCGACAGGTAGGCGGTATTCCACTGCTGCCAATTCCCCAGCGCCGCCAGGGCAAACAGAGGAGGAAGAAAATAGGTGGCCATGGAGAGCGGCACCACGATCGCCAAAGCGCGGGGATAACTTCGCTGCGGGTTTTCGATTTCCTCAGCCACGCTGGAGCATTGTTCGTAGCCGGAATAAAGCCATAGGCCAAGGGCGAGTCCCACCCCAAAAACCTGGAAGGGTGGCACATGCGGCGGAATCAGGGGATGAAACGGATTGTGATGCCACTGTGCCGCGGAAATAACGCAGAGCAGCACAACCGGGATGAGCACGGAAAACTCCAGTACAGTCGCCACGACCCCGACCATCTGGATTCCGCGGATATTGATGTAGCAGAGCAAGGAAATCAACGCCAGACAGACGAGGTAATGTTTCCAGCCGACCAGTGAGGGGAAATACATGGCCAGATAGTCGGTAAAAAGCACCGCGTACGTGGCTCCCAGCAGCCACGAGGCGCTCCAGTTCCACCAGCCCGCGAGGAAGCCCCAAAAGTCTCCGCAGGCGGTGCGCACCCAACGATAAAAGCCGCCTTCGACGGGGATGGCGGTGGTCAATTCGGCGGTAACAAGCGAGACCGGAATGCACCAGAAGAACGGAATCACCAGCAGGTACAGCAGCGTCATGCCGGGGCCGCTGGTCGTGACCATTTCCTCGAGGCCGAATGGTCCCCCGGTGGTGTAGGCAAACATCACAAACACAAAAGAGAGCAAGCCTGCTTTTTTGACCGCAGATCTGGTTTGACTCACCGTCGTCCTGTCACGAAGAGTTCCTGGCAAGCGATTGTGCGAATGTTACCCTACTTTTCGACGAGATGCTGGACTTCCAGTGCGGGATTGCGCCAAACTCGGCGCGCAACAAAATGATGGAAGCGGAATGATCATTCTTGTGATGGGAGTGACCGGCTCGGGAAAGAGCACGGTCGGACGATTGCTCGCCGAGCGGCTGGGTTGGGTGTTCCTGGAAGCCGATGATTTTCATTCCGCTGAAAATAAAGAAAAAATGCGGCAGGGAATACCGCTGACGGATGCCGGCAGGATTCCCTGGTTGGAAGCGATTCACGCGGAACTTTGCGCTCAGGAGGCACAGGGCAAAAATGTTGTCCTGGCGTGTTCCGCGCTGAAGGAGGAATACCGGGGTTTGTTGAGCGCGAGTCTGCAGGTGAGTTCAGTTTACCTGCGAGGTTCCAAGGAGTTGATTGCCGAGCGGTTGGACCGCAGGAGTGACCATTTTGCCGGAGTGGCGATTTTGGAGGACCAGTTCGCGGTGCTGGAGGAGCCACGGAATGCCCTCGTGGTGGACATTGCCGAAAAGCCGCAAAAAATCGCAGAGGAAATTCTCCGTGGCTTACCTGCGGCAAAATTCAAGGTGGAAGGTTATCGAAAAAATCTGTTGGCAAAAGTGCGCTGGCGCCTGCTGCCCTTTTTGTTCTTGCTCTACGTGGTCGCGTACTTGGACCGGATCAATGTGGGTTTCGCGGCGTTGCAAATGAAGGACCAATTGCGTTTCAGCGATGCGGTATATGGTTTCGGGGCAGGCATATTCTTCGCGGGTTATTTTCTGTTTCAGGTGCCCAGCAACATAGCCCTCGAAAAAGTGGGTGCCCGGCGCTGGCTCGCGACCTTGATGGTTCTGTGGGGCCTAATCTCTTCGGCAATGTGCCTGGTGCATTCAGCTGAATCTTACTATCTGCTGCGGTTCCTGTTGGGCGCGGCCGAAGCCGGCTTCTTTCCGGGGGTGATTTTCTACCTGCGCCGCTGGTTTCCCCCGGCTGCGCGCGCCGGTGTGGTGGGACTATTCATGGCGGCGGGCCCTGTTTCCGGAATACTCGGAGGTCCCATTTCCGGCGCCCTGCTCGATTGGGACCGGCTTGGAGGCCTGGCCGGCTGGCAATGGATGTTTCTGCTGGAGGGAATCCCCGCGATCGTTCTTGGCATAACGGCGTGGTTCTTCCTGGCTGATGGACCCGAAGAAACGCGTTGGCTTACGGTAGGGGAAATGGATTGGCTGCGGCAAAACCTGAGCCCGTCAGAAAATTCTGAGAAAGGGAAGCAAGAGCACGCTGCTGCGGCGTGGTTCATTAGTGGGAATCTTTGGCGCTTCGCGGCTGTCTATTTTGGCCTGAACACCTGTACGTACGGGGTGAGCTTGTGGCTGCCAAGCGATTTGAAAAGTTTGGCGGGACTGCCGAATTTTCTTTTGGGTGTGATTTCAGCAGTGCCTTATTTAGTAGCGGCCGTGGCAATGGTCCTTGTCGGGATGAATTCGGACCGCACGAAGGAGCGACGCTGGCACATTGGCCTTTCGGCCTTCGCGGGGGCGGGAGCGCTGCTAGCGGCGGGTTACTCGACAGGGCTCGTGCTCAGCGTGGTGGCTTTTGGCGTCGCCTTGGCGGCGTCATCTTCGATGGCAGGGCCATTCTGGGCCATGGCCAGCGGGACGCTAACGGAATCCTCGGCGGCGAAAGGAATTGCGCTCATTAACGCGGTCGGCAATCTGGGCAGCGGGTTCGGGCCCTACTGGATTGGATATCTGCGCGATGCAACGCGGAGTTTTCGCGCCGGCTTGTGGAGTGTGGCCATTCTGCTTGCTCTCGCGGGGACGATCATTCTCTCGATTCAACCGCGGGTTTCCCGGCGCGCCTAGGACGCGACGGCTCTCGTCCTTCCTGCCAGCAGCCAAATTGGTGGCTTGCAACGCTGCACTGTTCAGGAAATAATTCCAACCTGGCCGAATAGGGGACAACTTGTGAAAACTTCATTCCGGACGACATTGCTTGCTGGACTTGTACTTGCGGGAGCTTCGCTAGCTCCGCTGAAATCGCGCGTGACCGCCGACGAAGCGCCGCTTTACGGGTATTCCGCCGAATCCTCGCGCGCCGAGCGTCAATGGGAAGAAAAAATGCGCGCGATTCCGGATCCCAAGAATTTGCGCGCTTATATGGAGCGCCTCTCCGCGCGACCTCACAACGTGGGGTCTCCTTACGACAAGGACAACGCCGAATGGCTGCTGTCCAAGTTCAAGGAGTTTGGCCTCGACGCGCAGATTGAATCGTTCAGCGTGCTTTTCCCTACGCCGAAGGAGCGCCTCGTCGAATTAGTGGACGGCGGCCCGCACTTCACCGCAAAACTCCAGGAACCGGCCTTGCCGGAAGATCCGACGTCCAATCAAACCAGGGAACAGTTGCCCACATACAATGCGTATTCCATTGACGGGGACGTGACCGCGCCGCTGGTGTACGTGAACTACGGCTTGCCGGAAGATTACGAAGTGCTGGAGCGCCGCGGCATTTCCGTAAAGGGCGCGATCGTCATCGCGCGCTACGGCCGCTCGTGGCGGGGGATCAAGCCACTGGTTGGCGCGGAGCATGGCGCGGTAGGCTGCATTATCTATTCCGATCCACGCGATGACGGTTATTCGGGCGGAGCCACTTTCCCCAAAGGGCCATGGCGGCCCAAAGACGGAGTGCAGAGGGGAAGCGTGCAGGACAGCGCGGTGTTCATGGGCGACCCGCTGACGCCGGGAATCGGCGCCACGGCGGATGCCAAGCGGCTGCCGATCAAGGACGCGCCATCGCTCACCAAGATTCCCGTGTTGCCGATATCCTACGCCGACGCGGAGCCACTTCTACTGGCCATTGGAGGCCCGGTGGCGCCGCGCGAGTGGCGTGGTGGACTCCCCCTTACTTATCGAATCGGACCGGGCCCGGCGAAAGTGCACCTGAAAGTGTTCTCGAACTGGGAGATGAAACCGCTCTACGACGTGATCGCGAAGATTCCTGGTTCCAGTTTTCCCGATGAATGGGTGATCCGAGGGAATCACCACGACGCATGGGTGAATGGCGCGGAGGATCCGATTTCGGGGATGGTGACGGTGCTGGAAGAAGCGCGTTCGATGGGCGAATTGATGAAGCAGGGCTGGAAGCCGAAACGCACCATCATCTATTGCGCGTGGGACGGCGAGGAGCCAGGCCTGCTGGGCTCGACGGAGTGGGTGGAGACGCATGTCGATGACCTACGCAAGCACGCGGTGGTCTACATCAATTCCGACAGCAACAGCCGTGGCTATCTGGGAATGGAAGGCTCGCACACTCTGGAACATTTCCTCAATGGTGTGGCCCGCGACATCCAGGATCCGGAAACCAAGCTCTCGGTGTGGAAGCGCGCGCAATTGAAGGAAATCGCGGACGCCGCTTCGGCGGATGAGCGGCGGGAATTGCAAGAGCGTCACGATATGCGGATAGACATGCTGGGCGGCGGTTCCGACCACGCTCCGTTTATCAACTTTGCGGGGATTGCTTCGCTGGGCATCGGCTATGGCGGCGAGGATCATGGCGGGATCTACCACTCGATCTACGATGACTTCTACTGGTATACGCATTTCAGCGATTACGATTTCGTTTATGGCCGCGCGCTGAGCCAAACCGGCGGGACCGCCGTCATGCGCATGGCCGATGCGGACCTGTTGCCCTTTCAATTCACGGACTTTGCCGATGAGGTGAAAATGTACGTCCGCGAAGTGGAAAAGTTTGCCACGCAGCAGCGCGAGGACATCCAGACAAAGAATCTGAAAATACAGGAAGGGCTCTACGAGGCAACCGCGGACCCACGGGAAACCTGGGTGACGCCGAAGAAAGAAGACGTGCCGCCGCACTTGAATTTCGCTCCATTGGACAACGCCGTGGAGGCCTTGACGCGCAGCTCCGCCGACTACCAGAAGGCGTTTGACCGCGTGAACGCGAATGGCGGTGCGGCGCTGGCCAACGCTTCGCTGAAAGACGTGAATGAACTGCTCATCCAGAGCGAACGTAAACTGACCACGCCGGAGGGCCTGCCGGGACGTTTCTGGTACAAGCACCAACTTTACGCCCCGGGCGCTTACACGGGCTATGCCGCAAAAGCTATCCCGGCGGTACGAGAAAATCTGGAACAGAAGAAATGGAAGGAAGCGGAGCAAGCCGCGGCTCGCGTCGCTCAGGTGCTGGAAAATGAATCAACACTCATCACCGCCGCAACGGCCAAATTGTCCGCAGCCGCGAAGTAGTTCCCGCGCGCTAGTTGTTCGCGGAGTCTCGCTGCAGGCACTCTTCATTCGTGTGTAATCGACATTGAGCTACCATTCGGAGCGCGGGAGACACGGCTATTCCTTCCTATAACCTGGCACTAGTGGGGTTCGGCGAAGTGGCGCGCGCGTTTCTGCGCATGCTGATCTCCAAAGAAACAGAGTTACGCCGTAAATACGATGTGCGCTGGCGATTGACTGGCGTGGCTTCGCGGCGCATCGGCTGGATTGCGGACCCGGACGGACTGAATCCGCTCGCGGTGCTTGCCGGGCACTTCCCAAGCAACTCGCACGCATTGCGAAATGTCCGGGAATGGCTGGAGCACGGAAAGGCGGATGTGCTGTTTGAAACGACTTCCCTGAACGCTCCTACGGGCCAACCAGCGATTGAACATCTGGTGGCAGCACTGGAATCCGGCGCCCATGCGATCACGGCAAACAAGGGACCCGTCGTGCATGCTTACCGGGAACTGGCCGCGCTTGCTAAGGAAAAGAAACGGCAATTCCTGTTTGAATCCACGGTGATGGATGGTGTCCCAATATTCTCGCTCTTCGCTCGCGGGCTCCCCGCCACAGAATTGCACGGTTTTTCCGGCGTGCTGAATTCCACGACCAATGTTGTCCTGTCGGAAGTAGAGAAAGGGCGATCGTTTGACGAAGCGGTGAAACGCGCTCAGGCACTGGGGATTGCGGAGACCGATCCGACGCAGGATCTGGATGGATGGGACTCCGCGGTGAAAGTGGCGGCGATTGCTACGGTGTTAATGGGCTTGCCGACGCATATCGACAACGTGCAGCGCACCGGTATTCGCGATCTGAGCGAAGAGAAAATCCGATCCGTGCGCACTGCAGGGATGCGCTACAAGCTGGTTTGTCGCGCAGAGCGGCGCGGTGACGGCGTGGACTGCCGCGTTGCGCCGGAATTGCTATTGCTTTCGGATCCGCTGGCCGGGCTGGAAGGCACGAGTTCGGCGATCCGGTTTGACTTGGATGTTTTCGGGCTCTCGCTGGTGGAGCACAATCCAGGGCTGGAGGCGACCGCGTACGGGTTGCTTGCTGATTTTCTCCGCGCCGTGCAAGCATGAGGCCGGCGAAGAATCAACCGGCGCGAGTGCCGTTGGGAACCGGGCGCTCTGGCATGGCCAGCACTGGTTTGATGCCATCCGCGTAGCCCAAGTCGAAAAGCATGCCCTCGGACATTTCCCCCGCCATTTTTCGTGGCTCCAGATTTACAACGAACAGAGCCTGTTTCCCCTCAATCTCGCGTGGATTCTCGCGTTCTTTGCGGATACCCGCAATAATGATGCGGGAGTGGTCGCCGAAATTCACGGTCAAGCGCATCAGTTTTTCCGAACGCAGCACTTCTGCCACTTGTTCAATGGTGCCTACGCGAATATCCAGGACCTCGAGCGCGCTGAATTGAACAACAGGCTTTACGGGCGCTGGGAAAAAATCACTCATGGCTCACCTTCTGTAGTTTGAGGCATAGGCCGGCGTAGGAATTGCCGGGTCGCAGCGCTCATCGCGAAGCGGCGGGTCGGCCACCAAGCGGAGTGGGATGACACCTGCCCAGACGTGTAGCGAGTAATCGTCGGCATCATCTTCCACCGAGCCAGTGCGAACCTTGGCGGAAACTTCGGTAAGGGGAAGTTTCAGGATGCTGGTGGCCTTCAATTCTTTTTCGTTAGGCTGGCGGGCATCGTTCCAACGGCCGGGGAGCAGTTTTTCCGTGAAAGCGTGCAGAGCGCGAAGTTTCTCCGCGGGGTCATCGATCAGGTTAGCTTGGCCAAGGGCAACCACGGAGCGGTAGTTCATGGAGTGATTGAAGACCGACCGGGCAAGCACCAGGCCGTCTGCGAGCGTTACGGTGATGCATACGGGCAAGCCCGCACTGAGGCCCCGGAGCATGCGGCTGGCCGCAGAGCCGTGAAAGTAGAGATCCTCACCAACGCGCGCGTACATCGTGGGGATCACGAATGGCTGGCCATCGGCCGCGAAGCCCACGTGGCAGACGAGGGCTTCGTCAAGGATCTGGTAGATGGTGGCGCGGTCGTACACCGCGCGATTCGCTTCGCGCAACACGCGCGTGCGGTCGGTTACAAGAAACGAGTCCGGCATGGAAAACCTCTACGGTGAAGCAGGGCGCGGAGTTGATAGCCGGCGCCGTCGCGGCATGAGTGGGGAGCGACCTTGTCATGCTAACACGCCGCGCCTTCTCTGTGAGAAACTGAACTGCGGCAAGAAAAATGATTTTCTGAGAGAACACAAGATATGAGCACACCTGGTTTGGAGCGAAGCGCGGTGAATGCGTTGGATGTTGGCTGGGTACGTTCGCAGTTTCCGTCGCTGCAGACGCAGGTGAACGGGCAACCCGCTGCATTTCTGGACGGGCCGGCGGGGACGCAGGTGCCGACGCAGGTGATGCACGCGATTCAGAGCTATTTGATGAGCGCCAATGCCAACACTTGCGGCGCCTTTCTCACCAGCCGGCGCACGGACGAGATGCTTGCAGGAGCGCGCGCGGCGATGGCCGACTTTTTTCACTGCGGCGCGGATGAAGTCGTGTTCGGGCAGAACATGACCACGATTACGTTTTCGGTTTCGCGCTCCATTGGCCGGGAATTGAAGGAGGGCGACGAAATCCTGTTGACCACGCTGGACCATGATGCGAATTTCTCGCCGTGGAAAGCGCTGGAAGAAAAAGGCGCGGTCGTCCGGCAGGTGGACATTCGCGAGGAGGACTGCACGCTGGACATGGAGGATTTGAGGAGCAAGCTGAGCGCGAAGACGAAAGTAGTCGCGGTAGGCTATGCCTCAAATGCGGTCGGGTCGATCAATCCGGTCGCGGAGATTACGCGTATGGCGCACGCTGCGGGGGCGCTGGTGTATATCGACGCGGTGCATTATGCGCCGCATGGACTGATCGACGTGAAGGAACTCGATTGCGATTTTCTGGTGTGCTCACCCTACAAGTTTTTCGGGCCGCACATGGGCACGCTCTATGGCAAGCGTGAACATTTGCGAAGTTTCCGGCCATACAAGGTGCGGCCTTGCACGGATCAGATTCCGGATCGCTGGGAAACCGGGACGCAGGTCCACGAGTTGATCGCGGGAATTGGCGCGGCGGTGGAGTACATGGCGGAAGTCGGCCGGCACAGTGAACCCACAGTTGTGACGCGGCGGGAGGCGCTGGCGGCGGCGTATCGCACCACCGTGGCGCACGAGAGGCGGCTGATATCGCGATTGATCGAGGGCTTGCAGGCTATTCCCAGCGCGCGCATCTACGGCATCACCGATCCGCAGCGATTTGGAGAGCGCTGCTCGACGCTCTCGCTGCGATTGGGAAATCACAATCCCACAACCATTGCGGCGTTCCTCGGTGAGCGCGGCATCTTCACGTGGGACGGGAATTATTACGCGCTGAACCTGAGCGAACGGCTGGGCGTGGAATCCCAAGGAGGAATGCTGCGTATCGGGCTGGTGCACTACAACACGATGGAAGAAGTGGAGCGCTTGCTCGCAGCGTTGCGCGAAATTGCCACTAAATAGCTTTGCGGAAACAACTGGCGAACGCTCCGTCGCATTCCGCTGCATGTATTTCATGAAAGGGAGCTAACACTAAAAAGAACCATGGGAAAACGACCGAAACCACTTGTGCTGACCGTGCTGGACGGATGGGGATACCGCGCAGAGACGAAGGGCAACGCCATTGCCCTGGCGCGCAAGCCGACCTACGACGAGTTGCTGCGCAAGTTCCCGAACACGCTGATCCAGACTTCGGGGCCGTTTGTCGGCCTCCCGGAAGGGCAGATGGGCAACAGCGAAGTGGGCCACATGAATATCGGCGCGGGCCGGATTGTGCACATGGACATCACGCGCATCGATCTGCTGATTGCCAACAAACAACTGGACCAGGTGCCATTGTTCCAGCAGGCCATGGAACGCGGGCGGCAGCGGCAACTGCACTTTATCGGCTTGCTGAGCGACGGCGGGGTGCACTCGCACATGAATCACCTGTTTGCCTTGTTGGAGATGGCCAAGCGCGAAAAGGTGGAAAAGGTTTTTGTGCACTGCTTCATGGACGGGCGCGACACGCCTCCGAACAGCGGGCGGGACTACGTGCGGCAATTGCAGCAAAAGATGCGCGAACTTGGCGTCGGCGAAATCGCCACCATCGTGGGCCGCTATTACGCCATGGACCGCGACAACCGCTGGGAACGCGTGGAACTAGCCTACCGGGGGCTGGTGCACGGCGAAGCGGAGCACAAGAGTGACGATCCGGTTGCGGCGCTACAAGCCAGCTACGAGCAGGGCGTCACGGACGAATTCGTGAAGCCTGTCGTGATTACGCGCGGGAGCGGGCCCGCCGCTCCACCCGTTGGCTTGATTCGCGACGATGACGCGGTGATTTTTTTCAATTTTCGCGCCGACCGCGCCCGGCAGATGACCTTCGCCCTGGAAGCTCCGGATTTCGACAAATTCTCCGATCCGAAGCGGCCGAAGAACCTGTTTTTTGTGGGCATGACGAAATACGACAAGAAATGGTCCTGGTTGAAATGCATCATTCTGCCGGAAAAGCTGGAGCATATTCTTGCGCAAGTGTTCCAGGAGCTGCAGTATAAGAATTTGCGCTGCGCGGAGACGGAAAAATACGCGCACGTGACGTACTTCTTTAACGGAGGCATCGAGAAACCGTTCACGGGGGAAGAACGCATCCTGGTGCCTTCGCCGAAGGTGGCCACTTACGACTTGAAACCGGAAATGTCCGCCGGGGGCATCACGGATACGGTGGTGAAGGCCATCGACAAGGGCGAGTTGGACGCCATCATCATGAACTTTGCGAATGCCGACATGGTTGGGCATTCGGGCAAGCTGGAAGCCGCAATCAAGGCGGTGGAAGCGGTGGACGCTGGATTGGGACGTATTTACGAGGCGATGAAGCCGCGCGGCGGCGCGTGGATTATCACTGCCGACCACGGCAACGCAGAGACCATGATCGATCCGATCACCGGCGGGCCGCACACGTACCACACCACCAATCCGGTGCCGTTTATTTGCGTCTCGGAGATTGACGGGCTGAAACTGGCGCCGGGCGGCGCGCTGCGGGATATTGCGCCCACCATGCTCGGTATTCTGGGCGAGCCTGCGCCCACTGATATGACTGGGCGGGACTTGCGCATAGTGCCGAAAGTGTAGAAGGTGGAGCGGTAGGTAAGCTGCGGCGCATCAGAATACTCGAGACATGCAGCGGACTAAAGCTTACGAAACAAAACTGACCATTTGTGTGTGGCATCCGTTCACGGAGTGGCGGCCGAAGCCTGCCATGGCTGAGGCGATCCGCAGGCGCTGGCCGGAACTGCCCGTGGTGCACCTGCCCGATTACACGCGGTTAGGCGAAGAAATCCCTGACACCGATATTTTCGTGGGCTATTCGCTGAAACCGGAGCAACTGGCTGCCGCGCCAAAATTGAAGTGGATTCACTCTACGGCAGCCGGGATTTCTCAATTGACGTATCCGGAATTGCGGTCCTCCGGCGTTCTGGTGACCAATCCCAGTGGCATCTTTTCCGTGCCTATGGCGGAACACACCATGGGCCTACTGTTGGCGCTGGCGCGAAATTTTCCGGATTGCGTGCGGCACCAGGAACGTTCCCACTGGGGACAGCAAGAAATCTGGGATCAGCCGCAACACTTGACCGAATTAAACGGTCAACTGCTGTTGATTGTGGGATTCGGGTCCATCGGGCGGGAATTGGCGCGACGCGCGAAGGCCTTTGCCATGCGCGTTTGGGGCGTCTCGCGCTCGGGCAAAGGAGATGGAGAGCTTGCGGAGCGCATTGTGCCGGCGTGTGAATTGCACGAGGTTCTGCCGCACGCGGACTACGTGGTGATCGCTGCACCGGAGACCCCGGAGACGAAGCATCTGATTGGCGTCGCGGAACTGGCACGCATGAAGCCGGGGGCTGGGCTGATCAACGTTGCGCGGGGAACGCTGATCGACGAAGCTGCTCTAATTGCGGCATTGCGGGAGAGACGGCTGGGCGGCGCGGCGCTGGATGTGACTGGAACCGAGCCCCTGCCCACCGAGAGTCCCCTGTGGAAGACTCCGCGTTTGTTCATCACGCCACACACCAGCGCTATCAGCGACCGCTTGTGGGACCGCCAGACGACGCTGTTGGTGGATCTTCTGGAACGGTGGTTTGACGGACGCGAAATGTACAACCGGGTGGATCTGGCGCGAGGGTATTAGCCCGAGTACTGCGGTGGGATCATCGGCAGGTGAGATCCTTCAGCCAGAAAGCCACTGAACTCAGGATGGGTGTGGACAAGTTACCGGGATTGCTCAGTCGCCGACCCCGCCCTTCGGAGCCGTATAGCCTTCGCGAGCGTAAACCACCCATTTCTGCTTCTTGCCCTTCTGGTCCTTGACGATAAGCGGGGTGCCGTCCGGCGCAGTCAATTCCACTTTTATTTTGCGGTACTTTCCGTCGGCATTGTGGTTGGAAGGCGTGTAGGTGATGCTGTATTGGTTGCGGAGGAAATCAGTCACGTCACGCATAATGCCCGGAAGCTCGCCATCAAACTGGGGGAACCACGCAAAGCCACCGGTCATCTGCGCAAAGGTCTTCAGTTGATTTTCAGCCTGAAGGAAATCCAACTCGCGCATACCCCCAATCATTCCTTGCATCTCAAGCCAGTTCACGAGAGGTTTGTCAACGCCGACGGAGAAAATGGTGACATCGGAGCCGCGAAGTTGCTTCAGAGTTTGATCAAGGGTGTGCTTTGAAAAGGTGTCTACGCCGCTAGCCATAACCAGAATTGATTTCTTGCCCTTCACATCCTTGAGCCGGTCGACGGTATCGAGTATCGCGTCAAATACGTTGGACTCGCTGAACCCGGGAAAATACAAACTATAAAGTGCCTGGCGCACTTCATCCTTGTTCTGGGTGAAATCCACATCCGTGCGGGGTCTCATATCGAAAGTGACGAGCGCGACCCAGTCCTTCTGTTTGAGATTGGGGAAGAGCGCGTCGGCCCAGTATTTGGCCTGGTAGGAGAACCACCCGTAATAGCGAGCGCTGAATTCCATCAAGATGACCATGGTGATCGGGGCATCTGTTTGACCGAAGTTCGTGATTGCTTGTGGCTGGCCATCCTCGAGAATGCGGAAATTATCTTTCTTTAGCCCAGGAATAAGATCGCCATGTTGCGTGGCGGCGATCACGTCGAGGGTCACGACGGGGACTTCGACGGAGATCGTAACACCAGCTTCGGGGGGTTTCTGTTGAGGAGGAGCCGGCTTTGTGGCCACCGAGGGCGCCTGTTCGGATTGGGCGGGGGGAGTGCCCTGTGGCCCGGGAGGAGCCTGTGCGGGCGAGGGGGCCGCGAGCAGCAAGCCGAGCAGCGCGATAGAGGCGAGTTTGAGAGTGAGAGAAACTCGGCGAGATTCCATTCTTATGCCCCCCAGTGGCACCCTGATTATGATGCGTTCTAACTTAGATGCGGGTACTCGTCACATCGTGGTTCGCCCGGGCGATTCGTGCGGGTGCAGATTGAGCACGAAATCGTCGTGGCCCCCGCAGGAACGCGCGAAGCCGCATGTTAGTATGGAATTTGGTTGGTGCGAAACAGAATTCGAGGGGGGTGTCTTCGTGAGTTGGAAGCGCTGGATCTTCTTGATCTTAACGGTGGTAGCCATTTACGGGTGGGGATGCGTGCCATTGCGGGCACAGATCAGGCAGAATCCACCGGCCATGGGGATACCGGACAACCCGTCGCTTGTGGGAGACACCACAGGGTTAGCACGCGAAGCGCAGGATTGGCTGGTGGGACTGGTCAAGATCAATACCACCAACCCGCCGGGAAATGAGCAGGAGGCGGCCAAGTACGTTGCGAGCATTCTGACGAAGGAAGGGATTCCCCCGGAGATCCTGGACGTGGCGCCGGGACGGAGCGCGGTGGTGGCGCGCCTGCGGAGCAGCGCAGTGCCCGACCCGTCAAAGGCGCTCCTGCTGGTGGCGCACATGGATGTGGTGGGCGTAGACCGAAGCAAGTGGACAGAAGACCCGTTCGGCGGGGTGATCAAGGACGGTTACCTGTACGGGCGGGGCTCGATCGACGATAAGAGCATGCTGGCAGCGAATCTGGCGGCGTTTGTCGCACTGAAACGCGGCAAAGTGTTCTTGAACCGGGACGTGATTTTCCTGGCGACGACGGATGAGGAGCAGTTCGGAGACGCCAGCCTGAAGATTCTGATCGCAAAGTATTGGGACAAGCTTGCGGCGGCCTATGCCATCAATGAAGGCGGCAAGGTCTTGATGAAGAACGGAAAGGTGCAGTACGTGGCGCTACAGGTTGCGGAGAAGGTGTCCGCGAACATTTCGGTAACCGCCAAGGGCAAGGGCGGCCACGCCTCAATGCCGTCGAAGGACAATCCGGTCGTGCACCTGGCCATGGCGGTGGAAAAGATTGGGAATTACACGGCGCCCGTGCGTCTGACGTCGATTGTGCGACGGTATTTTGAGGGCCTGTCCGCGATCGAGGAAGATGAGACGGCAAAGTGGATGAGGGTGATCGATGCGCCGGACCGCGGTGAACATGCGCAGCGCGTGCTATCAGACATGAGTCCGATGTGGAATTCGATGATGCGGGACACCATTGCGCCCACGCTGTTGCAGGCCGGCGTGCGGGCCAACGTGATTCCGTCCGAGGCGAAGGCGGTGCTGAACGTGCGGCTTTTGCCCGGTGACACGGTTGACGTGCTGTTGAGCGAATTGAAAAAACTGGTGAACGATCCGATGGTGAAGCTGGAAGTCATGCCCGACGGAGGGCTGGCCGCGCCCAATTCTTCCATGGACACGGAATTTTACGGGCTGCTGACGAAGTTGTGCGCGAAGGAATTCGGAGGCGCGCCGGTGTTGCCGTTCCTTTCGCCGGGTGCAACGGATTCGGCGCAACTGCGCCTGCACAACGTGCAAGCTTACGGATTAAGGCCATTTCCGTTGACCGAAGAAGACGATGCGCGTGTTCATGGAGACGAGGAGCGATTGCCGCTGGCGTCTTTCGCCAAGGGAGTGGACCTCCTGACTCGCATTGTGGCGGAGTTTTCCGTCACGCATTAGAGAGAACATCTGATATACACAGAACAGGGGCAGCGATGATTTCGCGGCACTCCAAAATCGTCTGCACGATCGGTCCAGTCACACGATCTCCAAGAATGATCCGCAAGTTGATTCAAGCGGGCATGGATGTCGCACGGCTGAATTTTTCCCACGGAACCCACGAAGAGCACGCCCAGGGGATCGCGATGTTGCGGGAAGCCTCGGTGACACTGGAGAAGCCGATTGCCATACTGGCCGACCTGCAAGGTCCCAAGATTCGCACGGGGGCGCTGGCGGGCGGGGGAACGGTGCTGTTGAGGGCCGGGCAGAAGTTTGTGATTACGACGGCGAAGGTGCTGGGGGATTCGACGCGGGTAAACACGACGTTTCATCCCATGCCGCGGGAAGTGAAGCGGGGCGACCGGATCCTTCTGAGCGACGGGTTGATTGAATTGCGCGTGGAAAAGACCAACCACACGGAGGTGACCTGCCAGGTGGTGAATGGCGGGATCCTGGGGGAACACAAGGGAATTAACCTGCCGGGCGTGCAGTTGCGCGTGCCGGCGCTGACGGACAAGGACCGCGCGGACCTGCGCTTCGCGCTGGCAAAGGGGGCGGATTACATCGCGGTCAGTTTTGTGCGACGGACGGAAGACGTGGAGTTGGCAAAATCGCTGATACGGCGGGCAAGAGAAGATACACCGGTGATCGCGAAACTGGAAAAACCGGAAGCGATTGAAAGCCTGGACGAAATATTGCGCGCGTCCGATGGTGTGATGGTGGCGCGCGGCGATCTGGGAGTGGAAATGAGCCCGGAGCGCGTTCCCGTGGTGCAGAAAAACATCATCGCTCGGGCACGGGAGTTTCGCCGGCCGGTGATTACCGCGACGCAGATGCTGGAATCGATGACGGAGAACCCGCGCCCGACACGCGCGGAGGCTTCGGACGTGGCGAATGCGATTTTTGACGGATCCGATGCGGTGATGCTCAGCGCGGAAACGGCGACCGGGAATTATCCCGTGGAAGCGGTAGGAATGATGGCGCGGATTATCGAAGAGGCGGAAGCGAGCATTCATGAGTACCCCAGGCCCGCGGCGCAGGAAAAGTTGAAGGTGGCGGAGACGGTGGCGGAGTTGGTGTGCCATGCGTCGCGGGAACTGCACATGAAGCTGATTGCGGTGTTCACGCATAGCGGGTTCACCGCGCGGCTGGTTTCCCGCTACCGGCCGCTGGTGCCCATCATCGCGTTTTCACCGGAAGTGGAGACGCGGCGGCGCATGGCGTTGCTGTGGGGAGTAACGCCGCGGCGCATATTGGACATCAAGAAGATTGACGGACTGGCGACCATCGCGGAGAAAAGATTACTGGAAGAGCGCTTGGTGAAGAAGGGCGACGTAATTGGCATTGTTGCGGGAACCCCAATGGGGATTCGGGGAACGACGAACTTCATGAAGTTTCACGTGATCGGCAGCGCTAGTTAACTTCCTTTTTCCCAGGACTTCGAATCTCAGGGGAAATGGAAGCGAGAATTTCCGCGCGCCGAGAGACGGCAATCTGCCGCTGAACAGACAAGAAAAGGCGAACCCCAGATGCGGCCCGAAGGCGCCGCGCCGCAGGAACTTTTCACCCATGCAGGGAAGTGCACTTAATTGACCCAATGGTCGGGGCGGGAGGGAGGTTCGTTCTTGCTTTTTTTCATGAAGACTTCGAATTTCTTGCGATTGCGCTGATATTTCCAGTCGGCCATTTCATTGCGGACGCGGAAGAGGAAGGAGCCCCGGCGGAGGTATAGCCAGCCGACTAGCATCCCGCCGAGGTGACAGAAGTGACTGACGCCGTCACCGGAGGAGCCAAGAGTCCCGAAGAATTCGATGGCCGCCATGACGGCGACAAACGGACGCATAGGAATCATGATCGGGAGCGGGAAGAGCCAGATCTGGCGATCGGGAAAAAGAATGGCATTGGCGATGAGGATGCCGAAAATCGCACCGGAAGCGCCGATCGTCGGCACATCCGAAGGACCGTGGCCCCAGAAGACAGGGATGTATTTCACGAAAACGGTGATGATGCCGGCGCCGATGCCGCACAGGAAAAAGAAATTGAGAAAGCGCCTTTTGCCCCAGACAAGCTCCAGTTCGCGACCGAACATCCAAAGCATCAGCATATTAATCAGAAGATGAAAGAGCCCGCCATGGAGGAAGAGGTAGGTGACCGGTTGCCAGATGCGGAAGCCAGGAATAACGCCGCTGGGAACAAGTCCAAACCAATGGTTAAACCGGGAAGTGGCGCTTACGGGGAGAAAAATCTGAATCAAAGTCTGCGCAAGGAACACGCCAGAGCAAGTCAAAACCAGAATTTTGACGGCAGGAGTGATGAAGCCGCGCCAGTCAAAACGAACGCGGGGCGCGCCGAACGTCGAGCTCATTTCAGCAGTGTAAAGCCGAGGGCGGCTCGCCGTCAAAAGAGAACCAAAGAACGGTGACGGCGCCAATGTCAAAAGAGTGTTAAAGAGGCCGTACGACGGGGGGTGGCGGAACTGACCTTAAATTGTTCAAAGAGCATGCCGAAGTGTTGCTCCATTCTGGCGAGCTGTTTGGGGCCTGGACGGACCGCGAGGCGCTGTGGGAAGTGATTGGCGATTTCCGGGTCCGAGAGCAGCGTGGCGCCGATGCCGAGTCGTCCCAAGACTCCTGCATCGGCGATAAGCTCCCTCGACTAAAGCGCACCCTGCAAACGGGCGGCCCTCGCCAGTTTGGTCCAACTCCTGCTCACAAGCTTTCGAGCACCGACCTTAGGTAGTTCCAGAAACTCTCTACCGTAGAAATCTGCACCCGCTCGTTCGGACTGTGAGGGTTCACAATCGTTGGGCCAAAAGAAATCATCTGCATGCCGGGGTATTTCTCGCCAATCACGCCACACTCCAGACCGGCATGCATGGCAATCAACTCCGCGGGTTTGCCAAAGAGTTTCTTGTGCACCTCCTGCAATTTCAGAACTACTTCGCTGTTTGGCTCAGGTTTCCAGCCGGGATAGTCGCCGTCGTGCTCGGCTTCGAACCCTGCCAACCGGCAGACGGTTGCCACCAAGCGGGCGGCGGTTTGTTTGCTGGTGACAATGGGGCTCCGTTGGCTGGTCACGATTTCGACGACGCTGCCCTTGGTCTTGACGGTTGCCAGGTTGGTGGAGGTCTGAACCAAGCCAGGAACGTCGGGGCTCATGGCCAGAATGCCATGAGGCATACTCGCGAGAAGGGCCGCGGTATTTTTCGCGTCAGCGGCGTCCAGCACCATTCCTGGGCGTTCGGTTTTCTCAGCGGTAATCTGGAGTCCGGGATCGAATCCACCTAACTCGGCTTTGTATGCAGCTTCCGCTGCCGCGACAAGCGATTTCAGTTCGTTCTCGCGAGACGGGGAGATCACCACCACAGCCACGCCTTCGCGGGGAATGGCATTGTGAGCGCTGCCACCATTGACCTCGGCGATTTCGATCTGCACCCGACCGAGCAACTCCTGCAGCACGCCGCCCATGATCTTCAGAGCATTGCCACGGCCCAAATGGATATCCACACCGGAGTGGCCGCCCCGCAAGCCAGACACTTTGATGCGCCAGGCCGATCCGGTGCCAGCAGGCACAAGCTTGACCTTGCGCCGAGCCGTCGTGTTGACGCCGCCGGCGCAACCGATGCACAGGGTCCCAATTTCTTCGGTGTCGAGGTTGAGGAAATACTTGGACTTCAGCACGCCCCCCGGAAATTCGGAGGCACCCGTAAGACCGGTCTCCTCGTCAATGGTGAAGGCGAATTCGAGAGGACCATGGGCAATGTCCGCACTCTCCATCACCGCCAGGGCGGCGGCCACGCCGACTCCGTTGTCGGCGCCCAGGGTCGTCCCATCGGCCTTCAGCCAGTCCCCATCTCTTACCACCTTGATGGGATCAGAATCGAAGTCATGAACAGTGCCCTCGTTCTTCTCGCAGACCATGTCCAGGTGACCCTGTAAAAGGGTCATCGGCGCTGCCTCGCGTCCCGGCCGCGCAGGTTTGCGAACGACAAGATTCCCGGCAGCGTCCTGCTTGGATTCCAGGCCCAGCTTTGCGGCCACGCTTCGGACGTACTCCCGCGCGGCAGCCTCTTTTGTCGAGGCGCGAGGAATGGCCGCTATTTTGTCAAAGTGCTTCCACAACTGTTCCGGTTTCAAATTTGTGAGCGCAGGCATCATGGTGAACTCCGTTGTAAAAAGGCGGGATTTGTTCTGATTTCGAAGACAGCCTCATTGTACATCCATCTCACTTGTTCGCGGCGCGGTTGACCGATTTTCATGGGGAGTACTCCTTACGGCTTGCGTTCCGCCCCAGCCCTGCCCGAAAGTGCCGGAGAAAGAGCTGACTGGCTTTTTCGAGTCTTGCCTTGGGCGGGCCTGCGGTTCTTTTCCTCGGTGTGGTGACCGTTCCTGCATCGCAGGCGGGTGCGAATCTCCTCGGCGCAACACGCGAGACCGCTGTCCTTGTAAACCCTCCGATGGGCGTGCTAAGGTTCCCTTTCTTTTCAACACCACAAGCCTACGTCACTGTGAGGTTCCCGCATGAGCACGCAGCCACCCGGCCCGGCAGGCCCAAAGAAGCATCAACCCTATGTCCCCGCCAGCATGGAAATGAAGGAGTTCACCTTCCGCGCGATATTGCTGGGCCTGATCCTGACGGCGGTCCTGGGGGCGGCAAACGCCTATCTGGGACTGAAGGCGGGAATGACGATCGCGGCGACCTATCCCGCGGCGGTCATCAGCATGGCGCTGCTGCGTTTGATGAAGGGCTCGCTCCTGGAAGAAAACATCGCGCGAACAATAGGTTCGATTGGAGAATCGGTTGCCGCGGGCGCCGTGTTCACGATTCCGGCGTTCGTGATCGCGGGGTTGTGGCCGGGACTCACGGGCGACCAGTACTGGAAAGCGGTTGCCTTGATGATGATCGGTGGGACCTTGGGGATTCTGTTCGTGACCCTTCTGCGGCGCGTGATGGTTGAGGACCCGGAGCTTCCGTACCCCGAATCGGTGGCCGCTTCCGAGATTCACAAGGCAGGGCAACAAGGGGCGAAGGCGGCGAAGATTCTTTTCGCCAACATGGGTTTCGGCGCCCTCATGTTCCTCCTGGGCGCAGTGAATCTGTTCTCTCCGAGTAATACCTTCCATGCGAACATCAGCGCGTTGGGCAAGAAGCTGCTCCTGCGCACTAGCACGAATCCAAGCGTGGCCACGACCATGACGGGAGGCGCCACGTTCTTCTCCGCTCCGGACATCAGCCCCGCGTACCTGGGCGTGGGCTACATCATCGGCCCACGGCTGGCCGCGCTGAACTTTGCCGGTGGAGTGCTCGCATGGGGTTTGCTGGTTCCCCTGCTGACCTTTACGGTCGGTCCTTACATTCAGGCCGCCCAGCCTGCTGGACAGACACTTTCCTGGACGTTGCTGGCCGGAGCGATCTATTACTCGATCGTGCGGCCAATAGCGGTGGGTGGAATGCTGGTCGGTGCGACGTATACATTGTTCCGGATGCGCAAGCAGTTGGCCACGGGCATGGGCCGGGCCATCTCCGACCTAAAAAAGTCCGCCGCGGCGCACGCGGCAACGGACCGCACCGAGCGCGATCTGCCGGCAAAAGGAGTGTTCGCCGGAATAGGCGTGGTCTTCGTGGCCATGATTCTGCTTTATCACTACTTCATCGGTAGCGCAGGGACCTTCTCTGGTTCCAAGGTGCTGACCGGTGCATTGGTTGCCGCCGGCGTCATGCTCGTGGTCGGCTTCTTCTTTGCAGCCGTGTCCGGAAATCTGGTCGGAATGATCGGTTCATCGAACAATCCTGTCTCAGGACTCACCCTCTGTACCCTGGTAATCGCGGCGCTGTTGATGGTGGCGCTGGGAGTTTCGGGCACTGGCGGCATTGCTGCTGTTCTGGGAGTCGCCGCGGTGGTTTGCGTTTCCTCCGCCGTTGCCGGCGAGATGCTGCAGGACCTGAAAGTAGGACACATCCTTGGTGGGACGCCTTCCAGGATGCAGATCGGCGATCTGCTGGGGATCGTTATGGCGTCGCTGGTGCTGTTCTTTCCGCTGGCCGTGCTCGATAAGGCGTATCACTTTGGAAGCCCGGCTCTTTCGGCGCCTCAGGCCGGACTGATGGCGATGCTCTCGAAGGGAATCGTCGGCGGCGACATGGCGTGGCCATTGGTCATTGTGGGGATGCTGCTCGGTATTGCCATGATCATGATCGAAGTGAAGAGCGTGATGCTGTTTTCGGTTGGCATGTATCTGCCCCTGGGAACCACGTTCGCCATCTTCGTGGGCGGCGTGATTCGCTGGGCAACCGATCGCTTGCGCGACCGGCGCAACCTGAATGACGCGCAGAAAGCACGCGTGGACAACGCGGGGGTTCTGACAGCATCGGGATTGATCGCCGGAGAGGCCCTCTGCGGACTCGGTGTGGCCGCGGTGATTGCCCGGAGGCTCGCGCATAATCCCCATGCAGACACAACGTTGGCTCATCTGGCTATCGGAGACTGGGCAATGACTCCCGTGATTGCTCTGGCGGTGCTCGTGGCTGTGATGATCCTGGTACCGCTGGCCAATGCGGGACACCCCGATGAGCCGGCGCCGCCGACGGCGATCATGTGACGTCGATTCGCGCCGAATTCACCAGCCATTAGACGCATCGGCGGTTGCCGTTCGCACTCCCGGCAAATAATTCTCGGGAAATTACAAACGTCAACGCCTCGGAAGAACGAGCATGCTTCGGCCGAGGCTTCGGGAAGAAACAAATCCTGCAACGGGAGCGGAAGCAACCGCTGCTATGTGCTGAGTACTCTTGACAACCCTTAGAATGGACTTTATTGTCGCGGACATAAGGGTATTCGGTGGGTAATGGTGTCGAGCCGCTTAATGCCGGAGGGGTGTGTCGGCCACCTCGAAGGCACTCGCAGGCAGGTAGCGTGGAAGCTGCAAAGCCCCTTCGAGTAACGGAGATCCACAGTGTCCCTTCGACGCGCGTTTTTGTTTTTCCTTCTGATCGTTCTCGCAAGACTTCAACTCCCGGGAAATTCGATTCAGGCCGGAGATGAATGGCAGCCCATTGACCCGGCCGATCTGAAAATGACCAGTGAGCCCAAGGCTCCCGGGGCGCCCGCGATCTACTTGTACCGGCAGGTGGACCGAGATGACCCGGGCAACCGCGAAGCTCGTTATGTGCGGATCAAAATCCTGACCGAGGAAGGGCGTAAATACGCGAACGTGGAACTTGCGTTTCTCAAAGGTGGAGGGAAGATCAGCGACATCCAGGCACGCACGATTCAACCCGACGGCAAAGTGGTGGAGTTCGATGGGAAGATCTACGAAAAGGAAATCGTGAAGGCCCGTGGAGTCCAGTTCCTGACGAAAACGTTTACCCTGCCGGAGGCGCAGGTGGGGAGCATCGTGGAGTACCGCTACGTGAGAAACGGATTGATGATGGAAAGCTCTCGCTGGGCCGTGAGCGCCGATTTGTTCACAAAGCACGCCAAATTCAGCTTGAAAACATATTCCAATACGGGACTGCATTGGAACTGGCACCTTTTGCCCCCAGGAACGAAGCCGGTCAGGGAGGGAAACACCATTCGATTGGAAGTCTCCGATATACCAGAGTTTCAGAGCGAAGATTTCATGCCCCCTGTCGAGGAGGTTGAGGCGTACGTGGATTTCATCTATGAAGTCTTCGGCAATGAGAAAGAGCCCGAACTGTTCTGGAAAAACAAAGGCAAGGGATGGAATGCGACCGTGGAGGGATTCCTGGATAGGCGCAAGGCGATGGAAAAAGCCAGTGGACAAATTGTTTCGCCCGGGGATGCACCCGAGGTGAAGCTGCGAAAGATCTACGACCGAGTGCAGCAGGTGCGAAACACCTCGTTCGAGGAGGTGAAAACGGAGAAGGAGCTGAAGCGGGAAAAGCAGAAGGACAACACCAACGTGGAGGAAGTCTGGAAACACCAGTATGGAGGAGGCGTGGAGATCAGCTGGCTATTCCTGGGACTGGTGCGAGCGGCAGGTTTTGAAGCCTACGCGGTGTTGGTATCTCGGCGCGACACCTACTTTTTCAAACCGGCACTGATGAACCAGTGGCAACTCAACGATTGGATAGTGATGGTAAAGACGGGAGGCAAGGATCTTTATTTCGACCCTGGTACACCGTACACCCCGTTCGGCTATCTCCCTTGGGCAGAAACGGCAATATGGGGCCTGCGTCTGGACGCGGAAGGCGGGAGCTGGGTGACCACGAGCGTGCCAATGAGCACCGAGTCTACGATAAGCCGAACAGCTCAATTGAAACTGACGGAAAGTGGGGAATTGGAAGGCAAACTCACGGTGACTTATACGGGACTTGAGGCACAAGGGCGACGCTTGCAACAGCGCAATGCAGATGTTGCCAAAAAGAAAGAGTATCTGGAAACAGAAGTGAAACAGTGGGTGCCGGGGAACGCCCGGCTGGAGCTCACAAACCAACCAGCCTGGACTTCTTCCGACGAGCCGTTAGCGGCAGAATTCGATTTTGATGTGGCGGATTGGGCGACCACAGCGGGACGCCGGACGCTGGTACCGGTTGGATTTTTCTCGGCGCAGGAAAAACATCTGTTTGAGCACGCGGGGCGGGTTCACCCCGTGTACTTCGAATATCCTTTCGAAGAAAAGGAGGACATTAAGATCGAGTTCCCCGCTGGGTGGACGGTGAAGAGCTTGCCGCCCGGACAAAACCTTGACCAGAAGCTTCTAGCGTTTTCATTGAAAGTAGAAGACGCCAAGGGCGTGGCGCACGTCACGCGATGGCTAAAGCTTGGCTTGATTAACCTGGAGCAGAAAGACTATGGAGGGCTTCGAAACTTCTTCCAGCAAGTCAAAACGGCTGACGAGCAGCAGATCGTTGTAGAGCGCGGCAGCTAGACCAGAGTCCTGCGATGAGCCCCTCTGAAGAGGACATTCTGCAGCGATTGGAGCAGAACAATTCCTGCTGGTGCGGGGGAGTGATGGGTACTCTTGACAACCGTATGGCTGAGCATTAATGTCGCAAGCATTAGGATATTGGGTGGGTAACGGTGTCCGATAGCTTACTGTGGGCGGGGTGTGTCGGTGCCCTGAAAGTGCGCCCAGGAAAGTTTCAGGCAAATTGCCCAGTTCCTTCAAGCAACGGAGATCCACAGTGTCCCTTCGACGCGCGTTTTTGTTTTTCCTTCTGATCGTTCTTGTAAGACTTCCATTCCCGGGAAATTCGATCCAGGCCGGAGATGAATGGCAACCCATTGACCCGGCGGATCTGAAAATGACCAGCGAGCCCAAGGCTCCCGGGGCGCCGGCCATCTATTTGTATCGGCAGGTGGACCGGAAAGATTCCTCTCGCGCGGGGTCGGAATACAACTATGTGCGGATCAAGATACTGACGGAAGAAGGTCGAGACAAAGCCAACGTCATAATCCCCTATCTCAGCGAGAAATCCGGCATCAGCAGCATTCGCGCAAGGACGGTGCACGCGGACGGGTCGATCGTAAATTTTGACGGCAAAGTGTACGACAAAATGGTGGAGAAAACGAAAGGGAAGAAGGTCAAAGCCAAGGTATTTACGGCGCCGGACGTGCAGGTCGGGAGCATTGTGGAATACCACTTCAATTATGATTTTGAGGACTACTGGATCTTCAATTCGTATTGGGCGGTGAGCGGCGACCTGTTCACAAGAAAAGCGGTCTTTTCCCTCGTACCTTTCAAGGAGTGGGCGGTGCGCTGGCAGTGGCCAGCGGGGTTGCCGGAGGGAACGACGCCCCCCAAATTGGGCCCTGACGACATTGTCCGGATGACCGCAACGGATATCCCTGCCTTTCAGATCGAAGACTACATGCCTCCCGAGAACGAGGTGAAATTCAGAGTGATTTTCATTTACAACCAAGACGACTTTGAACAGGATCCGGTGAAGTACTGGCGGAAATTCGGGAAGAAGGAAAACGACCGGATGGAAAGTTTTGTGGGGAAGAAAAAAGAGCTGGAAGCGGCGGTGTCGCAGATTGTGTCACCGAGCGACCCGCCAGAAGTGAAGCTGCAGAAGATCTACGCTCGCTTGGAGCAGGTGCGCAACCTGGGATATGAAGCGCGGAAGACCGAACAAGAGGAAAAGCGGGACAAACTGAAGAAGGTGGACAATGCGGCCGATGTTCTGAAAAACGGATACGGTTATGGATCCGATATTACCTGGACGTTCTTGGGCCTGGCGCGCGCGGCGGGGCTGGAAAGTTACGGAGTCATGCTGTCGCGGCGAAGCGAATACTATTTCAATGAAAAGCGAATGAACAGCCATGAACTCGATACCAATGCGGTAATGGTGAAGCTGAACGGGAAGGATCTGTACTTTGATCCCGGCTCGAAGTTTGTGCCCTATGGAATGCTGCCGTGGCAGGAAACGTCCGTGAAGGGCATGAAATTGGACAAAGAGGGAGGCTCGTGGGTCCAGTCGCCTTATCCGGACAGTGCCGCTTCCCAGATTCAACGGACCGCGAATCTGAAGCTGGATGAACAGGGGACTCTCGAAGGCACAGTGAAGCTGAGTTACACGGGGCTGGAAGCGTGGTCGCGCCGCGTGGAAGAACGCAACGAGGATGACCAGGCGAGGAAGAAATATTTCGAGGATATATTGAAGAGCTACGTTCCAGCGACCATCGAGAGCGAATTGGCGAACCAGCCCGACTGGACCAGCACGGAGGCTCCGCTGGTTGCGGAGTTTCACCTGAAGATCGAAGGTTGGGTCTCTTCCGCAGGGCGACGCGCACTGTTTCCTGTTGGGATTTTTGACGCGACGGAGAAGCACGTTTTTAATCATACCAATCGTGTGTATGGGATCTGCTTCGATTACCCCTTTCAGAAGAAAGACGATGTGACTGTGGAGCTCCCGAACGCATGGACGGTATCCAGCGTTCCGGCCGCGCAGGACAAGGATGCAAAGGCGGCAGAGTACACCCTGAAGGTGGAAGACAAGAAGAGCGAACTGCACATCACAAGGACACTGCGAAGCGATCTCTTTGCCGTCCCTAAAGACACATATCCTGCTTTGCGGAACTTCTTTGAGATCGTGAGGAGCGGCGATGACCAACAGATCGTTCTGCAGCCCGGCTCGGTTGCGGCCACGCACTGAAGCGATGAGGTCCCGGGAAAAGTCTGCGGTCCTTGTGGGGCTTTTGCTCCTTGGATTCTTCTCCGCGAATCCTGTAGCCAAAGCCGGGGACGCGCCCGACTGGATGCACGCCCTTACGAACGCACCCTTGCCCGTCCACGACGAGAAAACGGAAGCCGTCCAACTCTACTCCGAGGAAATCCTGACGGTACAGGCCGACGGGAAAGTGAAGGAGATCGACCGGGCCGCATACAAGATTCTGCGACCGAGTGCCCGGCATCTGGCGAGCCTGCAGTTCTATTTTGATGGAGAAACGCGGATCACGCATATCCATGGATGGTGTATCCCGACCAAGGGAAAAGACTACGAAGTCAAGGACAAAGATGTGACGGAGAGCGGTATTTTGGGCTTTCAGGGCGGGGAGTTATTTTCCGACTATCGGACAAAAGTTATGGAACTTCCTGCGCCAGAACCTGGAAACATCATCGGATATGAAATTGAGCACGAAGACCGACCGTACGTCCTGCAGGATGAATGGTTTTTTCAGGAGGCCATGCCTGTGGCGCTGGCGCGTTACACCTTACAATTGCCTCCCGGATGGGAATGCAAGGCAGTGTGGGTAAACCACGCGGAGGTGGCACCCATCTCGGCTAGGAATAACCAATGGCAATGGGAATTGAAGGACATCCCCGAAATCAGGCGTGAAGGGTATATGCCGCCGTGGAAAGGAGTCGCCGGCTTGATGATTGTTTCTTTGGTTCCGCCCGGGGGAGCGAGCCATGGCTTTCTGACGTGGAGTGAAATGGGCGCTTGGTACAACGGATTGATCCAAGGCCGCAGGGACCCATCGCCCGAACTCAAACAGAAAGTTGCTGAACTTACAGCTCAAACCAGCACGCCGATGAGAAAGATGCTGGCGCTGGCCGACTTCATGCAGAGGGACATTCGATACGTGGCCGTCGAGCTGGGGATAGGAGGATTTCAGCCCCATCTTGCAAGAGATATCTTCGCCGACCGATATGGCGATTGCAAAGACAAAGCGACACTTCTTTCGGCTGCGTTAAAAGAAGTCGGCATCGAGTCCTACTACGTGGTTATACACACCCAGCGAGGGGGCGTGCAGCCTACAACTCCGCCGCATCTCGGTGCCTTCAACCACATGATTCTCGCGATTCGATTGCCAGAAGGAGTTTCTGATGGGCGGCTGGTGGCCACGATACAGCATCCAAAACTCGGACGGCTTTTGATATTCGATCCGACCGACGAAGTCACTCCATTCGGAATCCTTCGCGGGCCTCTGCAAGCCAGTTACGGCTTATTGGTGACCCCTGACGGGGGAGAACTGATCCAAATGCCGGTGCTGCCCCCGGCGGAAAGCGGCACAAGACGAACCGGCAAGCTTATCCTTGATGCGCACGGCGGGTTGCGAGGCGATGTGCAGGATGAGCTCGTAGGAGATGTAGCGCGCTGGCAGCGTCAGGAGCTCCGGGGGCTGGAGAAAGACGCCGACCGGGTCAAGCCGATCGAAACAGAGATGTCTCATTCCCTAAGCAGTTTTGCGATCACCAAGGCGACGATGACAAATTTCAGGGAGATTTCGTTGCCCTTTGGATACCAATGGTCATTCGTGGCTCCAGAATACGGAAAGATGGCGGGCAATCTATTGTTGGTGCGGCCGCGAGTGCTGGGAGTGGAAGCTTGGAGCATACTTGAAACGAAAGAACCGAGAAGGTACCCCGTGGAGTTTTCCGGACCGCGCTACGACCACGACAACTTTGAAATTGCCCTGCCGTCGGGTTACGTAGTCGATGAACTTCCCCCGCCCACCGATGCGGACTACAGCTTTGGCAGCTACCACAGCAAGACCGTGGCGGAAGGAAACGTGCTCCGGTACACACGTAGCTATGAAATCAAGAAAGTGGACGTACCACTGAGCGAGGTCGAGGATCTGAAGAAGTTCTATCGGATAATCGCAACCGATGAGCGCAGTGCGGCCATATTGAAACCCGCGGGACAGTGACCACACCAGCAGAATCAACGAGCACAAACGAAGGTGAGAGCGGCGGGAGGTCGAAGCGTGCTCCAGCGGTGGCGCAAGCCTCGTGGGGCGGCCCCGAGCATGGCGTCGAGGAGTTGCCGGGCGCGGTCCTGGGGCAAAACAACGCGGAAAAGGTCTGCTCGGCGGGCATGGGAATATTTTTCGTAACGGGGACTGGTGCTTCCGGCAACACTCGCCAGGGCATCCCAAGGCGAGTCCTTGGCAAATAGCTTTTTCTCAGCCGCTTCCTTCGCGGTGATTTCGACAATGTGGCGCTGCGTGCCGCCGCCGATTTCGAGCAGGACCGCGGTTGCCTGGGAGAGATCGAAAGGCCGCGAAGGATCATTGTCTGGAAAGGGAAGCAGGAGGGTCTCGAACTCGGGGAGACCGGCGTCTAGGGCATCCCACCAATAGCGGTATCCGTTGTAGAGAACCGTGCCGGTGCGGAAGATTTGCTGGACGCGGGCGGGGTCTTTTCCGACCACACTGACGACCATGTCGGCGAGCTCGGTAAGGCGGAAGGTTTGCTTGACGACGGGCCGCATGCTGACGTAGCCGGCGTCATCTTCGGAATAGCGAATGGGAATTTGTTGTGGCAAGGGCATGGAATTGAGAAAACCAAAGAAAACCAAAGAAAACCAAAGAACCGACCCCTCCCGATGTCAGGGCAAGCTGAAGGTCGGCCACTACAAAACCAAGAAAAAGGCGATCGCCGCGAGAACGACGAATATCAGCCCAGTTTGGACAGGCGATCGCGAACGCGGTCGCTCAGGGTCTTGCCGTCGACGGCTTTACCGGTAAGCGCATCCTTTGCCGCTTTGACAACCCCGCCCATCTGCTTGATGGAAGTGGCGCCGGTGTCGGCGATGGCCTTGTTGATCGCGGCGTCCATTTCCGTTTCGGAAGCGCCGGCCGGGAGATAGCTTTCGAGGATCTTCAGTTCGCTGGTCTCTTTGTCGACGAGGTCCTGCCGTCCGCCTTTTTGAAATTGTTCGATGGATTCCTTGCGCTGTTTGGCGAGAGTCTGAAGCAATTGAATGGACTCGGCGGGGTCGAGCGGGCGCATTTTCTCGACTTCTTTCAATTGAAACGCGGATTTCACCATGCGGAGGACGCTGAGGCGCAGTTCATGCCTGGATTTCATGGCGGTTACAATATCTTTCTGAATTTGCTCGAAAAGAGACATGTTCGGCTCCCTTTTGTGAACTATACCAGAGGCGGATTGGAAGCATCGAGGATTCTCGGAAAACGGCGGATTGACAGCCTGAGGAGTGCAAAGTAAGTTGGAATGTTTCGAGGAACTGGGAAGAGACCGCCAGAAGCGCGGGGGCGGCTGTTACCCGGAAAAGAGGAGAGATGAAAGTCATCATAGCGGACAAAATCAGCGAACGGGGCGTGGAGCTGTTGAAAGAGACGGGATGGAACGTGCTGCAGACCACCAAGGAGACACTGACCGGTGAGCTGGCGGATGCGGATGCGCTGATCGTGCGCAGCGCCACCAAAGTGACCTCGGAACTGATGGGTAAGGCGCCGCGGCTGCGGGTTGTGGGACGAGCGGGCGTTGGCGTGGACAATATCGACCTGGACGAAGCGACGAAGCGCGGAATCCTGGTAATGAGCACGCCGGGAGGAAGCTCAGTGAGCGTGGCCGAGCACACTTTCGCATTGCTGCTGGCGTTGGTGCGCCAGGTGCCAAAGTTCGATGCGGCAATGCGGGAAGGGCGATGGGAGAAATCGTCGTCCGGGGCGGAAGTGCGCGGGAAAACGCTGGGACTGGTGGGGCTGGGGCGGATTGGGAGCGAAGTGGCGACGCGGGCGAATGCCTTTGACATGCGCGTGGTGGCGTTCGATCCGTACATCAGCGAGGCGGCGGCGAAGGAACTGAACGTGCAACTGGTGCCAATGGATAAATTGCTGGCGGAGAGCGACTTCATCTCGCTGCATACGGCGGTGAGCCCGCAGACTAAGGGCATGATCAATGCGGAATCGATTGCGAAGATGAAAAAGGGCGTGCGCATCGTGAATGCGGCGCGCGGAGAGTTGATCCAGGAGGCGGACCTGGCGGCGGGGTTGAAGAGCGGCCAAGTGGCTGGCGCGGCGTTGGACGTATTCGCCGAGGAGCCGCCGAAGAATTCTCCGGTGGTGGGGCTGCCGAACGTGATTTGCACACCGCACGTCGCGGGCTCCACAACGGAAGCGCAGGAAGAGTTGGGGAACCAGGTGGCGGCGCAGGTGCGTGATTATCTGGTGGAAGGCGTGATCCGGAACGCGGTGAACTTGCCGACACTCTCCCCGGAACAGTACCGGCGCGTGCGGCCGTACCTGGCACTGGCGGAGCAACTCGGCTCGCTGGTATCACAGGCGGCGGCAACGCGACCAGCGCGGGTGAGGATCCGGTACGCGGGCGAACTGGCGGAGGTGGGGACGCATCTTTTGAGGAGCGCGGTTCTGGCCGGATTGTTGAACGCGGTGCTGGATGAAAAGGTGAATGTGGTGAACGCGCCGGCCGTGGCGGCAACGCGTGGGCTGACCGTGGAAGAAGAAACGCGGCGACGGGAGCGCGGCTTTCCGCACACCCTGGAAGTGGCATCGCTGCCAGAAAAGCCCGGGGAGCGGGGGTTCAGCGCAGAGGGAACAGTGCTGCACGACGGCACGCCCCGCGTGATCAATATCGACGGCATCGCGTTGGAGGCGCAGCTGACTGGCACGATGTTGTACCTGCGAAATAATGACGAGCCAGGAGTGATCGGCCACGTGGGATTGACCCTTGGTAAGCACGGCGTGAATATCGCGACTTTTGCGTTGGGGCGGCGAGAGGCCACCGTGGGCGCGGAAGCGATATCGCTGGTGCGCCTGGACGGGAAAGTTACGGAAGAGATTCTGGGCCCGATCCGGCAACACCCGGCCATCACGGCGGCCAAACTGCTCCGGCTCGGTTAGTCGATAGCATCCTCAATTTCCACTATTCAAAAAACTTCTGGGCGCAATCAGAGGTAACTGCTTGACACAGACCCGTCTTTTATCCTAAAAGCTAGGCATTCAGGAAGATGGTCGGGGGTGGTTGGGCTTGAGGCTACCTTGTGGGTGGGCAGCTTCCTTCATTGTTTCCGCGCGGTGAAGATTTTCTAGAGTCCAAAAATCACCTCTGGCCTAAATCATAGGGAACGATCATTTTGGGGATTCTCGAAAGGAGCAGTCCATGACCTGGACTTCGACCAGTCGATTTCTAATCGGCATTGTAGCAATGGTTTTGTGGGGAAGCAGTTGTGTATTCGGGCAGACGGGCACCACGTCTGTGCGCGGGACGGTGACGGACAAATCCGGTGCGGCCATTGTCGGCGCATCAGCGAAAATAAGCAACGCACAGACCGGCTATGAGCGCACGACAACGACGGGAAGCACCGGAGAGTATGCCTTCCTGTCATTGCCGCCGGGCAACTACACGCTGACGATAGAAATGCAAAATTTCCAAAAGTATGTGCAGGCGAACCTGCAACTGCTGGTGAACTTGCCCGCGACGCAGAACGTCATGCTGCAAGTGGGCACGGCCACTCAGACCGTGGAAGTATCCGCGGCAGCCGAAGCGCTCAACACCACAGATGCGTCAATCGGGAACGCCTTCAATGAAAACCAGGTGAAGCAATTGCCGATGGAAGGCCGAAACGTTCCTGATCTGCTCAGCTTGCAGCCGGGCGTGGCGTATACCGGGAATCGGACGGACGTGCCGACGTGGGATACGCGAAACGGGGCTGTGAACGGTGCTCGAAGCGATCAGAGCAACGTGACGGTGGACGGCGTTGAAGCGAATGACGTTTACGGGGCAGCGTTTACTTCCGTGCTGCCGGTGACGCTGGACTCGGTACAGGAGTTCCGCGTGACGACCTCGAATTACAATGCGGACCAGGGTGGTTCCTCCGGGGCGCAGGTGTCACTCGTGACCAAGAGCGGCACCAACAATTTTCATGGATCGGCTTACGAATACCACCGGAACACCTACACGAGCGCGAATGATTATTTTGTGAAGGCCGCTCAAATTGACACCTGCCTGGGCGACGGCACTCCTCTCAGCGACAAACAATGCAACCAGGCGCCAAAACTGATCCGTAATATTTTTGGCGGCTCGCTGGGAGGCCCGATTAAGAAGGACCGGCTCTTCCTGTTCCTGAACTATGAAGGGACACGCCGTGCCGAAGCCCAGAGCGTGACGGATGTGGTTCCGTCAAATGCGATGCGGGACGGAGTCATGCAGTATCTCTGCGCGCCGATTCTGGATGCAAACGGAAACGTGGTCGAAACGGCCGAGCAAGTGTGCCCTGGCGGAACGGTGCAGGGATTAAGTGGGAAGAGCTACACAGTGACTTCGGCCCATTACGCCCTTTCTCCCTCACAAGTCACTTCGTTGGACCCACTCCATCTGGGGCCGAATACCCCACGGTTCTGCAATATCTGAATACCTGGCCGACGTCCCAACAGCAGTGCCTGCGGGGACGGATATAACTACACTTGCTTTAACTACAGTGCCCCCATCTCCGAGAAGAAGAACGAGTACATTGCCAAGATGGATTACAACATCACGCGAGATGCCAGACACCATGTCTCTGTTATGGGAGCGCTGCGAAATGACGCCAACCCGGGGCGCCTTTTTATCCTGGCTTGGCCCCGTCGCAGTCGGATGTGAACTACAACAAAGGACTCGTGGTGAATTATAACGGGGTGATCCGGTCAAACCTGATTAACAACTTCCGTTATGGATATGTGCGGCAAAGCGTTGGGTTCATCGGGAACTCCAACCAGGATTGGATTCTCCTCCGCGGCCTGAACGACCAGGGCGGACCTCCGGGGGCAATTACCCGGACACACAGTTTCCAGAGGCCGACGCACAGCTTCACCGACGATCTCTCCTGGATTCACGGCAAGCATACTCTGCAGTTCGGCGGGCAAATCGCGTATATTCGGACACCCAGCATCAGCGATCAAACCTCGTACAGTGATGGTAGCGCGAACGCGTCGTGGACAACCACTTCCGGATATGCGCAGAAGTCTTCTTCACCGCTGAACCCGATAAATGGCGGGTTTCCGCAGGTAGATGCAAGTTTCGCCAACTCCTATGATTTTCCGATGACGGCTTTGCTGGGGATGGTGACCGAGGTGGACGCCCGGTACAACTTCCAGCGAGACGGGAGCGCCTTGCCGGATGGAAGCGCAATCCAGAGACGATTCGCCATCAACAGCTATGAAATGTATGTGCAAGACGTTTGGAAGGTGAAGCCAACGTTCACGCTCACGCTGGGGCTGCGCTATTCGCTATTCTCCCCGCCTTGGGAAACGAACAAGCTGCAGGTTTCGCCGACGACCAGCATGGACCAGTGGTTCCTGAATCGAGGAGTCGAGGGCAATGCAGGGCAGCCTTCGAACCTCGATCCGCTGATCACCTACGACTGGTCGGGGAAAGCAAACGGCAAGCCCGGCTTCTACAATTGGGATCCAAAGAATTTCGGGCCGCGCGTCTCCTTTGCCTGGGCACCGCAGATGAAAAGCGGGTTGCTGGGGGATGTGTTTGGAACTGGCAAGACTGCCATACGAGGCGGTTTCAGCATGGTGTACGACCGCTTCGGCCAGGGTCTGGTGGACGACTTCAGCCAGTACGGATCGTTCGGACTCGCCACGGAGTTGAGCAACCCCGCGGGATTCGTGGACGCTTCTAACGCGCCACGGGCTACAAATATGCATACTGTGCCAAATTTGGACCCCAGTGGAAACCCCTACGTGGACTACAACGGGAATCCTATCTACGTGCCTTCTCCACCAGCAGTTTTCCCGGAGACTTTCCCGACGGGCACGTTCTACATCGGCTCGACCATCGACAAGAACCTGAAGACGCCGTACGCCTACACCATCGACTTCTCGGTGCAACGGGAACTGCCGGGCGGGTTCACCGTGGAAGCAGCTTACGTGGGGAGGCTCTCGCATCGACTGCTGACGCAGTTGGACGTGGCCACGCCTCTGAACTTGAAGGACCCGGGGACGGGCATGGACTACTTCACCGCAGTGACCGCGCTGGCGAAGAATTACCGGCCACAGTTGGCTAGTGGCAACTTCGCAGCCACGACCAGCTTCAATCCGGCCACGCTCCCAGCGAACGTAGCGCAGTACTGGGCGAACATCATGTCGCCACTGGCACCTGGCGATGCGTATCAAATATCTTCCTGCACGGGCACCGACAGTAACGGGAATCCGCTTGTCATGTCGACCACCAATCCGGTAGTAGCTGCTTACGACTTGTTCTGCGGAAACAATCTGAACGAGACCACTGGATTGCTCAACCTCGACTATGGCGGTCTTCCCAGTGTGGCGGGCGCCGCCGATCCCAACTGCGGAACGGCTGGCCACCCGGTCTGCGGCTATCTACCGAAGGGCGGGCAATTCACGTTCTACAATCCGCAATTCGCAACCATGTACATGTTCAAGTCCATGGGCATGGCCAACTACAACGCCGGCCAGTTCTCGCTGCGGCACAAGATGTCTCATGGATTCCAATTCGACTTCAACTACACGTACTCCAAGTCCATCGATCTGGCCTCTGACGCGGAAAGAGTCGGAACCATCGGCGGGAACGCCGCGCAGATTCAGAATGCGTGGAATCCGCTGCAGTTCCGCGCCCCATCGGACTTCGATGCGACCCACCAGATCACAGCAAACTGGATCATAGATATGCCCTTTGGGCGAGGCAGGGCCTTTGGCAGAGATGCCAATAAAGCCATGGATGCCTTGATCGGCGGGTGGCAGCTCACCGGCCTGACGCGCTGGGAGAGCGGTTTCCCCTTCTACGTGACCAACGGATACCAGTGGCCAACGGACTGGGACCTCTCGGGTAATGCATATCAGACCGCGCCAGTGAAGACGGGTACGTTCCACAATCCGAACGATCCTTCGATTGTGAGCGCTTTTTCCAACTTCGATTCCGCACAAAGCTCGTTCCGCGAGCCGTTCCCCGGCGAAGCAGGGCAGAGGAACAATCTCCGCGGCCCCGGCTATTTCACCATGGACATGGGGCTGGCCAAGAGGTGGCTCATGCCCTGGAGTGAAGGCCAGAGCCTGCAATTCCGGTGGGAAGTGTTCAACGTGTTCAACACCGTGCGGTTCGATCCGCTCAGCGTGAACGCGGTGATGGACTACTCCGGTTCCACCTTCGGACAATACACGCGGTTGTCCACCAATCCGCGCGTCATGCAGTTTGCGTTGCGGTACGAATTCTAGACGCATCATCTGTACGGGTACGACTTCCCGCCGGAGAGAGCGCTCTCTCCGGCGGCTTCTTTCATGATGGAATGACGGAGGAAAAGGTGACACTGAGCGGCCCTAGGTGTCGACTTGGCAGGTATGTTATTCTGTAGGTCCACGCGGGCTGGAGCAACTCCAAGTCCGCGTCCAACAGTCGGGGCGTAGCGCAGCCTGGCTAGCGCGCCTGGTTCGGGACCAGGAGGTCGTTGGTTCAAATCCAATCGCCCCGACCACTTCAATCAAGGTCCGGCCCGGACACATGGGTGACACAACGTACCTAAGACATGGGTAACACTTTTGGACCGAACGGATTTTCGAGCGGTTCGAGCACCCGAGTCTCCAGATCGAAGTATCCCAGATCATAATCCATAAAGCTCACCAGCCAGATGTCGTCGTGGACTTCTTGGATGCCCACGGCCTGACCGGCAAAGACCTGGCTGAAATTGATTTTCTTCTTGCCCAGACAGATGCGGCCGCAACGGGTGACCACGATGGTTTTGTCGTGCAGGGGATAGTCGATGTCCGGCAGTCCGATGTAGGGTCGCGAAGAAGGTTGGTAGACCTCCGCCGGACACTTCATGTCCAGAGCTTCGTGAGGACGTTCGTTGTTGAAGACCTCGATGAACTTGTCGAACCTGGCCTGCTGCTGCAGGAAATTCCCAGCAGCGGGCTTGGTGGCTTCTTTCTTCAGCGTGAGATGCATGCGCTCGTGACGGCCGTTCTGCTGCGGGTGGCCCGGCTGGATACGCTCAATGCCAATGCCCAGGCGCAGCCACCACACCGCCAGCTTACTCAGGTTGAATAGCGCGTGTGCGGAAGCAAAGGGCACACCGTTATCGCTGCGGATGTTGGCGGGCAGGCCACGCTCTTTAAAAAGCCGCTCAAACACAGTGAAAGCGTACTCTTCCCGGGTAGAAGAAAGGGCTTCACAGGTGAGCAGAAACCGGCTGGCGTGGTCGGTGACCGTCAGCGGATAACAGTATTGGTGATTGCCGAGCAAGAACTCGCCTTTGTAATCGGTGCACCACAGCTCATTGGGGCACTGGCCTAACGACAGTGGCGTCCCTTGGGCGCGACGACGCACGCGACCGCGGCGCTCCACCAGGCCGTAGCGATCCAGCACCGCGTGGATGGTGCTCTTGGCCGGGATGGGAATACCGGAGAACCGGCGCAGCAAGCGCTCACGGATTTTGCGCGCACCCCAGCTGGGGTGCTCCCGCTTCACGTTCAAGATGTAGTTCTCCACCTGGAACGGAAGTTGGTTGGCATAGCGATACGGACGTCGGCTTCGATCGGTGAGCCCCTGAATGCCGCATTCCTGGTAGCGATCGAAGATCTTGTAGCCCGTCTTTCGGGAAATCCCAAACTCCCTGCAAAGTTCCGCCATCGCCTCGCCGGCTAGCCGGCGAGCCACAAACTGCAGTCTTTCATCCATGACCGAACACTCCTTCCAAGGCATCGCTCCCTCCCCTTTACGAGGAGAAAGTGTCACCTATGTGTCCGGTACAATGTGTTACCTATGTCTCAGGCCGCTCATCAGCTTACCTACGTACCTGGTTGTGAAGCGCTCGCAACTTGAGTCCGATTGGGTCCAAATACAAGCGCCTCAACGCTCGCCACCGCCCGGCGCTGATCTTCGGGTATGGCGTGCAAATAGATTTCCCGTGTGATCTTCTAAGGACATCATTTTGCCTTCAGCAAAGGGTCACGCTCTTTTCGTGCCGGGTGGGAATGTGCAGAGCCGCATCTTGGTGTAAAGAGTTGAGGGCTTCATGCTGAGGATCATCGCCGCGCCTTGCGGGCCCTTGATCCGCCAGCGGGTCTTCTCGAGTGCGGAAAGAATGTGCCGAATCTCCGCTTCCTTCAGCGTGCGGGTACTTGCAACAATCGACGCTTTGGGCAGTTGAAGATTAAGCCGTTCGCCGGTAGTCACGATGACCGCGCGCTCAATGGTATTGCTCAATTCCCGAATGTTGCCCGGCCACGGGTAGAGCCTTAGTTCGTCAATCGCCCTGGGGGATACGCTGCGAACTGTCTTGCCCATTTTCTGCTCGAATTCTCGAAGGAATGCAGTCACAAGCAGAGGAATGTCTTCCAGACGTTCGCGAAAACGTGGCACACAATTGGGGAAGACATTGAACCAATAGAAAAGATCCTCTCGAAAAGTTCCGTTCTTACCCTCCCAGGGGTTCACCGGAGACATAGGGTATTGGCTCGGGGCAAATGAGGCCATCAGAACGGGTAGAGTCGCAAGGAACTGAAGCGCGCCTCCTCTTTGCCGCGGCGGTTGTACTAAAATGGACAGACAGAAGACGCGGGAAGAGCTACTAATCTCGTACAGATCAAGAGAGCGCAAGCAATGATCGGGAGTCAGCGATGTCACTGGATGAATCACAAGTCGGCGAACTGAGTGATAATCGGCGAATCTTGGGCGTTTGCTGGCTCGTATATGGGATTTTCCGCCTCATCATGGGAATTTGTCTGGTTCTGTTTAGCGGAACGGCCACGCTCATGTTTGGTGCCCTCCTGAATCGTGTACCCAATCCCTTTGCGTTGATGGGTGATTTTCACATCGTTTATGCGGGCTTCGTGGTCTTGACGTGTGTATGCGGAATCCTCGGCCTTTTGGCTGGTCTGGCTCTCTTGGCCAATCAGCGGCCAGCACGTTTGCTGGCGCTCCTTGCCGCTTTCTTATCGGTTTCTGAGCTCCCCTTTGGGACTACGCTGGGAATTTATACACTTATCGTTATGCTCCCATCGCGCGGCACCCCTGCGCCAAACCGTTCTTGAAACAATCGCATTAATCTTTTGTAGTCTTTCTTGCGAAAGGTGCACTATCGCACAGTATTGAGGCGAAAAAGGCTTGATACTCGGGGCTCGTAGTTTTGGAAGGAGCCTCATGTTCAAGATCCAAGGTACCATCCTGGCCGTCGCAATGACTCTCTGTGCATCAGCACAAGCGCAGACCCAGACACAAGTTCCGGCCGACTCCCGCAACCCAACACCGACATATCGGATCAATGTGGTGAGCCGTACCACCCAGGCGGTGAGCTATAGACACCGCAGTGGGGCCACAAAGATCAATTTTCTGGGTACTGATTTGATGCCCGCCGCGGCGGGTGAGGCCAAAGTTGAAAGCAAGCGGGGGGCCCTGGAAATCGAAGTCGAATTTTCTGGACTGGACAAGCCTACGAGTTTTGGTAGCGAGTATCTGACATATGTGCTGTGGGCAATTTCTCCAGAAGGCCGCCCAGTGAACATCGGCGAGGTGCTGGTGGGGAATAACCGCCGGAGCAAGTTGGATGTGACCACTGATCTTCAGGCTTTCGCGCTAATCGTTACAGCGGAACCCTATTATGCTGTGCGTCGCCCCAGCAACGTCGTGGTCCTAGAGAACGCGATTCGCTCGGACACCGTTGGCGCTACTGAGGTTGTAGATGCCAAGTATGAATTGATCGATCGCGGCGGCTACATACCCACGGGCTATAAGTTTGACCCGGTGGTCCTCAGCGCCAACTTACCATTGGAATTTTATGAAGCACGCAACGCTCTGCGGATCGCGCAATCTGCGGGAGCAGAAAGATACGCGGCGCCAAGCTACGAAAAGGCCGTTCACCAGATGGACGAGGCGGATGCCGTCGCCACCACGAAGCATGAAAACAAGAAAACGCTCATTTCCATGTCACGCGAAGTTGTGCAGACGGCAGAAGACTCCCGCGAAATCTCCGTGAAGCATATCGACGAAGAACGCGCCGAGGCCGAACGCAGCGCGGGAGCCGACCGTGAAGCCTCCGCAAAGGACCGTGCCAATGAGGAATCGGAGCGCCGAGTCAATGCCGAAGCCACTACCGCTGTTGCCGTTGAACAACGCAATGAAGCGGATCGCCAGAATCTCAACGCGCAGGCTGCTGCCCAGCAGGCCATTGGCGCCCAAGCCGACGCAGAAAAAGCCCGCAACAACGCCCAGCAACAGCAAGAGGTCGCCGAAGCGAATTCCGACCGGGACCGCGCCGCTGCAGCCTCATCCGATGCTCAGCTTCAACAAGCCATTCAGGACCGCGAAGCTCTTCGCGTCCGCCTCCTTCAGCAATTTAACCTGATCCTGGAAACACGTGACACCGCGCGCGGATTGGTCGTGAATATGTCGGATGTGCTCTTCGACACCGGCAAGTATACGCTCCGTCCGTTGGCACGCGAGAAACTCGCCAAAATATCCGGCATCGTGCTTGCCTATCCATCCCTCAAGCTGGCCATCGAAGGCAACACCGACAGCGTCGGCACTGAACTTTTCAATCAAGAGCTCTCAGAACAGCGAGCCGAAGGCGTACGCAACTATCTAACGCAGCAAGGCATCCCGGAATCTTCGACCACCGCGACGGGTTTCGGCGAGACTCGGCCGATAGCGTCAAACGATACCGCCGAAGGCCGTCAACAAAATCGTCGCGTCGAGTTGGTTGTCTCGGGCGAAGTGATCGGTACCAAAATCGGTACCCTTAGCCTGCAGCCTGTCGCTGCCACCACCTCTCTTCAGTAATCTCACCCCCTAAAGGAGCCGGCTTTAACCCCGAGCCGGCTCTTTTTCTTTCTACCTTCCATGACTTTGTACCCTTAATGTCACAAAATATGTTCTTAGCTGCATAGATAGTGAAAAGAAGAAGTTTCCCGAAATAAGCGTCTCTGACCCATATCGGACAGTATTTAAATTCCGGATCTGACAGGATTATCAGCACAAGCACGAGCCCAAGGAGAGGTCGGGATCCGTGCTGGGCGTGACCACAGGATTTCTGATTGGCGCGTTCCGAGATAGAAGGAGTTAGTGACATGCTAGGACTAATCGCCGCAGTTTTGATTGTCCTTTGGTTGCTTGGATTTTTCGCATTTCACGTTACCGCTGGTTTCATTCACATCGTCCTCGTTGTGGGCATCGTGCTTCTCGTCTTCCATCTGGTGAGAGGCCGAAGCTCCTTAGCATAAGACGTCGATGAGCCCAGGGAGGATCTGATCCTGCCTGAGGTGATGTGGCGCCATTTTCAATGCGCCGCGTATCGGATAGGCCCGACAGCTTGCTTTGACGGTCTTGTCATCCGGTTCACGAGTCATTCGGACTTCGCGCGCGAAATGGCATAACAAAAAGGCCATCTGGCACTTTGGAAGTGGCAGATCGCATGCTGAATACTAGAGATCTCATTCGACAGGCCCCTGCCCTATTTCACAGGGCATTTGTCGTTGTGCGGGGAAATCGCACAGCCCGCATTGCTTGCCGTGTGGTCGCCGGAATCGTTCTGGTTCCGGTAATCTTCACAGTACTCACAGTGTTCTACGTCAACTTCAATCGTACAAACCTCCCCGATTTAGATGGATTTGTTCGTTTCGACCCTCCCACAACGGGTCATATTTACGACGCGAATGGTCACGTGCTCATCGAATTGGGACGGGAACGCCGGGACGTCCTCCAGTATGAGGATATGCCTGTTGTCGTGCGCGGAGCCATATTGTCGGCCGAGGACGCGAACTTTTTCTCACATTCAGGGGTGGACTATTCGGTCTTTTTTCGTTTGCTGGCCAAGACAAACCTTCGAGCCTTGGCCGCGCATTTCACAACGTTCAAGGATGAAGATGCTTCCAAGCACCCGCTCGTGTTTCCTCAAGGAGGCTCCACGATCACCCAGCAGCTCGTACGCTGCTACTTCCTGCAAAAACTTTCCAGCACAAAAAACAGCAATTCGCTTCAGCATGAGGGCATATTCTCGCAGGTTCTCGCGTTTGTCCTCGGAGTGCCTGGCACGAACAAACTCCTGCTGAAGATAGAGACTATTCGTCTCTCCTTGTGGATCGAGGCAGAGATGCGGAAGCAGTACGGGTCCAAACGCCGGGCCAAGGAAGAGATCTTCGCGCGCTATGCGAGTTTTGTCTACTTGGGGAATGGCCGATATGGTTTTGCAGCAGCCTCAGAATACTACTTTCATAAGCCCATTGAGACGTTCACTCTGGATGACGCTGACAAGGCGGCGGTGCTGGCTGGTATCACAAAGTCGCCTGCGGAATACGCACCCACTGTAGAAAACCTTCAAAAACCCATGCGTCGGAGAAATCAGATATTGAACCTCATGGTGGGGAATCACTTCCTTCCTGCGGAGGTCGCCCAGCGCCTCGAGTTAGCGCCAATTAGGGTGGCTGCTCATGCCAATGAACCAGTAGAAGCGCCTGCGGCCGTA
Organism: Candidatus Acidiferrales bacterium; assembly: GCA_963817085.1. Classification (GTDB taxonomy): domain Bacteria; phylum Acidobacteriota; class Terriglobia; order Acidiferrales; family UBA7541; genus Acidiferrum. The sequence goes on from CAWFNI010000020.1 coordinate 162,478, forward strand.
GAGACGACTCTCGAGGAACTCAAACCACTTGCTCTTGACCTCGGCTCCGAGATGGGAATTGACCAGCTTCTCGAAGGCCACATCCAGGTATATTCAACTGTTGACCACCGTATCCAACAAATTGCGAATGTGGCGTTGGAGAACGGCCTGAAGCTCTATGAGAAGCGGCATCCCCAGAGCAAGGGGCTGATTCAAGGTTCTGTGGTCGTTCTTCGAAACAGTGACGCCGGCATCCTGGCCGAGGCAGGTGGCCGAGAGGTCTACAAGGGCCACAACAACGCGTACAGCGACTATAACCGGGTGACTCAATCGAAGCGCCAACCAGGCTCGGCGATGAAACCCTTTGTTTATCTGGCAGCTTTTCGCCAAGGCGCTCTCGATCTGGATACTCCCGTGCCCGACGAACCCATCTCCGTGGAAACGGGCGCAGACCGTCCTCCTAAATGGATCTCCAATTTCGACAATAAGTTTGAGGGCATAATCCCAGTCCGGCGAGCGCTGGCCGAGTCGAGGAACGCCGCGGCCGTCTGGGTCACCGAACAGATTGGGATTGATTCTGTGTTGAATACAGCCCAAGACCTGGGCGTCCGAACAAAGTTACAGCCCTACGTTACGACGGCCCTTGGGGCTTCCGAAGTCACGTTGGTGGAACTAGCAAACGCCTACCGGCTGATGGCAGGGGGAATGCCCGGCGAGCCACACATAATTGATAGAATTCAACACACAAGGGGAGCGGTCATCTACAGGTACCATCCGCCCTGCTGTTTGCCGAACGGCAACGATTTTGAATTGTCCATGATTCAGGAAGGGCTCCGCGGGGTCGTGCGCATTCCATCCGGCACCGCGCACGCGCTTGATTCGCACTTTTTCCCCATTCCAGTGATGGGTAAGACCGGCACAACGAACAATTACCGGGATGCTCTATTTGTGGGGTCCACCTTTGGGCCCAACGGAATCACGGTGGCGGTGCGCATTGGCTTTGATGACAACCGCTCGCTGGGCAGGAAAGAAACCGGCGCTCTGGCCGCGCTCCCACTGTTTAGAGAAATTATCCTGAAAGTCTACCAGGAAAAGTTATTAGGTCCCGCGCCGCGATTTCCCGTCGAAATGGAAGATAACATTGATGCCTATCTGAGGGGAGAGTTCCAGCCGACGAATGCGAGAGGAGTTGTCAATCCGCCCGGTGTCCCAAGATTCACTGATGAGGGAACCGAGGACTGTCCGGTGAAGCTGGTTGTCCCATCCGCACACGGATGCGGGTCACCAAGTAACCAGCGTTATACCATTTACCCCAGTAAGAATGTGAGTGGCCGATTGATCTTTAGGAATGAGTGAAACCTCCCGCTTCAAATCCAGAATTTGCGGAAGAATAATTCTCATCTGGGCCAAAAGAGGATCCACCCGAACAAGAGGCTGAATCGTAGTTTTGAGCGGTTCTCAGATTAAGGAGACCTCAAGATTCCTGTGCACAGCAAGGAACTACACCGGACGGGACGCATCGGTTGGCTGCGGGCAACGGTATTGGGCGCGAACGACGGCATTCTTTCCACATCGAGTCTGGTGCTCGGAGTCACCGCGGCACATGCGACTCACAGCAACATTTTGGTCGCAGGCGTTGCCGGTCTGGTGGCGGGTGCCATGTCGATGGCTGCCGGTGAGTACGTGTCGGTCCACTCACAGGCAGCCACAGAAGAGGCCGAACTGGAGCTCGAGCGCGCGGAACTGAAATCAGACGATAAGGGAGAGCACAAAGAATTAATGGCAATCTACGTTGTTCGCGGGCTCGATCCTTTGCTTGCGAAGCAGGTCGCCAAACAGTTGATGATGCATGACGCGTTAGGCGCGCATGCCCGCGACGAACTCGGCATCTCTGAAAGCTTCCGTGCGCGTCCGCTTCAGGCGGCGCTGGCATCGGCCGGCAGCTTTGCTGTGGCAGCTACCATGCCTCTCTTGGTCACTGCGGCGGTCCAGGGGGGCGGGTTTGATCCCATTTGTAGCTGGCACTTCACTGATGTTCCTCGCTCTTCTAGGGGGATTGGCTGCACGAGTGGGTGGCGCAGGAGTGACGATCGGCGCAATACGCGTCACGTTTTGGGGTGCCCTAGCCATGGCGGTGACTGCAGGCATCGGGTGGCTGTTCGGAACAGTTGTCTAAGCGGGGCCAATCGGAAGCCTGTGCGGCCATATGCGTTTCTCAGCTGCACCCATCAAAGCAGCGCGTGTCTGCGATAAAACCAGGACTTAACGGCCTGCACGAGGAACAGGTAGGTCGCCGCGAGGAGCCCAATCGCGGCCAAGAGTGATATTGGCAGCGGCGTAAACCGCAGCAAGCCCCCAAGTGGGGTATACGGAAGTACAACCGCAACAGCCACGATGGCCAACACACTGATCAGCAAAGGCCGGCTGGGCCGGCTCTTGAGAGGATTGCCAGCCGTCCGAATCACAAATACCACAAGTGTTTGTGTCGCTAGGGACTCCACGAACCATCCGGTGTGAAAAAGCGATTCGTTTGCAGAAGCATGGAACACCCAAAGCAGCACCCCAAACGTAAGGAAATCGTAAATTGAGCTGATCGGGCCGATGATCATCATAAACTGCCGGATAAATCCAATCTGCCATCGTTTGGGCCGTTGCTCCATGGCGGGATCAACGTTGTCCGTGGGGATGCTGACCTGCGAGACATCATAGAGAAAATTGTTCAACAGGATTTGGCTTGGGAGCATCGGCAGAAACGGCAGGAAGAGTGATGCCGCGGCCATGCTGAACATATTGCCGAAATTCGAACTCGTGCCCATGATGATGTACTTCATGATGTTTGCGAACGAACGTCGCCCCTCGAGTACGCCATCGTTCACAACCGCGAGATCCTTTTCGAGGAGGATGATCTTGGCAGCATCCTTGGCCACGTTCACTCCATTCACAACGGAAATCCCAACGTCCGCGGTGTGCAGCGACGGAGCGTCGTTGATTCCATCACCCATGTAGCCAACGACGTGCCCGCGTGCCTTAAGAGCGAGGATCACCCGATTCTTTTGTTCGGGAGAGACACGAGCAAAGATGGCGCCATTCTCCGCTTGGTAGGCCAAAGCGGCATCGTCCATCGTGTCAACCTGATTTCCTATGAGAATGCGGTCTGCGTCCAGCCCGACGTCGCGGGCGATTTTCTGCGTCACGTACTGGTTGTCGCCGGTCATTACGACCACAGAAATGCCATCCTGTTTCAGCGCCTTCAGGACGGAAAGGACCCCCTCCTTCGGTGGGTCAAGGAAGGCCGCAAAGCCGACCAGAGTCATAGCGTTTTCGGCTGCCACAGTGAACACTTCCTGTTTTTCCACCTTCCGCACTGCCACACCAAGCACCCGGTATCCATCTGCGCTCAGTTTTTTGAGTGTCTCTTCTGCCTCTGCCCGTCGGCTGTCGTCAAACGGCTGAGGAACGCCATCGATGGTCACCTTTTCGCTTATGGCAAAGACACTCTCCGCCTCGCCCTTGGTGATAAGAAGGTAGTCGTCAGCGTGTCGCACCGCCACGGAAAGACGCTTGCGGTTGAAGTCGAAAGGGATCTCGTCCACCTTGTCATATCCCACAATGGATGGGGCTTCGTGCTTCAGGACTGCATCGTCGAGGGGGCTCTTGATGCCCGCCTCAAAGTGACTGTTTAGATAAATGAACTGCAGGACGTTTTCGTTATCTTGACCCTGGAAGTCTACGTGCCGGTCAAGCACGATCTCGCCTTCGGTGAGTGTGCCGGTCTTGTCGGTACAGAGAATATTCACACTGCCAAAATCCTCGATTGCCGCCAGTTGCTTAACCAGAACCTTCTTCCTGGTCATCCGCTTCGCGCCTTGAGCTAGTGTCACTGTGATGATCATGGGCATCATTTCAGGTGTCATCCCGACTGCAAGGGCGATAGAAAAAAGGAAAGATTCCAGTATCGGACGATGGAAAAGGATGTTTACCAGTAGCACGAATAGGACGAGTAGCATGGTTACCCATGTGAGCATCGTTCCGAAGTGGCGTATGCCTCGGCCAAACTCTGTCTCCGGTGGCCGCATAGCCAGACGATTCGCAATCTCACCGCAAGCGGTATCTTTCCCTGTGCAGACGATGACTGCAGTACCGATCCCAGTCTGAACGGCAGTACCCAGGAAAACACTGTTACTCGCATCTGCGACGCCGTGTTTCTCCTTTGAAAGGTCAGTCACCGCTTTCTCGACTGGCAATGACTCCCCAGTGAGCACGGACTCGCGAACGTGCAGGTCCTTTACGTCCAGTAGGCGGGCGTCCGCTGGCACCAGGTCTCCCGCGTTGAGCCGGATAATATCTCCCGGAACCAGTTCGACTGTCGGAAGTTCTTGTTCCCGTCCATCCCGGACCACAGCAGCTGTTATGGCGATCTGCTTCTGGATATCCTCCACCGCGTGGCGAGCCTGGAATTCCATCAAGAAATTCAGGAGTACGCTGAACAGTACGATAGCAATGATGATCAGCCCACCAACGCGCTCTCCGAGTGCCAGAGACACGCCGCTGGCAATAACAAGGATAATAACGAGGGGATTAGCGAAGAAACGGAAAAAACTGAGTAGCCCGGCGAAGCGTGACTCCCGGACCATGCTGTTGGGGCCATAACGACGCAGTCTGCGGCCGGCCTCCTCGGTCGTCAGCCCGGCCGGAGTTGCCCGCAGCTGTTGGAACAGTTCCGGCAACGGCCGATCCCAGAAACCCTCGAATGACGATCTCTGTTTTCTCACCCGCTGTGGCTCCTGTGACTGCCGCATTATCCCATGAGTGCGTTGTTCCGGAATGTGCTTTCCAGTCAAGAACTGGTCCCACTTTGATCTGGATGATCTGGTCAGGCCGACAAATTGGCGGCAACCCCTTTGACAGATGCACCATTGCTGTAGAAACTTCGCAACATCCGTGAGATAACGTGTCTCGGGCTGATCCCATGAGTAAGTACCCGAGTGGTTTTCCGCCTCAGATTGCCATTGCACAGAAGGCAGTCTGTGTCGACCACGCTGCAAACTTGGTGCAATTTCCAACCGAATCAAGGTTAGGAACTGCTGATACGTCGTCGCGGAGAGTCGCCATTGTCTATTATTAGCCCATCTCCGCAGCTCACAAATAGCAACTCAGAAGTTCGGCAAGATGTAAATTACTCCTTTCTGCTTGCGATCTCGAGTTACATGTTTCTCTGGGTCGCCGTTTTCAATGGCTACCCTGTCTTCTACCCTGACTCCTCGCAATATCTCTGGGTAAGTTTCGATTTGCAGTCACCGATTTACCGGACGATCGGTTACAGCATCTTCATCCGGCTTGTCAGCCTGGGAAGCTCTCCTTGGCTGGTCGTGATAGCCCAGACCGTCATTGTCATTTTCATTCTGCATTCCGCGTTCAATTTCATTGTCCGGGAACATGCGCCATCAGGGCATCGTGGCCCGATCTTTCTGGGGCTGATGGTGTTTCTGGCCTTTGGAACAACGCTCCCCTGGTTTGTCGGTCAGATCATGCCTGATGTATTCACCGGCTTGGCCTTCCTCTCACTTTTCTTGCTTCTTTATGATGCAAAGATTTCCCTCGAACGGACAGTTCTTATTTCCGGCGTCTTTTGTATTTCGATTGGAACTCACATAACGCATCTGCTGGCGGTGACTCTGCTTCTGCTGGCAATTCTCGTTTTGCGGGCCTTTGGCGCGTTCCGGGAGTTCTGGCCGGCTCGATCCATAAAAGGGATAGTCGCGTATGTGCTCGTGCCCATCATGGCCGTCACTGCCTTGCTTGTGCTATCGAACTGGCGCTCGGGCTATGGATTTGCTCTCTCTCCGGGAAAACCTGTCTTCTTGTTCGGCAGGCTGCTCGAGAGCGGCTTGGCGGCCGATTATTTGCAACAACGCTGCGGAATCGAGCAGTTCACTGCCTGCAAATATCTCCACAACCTGCCCAAGACTTCGGAGGAGCTTCTATGGGGCTCGCATCCACTCCTGAAAGAAATGGGCGGTTGGAGCAGGGCAGGGAGCGAGGCGAGCAGAATCGTCTCCGGAACCATTCGGCACTACCCGGTACGATTCGTCGTGGAGTGTGTGCGGCAGATGTTCCGTCAGTTTTTCGCCTTCACCGCGGGCTCAGGGAATTATGCCCTTCGAATCGGCCCGGAGTTCGAGGGCTTTCGGGAGCTCTATCCTGGGGAGGTATCGAAATATTTGCTTTCGAGGCAATCGATGGGCAAATTGGCGATGGATGCGTATAGAGTGACGCCCATATACGCTGCGGTGTTCTGGTGTTCTCTTGGTGTCAGCTTGGTGGCACTGTTTACAGGACGTCGTCGAGTAAGAATGGCTAATCAGCTCTTTGTTCTGACGCTGATTTTCTTGTTTGCAAACGCTCTTGTAACCGGGGCGCTATCGGGTGTTAATGATCGCTACCAAGCTCGAGCCGCTTGGTTGATGGGACTGTGCTGCGCCGCATACGTCATTCCTTACGTCTTGCGCCGGCAGGACCGGAGAAGGGCAATTGACTTGTCCACGAACTCGACTAACCAAGAGTGACCCTGCCCCATCAAGACACCTCAATCCCTGTACAAAAGTGAACAGCCACGCGATCGGGCAGCTTCTACGCTGGTGCCTGCAATTGCGAGACGCAACGAGCACGATTGGGCCACAGCGTGGCTCGTTTCGCTCCCAGGTCGGGAGGAAGATCGGGCTCCCGCTAACCGAACAATGACCAAGGAGGAGGCAGAACAATGCGTTTGGGTCCGGCATTTGGTGGCTTAAAGCGGTTCATTGATCGGATCGAACACAAATGGACCGATTTCTGGAGTGAGGTTATCCGCTCTATCGCGGAGGAGGAAATGAGGATCCAACGCGATGAATTTGTTGAGCAAGCGGGAACCCGTGAAGAGCAATGGGTGCGAAAGTGAACAGACATTAATTCCTGAGAGTCTAGAATGTGGGAGGTGCTGAAAGCAGGGTGCCCCAGCAGAACCAAGGAGAATCGAAGTGAAACATAGAAATGGACTATACATCTTAGCGGGACTGCTCTTGACCTCTGTGCCCGCGATTGCCGACAGAATTCCATCAGATTTTGCGCAGGGAAGCAGTAATTCAGCGCGCTCGCAGAGATTACGGGATCAGAGAACGCTGCAGGGTTCGTCTGCTTATCCCAATTTCAGCGCCAGCACCCTCGAACTGAAAGGATTTCCTGGCGAGTTTAATCCTGCGGTCAAGATGAACAATGTAAGAGGAGAACGCAAGATTTCAAATCGCGACGGGCTATGGAACTTCGGACCGCGCTCAAGCGACCATCAGGTGAACTTGTTTGATCTCGAGTCCAATCATGGTAACGCTTTTGGGTGGGGGCAAGACAAGGTCAGAGGCCATCACGACAGGAACCACGGGGATGGTGACATTGGTGTCCTTCCTGTGGTTATTACTCCAGAACCTGGCTCCCGAACGCTTCTGCTGTTTGGTTTGGCAGGGTTGGGGATGATCGTATACCGGCGCAATGCTCTGAAGAACGCCGTGTAGGCGATCGATTGACGATTGAAGGTCAAAAGGGGTTTCCTTTGTATAGACCAGAATCAGATACCATACAGACCCTGCTGGTGGGCGAAGGAAGTCTGCTCGATTTGATTTCCACTGGGGCCCCGCTCGCTCACGTGCTGGATAAGATCTGCACAGAGCTTGACCTTCAAGTGGGCAATATTGTGTCGCTGGTGTTGTTCTCGGATGACGAGGAGCACACCGTGCAGACAATCGCGAAGAGTGCGGCGCATTTTGGACTCTCTGTTTTTTGGTGCACGGCAATTCTCTCGGCAAGCGAGGAACTGCTTGGCACGTTCGAGGTGTACTGTTGCTTTCCACGAAGTCCAAGCCCCAGTGAAAGTAAGCTGATCGAGCGGGCCGCGCAGCTCGCTGCGCTCGCCATTCAAGGCCACAATCATGAGCAGGACTCTGGGAGGCGCCCCTTTCATTGGAGGGGAGCGACGGGGAGAAGTTTTCAAGAAGGGCACCCCTCCAAGAACTGACTGACGACAGACTCTGCAGGGGAGAAGTCAAAGCAGAGCTCGAAGGCATGATTGAACAACCATGTATAAGAATTTCTTTGGACTGCACGAAAATCCCTTCAACATTAATCCCGATCCTCGATTCCTGTACTTAACTCGACACACTCAAGAGGCGCTGGATCAGCTGACCTACGGGGTGCAGAACCGCAAGGGCTGTATCTTGCTGACGGGCGAGGTAGGAACGGGTAAAACAACGCTGATCAACTACCTCCTCGATTGGCTGCGCCATCGGAGAATGCCGACAGCGTTCGTCTTTAATTCGCACTTGAACGTCAACCACCTCTTTGATTTCATACTTAGCGATTTTGGAGTCCCCGTTGATTTCAGACTAAATGGCAACATGCTTCTGAGGCTGAACCAGTGGCTGGTTGAGCGATTTCGCGCCGGCGAAACCCCGGTACTGATCATAGATGAAGCTCAAGGTTTGTCGTTCGAGTTGCTGGAGGAGGTTCGCCTTCTGCTCAATCTGGAAACTGCCTCTGAAAAACTGTTGCAAATCGTGCTTGTAGGCCAGCCAGAACTTAAAGAGAAGCTCCAACGCCCGGAAATGCGGCAACTTCGACAACGCATTGCTCTCCGCTGCAACACCGCGCCGCTCACCCTCGAGGAGTCCCGCGGCTACATTGCAGAACGGCTGCGCATCAGTGGCGCGACGGGCGATTCGGTCTTTGCCTCCGACGCTGTGGAAGCGGTTCACTTTTATTCACGGGGGATCCCTCGCGTGATGAATCTTCTCTGCGAGCACGCACTGATTAACGCCTATGTTGAACAGCTCAAACCGGTGCCTGCGCCAATGGTCGAAGAGGCCGCCAGAGACTTCTTGTTGGACGATTTCGGTCCAATCATCACGCCCTCCAGTATGAGCAATCCCATGGACAGTAAACTCACTATCCTCCAACCCGCCTTCGCCATGGAGCTTGCGCAACCGGTCAAGCACGACGAGGCGCGCTCGCTTGAGGCACATGAAGCGAAATGGCCTCCGGCGCCAGCGGCTTTTTCAATGGAGGGCCATACGCCCAGTGCAGAAAACAGCTTTGCTACAACTGTAGCGGAATGCGAGGGGAGCGCTGTCCCAGGAAAGAAGCTGGACGCATCACTCTCCATGAATTATTTGGTTCCCGTTTTTCCAGGGATGGAGCCGCGACAGGGCGAAAGAGTCCTTGTGGAGTCGATTGCGTGCGAATCTGGCCCTGCCGCTGAGCTTATTGCAACAATGAAGCGAATGCTCGCAACCGCTTCTTCGGCTGCTCCACCTCAGCCCCAGCTCCAGATAGTTGGGAAAGAACCATCATCAGCGCCGAACCGGGTCGAGACCGCCCTTCCAATGAACAGCGTGTTCTCACTCGATGGCACGAACCCGGCTCGCCGTAACTCCAGTCGCAGATCGATTCGTGGTTTGCGGGCTTCCTTGAAAACCTGGAGCAGTCCTTGGCGGACTGTGCTCCAGTGGACCGTTTCCCGTCCGAAGTGGTTGCTCCTTCTAACCGCAGTTTCTCAGATGATTAGAGTATCGATTCATCCGGCACAAGAATTGCTACGGGGGTGGACGTCTGACTTCAGACGCGATTGGATGGCCATGGTCAACGCAATTGGATTTCCACCGATAATGAAATCATTACTGAACTGGCTGCGCCAACCAGCATCGTCCAAAACCATGGTGTCAAGCAAGAACTAGCCTTTTTGAAGAGTCGGGCGACATTCTAGTATGCAGCCGCCGGTAACCCGCGCATCAAGAACAGCATGGGGTAGAAGCGGAGCGTCTTATGAAACGCAGGAACCAAACCGCCTCCCGCCTTGGTGGTTTTAATTCAGGAGCCAGCCTGGGCGGCAAGGTGTCCCACTATCGGGGCAAACAAAATATCTACAAGCAAGGGACGCATGCCTACACCCTCTTTTACATTCAGGAGGGAGGGGTGCGCCTTTCGACCCAATCGAAGCATCAACCCCCAGCAGTTACCGCCATTCTGGGGGTGGGTGATTTTTTTGGCGAGCTCTGCCTCGCAGGTTACCCGCTTCGTATGTCCACGGCTGTTGCGTTGACGGCCAGTTCCATACGCACCATCAAAAAGCAGAAGATGCTCGAAATGCTCCGCAAAAAGAACAGGATGTCCAATTCCCTCGTCTCGTATCTGTTGTCCAGCGTCAAGAACTACCAGGATCACGTGGCGCATCTCCTGACCTCCACTGCGGAACAACGGCTCGCGCGGGTGCTTTTGCGGCTCGCCCACTTGGATAGAAAAGGCCCACCCGTTGCGGAGATTCCCATTCTAAGTCACGAGGTTCTGGCGGAAATGGTGGGGACCACGCGCCCACGGGTCAATCTGTTCATGAATCGATTCAGGAGGAAGGGATTCATTAATTACGATGGGGGATTAGAGGTGCACCACTCGTTGTGGAATGTCCTCCGTAGCCACTAGGAATCACCCCCAATCCTCTGGCTCCTAAGAATTTGCCGGGGTTCTGCGGGGGACTGTGGATGCCCCGCCGGTTGTGACCGGCCCTGCCGTTTTCCCTCGGAATAAATGCGACGGAATTCAGTCGCTCGAAAGCGTTTTGCACGGCGGTTTCTGAATGTGCTGGCTGGCAATCCTCTACAGTCATTCCCACGTCGCCACCCCACCCTCGGAAGTCTTCTCCTTGAGCCAGCCCTAAATAAGTGTTGCAGCAATACAGGCGGTTTTTTGGCAGGGAGCTACGAAAAACGTGCGCAATTTCTCTCGGCATCCTGCCCTCTACGCGGCAACGCGCGGGCCGCGGCTGACGGGCAAAAAACAAGCCGTCGGAACCTCGCGATCTCGCTGGGCCCTTCTCTGGTGGCAAATTCGTTGTATCGAGGGAAAGAGGAGGATACGATGCATGAGTTAGTCCAAAGCGCAAATCTCGATTCAGGAGTCTCGCCATGTCCCGCGCCAGGTCGAAAGTCGTTCGCCCATCGCTCGCCAAGGCCCCGACAGGAATACAAGGACTAGATGAGGTCACTGGGGGTGGCCTGCCGAAAGGTCGTGTCACCCTGGTGTGTGGCAGCGCAGGATGTGGCAAGAGCTTGCTCGCGATGGAATTCCTGGTGCACGGCGCTGTTCGATACGGTGAGCCTGGCGTCTGCATGGACTTCGAAGAAACCGAGGAGAAACTGAGGGCCAACGTCGCATCGCTGGGTTTTGATTTGCGTGCGCTGGCCAAGCGCAAGAAGCTGTGGCTGGACCATGTTTCCATTGAGCGAAATCAGATCGCCGAAACGGGAGAATACAACCTTGAGGGCCTATTCATCCGCTTGGCCCACGCGATCAAAGCGATCAAAGCAAAACGCGTGGTCTTGGACAGCATCGAGGCACTTTTTGGCGGATTAACTGACTCAACGATGCTGCGAGCGGAACTCCGCCGGCTGTTTCATTGGTTGTAAAACCACAAGCTTACCGCTGTCGTTACTGGGGAAGCCGGAGAACACACGCTGACCCGTCACGGACTCGAGGAATATATCGCCGATTGCGTGATCTCACTGGACCATCGAGTTACGGAACAGGTTTCCACCCGGCGAATGCGGGTCGTCAAGTACCGAGGAACTTCCCACGGCACCGATGAGTATCCGTTCCTGATAGATCGCGAGGGGATCTCGGTGGTGCCGATCACCTCACTGGCACTCGCCCATCAGGCATCGACGGAACGTGTTTCAACAGGAATTCCCTCTTTGGACGAGATGATGGAAGGTAAAGGTTTCTTCCGAGGAAGCAGCGTGCTGGTATCGGGCACGTCGGGAACTGGGAAGTCCAGCATGGCGGCTAATTTCTGCCGCGCCGCCTGTGCCCGTGGCGAAAGGTGCCTCTATTTCGCCTTTGAAGAGTCTCCCAGCCAGATTCTCCGTAACATGCGCTCGGTTGGTCTTAATCTGGAGCCGTGGGTTAAAAAGGGTTTGCTGCACTTTCACGCCATGCGGCCAACCAGTATCGGCCTGGAAGCACACTTGGCCGGTGTTCACAAATTGATCGAAATGGTTCGACCAAGCGTTGTGGTCATCGACCCAATCACCAATCTGGTTTCGGTCTCAGGCACTTATAACGTTAAATCGATGCTCATGCGTCTGGTCGATTTTCTAAAGGTGGAACAGATTACATCGGTGTTCACGAATCTGACATTCGCAGGAGATCCCCAGGAGAGAACAGCGGCGGCCGTTTCCTCTCTCATGGACACCTGGATTGTGTTGCGGGACAGCGGACCCAATGGGCGAAAGAGACGCGAGCTTTACGTTCTGAAATCGCGCGGCATGGCCCATTCGCGTGAACCTCGTGAGCTAATCGTGAGTCAAAAAGGCATCGAACTGGGCAACGATCTGAGGGATCACAAGCTGGGCACGGCCGTCGCTGGTTCGGGCTAAATGGCGGCGGCAGAATAGCAAGTTTGGCGCGACTGGGCCGGACACCGAGGACAGAGATGAAGAAGAGTTCAGCAAGAAAGCGTCGCCCTGCCAGGAGTACCGGTAGTGACTTTTGGCGATTGCGGCTTTACATCGCGGGCCAAACCCCCAATTCAATTGCTGCGATTGCCAACCTCAAGAAGATTTGTGAGGACAAACTGCGGGGCCAGTACCGCATCGAAGTGGTTGACTTGCTGGAGAAGCCGCAACTGGCCAAGGGTGATCAGATCATTGCCATTCCGACCCTGGTGAGAAGGCTGCCGCCGCCGGTCAAAAAAATCATTGGAAATCTCTCAAAGACCGAGAGTGTCATTGTGGGTTTGGATCTTCAACCGACGCGCTGAAATAGGGGCCCATTAGCCGATGTCTAACAAGCGAGCGCGCTCCGATGGCCGAGTCCTCCAAGGTGGGCAGCCCGGCAAAGTCGCTGCGCCAAAAGTAGTTCGCAGAAGCCTCGGAACTTCTTCGCGTAATCTTCCGCCATCCCCTCCACCGGATCAGCAACAAGAACTTCTCGCTCGCGTGAAAACTGCGGAGGGAATTCTACGCGCCATACAGTCTGGCGAAGTAGATGCCTTGATGGTCTCCGGTCGTCGCGGAGAACAAGTGGTTTCTCTGAAAGGCGGCGAACCCGCTTATCGCATGCTGGTGGAGGCCATGAGCGAAGGCGCGGCGACTCTGTCCCGGAATGGTGCAGTGCTCTACTGCAATCGCAGGTTTGCAGAATTGCTGAGCAGACCACAAGAGAAGATTATTGGAATTGCAGTTCAGTCCCTGGTTGCGAAGACAGAGCGAGACAGATTTGAAGCATTCCTTGCCGAGGCTCAGAAGGCAGTTGCGAAAGGCGAATTCAACCTGCGTTGCAGAGATGGAAGTCTGGTTCCGGTTAATTTGTCCCTTAACCGATTTCCCGGATACAAGGGCCACGCCCTGGGCATGGTGATAACCGATCTGAGTGAGCAAAAGCGCAAGCAGGCTGCAGAAGTCAAGCAGGCCGAGGCGGCGCGTCGGCTCCTCCTGGAACACATGCTTTCCGCGCAGGAGGAGGAACGGCGCCGGATTGCACGCGAATTACACGACGAAGCTGGCCAATTGCTGACCTCTCTTCTTGTCGGCCTGCGCACCCTGGAAGAGGCTCGAGACCTATCAGATGTTAGGACACAGGGACACCGGCTACGGGAAATCACTGCCCAGGCCATGGACGAGGTCGGTCGGCTTGCCCGCGGGCTTCACCCAACGGTGCTGGACGACCATGGCCTGGGTGTTGCACTGAGCCGGTATGTTACCGAGTATAGAAAGACTCACAACATCGCGGTGGATCTCCAACTTGGTGCACTTGACTCGAGCAACCTGCCGTCAGCAGTCCAGATGGGCTTGTATCGCATTGTTCAGGAAGCCCTGACCAACGTAGCGAAACATTCGGGAGCCACAGCGGTGAGTATTAAATTCGCTCGTTTGGCCATAGCTTTGGAGGTAGCGGTAGTCGATGACGGATGTGGTTTTGACGCTACGGCGGTGGCAGTCTCCTCGCACCGCCTGGGCATTCAGAGCATGCGCGAGAGAGCGGCAATGTTGGGCGGAACGGTCAGTTTCCCATCCCAGCGCAGGGGGACCAAGATTGTGGTGCGAGTCCCACTTGCCGACGGGGACCTCCAGCCCGCGGCGCAGCCGAGGAGTACTTGAAATGCCGGCGCGAACACACAAGATCAGAGTCATGATCGTGGATGATCACGCAATTCTCCGCGCAGGACTGAAAATGCTCGTCAATGCTCAGGCCGATATGGAAGTTGTGTCAGAAACTCCCGATGGTGAGAAAGCGGTTCAAGAAGCACGGGAAACGAGACCGGATGTGACCTTGCTTGACCTCACCATGCCCCGGGTCGGGGGTATGAAGGCGCTGCAGGAGCTAACGCGGAACTGCAGCGAAACCCGGGTGCTCATCCTTACGATGCACGATGACCCCGCATACTTGCGATCAGCACTGGCTGCTGGCGCCTCTGGTTACCTGTTGAAAAGGGCCGTGGATGCAGAGCTCCTTGCCGCTATACGAGCGATCCATCGCGGAGGGATCTTCGTGGACCCTCGTTTGGCCAGCGTTCTCGTCCAGGACGTGCTTACGAAGAGAGGTACAAAAGCTGGTCCCACGCGGTCGATAAACATCCTCAGCGACCGTGAGCTGCAAGTGCTTACGCTTGTGGCGCGGGGCTACACCAGTGCACAAATAGCCAAGCAGATTGCTGTGGGCGTGAAAACCGTCGAGACCTATCGTTCGCGTTTTGCGGAGAAGCTCGGACTTCGGACGCGCAGCGGTGTGATTCGTTTTGCCGTGGAAATGGGTCTGTTGACCCCAGAAAAATTGGAGAGTGAGCCGCGCCGCTCGGCTCGGTAGGAATTTGGCTTCGGCCCGGCTTCCTGCTTCGATACCTAGTGCAGCTGCACGCTCTTGTCAGGGTTTCTCTGGACAAAGCCCTTCATTATTAGCAGCATCCCCGATACCCCGCTCATTCCATTTGCTGCACACTACCGTGGAAGCTGAAAGCGTAGCTTCCCGTTGGATCCGGGCCGCAATGCGGCCAACCGCGACAGGAGAACAGAGCGATGAGAGAGACATCAAATGCCTCCCCCGTTGGGCCGGATTCGGGTTCCATCATGCGCTCCTCATCTCGACCCGCATCCGTCAAGGTCCTTCGCTCCCCTCCCAAAGCAATTTCAAGAGGCCTTGCGTTCGATTTGAAAGCGTTTCTCGACTCGGCTGGTCTGGGAAGAAGGGTAGCCAAGTTTCAAGGGAAAGAAACCGTCTTCGCCCAGGGCGATCCCGCGAAGAATGTCATGTACATTCAAGAAGGCGGCGTGAAACTTACGGTGGTCAATAAGTCCGGCAAGGAAGCCGTTGTGGCGATCCTTGGGCCACGCGATTTTTTGGGGGAAGGGTGCCTTGCGGGCCAGTCCGTTTGTATGGCGACGGCGACCACGATTGCACCCACCACTGTTCTTGTGATTGAGAAGGAAGAAATGTTTCGCGTGCTCCACGGGGAGCACGAGTTCTCCGACCGCTTCATCGCTTATATGCTGGCGCGAAACATCCGAGTCGAGGCGGACCTAATAGACCAGCTCTTCAACTCCAGCGAGAAACGGCTGGCGCGCACTCTGTTGTTGCTTGCACGGTATGGCGCGCCGGGCCATCCTCACAGAGCGCTTCCCAAAGTATCGCAAGAGATGCTGGCGGGGATGATTGGCGCAACCCGGTCCCGCGTCAATTTTTTCATGAACAAATTCAGGAAATTGGGCTTCATCGAGTACAACGGCGAAATCCACGTCAACGATTCCCTCCTGAGTGTTGTCTTGCACGACTAACGCTTCGAGCAGCGAGAGCATTGCTACGGTCGAGCTTCTGGGATTAACCTGGAGGCGAGTCACCCAGATTTCTATAGTCTCAAACGAACACCATGAGGCTGCCAGACACTGAAGCAGACAACTTGGACCTCGTCGATTCGAAGCGCTATAAGCGCGGCAATTGCTTATCACTAATCTGTTTGTTTTTCTGCAGCGCACTGATGGCAGGAGTCCTTGATGTTCGAGCGGCACTGGCGGCCTCCGGGCAGACCACGGTTGAGGCCTTGCCGTGCCCGAACCCGACGCCGGCTTTCACCTTCTCTACGAAATGAAAATTGAGGAAGCTCGCAACCAGTTTGCGACCTGCCAGAAGTCTCATCCGGCAGACCCCCTTGGGAGCGCTTCGGAAGCAGCGAGCTATCTGTTTGAGGAGTGCAATCGGCAGGGAGTACTGACGTCCGAATTTTTTCATGGACGACAAACGTTTTCTGGGCAAGATCCCACTTAAATCTGAGCCAAAACCGCGCGCGGCGTTCTTTGGTGTGGTCAAGCGGACACGGGACTTAGCGCAACTCCAGTTGAAGACAGCCCCCGATGATACGAACGCCCTGTTCGCCATGGCCCTGAGTTTGGGCATGCAGGCGGACTATGCCAGTCTTATCGACAAGCAGCAATTCGACAGCCTGAAAATGATTCGCGATGCGGATAAGTACGCCAAAAAACTTTTGGCAATCACGCCGGACGCGGCTGATGCCTATCTCGGCCTGGGCACAGCGAATTACGTCATCGGAAGCTTGCCAGGATGCAAGCAATTTTTCCTCGGCTTCTATGGAATCCGCGGCAACAAGAATACAGGTATCCAACAGCTCGAGACTGCCGCCGATCACGGCCACTACCTGCGGCCATTTGCGAAGATCTTGCTGGCGCTCGCCGCCCTGCGCGAGAAAAAGACAGAAATGGCCCGCGTACTGCTTGCGGATCTGGTCGCCGAATTCCCCGAAAATCCTCTTTTTGTCGGTGAACTGGCCAAGCTCAAGGTTTTTCCAGCAGCGGCTACTCCCCGATAGTGAATTGTCTTTGGATGGAGTGTGCTTCAGCACCCCCACATTCGCTGTCTGTATCCCGGACGCCAGAGGGCGGCTCGACGCAATCGAACGCTCTGTCTGCTGAATTCATCTATCCAGGATATTAGCGAGCTGGTGACTGTCCGTTTCTGTACAGCAACGTGCGGATGAACTTGTTAGCTTCAGTTTGGCCAAATGTCTCCAGGATATTTGAGCTATAAAAAGATGGGGCTCAAAGGAGCATGTCCATGAAGAGAATTTTCCTATCTGTGTTTGTGATTGGCTTGATTAGCCTTCCTGCGTACGCCCAAAAAGACGAAAACAACCGCATCAGGAATGCGGGCAAAGTGATGTCTGAGATTCTCAATATCCCCGATGACATTCCGGCGGATCTGCTGGACAAGGCGGAATGCGTCATCGTTCTCCCTTCGGTCATGAAGGCGGCCTTCATCGTCGGCGGTAGCTACGGCCGAGGCGTGATGACGTGCCGGAGTGGGCCGGATTTCAGCGGACCTTGGAGTGCGCCTTCCATGATGGCGCTTGAAGCCGGCAGTATTGGCTTTCAGATTGGCGGCCAGGCCACCGACTTCGTCCTGCTGGTAATGAATAAGCGCGGGGCGAATTCCATTCTGACCAACCAGGTCAAGCTCGGCGGCGATGTGGCAGCCGCAGCCGGACCAAAGGGCCGCGACGCTGCAGCATCGACGGATGTCACCATGCGTGCAGAAATTCTTTCTTATTCGCGCTCGCGAGGATTGTTCGCTGGGGTCTCTCTAGAAGGCTCAACTCTACGCCCCGATAACGATGGCAACGAGAGGCTCTACGGAAAAGGAACCACCTCAAAGGAGGTTGTAATCAATAGCAGGGTTCGCGCGCCCGCCTCCGCGAAATTGCTTCTTTCCACTTTGAACAAGAAGTCTCCCAGCAACAAGTCTGACAAGTAGGGATCAGTGGGGTACCGCCCTTGGGGTGGGCCAGGGGGGCCTGCCTGCGAGGAGAAGGAGGTCAATAGCTCATGCCTCTACTTCAAATACTTTTAGTTCTGATCGTTGTGGGTGTTCTGCTTTGGCTGGTCAACCGATTCATACCAATGCAGGGAACGATTAAGTCCATCCTGAACGCAGTCGTGATCATTGCGGTGGTGTTGTGGCTGCTGAACGTGTTTGGACTATTTCACGGCCTCTCGAGGATCCACGTCGGCAGTTGATCAAATCTGCAGCAAAACCAGAGCGGAGATGACCGTTGTGGGGCCGGCGTGATGGCGGCTGTGAAAGAGAGCAAAGAAACTCGAATCTGAGAGGAGGAGACCCTGCTTTGGACAATTTTCGTGATTTTGCTGGTGCTGTGGCTATTGGGGCTGGTCACTTCCTACACACTGGGTGGGCTCATCCACTTGCTGTTTGTTTTGGCCGTCATTGTTCTTGTAATCAGGCTCGTTCAAGGCCGAAGAGTTGTCTGATTGAAGTGCCGTAAACATGCGGCCGCTGGAACTGGGTGGGATTGCGTTGATCGTGCAAACGAGGGGCGTAAGAAATTGCAGCAAAGGAGGCAACGTTTATGAAAGCAGTTGGGTTTATCAGCACGGGGGTTCTGCTCCTTCTTCTCGGAGCATTTGCTCCCACATACGCACAGCAAGAAGAGGCTAAGCCACCGAAAAAGGAGCAGGAGGCTAAGCCAGGAAAGCAACAGCAGGCTAAACCCGAAAAGGAGCAACAAGAAGCCAAGCCGGCAAAGCAGCAACAGCAGGAGGCTAAGGGTCAGAAAGAACAGCAACACCAACAGAAACAGCAGCAGCAACAGGCTAAGTCGACGAAGCAGCAAGAGCAGCAGAAACAGCAGCAGCTTAAGCCGGTAAAACAGGAACAGCAAGGGCAAGCCAAGGGTCAACAGCACGAGCAAGCGCAAGGGCAGTGGGCCCACAATGGTCAGAAAGATAATCGCGGCCACGAGTACAATGAAAGCAGGTTTGGACGCGAGCATCATGCCCGCTTTGAAGAGCATGGTGGTCGAGACTACAATGGGCATCGGGAGTACTCTTACGGTGGATACTGGTTTTATGCTGGGTCCTATCCGCCATGGTTTTACCAGCAGGACGTTTACTTCATAATGGGTGCGGATGGGGTATGGTATGCAGTTGCATATGGTAACCCTTCCTTAACTTTCCAAGTCAATATAGAGTAGCGTGATAAGTGCCCGCGTGTCGGAGCCGTTAGTCGCGAAACCACAGCCTCCGCGACTCTTGCAGCGTAGGGATTGTATGGCAGTTTGTCCCGAACAGTTCCGTAATTGCCTTCTAGGATAGGCGGTGCACACCTTTCTTGCTTAGTCTGAAACCCACTAGAGTTGTCGGCGGGTATCCGGTACGTTTTGAGCTTTCCCAGGACTTTAGACTCTTGCAGAACGATTCTCTCCTGGAACTCTCAAGGGGCACCGAGGCAAGGTGATTGCTTTTGAGCGAGGTGTCGCACCAACCTCTTTAGGCTTTGGGCTGTCGCTGTTAGGTAGAACTGCTCAGCGACATTCCACAGCCGTCGCAGTTGCGCCAAACGGCAGCAGCAGCAACCTGCGCAGCAGCAGGCTGAGGGTCAGCAGGATCAGTAACAGAAACAGCAGCAACAGGCGAAGAGTCAGCAGGAGCAGCACAGGCAGCAGACCGAACAGCGGGGCGTCTGGCAAGGGCGCCGCGCAACGAACTGGCAGTCCGAGCACCGCGATTGGCTGCAACGCGGTGGCTGCAACGGCAACCAGATCCCTGAGGACCGCTATGGTGATTACTTTGGTCCCGATCATGCATTCCGCATGAGTAGCTATCCTGTGTCGATCGTTGGCGGATATCTCCGCTTCCAGTACGGTGGTTTTTACTCCAGTGTCGTTGACCCGTGGCCTGAATACTGGTCAAACAACTTGTACGACGACGATGAAATGTATAGCGATTACGCCGGGGACGGCTATTACCTGTGCAACCGCAGGTATCCCCCGGGATCGAATCGCACTCGCCGTTTACGTGAGCTAACGGTACCTCGAGCGTGATGCTATCGAAACCCCACGGCGGCAGCGGCAATTCACACACCGCTGCAAATTGCGAAATGGGCACAGACGCCGCGGTTCAAAAAGGCTTTTGGTGTATTCGTGTCCGGTAGCTTACGGGGCACTTGTAACCAACGAGCTAGCGGCTCGATGTTTCACGCGCTCTGCGCTGGCCCTTCTAGTCCGTTCCGCACACCCTGAGCATTGGTGACTCAGGGTGGGGGGTGTTAACGGAGGTTCAACCGAAGAGTATTTCGTTGACGTGCAGCATACCCGGTGCGGACCGGCGCATCTGTACTAAATTGCACAGTTCGCAGCCTGGACCTTAACTGGGAGCTCTGAGGGAACTGGTCTGGAGCTGCCGCACTGCACCAGGAAATCTCCGCAAACTGTACAAAAGTGGATAAGGCACACCCTTGATCGTCTCTAAGATGTGGAAATGCACGGAGAGACAGAGCGACGCGGAGAATTCCTGCGGTTCCAGCCATTTCACTACCTGCCCGGCTGCAACTACCCGGACCAGTTCCTTAGGATCTTTATGCGATTCTTTTATCGGCACGCGCACGGCATCGCGTTAGCACTGTCCGATATCGAACAGATTTATGGTTGCACAATGCGTAAAGTGGACTTGGTAGTGTGTTCAGATGCTCCACCGAATGGGGGGGCGGGCATTCGAAATGGTGAATTATGGCTACAGTTCCTAATCCAGTCGAACCTCTATCGATTCCACAGCCGCCAACTCTGATCGCGTTGCCGCAGACAGCAAGGCCTAACCGGACGAAGTGGCTGAAATGGATCATCGCGGCCATCGTGGTGGTGTTATTGGCCCTAGGCGGCTATGGCTGGCGAGTACACACGCAGAGCGCAATCAGTTACGAAACGGTACCCGTTGAACGCGGGACGATCCAGGCAAGCGTCACGGCCACCGGCACGCTCAACGCTGTAGTCGATGTACTCGTCGGCAGTCAGGTCTCGGGCAACATCAAAGCGCTTTACGCTGACTGGAATACAAAAGTGACAAAGGGCCAGCTCGTCGCGCTGATTGACCCAGAGATCTTCCAGGCACAGGTCGATCAGACGCGAGCCACACTGGGCGCGGCACACTCGGCTGTGGTCACGGCAGGGGCGCAAGTCGAAAAGGCTAAGGCAGACAGCGCTGCAGCCGTCGCGAACGAAAAAGGTACGGAGGCAAACGCCGCGAAGGATCTGGCGACATCTCTGAATGCGAAAAGCCAGTGGCAACGAGCCGATAGTCTGTTCAAAAATGGACTACTTTCTCAGCAGGACCACGAATCAGCCAAGGCGACCTATGACTCCGTGCAGGCGCAAGTAACCTCTGACCAAGCCTTGAGTGATGCCGCAAAACAAGCAATTCAATCAGCCGAAGCAGGGGTCCGAGTGGCGCAAAGCCAGCTAGCTTCGGGCCAAGCACAAGAGCGCCAAGCGCAAGCCGTGCTCGACCAGGCCCTAATCAACCTTGAACACACTAAAATCACCGCTCCAGTGGATGGCACTGTGATCGCACGTCGCGTGGATGTGGGACAGACCGTAGCTGCCTCTTTTGCAGCCCCCACGATCTTCGAGATCGCGCAAGACCTCACCAAAATGCAAGTCGATACCAACGTGGATGAATCGGATATTGGTAACATCGCTGTGGGTCAGGACGCTCCTTTCACCGTAGATGCCTATCCTGGAACGACTTTCCACGGGCAAGTCACAAATATTCGCAAGGCGCCGATCAGCGCACAGAACGTCGTTACCTACGATGTCGTGGTCGCTGCCTCGAATCCTGATTTCAAATTGTTTCCCGGAATGACGGCTAACGTCACCATCCTCACCGCTAAGATGGACGACGCTCTCAAAGTTGCCAACTCTGCTGTGCGTTTCCGTCCGTCCCCTCAAGTCTTAGCACAGGCGGGTCTCCAACCCACGCAGGCCGGTAAGCAACAGCTATACGTCCTTGCGGACGGAAAGCTCAAGAGTGTGTCGGTAAAATTTGGGATATCTGATGGTAAGTCCACGATGATGACGGCAACCGATTTAAAAGCTGGGGACTTGGTTGTGGTTAGGGCCGCGGCGGGAACGAGTTCAACGAGTGGTTCTTCGCCGGGCAGTGGTCCGTCCTCGCCGAGATTCTGAAGGGGGCGCGGTGCTGCCACTGATCGAAGTCCGAAACCTCACGAAAACCTACACGCTGGGAGAAGTAACCGTGAACGCCCTGCGAGGCATCACGCTTACTGTCGCGCGAGGTTCGTTCGTCGCTGTGATGGGTGCTTCCGGTTCGGGCAAGTCGACTTTGATGAATCTTCTCGGTTGTCTGGACCGACCAACTTCGGGCACTTATGTGCTTGACGGTATGCAAGTGGAAAGTCTCAATCGCGACCAACTGGCCGAAATAAGGAACCAGAGGATAGGTTTTGTTTTTCAGAGTTTCAATCTGCTTCCGCGCATGGATGCACAAGAGAACGTGGAGTTGCCTCTGCTGTACAGGGCGGGCGGTACGCCGGATGCAACTGAAGCGTCCACGCGAGTAATGGCCGCAGTTGGTTTGGCCGGTCGCGAACATAATTTTCCATCGCAGTTGTCCGGAGGCCAGCAGCAGCGAGTGGCGATCGCTCGTGCGCTGATTAATAACCCCGAGATTCTCCTGGCCGATGAGCCCACCGGCGCACTCGACTCCAAGACTGGCGCCGAAATCATGGGCATCTTCCAACGGCTCAACCACACTAACCACATCACGATTGTGCTGGTTACGCACTCGGATGAAGTTGCTCAGTATGCAGATCGTATCATCGTATTCAGGGACGGGCGTATCGTGAGCGATACGCCTTTGGGAGACCGGCACATAGCGATGGTGGCACCAAGTGCTGCGAATGCTCCCGCCGAGGTGATGCCATGAGGCATGTCATCTCGTCGATGCGCATCGCATTTCGGGCGCTCCGAATGAACAAGGTCCGCTCGGGATTGACCATGCTGGGAATCATCATCGGCGTGGCCGCGGTGATAGCAACTGTTGCAATCGGCTCCGGGGCTACACAACGCATTCAGGAGCAGATTGCCAGCGTCGGCAGCAACCTCATCATCATCCTCCCGGGGAGCACCACCAGCTCCGGGCTGCGCATGGGCAGCGGGAATGCTGTGACATTGTCGGAAGCGGATGCGAAGGACCTGGTGGTGCAGTGTCCGGACATTGCGCTTGCGACACCGACCGTACGAGGTGGAGCGCAAGTGGTCTTTGAGAACAGCAACTGGGCGACGATCATCTTCGGTACCACTCCTGACTATCTAATCATCCGTGAACTCACTGTGGCTGACGGGGCAGCATTTAGCCAGCAGGATGTTATCGGAGCGACGAAAGTCGCGTTGCTAGGGAAAACGGTTGCCAACAATCTGTTCGGTGATGCGGACCCCATCGGTCAGACGATTCGTATCAAGCAGGTCCCGTTCACAGTGGTGGGGGTGCTGGCGCCCAAGGGCCAATCGTCTAATGGACAGGATCAGGACGACGTCATCCTGCTCCCTATTTCCACGGCCAAGCGGAAAGTCATCGGCATCAAACAGGCCAATGCAGATGCCGTGGACGTGATCATGATGCAAGCCAAGAGCAGCAACCAGATGCAAGCTGCCCAGGACGAGGCTGAGGCGCTTCTCCGGCAACGTCACCATCTGTCACCTGCCGAGGTCGACGATTTCTCAATCCGAAACTTGCAAGAGATCTTCGCCGCACAAGAAGCATCGTCGAACATCATGGCGCTAATGTTGGCGGGAGTAGCATCGGTCTCCTTGATCGTCGGTGGAATTGGGATCATGAACATCATGTTAGTCTCTGTCCGTGAACGGACCCGCGAGATCGGACTGCGCCAGGCGGTCGGCGCAAAGGTGCGAGATGTTCTCACGCAGTTCCTGGTCGAGGCGGTCACACTGGCGATTCTTGGCGGATTCATCGGAATACTGCTAGGTATTGGCGCATCCGCAGTAATCTCACGCATTGCGGGCTGGAATACGGTCGTGGGCCCAGGAGCAGTGATGCTTGCAGTGTTTTTCTCTGCTTTAGTCGGGATTGTCTTCGGTTATTATCCCGCAAGAAAAGCTGCCTACCTGGACCCAATCGAGGCTTTGCGGTCCGAGTAGAGCATAACCATCAAAATGGACCGGAGGAACGGATCCGGAGGAAGAGGCCGTTGCCGGCGGGAATGAATTGTGATGAGTGGTGAAAGACCAACGGAAGAATCGGAAGTCGCAGCTTTCACAGCGAAGCGGTCTGACGAAAATCATTGCCAGAATTGCTAGTTTCCAGAGCCCTTTGGCTTTTGAGCGAGGCTGCGAGGGTTTCACAACTCTTGCCTTCATCGCGCTGCCGGCGGCTCCTGGTCTGTGGGAATTCCGACCATGTAACGATAGAACGCGACGGCCCGGTTGACCGCGGAAGACTCATTTCCTGCAATTAGTTTGTTGGCGTTCCTACCTGTGCGCACGATGCTGTAATAGCGCCAGACGTTTTCCGATTCGCGATCCAGAAAGTAGATGGACTGCATCTCACCCGGGCGAAAGATAGGTATGAGCAGGTAGCGCATCGTGCTGACATTCTCGACATCGAAGACGACCCGGTCCGTCGAGGCCTCAGCAATGTGCATTCGGTAGATGGCTTTGCCAGAGAGGTTATCGGCCTGTTTAAAGTAGAGGACCTTGCCTTCCTTCATCTCATCGGGCGTGAAGTCTTCGCGGCGCTGACCAGACTGAACGTCGGTCAGAGCGTAGGCGTCCACAATTAATATTTGCCATTGCTTGTGAGTGGTGGACCAGTAGCGCATGCCCGCGAGTTCTGAAATTGCCCCGATGTGGCGAAGCAAGCCCTCAGCTCTCGGAAGTGTGGCGAAATCGCGCGACCGTGGTTACCAGTGTAGTAAAGCCCAGCGCAGCCCAACCGGTGCACGCAGGCGGTCTCCAGTCGCGGCGGAACTCAGACTTGCTCCAGGACTTCACAATGGCCGGTTCATCCAGACCGGGATAGGGGGGAAGGGGTTCCTTTCCGCATGGCGGCTGCGGTCCTGACAGCGCCTCCTGCAGTGTAGGGGGAGAAAGCTGGACGCGAACCGCCTCTTGGGGTGGATCGACCGCGGGGAAGAGCAAGAGGAGCGCCGAAACAGTCAGCGCATCCCGCAACCAGGACCCGCAATTCTTAGTTCGCATGACGACAGTTTGCATGACGGCCATTGCCTTTTGTATTTAATGTAGTAGTTTCTTGGCTGTCTTCAGTCAAGCATCCCGGCACCCTGTTCCCGGGATCACGCGCAATGCTCCCATTCCTTTGTCGGCTATTCTTTCACTGGCCTCGTGGAGCGTCTGATGTTGGCTGCGGCCATGGCCCGCAGCCTAAGTGGATGAGCCACCTTCACTGCAGCTGGTTGAGGTTTGAGATGATCGCAGACCCAAGCTGTGAAAGGGGTCGCTTCCATTGCTGTCTACGCTTACTCGGGAATTCGCCTCATTTCCTGTGCTGCTTGGGCTGTCTGCGATGCCTGTCTTGACTCCTGTCGAGCCTATAAACGCCTAGTTTCCATGTCCACCTTTGCCCGTCCTTTCCCCAGGAAGTAGAAAATCATGGCGGAAGTGGCAATCAACACCAGGATGACTGCCAATACCACGGGGTGCCCATGTTCCCTGATGAATGCGATGATTTGCCGTCCATAACGCTTGGACAAGTACGCCAGGATCATGTATCGCGGGATTCGGCCGAGCGCGAGCGCCCCCAGAAATTTTCTTGCCGGATATTGTAGAGCGCCTGCCGCAAAGAGAAAGGGGACCATGGGCACAGGCGGCGGCAACAAAGCCGGGATGGCAATCGCGCCAAATCCCCATCGCCCAAAGAGCTCGCAAACTTTATCTACTTTCCGACGCGAGAACCTGCGTTCGAGTGCTTCTTTGCCTCCCTTGCGAGCGAGCCGGTACGTAACAAAGCCTCCAATCAGTGAACCGGCCGTGGCCATCAAGGCGTAGTAAAGCCACAACTGCTCCTGGCGCGCCGACAAAACGATCGTTGCAACATCCATCGCGCCCGGAATCGGAAAGGGGGAGCTGTCCAAAATCCCGAGAGGAATTAAACCCACGCCGCCGAGGTGAAAGAGCCAGCGCCGCACGCTTCGTGCTGTCGTAAGCAGCAACGCGGCGACTAGGTGACCGGTGAACATTTCTGTTTATCCGCGATTTCCTTTTTCACCTCAAAGGGGGGATACGATCGTACACTGTTTTGCCTATCTGCGTTGATCTCGCTAGGATTGATCTGAGATTCAGGGAAAGAAGGCCCCTTTCTTGCCTTTGTAGTTATAATCACAACGGATAGGGGAATTTGCCATCTAAGACGCGCACTTTCTGGAGAACTGGTCTTGCGGCGGTTTGCGCACTCGTCCTGGTTTCATCGTGGCCGGCGCGCTGCGCGGCATACTCCGTGCTGTCTCATGAAGCCATCATCGACTCTGCCTGGGATACCAACATCAAGCCCGTGCTGCTCAAGCGCTTTCCAAATGCCACGCCAGACGAGCTACGCCAGGCACACGGGTACGCTTACGGCGGGGCCATTATTCAAGACCTGGGCTATTACCCTCATGGCAGCGTCTTTTTCAGCGATCTCACTCACTATGTGAGAAGCGGTGATTTTGTCCTTGCGCTCCTCCGCGACGCGCGGGATTCGAACGAGTTAAATGACTATGCTTTTGCGCTGGGCGCACTCGCACACTATGCCGCAGATATCGCGGGTCATCCCATTGCAACCAACCGTGCCGTTGCCCTCCTTTATCCCGAGCTTAAGAAAAAATACGGCGACACCATAACGTACGAGGATAATCCCCTCGCGCATATCAAAACAGAATTTGGATTCGACGTCCTGGAAATAGCCCGGCAGCGCTACGCCCCCGAGAGCTATCACGATTTTATTGGTTTTCAGGTGGCGACCCCTCTACTTGAGCGGGCGTTCCAGGAAACCTACGGTCTGCCACTGAAGGCGGTTCTTTCAGATGAAGACAAAGTGTTGAATTCCTACCGCCGCGCCGTGAGCAAGCAGATTCCAAAAGCCACGCGCATTGCCTGGACACTGAAGAAAGACGAAATCCAGAAAGATGTGCCCGGGACCACCAAAAAGAAATTTCTTTACAACCTCTCTCGCGCCAGCTATGAAAAACAGTGGGGGAAAAATTACTTAAGACCGACCTTTTGGGATAAGTTTCTGGCGTTCCTATACAAACTGGTACCCAAAATTGGACCTCTCCGAGTGATGCAATTCCGCACACCCACCCCGCAGACGGAAAAAATGCTTGAGGAAAGCTTCAACACTACATTGGATCGTTACAGGGCTCTTTTGTCCGACGAGGCCGCTGGTCACCTTGAATTGATCAACAACAATTTTGATACCGGCGGGATGACCGGGCCAGGCAAATATCGCATGAATGACGAAGCCCACGCCAAGCTCCTCGGCATGTTAGCCGAGCAAAAATTTGCCGGAGCCTCACCCGAGGTGCGCGAGGAGTTGCTCCACTTTTTTTCCGAGCCTGATGCTCCCTATGCGACAAAGCGCAACGTCAATGCCTGGGCCAAAGTGCAGATGCAGCTTGAGCAGTTGAAAGCCGCACCTCCCTTAGAAGTTTTGCCATCCTTGCACCCGGTGCAGCCACCTGTCCCCAGATAAGCGCTAAACCGAATTACGGAGACGGTTACAAGGGCAGGGCGAAACCTCATACCTGATCTGGATCCTGTTGGGATTGGCGGCAGGCTTCTCCGGAAGCAAGATCGTGAACAAAACAGGAAAAGGAATTCTCTCCCGTATCTTAGTGGGAACCCTTGGGGCGGTCGTCCGATTGCGCGCGCCGAAAGATGGAAATCAAATTGTTGAGAATCATTGTGACGAACCGCATTTTCGTCTCAAGGCTCTTGTCCATTTAGATGTTCTTGCCGGCCTTCCAGCCTTTCTCTCGCCCCGGTCCTAAGACTCCTATCGAAAAAACCCACTGCTCCGACCCAAACAGCGGCCGCGCAATATCCGGCGATGACATCGCTTGGGTAATGCACTCCCAGATAAATACGGGAAAACCCAATCATTCCGACCAAGAACACAGCGGCCATCCAGATACAGAATTTGGCGCCCCGTCCGCGTGCACGTGCGGCAAGAATCGCAGCGAGCATTCCATAAAAACAAAGTGAACCTAGCGCGTGGCCGCTCGGGAAACTATACGAGCTTGGCGTAGCGCCGAAAAAAGCGACAGGCCGGGCGCGGTGGAAAGCATACTTCAACGCGACATCAAGCACGGCTACGCCAAGCATCGTGATCGCCAGCTGTGTAGCCGTCCGGGTGCGATGAAAGCAAAGAGACACGCAAATTGCCACCAGGCACATGGCGGTCAGCGCCGCGACTGACCCAAGAAACGAGAACAGCTGCATCAACCGGGTAAGGACGGGCGTGGCGAGCTGGTGAACGGCCGTTCGTACCACTGCATCGAATTGTTGTGTGTCCCCCTCAAGCATCTCTTCCGCCAGCCACCCAAAGACGAAGAGGGCTGTCGCTGCGACCAGTAGGGCGCCGAAGAGCAAGAACACGCTTTTTACCCTCTTTGCCTTGTCCACGTTGCTGAATTTGGATAGATCTGAAAATTTACCTGTGCTACGTCGGTTGGTAAATCACGCCTCAATTCCCCAAACGCCCATCTCGGAGTATGGCACGCTTCTCAAGCAGGTAGGTGGTCGTCCACAGCCCAGTTCTGCCGTGCGGTGCGAGGCGCATCGCTCTGCAGTCAGGGCAATTGGTGTGGTGAGCCCGGACTTAGAGAAAGTTTCTTCGTTAGCAGGAATCGCGGCAAGTGTACCCTTCAAAAACTGCCTCACTATCGGGGTTCACCCCAGTCGAAAGTCCAGCCGAATCTCGAAGCGCAACAATGGTGTTTTTTGAGAACAAGGATGAGAGCAGACAACGAAAGTCGACCGTATCTCTGGGGAAGGGGGCGACGTCGCCCCCTTCCCCAGACCCCTTCTCCTGCTAGGAGATACGAGAACGCCTTTATGAAAGCGGAAGCTGTGTCCAAAAAAACTGTGCCATCCATGGGGTTCACCCCAAAGGTTGGGTCCGACGTGAGTCCATATACCGCCGAATATCAGCCAAAATCAGCGTGTTCGACGCAGAACAAAGCCAAACGGGCCAACGAGATAATGTTTCTACTTCTAATTCGGGACCAGCAGGTTGTTGGTTCAAATCCAATCGCTCACAAAAATGGAATGCTGGCGCTGTGTGAGAGCGAACACCTGCGTTGCTTTAGCGATTCAAGGATAGTCCCGGTAGAATGGAAGTGGGAGTGTGTATGCCTGACGAAAAGAAGCCGCGCGTGCTGTTGACCAACGACGACGGCTATCACGCCGAGGGGTTGCGGGCGATGGCGGAGGAGCTGAAGAATTTCGCGGAAGTCAATATTGTGGCGCCGAGTTGGGAACGGAGCGGTGCGGCGCAGTCTTTGACGCTTCGGCAGCCGATTATCTGCCACCGGATTGCGGAGAGGGAATGGGCGATTGACGGTACGCCAGCCGATTGCGTGATTGTGGCCCTGCACAAACTGTTGAATGAGCCACCCGATCTGGTGATCTCCGGGATCAATCATGGCGGCAACCTTGGCGAAAATGTTTATTACTCGGGAACCGTGGGCGCGGCCAGGGAAGCCATCATTCATCATGTGCCGGGCCTGGCGGTTTCCCTGTGTTCGAAACGCGTGAATGCGAATTTCGCGCCGTCTGCGCGGCTGGCGCGGCAGACGGCGAAGTTGATTTTACGCGAGAAATTGCCGGAGCAGGTGTTCCTGAACGTCAACGTGCCGGAAAACTGGAAAGGTGGAGTGAAGTTCACCCGGCAATCGAAGAAAATTACGCGGACAGTGTTGCGGGAAGGCGAGGACCCTAGGGGGCTGGCCTATTTCTGGCTAAGTGAACAGCGCATGGATCGCGAGATGGATCTGGATGCCGAATCGGATTACGCCGCGATCTTCGCCGGCGAGGCTTCCATCACCCCGCTGCACCTGGACCCCACGCACACGGAATCGCTGAATCATCTCTCCGATTGGGCCGCAAAGCTGGCGAATCGAAGTTAGCCCTCCACGGTCAGCAATCCCGGCGGTTCAGAACAACGCAATTCCATTAGAATAGCAAAGCCATGACAGGGACAGCTACCTACGACGTGGCGGTGATCGGCGCTGGTGTGTTTGGCGCCTGGACCGCGTTGCACCTGGCGAAGCGGAAGCAGCGCGTGCTGTTGGTCGAAGCCTACGGGCCGGCGCATTCGCGGGCTAGCTCCGGGGGCGAGACGCGGATCATCCGGATGAGCTACGGCGCGGACGAAATCTACACGCGCTGGGCGCACGATTCTCTACGACAGTGGAAACAGCTGTTTGCCCTTGCGGACGAGCGGCTGTTCCAAAAGACCGGCGTGCTGTGGCTTGCCGGGAAGGATGGAGCGCGGTTGAGCGCCTCAAAAGTGGTACTGCAACGTTGCGGCGTAAACCACGAAATCCTGGAGCAGGCAGAATTGGGAAAACGCTACCCACAGGTTGATTTCGATGACGTTAGGCAGGGGCTGCTGGAAACGGAAAGTGGCGTACTGATGGCGCGGCGGGCGGTAACCTGCGCGGTGAAACGCGCATTGCAACTGAGCGTGAAGATGCTGATTGCGCAAGTCTTGCCGCCACGCGGCATGAGGAAACTTGCGTTCATTGAGACGACCGCGGGCGAGCGCATTTCGGCCGGGAATTTTGTATTTGCCTGTGGGCCCTGGCTCGGCAAAGTTTTCCCCCAGCTTCTGGGCAACCGTATTTTTCCGAGCCGCCAGGAAGTATTCTTCTTTGGCGTGCCGCCGGGAAATGCAAGGTTTGCGCCCCCGGCTCTGCCGACGTGGCTCTTTCAAACAGAAGAATTCTATGGCATGCCGGATATCGAGAGCCGTGGTCTGAAAGTGGCGCTCGATACGCACGGGGAGCGGGTCGACCCGGACACACAACCGCGGCTGGTGTCGAAGGAGGGTACCGAGCAAGCGCGGCATTTCGTCGCGCGGCGTTTTCCGGCGTTGAAGGATGCTCCGATCGTGGAGACGCGCGTCTGCCAGTATGAAAACACTTCGAATGGAGACTTTCTGATCGACCGGCATTCGGAATTGGACAACGTGTGGCTGGCTGGAGGAGGTTCAGGACACGGATTCAAGCATGGCCCGGCCATCGGGGCATATACTGCAGCCATGGTCGTGGGAGGGGGGAAGGCTGAGCCGCGGTTTTCCCTGGCAAGCAAGGCCACAAAGCAAGAACGGGCAGTATTCTAACGCATGTGAGTTGAAAGCGAAACTTTTCGCCGGGGACTGCGTCATTATCACATATAGGGGTCTGTGCGTAACGCTTTCCGAATGCCAGGAAAGAGTTTTTCAGGAGGAGCCATGCAAGGAGAGGGAAAGGGACTGGTGCGACCGCTGGTCTTGTTATTCATTGCGCTGATGCTGGGGTTACCATTGCTCGCCGCGCCAGCCGCGAGCGAGTTTCACGTGCCAGTCGAGTACTACAAATTGCCAAACGGGCTGCGCGTCGTGCTCTCGAAGGACCATACCGCGCCGACGGTGTGCGTGGGGGTGTACTACCGAATTGGATTCCGGATCGAGCCGCGCGACCGGACAGGGTTCGCGCACCTGTTCGAACACATGATGTTTCAGGGCTCACAGAACCTCGGGAAAATGGAGTTCGTCAAACTGATCCAGTCCAACGGGGGCATACTGAACGGCTCCACGCGGTTTGATTTTACGAACTATTTCGAGGTGGTGCCTTCAAACAAGCTGGAGACTATTCTGTGGGCGGAGGCCGACCGCATGAGCGGCCTGGCGGTCACTGAAGAAAATCTGAAAAACCAGCAAGGCGTGGTGGGCAACGAAGTAAAGGTTAACGTCCTGAATTCTCCTTACGGTGGTTTTCCCTGGATTGACCTGCCCATGGCGGCGAATTCAAATTGGTACAACGCGCACAATTTCTATGGCGACTTGTCGGATATCGAAGCCGCGAAACTGGACGAGGTGAAGAAGTTCTTCAATACGTATTACGCGCCGAACAATGCGGTCCTGGTGGTTGTAGGTGATATTGACAACGCGGAAGCCAAACAGTTTGTGGAGAAATATTTTGGTCCCATCAAGGCTTCACAACTGCCGCCGCAGCCGGACCTGACCGAACCGCGCCAGGAGGCGGAAAAGATCGTCGTGAAAAAAGATCCGCTGGCGCCACGGCCTGCCCTGGCCATCGGATACCATATGCCGGAGCGAAATGCGCCGGAATACTATGCCATGGGGCTGATCGAACAGATGCTGATTGAGGGAGACGACAGCCTGATGCGCAAGGAATTGGTGCTGAAGCGCGGGCTGACCGACAGTGTGGATGGCGGCATCAACCTGCTGGGGAACATGTTCAATTACGACGGGCCGATGTTGCTGTCCGCGGAAGTGCGTTACGACCCTACGACCAAAGCGGAAACGGTGCTGCAGGCAATGGACACGGCCATTGAGCCGCTGCGAACGAAGCCGGTCGACAAACAGATGCTGGACCGCGCGCGGGTAAAGCTGCGCTCCGGCTTATACGACACCATGGGTGAGTTCGGCGGATTCGGCTTGATGGACCTGCTAGCCAGCTTTGCCCTTTTTGATGATGATCCGGCGCGAGTCAATTCCCTGGGAGCAGAATTCGACAAGGTCTCGCCAGAACTGATCGAGAGAACGGCCCGGGAATACCTGAGGCCGACGAATCGTACAGTGATTGAACTGCAACCCGCACCAAAAGAAGCAGCCGGCGCT
The DNA here is from genome assembly GCA_963817085.1 of Candidatus Acidiferrales bacterium. GTDB lineage: Bacteria > Acidobacteriota > Terriglobia > Acidiferrales > UBA7541 > Acidiferrum. The sequence goes on from CAWFNI010000020.1 coordinate 195,207, forward strand.
CCGGCGAAGAACCAGTAGGGGAGGGGAGAATTCCGATGAACAAGATGATGCGGAAGGGAAGCATTCTGGTTCTGATGACGGGTCTGATTGCAACCGCGCCAGTGCTGGCGCAGAAGCAGGCGCCTCCCGAGGGCGCGCCGGCCAAGGCGTTCACGGTTCCTGCACATGAGAGCTACACGCTGGCTAACGGGATGAAAGTCACGCTGGTGCCCTACGGGATAATTCCCAAGGTGACCGTGAGCGCAGCGGTGGATGCCGGCGGCATGAATGAAGGAAGCAACCACGTGGGAGTCGCGGACCTTACGGCGGAGCTGATAAAAGAAGGAACCGTGATGCTTACTTCGGAGCAGCTTGCCGAAGAGGCGGCGCGGATGGGCAGCGCGCTTGACGTGGCGGCTTCCGCCGATCAAACGATCGCCCAACTGGATGTGCTATCGGAGTTCGGTCCAGACGCGGTGCGCTTGCTCTCCGACGTCTTGCAGCACCCGCGTTTGCCGGAGTCGGAACTGGCGCGCTTGAAAAACGACATGCTGCGGCAGATCGCTGTGCGCAGTTCACGCCCGCAAGTGATTGCGTTGATGCGGTTCCGAAAGATTCTCTACGGCGACCACCCTTATGCAACGGTACTTCCTACGGATGCAGACGTGAAGAAGATCACGTTGCAGGATGTGAAAGAGTATTACAGTTCCAATTTCAGCGCACAGCGGTCGCACTTGTACGTCGCGGGCCAGTTTGATGCCGCGGCAGTAAAGAAGGCCATTGCGGAAAACTTCAGCCAATGGTCCAAAGGGACGACAAGAGTGGAACACCTGCCCTCGCTGAAGCCTCAGCGAATCCTGGATGTGACGGATCGGGCCGGTGCGCCTCAATCGACACTGCTTTTGGGGCTGCCTGTGCCACCGCCGAACAGCCCGGATTCGATTCCTCTGGGCGTCACTAACGCGTTGCTCGGCGGCTCCTTCAATTCGCGAATCACCTCCAATATTCGTGAGCAGAAGGGATACACGTACTCGCCGCGAAGCGAAATTTCGCGCCGCTACCACGACGCCTATTGGGCGGAGAGCGCGGACGTGACCACCCAATACACCGGTGCTTCGTTGAAGGAGATTTTCGGCGAGATCGACCGCTTGAAATCCGAACCTCCTTCGGCGGCGGAGCTGAAGGGGATTCAGAGCTACATTTCGGGCCTGTTCGTGATTCAGAATTCAAATCGCGGCGCCTTGATTGGCCAACTGCAGTACGTGGACTTCCAGGGCTTGGGCGAGGACTACCTGAAAACCTACGTCGCGAAAGTGAACTCCGTCACTCCCGCGGAAGTACAGAAGATGACCGGGCAGTATATCAAGCCGCAGGAGATGACCATCGTGGTGGTAGGGGACAAGTCGAAAATTACCGAGCAGTTGGCGCCATACAAGCCCGGGAATTAGAGCGACTCCAGACTCGACTGTGCTTCCGCATGTAGTGGTTGAGATCCTTCACGCGCCGAAGACGGGCGCTCCGGATGGCACCATATCTCTCATACTCTTACAGAAAGCAATTCCGGATGGGAATGCTATCCGGGCGGAGGATCCAAGCGTCAATTCAGGATTTCTTGGGCGTCCGGCGGCGGGAACCGTCAGATAATTTTGGGGGACTCTTCCGTCGGGCCTTTTCTTCGTAGAGATTCTGGTCGGCTTCCTTCAACAGCTTTTCGACACGTTCGCCTTCACCGTGGTAAACGGAGGTGCCAATGCTGACGGAAATGGGCGGCTCCTCTTGATCCGTTAACAGGGTTTCGTGAATCCGCGCGGCGACGCGCTGCGCTTCTTCCTCGCGGGCTTCGGGAAGCACGACGGCAAACTCGTCTCCGCCATACCGAGCAGCGGTATCAATGGCTCGGCAGTGCACTCGAAGTATGTCCGCGACGCGACAGAGCGCCCGGCTGCCCACCAGGTGGCCGTAGGTATCGTTGATTTTCTTCAGGCCGTCCAGGTCAAGAAGCAGGACGGCAAAGGACCGCCCGGTGCGCAGAGTGCGCTCCGTTTCCGTGTCCAGAACGTCCAGTAGCTTGCGGTAATTCGCCAGGCCGGTAAGCGGATCACTGGCGGCCAGATGGCGAACCTGTTCGAACACTCGGGCGCTGTCGAGGAGCGAACCGCTAAGAAGAAGGATGTAGCTGCTGACATTCAAGGTTTGCGCGAAGACAAAGGGTCCATCGAGCAGCTTGACGGATTGGCAGGCGGCGAGTTGTGCCGCCAGGTTCAGCCACACAGCCGCGTAGATCGCGCGGTCGAAGGCTGAGTTCATCAGGTACTTCCGATGGCGGTAACCGTACAGCGCAATCAAGAAAATCACCGCGGGCACCAACTGCAGCGGATTCGGAATGACGGCGTTCGGGTGCCCGGAAACCTCCGGAGGAAGCCGTCGCAAGGATGCGGTAATCAGATAGGTAAGGGATAGGACGGTGAAAAGGGCACCCGCAATTTCCAGCTTGGGATGCCGCGAGCGCGGAATAAAATGCTCCACCAGGAGTGCGACGCCGAACAGTAAAGCGAGGATCAGGCGGCTGATCCACCACCCTACCGGGGCCCACAAAAACCAGACCAGCGACTCCCGGTTCATCTGGAAGAACAGGACGCTCGAGGCGATCAACGTTGCGCCCGAGAGCAGGAAGCCAGAACCGAGGATCAGGGAGAGGCGGTCCTGGGTGCCCTGAAAGCGCACCAAAGCCACAGCCGCGAAGACGAAAGCAAACAGGCCGGTGGTGATCTCAAGGTAACCCTGGAGAGTGGGATCCGGGCGGAGCGAAATAGTACGCAGCCAATCCGCAGCCACAAAGACGAGCACGAAACCCGCCACATGCAGCACGAAGCGCCGAATTTGTTGACGATCTAGCACGCAGGCCAGCTTGCCCTATCTCCCTGCCGCCAGCTGCGGCTCGGGGTTGGCTCTATGTCCTTTCATTTATTAGACGCGAAATCGGGCTAAGCTGTTGCGCTCGTTCTCTAGTCTGTTAGCCAAGAGATACGGCAATGGGCGAATCGCGGCAACTGTACGCAGGGACAGTCTGAAATGGCTTTGTGGAAATTCCAGACAACCGTGGACCAAGGCCAGAGGCGGGTTGGAACAGCCGGGAGAGCCATGGCTGGGCGGCAGGACCTGCAACCGAGATGCCGGGCGGAAAATTAGGACTTGCGCCGCGCTCCAGAGTTTCGCAGAATATCTACTATTGAAACGATTCAATAGAAAGGGTGTTTCCTTGGCGACACGCGAGTCGAAGACGAAGGCCCACGCGCGGAAGGAGAAACTGCGCCCCGCCGAGCATACCTTGGCCGAAATATTCTCACAGCCGCAGATCTGGAGCGAAACCGAAGCGCAGTTGGAAAAATCGGGCGCCCTCGAACGCTTCGCAGAAACCTTTTCTCCTCGCAGTCCTTGGCTGTTCGTGGGTTGCGGTTCGAGTTACTACCTTTCCCGGTTGATCGCCGCGCTCTGGACGAAGCACTTTTACATTCCCGCGACCGGGGTGCCTGCTTCGGAACTGCTGTTTGCGCCGGAGGAGACGCTGCGCCGCGTCGGGGCGGAGCAGATCGTCCTGATGTCCCGTTCCGGAGAAACTACCGAAGTATTGCGGGTGGCTGAATTGCTTCAGCGGCACAAGACCCTGCAGACTCTAGGCGTGACCTGCAACCCCCAGAGCGTGCTCGAAAAACTTTGCACCCACACCTTCAAACTGGACTGGGCGGACGAAAAGAGCACGGTAATGACCCGATCGTTCACCGCGATCTTGTTGTTTTTCCAGCGGCTGGGCTTGCAGTTCGTGGGCGATCAGCAACTGTCGGCCGCGCTTGACGCATTGCCGCGGAAGGGCAAAGAATGGTTCGACGCGAATGCGCGCAAGATTCAGGAATTTGCGGGTAAACGGAAATTTGCTGACTATGTGTTCCTGGGACAAGGCGTGCATTACTGGCTGGCGCAAGAGGCAGGGCTGAAAGTAACGGAAATGTCCTCTTCCTATGCGCAGGTGTACCACTCGCTGGAATTCCGCCACGGGCCCCGGTCGATTGCTGGGCCGGATACGCTCATTACCTTTTATATTTCGGATGCCGCGAACGAGGCAGAAACCACGCTGGTGCGAGAATTGCAAGAACTCGGCGCAGCCACCTGCGTGATCGTCAATCGCGGCACCCCGGAACTTAAGAAGCACAGCGACCTGCTGATCGAACTAGCTGTGGACGGGCCAGAGTTTGCGCGATACGCTGTGACCGCTATTCCCGCACACCTTCTGGGAACGGCGGTCGGTTTGCGCAAGGGGCTGAACCCGGACGCGCCGAAAAATCTGACACGCTCCGTAGTGCTCTCCACTTCGCGCGGGGGCCGAACGGGCAAAAGGAGAGGTGCTTGAGCGCGGATGCCAGCACCAGCCCAGCCGCGGGACCCCGGCTGCGGCGCACACTGACACTTTCCAACCTGATCCTTTATGGCGTGATCGTGATCCAGCCGGTGGCGCCGATGTCCGTATTCGGGGTCTTGAACGAACGCGGTCGGGGGCACGTGGTCACGGCCATCCTGATTGCCATGGTGGCCATGCTGTTTACCGGCATCAGCTACGGCAGGATGGCGCGGGCTTACCCGAGCGCTGGTTCGGCATTTACTTACGTCGCGCAGGAAGTGAATCCGGCGGTGGGATACGTAACAGGTTGGAGCATGGTGATGGATTACATGCTCAATCCGCTGATCTGCACGATCTGGTGTGCCGGCCAAGCTCACGATTTCGCGCCGGGTGTGCCCATTTGGACCTGGAAAATCTTCTTTGCTGTAGTATTTACCCTCCTCAACATCGTTGGAGTAAAAACCTCGGCGCGCGTGAATACAGCCATGGCTATTTTCATGGGCGCCGTCGTGGCAGTGATCTTTGTGGTTGCGGCACGCTTCATTTTTGGCCACCCTCACGCGGACCCGATTTATTTCTCGCGGCCATTCTATGACCCGGAGCGATTCAGCTACAGCGGACTTTTTGGTTGTACCTCAATCGCCGTGCTCACCTATATCGGATTTGACGGAATATCCACGCTCTCCGAAGAGGCAGAAAATCCCCGGCGGAATATTCTTCTTGCCACGGTACTGACGTGTGTGGTCATCGGCACCCTTTCGGCAGCTGAAGCCTACATCGCGCAATTAATTTGGCCTGTTGGCCAGCACTTCACGAACGTGGACACTGCCTACGTTGAGATTATGAAAAGGTTATGGCCCTCATTACGAGTATTTGGCGCCACCATTGCGCCGCTCTCTGTGCTGGTCGGAGGAACACTGTTGCTGGCGAACTTCGGCTCTGGCATGGGCGCACAGCTTGGAGCGGCTCGCCTGCTCTACGGGATGGGTCGAAGTGATGCTCTACCGCGCTCCTTCTTTGGAGCCGTGGACCCGAAACACAGGATTCCGCGAAACAACGTGATTTTCATCGGCTCCATTGTCTTGATCGGCTCTTTCCTGCTCTCCTATGGGCTCGGCGCTGAAATGTTGAATTTTGGGGCGCTGATTGCCTTCATGGGAGTCAATATCGCGGCCTTTCTCCGCTACTATGTGCGAGCGGAAGAGAAGAAAATGGGTTTTCTGATACCCCCGTTGCTGGGGTTCGTAATTTGCCTGGCGCTGTGGCTGAATCTCAGCCGGCCCGCCATCATTGCCGGTTCCATCTGGATGGCTGCGGGCATAGCCTTCGGGATATGGAAAACCAATTGGTTCCGCAAGTCGCTGTCATTTGAAATACCTGCGGAAGAGTAATTGCTGCGGGCTTTCGCGTTGCAATCAAGGCAGGAAAAGGCTAAAGATGTGCACGCGAGGGAAAAGCGATGAAAAAGAGCGGGCGGAGGCACAGGCTGGTGACCATGCGCGATGTGGCACAGGCCACGGGCTTTTCTCCTGCAACGGTTTCCATCGTCCTGAACAACGCGCCTCTGGCGCGCTATATCGCTCCGGGCACGCGCCAGCGCATTGAGGAAACTGCCAAGCGGCTGGGCTACCGCCCGAACGCGATGGCGCGGTTCCTGCGCAGCCGCCGGAGCCAAAGCATCGGAGTGATGTTGTTTGACGTTACCGACCCCTTCTGCACGCCCATCCTCCGGGGAATTGAAAATGCTCTCTACCCCCTCGGATACCTGCCCATTTTTGCCGATGCGCACAACCAGCGCGAGCGTTTCGAGCGATATTTGGAAATGCTTTTGGAACGGCACGTCGACGGGCTCATTGTTGTGGCCAATTGGCTCTTCGTCGATATCCACGTGCTCGCGGATTTGAACAAGCAGGAAATTCCGGCGGCCACGATTGGATGGGAAATTCCGGGCAAGCGCATCAGCTCTGTGATGGTGGACAATGAAGCGGGGGGGCGGCTGGCACTCGAACATCTCTACCAGCAGGGGCATCGCCGCATCGCCATCATCCGCGGACCGAAGCGGTTGATTGACAGCGGAACGCGCTGGCGCGGAATACAGAAGTTTGCGCAATCCGTGAAATTGGAAATCGATCCCGGCCTGGTCCTGCAGATTCCGGACGTTTTTGACGCCAACGCCAGCTTCGAGCACGGCTACCGGCTGACGGAAGAATTACTTCAACACAAGAGAAAGTTCACCGCCATACTCGCGTTTGACGATTTGACAGCGCTGGGCGCCATGCGCGCGCTGGCCAAGGCGGGGATCAGCGTTCCGGAGCAATGTTCGGTAACTGGCTTCGATGACGTGGCTATTTCCGCGCTTTCCGCGCCCTCGCTGACCACCGTGCGTCAGCCGCTCGAAACCATGGGGAGCACGGCGGTAAACATCGTCATGGATGCCATCAAGGCCGGCCATGAGAATCGCGACTGGTCGGCGGTTTCCCAAAAATTGCATCCGGAACTGGTGATTCGCGATTCGACGCGCGGCAATTGAACCGGCATTTCCGGGCATAGAAAGGGCGCCCCGATTTTGCCTGGGCGCCCATTTGCTTTGTATTTTGTCGGTATTTTCACGAACCCGGCGGCAAGAAAACGGCCGAAGGGGTCAAGAACTCCACGTCCGGTAATTCCGTTTTGACCTTCACCGTCTGGAATTTGCCTTTGGCTCCACCAGAGCCTGCAAAGGTCAGCAAATACTGGTTACTGAGGTGCGTGGCGATCTCATCCAGGTATGGCTTGATGGTCACCGGCGTTCCAAAACCCAGAAAATACAGTTCCGCTCCCGTTTCTTCCGCGACCTTATCCAGGTTCATTTGCGCCATGTTCACCAGGTAGAATGAGTGTCCGCGGTGGCCCGAACTTGGATAGTAGATGGACCAGATATTCGTGTTCTGGCGCTGGGCGCGCGCGATCAGCGGATCGGCGTCCGGATAAATCGGACCGGACCAGGAGCCGCGGAAAAAGTCTATGCCCGAGGAGATAAGCAGAATCGAGCGCCGCGATCCGCTGTTCGGCCAGCGCTTCAGAAAATCAATCATCGCCAAGTAGGGGCTGGAGCCAAGCGCTCCCGTACCGATCGGCAACCGGATGGCTTTGGCCGCCAATTCGTGGTTTGGCGTGAAATCCTGGGTAAGCTGCACCATGTTGTTCCGGATATAGCCGACAGCGATCTGCGCGGTAGCAGGCTGCCCCATAATGAATTCCTTCAAATACTCCCACTGGCCGCCGGCGCCCGTATCGACGGAATCGTCAATCAGGATGGCCAGGAACAGTTGTTCGCCCTTTTTCCAATCGCCGATTTGTTTGCGTTCCTTACCCTGAAGGAGTTGCACGTCATCCTTGGCAATAGGTGGAGCACTTTCCTTTTTACCGACCGCTGTCACGGTAAACGTGACTTTCCCTGAACTGGTCGATTTGCTTTGCGCATTGACAGAAGCGGTGGAAAACAACAGGAATGCTCCAAGGAACACTCCTGCTCGAACGAGAGTTGTTTGGTGTCTCATGTACGATCTCCTCATCAGTGGTCCTGACTATTGGATGCAGGAAATTACTAAAAGGCGTATTCCAGGCTAGTCGCAGATTTCAGCAGGAAGATCGATTGGAACGGGTGGCATTTCGGAAAAACCCAGTCACCTGGAAGAGCCGAAGTCGTAACTCATCCTACATCAAGCCCCCGGCCAACCGCGTGATGCCTGACAGAGTACGTTAGGCTCGATAGAAATGTCATCCACGATTTATAGCGAGCCGCTTCCGCGCCCGCCACGCAGTGGTAACGGTACCACGATTGCCACGCCATGGATCTACCGCCCGTGGGTGGATCTGCTCATCGGCTGCGGCGCCTGGTCGGCCCCTCTGCTTCTCCTCACGAATTATGTATCCCGCTCCTCGACGGCAGGATGGTCGTTCGCTTTCTACCTGCTGGCGCTGGTATTCAACTATCCACACTTCATGGCCACCGTGTATCGCGCGTACCATTCGTACGACGAGTTTGCCAGATACCGCGTATTCACCGTTCATGTAGCGTTGCTGCTGGCCTGTGCCGGAGTGATCGCACACCTCTGGTATCCGTTGCTTCCCTGGATCTTCACGCTGTACATCTGCTGGAGCCCCTGGCATTACACGGGTCAGAACTACGGACTGTTGATGATGTTCGCGCGCCGCGCGGGTATTGTGCCGACAGAGCACGAGCGCCGGGCGTTGCATCTTGCTTTCATCGCATCCTACCTGATGCTGTTGTTCAGTTTTCAGACCGGCCCCTCCGGTGACGCCCTGATTCTGTCTTTGGGACTCCCCGCTAAGTTCACCCTGCCCGCGCGCGGAATGCTCGCCCTGTTCTTTGTCGGCGCCAGCGCTTGGGCTCTTCGATCATTAGCGAGGCGCGGCTCCTGGAAGGCGCTCCTGCCCAGTTTCACCTTGGTCAGCACACAATTCCTGTGGTTTCTGCTTCCGGGGTTGATTGAACTGATCTCCGGCGGGGAAGTCCCGCAAACGCGCTATTCCAGCGGTGTTCTGGCGGTTCTACATTCCGCGCAGTATCTGTGGATCACCAGCTACTATCAGGAAAAGGAAGGGCGCGCGGCCGGGAAAAATTCCTGGAGCTTCCCGCGTTACCTGCTGACACTGGTCGCCGGAGGCATCGCCCTGTTTGTTCCCGGGCCGTGGCTGGCGAGCCTCGTGTTTCATGCGGATTTTGCCACCAGTTTTCTGACCTTCACAGCCCTTGTGAATCTTCATCATTTCATATTGGATGGGGCCATCTGGAAATTGCGCGATTCAAGGATTGCTTCGCTGCTTCTGGACCGACAAGAGAGTGCTGCGCAGTCCCACCCCGCGACAACCCGTCTGGCTTCGGCATTCCGCTGGTTTGCCGGTGCCTCTTTGCCGGCGCGGGGGCTGCGTGTCGCAATCATCTCGGTCTTGCTCTTGTGGGGCGGCGTGGACCGCCTGCACTTCTACTGGGCCAACGTTTCTGCCGGACTAACCTCCCTGCAGCGAGCGGTTCGTTTGAACCCAGATGATAGTGCCTCGCAAACGCGCCTGGCACGCGCCGCCGAGGCTGCCGGGAACCGCGATCTGGCGCTGGCCGCCCTGCAACACGCAGCGGAGGTGAATCCTGCGAATTTGGGTCTACAGGAATCCTATGCACGGGGACTGATCATTGCGGGCCGCGATGCCGACGCGTATGCTTTGTACCAAAAACTTTTGATTCGCTCACCCCAAAATGCCAATGCCCTGGTGAATTACGGCATGTTGGCGCAGCGTCTGGGCCATCCGGACGAAGCCGTGGACAGTTGGCAACGCGCCGTTGCGGCGGATCCGCTACAGACCAACGCGCAACTCTACTTGGCGCAAGCTCTTGAACAACGCGGTGAACCGCAGGCCGCCGCGCGGCACTATCATGCGTACCTGCAGATCGTGGCGAAGCATCCCGCCGACCACGCGGGGGAAGGGCCAATCGTCATCTCCGCTCTCGTGAAGGTTGCCGATGCGGACTCCGCAATGCAAAGAACGGGGGACGCCTTGCACGGCTACCGGGCCGCTGCCCAATTCGCCGAGAAAATCAAGAACCCTGGATTGCAGAGCTTGGCGCTCGTCCACGCCGCGGATGCCGAGGAGCATGCGGGAGCTCTGGGCGAGGCCGCGCAATATTTTCAACAAGCGCTGCTCATCGATGAGACGCAGGGCGACGCCCGGGCAGCGGCAGCGGATTGGTACAACTATGGACAGTTCCTCAGACGCCAGAAGCAGCCCGAGCGGCTGGTGTTTGCCTGCTTCTATCGCGGCCAGGACCTGTTGGGCACGACACCTGGCGAGGAACTTTCCGCCATTGCGGAGGCTCGTGTCGCCAGCGAGAAACGCCTCGGCACAGGGGCCCGCGCTCTGCCTGCACAACTCTCCAGATTACTGTCCGAAGCCCTCTCGCTCTCACCTGCCGCCTTTTCCGCAAACGCGCGTTGAAGCCGCGATTCGGATCGTGGGTCCAGCAAAACCGGCTTGTCTCTCCCCCTGCAAATTGGTCTAGAATGAGTCCGCGGATTTAGTCCTTCACACTCGCTCCCCCTGGAGGTCCGGAAGGCCCATGGCGCTGATGCGTTCGATGCTGCTCGCCGCTTCGCAGAATGTGTGGTTGCGCGAGCACGCGGTGAAGTTTCCTTTTGTGCGGCGCACCGTTTCGCGGTTCATGCCCGGAGAGTCGCTGGAGGCCGCATTGACCGCGGCGCAAAACCTGCAGCAAAAAATGATCAGCTCGGTGTTCACGCATCTGGGCGAAAATGTGACCGATCGCGACGAGGCGCGCAAGGTCACGGAGCACTACCGGGAAGTCCTGGACCGCATTCACCAAGCGAATTTGCCCACGGAAGTTTCCGTCAAGCTGACGCAGTTGGGCCTCGATCTATCTCCCGATTTCTGCTTTGAGAATCTGGAGCGCATCATCCAGCGCGAAAATCAGGCATCGACGGTCTGGGTGGATATGGAAGCGAGCAACTACGTCGACGTTACCCTGGATATCTACCGCCGCGCCTTGAGTAAACATGCGAATGTCGGCCTATGCCTGCAGGCCTATCTTTATCGCACGAAGAAGGATCTGGAGGATCTGCTGCCGTTGCGCCCTTCGATTCGCCTGGTGAAGGGCGCCTACAAGGAACCCGCGGCAATCTCGTTTCCCAAAAAGACGGATGTGGACGCAAACTATTTCGCACTTGCACAGGAGCTGCTGTGCGCCCGCCGCACTGGCGATTGCGAGCGCGCCGCGTTTGGCACCCACGACGCGGCGCTGATCCGGCGGATTGCCGGATTTGTTGCCGGGCAAGGTCTCGCGAAAAATGAATTTGAGGTGCAGATGCTGTATGGCATTCAGCGCGCGGAACAGGAGCGGTTGGCGCGCGAGGGAAGCCGTTCGGTCGTACTCGTGGCCTACGGAACGTACTGGTATCCCTGGTTTGTGCGGCGCTTGGCGGAGCGGCCGGCGAATCTATGGTTCATGCTGCGCAACGTTTTTGCTTCATAGATCCGCAAGGGAGACGTCGAATGCGCAAATGGAGTGAACTTCTGGTGGTGGCAGGAGCGGCTCTGCTTTTGGCCGCGCACGTGCCAGAAGCGGAATGGAAGCCGCTGTTCAATGGCAAGGATCTCACCGGCTGGAAGCACGTCGGTCCGGGCAACATGACCGTTGAGAACGGGCTGATCCAGACTCACGGTGGCATGGGCCTGCTGTATTGGACGGGCGGAAAGGTAGGGCACTGCAAGCTTCGCGTGCTCTACAAGATGCGCGACTTCGATGACAATTCCGGCGTATTCATCCGTATTCCCATCGAGCCGCGAGAGGCATGGATGCCCGTGCATTACGGTTATGAAGTGCAGATCGACAATCACCCGGAAGCCTCCGACGAGGATGAATATCACGTCACCGGCACGCTATATTCGCTGACCAAGCCCCTGGCCAAACCCGGCAAGCCCGGCCCGGAGTGGAATACCATGATCATCACGCTCGATGGCGCACACACGGTGGTGGAGCTGAATGGCGTGAAAGTCACCGACTACACGGAAGGACAGCCCGTGCCAGAAAAAAAATTCGATTTCGAGCCGCAACGTGGGCGCCGCCCCGACGAAGGCTGGTTTGGGCTGCAGAATCACAGCGACAACGATATCGTTTTCTTTAAAGATGTCAGCATGCAATCCCTGCCATAGAACGAAATGAAACTGAATTGGATCGTTATATTTGGGAGAAAATCATGAGCAAAAACCATATTACTCGCCGCTCTTTCCTGCAAACCACCGCTGGAACCACCGGTGCAGTCGTGGCCGCAAAGCAATTCGTATTGCAACCGGAGCGCATTCCCTCCTTGCTGGATATGGCTGCCCCCAGCGAGCGCGTACGCTTCGGCATCATCGGTGTCGGAATGCAGGGCAACGGACTGCTCGCCACGGCCATTACGCTCCCCGGAGTGGAATGTGTCGCTGCCGCCGATCTGTATGATGGCCGCCACACTCTGGCCAAGGAAATTGTCGGGCCCAAGGTCACCACCACGCGCCACTACAGGGAACTTCTGGACAACAAGGAAATCGATTGCATCATTGCCGCAGTCCCGGACCACTGGCACAAGCAGATCTTCGTGGACACGGTGAGCGCTGGAAAGGACATCTACCTCGAGAAGCCGATGTCTCACAGCGCTGCGGACGGCCTTGAGATGGTGGCAGCCGCAAAGAAAACCAACCGCATTGTGCAAATCGGCTCACAGCGGGTCAGCTCGGTGCTCTGCAACAAAGCGAAAGAAATGCTGGCGCAAGGAGTCGTCGGCGATTTGACCTTGATTGAGGGCTCGCTCGGCCGCAACGATCCCAACGGCGCGTGGATCTACCCGCTCCCAACAGATCTTTCGACGCAAACGTTGGACTGGGACACCTGGCAGGGAACTGTGCCAAAGCGGCCGTTCGACGGCAAGATTTTCGCTCGCTGGCGTTGCTGGAAGGAATATGGCACGGGCGTTGCCGGCGACCTGCTGGTGCACCTTGTCAGCGGCATGAACTACATGATGGGCTGGAACGAGCCGCCCGCTCGCGCCATGTCGTTTGGGGGAATCTTGCGTTTCCCCGATGGGCGCAACATGCCAGACGTCCAGGCGACGATTTACGAATATGGCAAAATCCCCGTCTACTTGCGCCTGAATCTGGGTTGCGAAACTCCAGAGATCTATCGCTTCCAGGGTTCAAAGGGAATTCTGGAAGTCACTGAGTTCGGCATGTCTTACTATCCACAAACCGGCGAAGACACCGCTCCAAGCTACTACGCCTACAGCTTCCCCCGCGAAATGCGCGATGCCTATTTCAAGAAGTGGCACGACGAGCACGATCCGGCTCCGGGTAAAGAACCACTGAGCGAGACCTACAACTACAAGGGCGACGACTGGGATGACCTGCGGCCGCATCTTTGGAGCTATTTCCAGGCTGTGCGCTCGCGCAAGCCTCTCCCGGAAGATGCGGTCTTCGGGCACAACGCCGCGTTGGCCTGCCATATGGCCAACGAGTCTTATTTCCGTGGCAAGGCCGTCACCTGGGACGCAGCTTCCGGCCAGATCAAGAGCTTGTAACACGTGCGGAGTCTCGAGTCGGTAGTCAGGAGCAGATGGTTTTCAGCTCTCCGGAGACGGCAACGAACGGTTACTTGATTACCGGCTTCTGACTACCGCATTTTGAATCACTTTGCGCGGTGAAATTCCACGTAGTCGCGGCCCTTGTAGAGCCGGTACGTGTCTGCTTTCGAACCGGCCAAAAACTGTAGCGGGACGGGTCGCTTTATTTCAGTATCCTTGGTCGAAGCCGCCTGCAGAACATCGTTTGCGCCCACGTCCATCACCACAAATTTATCTCCTTCGATGAACCCGAAAGCATAGGAACCCGGCTTCAGCGAGTGGCCGCCAACGTTGATCGGAACTTCGGTGATGAGATAGCCCTGATATTTTTCCTTCAATCCGCTGGAATAACCGGAATTATCCACCAGTCCGGCCATCACCAGCATCCCGTCGGCGTAACGCACCCCGCCGGTGTTACGGTCCTGCACGCCTGCGACCATCCCGCGAAAGAACACTTTGTCGGGAAATACCTTCCCGCCGACTTCCGCCGCTTTCAGAACTCCCTCCTTTGCAGGGGCGGCATCCGCCGTATTCTTTTCCTGAGCCAAGAGCAGACTCGACGAAATCAGCAACAGCGCCGGGAACAGCCATAATGCGGAGGGACTTCTCATTGGACTCTCCTTATTAAACAAAGGGATGCGGAGCGATAGCACATTTTAACTCAGCCGCGTCCTCGAGGGTGAATTACAGCCAGGCCAAGGATCTCCTCGAAAGCATTGTAGTCCCTGTCGCGGTGTAACAAAGAGAATCCTTGCGCCAAGCAGAACGTGGCGATCAGGCCATCGATGGTCTTCCGGACGGTCCGTCCACGCCGGCGCAACAGTCGGAAATTTCGCGCTGTGGCAACAGCGAGATCTTCCCCCCCGCTGTTATAGATTTCGAAATGGGACAACTCGCCATGCAATTTCCTGGCAGTGTTTTCGTCAGACACCCCCTGCAAAATTTCGCACAGAATCAGGTCCGTAATTCCAAACCGTACCCGCCCGAGTTCGCGTTCGAACCAGTCGGTCTCCTCCGTGGCTAGCCCGCGCAGATAATCAATCCAAACCGTCGTATCCACGATGACCATGAACGGTCACCCTTCCGCGCGTCCCCTCCTTGAACGATCCAGGTCCCCCTCCCACCGCACCTTCCCGCGCAGCGATTGGATTGAAGTCTGCGCGCGCGTCTGAATCAGCAGCCGCAGCCCAGCCTCCACCGTAGCCCGTTTGGTCCGTGCACCGCTGCATTTTTTGGCCTTTGCCATCAATCCTTCGTCAATCTCGATATTTGTGCGCATCGCCATTTCTCCCTATGTGTAAGAATATCATAATTATGTGTATCCAACGACTCCCGCAAGCGTCGGACTCGAGTGCGGCCAAAGCCGCAAATATATTCCGGCCTCGCTCGGGGTCAGGGTTGAGCAATCTCACTTTTCTGATCGCGGGTTGAAGAAGGGAAGAATGGTCGGGACGGCGAGATTTGAACTCGCGACCTCACGCACCCCAAGCGTGCGCGCTACCAGGCTGCGCTACGTCCCGACAGCCGCCGCAAGAACACGGCTGAACCTGCAATTTCAAGGCTATCACTTGCGTTCCAGCAGCGTCAAGAAACTGCGCAGCGCATCGCGCAAATCCAGCAGCATTTTCCGGCTTAACTGCGTAGTAGACGCGTCTGCCAGACCCGCGGAGAGCGCTCCCCCTTCCGCTGCCCCGCCATTGCCGTGCGCCATTTCCTGTAAGTGCCGCCGCGCGCCGGCGATGGTGAACCCCTCGTCATAGAGCAGCCGCTTGATTTTTAGGACGAGATCCACGTCTTCCTGGCGATACAAGCGGTGGCCGCTGGGACTCTTCACGGGCTCCAGCATCGGGAACTCGGTTTCCCAATAGCGCAAGACGAAGGGCTTGAGAGCAGTCAACCGGCTGACTTCCCCGATGCGGTAGAAGCGGGTGTCGTTGGGAACATCTGCAGTTGCTGTGCCGCTCATAGTTCCATCTCTGTGCGCATCCGGGGACCGGGACGCTCCCATCCTAGGCGAAAACTGCGGCAAGTCAACTCAGGGAATCACCGAAGTTGCACTCATTCATCGCTGCTGGTGGCTCTCTCCCGGTCGCCGCGCTTTTTTAGCCGCTGGATGAAGCGGATTGGCGTGCCGGTATAATCCCATTTCGCGCGCAACTGATTCTCCAGGAATCGTTCAAAGTTGAAGTGCAGCGGCTTCTTCTGGTTCGTGAACAGCAAAAATACGGGCGGCGCCACTTTTGCCTGAGTGATGTAGTAAATGCGCACGGGTCGAGCCTTCGGATTACTGGCTCGCTGCAAATCCACGTCTTCCTTCAGCCAGCGGTTCAGTTCCGGCGTGGGAATCTTGCGCACGCGTTCCGCGGCCACCTGGTCGATCAAGGGATAGAGCTTCTGCGCGCGCTCGCCGGTCTTCGCGGAAAGGAACACGATCGGGGCAAAACTCAAAAATTTGAACTTCTCTTTCACCATTTCTTCGTAATCAAGCAGCAGCTTGCCTTTGTCAATTTCCCGGCGCGGCGGATTGCCTTCGCTGGCGCGTTTGGCCTTGCCCTTCGCGGATTTTGCCGATTCGTCCGCGACATGTTGCGCGGCCTCCACCGCCAGGTCCCACTTATTGACAACGACAATTACGGAGCGCCCGGACTGTTCCGCATAACTTGCGATAGTAGCATCCCCTTGCGTTACACCCTGAACGCCATCCACCACGAGGATGGCCACGTCGGCGCGCTCCAGTCCGCGCTTGGCCATTACCACGCTCAATTTTTCTGCGATCAGGTTGGTTTTTCCCTTCCGCCGGATGCCCGCGGTGTCCACGAAACGGTAGACTTTCCCGTTGCGCACGACTTCCGTGTCCACGCTATCCATCGTTGTTCCTGGTATCGGGGAAACTATGGAGCGCTCCTCCCCCGCCAACCGGTTCAGCAGCGTGGATTTCCCCACGTTCGGCCGCCCGATGATGGCAATCTCAACAAGTTTCTCTTCTTCCGGTTGCGCTGCGGCGTCATGCCCTTTGACCTGCTCGAGCGCCGCGTCCAATAAATCGTCTACGCCGGTGCCATGTTCCGCCGCAATGGGAAAGACCGGGGCGCCCAGAGCATGAAACGGGCCAGCATTCATCTCCTGGAGGGTGGAGTCCACTTTATTTACGGCCACCACGAACGGCCTGCCCGTGGTCCGCAGTAAGCGCGCCAGTTCCTGATCCATCGGGGTGAGGCCCGCCGTGCTGTCTACCACCAGAACCAACAGGGCCGCCTTTTCGATGGCCAGGCGTGCCTGGCGGAGAATCTCTGTGGGGATCAGCGCCTTGTCGTCGGGAATAATTCCGCCGGTGTCGACAACCTCGAGAACCCTGCCGCGCCATTCGCACTTGCCGTAAATGCGGTCGCGCGTGATGCCCGGCTCGTCGGTCACAATGGCGCGCCGCGTGCCGGTCAGGCGGTTGAAGAGCGTGGACTTGCCTACGTTGGGCCGCCCCACGATGACCAGCGATAGTAGTTTCTGCTCCATAAATGTCTTGGTGCTCACGGCGTCATGCCGGGAGAAACGCCCAATCTTTCAATCTACCCCATCCGGCGGCAAGTAGCGAATCGTGCTTGAGTCTGGCCCTCCCCGCTCATAATCCATATAGAAACAATTGATAGGGGAAGCCCTTGATTCTGAGCGGCTTCCTGAGTATGTTTCTTCCACTACATCGCTGGGTGTCCCCAGACGTTTCTCGGGGGGAGCGTCTGAATCATCTCGGGGCTTCGAGATGTCATTAAGCTGTCTTTAAGGAGAGTGTGATGAACAGGTCTATCCGCAGCCTGATCGCTCTGGCATTTTTCTGGGCGGCGCTACTGTTTCTGAATCTCGGCAAGTTAGACGCACAGACGTTTCGCGGCACCATTCTGGGCACGGTGACGGACTCCTCCGGCTCTTCTGTTCCGGGCGCGACGGTGACCATCAAGAACATCGACACCGGCCTGACGCGCACCGTGACGACTTCTGAGGACGGCAGCTATTCGGCCCCGGAACTCCCCATCGGCAATTACAGCATCACCGTGGAAAAACCGGGCTTCAAGGTGGGCGTTGTCACCAGTGTAAGGGTGGAAGTGTCTTCGGAACGGCGCGCTGACTTTACGCTGCAGCCCGGGCAACTGGCGCAGAAGGTGGAGGTTGTGGGCGAAGAGTTGCCCATGGTGGAATCGACCTCCAACACTCTGGGCGGGATTGTGGAATCGAAGGTGGTTACCAGTCTTCCCGTCAACGGCCGCGACTATCAAAAGCTCATCTTCCTGGTTCCCGGAGTCACCGGTTCCCCTGATCAGATCACGGACTCTCCGGGCGCCTACGGAATCTTCTCCGTCAATGGAGCCCGCGGCCGGTCCAACAATTTTCTTCTCGACGGCACGGACATGAACGACGGCTATCGCAACGACCCCGCCATCAATGAAGCAGGGGTCTTTGGCACGCCGGCCACGATTCTTCCGATTGAAGCCATCGCGGAGTTGCACGTAGCCTCGAATTTCGAGGCGGAATACGGCCGCAGCGCAGGTGGCGTCGTCAACGTAGTGACCAAGAGCGGCACCAACCAGATGCACGGTTCGTTCTTTGAGTTTTTCCGCAACAATGCACTCGACGCCCGCAATTTCTTCAATGATAAAGGCGTACAGCAGAATCCCTTCCACGCCAATCAATTCGGAGGTTCCTTGGGTGGGCCGATCATCAAGGACAAGACCTTTTTCTTCGTGGACTACGAAGGCATGCGGGAGACGGGGGCCCAGGCGACGCCTTCTTGCGTGCCCACTGCAAGCGACATCGCGAACAACACCCCAGCCGGAGGGATCAATCCCGTAATCGCGGGCTTGCTCGCCGCCGGGAAGGCCTGGCCGGCGCCGAACGGCACGGGTTCCTGCCTCGATGGCACGGCTCCGAACGGCTCCAATACGGTTTTGGCCACCCCGTTCCTCAATAACATCAACGGCGGCATGATCAAGATCGATCACAATTTCAATAAGGACAACATGCTCACCGGCCGCTATTTTATTGGCGACAGCGTGCAGAGCTTCCCGCTGGCACTTGTGGGTGGCGGCGCGCTCCCGAACTACAACACGTTCACTCCGACGCGCGTGCAGATGGTGGCGCTTTCCTATGTGGCCGTGCTCTCGCCATCCACGGTGAATGAAACCCGCCTGGGCTGGAACCGCTTTGGTGAAGGATTCTTTCCGCAAGACCGCAATTTCGATCCTGCGAGCATCGGGTTAAATACCGGCGCGACCGGCATTGACCTGGGCCTGCCGGTCATCCACGTGGGGAGTTTCCCGCAATTGGGAGCAAATTACTCCAGCGGTCGGCATCGCGTCGATTCCAACTGGCACTACATCGATAATATTTCCTGGAAACATGGAAAGCACGATATCAAGCTCGGCTACGAATTTCGTCGGACAACGGTGTCACAGATTTTCGACGTGTACTTCCGTGGCCGGATTAATTTCGACACCTTGGGGGACTTCCTGGCGGGGAATCCCGGTGGGGGCTTCCAGTACTCGGGTGACTCCAATCGCAACACGGAGCAGAATTCCAACGCGTTTTACCTGCAGGATAGCTACCGTGTGAACAGCCGGGTCACATTGAATCTGGGGTTGCGTTACGACTACTACGGCATCGTCCAGGAGAAGCACCAGAACTTCACGAACGTGGACCCCACGACGGGCCTTGGGTTTAACGTTGGCGCGGGACGCCTCTACCAGCCGGATTACAACAACTGGGCACCGCGCGTTAGCCTTGCCTGGGACGTCACCGGGCATCAAAAAACGGTGGTACGCGCCGGCTTTGGTGTCTTCTACGATGCGTTTTCACAAGATATGTTCCTGGGCCACTTGCCGTGGAACAGTTTTCTGGATCCCGGACCCGCTTACTCTGGATATGGGCCCAATCCCTTCTCAACCGCGGGGCTGTTTGGCGGGAGCCTGGACAAGAATTTGCCGGTGTTTGGCGGACTTTCCCCCATGGGCGACGCGTTTGGAGTGGATCAGCACATGCGCACGCCGTACATGGAGAACTACAACCTGAACGTGCAGCAGCAACTCGGGCGCAAATCGACTCTGATGGTCAGCTACGTTGGTTCTCAGGGGCACAAACTGCTGCGCTTCCGCGACATCAACCAGCCGACACTCTCGCAAATCCAACAGTTCGATTACACTCAGGCGGGCGACAATTGCTACTGTGTTCCGCGCTTTTTCCCCGGAAGCCCGTTCTATTACATCAACTATCAAGAAGCCTCGGCTAATTCCATTTACAACTCACTACAGACCAGCTGGCGCATCGACAACTGGCACGGGTTCGACTCCACACTGAACTACACCTGGTCCCATTCCATCGATGATTCCAGCGACGGGGAAGATTACGTTCCCAACGCTTCACAGCCGGACAACAGCCAGGGCCTAATCCGCTACAACCGCGGCAATTCCAACTTTGATGTTCGGCAGCGGTTCGTCTGGAATTTCATTTACCAGATACCCGATGCAAAGGACTCTCGTTTGAAGGTCCTGCGCAATGGCTGGGGCTTGAACGGGATCGTGACTGTCCAGACCGGGCAGCCTTTCCACCTGAACTACAATTTCGAAGACGATTACAACGGTACCGGCGAGGGATTTGCCCGCCCGGACATCGTCGGGCCCGTTCACTACAACCAGAATGATCCGAACAACTTCATGGATCTGAGCGCATTTGCTGTTCCGTGCACCATGTTGGGCGGCTCTGGCGCGGGGAGCTGCCAGTTGATCAATCCGACGACCGGTGCCGTCTGTACGTCTTCCGGCATCGGACCGAATTGCATCAACTCGATGCACTTCGGGACCCTCGGCCGGAACTCGCTGGTTGGTCCCCATTTCCGGCAATTCGACTTTTCGCTGTTCAAGAAGACGGCGCTCACGGAGCGGTTGAACATGGAGCTTCGCTTTGAAGCGTACAATCTGCTCAACCATCCAAACTTTGCGAATCCCTACCTGCCGACGTTCATCGCTGACGCCGCTCCCAACGGAGTGGCCAACGGCACGGACCCAGTTGGATCTCCCTGCTATCAATTAGCAGCAGGAAGAAGCTGTGGTGCCTTGCATCTGACGGCCACCGGTGACGTGGGCATCGGCTACCCGTTCCTGGGCAGTGGCGGTCCGCGCAGCCTGCAGATTGCCGCGAAGTTCACTTTCTAAGTCACGGAACAGTCTTCAACTTTCCCACGGCCCCGGAACCAGCCCCGGGGCCGTGGCCTTTCCGGCCTGAACCTTCTTTCTCTGAATGATTTGACTTGCCTGTCAGTGCCCATGTTTTGTAGGCACCGCCTTCTGTTCGTCCGCCAGAGGCCTCGCGTATGTTGGGAGGCAGTCCGGCCTTGCCTTTCTCTTGCCTTTGTAGCGCCGTGCCTTTAGGCCGGCATCTTGGGTTTCTCCTGGGGTTGTAGGGCCGCCTTCTGCCTGCCCGCCGCAGGAAGGAGGCGGCCCGCTCGCTTCGCCCCTTTAAATGGGGTCCATTTTTTGTTCCTCTGCTCGGGCGTTTTCTTCATCGCTGGCTGAATGCACTGTTGCATTGAGCCGCTGCGTTTTGCTGAAAATGCAGGCGAATCCTGAGGGCCTTAAAATCCTCTTGACATAAATTAACTCTTATTATATATTACTCATTTATACAAATTGCTGGAGTCGGCAGTGTCTGACGCAAGTCCACTCGAATCTGCACTTACGAAAATCCACCTTGCCAACCCCTTTCCCTTCAACACTTGCACATCATTATCAGAAACACGCCGCTTATAACTCCTTTAGATTCTGCACTTACAGCCTTCTAAAACGCTATCTCCTTTAGTTTCAATGTATAGGCGAATTGGACTTTTTTCACTCGTGCCCTTTTAGAACCCCACCCCTCCCTCCCAGACTCCCTGTGTGTCCCCGCTCATCCATTCCCATTGCAACTTGTGATAGTTTTAAGTCCCCTTCTGCGTAATAACTTATGGAACTGCTGAGACCAGGCCAAGATAGCGTGCCGGGAAGAACGGAGCCTACGGATCTAATCGCCCGGGCTCGGGCTGGGGATACCCAGGCCTGGGGCGATCTGTACCGGGAATTTGCGCCGGCGATCTTTCGTTTTTCCAGGCGTGCTCTGCCGAGCAAGGAGGACGCGGAAGACGCCACGATGGAGATTTTCATGAAGCTGCGCGACAAACTCGCCCAGTACGATCCCAGCCGCTCCTTCACGGCTTGGCTGTACAAGGTAGCCGCGAACCACTGTTGGGATGTGTTGCGGCGGCGCAAGGCTCGGCACGACAAGGATATGGAAGATGTGGACGATCTGCCCCTGGAAGCGCCGGAACCGAATCAACTGGAACGCCTGATCGAAGAGCGCACCGGCGAAGAAGTGAGAAAAGCGCTGGACAAGCTGGGAGGGCGCGCGCGCATGGCGCTGGTGATGCGCTATTACTCGGACATGAGCTACGACGAAATTGCAGACGCCTTGGGCGTGCGCCGGCCGTTTGTGGGTGTGGTGCTGCTTCGCGCAAGGCATGAACTCCGGCAGGCGCTGGGAGAAAACAGCGCCCTTGCCGTGGGAGGCACGCGGTGAGCGACACAGGGAACGCGACGAACAAGCACTTGGATGAGATGACATTGCTGCTGTACGTCGAAAGACAATTGGATCGCCAATCCGCGCAAGAAGTGTCTCTGCACACGCAGACCTGCGTGAAGTGCCTGACGCTGTTGCGCGCGCTGGACCGCGAATCGCGGCTTCTGACGCGCTCCCTGCTCGAGCAGGATGAACCCCTTCCCGCGCGCCTTGCGGAGTTTCAGGCCAAAGTGCGGCGGTCGATGGAGTGGCTGTGGGGCCTGGTGTTTGGCCTGGCCGCCCTTGGCGTCTACGCTCTTTATTCCGGTTATATCGAGCCCTGGCAGCAGCAGTTGGACCAAGCGGGATTCGGCGGCACGAATCTGCTGAGCCTGTTGGTCTTCCAGGGAGCCTTCTGGAAAGGATGGCAGTCCATGTTCACACTCGTTGAATTCATCGCGATCGCATCTGTAGCAGGTTTTGGACTCCTCGCGTTCCGAAAATATATACGGCGCGGCACGGCTCTGGCAGTGCTGTTTGCGAGCATGGGTCTGGTGCTGATCGCGGCCACGCCTGCCTCCCCTGCGGAATTCCGCAAGGCGCAATCCATCGAGGTGAGGAAAGACGAAGTCATCAAGAGCGACCTGTTTTCCTTCGGCAACCACATTAAAGTGGACGGCACGGTTGACGGCGACCTCTATAGTTTCGGCGAGCATGTCGAGGTAGCGGGGCATATCACCGGCGACATAATTTGTTTTTGCCAGAGTCTTCGTGTCAGTGGCCAGGTGGATGGCAACCTGCGCGGTTTTGCCAACAACATCACGATTACGGGGAACATCGATCGCAGCGTAACCTCTTTCACGGAACTCTTTGCCCTCGACTCGAGCGGAACAATTGGCCGCAGCCTGACCAGTTTTAGCAAGTCCCTCACCATCGACGGTAAACTCCAGCGAGACCTCCTCGCCTTCTTCGGGGAAGGCTCGATTAACGGAACTATCGGCGGCGGGATGCACGTGAAGGGCGATTCCCTGACCATTTCGGATGGTGCCTCCATTGGCGGCAAAGCCTTCTTTGAAGGTAAGAACCCGGCGGAAGTAGCTTCGGGAGCAAAACTTTCCTCGCCATTGGAGTACAAGAAACTCGAGCACAAGTCTGAATCTGCGCGCGGCACCGGCTTTTACGTTTGGCGAATTATTTGGGCCACCGCCTATGTCTTGTTCGGACTCGTGTTTCTCTCGCTTCTGCCGCGGTTTTCCAAAGACGCTGCCAAGAACGTGGAAGACAATGTCGGCGCGTCGTTCGGCCTCGGCGTTTTGGTGGCCTTCGCGGTTCCGATCGCCGCGGTCATTGCCTGCGTAACCGTGGTCGGATTGTTTGTGGGGATTTCCGCCTTCCTGCTATGGTACTGGTCTCTCTATTTTGCGCAGATTATTGTCGGCACCGCAGTGGGACAATGGATCCTCGGCAAAACCAGCGAATTCTGGCCACTCGTCGGGCGCATGGCGGTGGGTGTTGTGCTCTTGCGCTTGGTCATGGCAGTTCCGTACCTGGGAACCTGGGTGAAGATTGGCGTGGTTATCTGGGGAGTGGGAGCGATTTCACTGGCCATCTACCGGAAGCTGCAGCCGGTCGTGGCACCCGGTATTCCGTCGATGCCCAGCGGGCCCGTCGGGACGCCCTTGCCGTCGAACACCACCGTAGGCGGGATTTAATCCTTCGTAGTTAGAAAAAAAGACGGGCCCCGTCCTGCATTGCCAGACGGGGCCCGTTGCCTTTTGCGGAGGCGGATGAACTAGGGTACGCGAACCTTTGCGGCCTCGAACGGGTATAGGGCAGAGCTAGGGTTGAGGAACAACGCGCGAATCGCCACGGGCTTACCGCTGGCAAAGTTAGAATCGGTGATGCTCGTAATCCCGTCAAACAGCGTGGCGCTGAGATATGTATTTACCGGCGGTGTCAGGGTCATTCCCGGATTGAGCGTACTGATGTACGAAGGAATTCCCGTCAGGGTGAAAGTGGGGTTCGCGACGGTATTCACGGTGGAGGTAAGCCGTGAGTAGCGGAGAATTACGTTCGTAGCCGTGGCGTGAATGCCCGCGGAGTCTGATGTCACGCTGGACACCTGTGCGCGCACCCGCTGCCCGGCGAGGAGATCGCCGCTCCCTGAAAACCCAACAATAGGGGCAGCCAGCACGGGGGAAAGTGTGTTGGTGTCCACGGTGTAATTGATGCCTGAACTCGTGGTGAGAAAAATCCCTGTGCCGTAGGTGGTGGTGGAGGCTCCGAGAATGGCATTGCCGCTCGCGGAAGTTTTGTCCGCAAGAATCAGCCCAAATACACCGGCAGTGGATGTCGGATAAATAATGCCTTCCACCTCATCAGTGGCGGTCAGATCCAGGACATCGATTTCCG
Organism: Candidatus Acidiferrales bacterium; assembly: GCA_963817085.1. GTDB lineage: Bacteria > Acidobacteriota > Terriglobia > Acidiferrales > UBA7541 > Acidiferrum. The sequence continues at coordinate 219,726 of CAWFNI010000020.1, forward strand.
TGGCGGTCATGGTGCCTGTGCTGGAAAGCGTGGCATCGAGACTGACCACGCTGCCGGCAGTGACGCATGGCGCGGCGATCGTTCCCATGCAGTTGCTGCCGCTGTAGGTTGGATCCGCGGAATCGAGTTCTGTGTTGCTATCAATGGCAGCGGTCACGGATTGTCCGGTGATGCCGGATTGCACAGTGATGCTGGACGCGCTCACGGACGTGACCTTGCCGCTGAAGTCTTCTATGGTGTCCACAGCACCGGTGGAAAGGCCGGCGCGAACGGTCGTCTGGGCGGTGAACACGTTTGGCTGAGTGAAATCCACGCCGATGCCGCCTGTAGTAAGGATGGCGTTATTGAGATTCACATTCAGGCCAATCCATTGAGTGGCGTTGTTACTCAAAGTCAAAGTGAGTGGCACGGTGATAGTGGTCGCGCCCCCCGCGGGAAGATTGCAGACAGCCAAATTCGCGCACGAACCCCCTGTCCAGGTAATCGTCGAGCCGGAAGTGTTGATGAAAACTCCACTCGAGGCAATGACCGTAATTTTGACGGCGGTGTAGCTGCCCGCGGCGACTGAGGCACCGCTGACAATCAACGCGGAATCGGTCTGCAGGTGGGTGAGCTCGGTGGCAGCGATCGAAGTCGGCGAGTAAATCGGAACGTCGCTGCCTGTGGTGGGCGTTAGGCTAATCCCGGCAATCGGCAGGCTGAAACTGAGAACATCCACGCCGGTGGGCGGCGTGTCGAATAGCGTGACGTTGACCGTGGCTGTCCCCGTGGTGCCGCAATTGGTAGTGCAGGCATTCTTCAAGCCACTGCAGGAGCTCATCACCAGCACACCCGCGAGTGCAACAAATATCAGAGATTTCTTTGAGTTCATTCATACACCCCACGACAGGATTAGGCAGACCGCACCAGACGGACCGGACGGCTGGGAATCCCCCAGAAACACTCTAGCGCCGGGGTGAAAAGAGAGCTAAGGGGAAAAGGGCTGAGTGCCCAACTGTTAACGGTGTGTGGAACCTGGAGAAGATCTTTGACCCGTTCGTAATGTTCTTGATTTTGCACGCAGCAGCTTGCGGAAGGTCCGTGCAGCCCATTCAAAAGCCGTTCGCGCTGATGTGATATCGTTAGACACTCAACGCAGGATTGCATGCGATCAGGCGGGGTTCTGGCAAAACGTCATTCCAAGGCGGGTTCCTCCGAGGCAGGGAAAAAGGGCGGGCGAAGTATGCCCGAGCGGGTCTACGCGCCGCTGGAGGAGCAGTTTATTCCATCGCGCCCAGCCCTTCGATCTGTAAAGGGTGAGCAAGCCGGTGACCCGGATCATGTGGATTCGCAGACAGGTCCTCGCGAGCGGCCGAAAAGCGATAAGCCCTCCATGCACGAGATCTTTGGGCCAGACGGTTTCCTCGACAAATGCATGATCGGCGGTTACGAGCACCGGCCGGGGCAATTGCAGATGGCGGAGGCTGTCGACGACGCATTTGAAAATCATCACCACGCGATCCTGGAAGCGGGGACGGGCACTGGGAAAACTCTGGCATATTTGCTCCCGGCAATCTGCAGCGGGCGGCGGGTGGTAGTTTCTACCGCCACCAAGTCCTTGCAGGAACAGCTGTACCAGAAGGACGTGCCCTTCCTGCAGAAGCATTTTGCGCCCGAATGGAAAGTGGCGGTCATGAAGGGGCGCTCGAACTTCCTGTGTTTGGCTAAGATGCACGCCATGGCGGATCAGCCAATCCTCAAAGGGATGGAGGAGCTGGACGCCTTCCGCCAGATCCGCGATTGGGCGCGGCTGACGGAAACGGGAGACCGTGCGGAACTGACCTTTCTCCCGGACGATTCCGATTTATGGTCGCGGATCGACGCGCGGCGTGATACCTGCACGGGCAAGAAGTGTCCGCACTTCGACGCGTGCTTCCTGACCGTCATGCAGCACCGCGCCAAGGAAGCGGACCTGATCATCGTGAACCATCACCTGTTCTTCGCGGACTTGGCGCTGAAGCAGGACGATTTCGGCAGCATCCTGCCGGAGTATTCCGCCGTGGTCTTCGACGAAGCACACGAAATGGAAGACGTAGCCAGCGATTATTTTGGCCAGCAGATTTCCAATTTCCGTTTCGAGGAACTGGCGCGCGACGCGGATCACATGTTGCGCCTGACGCACCTGGGGACTCCGAGCCTGCTGCGCCGAACCCAGCGTATCCGGGAAAAGAGCCGGACATTTTTTGACGCATTTCCCCCGAAGGAAGGCCGATTCCCATTTTCACGTCGCGAGCGGGAAGCGTTTCTGGATCAGAATCGCGAGGCCTACGACGCCTTGTTGAATGCCTTGAAGGGGCTGGAAACGGAATTCGCGGCCCTCACGCAGAAGCCCGAAGAGTTGCTGCGAATTGCGCGGCGCAGCTTTGAAATCCGGCAGGACTTCGCCTTCCTGTTTGAGTCCAATGAAAAAAATCACGTGTACTGGTTCGAGCGGCGGAACAAAGCCGTCTTCCTGGCGGCCACGCCCATCGACGTGAGTCAGATTTTGCGCGAGCGCCTGTTTGAGTCATTCGATACCGTGATTCTGACTTCGGCGACGCTGACCGTCGCGGGACGCTTCGAGTTTATCCGGCAACGTCTAGGTCTGGACCACACCAAGGAGTGCGCTCTACCGCCTGAATTTGATTATCGGGAGCAAGCGCTGCTCTACCTCCCGCAGCGCATACCGGATGTTCGGGATGCCGGGTTTGCCGCGAAGGCCGCGGACGAAATTGTGGCGCTGCTCGAGATGAGCCGCGGTCGCGCGTTTTGCCTGTTCACCAGTTATGCGCAAATGAATGATTTGTTCGATCGGGCGCGCGCGCGGCTGGATTTCCCATTGCTTCTTCAGGGAACGGCGCCACGCTCCGTGTTGCTGGAGCGATTCAAGACCACTCCGAATGCAGTGCTGTTCGCTACGGCAAGTTTCTGGCAGGGTGTGGATGTTCCGGGCGAGCAACTCTCCTGCGTCATTGTGGATCGCCTGCCGTTTGCCGTGCCGAGCGATCCCGTTGTTGCCGCCCGAGTGCGTGCGCTGCAGGAGGAGGGCCGGAACCCGTTTGCCGAGTTCCAGGTGCCGGAAGCGGTACTGGCGCTGAAACAGGGGTTTGGGCGGCTAATTCGCACCAAAACCGACCGCGGCGTGCTGGCCCTGCTGGATACGCGAATCTCGCGGATGCCCTATGGTAAAATTTTCTTTCAGTCCTTGCCGCCCTACCGCAGGACAAACGATCCAGGGGAGGTCGAGCGGTTCCTGAGCGTCGGCGGGCCTGCCTGAAGAGTCCCCCCGAGGAAGAAGAGGAAAGACAGCAAGTTATGTTTCAAGTCAGCGTGGAAGAGACGTTTTCGGCCGGACACGCCCTGCGCGGTTACAAGGGGAAGTGCGAAAACCCGCACGGTCACAATTACCGCGTGCAGGTCACGTTGGAAGGGCCGCAACTGGATGGGATCGGCCTGCTGATCGATTTCACACATTTGAAGGAAGTGATGCGCACGGTGATCAAGCGGTTGGACCACCAATTCATCAATGACCTGGAGCCGTTCACGGTCGTGAATCCTTCGGCGGAAAACATGGCCAAATATTTTTATGACCAGGTCAGCGGGAACCTGACCGGCCTGCCGGCGGGCGCGCGTGTGACGGACGTAGTGATCTGGGAAACCGATACGGCCATGGCGAAGTATCAGCCGGGAGCCTGAAGAGGCAGGGAAGGCGGGAAGAGCATGAACCGTTCCATCTTGATCATTCTGATTCCCGCGCTGATTGTGGCGGCGGGTTACGTGATTGTGTTGCGAATGATGGGACTGGCGCCGGGATATCCACGCCTGGTCATCGCCATGATCCTTTTCTTTGGTGGAATCTACTGGTTGTCCAAACGATCGGGGAAGAAGGCCAGCAACAACGGGCGATAGCCTCAATCAGCCCACGCGTGGTGCCCTATGTACATCACGGAAATATTTAAATCCATTCAAGGCGAGGGGACCCGCGCCGGCCTGCCGTGCATCTTTGTGCGGCTGACCGGATGCAATTTGCGTTGCACCTGGTGCGACACGGCGTATGCCTTCCACGGCGGACAAAAGTTGAGCGTGGAAAACGTGGTCGAGCGCGTCGAATCGCTGAACCGACGCCCGGATGGTGCGGCGGGGGTGCCGTTGGTGGAATTGACCGGCGGAGAGCCTCTGCTGCAACCGGAGATCTACCCTCTTGCGGAACACTTACTGGCGGCGGGTTACACCATCATGATCGAGACCAGTGGGGAGCGCTTTATTGGAGACCTGCCGAAGGAGGTCATCCGCATCGTGGACGTGAAGTGCCCGGATTCCGGGGAACCGGACACTTTCGACATGCAGAATATTGCGGAATTGAACAAGAAGGATGAGGTGAAATTCGTGATCTCCACTCGGCGAGATTATGAGTTTGCCAGAGACTTTACGCGCGAGCACGGACTGGAAGCGCGTGTGCACGATGTGTTGTTCTCACCAGTCCACGAGGATCCCCACGGAAAATGGAAAGGGCTGGAGCCCCGAGAGCTGGTGGAATGGATGCTGGAAGACGGACTAGGCGCGCGGCTCGGACTGCAGCTGCACAAGATCGTGTGGGATCCCGCTGTGCGGGGTGTATGAATGAGGGCGCGGCGGCAGGTGAGCCGGAGTGTGAGTCCGCGGAACAGGCGCAACCGGCGATGATCGATCAGCGCAAAGCAGTCGTGCTCCTGAGCGGTGGAATGGATTCCTGCGTGTGCGCGGCAATCGCTCGCGACTGCCACGGGGCTGAGAATGTAGCATTGCTGCACGCCATGTACGGACAGCGGACGGAAAAACGCGAGAGGCAAGCCTTCGAAGCCATCGCGGATTTCTATGGAGTGCGGGAACGCCTGGTTGTGAAACTAGACCATTTCCAGGCCATCGGTGGGTCGGCGCTCACAGACAAAGCTATCAAAGTGCCGGAAAATGAATTGCAGGCAATTGCACCCGGCGGAAGTACGATACCTGTAACCTATGTGCCCTTCCGGAATGCACATTTCCTGAGCGTGGGAGTCAGCTGGGCGGAGGTCATCGGCGCGGGTGCGATCTATATTGGAGCGGTGGCGGAAGACAGTTCGGGTTACCCTGACTGCCGCCCGGAATATTATCGCGTGTTCCAGGAATTGATCCGCGTGGGTACGAAGCCCGAGACGAAAATCGAGATGGTCACGCCGGTGATCGCGATGAAAAAAAGCGAAATTGTCCGCCGCGGAAGGGACCTCGGGGCGCCCCTGCAACTGACGTGGTCCTGCTATCAGGGAGAGGAGCTGGCTTGCGGGAAGTGCGACAGTTGTCTGCTGCGATTGCGGGCGTTCTCAGATGCGGGCATGACTGACCCGATCCTTTACTGCGGACAGGCAGCAAGGGGGGCGTAATCGCGCTATCGTAACCATTGGATTCTGCGGCAGATGAGCGATAATGGGGGCAGGCCGGCCCGAGGACCTTGGCCGGAGCTCCTCAATACCAAAAGGAGAACGGAGCATGTCGAAATTGTTGAAGGCGTACGCGCTGGCCACTTTCTTGACGCTGGGCTGGCTGAGTTTAGCTGCACCGAAGGCAGCCGCGCAGGGTGGGAATGTTACCGGGAGCATCATGGATTTTGACGGGAAACCTTGGGCAGACTTACCAGTCAAGATCAAGAGCGACCAGGGCGTGACTCAGGATACCAAAACGGACGCTGCCGGCAAATTCCAGTTCGTCAATCTGAAGGCAGGGAAATACACGGTCACCGTGCATCCGCCCCAGATTCAGCAGCCGTTTGATATTCCCCTCGAAGTGCACAGCGGCACAGAGAATCCGCCGATTAACTTGAATTTCAAGGAGATCCTGGAAAAGCAGAATCCGGGAGCTGCGGCGCAGATGAAAAAGCAACAGGAAGAAAAAGCCAAGTTCACCGGTATGAAGCAACATTTCGACAAGGGCGTGGCTTTGTTGGAACAGGAACGGGTGGCCAAGGCGGATCTGACCAAGGCAACCGCGGACCAACGAGATGCGGCAAAGGCGAAGGTGGCCGATCTATCCAATCAGGCAGTAACGGAATTCCAGGAAGCCCAGAAAGCAGCCGCGGAGAAGGATCCGAACATGCATCTTTTCTGGGCACGCATGGGCGAGGCCTATGATCTGGCCGGACGGAACGATGAAGCCATCAACGCGTACCAGCAGGCAGTGGCGGCCAAGCCAGACAATGCTGGCTACTACAATAATCTGGGCAATGTGCTGGCGCGCGCAGGAAAGATCGAAGATGCGAAGGCCGCGTATTCCAAGAGCGCCGAGTTGGATCCCCCCAACGCCGCGTTGGCGTGGCGGAATTTCGGCATCAGCCTGTACCAGGTCGGCCGCATGACGGATGCTGTGGAGCCCTTGGAGAAGGCCACGCAGGCTGATCCCAAGAATGCCCAGGGCTGGTATCTGTTGGGCGCGTGCCTGGTTGCTTCCGCGGATTACAAGCAGGTGGGCGACAAGATGGAAGTCACCCTGAAGCCCGGGACCGTGGAAGCGTACCAGAAAGCCGTGGAACTGGATCCCAACGGGACTTATGGCGCCCAGGCAAAACAAGGGTTGGAGGCGGTCCAGCAGCTCACCGGCGGGATTGAAACCAAGGTGGGCAGCAAGAACGCCAAGAAAAAGAAACCCTGAGTCCAATTCAATATCGTACCCTTAGCAAAACCGGCTCTGCCCCGCAGAGCCGGTTTGCTTTTGCGGCGGCCTCCCTGCAGTTGAGGCACCGGCATTTTTGCCTAGCGGTGGGAGAGGGTGCCCGTGATCTTAGTTCGCCGGAGCGCCCAAGAGAACGCCAGCATTGAGGCGGGAAGCAGCACAATGGCGAACAGAAGGAGGATCACGAGGGGATGAGCGATCTTTGAAAGACCGGCGCCACCAAGCAGAGCCGCCCGCATGGCGTCCAAGGCATAGGTAACCGGATTCACGCGCGCTACGATCTGGAGCCAATTGGGGAGGATGCTGACCGGAAATAGCATGCCGCCCACCACGCTCGACACCCCCAGAAAAAACCATTTGGAGGGATTGCCACGTTTGAAGAGCAACAAGAATGCGGAGGAGAAGATACCCAATCCCGAAAATGCTAGCAGCGTGGCCAGGAGAACGGCAAGGACAGAGAACCAATTTGCCGACCCGAGCGGAAACTGGAAGACCGCGGCTCCCCACCCGAGATACACCGCGATACGAAGAGTAGTGACCGCGAAGGGATAGATAACCGACCCAACTAAAATCACGGGAAGAGATGCCTGTGTAACGAGAAGGGGTTCGAGTGTGCCAGTATCCCGCGCTTCCTCCAGGCTGCGGTCGAAGGAATCCAGGGCCACGTGGAGATAATCGAAGAACACGAAGCCGACAAGAGAATAGGCGAAATACGAGCTGCCTTGAGGGAGGACCTGGCGAAGTTGCGGCGAATCGACGAAGCGGGCCACGTAATAAAACAACGCGGTTCCGAAGAGCGCTTCGAAAAGTTCGAGCACAAACGGGCTGCGGTAGGTGCTGGCGATGCGGAGATCACGCTGAAAGAACAGCAGGCAATCACGGAAAGTGCGGATCATGAAAAGGGGATCTCCACGAGAGAGCGGACGCTGTGACCCGTGAGGCGAGAGAAGGCCACCTCGAGAGAAGCTGCGCCGGACTTGGACTTCAAGGCAGTCGGCGTATCAATGGCCATGAGGGTGCCTTCCTTCAGGATGGCGACGCGGTCTGCCAGAAATTCGATTTCAGGGAGCGTGTGAGACGCGAAAAGCAGGGAAGTGCCCTGGCGTTCAAGGACTTCGGATTTCAGGAAGCGCCGGAAGTCGGCGGCGGCGAGGGCATCGAGGCTGCGAGTGGGTTCATCGAGAAGAAGCACCTGGGGCTGATGGAGAATCGCGCGGACCAGGCTGAGCCGCTGGATGGTGCCGGAGGACAAGGTGCGCACCTGGCGATCGAGAGCATCGCCCAGTTCGAAACGTTCGGCAAGAACCGGGATACGAGACCGCAGAAGTGAATGGGAGAGATGATTCAGCCGGCCGAAGAAGCGGAGATTTTCTCTTCCGGTCAGGCGCGCAAAAAAGCCCAAGTCGGAACCTGCATGGTAGCCAAGATTTCGCCGGACCGCCGCAGGTTCGCGAGCGGTATCGAACCCGGCGATCCGGGCGGTGCCGCGCGTAGGGAGGAGCAAAGTCGCGAGTATGCGCAGCAGTGTGGTCTTGCCGGCACCATTCGTGCCCAGCAGAGCTACCGCTTCGCCAGGTTTGACCTGAAGGGAGACGCCACGAAGAGCCGGAAAGCTGGGGCTGGCAAAGGGTAGAAGAAAGGCCCGCCAGCCTCCGTAGACGGGAGGGAAGGATTTTTCCAGAGCGTCAAGGATGATCGCGGAATCGGCCACTCCGGTGTTTATAGCGTGTCTCTGGCAAGAAAACAATAAGGGGGGAGCCGAGCTTTTGGCAGAGAGAGCATGACGGCGAGAGGCAATCCCCGGTAAGATAGTCGCCTATTCTCGAAAGCAGGATCAGACCGAAGTACGGGCAAGATGAGCCAGGAGCGCAGGAGATGGCAGGGTTTTCGGATCGCGTGGTGGTTCCGGCATATGTGCTGGTGCGGCATCTCGACGGAGAAAGTGTGCTGCTCAACCTGGAGACGGAAAAATACTTTGGATTGGATTCGACCGGGACGCGCATGTGGGAATTAATGACTAGCGCCCCGAATATCGAAGCCGCCTACGGACAGCTCTCGGAAGAGTTCGAGGTGGAACCCGAGCTGTTGCGTGCGCATCTCACCGCACTGCTGGGGCAGTTGGTGGAGAATGGGTTGCTGAAAGTACTTCCTGTCGATGTGGAAACTTCTCCAGCGATATAAGGCGCTGGATCCGGAAGCCCGGAAATTGTTTTGGCGCGCCGTGACGCTGCTTCCGCTGATCACGTTGTCGCTACGCCTGCGCGGGTTCAAAAAAACCAGCCAAGCACTGCAGAAGAAACTGCCTCCCGCCGGACCTCAGGAAATGACGAAAGAGAAGAGGGCGGAGAAGGTTGAAAAGGCCTGCCGGATGGTGAAAGCCGGGGCTCGCTACGGAATCGTTCACCCGACGTGTCTCGTGGAATCTTTGGCGTTGTGGTACCTCCTCCAGAGACAGCGCCTTTCCGTTCAGGTGAGGATTGGAGTCCGCAAGATATCGGAAAAGGTGGAGGCACACGCCTGGGTCGAATTCGACGGTGTGGCCCTGAATCAGACGGAAGGAGCGCACCAGCACTATGCGGCTTTTGACAGCGGATTTTCGGATTTGCCGGGGAAAAGTTCATGAGCGGTTTTTTCGGCATGATTCGGCAGGACGGAAAGCCCGTCGAGGAACGATTCTTGGAGAAGATCGCGGGGGAGTTGAGCTTCCGAGGGCCCGACGGCATGAACGTATGGGCGCGTGCAAACGCGGGCGGCTGCTTCGCATTCATGCGGACAGGTCCGGCACCGCAGGCCGTGCAGCAGCCTGTGATCTGGCAGAACCGCTACTGGCTGTGGGGGGATATACGGCTGGACGGGCGGCACGAATTGTTGGAGCAGCTTGGTGAGACCGACCATATTGCGGACACCGTGTTCACAAGTGAAGAGCTTCTCCTGCGCGCCTGGGAGAAATGGGGAGAGTACTCGCTCGAGAGGGCGATTGGAGATTTCTCTTTCGCCCTGTGGGACGCGAAAGAAGAGAGCTTGTGGTGTGCGAGGGATTTTGTCGGGGCACGGCCGTTCTACTACGCCAGTGTACAGGGAGTTTTTTGTTTCAGTAACACACTGGAAATCCTGCGATCGGTTCCGGAAATTTCCGGGGAACTGGACGAGCTGTTCCTGGGGGATTTTCTGTTGGAAGGCTGGAACGTCGAGCCGGCGCGGACCGTTTATCGAGACATTCGAAGGGTTGTTCCCGGCCACGTCCTGAAATTTTCCAGAGCCGGCATCACGGTCCGTTGCTTCCGCAAGCTCCCCATTGAGGAGCCGCTGCGCTGGAAAGACCCGCAAGATTACGTGGAAAGGTATCGCGAGGTGTTGAACCATGTGGTTAGCGACCGGCTGCCGGAAGGAGCGACTTCGCTTTATTTGAGCGGCGGCCTGGACTCGAGTTCGGTGTGCGCGGTGGCAGCGCGACTGGCAGGCCAACGCGGTTACAAGGACAGACTGAAGGCTTTCACGCTGAGCCACAAGGCGCTCTTTGACGACCCTGAACCAGCCTTTGCAAAGATTACTGTAGAGTACATTAACGTCCGTTCTGAGACCTTGCTACAGACGAAATTGACCCCCTTCGAGGGGGCCGGAACTGCAGAGTGGAGACTCCCGGAACCCGGCAATGAGGTCTTCTTCGCCAGCGAGGAGAGGCAGTCTCGGCGAGTCGCTGCACACTCCAATGTTGTGCTGTCCGGTGACGGAGGCGATGACGTCCTGACGGGTCAGGGGTGGCCTTACCTGGTTCATTTGTACCGGAGGGGAGATTGGACGCGGATCGCGCGAGACTTCGGTGGGTATGTCTGGACTCACCAGCGCATCCCGCCGTTGCGCGGTGGATTCCGAAGCCAATTGCGCCGGCTGGTGAAGCCGAAGATTTCCTATGCAGGTTACCCTGAATGGCTCAATCCGGAGTTTGCCGCGAGGGCGAATCTGCGGCAAAGATGGATGGAGCTGAGAACTCAAAAGCGTAACCACGAACATCCCTTGCACCCGGAAGCATATGCGGCGCTCCATGATCGATATTGGGGTGAGGTGCTGGAAGGGGAAGATGCGGGATGGACTGGAGTGCGGCTGGAAACCCGGGCGCCTCTATTGGACCTCCGGATGCTAACTTTTCTGCTGCGCTTGCCACCGGTTCCGTGGTGCATGAATAAGGAACTCTGCCGACAAGCCATGAGAGGCGCGCTTCCTGTAGCGGTGACCGAAAGGCCCAAAACTCCCTTGGTGAAAGATCCCTTGGAAGTTTGCGTCGTCCATCAGGAGTGGGCGTCCGGCCTGCCGAAGGAGGCGCCGGAGAGCCTGGAGAAATTTGTAAATTGGACAAAATGGTGCGAAACTTCTGGTCTGCTTCAGGGTTCACCTAACTGGTCTATCCTGCGCCCAGTCAGCCTGTTGTATTGGTTGAAAGCCGTTGAAAACAAGAAGGGGATTCAGTAGAGTGTCACAGAGGGGCAGGGATGAAGCAGCCGTCTGAAAAAGAAACCCAGAAAAAGCCTTATCAACCTCCCAAGCTGCTTGTTTACGGCAACGTCGCCCAGATGACGCAAGCCAGAGGCAAGTCTGGGCGTCCCGACGGTGGGAGAAGAGTGGACAGACGCCGGACGGGGGTCTGAAGCTCGTCCCTGGATTTCTGCAAGAATCTTTAACCTCCCTTCTGTGAACTATTCCTACCAAGCCTACGGCGTTGGAATCAATTCAATGACAAGCATTGCTGGCTTGGAGCCATGTGAAGCGAACTCCGTCCGATTTGCATTGCAATTTGAGACCGGACCCGAACCCGAATGGGCGCGGTGCGGAACAGCCCTGCCTGGACGAGTTCTTTCGCGTTTGCCGGCTGTGGAAAGAGCTGCGGACCCCGCCTTCGTTTTAACCGAACATGGGCAGGGGAAGTGCTACGACCTTTCCTACTCCGACGGTACTCGATTTGTCGTCGGTGAAGGGGCAGAGCGCATTTGGGGTACGATTCAGCCACCGCTGACGGGTGAGGACTTGGCCACCTATTTTCTCGGGCCGGTGATGGGATTCGTGCTCCGGCAGAGACGCATAACCTGCCTACATGCCAGTGGAGTGGAATTGCAGGAACGCGCGGTGCTCTTTTCCGGCGACGCCGGTTGCGGAAAATCGACGACCGCCGCGGCGCTGGCACTGCGAGGCGTACCTGTTTTCTGCGAAGATATAGTTCCTTTAGAGACAACAAACGGCAGGTGCTGGGCCATTCCTGGGTATCCGCGCGTTTGTCTATGGCCGGAAGCGGTTGCCACATTGCTGGGCAATCCAGAGGCATTGCCCAGACTTACCCCGGCATGGGAGAAGCGCTACCTGCCCCTGGATGGGGTACGCGCCCGATTTGCGAGAGCAAGCAGGCCGCTTGGCCTTATCTACTTGCTTGGCGAACGCTCCTCGGAAGCGGATGCGCCCCGCATCGAAGAAATGCATCCGAAAGACGCGCTGCTGGCTTTGGTGCAGAACACCTACATGAACTGGCTGTTGGATCGCGAGAGGCGCGCGGAAGAATTCGATGAATTGTGGAAGGTCCTGCAGCAGGTTCCTGTCCGTCGCATTGTGGCGCATACGGACGGCGCGGCAATCGGGACTCTTTGCGAAAGAATCCTGGCGGATGCCGCGAAGACTCTGGCAGGGAGCTAAAGCGGCCATATCCGCAAGCTGCGGGCTCCCCTTCGGCAAGGGATTCAGTCACCCGGTGTACACTGGCGAAAACAAAGCGGGAGCCTGATCTGTCGCAACCACTACCATTTGGCGCTACCTCCCTGGAAAAGGAATGGGCCTTTTTGTGCCTCTGTGCCTCTGCGCTGGCGAGTCCAGAGCGCATCCGCCCACTTCTTGCAGGTGAATTGAATTGGGAGTTGCTTCTGGAACTGGCGGACGAGCACAGCGTTCAGGGAGTGCTGACGCACCGGCTTGAAGAAGTGGCCTTCGCGGGCGTGCCTGCCCACGCGCGCGAAAGACTTCAGAGCCGGATGCGGGCGCAACATCTGTTCACTTTGAGCATGACAGCGGAACTCTTCCGCATCTTGCAGGACTTCTCCCAGGCCCAGATCGAAACGATCCTGGTGAAGGGCCCCCTGATTTCCTTGTTGGCTTATGGCGATTCCGCGATGCGAAGTTATGTGGACCTGGATCTGCTTCTTCGCCATCGCGACATCCAAAGCGCCACGCAACGCATGCTGGCGATGGGGTTCGAAACGGACGTTCCTGAAACAGCCATTCGGGCGGGGAAGATCCCCGGCGAATACCTCTTCAAGAGGCCGGGAACACAGCGCATCGTGGAACTGCACACGGAACGCACTTTTCGCTATTACCCCAAACCAATGCGCGTGGAGGAATTGTTCTCCAGGAAGCGGCCTTTGCTGCTGGATGGCAGGGCAGTGCCGGCGCTCAGCCTGGAAGATGAGTTGGTCCTGAATTGCATCCACGGCGCGAAACACTTTTGGGAACGCCTGATGTGGGTGTCTGACGTGGCGGCAGTGGTGGCGAGACATCCGGAGATGGACTGGGAAAAGGCACGAGGAGCCGCCGCGGAAGTCGGCGCGGAGCGCATGCTGCGCGTGGGGATTCTCCTGGGAACATCGTTGTTCGACGTCGAATTGCCGGCTGCGATCGAACAGGAGGTCGCGAGAGATCGCGCCAGCCGCGAACTCTGCCGCCAAGTCTCAACGTGGCTTCCATATGCCGGCTGGACGCCGCCTTCGTTGCAAGGCGAGCAATCTTCAGAATGAAAATGGCAGGTGGAGGCCTGACCGGAGCGGCGTACCTGATGCGATTGTCGCTCTCGCCAACAGAGGAAGATTGGGAGGAGGGAGCGGAAGAACGGAGATCCTGGTTGTGGGACGCCGTACGGCGGCCGCTCCGTCTGCTGCGAAAGTACGGCTCCGGCGAGTGATCAGGGTGAGCTGATCTGACAAGGAAACCCGGCCTGCCATTTCGTGCAAGCCGGGCGGGTCTGCCGGAGTACGAATCAAATATTGGTACGCAGTGCTTCGTGGTGCTCCTTGTGCTGCACTGGTGCAGGCAGTTCCACGGAGAGAGACAGCGGAGCCTTGTTCCGAATCAGGCCCAGCTTGACGCTCTTCACCTCTTTCTTCTCCACGAGTTTTTCGCGCAACTCGCCGATCGAGCGTATCCTCTCGCCATCCACGCTGGTGATGACATCGCCGACTTTCAGGCCCGCTTTCGCGGCAGGAGTGTCGGGGATGATCCCTCGAACGAGTATTCCCTCGCCCTCCGGCGCCCCGAAGAAATTGCCAAATTCTCCGTCGAGGTCCTCGGCGTCGATGCCCAGGCGCGGACGCGCTGAGTTCCAGAGGCCGTTCTCAAAAAGTTGCCCCATTTGGGGCATGTCCGGCATATGAAATGTGAAGGAGCCTGGGGCTGCGGGGGCCACAAAGGCGCCAGTGCGGTGGGACTCGGACTTGCCCAAAGTCACCCGGATGGTTTGCGAACGGCCGTCGCGCCAAACCGTGAATTCTGCGGTGCGCCCGACGGGAATCTCGCGGATCATGCGGCGGAATTGTTCCGCGCCTTCAACGGGCTGGCCGTTGATTTCGGTGATGACATCGCTTTCCTTCAACCCTGCCTTGGCCGCCGGGCTCTCTGGCACAATTTTTCGGAGGTAAACGCCGCGTTCGGCGGGAAGCTTGAGTTCTTTGACCTTTTCCGCAGTGACTTCCGAAATGCCCACGCCAAGCCAGGGCTGCCCGGAACGGACGAACACTTGCACATCCTCATCGCCGTCCGTAGGCGGAAGTGCGGTCAGTTCCAACTCGTCCGGGGCCGCAGACACTCCTGCGGCCTGCTGGGCCGTGACTGTGACGTGCTGCGCCTGGGCATACTTTTGGGCCGAGCTGCCCGGGAGCGCCACGAGCCCCACCGTCAATGCGCCCATACCAAGAGTCATAAGAAGTTGTTTTGAGTTCATGATGTAGTTCCTCTCCTTGCACCGTTAGACGCGGAAAATGTTAAACCGTTGAGCGTAGGGCGACGACGCGGATAGCGCCGTTCACGGTGCCCAGATGGATGGGAGTACCACCGCGTCCCAGCCGGCCGTGGACGGTGCGTGGCTGGTCCGCTCCTTTCATGACCATCGGCAGGTCACTCGAAAAGCTGCCATTCATGCAGCGCGCTTCCAGGTCGGCGGGCAAATCCGGGGGAATAGCCAGCAGGACTGAACCATTCGTGGTTTCCACCGACGCACCCTTCGCGTCCGCCGGATGTTTCAACTCCACGTAGACGTTGCCATTGGTTGTGTGTGCGTGGATGTCGCCGCTGCTCTCATAAACTTCGATATTGCCGTTGACCGTGTGGAGTTCCCCAAGAGCATCCGAGTTGATGATCCGCAGAGTGCCATTGATATTGTTCACGCGGTTCAATTGCACGCCCCGAGGTACATGGATGACATAATCCACGGCGACTTCCACGCCTTCTTCCTGCGGGATAACGCGTGGAGATGGAGACGGCGTCCGGTTTTGCCTCAATGTCGATAGCCACAAGGTCGAGAAGAGCTTCCTTGTCCGGGGTGGTTTTGACGGCGCGGACTTCGATTTCGTTCTTATCCCAGCCTTCGATTCGGACCGTTCCGTTCACATTACTAAGTTCGAAGCAACCGTCGGGACGCATGGGGTAGGTCCGGGTGATTTCGCGCGTAACTCCAAAGCAGGACGGTGCAAGGAGCGCAAAACACACAAAGAGACCCAGGGCCGTACGGCGACATGCGGAGCGAAGCATCATCGATCCTCCTTCAAGGTAACACCACTCTTCAGTACTCGCGGACAAACCAGAAATCGATTCCAGCGTCTCCGCCCTAGCGGAGGTGAAAATTAAAGCTCACCGTGGACACCACTTCCACATTCTTTCCGGAGATCTGCTCCGGTTTCGCCTGCCACTTCCGGACGGCGGCGATCGCCGCGTCTACCAGCGAAGGCTCACCCTGCAAGACCTTTTCCACGCTCAGCGATCCGTCGGCCTTCAAGCGAACTTGCAAAACAACCATGCCTTGGATCCCGGCCTTGCGCGCCAGTGCCGGGTATTCTGGCGGGGGAGCAACTGTCAGGCGCCTGGTGAAATCCTTGTTGTCTTCGTGAATGCTGCCCATGAAGATGATTTCAAATCGTTTCTTGGCGCTGTCGAACCAGTCATCTTCGACATCATTGGGAGACAACTCTGGAGGAGCACTGACCGTGGCCGTCGGGGAAGCAGAAAGCGAGACAGGCGTCGCGGAGTACTCGCTTAACCTTTCCGCCAGACGTTGTTTTTCTTCTTCCAGAAGCGATTGGCGAAGCCCGGCTTGCGCATCGAGATACTGCAACTGGATTTTCCCCGCGGTGGTGTGAAGTTTCAGAAGCGCCCCACCGCCGTTCAGGGACGCCATGGCGTGCGCCAGCCCATCGGGCTGGGATTGTATGTTCAGAGGAAGGGAAGGATCGGCTTGAATGCGGCCGGGGCCGCCATTTTCAACCGTGGCATCAATGGTCACGGCGATATTGCGGGGAAGAAAGACCACGATGTCGCCGGTGCGCGAGGCCAGTTGGGAAGGGCCGGGCAGACGGACCAGGCGAGTTTTCTCCGACGATTCCGGGTTAATCCATGCGGTGATGGTGCCTTCCCCTGTTTCGGCGTGAACCCGGTCCGCCACATGGGTAAGACAAATGCTGCCTCCGCTGGAGGCCACTTCCAACGGGCCCGCCACGGACATCACGCGAATTCCGCCTCCGCCGGTCTCGGCGTGGACCGAGCCGTGAACTTCCCCGAAGTCAATTTGCCCGCCCGTGGTGCGCACACTGACATACGATCCCGCTTCCCCGATGGTGATGTTGCCGCCATCGGTTTCCAGCCGTGCCGTGCCCTTAATTCGATTGGCGCGAATATGGCCGCCACCCGTGCGTAGTTTGGCGTTTCCTTCGATGTTGCCGGCCTGGATGTGCCCGCCAGCGGTGTAGGCGTCTACATCGCCCCCGACGTCCTTCAGGGTGATGTGCCCGCCTTGCGTTTCAAGTATGGCCACCGGACGGTCATTGCGGGAGAACGGCACACCGCCCAGGCCGATTCGTCCGGTGGTAATGTTCCCGCCTTGGGTCAAAAGAACCGCGCGGCCACCAATGTCCGAGGTTTCGATATCCCCGATTCCGGTGGAGACTTCCACGCTAAAGGTGGCTGGCACCGAAACAACAAACTGCACCCAAAACTGCACATTTCGAGACGGATAGCGGCGCGTGGCCGTGAGCAAGCGCATATTGGGAATGGCACCGGAAATGAAAACGCTATCCAGGGTTTCGCGGGTCGTGAGTGAATAATGATCAAGCAATTTCTGACCCGCGGGATTTGCGGCGTCAGTTTCGATATGAACTGTGTAGCGAACGACCCGCGGCGCACCTGGAGGAAGCGTCTGGACGCGCACGTTGCCAAGATCGGCGGTCAGGTGCAGGGTCATGCCATTAGTGACGCCCAGCTCGCCTGAGCGATCGACGGAGGCGTGGGGTGGGGATGGCGCATTCTCCGCGCGAAGGCTGCCGGAAAGGACCAAACAAACTACCGTGCACAAACATGCCGAAGCGCCGGCGAACCAGTGGCACGGCCACCGGCGTTCAACGTTCCAATTGTGGGAAGAGCCGTGCATGAAAGAAAACCGAACTTGGTTCCGCGACCCGGCGATCACTGGTCGTTGCGCGCGCTGACTTCACGCAACGCCGCAGCACTCCGCAGCCGGACGTAGCGGCTGGGATCGTTGTGCTGCAAATCCTCGAGAGTCCGGAGAACGCTCTGAATGGAGCCGTCTGTAACGGGCGAATGGTTACCCACCTCGACCATCGGCCCCCCGGCGACTTCCGGGGCTTCCGGAGGCGCTAACGTGGAAACGGAGCCGCCCTGCACCCCTTCTAGGGAACGTACCAGAAGGTTCACCGCCTCCACGCGCACCCCTGGATTGGAATCATGCTTCAGCGCGTCCAGCAACACCCGGCGCAACGCACTGTCCGCGCCCACATTGCGCAAGGCCTCCAGAGCCTTCAGCCGCACCGCGGGATTCTCGTCCTTGCGCGCCGCGCAGAGCAGGGCGCCACGCACCTCGGCGTCTTCCGCGCGCGATTTCAGCGCGTCCAGACAATCCAGGCGCACCCCGGAATCGAAGCGTTGGCCATTTCTCACCACGTAGGTGAGAACGCTCCGTACATCGGAATCGTCCAGATTCCCGCTGAGTTCGACGGGTTGTTCGGCGCTCAGGAGGACCCGCACGTTCTTGGAGCCGGAATAGGGGGAAGGCGTGAAATTGATTCCTGACACCGCCATTTTGGAGAGTTGGTCTTCGGTCAACCGCGGGCTAGGGCGAACGCTTACCGACTGACCTTGGGGAATCGCGTCGTTCCGTCCGGCGAACCATTGGGCGTACTGAGTGCCCGCTACCAGGCCCAGCAGGACGAGTGTGGCCGCGCTCCAGGCAGGATGCAGCGTCATCCAACCGCGGAACCAGGAGTATGCCGGGAGTTTCTGGCTGGCCGCAGGGCGCTCCACATCGTCAAGCTTCTCCGCAAGTTCGCTGCGACACTGGGACAGGAGTATCCCCGAAGGGTCACATTGCTCGTCCGCACGGGGCATAGAAGTGACGGCGTTCTGAAACTCCCGCTCCTCGACGAGTTGGGCCTGGCAGCCGGAACATTCCGCCAAGTGTTGCTCGATAGCGGCACGCTCCTGGTCGCTGACTTCGTCGCAAACGTAAAACACCAGCAGCCGGGAAAATTCCGCGCAAGGCTTGTTGAGATCGCCCGAACTCATCGCAGTATGCCCAATTCATTACGCAGCTTCCGCGTTGCGCGGAAAAGCGAATTCTTCACGGTTTCTTCGCTGGTGCCCAAAGCGTCGCCGATGGCGCGGAGCTTCAGGCCATGATAATGCTTCATCTCAAAAACGACGCGCTCACGGGGAGACAGGCGCTCCATGGCTGCAGCCAGCCGCGTCTTGATTTCCTGACCGAGCAAGTGCCGTTCCGGGTCCAAAGTCCCGCGATGCTCACGTTGGCGTTCGAAAAAGTCAGAGCCCCCATCTTCATATTGACCCGGATGCAACTCCGGGGCTTGATCTTCGGGGCGGGCCTGGCGGCGGCGAAGATGGTCTAGGCAGACGTTGGTGACGATGCGATACAGCCAGGTGTAAAAGCTGCATTCGAAGCGGAAGCGTGCCAGATTGCGGTAGACCTTCAGGAAGGCCTCCTGGTAGACGTCGCGGGCATCCTCGGGGCGCTTCATAAGGTTCAGGGCCAGGCGAAGAACGTCGCGGTCGTAGCGGCGAACCAGTTCTTCAAAGGCGTGCCGGCTGCCCGCCTGCGCTTGTTTCACCAGGAGGCGTTCGTCGAGTGTGGCCAGGGAGGTCACCGACGCCAACGCCGAATCCGAATTGCTGGTCTGACCGGATTCATCCGCAAAAGCCAAAGCCCAACGGGGTAACGACATTTTCGCTTTCTCTTTGCCGAATCTGCTCTAACTACCCAACCCGCTTCCGGTTGGGGAACCGGCATCCCACACCGGAAGTAATGCTCTCCGCTAATAAGGAGTTAGACGCAGCTGACAGCCGGGTGTAAGCAACCGGCAAAACTTGAGCCTATCGCGTCCGCCCATCCCTCGACTCATAACGGTTTGATGCGCATGGGCGGCCTGGCGTGGTTCCTAGTTGGCCCTGCTGGTCGCCGCCTGCCCTCGCAGCCGCCAGGTCATCAGTGGCCATGCCAGGAGCAGCGCTACCGCGAGCAGTATGCCGTAGCCATTGGTCCGGTAGAACGCGTCGGGCTGAGTGATCAGTCCCGCCGCACCGCTAAACAAAGCCGTGCATACGGCCGTCAGGAACAATCCCAAGAGATTAAAGCGCACCAAGCGACGTATGCCGATGACCACCAGAGCCAGCAGGATCGCGGAAGCCAGAAATTGCTTCAGGAAATCCGCCGCTGAACCATAGCTGAGGACGAAAGCAGCCGGCACCGCAAAAAAGAGAAACAACCGAAGCCAGCGCACCCGCAACTCCGCGCCCAGAAATGCGGCAGCCAGAAAAAGTGTGGCGGTGATCAGCAGGGCGCGAAAGACGGCGCTGCCGATTACGCCGATGCCCGGAAAGATGGCATCAAAGGAATCTCCAAAGCTGGATGGCAGGCCACGGTGAACCGTGGGCCACCAGACGGAAGCAAAATCGAGGACGCGGCGCAATCCAATCAGGAAAGCCGAGCCGCCCAGGCCGATCCAGAAGGCGTCCCGGTAATACTCCGCAGGCATGCCCAGCCACGTGGGTAGCTGCTCTTCACCGAAGGTGCGGGCTGCAAAGGACCAAGCCAGCCCGAACAGCAGCGTGATGGTCCCCAACAAGAGCGCTCCGGCAAGGAGAGATCAGAATGGCGTTACTGACATAGTAAAGCTCGGAGCGAGATCGCGGTTGGATATCTTGAGAGAAGGCCCGCAACACTGGAAACGCCGCCCCCGAAGAGAAAGCTCACGACAAAACCGACAAAACCTACGAGGCCCCACCTGAACATTCTCCGCCATGGGACCGAAATCGGCGGCTGAGAGCGCAATCGCTTGAGGAAGAACACCAGGACGCCGATGACAAGTGCAAGCTCCAAGCAGACTTGTCCAACAGTAACCAGCGTCCGTGGTACGCTCTGCTCCTCCTGTTTCCGCTGAAAGTCTTCCGGAATCTTAATGAAGGTGCGGAAATCGGCGGGTTCCTCGCCGAGGACTTGCAAGCTCATTCGCGCGTAGGCGTGGTCGGAAGAATCCTTCGCAGCGGAATTTTCCGGGTCGAGCGGCGTATTCTGCTGCCAGATCAGCAAATGGTCCGTTCGTTTCGGATGCTTCTCCGAATTCGCTTCCACGAAGTTTCCACCCGCTGAGGTCAATTTGTTTTTTCTCGCGCAGGTATTTTTCCGCGATGGCCACCGCGTCTTCCTTGGGAAGATTCGCGCCCTGGGTGGCCTCCGCCAGGGTGTGCCAGAAGCCGTGCAGAGCGCCATCCGGCTTCAGGGTGACCGCAAATTCCTCCGGTTCTGAATCACGGAAGTATCGCACGCGCCAAAGGGCGCCCGGCACACTTTGGGAGTAAATGCGATTGATGTCGGAGATGGACATGCGGCGGCGGAGAAACTCGTTTGTGACCGGATTCGTGGCATCAACCATTTGTGCGGCATGGCGGTAGGCGCCGGGATCCAGGCCGCGCTCGCGCATCACGGCGTCCGCGCGAAGCGTCACTGAGCCGCGATCAACGGAAAGTTCCAGATAGTCGCCGATATGCTCTCGCTTCAAGCGCCACGCGCAAAGCCCTCCCAGCAGCACGCAAAGCGCAAGAAAACCCAGCGCGCCCGTGGCGAGTGGCTCGTAGCGGTGCGCAGACGTTGTGGATGGCTCGGCGGCCTCCTCCCGGGCCAGGCTGATTTGTGGCACAGGCTCAGCCTCATTGAGCAGATCTTCCACATTCTCGAAATGCCCGCGCACTAGATATTGAATGCCTGAAAACAGCAACGGCGCCACGGCGGCGAGTCCCACTACGATTCCGGAAACCTTGAAGTACAGATTATCGGAACGGATGAGCAGCAAACCCACCAGCGATGCATCCACCGTGTAATGCCAGATCAACGTTGCGACAATTCCCCAGCGCAGCATCACCAGCCCGGCAACAATTCCGATCAGCCCGACTTCGATCCCGCGAATGTAGCCGGGTTCTTGCGGGTAATTGCTGTGCAGAAAACTCCAGAAGAACGCTGGAAGAATTACGGCCAGGACGCGGGAACCGGTCAGTTTCTGCAAGAAGGGAATGGCGAAGAGACGGAAGGTGAACTCTTCGTTGGTGGCGGCAAGCACCCCAATAGCGACACCAGCGATCCAGGGGAAGGGCGTGTTGACGAATTCGGAGTAGTTTGATGTCCTGCGGGGCCCAGACTCCGAAGTGGCTTCCGATCATATAGAAGGCAACAATAAAGCCGAGGTGAGCGGCGGCTAGGGAAATGCCGACAACGCAGGCGGAGAAAAACTCCTTGGAGCGAACCGCCGCGTGCGGAGAATACCTGGGTGAGGCGGATAAATGCCGGTCTAGCGGCGCGGTACAGAGGTTCGCCGCCGGGCAGACAAGGCTGATCGTTACAGCGTTGAGAGCAGCCGCGCAGGAGCATCGACAGCACAGCTCTCTCAGAACAAAACCGGGATAGGCCGTGCGCGTATCGTAGCCGGCACGCACGGAAGTCCACTCGTTCAGCTCCATAAAGAAGAACAGGCGGCCACGACTCCACCAATGACCAGCGCCGCGCCCCAAGACGTTTTGCCCTGCCGCCAAAGCGAGACACCTAGCCAAAGTGCGCTCCCCAGCAGGAAACCATAGGGAATGAGAGCGGCAGTAACTGTAAAGGTCGTTGGTCGAGCGCAAGTGTTGGTATTCGCGAGACCACGCCTCCGGCACCTGTAGGAACTCCTGGATGCTGCCGACCCGATCGCCCTGCAAACCGACTTGCAGGCGATAGGGCGCGTCCTTGGCCTTGAAGCCTTGGCGCTCCCAGGTGAACGACCAGTCGATTCGATTCGTCCGCTTCTCCGAATTTGCCTCTTCCGGCAGAAATTGCCAGCGATTCAAATCCGCGCCGAGTCTTGCCCGAAGGAATTGCTGAGCCGTGGAGAGCGCTTCCTCTCGATTTAGGGATTTCGCGCCTCGCGCTTCCTCAATTTTGTGGCTGTAGCCAACGACCTTGCCCGCGGGGCTGACCTGAACGCGAAACTCCTCCTCCTGCTGCGGGCGGAAGAAACGCACCTCCCAATGCCAGATGCTCAATTCGTTGGACATCAGCTGGTTCGCCTGCTGCAGCCCGACTTCGCGCTCCAGGTAGGTCTTGGCGTTTTCGTCGACATCGAAAACGATCGTGGATTGATAACCAGCGAGGTTTTCGCCCAGGTTCTCGACAAACGCTTTCGCACGCGACTGCGCATCGGCGCGCGAAACCTTGAAATCGACGGAAGCTTCGGGGAATGCGCGAAAGAAATATTTGTGGGCGAATAGGGCGCCGGCGATACCGCAGAGAATCCACAGCACCAGAATGCGTTTGTCCGAGCCCGTCAATCGAGCTTCCGCCAATGAGAGCCTCCTTGGATGCTTTCATCCGCGAATGCCCACTCTATCGATACGCAGGGCCGGGATGCAAGTTTCACGAAAAGCGGAGGTTACTGCGAGGATGATATAAAGAAGAGTGCCATGAGCATCAGTCTCCAGACGAATGTCCAGATGGTGAAGGGCGTGGGCCCGCAGCGCGCGGAACTGCTGGCGCAGCGCGGCATCTACACCCTGGAAGACTTGCTGAACTATCTGCCCTTTCGCTACGAGGACCGCATCCGCTTCTCCAAGATCAAGGATGTGCAGCCCGGCGGCACGTATACTTTGCGCGCTCGAGTGATGAGCGGCCAGGCGGTCCGCGGCATGTACGGCCGCGACGCGATTTACCACTTGCTCGTGCAGGACGATACCGGGTCGCTGCCCTGCAAGTTCTTCCATGGCGGATATCTGGAAGGCCGGCTGAAACCCGGCCAGGAACTCATCCTCCACGGAAAAGTGGAGATCGATAAACAGCGCCCCGCGCGGAGGGAAATGATCAATCCCCAGATCGAGGTAGTCAGCACGGGTGAAGTGGATTCCACGGAGATGGGGCGGATTGTGCCCATTTACGAAGCGATGGGCACGTTTGGCACCCGCCAGATTCGCCGCGCCATTTACGCCACTCTACAGAACCTTAAGTCGCACATCCCGGATGTCTTGCCGAGCGAACTGCGCACCCGTTTAGGATTTCCTCTGCGGCGCGAGGCGCTGATCCAAACGCATTTTCCTCCGCCGGAGGAATCATTGGAAGCGCTGAACCAGTTTCGCTCTCCGGCCCAGCGCCGCCTGATTTTCGAGGAGTTTTTTTTGTATCAATTGAGCTTGGCGCTGGGGCGCAGGGTCACCCGCAAGGAAAATGCCATTCCCTTCCGGGTCCGCGAGGACAAAGTCCGCGAAGCGTTGAAACGGATTCTCCCTTTCAAGCCGACGGGCGCACAGAAACGGGTCCTTGGGGAAATCGCGGCGGATCTGGAACGGCCGGTGCCCATGAACCGCTTGTTGCAGGGCGACGTGGGCAGCGGCAAGACCATCGTGGCGTTGCAAGCGGCGGTCATCGGGATCGAAAACGGGTGTCAGGCCGCGCTGATGGCGCCGACGGAAATTCTAGCGGTTCAGCACTACCTTGCGGCACGGCATATCCTGGCGCCCGGCGGCTATCGTGTGGAGTTGCTGATCAGCGGATTGAAACCGGCGGAAAAAACAGCTGCACGGGAGCGTATCCGGAGCGGCGAAGCGCAGCTCGTCATCGGCACGCACGCGCTGATTGAGGAAAGCGTGGAGTTCCAGCGGCTGGGCTTCGTGGCCATCGACGAGCAACACCGCTTTGGCGTGATGCAGCGCAAACGGTTGATGGATAAAGCGGTGAGACAGGGGCATGCCCCGCATGTTCTGGTGCTCACCGCCACGCCAATTCCAAGGACACTCTCTCTGACTCTCTATGGCGATCTGGATGTGTCCGTGGTGGACGAACTTCCCCCCGGCCGTACACCCATCGAAACTCGCATGACCACGGAATCGCATCTCCCGGGCGTCTGGGAATCCCTGCGCCGCGAAGTGCAAGCCGGCCATCAGGCCTATGTGGTTTATCCGGTGATCGAGGAGTCCAGGCTGGAGTTGAAAGCGGCGGTGGAGGAGTACGAGCGCCTGTCCAAGACCGTTTTTCCGAAACTGCGCGTCGGGTTGCTGCACGGCCGGCTTTCCAGCGAGGAGAAAGAAGACGTGATGCAGCGATTCCGTCGCAACGAGGTGCAAGTCCTGGTGGCAACGACAGTAGTGGAAGTGGGCGTGGACGTTCCAAATGCCACGGTGATGGTGATCGAGCATGCCGAGCGCTTCGGACTGTCGCAATTGCACCAATTGCGCGGCCGCATCGGTCGTGGCGCGCGAAAATCCCATTGCGTTCTGGTGGCGCCCGGCCAACTGACGGATGAAGGCCGCGCGCGCCTGGAAACCATGGTGCGCACCAATAACGGATTTGAAATTGCCGAAACCGACCTGCAATTGCGGGGCCCGGGGGAGTTCTTCGGGACCCGGCAATCCGGCGAGCTTGGATTTCACGTAGCCAATCCTTTGCGCGACCGCGAACTGCTCGAACTGGCGCGCAAGGAGGCGTTCACCCTTGTGGAGGACGCGGCCCAGAAGGAAAGTTTGCAGGCGATGCTGCGCCTTTTGCCCGGCGAGTGGCAGCGGCGCTATCACCTTGCGCGCGTTGGCTAGGGCGTGGAAACACTCATGCGCGTCATTGCCGGAAAATATCGCAGCCGCCAACTGAAGAGCCTGAAGGGACTGGCGCTGCGTCCGACCAGCGACCGTTTGCGGGAAACTCTCTTCGACATCCTGGGAGAGAGGGTAGTTGGCTCGCGCTTTTTTGATGTCTTTGCCGGGACCGGCGCGGTGGGAATCGAGGCCCTCAGCCGCGGCGCCACGGAGGTGGTATTCATTGAAAGGCACGCGCCCGCGTCTGCGCTCATCAAAAAAAATCTTGAATTGCTTGAGGTGCGGGAGGGAACGCGAGTCCTGCCCGTCGACGCGCTGAAGGGCCTGGAGATCCTCTCCGGGGAAAACACTGTCGCCGGAGAGGCGCGCGATATCGTTTTCCTGGATCCGCCTTATGCCAGTGCCGATGATTATGACCGCGTGCTTTCTTTCCTTGGCTCTTTCAAGCTCCTTCGCGAAAACGCCCTCGTCATTTCGGAGCACCGGCGCAACTTCGATCTGCCCGAGGTGATCGGCGATTTGGAGCGAGTGCGTGTCTTGCGCCAGGGCGATGCAACCTTGAGTTTCTACCGGCTGGTCAGAAAATTCCCCGCGAGCCCAACGGTCCCGGAGTAAACCCCATGCGCGCTCCGTTCATCTATTCTTCTATCTCCTCGCCATGCGGCCAGCCCCGCGAGGGGATACGGGAGCACGGTATAATAAGGGGCGAATGTTTCGTCGATCCCACGTTGATCCTTTTAACTTGCTCGGTCAGAGAGAAATCTTCCCGATCGCTGTCTACCTGCGAGGCACCGGCGAGCCCAGGCTTACAATCGCCTGGAACAGCTTCCATCAGAATTTTCTTAGCGAGCTGGGAGCTTTTTTCAAGTGGACGCGGGTGCCCAAGGGCGAGCTTGCGAGCGATATTTTCCGCGATTGCCGCATTCAGCGACGCGCACCTTATCGTGCCGTCTTTGCCGCCGCGTTGTGGCACGTGATCCTGTTCATTCTCCCCTGGCCACAATTCCCGGCTGCGCCGAAACGAAATTCCGCGTTCGACAATACCGAACTCACGTGGTCTGGACCGGTGGAAGACTTGCCGTTGCTCAATGTTCCGAAGCAGACGCACCATTCTCCTTTGCCGAAAACGGCGCCGAACGATCCGTCAGCGGAGGGCACAGACGCGTACCATCCTCGCCAGCGGATCTTCACGGACCCGGTTCGTCCCACGCATCCGCGGCAGACGTTGGTGAATACCGCGGAGCCAATACAGCCGCCGAAATTCCTCCCGCCCTTGCCCAACATGGTGCAACTGGCCGCCTCTCCGGGGCCCGCGCGCCCGCGCCTGGAGATCAGCGAGCAAACCCTGGCAAAACTTCGTCCGAAGGAAGCGAAGAGAGTCGCTACGACAGATGTGCCAGCTCCTGACGTGCCGAACTTGGAACTGCGTCCCGCGGAGATCAGTCTTGCGGCAGTTACTGGTGCTCCCGCGAGACCAAAGCTCGAGCTCGATGCCGGATCCGCGCCGCGCCTGGCAGAGCGCGCACAGAAGGGCGAACTGGCGCGCGCCCCGGAAATCACCTCCGGGAATGCGGGCGCAATGGGCGGACCAGCGGAAACGATCATTGCCTTGTCTGCGACTCCCGCACCGCCGGCTCCGGTGGTCGAAGTTCCCAAAGGGAATCTGGCCGCACGAGTTGCCATTTCGCCGGAGGGCAAGGGAACGGGGACGGGCGGGGGATCGGGATCGACCTCCAATTCGTCGGCCGGAGGGTCCGGCGCAAAGGGAAGTAACGGCGCGGGAAGCAGTCCCGTTGGCATTAGCATTAGTGGCGGGAGTCCGAAGCCTAACGCCGGCATGTCCGGTTCGGGCGGGGCGCCGAAGCTGTCCCTTCCCAAGTCACAAAAACTATACAAACGTCCGGATGCGAACGCGGCGAGCGAAGATCCGCCGGAGCGCATCGGCCCGCCAAATTTCGCGTTGCTACCGCCGGGGACGCCACCGGAGCAGATTTTCTCTTCGCACCGCGTGTATTCGATGAAAATCAACATGCCGAATCTGAACAGCGTGACCGGGAGCTGGGTGATTCATTTTTCCGAACTGCATTTGCCCGGCGCCACGCAAGTGCCTAGCGAAGTGAGCCCGCCAGAACCGGTGCGGAAGGTTGACCCCAAATATCCTCAAGACTTAATCAAGGACCACGTCGAAGGCGAAGTGATCTTATTCGCCGTCATCCGCATAGACGGAAACGTAGACAGCATTCAGCTCGTTCGCGGACTTGATCCACAACTGGACGCCAACGCGATTGAGGCTTTGAGCCAGTGGAAGTTTGTTCCGGCCACGAAAGACGGGCAGCCCGTGCCACTCGAAGCGATCGTGCACATACCCTTCCGCGGGCCGGAGCGCCAATAGGGCGCAAATTATTGTGTGGCGGGGAAGCCGGACTCATAGAGTCTAACCAGCGCATAAAGCGCGTGATTGACAGGTGCGGGCACCCCCAGTTGTCCGCCAAGCCGGGCCACGTAACCGTTCAACGAATCGATTTCCGTACGTTTGCCGCGCGCCAGATCCTGCGCCGTGGAAGACCGGGTTCCACTCATCTGCTCGGCGATCTTGAAGGAACCGGCAAGAGCGGCGCGCGGATCTTCGAGGCCCACAGGTTGGATGCCCTTGGCTCGGGCGACGCGCAAAGTTTCGTACACAACCGTTTCGATCACCTGCTTCGCATCCGCGCTGGCAATGATTTCTCCATAGGTCACACGTCCGAGAGCGGAAACCGCATTTAACGCGCAATTCCAAATAAGCTTGGTCCAGAGTTCGCCATCGATATTGTCCGAAATGCGGCACGGGACCTGTGCGGAAGTAAAAAGGTCAGCGATCATTCTGCTTCTTTCATTTTCAGGGCCGAGCACGAGATCGCCGCGCCCCAGGTGTTTCACACGTCCGGGAGACGGGACCGAGGCGGCAACATAAACCACCGCCGGCAAGGCATCGATTCCGGACGCCGCGCGAATCTCTTCCGCGTTGTTGACTCCGTTCTGTAGACTCACCACTATTGCGCTTCGCGGGCAGAATTGCGGCCAATTGTTTGGAAACAGCGGCCGTGTCCGTGGTTTTCACACAAAACAGAACGACGTCCGCATCGGCGGCGGCAGACAGCTCTGTCGACACTTGCGGATGCACAGTCTCCTGAAACTGGACAGCGTCGAGAAATAGCCCGGAATGGCGCACCGCCTCAACAAAGGTAGGGCGGCCAATCATTACGACCGGCACGCCCGCACGAGCAAGCATACCGCCAAAATATCCGCCGACCGCTCCTGCGCCGACCACGGCAACTTTGCATCGATGGCTCGTAGTATTCATGCCGTATCACCTGGTGCCGAGGAGATGAACTCAACGAAAATTCAGAAGTGATTCCGCAGCTCACGGAAGGCCGGCAGGATCACCAGCTTGCCCGATCCCGCGACCACCGGCTCATGTTCCAGTTGCCAGGTATTCACGTGCGGTATGTAGACCGCATTCAATCCCGCTTCCATCGCCGGGTTGATGTCACTGCGCGGGCTGTTGCCAATCATCCAGCCCTGGGTCTTCACGATTTTGTGCTTGTTCACCAGCTGCGTGTAAGTTTTTGCGTCCTTTTCCCCGACGATTTCGATCGCTTCGAAAAAGCCCTGCAGCCCCGAGCGTTCGACTTTTGCAGCTTGTTCCGCGGGCTCGCCCTTGGTGAACAGAATCAGCCGGTGGCGATTGGTAAGATAGGCCAGCGTTTCCGGCACCCCATCCAGAATTTTCGGAGGAGTCTGCTCCAGTGCCACCACGCGATTGTGAATCTCGGCCAGGACCTCGCGCCGCGCCATCTGGTCCGCCAGCTTCAAGTAAGTCTCTTCGAGGGACCTGCCGAAACTCCGCACCCCGTACCCATACTGGCGAATATTCTTGCGTTCGGTTTCGTTGAGGATATGTCGGATGTACGCGCGGCTGTACCCGGACGGTTCCACAAGGCTGATGAAATCCTCAATCAGCTTTTCGAAGAAAACATTGTTTTCCCAGAGCGTGTCATCCGCGTCAATCAGTAGTGTGTTGCGTCTCATAAGTTCGCACGGTCAATGCGCTGCTTTTCCGGGACTGCCCTGCCCGCTTCTCCAATAACGAGACGGTTTAGTTTAGCAGCCCCAGGGCGTCTTCGACGATTGCGCGGGCCGCTCCCGGGCGCGCCATGGACTTCGCCGCGGCTCTCATGGCCTGCAGCTTCTGCGGATTATCCAACAGCGCGGTAATCTTCCACGCCGCCGCAGCCAGATTGTTGCAGCGAATGGCTGCGCCCGCTTCCAGCAGGTGATCGGCGTTGCGCTCCTCCTGCCCGGGGATCGGTTCGATTAGTATCATTGGCAATCCGCGCGCCAACGCCTCGGAAGTGGTCAAGCCGCCCGCCTTCCCGATCAATGCGGTGGCCGCTGCCATGTATTGATCCATCTCCTTCGTGAATCCCACGACCAACAGGCGGCGCTCGCCTCCTCGCAAAGTTCCTGCAAATTTGGAGATTCGTTCCAAGCCCCTTTTCAACCTCTCGCCTTTGCCGGCGATGGCCACAAATTGCCAGGGACGCTCTACGGCCAATAAATCCTTCACCAATTGTTCCACTGGGCCGATGCCATAACCCCCGGCCGAGATCAGAAGCACAGGCGCGTCCGGCGCAATTCCCAATTTCCGGCGAGCCTCTGTGCGAGCGATGGGAACTTCGAAAAGCGGGTCGATGGGTATTCCCGTCACGCGCAGTTTTTCCCGCGGCACGCCAATGCCCGACAGGTATTCCGAGGATTCCTGCATGGCAACGTAATAGCGGTCCACCGTTCGACACAGCCACATGGCGTGCACGTCGTAATCGGTGACCACAATGGCATTCCGCGCGCGAAGCTTTTTCTTTGCAATCAACCACGCCAGGATTTCCGCGGGCAGAAAGTGTGTGGCGACGCACAAATCCGGTTGCGTCCGCTTGAGCATGCGGATCATGGGTTGCGTATTCAGACGATCCAGCGCGAGCCTCCGGCGCGGATGACTCCAGGGCTGATCCATGCGGTCGTACAGCAGGCCCATCAGGCCGGGTGCGCGCCGCACCATGGAGATGTAGGCATCATCGTAGAGCCGCTGAAAGAGCTTGCTGACGTAGTCGATGGCGTCAACGTGTTCCACATGGCATTTGCCTCTGTCGCGGAAAGCCTTCTCCAGCGCCTGGGCCGCGCGGACGTGTCCCGCGCCGGAAGAAGCGGAGAGAATCAGGACGCGCGGAATGCGGACCGAGGGGGAAGGCGGGTTCATTCGCCGGTCACAGAGAAGCGGCCTTGCGTTGTCCCGTGGAGAGCTTCTCCAGGATGGTGCGCGCCAACTTTTGTAACTCGCCGAAACGCGTCAGGTATTCCTGAAATTCGTGATTCAACAGCTGGGCATCCTGCGGGCCAAGCTGGTTCCGCAGGATCATGTCGCGAAGCTTCACCGGATGAGGCAGGAGAGCATCTTCTTGGAGTTCCTCAAGCGCCTGATTTGGATTGTAGTGATACATGTACGTCCCCCAGGGTTCGCAAGCCGTCAACGTCCTTGCGTTTCCCTGAGCTCATTGTACGCAAAAGTCCGCAGGCACACGCAGACTTTTCCGAGCAGGGGAGAGCAGAATTCAGGCGGCGGAGGCGCGAACCGGCACGAACTCGTACCGGTCAATTCTTGCAGCGATGCCTACCTTGCCGTTGTCGGTCGGTTCCACGCGAACCACTTGGCCGTGACAGCGGATATTCACGTCTCCCGCGGAAATCATTTGCTGGGGAAGCGTGAGAATAAAATCAATTTCACTGCCATCCTGGAAACGCGCTTCGGTCAGGAAGTAAAGTCCCCGGTAACTGACATCGCGGGTGTTGGCTCGCAGTTCGGGGCTATTCACGTCATGTGCCAGGACGCGAACAGGCAACGTCATCATAAAGCGCCGTGCTTCACGCCGGTCGGAAAGATCGCCCATGCGGGCCCCCTGATGTAATTGAACCGGGCTGAAATTAACATTCGTGCCGCGAAACTGCAATGCGAAAGTCAAGAATTTTAGCTCTAGTACTCGCAGTCCTCGTTGTGGGCGGGCTAGGACTACCCTTTCGCGCCCCAAAAGGGAGAAATAATGTGCGATGAATCCGAATCGGGTACACTTTTTGAGCCCATTTCCGGGCTCTCATGCAGCTTCATCACGACTCCCGCAATTTTTTTCTACCAGGGCCCGCGGGCAGGCTGGAAGCTATTCTGTGGACTCCGACCCGCCCAACGGGACCCACTCTCGCGGCGGTCCTCTGCCATCCTCATCCGATGTTTGGCGGTACGCTTCACAACAAAGTCATCTATCAGGCCGCGAAATCACTGGACGCGATGGGTATTCCCGTCCTGCGCTTCAATTTTCGCGGCGCCGGCCTCAGCGCCGGGGAACACGATCGCGGGCTAGGCGAGAGAAGGGACGTGGAAGCTGCTATCGCTTCGCTGGCCGCGGAGTTTCCTGGTATTCCCCTCCTCGTCGGTGGTTTCAGTTTCGGAAGTTGGGTCGGGTTACGGGTAGGTTGCGCCGACCCCGGCGTTCAAGAACTGATCGGCCTCGGAATTCCCGTGAACATTTCCGACTGCAGTTACCTGGAAAACTGCAGCAAGCCCAAGTTGATTGTGCAGGGAACGAACGACGAATATGGAGCTTGGGAAAAAGTCGAATCCGTTGTCGCTCGCATGGCCGGCGACACGCGCCTATCTTTTGTCCAGGGTGCGGATCATTTTTTCGCCGGACATCTGGACCGGTTGGACGAGGCTATCACCACGTGGTTGATGGAGCGCCACCCATCGCTGAAAAAATTCTAAGCACTCTCGCCGCGCGAAAAAAGTTTGCTGAATTGCTCCAAGCTGGCCGGAGGCGCTTCGACCAGTCGGGCGTTCGCTTCCACGTGGGACGTGCGCGACATCCCCACCAGCGCCGCGGTGATTCCTGGCGCAGAGCGCGCAAATTGCAACGCGCGCTCCGCGTCATTTTCCAGGCCCATGGCTTCAGCGACAAAGCTAGGCAGATTTTGTGCCACTTGCCCCTGCAACAGGGAAGCGCTGGCAATCAGGGTGACGCCCAGTTCTTCGGCGGCCTCCATGATCGTTTTCCGCTCAGACCGAACCGTCTGATTGCCGAGGGTGAGGGCCTCGGTCATCGCCAGATTGAAGGGCAACTGCACAAAGCGGAAATGGTGCTTTTCTCCGGCGATTTCCTTCGCAAGGGCCACCAACTCCGCCAATTGCATGGAATCGCCCGCGGATTTCTCCTGCCGGAAGCCATTCCACGTGGCCAGGCCATAAAACTGGATTCGGTTGCGCGCGACCGCGGATTCCAAACACACAAAGGCCTCCCGGACGCGCCTCAGGAATTCTGTGTTGGAAACCTCGGTAAGTTGTGTCTCCGGGTTGTGTAAGTAATAGACGTCGATGCAATCCACGCCCAAATTTCTCAGGCTGCGCCCCAGCTGATTTTCCAGGTACCGCGGAGTCATGCAATGGCTTCCGGCGGCGATATCCTTCGCAGTGAACACGCCTCTTTGCAGATACTCCTCGAAAAAATAGCGGTTTGGATCCGCGGGCATCGAGCCGTCTGGCGTCAAGTAGCCACCCTTGGTGCAAACCACGATTTCGTCCCGCGTAAAGCCTTTATGAGCGAGCACCTTCAACGCTGTGCCGATGCTGCGCTCGCTCCGCTGCAGGCGGTAGTTGATGGCCGTGTCGATCAAGTTGATACCCGATTCCACGGCCGCCACGATCGCCGCTGCGTAACTGGCGTCAGTCGAATCGTTGGCCTGGCCTAAATACGTTCCGATGCCCAGGGAAGACATCACGAGGTCCCCAACCTGGCGAAAGTGCCCGTCGGCGGCCACGCCCCGAAATTTCCCCGCGTATTGTGTAGTGCCTTCCTTCGTTGCTCCCCTGCTCATTTGCTTCCCTCGTTTTTTGTATTCGCTTCTGGAATGCCCGCTTCCTTGGCCGGTCCCTTCTTGGGCGCCAGCAGGCGCGAACAGGCACGCAAGATTTTCCGGTATGGCCAGTCCTTCTCTCGAAAGAATATCTCGCCTTCGCGCGGGCTGCTGAAAAACCACCGCGCCACGAGCGCCAGATGCTCTCCCAGTTCGGCGGCACTTCGCCGTACGTTGGCGTCTGCTGCCGCCGGTACGCCGCACACACCCTCGAGATAGTCGCGAACGGTCTCTTCCGCGGACGCCGGCTTTCCGGTATCCCCGAATTGCAGAATAAAAGGTTCCGCCAGCCTCCCGCAAAGAACGGCGAAGAGCGCAAGGGACTGTTCGTCCGTTGTGCGTTGCAGGATGACGGCATCGAGATCCTGGATGCGCCGCGACAGGTCTGGTTTGCCGCGCAGAACATCATCCAGTTTTTCCAATTTCTTATGAATCGCGGCCGCTTTCTCAAAATCCAATTGTTCGCTGGCCGATTCGCGATCCACTGTGAGCGAGTCATGCAGGGAGAGGCTGTTCGTGTCCAGAAATCGCACCAGGCGGCCCACTTCAGCGTCGTACTCTTCCTTGGAGCACCCCGCAAAACAGGGCGCCAGGCACATTTTCAACTCGGAGTACAGGCAACCGGGAAAAGAGGGATCGCGGCGAATCTTGATTTGGCAGCGCCGCACCTTGAAAAAATCCAGCATCTTATCGGCAAAGGCCTGCGCGGAACGCCGGGAGGAAAATGGCCCGTAGTAAACGCCGGAAGTCGGCACGCCCTGTTCATTGACGACGATGCGGCGGGTCACAAAACAGCGCGGGTAGGCATTGCGCAGATTGATCTTCAGGACTGGGGCGGGACGAAGCCGCATCAACTCCCGGTAGCGCTTGGGGAAAATCTGTCTGGCGTTCTGGTAGTAGGTGAGTGCCTGTTCAAAGGCCGACGCAGTCTCTCGATAACGAACCAGCTTGGCGAAATCGCGCAGATTCAGCCGCTTGCTTGCCGGATCCGGCGGTCCGAGCAGTCGCTGCATCCTTCTTCGCAAATCTGCCGTGCGGATCAGATAAGGCTCAGCCGCTTTTTCCTGGGAAGCGATCAGGCAGACAGCCGCTTTTGCGGGCAGCAGAGAGAAAAATTCCGCATCATGATCGGGGCGGAATTCCAGGCCAGAGTCGAGTTCCAGCACTTCGTCAGGATACTACGGAGCCATTCTCCGCGCCGAAGACTTGGCTCCGATAAGTTCCTTCCGCTGGCTGTTCCTCAGCCGCGCAGGAAGGTTACGACTTCAGAACCCACGCGGCGATCACCAGGCGCTGAATCTCGCTGGTGCCCTCGTAAATTTCCGTGATCCGCGCATCTCGGTAAGCGCGTTCCACGGGGTACTCACGGCTGTAGCCGTACCCGCCGTGAATCTGGATAGCCTTGTGCGTGACGCGCGTCGCCATTTCGCTGGCAAAAAGCTTAGCCGTGGCTGCTTCCAGGCTGAAGCGCCCGCCGCTGTCCTGTTTCCAGGCGGCTTTGCGCACCAGCAGCCGCGCCGCATCGATCTCCGTGGCCATATCCGCCAACATGAATTGGATAGCCTGAAATTGCGCGATGGGATGGCCAAAAGCCATGCGTTCCTGCGCCCACTTGAGCGCTGCTTCGAAAGCACCCTGAGCAATCCCAGTGGCCTGCGCGGCAATCCCGATTCTTCCGCCGTCCAGGGTGGAAAGCGCCACCTTGTAGCCCTCGCCTTCCTTCCCGACGCGATTCGCCTCCGGAACTTCGCAATCCGTAAAGACCAGCTCGCTGCACGCGGTTGCGTTGATGCCCAGTTTCTTTTCTTCCTTACCCACCTTGAAGCCCGGCGTGCCTTTTTCCACGATAAGTGCGGTGATGCCTTTTTCGCCCTTCGCCGGGTCCGTGTTCACGTACACGATCGCGGCATCGGCCACGCCGCCGTTGGTAATCCAGGCTTTTGTGCCATTGATAACGTACTTGTCGCCCTGTTTCACCGCCTTGGTTTGCAGTGCCGCCGCATTGGAGCCGGCCTGGGGCTCGGTGAGTGCGTAGCAGCCGATCTTTTCGCCGCGTGTGAAGGGCAAAAGGAATTTCTTTTTCTGCTCTTCGGTGCCAAAACGAGAGACCGGGTCGCAGAACAGCGAGTTCTGCACGCTCAAAATCACTCCCGTGGAAGCACAGCAGCGCGAAATCTCTTCGATCACGATGGCGTAGGCAATGTGGTCGAACCCAGCGCCGCCTTCCGCTTCCGGAAACGCTACGCCAGTCAATCCCAGCTCTGCCGCTTTCTTGAAAAGTTCTCTCGGAAAATGCCCGGTCTCGTCCAGCTCTTTGGCGAGCGGACGAACTTCAGACTCTGCGAATTCGCGTACGCTCTTTTGCAGCAGTTTTTGCTCTTCGGTAAGCTCTAGGTCCACAAGGACTCTCCCACACGCAAATTCAAACTTGCGTTCGAAAGCTCGATTCTAGCTCGCGCGTCCACGCCTGTCACTTTGCAGTCGAGCGGATTGCGGCCGCCGTCGTGTGGCAGTCCACATTACGCAAACTGAGGATTCAGAGCTTTCTTCAGCCGTTCATACGTCGTCTTCAATTCTTCCGGGTTGACGCGTGTCTCCCCGGTGACCGTCATAAAGTTCGAATCCCCGATCCAGCGCGGCAGCATGTGCATATGCAGGTGCCCGGTCACCCCGGCGCCGGCCGCGCGGCCCAGGTTCATTCCCAGGTTCATGCCGTCGGGTTTGTACTCCTTGCGGAAAACCGCTTCCACTTTTTGCGCCAGCTCCATGATCTCCTGAAGCGCTCCCGGTTCGCACAGTTGCAATTCCGCGACATGCGCGCATGGAACGAGCATGACGTGACCGGAGGTGTAGGGAAAACGATTGAGAATGATGAACGCTTTTTTGCCGCGATGGACGATGAGGGTTTCTTCATCGCGGTTGCGTCCGATGGCGTCGCAGAAAATGCAATCCGGCTGCTTGCCCTGGCTGACCTGAGCCATGTACTGATAGCGCCAAGGTGTCCACAAGTAGTCCATGAAGTTCCGTCCTCACGAAGGCGTAGCGAAGTCCAGCATAGCGCAGGCCAACGATTCCCGGATATCAGTTATCCGACCTCGCCGTATTGGCAAGCGCCATGAACAAAATTCAGGCTCGCCTGCTCTTGCTGTTTGGTTCCGGATATCTGCTCGCTGATATCTGTTAGCGTCTTTCGCCGCCAACAAAAACGCCCCGAGTGAATCGAGGCGTGGTTTTGCGGGCGAATGGTTCTGGCAGGTTCAGGCCGGAGGTGCTTCGCTCTGCGCGGCCGCAGCCCCCGGGGTATTCACGAAGTCCTTCAATTCCTTGCTGGGTTTGAAAAAGGGAATCTTCTTGGCCGGAACCTCCACCTTTTCCCCGGTCTTCGGGTTGCGACCAATGCGGCCGCGCCGTTGGCGAGTGCGAAAGCTTCCGAAACCCCGGATTTCAATCTTGTCGCCTTTTTGAAGAGCATCGATGATGCTTTCAAAAATAGTTTCGACGATGGTTTCGGACTCTTTGCGTGGCAGTTCCGTGATACGCAGGACTTCCTCGATCAAGTCAGCCTTGGTCAACGTCGGTTGCTTTGTCATCTTCGCCTAGCCTCTTCACTCGTCTCGCGTTCGACCCGCACTCACAACCATCTGGAGCGAGGCGACTTAGGGGGACATCGCCTGCCTGGTTGACCCTCTTCCTATCACTAAAGTGACCCGCAGGTAAATGACTTTTCCTAACGCACACCCTGGGTTCGGTGGTTCCCCGTTGCCTGACTAACGGGACGCCAGCTTCTGCTTCAGCGCGTCGCCGATGGTCGCCGTCGCCGAGGACTTGGACGTCTTGTACTGCTCGATCTCCCGGCGTTCCTGCTGGCGCACCGCCGCGCGGTAGCTCAAGCCGATCCGCCGTGTGTCATGGCTGATCTTGATGATCTTGAAATCGTACTCCTTGCCCGGTTCCAGCGGGCCCGCGCTCTTCAGCGGCCCGGTCGTCGGACGGAAGCTGGACGGCCCCTCATCGCGGCGCTTCCTCTCCTCGATTTCGGTGTTGTGGCAGAGACCTTCGATATTGTCGCCCAGTTCCACAAACGCGCCGAAAGTGGCGATGCGCGAGACCTTGCCCTTTACGATGTCGCCAACGCGGTGCTGCTTGAACCAGTCGCCCCAAATATCGTTGACCTGCTTCATGCCCAGCGACACGCGACGGTTCTCCGGGTCGATCCGCAGCACTTTCGCCGTAATCGGCTCGCCCTTCTTGAACACTTCGTGGGGATTCTTCACCCGGCCCGTCCAGCTGACATCACTGACATGCACCAGGCCGTCGAAGCCGTCCTCGATTTCGATGAACGCTCCAAATTCCGCGATGTTGCGTACTTTGCCCGTGACCACCGTGCCCACCGGATACTTCTCCGCCACCAGCAGCCAGGGATCGGGTTGCGCTTGCTTGAGGCCGAGCGACACGCGGCGGTCGCTGGGCTTGATGTCCAGCACCACCACATCCACTTCCTCACCAGCCTTGACCACCTTCGACGGGTGCGTGGGTTTCTTCGCCCAGCTCATTTCCGTGACGTGCACCAGGCCTTCGATGCCCGGTTCCAGTTCCACAAACGCGCCGTAGTCCACCACCCCCACAACCTTGCCCTTGTACTTGCCGCCGGCTGGATAGCGTTCGGCCGCGTCTATCCACGGATCTTTCATCAGCTGCTTCAGGCCCAGGGAAACGCGCTGCTTCTCCTTGTCAAACTTCAGCACCGTCACGTCGATTTCCTGCTCCGGCTTGACCACGTCACTCGGGTGCCGCACGCGGCCCCAGCTCAAGTCGGTCAGGTGCAGCAATCCGTCAAGCCCGCCGATATCGACGAAAGCGCCATAGTCGGTCACGTTCTTCACCGTGCCGTGTACCGTTTGACCCTCTTGCAACTGTTCCATCAATTCCGCGCGCTTGGCGTGCAGCTCTTCTTCCAGCAAGGCGCGGCGGCTCACCACCACGTTGCCGCGGCGGCGGTTCAATTTCGTGATGCGGACGTCCAGGCTCTGGCCCATCAGTCCATCCAGGTTCGCGGAGGGGCGCAGGTCGTACTGCGAGCCGGGCAGGAACGCGCGCACTCCTATGTCGACAACCAAGCCGCCTTTGATGCGATCCACGACTTTTGCGCTGATGGTTTCCTTGGCCTTGAACTGCGCTTCTATCTTTTCCCACGTCCGTCGGCGCACCACTTTCTGGTAGGACACGATCACGAAGCTGTCCTTGCGCTCCCCGGTGCGCTGCACCTCAATCGTGGAGTTGGGATCCGGCCGCGGAATGTCCGTTTCCTGGAACTCCGCCGCGGGAATCAGGCCTTCGGTCTTGCCGCCCAGGTCCACCACCACGCCATGTTCGGTGTAGGCGACGACCTTCACTTCAA
This sequence comes from Candidatus Acidiferrales bacterium, assembly GCA_963817085.1. GTDB lineage: Bacteria > Acidobacteriota > Terriglobia > Acidiferrales > UBA7541 > Acidiferrum. The sequence goes on from CAWFNI010000020.1 coordinate 258,178, forward strand.
TAATTTCGTTCTGCGCCGTGGCTTCCTGCGGCTCGCTGTACTGCTCGATGAGCTTGCTCATCTCTTCCGCGCCGGCAGCCTCTTCGGCGGCTGCGGCGGCTTCCGCATCCTGCGCCACCGTTTGCGCATGAGCCTCTGCGGCTTTGTGAGCCTCTTCCACCTTCACCGGTTCCGCATGCACGGGCTCAGGGGACACGGGTGCTTCCTGGTCGCTTGCGGGAACTTCCGCAGCTGCGGTTTCTTCCGGTTTGTTCGGGGACTCTGCTTCTGGTGCGGGTGCGGCTGCGGTCGAAGATACGGGGTTTTCGTCGTCGAATGAAGTCATGATTACGTCGCCTCCGGGATTTCTTATCCCTGTTTTGGTCAGGTCAATCCTTGCGGAATCCCTACCGGGGTAATGCAAGGAGGGTTACAACGGGGCAGCACCTCAAAGTGAACTGCTTCGCAGTAACTCGGTCTCTGTCATGTGGATGCCGCGCAGATGCTGGGAACGAGCACCCGGAACACCCATGCAAGGATACCCGCCGCGCAAACCCCCTGTCAATCAGCCTGAATTTGCGGTCACGCTGATTTTGGTCCACTGTTGCGGGCTAGGCGGAATGAAGACTACGCCCTGGCGCGGCCGGCCTGGCGGGCTTCGCGGCGGAAATCCGGGGCGTACACTTCCACGGTGCGGCACATCTCGTAGAGTCGGGACCGCATGCGCGCCCCAATGCGCAACTCTAGCGAATCTTCACGTACCGCCGGCACTAGCTTGCCATCTGGGCCTCGTGTGGACTCACCCTTAGACATGGGATTGTCGACATAGTTCGTGGTGATCAACGTCGTCAGATTTCTGTTGTATCTGGCGTTCAACACGATTTCCACTATGTCTCGAACCCAATCAGATGGCCTTGACGCTCCCAGATCATCGAGAACAAGGATTTCGACATTCCGAATCGGCTCCAAAATGCCCATCTCTGTGGTGTTACTCGCGGGGTTGTAACTAGCTTGAATCTCTTTTAAAAGTTCGCGATAGTCACAAAAAAGCCCGCCATGGCCGCGCTGAATGAGTTCTTTCACTGCCGCCACGGCCAGATGTGTCTTGCCAGTTCCGGCAGGGCCCATCAATAACAAACCCTTCTCTGAAGAAATGGGATAGTTCTCCACAAATTTCTGAGTGACCAATTTAGCTTGAGCTAGAGATTGCGTGTGTTCCGCCGTGTAGGTCTTTCCGCCCTCCAGATCCGTTGAAAAACTCTCAAAATCGCAGTGCTCATACCGCTTGGGGATTCGTGCGCGTTCGATCACCTTTTCGGCGCGCTCTTCCATCCCGCATTCGCAGACTATGGCAACGTTGCCGGGAGTGCCGTCCTTCCGCGCCACCATCTTCCAGCCTGTTCCCCTGCACAGCGGGCAATCTTCTCTGGCCATAGTTCCTTGTAGTGGCCGGTCTTTAGACCGGTTCTTGTAGTGCAGGGCCCGCCGCTTGTTGGCGGGAGCCCAGCGGCATTTTCCGCTCCGTATACAATCTGCATGTCATCATACGACCCATTCCCGTCGGCCACAATCGCCGCCCCTGCGGAAATCTGTGCACCAAAGCCAGCGGCCAATTCACAGGCCTCCCTCGGTCACGGTGGTCCCTGAAATACCAAACACGTGTCATTCCGACGGCAGGGTTTGCCCGAGGAATCTGCATTTTTCCAGCCTTGGCACAAAGCAGATTCCTCGGTTCGTTAGGAAAGGCAACCTGGGGGGAATCTCTTGCAGCGGCCTCGATAATCCTGCTCGCTGCTTACTTCACGATCCGCGGCGTAGCTCTCACAATCGCCGTCTTTGACGTCTTCATGTCCGTCCGCGAGGCCATGCGAGATAATTCTTGCTGTACCACATGTGCGAACTCGCCCATCACGTGCTCCATCTCGACCATTTTTTCCCGCATGTTCAAAATAATCTCGATACCGGCCAGGTTTACGCCCATATCGCGCGCCAGCGTCAGGATGACCTCCAGTCGTTCCAGGTCCGAATCCGTGTACAGCCGCGTGTTGCCTTGCGACCGTGAAGGTTTTAGCAACCCCACGCGCTCATACAAACGCAATGTCTGCGGGTGCAGCTTGTAAAGCTCCGCCACCGCGCTGATCATGTACCCGGCCTTGGCACGTTTTCTGGTTTTGGGCGGCATGGCTGCTAAACTCCCGCCTTGGAAAACAGATCTTTGCGCGGGTCGGCCGGTACGAGTTCTTCGAGTTCCTTCATCAACGTGCGCACGCGCTCGTCTGTTGGCTCCGGCACGATCACCTGAATTTCCACGTACTGGTCTCCGCGCGCTCCGCTCTTTCCGTGTGGCACCCCTTTTTCTTTCAACCGCAGCGTCTTCCCGCTGTTGGTTCCCGGCGGAATGCGCACCAGCGACCTTCCGTCAATCGTAGGCACTTCGATCTTTGCGCCCAGCGATGCCTCGGCGACCGTCACCGGCACCTTGGTGTAGAGATCATCGCCGCGCCGCTCGAAAAATTCATGTGGCCGGACCACCACGCGCAAATACAAATCGCCGGAGTGCGCGCCCATCGTGCCCGCGTTGCCCTTGCCCGGCACGCGCACGCGCCCTCCATTCGCCACGCCCGGCGGTATTCGCACATCAATCGATTCCGTCTTCCGAACGCGCCCTTCCCCGCCGCACACGCGGCAAGGCGTATGCAGTTTGCCGCTGCCGCCACAGCGGTTGCAGGGGACGTTGAAACGCATCTTTCCCGCAGTCTGTTGCACAGAACCCGTACCGTTACAGGTCGGGCAAGTTTGCGGCGTGCCCACCGCGCCGGTTCCATGGCAGGATTCGCAGGCGTCCATGCGTGTAATCTGAAGCTTCTTTACCGAGCCACGCACCGCGTTCCAAAAATCGATTTCGATCTGATATTCCAGGTCCCCGCCGGGCTCATGTTCCGGTTCCATCGAGGCACCGCCGCGGCGTCCTCCAAAAAATTGTCCGAACAGGTCGCGAAAGCTGGAACCAGCACCAGCGCCGCCCGTCTGGCCGCCAAAATCGAAGCCCCCAAAATCAAAATTGACGTGCTCTCCGACGCTGTCCGGGCCCGGGCCATAATCCCCCGTGGGCACATTGTCGCTGTAGAAGCCGTATTGGTCGTACATCTGCCGCTTTTTCGTATCCGACAGGACGTCGTAGGCTTCCTGCAATTGTTTGAATTTTTCTTCCGAGGCTTTGTCGCCGGGATTGAGGTCCGGGTGATATTTGCGCGCCAGCTTTCGAAACGCCGTGCGTATGTCTTTCGCCGTTGCTTTCCGCGGTACTCCCAGCAGTTCGTAGTAATCCTGTTTTGCGCTCGTGGGCATGTTCTCTCACGTAGGGGTCCAGCACCGCGGGACCCCACATCTCGGCACAACCTACCGATTAGTCACTGTATTCCACCTTCACCAGTCGCCGTCAGTTCGGCTTTTTGTTTTCGTCCACGTCAACGTACTCGGCATCGATTACGTCGCCGGGCTTGTGGCCGCCGGACGCGCCGCCGGTGGAACCGGGAGCCGCACCCGCGCCGGCAGCTCCGGCCTGCTCGCCGCCCGCTGGTTGCGCCGTCTTGTACAGTTCTTCCGCCATCTTGTGCAGCGACTTCTCGACGTTTTCCGTCGCCGAGCGCAGCCGCGCCACACCACCTTCGTTCATGGCTTTCTTCGCGTCTTCCATGGCTTCTTCGGCCTTTTTGACATCCGCCTCGGGCAGCTTTTCGCGGTTTTCCCGGATGGTCTTCTCTGCCTGATAAACGATGCCGTCCAGCCGGTTGCGCGCCTCCACCTCTTCCATGCGCTTGCGATCGTCCTCGGCGTGCGATTCCGCTTCGGTGCGCATTTTCTCCGCTTCTTCCTTGGTCAAGCCGGTGGAAGCGGTGATGGTGATCTTCTGTTCCTTGTTGGTAGCCTTGTCCTTCGCGCTAACGTTCAGAATGCCGTTCGCGTCGATGTCAAAGGTCACTTCAATTTGCGGAATCCCCCGCGGAGCAGGCGGAATGCCGTCCAGCTTGAAGGTGCCCAGCGAGCGGTTGTCCTTCGCGAACTTCCGTTCCCCTTGCATCACGTGGATCTCCACGCCCGGCTGATTGTCCGAGGCCGTCGAGTAGGTTTCTACCTTGCGCGTCGGAATCGTGGTGTTGCGCGGGATCTGCACGGTCATCACGCCGCCGAGCGTTTCGACGCCCAGCGAGAGCGGCGTCACGTCCAGCAACAGGATGTCCTTCACTTCGCCGCCCAGCACCGCGCCTTGAATCGCTGCGCCGACTGCCACGACTTCGTCCGGGTTTACTCCCTTGTGCAGCTCCTTGCCGCCGAAGAACGTGCTCACCAGCGCCTGGACCTTCGGAATGCGCGTTGATCCGCCCACCAGCACCACTTCCTTGATGTCATTGGGCGACATCTTCGCGTCTTCCAGTGCCATCTTCACCGGCTTCATCGAGCGGTCAAGCAAGTCGCTCATCAGCTGCTCGAGCCGTATGCGCGTCAATTTCTGTTGCATGTGGATAGGGCCGCTGGCACCCGCGGTTATGAACGGGAGATTGATCTCCGTTTCCATCATCTGCGAGAGCTCGATCTTGGCCTTTTCCGCGGCTTCCTTCAGCCGTTGCAGCGCCATCTTGTCCTTGCCCAGGTCGATGCCGTGCTCTTTCTTGAACTCGTCAATCAACCAGTCCACAATCTTCTGGTCCACGTCATCGCCGCCCAGGTGCGTGTCGCCGTTGGTGGATTTTACTTCCACCACTCCGGCGCCTACCTCCAGCACGGAGATATCGAAGGTGCCGCCACCCAGGTCGTAAACCGCAATGGTTTCGTCGCTTTTCTTTTCCAGACCGTAAGCGAGCGCCGCGGCCGTCGGCTCATTGATAATGCGAAGCACTTCCAGCCCGGCAATCTCGCCCGCCTGCTTCGTGGCCTGGCGTTGCGAGTCGTTGAAATAGGCGGGAACAGTGATGACCGCCTTGGTTACCTTCTCCCCCAGAAAATCTTCCGCGGCGTTCTTCAGCTTGGTCAGGATCATCGCGGAGATTTCCGGCGGGCTGTAAACCTTACCCGCAATTTCCACGCGCGCGTCATCGTGGTTGCCCTTCACCACCTTATAAGGCACGCGCTTCATCTCTTCAGACACTTCGTCATAGCGCCGCCCCATGAAGCGCTTGATCGAGTACACGGTGTTCTCCGGGTTGGTCACCGCCTGCCGCTTCGCCACCTGGCCCACAAGCCGCTCTCCCGCTTTGGTGATGGCTACCACCGAGGGAGTGGTCCGCGTACCCTCCTGGTTCGGAATCACCACCGGTTCGCCCCCTTGCATCACAGCCACAACCGAATTGGTGGTTCCCAGGTCAATTCCAATAATCTTGCTCATAGCTACCGTCCTTATAATATTAAGTTCTGCCGAAATCCGTTCCGGGCAAGCCAACCGGCTCTGGTGAGCTTGGGCGGCCCGGCAAATCTCATTTGGCGGGGGCCCTGAAGAGCCGCCGACGCATCAAAACGAAGCCAATATACAACTTGAGTGAGGTGTTGTCAAGTTGTTTGATAATGACTGTAAGATGTTCTCTGTAAATCACTTCCGAATTCCCCTTCTTACTCCTCTCTCCCGCAACCCAACTCCGACGCACACAACCATTTCCTACTCTTCCACACCTTATTCTCCGGGTTTCTCTCTTCACTTCTACCCATGCCCCCGCCCGATTCCCCGCCGCTCTGCTGCCCCACGTGCCTGTTGCACGCCGGTCTTCCCATAGGCCAGAGGTTCATTGCGGCAACCTGTGGTACTCTGAGCAAGATTTCACTTTTCTACCCATTCCAGCTTCGGAGGGATCCGTGAACCGCCGTATTATTCATGCCTCAATCGCGACCCTGGCTTTCGCCAGTGCGAGCACCCTGACGTTGGTGGCCGCTCCCGCCACGCAGAAAGCGGGGCGCCGGAGCACTGCAGGGGTAGAGAAGAGCGCCGCAACTGCTCCATCCGCCCAGGCTCCACTCACTGTAAATGGCGTCACCGATATCGATCCCGCCAAGGCCTTCGGCAGCAAAAACGCTCCCGTCACCATGGAAATTTTCAGCGATTTTCAGTGTCCCGCGTGCAAGCAGCTTTTCATCACGACCACCCAGCGCGTAACGGACAATTACGTGGATACCGACAAGGTGTACCTGGTGCACCGCGATTATCCTCTGCCGATGCACGCGTACTCCCGCGTAGCCGCCAGCTACTCCCGCGCCGCGGCGCATATCGGCAAGTGCGATGCCGTCGAACAGGCTCTGTTTCAGAATCAGGAGAAGTGGGAGGCCACCGGCGACGTGCGAGGTACAGTTGCGGCGGCGCTGACCCCGGCGGAAATGAAGAAGGTGCAGGAACTGGTGGACGCCAGGACCTACGAGCCGCTCATCGAAAGGGACAAACAAATTGCCCAGTCGATTCCCGTGAACCAAACGCCAACGATGATCATTCACACCCGCGATGGGCAGACCTATCCCGTGGTCGGCTTTGTAAGCTACGATGTGCTGAAGACGCTTCTGGATCAACTGGTCAAGTAGTTCTCGCTCCGCTAGGAAAACTCTATGATGCCATCCGCGCCGTTCAACTACCGCCGCATCATCATCTGGCTCGGCCGTATCGTCCTCGCGGTCGTCTTCGTCTACGCCGGCCTCGCCAAAATGATTCGCTGGGACATGCACCCGCGCCCGCCCTTCGGCATCGCCACCTCTCTGTTCGCCCTGCAGATTGATTCTTATCAGATGATTCCCCCCTGGATGACGCTGCAGGTGGCGCACTGGCTTCCCTGGGCCGAAATCGCCGTCGGCCTGCTATTGCTGATTGGCTGGCAGTTGCGCATCTGGTCCACAATAGTCACGCTGATCATTGGCGGATTCTTCACCGCCGTTGTACGCGCCTATGCGCTGCACCTGGACATTAACTGCGGTTGCTTTGCCAAGCCCGAACCGCTCACCGGCATGACTGTGCTTCGTGATGGCCTGCTGTTTCTCCTCGCCGTCCTCATGACCGTCTTCACCTTCCAGGAAGCCCGCAAGCCGCATCCCTGGGCAGCCACGGAGAAACCGCCTGTCTGAATCTGCAGGTCAGCCTTTCCTGGGGTGAGGCCCTTTCTTTGGAGTGCCGGAGCCCGGCTCCCGCTCTTGCGCCGCACGGCAAATGAGCAACCGTCAGAGTGGCAGCCCGGCTGCCGCACTCCAGAAACGCCGAATCTGTCCAGCCACTTCCGCACAATCGAAATCCTCTCACGGTTAGCCTGAGCTACAATGGCCATTGGATGAAAACCCTCGCCGAATATCTCGAACTTGCTGCCGTCGCACATGGCCATATCTGCGCTGGCCAAGTTCTCGGCGTGCGTCTGGCCATGCTGGGCCTGCGTGAACTCGGCATCGAGGATCCGATTGCCGAGCGCAAACGCCTCGTTACCTACGTGGAAATCGATCGCTGCGTCACCGATGCGGTCGCGCTCGTGGCAAATTGCCGCCTCGGCAAGCGTGCCCTGAAATTCCGCGATTGGGGCAAGGTCGCCGCCACATTCTGTGATCTGCAAACCGGCCGCGCCGTCCGCATCGCCGCGAAAGAATCCGCAAAGCAGGTCGCCAAGGAACTTTTTCCCGAACTGCCGAAAGAGGAAGGCCAACAAAAGGGCTACGCGCAACTCACCGACGAAGCGCTCTTCTCGAAAGAGTGGGTGAAAGTCGAAATTCAAGCGGAAGACCTTCCCGGATTCAAGGGTCCCCGCGTGGTCTGCTCCCAGTGTGGGGAAGGCATCAATTTCAAGCGCGAAGTCAACCAGAACGGCCGCACGCTCTGCCGCGCCTGCGCCGGCGAAGCCTACTACAAGACAACTCGATGAACCTTGATTACACACACTCCGAGGTCCACGGCACAAAACTACTGTTTCTGGAGTCCACTAGAACGGCGACTGGTGGACAACGGGAAAGGCGGGACGATTCCAAAGGGCAACGTGCCCGGCCGGCCGCTCCAAGACGCTGGGTCAAACGGCGAGCAGGGGGTGGCCTACGGGGGTAAGCGGCTGGCAAAAGGCAGCCCCACCCTTGCGCAATCGTGACCCGCAAGGATGTGCCACCCAAAGTCGTTTTCGGAATCTAAGGCTGCGCCACCCGCCAGCGCCAGAGCAGTGCCGTGGTCCGCGAGTCGAGAATTGCGAAATTCGAACGGGATCAACAGTATTTAAAGTGTCGAGGAGTTTCCCTGGAGAGCGGAGAACGTCCCGTTTTTTCGCGCTTTCGCACTCTGTCCACGCCAGCTCTGCGATATCATCCGACGATGTGCAAGCGTCGTCATTGTCCTCTCCGGAGCTATTGTCGCTTCCCATGGCGTGCGACGCTGTTCCGCGCGTTAGTGTTAACGCTTCTCGTTGCCGGCAGTTCGCTAGCACAAGTGAAGACAGTTGAGGAACCCGCAACGTCCAAGGAGGACTCGACTCGCGTCCCCGGCATAGAATGGGAGCGCGCCAAGCCCGAATCGATGGGCTACTCCACGGCACGCCTCGAAGCGCTGCGTGTATGGCTGAAGACTCAGCAAACCTCGGCCATGATGATCGTAGTGCATGGCAAGGTAATCTTCGAGTATGGCGACGTGGGCCTGACAACTCAGGTTGCCTCCGTGCGCAAGAGCGTTCTTTCCATGCTCTACGGCAACTACGTATTCAACGGGAAGATCGATCTGGGAAAGACCGTCAAAGAGCTTGGCCTCGACGATAAGACACCCTTCCTACCCATCGAAGAGCACGCCACACTAGAACACTTGATTACTGCCCGATCCGGAATCTACATACCATCAGGAAACGAAGAACTCGATCCGCTGACTCCGAAACGGGGCAGCGAATATCCGGGCACTCATTTCGTGTACAACAACTGGGACTTCGATTCGGCGTTCCAGTCGTTCGAAAAGCTGACGGAAAAGAACGTTTACGACGCGGTCGAGTCCGATCTGGCCCGTCCGATCGGTATGCAGGACTACAGCGCCGCCCAGCAGAAGAAGATCACAAACGCCGATTTGGCGCACCTTCGGTACGGCGTGTATCTCTCGACACGCGACATGGCGCGCCTCGGTTTGCTCATGTTGCGGTGGGGGGATTGGAGTGGAAGGCAAGTAGTCCCCGCCGACTGGATTCGCTACACGACAACTCTCATCACGCCTTTCAACGAGATCAATCCAACGGGCCTGCACATCCGGGGTCGCCCAGAGCGATGGGGTTATGGTGTGATGTGGTGGGTCTGGGATGCACCGGTGTTCCCCGGCCACATTTATGACGGGCCGCTGCAGGGTGCTTACTCAGCGATGGGAAGCGGTGGCCAGTACATCACGGTGTTGCCTTTTTACGATCTGGTGATCGCGCACAAGGTCGATATCGATAAGGATTATCAAGCCGCTGTCTCCCCCCTAGGCTACGACGCGATCCTCGCGATGGTCATTGACTCGAAGTGTGCTGAGGTATGCCCGTGACTGTCCTTTTTCTGCCTTCATAGGTGCTGGCCCTCACCATCAGACATTTATGGCTATTGCTCTAAGTGCCTTCCATCCATGGCTTAATTGGGTTTGAAACAAGGCAACAAACAAAGGAAACAAAGGGACAGACGGGGCGATTCCAATCGGCAACGTAACCCGCCAGCCCAAGAGCCATGCACAAAAAACGAGGATGAGGCGCCGGCTTAAAGAGCACAAGGATGCAGCACCCAAAATCTTTTCGGAATCCAAGGGTGCGGAACTCGCCAAACTTAGGCCTGGTCGCGGTCCCATTCGGGGTCGACGGGGGCGCGATGGACCTGGCCTTCAAGAATCGGGGCGGGAATCAGGCGTCCGGCAACCAGATGGGCAAGGAACACAAGGAAGAGGCTGCCGCCGAGTCCGAGGACGAACCATTTCATATCTTTGTGTGGATAAAACAGGGCAAAGAGCACAAGGACCCAGAACGAAGTGGTGATCATGGGGATGCCCACGGCGATGAACATGGTTCCGGAAAAGCCGGGGAGGTACCAGGGAAACTGGTCGTGCACGGAGCGGCGCGCCCACCAGGAAGTTTCGATTTTGATGGCCAGCCCGTCAGCGAGCTGCAATTCCTTTTCGCTTGCGCCGCTGCGGTGGCCTAAGCTGTAAAACTCGAACAGGTGCGAGTCGATGGAGGTGACGCCGGGAATCGTTTCGAGGAGGCGCAAGTATGCGCGCCAGAATTGAATCACGCGGACGCCGCGGAAGCCGAGCGAAATGTAGAGAAGAGAAAGAGCCAAGCCAAAAAGAGTGACGATGAGGCTGATGTTGAGAGCGGTGGTGGTGGCGGAAGTGGTGAAGGCGAGGGCGGTGGCCAGAAAGGCCTGCACGGTGGAGAAATTGTTCATGCGGGCATAGAGAATATGATCTTCGTGGTACAGGCGTTCGAGAACTCTGTGCCAAGCCTGCTTCGGGTCGGGAAACTTTGCGTCCACGTTCATGGGAATCGAAGAATGCCCCCCGTGGGAACTGTGCTTGAAAGGAATTGTACACGGTTCCGCGGTGGGAACGTCACGTCTGTCCGCGGGTGGTTCGTGGCGCGGGCGGGAGGGTCAGGAGAGGGAGTGACGGCGGGCACTGGCGCGGTGGCGGGGAGGACTATCTTCGGGATGTCGTGCATCGGGGCACCGCGTGTCTTTCAATGGCCGGCAGGATGCTGAAGAAGGAGAGGCTCCTCATGAAGATCAAGTTTGTGGGTGCGGTGGTGGTGTTGCTGGCTTTTGCCTTGCCCCCGGCGGGCAAGACCTACGAGAGCACCTACCCGGTTTCTTGCAGCGAATTATGCCCCGCGGTAAAAAGCGTGCTTGCCGATGCCGAGCACTATGAACTGAAGGCCAACGACGACGCGAAGATGCATGCGGACTACGAAGCGAAACACGCCGCGCCTGTCACCGTCACCGGGGTGTTCCGGCAGAGGACGAACCACGTGACGCTGGTGCCGAAGGGCACGGGGTGCGAGCTGCAGGTTGTCTCGAACTTCAGCGGAGGGGAGCACGACGAAAAGGGAGACTTCAAGAGGCGCGTGGATGACGCGCCGGTGACTCTGAAGGCGCCGAAGCCCGCGGAACCCGCAAAGCCAGTCGGGCCCGCGAAACCGGCTGAAGCAACAAGAGCATCAGAACCCGCCAAGCCCGCCAACCCGCCAAGGCAGTTTGGCAGCGAGAAAAGAACTCGAAGACCCAGGCATGCAACCCAAGTGAGGAGAAACTGGGCCAGGGGGGGTGCAACTTTTCCCCCGGGGGAGCGTATTAACCCCCAGGAGGTGCCCTCATGCGCACCATTTTGCGAATGTTATTGGTCTGCCTGCTTGTGCCGGCTGCAGCCACACTGGCTCAGGAGAAGCCCGCCGCGGCTGCTCCGGCGAATCCGCTCAGCACTTGGAATAAGATGGCCTACGGAAGGGTGAAGGACATCCTGCTGCGCTCCGCGGAGAAGATGCCGGAGGAAAATTACAGTTTCAAGCCCACCGAGGCGGTGCGGAGCTACGGGCAGATCCTCGGACATGTGGCGGACGCCCAATATATGTTTTGTTCCATTGCGCTGGGGGAGAAGAATCCCGCGCTGGACATCGAACACACGAAAACATCCAAGGCCGATCTCATCGCCGCGCTGAATACCGCTTTTGCGTACTGCGACAAGGCGTACGACGGCATGACCGATGCGTCGGCGACGCAGATGATCAAGCTCTTCGGCAATGATGCGCCGAGACTGAGCGCGCTGACCGTGAATAACATGCACGACCTGGAGCATTACGGCAACCTGGTCACCTACATGCGCTTGAAGAACATCGTTCCTCCCAGCAGCGAGCAGCCGCCGCAGGCGCAAGCGCCTCCGAAGAAGTGACAAAGTGTGAATGAAAAAGAGCGGGTGGGTAGCGGGGCAACCTACTATCCACGCGCAAACGCAGAACACGAGCGCCCGGCAAGTTGGCTGCCGGGATCGCAGGTTTTGCATTAGGCGTGCTTCATAGGATCTGAAACGCGCACTGCACGGTGGCGCTCATGCTGATTTTCTCAGGCTGAGGCACGGGAGGCGACGGTGGCGCTTCCTTCTTGTGAGCGCCCCACCCGCCACCGCCTCCTCCGGCACCCACCTCCACAGTTTCCGTTGCCGCGTACTGGCGCATGGCGTTCACGTTTATTTCCTGAAGGTCGGTTAGCGGCTTCACGTCGATATTGGCGAAACGCAGGCTGCCCACTTTCTGGCCTTTGGATTCGAGAGCGGCCGAGGTGCGTCCAAAGCGTGCTTCATCGCGGCGGCCACGGCTTGCTGTTTGGCGGCTTCTTCATCGGAAAGGGAATAGGTGAGGGAAAGGAAATCGGTGATGCCGTCTTCCACCGAGCCTTGCAGGATGGGGCCGGGTTTGGAGAAGTCGCGGACGCGCAGGGTAATCTCTTGGTGCACGTAAAAGGACTTGGCTAAAGGTATTTTGAACCACCTCTACGACGTCGATTACAAGGCCCGAGTGTTTGACTCCATCCGTGCTGCTAAAAACGCTCCGCCAAAGGCAAATCCCAAATAAGCGGGGGTTTGCAACGCGGCTCAGTACGTAGGAGTCGCGTCTGTTGAAAGGTGTGGAAAACCGATTTTGAGGTGTAACGGGGTGTTGACAAAAACGGGGCGTCTGGTATGCTCAATAGGTTCGAAGGTAGCCACTCTGCTGGACAGGGAGGCAGAACAAAAGCTCTTTGACAACCGATACGATGTGCCAGAATCTGTTCGACCCCATTCGGGTTCGAGCCTAGGCAGTGTAAAAACTGCAGAGGACCGGATGGGAAATTTGAGTTAATTTGAGCGACTAACAATTTTGCTTAGCAGGCTGGCCCGGGGGAACCCGGGTTTTTTTGTCTCTTAAGGGAGGCAAAGTCCTCGAAAGGGGATAAACGCTAAGCGACAGGCTTCAAACGAGAGTTTGATCCTGGCTCAGAACGAACGCTGGCGGCGTGCTTAACACATGCAAGTCGCGTGCGCAATTTTCTGTAGCAATACAGGGGATGGGCGCACGGCGCACGGGTGCGTAACACGTGGGCAATCTGCCCTCCGATGGGGAATAACCCCGCGAAAGCGGGGCTAATACCGCATAACATTCCTTAGGCGATGGTCTGAGGATTCAAAGCAGTAATGCGTCGGAGGAGGAGCCCGCGCCCGATTAGCTAGTTGGTGAGGTAACGGCTCACCAAGGCAATGATCGGTAGCTGGTCTGAGAGGATGATCAGCCACACTGGAACTGAGACACGGTCCAGACTCCTACGGGAGGCAGCAGTGGGGAATCTTGCACAATGGGCGAAAGCCTGATGCAGCGACGCCGCGTGGGGGATGAAGCTTTTCGGAGTGTAAACCCCTTTCGCCTGGGACGAATGCCCGCAAGGGAGTGACGGTACCAGGATAAGAAGCCCCGGCTAACTACGTGCCAGCAGCCGCGGTAAGACGTAGGGGGCCAGCGTTGTTCGGAATTACTGGGTGTAAAGGGTTCGTAGGCGGTGTGGCAAGTCGGGAGTGAAATCTCTGGGCTCAACCCAGAGGCTGCTTCCGAAACTGCTGTGCTTGAGTGTGAGAGAGGCTCGTGGAATTGCAGGTGTAGCGGTGAAATGCGTAGATATCTGCAGGAACACCCGTGGCGAAAGCGGCGAGCTGGATCACTACTGACGCTGAGGAACGAAAGCTAGGGGAGCAAACAGGATTAGATACCCTGGTAGTCCTAGCCCTAAACGATCAGGACTTGGGGTGCCGCCCGTTCGGGCGTCGTCCCGGAGCTAACGCGTTAAGTCCTGCACCTGGGGAGTACGGTCGCAAGACTGAAACTCAAAGGAATTGACGGGGGCCCGCACAAGCGGTGGAACATGTGGTTCAATTCGACGCTACGCGAGGAACCTTACCTGGGCTCGAAATGCTTAGGACCAGCTGTAGAAATACGGCCTTCCCGCAAGGGACCTGAGTATAGGCGCTGCATGGCTGTCGTCAGCTCGTGCCGTGAGGTGTTGGGTTAAGTCCCGCAACGAGCGCAACCCCTGCACACAGTTACTACTCGCAAGAGAGGACTCTGTGTGGACTGCTCCGGATAACGGAGAGGAAGGTGGGGATGACGTCAAGTCCGCATGGCCTTTATGTCCAGGGCTACACACGTGTTACAATGCAGGGTACAAACCGTTGCCAACCCGCGAGGGGGAGCTAATCGGAAAAAACTCTGCTCAGTTCGGATTGCAGTCTGCAACTCGACTGCATGAAGCCGGAATCGCTAGTAATGGCGTATCAGATCGACGCCGTGAATACGTTCCCGGGCCTTGTACACACCGCCCGTCACATCACGAAAGTGAGCTGTACTAGAAGTCGCCGCGCTAACCGCAAGGAGGCAGGCGCCCAAGGTATGACTCATGATTGGGGTGAAGTCGTAACAAGGTAGCCGTAGGAGAACCTGCGGCTGGATCACCTCCTTTCTAAATAGAAAGAAACCTACTGCGCTATGGTGTGCGTGGGATGGTTTCAACGCGATGGGCAGCTCTCACGGGCTTGCTCGGTCGCTAGACTCAAGTAACTCAAAGACCTTTTGGGCTCCAACCCAAAGGGCGGACAGATTCTGACAGATCGTTATCGGTTGGCACAAAGAGCAAATCTATCGAGCGAAGGGCCGCGGCTGATGCCGCGGCCCTTTTTTTGGTACGCCGAGCAGGGTCGAAAATCATCTTGTTGCCGGCGAGTTAGTGGGTTGCGAATTCGCTAGCGCTACCCGGTAGCCGAGCTTTCTTCGTAACGGACTGCCTGGTGCAGGATCAACCAGATCAGCCGACACTGTCGATGGGCAATGGCCCCGATGGCTTGGTTATGTTCCAGGCGCGGGACCGAGCGGCGATAGATAATCTCGAAGATACTTCCTTTGACCTTTACGGCGGCGTTCGCGGCCTAATTGAGTAGACGCCGCATGTGGCCTTACATCAGCCATAAATATGGAAGCATATCCTCATGCGGACCACGGTCGACATTCCAGACACTGTGTACCGGGAGCTGAAGGCAAAGGCAGTGCGGGAGAATCGTTCCGTAAAGGAATTGATTCTCCGGGGTGTGAAAGTCGAACTGCGATCAGGGTCCGTGAAGAAGAGGAAGCGCGTATCTCTTCCACTGGTTCCTTCCAGGCGGCCAGGCAGTCTCGAGGTCGACAATGACAAAATCTACGACCTCATTTCTTTTCCCTGATTTAAACGTTTGGCTGGCTTTGTCAGTCCAGAGGCACATCCATCACCGAACGGCCGCTCGATGGTTGGAAGCATTGCCCGGATCGCAGCGGCTTTGTTTTTGTCGCTTCACACAACTGAGTGTGTTGCGCCTGCTGACTACAGTGCAGTTAATGGGCGCAGATGAAGTCCTGTCTCAATTGCAGGCGTGGAAAGTGTATGATGAGTGGCGTGCGGACGACAGAGTGTTATTTCTCGCAGAACCGCCAGACTTGGAGAATTCATTTCGTAGTCTGACACAGCTTCGTCAGGCTGCTCCAAAAGACTGGGCGCATTCTTACCTGATCGCGTTTGCGCAGGCGGCAGGCCTGCAGTTGGTGACGTTCGATAAAGCAATGGCGCGCAGAGCGTTCAAAGCCATTCAACTAACGACGGAATGATTCTGGCAAAACTCACTTCTTCCTTTCGAGGATCTTTTCCACTTGTTCGAGGTGGTTGATGTCGTGGCCGGCCAACATGCTTGTAATGCGCTCGACAGATTCTTCGCCGCGTTCGGAGTGCATGCCAGAATGCGTCCACTGGTCTGACGTCAAAGTTTTGAGAAGCGCGAGGTTTGTTTCGCGAAGAACGCGGAACTGCTCGAATGACTTGCGGGGATCGCGCTTGTCATAGTGGCCGGCAACAACCCAGGAATCCTGATCGAAGGCCTGGATCGGAAGGCCGGGCGCGCCGAGGATCGAGCGCACTCGCCAGCTCTGGACAATTTCCACGTCAGCCAGGTGAGCGATAATCTCAGCCGCGGACCATTTGTCTGGCGCCGGCCGCTTGCGCAGTCTGGCTGGGGACTTACCCTGGATGAGCCTGGCAAGTTTCTTTGAGGTTGCGGCGAGCACCTTCAGCGGTCTCTGGCCCGCGAGTTTGCCCTGAATCCGCTGGATGTACTCTTGAACAGTCTCTTTCATTCTGAAAACTCCCCTTTCACAGACCGCCCGCCGGGAAGCTCGATTCTACCGAAACAAGAAATTGATGGCGAGGACCAATAGACCATGCAGCGGGGCGGGACAGACTCAGCGCATACGTGAGGAAGAATCAGATTCGTTGCGCAGGGGTGGATTTGGGAGTAGGCTCTGCGGAAAGCCTTGCCTTCCTCCAAGCGCAGACAGCCCTCTAGGCAAGGCCAACTGGATGGGGAAGCTGGAACAAGTGGTTCCGGAGGAGGAAGCAGCCATGTCCGTTGCTCCCGCTCACAAGCTATTGTTTGGACGCCTGTACCACAGTGTTTGGAATGAACGGAGACTGGAATATATCGAGCAGGTGATCGCGGAGACGCACGCGCTGGGTGATCCAACAGTCTTAGGCAGGGGCGTGGGCCCGGCCGCGTACCGGCGGCAAGTGGAACGATTCCTGAAGGGGCTGCCTGACCTGCAGTTCAGCGTGGATGACACCATAAGTGAAAACGACAAACTAGTGGTGTACTGGACCATTACGGGGACGCACAAAGGAGAATTTCTGGGAGTGGCACCAACCAACAGAAAGATCGCATTCACCGGGATAACCATTAATCAGATTGCGAATGGAAAAATCCTGGAGTCCACGGTGATCTGGGATGGATTGGGCTTGCTGAAACAGCTGGGAATTGACCTGCCGGTGCAACTGGAAATGATGGCCGCCTCGGCCAGATGATTAGCAAAAATATCCTGGCAACGGACGAGACAGAGAGTTGACCATTTGGAATCCGCGCAACACGGGTGAATTGTGCGGAGCTAAGCCCCGCGGCAACATCAGAAGGCGAGTTTTTCGAAGAGGGTCCAACTGCAGCTCGCCATTCCGATCCTAAATTGCGTTGAAAAGGAGAATCCAGAATATGAAGATGCCGAAGCTTTTAATTGGAGCAGCCCTCGCCGTGGCCCTGATCGGCGCGGGCATGGCGGTGGCGCAAAAGCCAGAGAGTGACATCAGCGGAAGGCGGCATCCGAATCTGGCCGCGGCACAGCGGCTTTGCGACCAGGCGTTCCACAAGATCACCGAAGCGCAGGAAGCGAACGAGTGGGATATGGACGGTCATGCCGCAAAAGCCAAGGAACTGCTGGAGCAGGTGAATCGTGAACTGAAACTGGCTGCTGAAGACGCAAATAGGAAGCACAGGTAGATTTTTCCAGACTAAGCGAGACCAGTGAGCCGGACGGAAGAGAGTTGCCCGTCCGGCTCTGCGTTTCGGTGGCAAATTGCGAGGGACCTGGGGGATGGCATGCCCGCAGAAACACCGGGAATTCAGCACTCTCTTGCAAATCATCCGATCCTTCATTGACAATATGACAGGAGCGCTTGTGGAAGGGTTCCGGGGATCGCGCAGAACGCAAGAATTTGCAGGGGGTCTGAGAATGCAGGAGTTGAGGCATGAATCCCGGCGGCGAATCGCCAGGCAGTTGGCGATGGCACTTGCCCTTCTTGC
Organism: Candidatus Acidiferrales bacterium; assembly: GCA_963817085.1. Taxonomy (GTDB): domain Bacteria; phylum Acidobacteriota; class Terriglobia; order Acidiferrales; family UBA7541; genus Acidiferrum. The sequence continues at coordinate 275,804 of CAWFNI010000020.1, forward strand.
CGTCGTGTTTCTCCTGCAGGTAATACCGCACGGGCATAACAACGGACAGGATGAAGCGGCATGTCTGTTGTGCCAAGCCGCGCACTTAAGGGCCACGCCGGCAGTATCCGGGATTGTGCTGAGCACCCCACTGGTGCAACTCGGGGTAGTAAGAGCACCGAGTGCGAGCACCACAACCGAAAGTTTCTTTGGTCACGCTGATCCTCGCGCACCACCCGCTGAAGCCGTCCTTTAGATCCAAACTCAACCTTCCATTCACCGCGCCGACCATTGCTTGGCGGCGTGACCGCTTTTTTCAAAGCGGGCCTACCAACGCTCGAGTGAATCGCTCCCGATGGAGCTTGGAGGATCAATGCATTACGGAATTCGAGGTCTTGCAGGACTTGCTCTGTCTCTATTTCTTTTTGTAATTTCCGGATGGGCGCAACTGGGCAATGCCGGATCGATTGAGGGAGTAGTGAAAGATCCATCCGCCGCCGCAGTGGTCAAAGCCACGGTGGAGTTCCACGACCCCGTGAGTGGATACACGCGGAGTGTGGTAACAGGGGACGACGGAACGTTTCGATTTACGAATGTGCCGTTCAATCCGTATCACCTGACCGTGAAGGCGCAAGGTTTCTCGACCTTCGCGCGGGACGTGGATGTGCGCTCGTCAGTGCCAACGAAGCTGGAGATCACTCTTAAGCTGGCCACGGAAGCAATTGAAGTTACTGTGGAGGCGGCCGGCGAGGATCTAGTGGAAAAAGACCCCAGTTTTCACACGGATGTGGACACCGCCGTGACAGATCGGCTGCCACTGGAAAGCCAGTCTTCGTCGGTGAGCTCGCTTGTGACGCTCGCGACACCCGGCGTGGTTGCGGATTCCAATGGTCTCTTCCACGGGCTGGGCGATCATGCGGAGAATTCGTTCTCTGTTGACGGGCAACCCATCACGGATCAGCAGAGCAAGGTTTTTTCGAATCAAATCCCCCTCGATTCGATTCAGTCGATCGAAGCCGTCTCGGGAGGACCTACCGCAGAATATGGTGACAAGACCAGCCTGGTGATCAACGTAACCACTCGGTCCGGCTTGGGAGTGCATCCCGGGCATGGATGCATCACCACATCGTATGGGAGTTTCGGATCGGTCACCGGGGGCTTTCGCTTGGGTTACGGTACGGACAAGTGGGGCAACTTCATCGCCGTGGACGGGCTGAACACCAGCCGTTTCCTGGACCCACCTGAACCGCAGGCCTTCCACGACAAAGGCAATGAAGAAAACCTGTTCGATCGCGTGGACTTCCAGGCCTCGAAAGCCGACACGATTCACACGAACTTCCAGTACACGCGGTCGTGGTTTCAGACACCGAATACGATCGATAATCTGAACATCGGTGTAAGCGATCCGGTGACAGGCGCTCCCCTGCCGCCCCAGGACCAACGGGCGCAGATCAAGACTTTGAACATCGCGCCCGTGTGGACGCACCTGTTTGGCACCACGACGCTCTTTACCTTGGGGGCCTTTGTCCGCCAAGACCAGTTCCATTACTATCCGAGCGCAAATGCCTTCGCGGATGGCACTGGATTGATTCCGCAAGGATCGTCCGCGACTCTGAATCAACAGCGAAAACTGACCAACGCGGGACTGCGCGCGAATGTTGCATACGTGGAAGGGATTCATAACATCAAGGTGGGGGTCACGTTTCAGCACACTTTTCTTTCGGAGAACTTTAACTTCGGAATTACCGATCCCAATTTTCTGCCGTCCCAAGTGGACGCGAATGGAAACTCGTGCTTTAACACTTCGACAAACACGGCGATCGACTCGCCGTGCACAGACCTGTTGGCCTACGATCTCACGCGAGGGGGTGCGTTGTTTCCATTTCACGGCCACACGGATATCAAGGAGCTTGCGCTTTACCTGGAGGACGCCATCACGACCGGCAACTGGGCGTTCAATGTGGGCATGCGTTTTGATCTGTACCGGGGGATTGTCCACGACTGGCAGCCGGAACCCCGCGTGGGCATTGCCTATAACGTTAAGCCGAGAAACTCGGTTCTCCGGGTATCGTACTCGCGCGTGCTGGAAACCCCGTTCAACGAGAATCTGATCCTGGCAAGTCTGGGTGCTTCGAATCCAGTCGTAGTGGACGTGATCGGCGGCACGAGCTTGCAGGCCCCGATTCGCGCCGGTCAGCGTAACCAGTTCAATGCTGGTTTCCAGCAGGCTTTTGGAAAGTACCTGGTTGTGGATGCCGATTACCTCTGGAAGTACACCCGCAATGCCTATGACTTCAGCACCTTCGCGAATACCCCGATCTTTTTTCCAATCGCGTGGAAAAATTCCAAGATCGATGGGCCCTCAGTGCGCGTCAATATGCCCGATTACCATGGGTTGACGGCCTTCGCAGTTCTTGCCCACGTCCGGGCGCGATATTTTCCGCCGCAGGTGGGGGGATTGGGGGCCACGGTGACGGGCGGGCAGGTATTCCGTATAGATCACGACCAGGCCTTCAACCAAACCACGCATGTGCAATACCAGCCGAAAAGGACCTGGCCGTGGGTGGCATTCAGTTGGCGATTCGATAGCGGACTGGTCGCGAGCAATCCGGTGGTGGCGGATTTTCCAACCGCGATTGGGCCCGGAGGACTGGATGCGGACCAGCAGACAGCCATCGGGCTGTTCTGCGGTCCTATCGCTGCCACGTTGACAACCCCACTAACCCCCCCGATGTGCAGTGGACAAACCACCATTGGATCGAAGCTCCTGAACCTTGCGGCACCCGGGACAAACAACCCGGACCTTAATCCGTCTCGCGTGGCTCCGCGCAACCTGTTTGACGCCGGCGTCGGCCACGATAACCTGTTTCATGGCGACCGCTATCAGTGGAGTCTGCGGTTTACCGTCATCAACTTGACCAACAAGACTGCGGTATACAACTTTCTCTCCACCTTCAGCGGAACGCACTTCGTAACCCCGCGTGCGGAAACAGCGGAGCTGGGTTTCCACTTCTAACTGAACTGAAATTTTTGAGGAAAAGCCCCATGCCCAACCTTGGCGCGTGGGGTTTTTCTTTGAGGAAGGCTCGGCTCTTTTGGGGAATTGCGTATAAAATCGGGGACATCATGGCTACCACACTGGGCGATTCTTTGAAAGGCAAAGTGCGCATCGGAATTGATCTTGGGGGCACGAAAATCGCGTTCGTGGCGCTTGAAGCGGATGGCCACGAACTGCACCGCCACCGCGTGCCCACCCCGCGCGGCGATTACGATGGAACCATTCACGCGATCAAGGAAGGCGTGGAACAGATTGAGAAGGAGTTAGGACGCAGCGCCACGGTGGGGATCGGCATCCCCGGAACAATTTCGGGAATGACGCACACGGTGAAGAACGCGAACTCCACGTGGATGAACGGGCAGCCATTCGATCGCGACCTGAGCGCCGCGTTAAATCGCGAAGTGCGCTGCGCGAATGATGCAAACTGCCTGGCGGTTTCCGAGGCTACCGATGGGGCGGGAGCAGGCAAGCGCGTGGTGTTCGCCGTGATTCTCGGTACAGGATGCGGGGGAGGACTGGCCATTGACGGCCGCGTTCACAACGGCAGAAATGGGGTTGCGGGCGAGTGGGGACACACGACGCTTCCGTGGATGCGCGCTGACGAATATCCCGGTCCGGATTGTTATTGCGGATTCAAGGGCTGCATCGAAACGTGGATTTCGGGGACGGGCCTGGAAGCGGATTACGAGCGGGCGACGAAAACAAAATTGAAGGGCAAAGAGATTATTGCGCGGTGCGAAACGGGAGAGGCGGCCGCGGTGGCCAGCCTGGAGCGGTTTGAAGACCGGCTGACGCGAAGCCTGGCGCAGATGGTGAATATTCTGGATCCGGATATCATCGTGCTGGGCGGAGGCGTGTCGCAGGTGCCGCAGTTGTACCAGAAAGTTCCACAGCGGTTGAAGGAATATGTGTTTGGAAAGGAAGCGGACACTCCTGTGGTGGTAGCCAAGCACGGAGATGCGAGCGGCGTAAGGGGAGCGGCATGGTTGTGGCCGTTGAAGTGAGGTCTGGTGAGAGGCGAACGAAAGGGATAGTCAGACAGGGAAGTGCAAAAGAAAACGCCTCCAGAATGACAGTGGAGGCGTTTTCGGAATTGGAACGAGAGTTAAGCGGTCACACGAGCACGCAAGAGCGTGAAGACGGCAAGCGCGAATGCGCCACAGACCAAGAGCATCAACGTGCCGGGCTCCGGAGTCTTCACGATGAACTCCTGGACCTGACCGGTAAGAGCCAGGGGACCGACATTGGTGACGATCGAGAAATCACCCGGATTGATGGTGGAGTAGTTGCCAGCCGCCTGTCCAAGCCAGTAGGAGACGTTGCCGTAGCTGGTGGGTTCCGAACCGGGGTTCATGAGATCCCACAGAGCGTACTGAAGGCTGATGTAGTCACCGGGGTGGCTGGCGAACTGGGTGGTAAGCCACGCGGCTTCTTGATAAGCGGTGGAGGCAGTCGAAAAGACCGCGGAGCTGGTGACACCACCGTAGCGGGTGTTGGCGAAGCCATTGGCGGTGCTGAGCGCGGTAGAGAGATTCGTGACATTGGCGGACCAAGTCTCGCCAATGTAGACCTCGTTCTTGAGGTCATCGCAGAAGAGCACAACGGATTGACCATTCATTGTGCCGGTGTAGGGGCTCACGTAATAGGAGCCGTCGTTTGCACCATTCACGCCGGTGAATACCATGTTGACGGGAGTGCCGTCGGCATAGGCAAAGGGCGCGACAAGTAGTGCCAGGGTTAGTAGTCTTGCCAGTTTCATTCAGTTCTCCATGGAAATACACAAGGGCGGAGCCCGTGCGCTTTAGAACAGAGCAGGCGGGGTTCCAAGTGAAGGGCGAATTGCACATTGAAAATAAAGCAGTTATGCGAGGAGTCGTGAAAGGGAGGCGAAGGTTAGGTAGTTCTTTGCCCAAGAACGAAAAACTCTTTCTAACATGCTCCACTGACACGGGTTAGGGGTACTGAACATGGCAGACCAGTACTAACATATCCGGGAAATTCTCGGAGCACACACTCAGGGCTGATTATGCGGTCCGGGACAGAAAAGAGGGGCCCTGATCCCTTTCTGGATCAGAGCCCGCACTAGTTTAGGTTGACAGTGTGGAATTGTTAAGCGACGGATCAGCCGTGGGCGCCCGCGGCTTTGCTCATTTGCTCCGTCCAGGCTTTGGCGCGCCGCTCCAATTCGGCGGGAGCAACGTCTTCGATGTGTTGAGCGAGACCCCACTGATGTCCAAAGGGATCCCTGATTTTGCCGTAGCGGTCTCCCCAGAACTGATTTTGCAGAGGCATATCGACTTTGGAGCCGGCCTTGACGGCCCGTTCAAACAGAGCATCCACATTGTCGGTGTAAACGAAGAGGGCATTGGAAGTGATGGGATTGGGGCCGGGTGCATGAGCCATACCCGGGAATTCGTCGCTGAGCATCAAACGAGAATCGCCGATTTGAAGTTCAGCATGGCCGATGGTGTTGCCGGGACCATTCATGCGGTTGATCTCCTTGGCGTGGAAAACCTCCTTGTAGAATTCGATGGCACGGGCGGCGCCCTTGCACACGAGCGTGGGAGTCAGAGAGTGGTAGCCTTCGGGAATGGGACGTACGGCGGACATAGATCCTCCTAAAAGAGAATGGATTGCTCGCGCAGTGGGTAAGAGGGACCGGGGGGAACAGCGCAAACTACGCTGCGCGGAGTTATTGAATACTCCCGTGGGTGAGCGGCGTCAAGAGCGGATTTTGAGCGGCAGGTCGCTCGGGCTGGGGAGGCCGCCGGCGCAGGGCAAAAAGAGGAGGTGGAACTTGCGATACGGGTTTCTGGTGGAGACGTACGCGACGGAGAGGCTTAAAGTGGCGAGCGTGTGGAGCGAATTCGGCGACGGGGATATGGAGGTCCGTCCGAGGGCGAATGATCCGCGGGGAAGGAGCGTGCTTGAGCAAATGGTGCATCAATGCGTGAGCGAGGATTTGTGGTTCCGGAACATGTTGAAGATTGATGTGAGCGCACCGCCGTTGCCGAAGGAAGAAACGCGGGCGGAGTTTATCCGGCGGTACCTGGAGGACAGCGGAAAACGGCTGGCGGTGTTGCAGACGAAGAATGAGGATTGGTGGGAAAGCGAGACAAGTTTCTTTGACGTGAAACGGCCGATGGCGTGGGTGATGACGCGACGGATCGCGCACACCGCGCATCACCGAGGCCAGCAGATGGCGATGCTGCGCATGCTGGGGCGCGACCTGCACAGCAATTATGGGCCGACGGCAGATACCGGCGGGTTGATGCAGAATCACGCGCCGACCATTTATGCTTACGAGGATCTGGATGGATTGCTGGACGATTTGGGCGACAGCCAGGGGAAGAACCCGCTTCCGGGCGGCGGAGGGAAACCGGTGACGGAGAGGCCCAGCCAAGCCTAAAGAATTGCGCGAGCGTTTGGAACGGCGGGGGAATCTGGTAAAGAATGAAATAAGGTGAGGAGAGTAGAATCCGCCGAAGGAAGATACAGGCCATGAAAATGCCAGTGCTGTTCGTGGGTCACGGGTCACCGATGAATGCGATCGAGGAGAACGCGTTTACGGGAAGCTTGCGGGAAGTGCGGAAGAAATTGGCAGCGCCGAAAGCCATTTGCGTGGTTTCGGCGCACTGGGTGACGCGCGGGTGTCAGGTGCTGGCGGCGGACTGGCCCCGCACGATTCATGATTTTTACGGTTTTCCGCGGCCCCTGTATGAGGTGCAGTATCCCGCCCCAGGCGCGCCGGAGGAAGCGAAACGGCTGGCGATGCAGCATCACCTGCAGGCCGATCACCAGTGGGGGCTGGACCATGGCGCTTGGAGTGTGTTGCGGCATCTGTATCCGGAAGCCGACATTCCGGTGTTTCAAGTGAGCCTGGATCATGAGCGGACGTTTGCCGAGCATATGTCACTGGGAAATGAGATGAACGAACTGCGCGAGCGGGGAGTGTTGATCCTGGGCAGCGGGAACCTGGTGCACAACCTGCACAAGGTCAATTGGGAAATGCCGGACTCCGCGTATCCGTGGGCGAAGGAGTTTGACGAGAAGGTGAAAAAGGCAATCGAAGAGCGAGACATGGAGTCGCTGGCGGCGCCGGACCGTTGGGGAAGTTCACTTCTAGGGGAGGCGCACCCCACGCTGGAACACTACGCGCCGGTGCTGTATTGCCTGGGCGCCACGGACGGGAGCGATCAGGTGACGTACCCCTATGAAGGAATAGAATTCGGAACGATCTCGATGCGCATGGCGTTGTTCGAGGAACAAAGGTCCTGAGACTTCGCCGGCTTTGGCGGGCGTTGGAGGGTGGTGGAACCTCGGCCATTCCCGGGGCATCAGAAAGGGTGACGGAAATTTTAGATCTAGGGGATTGCATGATGCTTTTCAGGATGTTCGGAGTCATGGTACTCAGTGGCATTTTGTTTCCCGCGATTCCCGCGGCGGCGCAGGTGACCTACGGCAAGAAGCCAAAACTGCCGGCGCCATTTTCGACCAAGTCCGCGGGGAACGGCCCAGGGAACACCAAGCCGGCGGAAGGATTTCTTCCGACTGCTCCTGAAGGATTTCACGTGAATGTTTTTGCGAAGGATTTCGCCAGGCCGCGGTTTCTGGCAGTGGCGCCGAATGGAGATATTTTCGTGGCGGACACAGGCGCGGATCAAGTGGTGGTGCTGCGCGATCCGCAACACACCGGAGGGGCGCAACAAAGGGAAGTGTTTGCAGATAAATTGAACCGCCCATTCGGCATTGCGTTTCACGATGACTATGTCTACGTGGGGAACATGACCTCATTGGTGCGTTTTCGTTATGACAAGCAAACCTCGAAACGAACGGGAGAAGCGGAAAGCCTGATGCAGTTGCCGGGGGGAGGCCACTCGACTCGCACCGTGGCGTTCAGCGCGGATGGGAAGAAATTGTTCGTGAGCATCGGGTCCTCCTCGAATATCGATATCGAGAAAGATCAGCGGCGGGCCGCGGTGCTGGTTTGCGATCCCGACGGAAAGAATGCGCGGGTGTATGCTTCGGGATTACGGAATGCCGTGGGGCTGGCGATCGAACCGCGCACAGGAGAGCCGTGGGTGACGGTGAATGAGCGCGACGAACTGGGAGATGATCTGCCGCCAGACTACTTCACGTCCATCAAGGATGGTGGATTCTACGGATGGCCATACAGCTACATTGGAAATAACGTGGACCCGCGCGTGAAGCCACAAAGGCCGGACCTGGTAGCGAAAGCAATCATCCCCGACGTATTGTTGGGGGCGCACATGGCGCCGCTGCAGTTTGCGTTCTATACCGGGAAGGAGTTCCCAGAGAAATATCGCGGCGGAGCGTTCATTGCAGAGCACGGCTCATGGAATCGCGCGGCGCGCCACGGATATCAGGTGGAGTTCGTGGGATTCAAGGACGGAAGAGCCGCGGCAGACCCTGTGCCTTTCCTTACCGGGTTCGTGCCTGACCCGAATGGAAAGAATGTGAATGGGCGGCCGGTGGGAGTCGCGGTGGCGCCGGGTGGCTCGTTGCTGGTGAGCGACGACGGCGCGGGCGTGATTTACCGGGTGAACTACGGAAAATAAAAAGAGGCGCAAGAATCGAAAAACGGCCGGGAGCAGGTACTCTCCCGGCCATTCTTTTTGGTGGGCCGTCAATTCACGGTCAGCGTCAGCAGAATGGGGTTCAGCGGCAGTGCCCTGATGGGACCCGCGGGAGTGGCGGTGACAGTGACGGTGATGGGATAGGTGGCGGCAGGGGACCGGAATTGGAAGGCCGCGCTGGCGACGGAGCTTGCGGAGTATCCCGAAGCAGTCGCCATGGCTTGGAGAGTTGCAGCAGAGCTGAGTGGGATGGCAGCCGAGAAAACCGGCGATGAGGACGACGGCGTGGACCCATCCGCCGTGTAATGGATGGTGGCGCGGCGGTAGCGTCAGCCATGGTGACGGATTGCCCGGAGGTGAAGGTGCCTCCCGGGGGCTGAATCGCCGGGATCGCGGCGTTCTGAGGAGGAGGTGGTGGTCGTGTAGCCGCGCCGCGGCCGCTGCAACCAATCCCCGAAAAGATCAGGAGAATCGAAAACGCAGTGGCACCCGCTATTGTCCACCCGCGCGAGTCTCGAGTCTGATCACCCAGAAACTGGCAAGCGAGAAGGAGAACGCACGGGGCGGCAAGCAGTGAGCCAACGAAAAAAGGATCATAAGGCCAGGAAGGCGAGGGAGGCAGAGGCGAAAAGGGCGGCAGTTGTGACGTGCCCAAAGTGCTCACAGAAACGCTGAAGGGGACCGCGCTGCCGCTGGAGACGAGCACGCTGGCCGGTACGGCGCACGTGGCGCCGAAGGGTGCACCGGAACAGGCGAAGGTCAAGGTTCCACTGAAACCTGCTTCCGGTGTGGCTTGCAGGTTAATTTGAGCGGGCTGGCCCGCAGATACGGTAGTCGTGGTGGAACTGCCCGCTGAGGCAACAATGCTGACCGCCGAAGCTGCGGTGCCGCTGACGGTAATGGACTGCGGAGAGTTCGCAGCATTGTCCGTGAAGGTGAGCAAATCCGAACGAATCCCCACGGCGGAAGGGAAAAACCAATGGCGTCTCCCCAACCCATCGCCAGGATACCGCCGGCGGGACTGATCGCCAGGCCACGAGCATTGCTGCCAATGTTCAGACCAGCCGATGGAATCTGAGCCAAGCCTGTGGAAGGATCGAAGGGAATGGAATACAGACGGGCATCCGGCGATGGGCCGCCCTGGTCTTGGTTTACATGGATGAACATCCCGTGCTGACTGGGATCCGCCGCCGCATCCACCCAGGTTCCGTTCAGCGAAAGCGATTGGCTATTCGCGGCTACAAGGGACGGAGTGGCGGCATCAATGCGGAAAGAATCGAGCGTGAAAGTTGAAACCAACGGCGGCTGGGCAGATGCGACTTTAACAGATAGACATATTGGCCGGAGCTCTCAGCTACCAAAGGCACACCGGTCTGGCCAGTGGAAACCGAGGCGGAGTAGGGCGAAGTGGGAGTCTCTGTGACGATACCCGTCGCCGAGTCGAGGCTGGACATGGCCAGGCCTTCGCCACATAAGCCGAAAAGAAAGTGCCCGGTCGGATCCATGGTCACGGGGTAGCGAGGGTGCTTGAAGGAGACGGCGGTATTCGCGAGCAAAGAGAGCGCCCCGGTCGAGCTGTTGCGGAGCGGCGTGGCATAGCCCCGGGTTTTGGTGCTGGTGTCGTAGGTCCCGGCGAAGAGGAAAGGTTGCGTGGTCTGCATAACGATGGGGTTGACGGCAGTCAGGAGATTGAGCGCGAACAAGGATAGAAGCAGAATAGGAGCGGTACGGCTCCCTGACGAACCAGAACAGTGCGGCCTCATGTGAAGTACCCCTTGCTGAACGAGGCGGTCCAGCGATGTCGTGGGTTGAAAGGGAAACTAAAGAAGAAGTTCGCGTTAGATTAAATAGTAGTCAATAGGTAAAATAATGAGAAAAACCTAATGGTGAGGACGGCGTTCCATTTTGGAACGGTGCCTCGGAGGAATCCTGCGTAGGGCATCATGTGAATGCCTGTTAATGTGTATGGGTCTTTGTTTCGGATAAGTTAAGGAGCTTATGCCACCCTTCAGACTAGAGTTGGAGAAACAGCAGTCCAGTTCGGAAGCAGTGGCAATTTACAAGGCTACGGGAAAACTAAGCCTGGAGACGGTCACGGAATTCATAAAGAAATTGCGGCCGGAACCAGCCATGCACCTGGTATTGGATATGAGCGGAGTCAGCTTCTTGGATTCAGCGGGAGTGGGCTCGTTGGTGTCGCTGTTCGTGAGCCGGCGGAATCAGAAAAAAACGTTTGCGCTGGCGTGCCTGGGGCCGCAGAGCATGGCGGTGGTCATGGTGGCGGGACTGCAGAACCTGTTACCGGTGAATCAGACGGTGGAAGAAGCCTTGGCGAAGAAGGCCTAGCGTCGACTGGCCGTGCGGGAGGATCAGCTCGGCGTCCAATTGGGATGGCTCGTGAAAAGGCCTTCCACGAAGCCGATCTGGTAGGAGAGATACAGTCCAAAAATCAGGCTGACGACTCCCGAACCTGTAATCAAGCCGCGATTGAGCCATCCGAAACGAGTTCCCGCGTACGAGAACGGCAGCGCCAATGCTGCAGTTATGAGCATCATCCCCGCAATGGTGCCAAGGCCAAAAATCAGAAGGTAGAAAACGCCCCAGCGCGGTTCGCGAATGGTGCTGAGAACGAGGAGTGCCACGGCGGCGGAGCCAGCGAGGCCGTGAACGACGCCGACAAGCAGCGGACGCAGCGAATGGAACACGCCGAGGCCTGAAAAGGGATTGCTGAGCCAACGGGGCGCGGGAAGTTCATCGGCGTGATGTTCGCTGGCGGGAGCGTGGGAATGCCAGTGGTAGTGCACGTGGTGATCGTGCTCGTGGAGATGGGCGTGCTCGCCGGTAACGTGGGGATGCGCAGGAGAGAATTTTTCGCTCAGCCATTTGGAGACGCCGGAAAGGTTCAAGATGCCGAGGAGGATGAGCATCAGGCCCACGGCAAATTCCATGGCGAGTCCGAGGCGCGGAGGAATCACTAGATTAAAGAGGATGATGGCGGCGCCGACAAGAACGATGGTAATGGTGTGGCCCAGTCCCCAAAGCGCACCGATGAGCGCGGCTTTTGAGAGGGAACGCTCGCGGCTCACGATGGTGGAGACGGCGATGACGTGGTCGGGGTCCGTGGCATGGCGCATGCCAAGGAAAAACCCGATGGCGAGAATGGCGAATCCGCTGATCATAGAAGGCCTGCGCCCGGCTGGCTGCTTGTTACAGAATAGACGAAAAGGCCTGTTTAACGCGAATTTTCCAAATGGCGGACGGATGTTCAATTTCCCACGCGCGTTTCGCCAGCATCGTGCCCACCGAGCCAGATGGGTGGGTCGAGGCAAGCGACGCTCCAAGGAGATGTTGTATGCTCGGAGCGATGAGAAGATGAGCTACGGTGGTTGCAAGGAGGCATGGTGAACTACTCGGCGCTCTTGCGATCCGCCCTGGTGGCGCTGCTTAGAAACAAGATGCGCAGTGTTCTAACCATCCTGGGGATTACTATCGGGATCGCAGCGGTGATCTGCGTAGTGGCCATTGGCAATGCCGGACAGGCTCGCGTGGAAGCGCAACTGAACAGCCTGGGTGACAATTTTGTGTGGATCGAGGCGGGAGGCCGCGCCGTGAATGGCAGGCGCACCGGCACTCACAACACAAAAACGCTCACCTACGCCGACGCGGTGGCCATCAAGAATCAAATTCCGCTCATCAAGAGCGTATCTCCCAATGTCGACGGCTCCATCCAGGTCGTCTATGGCAATCAGAATTGGTACACGGGCTACCGTGGAGTCTCGCCGGCTTACTTCGACATCAAACGCTGGTATTTGGATCAGGGCGCAGCCTTCTCTCAGGATGACGTGGATCGCGCCGCAGATGTATGCGTCATTGGGCGAACTGTTCGCGAGCAACTTTTCGGCGTTGAAAATCCCGTCGGCAAGGTAATTCGCGTCCAAGACATGCCCTGCAAGGTCATTGCGACCCTCCTGCCAAAGGGGCTTTCCACATTCGGACAGGATCAGGACGATACCATCCTCATGCCCTTCACCACGGTAATGAAAAAGATCAAAGGGACAACGTGGCTGGATGACATCTTATGTTCCGCTGTCTCTCAGGCCGCAGTGAAGCCCGCCGGACAGGAGGCCGCCGCCGTGCTTCGCGATCGCCATCGTCTGCGTCCGGAACAGGAGGATGACTTCAACATCCGCAACCCCGAGGACATCATTCAAGCCCAGCTTGATTCCAGCCGCACTCTTACGATCCTGCTGATTGCTATTGCCTCTATATCTCTAATTGTCGGCGGAATCGGCATTATGAACGTCATGCTGGTATCGGTGACCGAGCGCACGCGGGAGATCGGCGTTCGCGTGGCTGTGGGAGCCACTGAAGAGGCCATCCAGCTTCAATTCCTTGGTGAATCGGTTATGCTCAGCCTCGTGGGTGGTGCCGCGGGAGTACTGTTCGGGGTCCTCGGCTCCTACCTGGTGGGGCAAACGCTGCGCTGGCAGATGCCGATTTCTCTCGATGCTGTGGTTATCGCCGCATTCTTTTCCGTGGCGGTTGGCGTGTTCTTCGGTTACTACCCCGCGCGTAAGGCTTCGCTCCTCGACCCCATTGAGGCTCTGCGATACGAATGAAACTTAGCTCTCGGAACCGACCGGAACAGAGATGAAGATCAAACCCAAATGGCTCGTGCTTGCTGCTGTGGTTGTCCTGATTGGGCTTTATGCCGCGTTCGCTCTAAATCGCAGCAGCCAGCCGCAGCATTTCACCGCCAAGGTAGAGCGCGGCGACGTTCATGATGTGGTTGAGGCGACCGGCACCATCAACGCGGTCATCACCGTGCAGGTCGGTTCTCAGGTCAGCGGAACGATTTCCAAGCTCTATGTGGACTTCAATTCCCGGGTGCACAAAGGGGAGATTATCGCACTGATAGATCCTTCCCTCTTGCAGGGGGCACTGCTGCAGGCTGCTGCTGACCTGCAGAACGCCAAGGCCAATCTTATAGCCGCTCAGGCAAACCTTGAGAAGGCCAAAGCCGGTTCGGTGCAAACCAAGGCGGATTATGACCGCACTCTTGGCCTGACGAAAGACGGCATCCTGAGCCAGCAGCAGTTGGACCTCGCCAAGGCAACTTACGACTCCGCCAAAGCCACGGTGGACGGCGCGGTCGCGAGCGTCACGCAGGCCGAAGCGCAAGTGTCCCAGAAATCAGCGGCTGTTTCGGTGGCCCAAACCAATCTCAATTATGCGGAGATCCGTTCGCCGATTGATGGAACGGTGGTCGCGCGCAACGTGGATGTCGGGCAGACGGTAGCCGCTTCGTTGCAAGCGCCCACGATCTTTACCATCGCGCAAGACCTCACGAAAATGCAGGTCTACGCCAGCACGGATGAGTCGGATGTGGGAAATATCAAGCTTGGGCGCGACGTTGCCTTCAAAGTGGATGCGTTTCCCAAGGACACTTTTCACGGCGTGGTGAGCCAGGTGCGCATGAACGCGACCACCATCCAAAACGTGGTCACCTACAACACCATCATTGATTTCGATAATCCCGATTTGAAGCTATTCCCCGGCATGACCGCCTATGTGACCATCCCTGTGGCCACGGTCCAGAACGTCTTGAAACTACCCAACACCGCCCTCCGTTATCGTCCACCTCTGCCGCCGGAAGAGGTGCTCGCAGTTTACAAACAATATGGCATCGAGGGCAGCGAGAAAGGGCCGGTAACTGTCACCGATACGGCAGAAGCCGCTGAGCCCAGCACTCAGGCCGGGGGTGGCCCGCGAAAAGTTGGGCGCGCCCCTCGCGAGGAAAGCGCGGTCGTTTGGAAACTTCATGCCGACAACACGATGGAGCCGGTCAAAGTCTCGATTGGCATCACCGACCATTCCTATACCGAAGTCACCGCGCTGCTGAAAGGCCAGCTCAAGGAAGGGGACGAATTGATCATTCGCACTGTGATGCCGAAATCGCAGCCTCCAGGAGGTCCCGGAGCAGGGCGCTAGTCCGCTGCGTGCTTCGCGGCGCTGCCCTGTTCACCTTTGCACCCATGGCCACCAAGATCCAAACAGAAGCCGAGACAACCGCCGCTGGAGGGAACGCGGTCATTCGCGTTGAAGATGTACACAAGTATTACGAAATGGGGGAAACGCGTGTGCACGCGCTGCGCGGGGTCAGCATAGAGATTCAGCGCGGCGAATTCGTGGCCATCATGGGAGCAAGCGGCAGCGGCAAATCGACTTTCATGAACATTCTTGGATGCCTCGACCGCCCCAGCTCAGGACGTTACCTGCTCGAAGGGATCGATGTCTCCCAGCACGATAAGAAGGCCCTCGCAAAAATCCGCAACCAGAAGATCGGGTTTGTTTTCCAGGGATTCAACCTGCTGGCGCGGACCACGGCTCTTGAAAATACGGAATTGCCAACGCTGTACACGAAAATCGACCAGGCAGAGCGCGAAAAGCGTGCTTCGGAAGCCCTGGCGATGGTCGGACTTGCCGAGCGGGCGGGGCATTTTCCGTCACAAATGTCGGGGGGACAGCAACAGCGCGTGGCCATTGCAAGAGCACTGGTGAATCGGCCATCGATTCTGCTGGCCGACGAGCCCACGGGGAATCTTGACAGCCGTACTTCGGTCGAGATCATGGAGGTCTTCCAGGCCTTGAATGACAAGGGCTTGACGATTGTCATCGTTACGCATGAACACGACATGGCGCAGTTCGCCAAACGCGTGCTGGTATTCCGCGATGGCAAAATCCGCAAGGATGACCCGGTTCTTCAACGGCCAACAGCCAGCGAAGTGCTCAAGACTTTGCCCACACTGGAAGACTGATCTGAGCCCGCCTGGCACGCGGCCTCCAGCCACCTGGACGCACTGGCTGCTACTGGAAACTCAACCGGCCAATAACCAACCCGTATCTAAAAGGGAACTCTCATTTCTTCTGCCCTGAAAATGCGCTTGCTACGTTGCCGTTGTCATCGAGGAATTGCAGCACTGCCTTCCCATCTGATTGAACGTTGAGCAAAATACGCGGCTTGCCGCTACCGTCGCGCAGACTCAGACCCACCGATCCATCCGGGGCGCGGCCAAGGATTAGGCGGTTCACATCGTGCCGGTGCGTCGCAAAAAACTCCGTCCATGCGTCGTCCTGCTTGTCCTCCGGCAGCTTACCGATCCGATCCTCTGCCTTCCTTTTCTCGTCGATTGGGTAATTTCCCTGGTCTGTAATGGTAATTCGCGAAAACTTTTCCTTTCCCTCCTGCCCAGCATCCAGGGCAAAGATTTGATTCTCTTCATATTGGTCAAGGCTGAGATGACCATGGTTTTCTATCGTACCGTCGGGGAGTTGGCTCGCTCCCCAGATCAAGCCGCCCTGCTCTGTACCTTCCTCGCTCATGAACAGCATACCCGCCGCGTCCCGCCGATCCGGCCGCGGTGACTCCTTCTTATGGATCCAACCGCCTGGAAAATCGGCGCGGTTAGATATAGTGAGACGCACCGTTCCATCTGGCTCTACGATGTTGATGCGCCGTGCGGTGATGATGCCGAAGTTGGGGTTTCGCAGCATGGCGAATCCACCCAGAACCGTGGTCGCAAACACGAGCGTGAGCACTCCCGAGTAGACGGCAAGAAAGCGCGAGCTGGGAAAAAAATTCATCAGATCCTCCTGCGAACTCTGAAACCATTTGGCGCCTTGAACCTGAGGTTAAGTACGTTGGATTGCTCCAGACAGTTCCCCCGAGCGGCAAGGGTGAGTTCCTGATTCGGTCCACGACAGCACGCAGCGCATGTCCCGCCTTGCCTCGGACACATCCATCATTACCAATTGCCGGAAAGCGGCGTTACTCGGACTTGAGCAGGCGCATGAATTCGGTGGCGGCGTGGGGCAGGCGGGCGCCGCGACGGGAAATGATGTACAGGTGGCGCGGGATGTTGAGTTGCTTGATTTTGACTTCCTTCAGCCAGCCGTGCTCAACCTCCCAGTTGACGCACATGCGCGGCACAATGGCGACGCCCATGCCCATTTGTACGAAGCGCTTGATGCTTTCAATGGTGGGCATTTCGAGGGGCATGTTGAGGGCGGTGCGGTGCTTCGCAAATAGCTCGATGACGCGGCGGCGAAAGGGAGACTCCACGATGTGGGCGATGAAGTTCTCCTTGCCGAGTTCTTCGACGTCCACTTCGCGGCGCTTGGCCAGGGGATGTTTGGGAGGCACAACGAACGTGAGTTCATCCTTGAGGATTTCGGTGGACTGGAGTTGCGCGTCGCGCGGGATGAAGGAAACCGCTCCCAGGTCGAGCCGGTAGTTCACTACTTCATGGGGAATATCGCGGGAAAACATGCGGTGCAGGCGGACCTGCACGCCGGGATGGGCTTCGCGGTACTTGGCCAATGCCGGAAGCAGGGCATGGATGGAACTTTCATTGACGCCCAGGGAAAGTTCGCCGCGCTTGAGCCCTTCCAGCTCCATCAGGCCCTTTTTCACCTCGTCGCGGAGGTTCAGGAGGCGTTCGGCGTATTCACGCAAGAGCGTACCGGCGTCGGTGAGGCGAACCGGGCGGGCGCCGCGGACAAACAGCGGTTGTCCCAGGCCATCCTCGAGCTTGCGGATGGCCAGGCTGACGGCGGGCTGCGTGCGGTAGAGCCGCTCGGCCGCGCGGGAGAAGCTGCCCTCCTTGGCGACGGTAAGAAAAACCTGTAATTCCGCGAGATCCATAAGAAAAATCCTCGATTCGGAGGCTGGGGGGCAGAGCCTGCCGGGGCGGTGCATACCGGAGGGGAGCGCCTCCGGCGGGGCATCTGGGGTCTCCCGAACGCCTTTGGCTAGTATAAGGCATAATTATCAAATACAGAATGAAGATAAATTGGACTAGTAGGGCCCGGCTATGCGTAACTGGATGAATAAGTTGGAGGTACCGGCATGAGTCACGTACGCATCTTTGACACCACGCTCCGGGACGGCGAACAATCGCCCGGTTTCTCAATGAATACGGCAGAGAAGATCCGCATGGCGCGGCAGCTTGCGGCGCTCGGCGTGGACATTATTGAGGCGGGCTTTCCGATTGCCTCGAAGGGCGACCTGGAGGCCGTGATCGCGGTGTCCAAGGAAGTGCGCGACGTGCCCATCGCGGCCCTGGCGCGCGCGAGGAAAGACGACGTCCTGGCGGCGGCGGAAGCATTGAAGCCGGCGAAGACGCCGCGCATGCACGTATTTCTGGCGACCAGCGACCTGCACCTGCAGGTGAAACTGCACATGTCGCGCCAGCAGGCTCTCGAAGCCATCGAATCGATGGTTAAGCTGGCGCGGAACTTCGTTGGGGAAGTGGAGTTTTCCGCGGAAGACGCAGGGCGAACGGATATCGACTTTTTGTGCAAGGCGTGCGAAGCGGCGGTTCGGGGCGGGGCCACGGTGTTGAACCTGCCGGACACGGTCGGCTACGCCGTGCCGGAAGAGTATGGGGAGATGTTCCGGAAAGTGCGCGAGCACCTGGGCGACCCGGAGCACATCATCTTGAGCGCGCATTGCCACGACGATCTAGGGTTGGCGGTCGCGAATTCGCTGGCGGCGGTGAAGGCCGGCGTGCGACAGATCGAGTGCACGGTCAACGGCATCGGAGAGCGCGCCGGGAATGCCGCGTTGGAGGAAGTGGCAGTGGCGCTGGCGGTGCGCAAGGAAAGCTTTGGCGTGGCGACGAAACTGAAACTGGACGAACTGTATAAGTCCAGCAAGCTGCTGACGGAAATTACCGGCGCGGTGGTGGCGCCCAATAAAGCCGTCGTGGGCGCAAATGCGTTTGCGCACGAAGCGGGAATCCACCAGGACGGGATTATCAAGAATCCGCTGACGTATGAGATTATTTCGCCAGAGACCGTGGGCGTGCCCTCGCGGTCACTGGTGCTCGGCAAGCACTCCGGGCGGCATGCGCTGCGGGAGTCGCTGAAGGAACTTGGCTATGAGCCGAGCGACGAACAACTGGCGGAGTGCTACCGCCGTGTGACCGCGTTTGCGGATACTTCCAAGAATGTGCGCGCGCGGGACCTGATGACCATCGCGCACGAAGTGATTCGGCGCAAAGTGGTAGCCACAAGCGCTTCGACGGTTGCCTGAACGGCTGGAGAGATTCGAGGAATCGGCGGATGAAATTGAAAAAGAAAATCGTGCTGCTGCCGGGCGACGGCATCGGCCCGGAAGTGGTGCGGGCCGCGGCGAACGTGCTGCAGGAGTGTGCACGGGAGTTTGGGCACCAGTTTGAAACGGTGGAGTTGCCAATTGGCGGCACGGCCATCGACAAGACCGGGAACCCCCTGCCGGATGAAACACTGGATGCCTGCCGCAAGGCGGATGCGGTGTTCCTGGGAGCGGTGGGCGGGCCGAAGTGGGACGCGCTTCCGGTGGGCAAGCGGCCGGAGACGGGACTGCTGGGACTGCGCAAAGGTCTGGGGCTGTACGTAAATTTACGGCCGGTGCGGTTGCTGGAACCACTGCGGGGCATTTCACCGCTGCGGCCGGAGCGGCTGGGCGATCTGGATATCGAGATTGTGCGGGAACTCGCCGGAGGAATGTACTTTGGCGAGCGGGGCAATGTGGTGGAGGGCGGCACGGAACGCGCGTTTGACACGGAGTCCTATTCGACGCCGGAAATCGAAAGAATTGCGACGTTTGCGTTTCACCGGGCAGAGAGCCGCTCGCGGCGGCTGTGCTCGGTGGATAAGGCTAACGTGCTGACGAGTTCGCAGTTGTGGCGCCGCACGGTGACGTCGGTGGGCGGGGTGTTTCCCGCGGTCAAGCTCGAGCACATGCTGGTGGATAACGCGGCGATGCAACTGACGCTGCGGCCCACACAGTTTGACGTGATGCTCAGCACCAACATGTTTGGCGACATCCTGAGCGATGCCGCGGCGGCGCTGGTGGGGTCGATTGGCTTGATTCCTTCGGCAAGTTTTGGCTTGGGCGCGCCGCTGTTTGAGCCTATCCACGGCTCGGCGCCGACACTGGCGGGGAAAGACGTAGCCAATCCCATCGGATCGATATTGAGCGCAACCATGATGCTGCGGGATACGTTTGGCCTGGGCCTGGAAGCGGACTGGGTGGAACAATCGCTCGGGCGCGTGCTGGGAGCGGGCTATCGAACGACCGATATCAGTGAGCCCGGCAAGAAGTCCGTCGGCACCTCAGGCTTCCTCGAAATTCTGCATCAGGAAATGCAGCGCACCTTCGAGCACGCCGAGAAGTACGGTTGGGGCGTCTGAACTGGTCAGCGACATTAACGACTAATGCCCCTCTACTACAAATAATAGCCGAGACCAGAAAAGACAGCGTGGGGGGGGCCCATGTTGCAGGCGGACGACTTCGAGCCAGTGGTTCTCATAGGCATCTCCCTCCAGAATGACCTCCATTTGCCCGTCAGCATCGATATCCGCGAGGTCAATCAGAGACCATTGGGTCACTGAGGGCACATCTACATCGGTCTTTTGAAATGGCAAGTTCCGTAGCACCAGCAACTTCGAGCTATTGTCGATAGCCACAATCACTTGGCATAGTTGGAGATCAGAGCCTGCGGCGCGGGAGTAATAGGGCTCGGCGATCGACCGACCCAACGAGGAAGATTCCCAAACTGTGAAGTAAATCTGTCCATTCGCTTTGGCGGGCAAGCCCAAATTTCTCAACTCCCGGATTAGCGCTTCGCGGATAGCTGACGGAGGCTGCCCATTCTGTTTGCAAGGCGCGGCTTGTTTGGTATCGCCCCACGTGCAATAAAAGCTCGCTTTGATAATGACACCAAGTCGTGGCTTCTTTGGAGCCTGGATCAGGCAGCCGTCGTCAGGGCCATTGCCATAAGGCGATTCGCCGCAATAATGGGCTTTCAGAAAGGATTTGATTTTTCGGCAACGCGCATCTGTACAAGCAGGACGATGTGGTTTTTTTTCAATCTGCGCCTTTAACGGTGCGCGGACCGCCATAAGTGGCACGAGCGTCATTACAAGAACCCACTTTTGATTCAAAGGAACAGGAATGGCACGCATGAGAATCTTTTCCTTCCGACCGGGCAAACCCAAGAGCACGCTCTTGTTCTAAAATTTACGGGAGAAAGAGTGGCGGCAAAAAATCAGCTCCAAACCTCAGCCGGTACCTGCGGGGCATCCGACCCAGTCCAAGAGAATTGCAACGATGCGCCGGGGGGCGTATGTTGCTAAATCGGGAGGGATAGTGCAATGCGGACTTGGCAAGTGCGTGCCTTTCGATTTTTCTGGGTGACTGTCCTATTGGCTCTATGCACGCCGGCCATGGCCAACGAGTCTCCGCAGGTCCCGGTGGTGGATGGCGGGATCGGCTCTTGCCGGGCGGATTTCCATGTGAAAGATGAGGCAGGCAAGCCTATCTACAACGCCAACATCAAAGTCACCCTCAAGTACGGGTTTTTCAGCGTGCGAAAAACGGTGCTCGAAATCGGCACAAACAGTGACGGCAGGGCCCGCTTCACCGGCTTGCCCGATATGCCAAAGAAGCCATTGGAATTTGACATCAAGAGCGGCACCGTATCGAAGTCTGTTGCGGACGACCCCTCCACAAATTGCAACGCCAACTTCGAGGTGACTCTCTCCGTTCGCTAAATCCCCGGAGCAGCGGCGAATTGGACCGGTCCCTGCACGCGCAAACAAAGCGTGAAGGGCGGCCTAAGCTGGTTGCGGGAAGGTCTAGGGGATGATAATTTTGATAATCCAGTATTGGCCGGACGCGTGCAGCGGGGCCAATCAACTCAAAGAGCTGCAGCCGTACCAAGAAAGTGTCCCAGAACGAATCGCCTGCGGGACAGACCGCCAGGAGTGGCGAGACTTCCGGGGAATCTCTTTCTTAAAGCGAACGAGATTCATCAGAAAAGATGCCTGAAACTTCCTCAAAATCGGGTGGTGGCGCGGTGGGCCGTGTGTCTGGCGTGACCTACTGGCGGGTGGAAGGCTCACTATTGGAGATCAGCGCGCTGCGCAGCGTCGGATTTTTCAACTGGAATAGCCAGAGCTTCCTGGAACGCTGGGTGCGCCGCGGGGGCATGCTGGGCTTGGCCCTGCTTCGCCCGCCTTACTATCTGATCAGCCGTACTTTTGCGACGCGAGCCCTCCACAGCGTATTGCGCGGAATCACACGCGACCGGCTGGACCTGCTGGGCGAGGAATATTTTCAATACGAACTGAAACCGCGAATGCGGCGGGAAGCCGTGGAAAAACTGGTGGAAGCGGTGCGTGACGGCGAGAGAGTGGTGCTCGTCGGACAACTGCTGGAACACATCCTGCGCCCGATGGCGGAGTTCTTTGCCGCAGAGGGTTTTATCGCCAACCGGCTGGAGTTCCGCGACGGAGTGGCCACGGGCCGATTGCAGGCGCCGGTAATTCGTCCTCGCGGACCCTTCGCGTGGCTGGCGAGCGGATCGGTGGACGGACGCATCGCGAAAGAAAAGTTGCTGTGGCAATTGGACTGGAGGAAGTCGCGGGAACTGCTGGAACGCTCGGTGCTGGCCGGGGCGCGGCCACGGATTGAGGCGGAGCCCGCGGTGCAATCGCCAAGCAGCACGCCGAGCGTGGCGCGTCTGCCGGTACGCGAGACGCTGGCCGGCAAACACCTGATGTTGATTGGTGTAACCGGGTTCATCGGGAAAGTGTGGCTGGTGGACCTGCTGGAAAAGATTCCGCAGATTGGACGAATCACACTGCTGATCCGGCGAAACCGGACCACTTCCGCGCAACGCCGCTTCGAAAAAATCGTGGAAGAATCGCCCGCGTTTGACGGCCTGCACGAGATTTACGGCGCGAAGCTGGCGGCGTTCCTGAAGGAAAAAGTAGAAGTGGTGGAGGGCGACGTCAGCCTGCCGGGACTGGGACTCGACGAAGACACGCAGGCGCGGCTGGCACGCACCCTGGACCTGATTGTGAGCAGCGCGGGGCTGACGGACTTCAATCCGGACCTGCGGGACGCCATTGCCTCCAACATTGATTCGACGATTTACCTGGTGGATTATCAGCGGAAGTGCGATCACGCGGCGCTGATGCATCTTTCGACGTGTTACGTGGTGGGAATGCGCGACGGACGGGTCACGGAGGAGTTGCAGACTAACTACAATCCGGCGAATCATCCTGACTTTGATTCGGAGAAGGAAATTGCGTCGCTGCGGGAAATGGTGCGACGGATTGAAGAACGCTCGGAAAGCAGGGAGTTGACCAAAGCGCTGCAACGTCAGGCACTGGGACGCGGCGGGGATCCCTCCGCGGTGGGGGCGGAGGAGTTAGACGGAGTTCTGAAGAGGAACCGGGCGCGCTGGGTGAGGAACCGCCTGGTCCGCGCCGGGATGAAGCGCTCGCACCATTTGGGCTGGCCGAATACCTATACCTTCACGAAGAGCCTGGGGGAATCGATTTTGGCGAGGCAGGGCCGTGATCTGCCGATTGCCATTGTGCGGCCATCGATTGTCGAGAGTTCAGAGCGCACGCCCTTCACGGGATGGAACGAGGGAATTAACACCTCGGGGCCGCTGTCCTACCTGCTGGGAACGAATTTCCGGCAATTGCCTTCAAACGAGAGAAAGTGCCTGGACGTGATTCCCGTGGACATGGTGACGCGAGGAATGACGCTGATTGCCGTGGCGTTGCTGCAACGGCAGAATGCGCGACTGTATCAACTGGCCACCTCCGCGATCAATCCGGTAAATATGGGGCGCTCGATCGAATTGACGGGCCTGGCGCACCGCAAGCATTACCGGGCGCAGCAGGGAATTGAGCACTGGTTGAAGGTGAAGTTGGAAACGATCCCGGTGTCGAAACAGCGCTACGAGCGATTGTCGATTCCAATGCAGAAGGCCGTGGTTTCCCGGATAAATAAAGTCGCAGCCGCATTGCGGATGAGCAAGCCGCCGCTGGCCAAGGCGGAGCGGGACCTGGGACGCGCGGAAAAACTGATTGAATTGTATGAGCCGTTCATTCTGCACAACCAGCACGTGTTCGAATGCGAAAATGCGCGGCTGCTCTCGGCGGCCCTGAATCCTGAGGAGAAGCTGCTCTTCGATTACTCGCCGGAAAAGATTGACTGGTGGGACTACTGGATTAACATCCACATACCGGCACTGCGGCGGTGGTGTTACCCGTTAATGGAGGGCAGGCCCCTCGAAGCGAGAGAGGCGCGCGTGCTGGACTGGTCCGCGCCGCCGGAGGGTGCTTCGGCAGCGATGCGCTAGCCAACGCGACGCAATCTTCCTATGGCCATATTTCTTACCGGCTCGACAGGTTATTTGGGCAGCTATCTGGTGGCTGGGCTTTTCGCCGGATATCCGGACAAGTTAAACCTGCTGGTGCGCGCGAAGAGCGAGCAAGCGGCGCGCGAGCGGCTGTGGCAATCGCTGCAACAACATCTGGAGTTTCCGGAATTTCAGGAGCTTGTGAACGCACGGGTGCGCATCTTCCGCGGCGACCTGACTGGCGAGCGATTTGGCTTGCACGATGAGGAATACCACGCACTGGTGGATTCGACGGATTCGATCCTGCACTGTGCCGCTTCGCTGAACCGCAAATCCGAAAAACAATGCTTGAACGTGAACTTGCGCGGTTCGCTTGAAGTGATCCAACTGGCGCGGCGGGCGCAGAACCACCATGGACTGCGACGGTACTCGCACGTCTCCACTGTGGCAGTGGCGGGGAAGCGGCAGAATGAAGTGGTCACCGAAGACAATGCCATCGATTGGGCGCGCTCGGACTACGACCCCTATGCGCGCACAAAGAAGTTCTGCGAACACATGGTGCACCAGCTGCTTCCCGACGTGCCGCATACGATTTTCCGGCCCGCGATCGTGATGGGAGACAGCCGGCGTCCGGAAACAACGCAATTTGACATGGTGCAGGCGTTTGACATGCTGGTGCGCTTGCCGGTTTTGCCCCTCCGGCCGGACGACAAGATCGACATCGTGCCCGCGAATTACGTGGGCGGCGCGATCGTGAAGATTCACCAGATGGAGAAACCGAACTACGGGATCTATCATCTGTCGTCGGGGAGGGGAGCGCAGACGTATAAGGAATTAACGGACGCGCTGGCGGCCGCGGGGGGTTGGAGCAAACCGAGCTACCTGCCCTGGCTCGGCGGACCATTTTCGAAGACGGTGAACTGGCTGGCGTTCCGGGGTGGCGCGGTGGGCTACGGCGCATCGCTGCTGAAAGTGTTCTGGCCGTACCTGGATTGGAATACGGTGTTTGATAATTCGCGCGTGGTGCAGGAAATGGAGGAACCGCCGGCGAAGTTTACGGCTTACGCGTACCCGCTGTTGCAGTTCAGCCGCGCCAATAAATTCAAATATCCAGCAAAACCCTGGCCAGAAGGGGCGGCCGGGCAGGTGGCGAAGAGTACCGGGAGTGCCGTGGTATGACCGATTTTCTGTTAGTGATGTGGGTGAGCACACTGATCGAACTACGGAGGCTCGGCTGGATGTTCGGGCTGGGTAAGCGCTGGGCGCCGGGCGAAAAGCTGAAATTGCTTTTTGCCGGGTACAACGGCACGCGGAATACCGGAAGCGACGTGCGCGTGCAGGAGATGATGCGGCAAGTCCGGCACGTGCTGGGAGCGGAAAACGTCGAGTTCAGCGTGATGACGCAGAACTTCGACATGACCAGGGGATATTTTGAAGGAGCGAGGCAGGTGCACCTCCCGGATGTGTATCCTCCATTTTTGTGGCGGGAGGCGCACGCCAATCATGGCGTGATTTCATGCGAAGGCTCGATGTTCAAGAGCAAGTTCGCCAACGCGCTGACGACCATGATGATCGGCTCTCTGGGGCTGGCTTCTGCGGAGAATAAGTTGTCCGTGGCGTACGGCGGCGACGCTGGCCACATGGACGACTTGATCCAGTGGATGTGCGCGCGGTACACCAACGAATCGTTGGTCATCACCCGCAGCCTGGAATCGCAGCAGTTGCTGGGCAGCCTGGGTGTGCCGAACGAGTTGGGCGCGGATACGGCCTGGACGTTTGAACCGCACCCGCAGGAATACGCAAGGAAAACACTGCGGGCGGCGGGCTGGGACGAAACGACGCCGATCCTGGCGCTCTGCCCCATTCATCCGTTTGTCTGGCCGGTGCGAGCGTCGATTGCGAAGTATCTGGCGCGCGCCACGACAGGCGCGTACGAGGATAGCCAGTACCGCACGGTCTATTTCTTCGAGTCCGGCGCGGAGGTGGAACGGAAGTTCCAACATTACGTCGACGGCTACACGCACGCGACGAAAGCATTCGTGCAAAAACACCGCGTGTTTCCAATTCTGGTGGCCATGGAACGGCTGGACGCGGTGGCCTGCCGGGCGATCGCGAAGGAAATGCCAGGCGTCCCGATCATGACCTCCGATGATTACGATATGTTCGAGCTGGTGTCGATCCTGCGCGGCTGCACATATATGGTGTCCTCGCGGTATCACGGGATTGTCACGTGCATGCCGGCGGGCGTGGTTTCCGCCGGCGTGACCATGGATGAGCGCATCCGCAACCTGATGCGCGAACGCGGGCACCAGCATTTGTTGCTTACCGTCGAGGACCCGGATCTGGGGCCAAAATTGTTGCAGGTGATGGAGCGATTGGTCGTGGAGGCAGAGGAGATCCGGGAAAGTATCGGGCGGACCGTGGTGAGCAACCTGAAAAGCATGGCGCGGATGGCAACCTTTCTTGAGGACGAAGTGCGAAAAACGTATCCGGAATTTCCGTTGCGCCAGGGCGTATTGCGCTGGGAAGACAATCTGCCACCCCTGCCCAAAGAATTGCGCGAACTGGTGGAAAAGCACGATCGTGCGGCAGCCGCAGTGGCAGTAGGACGCTGAGGGCGTATGGGAAATTTCCTCGAAAACCTTTTTGAGCAGCTGCGCAAGGCAGCGGACCGCGTGGTGCTGCGTGAGATTCGCGGCCAGCAATTTGTGGATGTCACTGGGCGGGAATTGCTGGAACAGATCGGGCAGGCTCGGAGCTGCGTGCGTGGACTCGGATTACAGGCCGGCGAGCGATGCGCGATTTTGGGGCCGAACTCGCTCCAGTGGGCCGTTGTGGATCTGGCGCTGATGGCGGAGGGCGCGATTGTTGTGCCGTTGTACGCGCGGCAGGCTGCGGTGGAACTTGCTGGGATGATGAAGGACTCCAGCCCGCGATTTCTGTTTGTGAGCGATGCGGAACTGGGCCAAGGGGTCGCGCAAGCCTGGCCGGAAGCGCCGCCGCGAATTCTGTTCGCTGATGCGATCGGCAAGGCGCCGCCTGGCGCGAGCCTCGCAGAAGCGCCGAATTCACGCAAAGACGACGACTTGGTCACTATCATCTACACCTCCGGGACCTCGGGTGAACCCAAGGGAGTTTGCCTGAATACAGGGAATTTGAATCACATCGTGGGTTGCACGACGGGATGGATTGACCGGCTGGATTGGAAGAGCGCCGAGCCAATGCGCGTTTTTCAGTACCTTGCCGTTCAATTTTGCGGCGTCGTGGATTGTCATGCTCTCCTGCCTGTCGAAAGATACCGTGCTGACACTGTCGACGGACTTGAACAAGCTGGCCGACGAAATCCGGCTGTCCGCCCCAAACTACTTTTTCAATGTTCCAACGCTGCTGGAGCGCGTGCGTCGCGGGGTGGAGGATGCCCTCTCGAAGCGGGCCGCTCCGATCCGGTCTATCTACCGAAACGCCGTTCAAGCCTGGGGAAAGAAACAGGAAGGAGAAGCCGGCGGAGGCCTCTGGCTGCTGCTTGCGGGAGCGCTGATCTTCAAAAAGATTCGCGCGCGCTTTGGTGGGAACCTGCGCGGGCTGGTCTGCGGGTCGGCGCCGCTGGCCCCGGAAACGCAGGAATTTTTTGCCATGCTGGGAATTCCGATCTGGCAGGTGTACGGGCTGACGGAGACGTGCGGCATCTGCACCATGGACGACCCGCGCATTGTCAGCGAGCCGGGCCGCGTTGGGCAAGCCATTCCCGGGACAGAAATAATGGCCGGAGAGAACGAGGAAATCGTGGTGCGGGGACCTAATGTTTTCCCGGGCTACTGGAACCGCCCGGAAGAAACCGCGCGCAGTCTCGATGGCGGCGTGTTCCATACCGGCGACCAGGGGGAAGTGAATTCGTGCGGAAATTGGCGGATCAGCGGGCGGATCAAAAACCTGATCGTCCTGAATTCCGGCCACAATGTTGCGCCGGAGCCCATCGAAGAAGAGATCGCGCAGGGCGTTCCGGGCGCGCAACAAGTTGTAGTGGTCGGAAATGGACGCGGCTACCTTTGTGCGCTGGTTACGGGCACCGTGGAAGCGGAAACGGTGCAAGCGGCTCTGGATCAGGTGAACTCGGAATTGCCGCATTACCGGCAAGTGCGGAATTTTGTGGTCTTGGGTGACGCGTTTACTCCGGAGAGCGGCTTGCTCACCGCGAACGGGAAATTGCGGCGCGATGCCATCAATGCAAGGTTTTGCGACGAAATTGAGCACATGTATAAGAAGCACGCGGCTGCTGCCGGCGGGAACGCAGGATGAAAGAGTTTCGCGGAAAAGCGTTGCGGTGGGAGTGGCGGGAGGGCGTGGTGGAGTTGACGCTGGACCACGAGCCGCTGAATGAAATTGGCACTGTTATGTTGGCGGATCTGGAGAAATTCGCCGCGTCTATCAAGAAGCTGGCGTCAGTCACCAGTGCCTGCATTATCACCAGCGCCCGTGCCGGGTGGCTTCTGCGCGGGGGCGGATCTGAAGGAGTTGTATTACCGGGCCGCACCGCTGCCGAGAGCGCAGCGCGTGGCGGGAGCGCGGGCGTTCCTGAAGCGTATTCACAAAGTGTTGAACGCGATTGACGAGGCGCCATTTGTTACGTTCGCGGCGGTTCATGGGCTGTGTATGGGAGGCGGACTGGAGTTGGCACTGGTCTGTGACCAGATCGTTGCGGACAAGATGGCGCGGTTCGGTTTTCCGGAATTGCGGCTGGGATTGATTCCAGGGTTCGGTGGAATCCCGCGGTTGCGGCGCGATGTCGGAAACAGTTTCATTCGCGATTTGCTGTTTACTGGCCGAACGGTGAAGGCGGAGAGCGCGCATCAGGCGGGATTGGTGTCACATCTGGCCGGAGAAGGGTACGCCCTGCAGGTGGCGCGATCCATGGCTCAGCAAGTGACCAAGTTCGACGCGGAAACGCGGACGGCGGCCAAGAAATTCATCAAGCCAGTACCGCGCGCGGAGTTGAACAAGGAAATAGAGCTCTTCTGCAAACTGTTTAACCGCCCCGTCGTGATGGAAAGCCTGAAGCGCTTCGTGGAAACGGACGACCCCATGAAGCATCTACCTGTGGCGGAATGCAAAAAGGTTTGAGCTGTTTTTCTTCGCGAAGCGGGGATGATAAATTTAGGGACTATGCGCACTTTAGAGCAGACTACCCAGGAAATCCTGGAATTGGCTACAAAGCATTTCAAGGCCGCACCCGGCTCCTTGAAGGCCGATGACGATTTTTACGAAAAACTGGGAATCGACAGCTTGCAGGCGCTGGAAATGCTGTCGCGCCTGGAAAACCATTTCAATATCGAGTTGCCGGACTACGAAGTGCAAGGAGTGAGCGACTTCAAGACGCTCGCCGAACGCGTGCAAGCTCGCCTGTAATGCTGGATCTAACGAAATACTCATCGATCGGGGAGGCCGTGCGCGAGGCGCTGGAAACGTGGCCGGGCGAAGTGTGTCTGTACGAATCGGACCGCGGGGAAGAGAAACAGCGGCTAACGTACCGGGACTTCAAGGAGCGCGCGCTGCCGCTCGCTAAATGGCTCCAGGATTCCGGATTCAAAGAAGGTGATCGGGCTTCGATCATCATGACCAATCAGTCCAAGTGGCTGATTGCCGCTTATGCGATTTTCTTTTGCGGCGGAACGCTGGTGCCCCTCGACTACAAATTGAAACCGGAAGAGCAATGGACCCTGCTGAAACACTCGGGCGCGAGCGTACTCATTACAGAGTTTCCGATCTGGAGGCAGTTTAGCGCTTCCCCCGGGCGAGCGGCAGCGGAGAAGATAACGAGGGTGCTGGTGACGGAGGCGCCAGCCCAGGCGGACTTGGCAGGAGCGTTGGCCTGGGAATCGGCGCAGGGTACGGGCCAGCCGACTTTTGTGCCAAGGAAGCGCGAAGATTTAGCGTCCATCGTGTATTCATCGGGTACCGGCGGGACGCCGAAGGGCTGCATGATGACGCACGAGAATTACCTGGAGCAATGCGTCGCGCTGACGACGTGGTACCCGTTCTGGCCGGGCGTCAAGTATTTGAGTATTCTGCCCACGAACCACGCGATCGACTTCATGGTCGGATTCATCGGGCCGTTCATTTGCGGTGCGGCGGTCGTTCATTTACGAACCTTGCGGCCGGAATACGTGCGGGAAGCGTTCCCGAAATACCAGATGACTTACGTGAGCCTGGTGCCGCTAGTGTTGAAGAACCTGCAAAAAGGACTGCAGGCGCGTTTCGACGAATTGCCGCCTTCGAAGCGGCGAATCTTCGAGCGGCTGCGAAGCCTCAACAAAGCTTTGACCAAGGGCCGCCCTCGACTGGCGCTCAGCCGGCTGCTATTGAAACAGGTGCACGCCGCATTTGGCGGAAAGCTGGAGGCGATTATTGTTGGCGGAGCGTTTACGGAACCGCAGACGCTGCAATTTTTTTACGATCTGGGCATCCCGGTTGCAAATGGTTATGGGCTGACGGAAGCAGGCACCGCGGTGACGGTAAACGATCTGCGGCCATTCCGCGCGGACACCGTAGGCAAACCGTTGCCGGGAATGAAAGTGCGCATCGTGAATCCAGACGCGGACGGAATCGGAGAGGTGAGCGTGCGGAGCAAGACCGTGATGGCAGGCTACCTGAACGAGCCGGAGTTGACCGCGCAAACGATTGTGGATGGTTGGCTGATGACCGGAGACATGGGGCGGTTCGATGGCACGGGTCATTTGCAGCTGTTTGGCCGGAAGAAGAACATGATTGTGACCGAGGAGGGGAAGAACGTATACGCCGAGGACATCGAGCAGGCCTTCGAGGGACTGCCGGTGAAGGAATACTGTGTGTTCGCTGCGAACTACGTTTGGCCGAGCCGGTCGATGGTCGGCGAACAGCTGGTTCTGGTGATTCACTTGGAACACGGGCAGGCATTCACCGAGGAGCTAAGAAAGGAAATCGCCGCGCGGAACAACCGGTTGATCAATTACAAGCGCATCCACGGCGTGGTGGTGTATGGCGATGATTTTCCGCTGACCGCGTCGCTCAAGATTATCCGCGTGGCCCTGGCGGAGAGGCTGGGGAAACTCAAACGGGAGCAGGCAATCCTGCCGGTTTGAGGAAGAAACAAGGTAAAATTCCCAAGACGGCATCACCGTGAAAGAAAGATTTCTTGCCATTGTGAATCCTGCGGCGGGCGGCGGGCGTTCGGCGAAGCTTGCCGGAAGTGAGATTTCGCGGCTGAAGGAAAAAGGGCTGCGCATCGACGTGATTGCGTCGACGGAGCCTGGCCACGCTTCGGAACTTGCTCGCGAGGCCTACTCGCAGGGGTACCGAAGATTCCTCGCCGTGGGCGGCGATGGGACGGCCCACGAGATTATCAACGGCATCTTTTGCCAAGAGCAGGCTGTGGAGCGAATCCAGTTGGGATTCTTGCCTCTCGGCACCGGCAATTCTTTTCTGCGCGATTTCGCGACTAACAGCGCGGAATCCTCGCTGGAGGCTTTGCAGACCGGGCGAAAGCGGCGCGTTGACCTTCTGCGGCTGCGGCATGCCGCGGGGACGATTTACTCCTTCAATTTGCTGAGCGTGGGATTTACGGCGGACGTGGGCGCGATTACCAATCGGGTCTTCAAATCTTTCGGGCATCTGGGCTACCTGCTGGGCGTTTTTGTGAAGGTGCTCCAGTTGAATCGCCGCGGATTCAAAATGCGCTGTGATGATGACTTGGAATGGGACGAACGGCGCTGCCTGTTTCTGACCTTCAACAACAGCAAGTATACCGGCGGCACTATGCTGATCGCGCCCAATGCGGACCCCAGCGACGGGCTGATCGAATACGTTCGTTGGGGCCCCATCGGAAGGCTGGGACTGATCCGCATGTTGCCGCGATTGTATGATGGGACACACATCGAGCATCCCCTGGCATCACGGCGCGCGGTCAAGCGCGTGGAATTCGCATTGGATAGGCCGGTGGATGTGATGGTGGATGGAGAAATTGTCACCGTGAATTGCCAGGTGCTGGAGATTCTGCCAGGGGCCATGGAAATTTACATATGACGCGGCTCTCGGAAATGATTCGCAGCCTGTTTCTCTGGGGTATGAGCTGGTTGCACTTTCTGATTGCCGTGCCGATCCTGATAGCGCTGGCGGTGGTGCTGGATCCGCGCAAGCATGACTGGCTGCAACGCGCGCTGTGCCGCAGGATCGCGTTCTTCTCCGGCGCCAAGGTGGTAGCGAAGAAATCTCCGGGCTTTGATGAGAAGCGGACGTGCATCTTCATGGTGAATCACGTCAATTTGCTCGACCCGTTCATGCTGTACTGCGCAATTCCGCAGCTGGTGCGCGGGTGGGAACTGGAATCACACTTCCGGATTCCACTCTATGGCTGGCTGATGAAACGGTTCGGCAATGTGCCAGTCCCTGATGTGCGCAGTCCCAAGGAACTGAAACGATTGTGGCGGCTGACGCAAGAAGCCATCAACAGCGGCGTCAGCCTGATTGTCTTTCCGGAAGCCAAACGCACGCGCGATGGACATTTGAACGAATTCGAGGTTGGTGGGTTCCGGTTGGCCCAGCAATTGGGAGTGCCGATTGTTCCCGTGAGCCTGGTGGGGTCGTTTCGCCATTTACGCACCGAGGATTGGATTCTGCGCCCGACGACGATCACAATCCATTTGCACGACACCATCGAAACTAAAGGAATGCACAAGGAAGATGTGCCGACGTTAAAGGAACGCGTGAAGCGGATCATTGCCGCGCCCGTCGAAAAATGGCTGCGAGATGAAATGGAAGGAAAAAATCCAGTTTAATTCTTCGCCTCGAGATCGAACACTTCGAATTGCTCATATTCGGCTGCACGAGCCAGCATTCTGTCCGACGTGGCGAAAATCAATTGTTCCACTGAGGACTCTTTAATTTTGCTGCTCTCAAAGCGCCGGCTGACCCATAGGGCAGAAGCAAGAGGAACAGCATCCGAGCCCTTCAAATAGTGCTTCTTTACCAGGCCCGGGATGAAATCCAGAACGTCGGCGTTCAACTTCACCCTAGTCAAATAGGTTCTCCAGTCGGAGTTAAATCGCGCAGTAGCCCAATGATACTCCCTGGCGGGAAGCGGCGTCCGTTCCTCTAGTTTTCTGGCCAACGCGGCGTGTACCTCTGCGAAGCTCAATACGGAAGTGCGCACCCTCTGTCGCGCGTTCACAGTCTGGGCGACTTTTGCATTGAACCTTTCCGAACCACGCTCCTCAAGGTAGCGCTTCACCAGCACGGAAGAGTCGGTATAAAGCGCTAGCGCCGGTCCTCGACGATGATTTGGGAAGCGGGCTTTCCCCGGCTCTTTCTTGGCCGAAACTTCGGGAGTGGTTTCTTGGCAAGATGAACCAGGCCCTCTGCCTCCAGTTCCCCCCACACTTCTTCGACCGGATTCGCGGTGGATTCTTTCTTTTCGGCGGGTGCAACCTGGGCGACTGCCTTCCCGCGATCCGTGATGATTAGCGTTTGGCCGCTCCGCACCGCCCGCAGGTACGTCCCCATCCGGTTCTTGAACTCGCGGCTGCCGACTTTGCGCGTGTAGCGAGCTCATCTCTGTTGTAGCTACAACAGGGATGAATGGCGGCTAGGAATTGGGCTTGAGATTGGGCAAGATCCGGCCGGCCCGGGTTTCCTGCCAGGTGAAGAAAATGCGGTGGATCACCGTGATGGTGGACACCACGGCGATCACCCAAAGGACCTGGGCCATGCGATTGAACAAGCCGCCAATGATGAGCAGTACGAGGCGTTCCGGGCGCTCCATGAACCCGACCTTGCACAGAGGAATGAGCGATTCGGCGCGCGCACGCGAATAGCTCACCATCACCGAACCGGCAGTGGCCACGGCAGAGAGGACGACGTAGGGGGTGCGCCCGCTCACGGAGTAGTACACCAGCAAGCCCATATACAACGCCATGTCCGCGTAACGGTCGAGCGTGGAATCGTAGAACGCGCCGAACGCGGTGACGCGATTCTGCCGCCGCGCCACCTGCCCATCGAGCATGTCCAAGAAGCCAGCAAGGAAAATAATGATCGCGCCGGTGCGGAAATTACCGACGGCAAAATTGGCGGCAGCGCCGAAATTGACGACCAAACCAAGAAACGTGAGCAGATTGGGGTTGATGCCGGTGGCGGCCAGTCCGCCGACTATGCGGTCAAGCAACCACTTCCCGCCGGTACCGATAGCGCCTGTAAAAGTTCCCATGATTTATGCCAAGTGGTGATGATACTGCAGGCGAGGACCTTAGCCAAATGCTATAGGTGGCTGGCGGTGCTCCGATTCCGGTTCTCGCATTCGCCGGAGCCGGCCCATGGCCAGAATGCGCCGAGCAAGAGCTGAGCAAAAGCTGAGCAAAAGCTTGACGCTGGGGCGAACAGACCGTAGATTGCTCAGGACGCAAAGGAGCCTATGAAACTGGACCAAACGGCACGGCGAGAATTCCTTCTGCAAGCGGGTGGGGCGGCGGGTGCGGCTTGGATCAGCGCCCAGTGGCCCGCGGTGGTTGCGGCGGCACAACATGCGCACCAGGCCGCCAACTCCAAGACACCGGTAAAGTTTGAGGTGTTGAGTTCCGAGCAGGCCAGGCAAATCGAGGCCATTGCCGCGCAAATCATTCCCACGGATGAATTGCCCGGGGCGCGCGAAGCCGGGGTGGTCTATTTCATTGACCGGGCACTTAAGACCTTCGCGAGCGACACGTTGCCGGTATATCACGAGGGGCTGGCTGAACTGAATCAGGCCGCCGGGAAGAAGTATCCGGACGTGAAGAGTTTTGCAGATGCCAATGAGGAGCAACAACAGGCGTTGCTGACCGAGTTTGTCGAGGAGCACAAATCTGCGACAGGTTCCAGGCGGAGAAATGCTCCTCTGGGGTCGAATGATTTTTTCCAAACGGTCTGGCAGCACACGGTGTTTGGATTCCTGGCCGACCCGGAAGCGGGCGGGAATCGGGATTATGCGGGATGGAAGGTGATCGGGCGGGATCCGGCCCACAGTTTTTCTCCGCCGTTCGGTTACTACGACAAGGACTACCCCGGTTGGCAGGCGGATTCGCCGGAAACGGGCAAGAAATGATTAACTCCATGGTTACTTACAAACCGTCGGACGAAGTGGATTTCGTGATCGTCGGCTCCGGCGCGGCGGGAGGCGTGCTCGCGAAGGAGCTTTCCAGCAACGGATTCCGTGTGGTGGTTCTGGAGCAGGGGCCGTATCTGAAAGAAGCGAACTTCAGCCACAATGAGGTCGAGGTGTTCCTTCGCCACGGATTGACCAATAACCCCAGACTCCAGCCAAATACTTTTCGCAAAACGCCGCAAGACAAGGCCCAGAAGCAACAGAGCGTCATGTACGGGCGCTGTGTCGGCGGCAGCAGTGTGCACTTCACCGCGAACTATTGGCGGCTGCACGAAATCGATTTCAAGGAGCGGAGCAAAGTGGGAGAAATTCCCGGCGCTGCCTTTGCCGACTGGCCCATCAGCTACAACGACCTGGAGCCGTACTACACGAAGGTCGAATGGGAAGTGGGTGTCTCCGGATTGGCCGGTGCCAGCCCCTTTGATCCTCCCAGATCGAAGCCGTATCCCATGCCGCCGCTGCCTGTGAAGGGATCGGGCGTGATCTTCGAGCGGGCGGCCAAGAAACTCGGCTACCACCCATTCCCTGCGCCCATGGCCATTCTTTCGAGGCCGCGTCCGGGCCGTAGCGCTTGCGTGAATTGCGGGTTCTGCCTGGGGTTTGGTTGCGAAGTCGGGGCCAAATCCAGTTCACTCGCTTCGATGATTCCACTGGCGGAGGCGACGGGCCGCTGCGAAATCCGGCCCAACAGTTACGCGCACCAAATTGCGATGGACAAAAATGGCCGGGCGATCGGTGTGGCGTATTTCGACGCCAAGCGGAACATGAATCTGCAGAAGGCCAAAGCGGTCATTCTATCCGCGAATGGCGCAGAAACGCCGAGGCTGTTGTTGCTTTCGACGTCCCCGCAATTCCCGAATGGGCTGGCCAATTCCAGCGGCATGGTTGGCAAGCATCTGATGCCGAACAGCGCAGCGATTGCCTTTGGCGTATTCGAGGAGCCATTGAACGATTACAAGGGCTACGCGGCCAGCCGGGTCCTTCACGATTTCTATGCGCCAGATCCCGCGAAAGTGGGTTTCTACGGAGGCGGTGGACTTGACGCGCGTTTTGACCTCACACCCGGCGCGTTCGCACTGAGCGCGTTGCCTCCGGACACCCCCAAATGGGGCAAGGAATTCAAGAAAACCCTGCATCAAAATTTCACGCGGACCTTTGAAATTTTTTGCCACGGAACTTCGCTGCCCGTGGAATCCAATGGCTTCTCCCTGGATCCCGACGTGAAGGACGCCTGGGGCCTTCCGGCGTTGCGCATGACCTTCCGCGACCATCCGAATGACCTGAAGATGATGGAGTGGATGAAGGACCGGGCCATGGAGATTCTGGACGCGGCCGGAGCAAAAACAAAGTGGCATGCGCCGATCCAGGAGCAGCAATTCGCGGTGCACCTGCTGGGGACATGCCGGATGGGCAACGACCCGAAGACATCGGTGATCAATCCCGATCATCGCGCACACGACGTGCCGAATCTTTTCCTGTGCGATGGCAGCAGCCTGGTTACCTCCGGGCGCGGCCAGCCCACGATGACCATTCAGGCCCTGGCTTTCCGTGCCGCGGATCGCATCACTGCGCTGGCAAAGCGCGGCGAGCTCCACGGCTAGACTTCGGCCAGGGGATTCCGCTCGGCGGCTCCTTAGTTTTCCAACGACCTGGAGAAATAACAATGAGCAACACTGTGAAGCAGAAGTGCCGGTTTGCGGTTGCGATCATCACCTTCGCCTTGTTCGCAAGCTGGGGCATGCGAGCCGCGGCGCAGACGCCTGCCAAGCCCCCGACCGCGGCGCCGAAGACCGCCGAACAGCAATTCAAAAACATCCAGGTGCTGAAGGATATCCCCGCCGAGGAATTGATTCCCGACGATGCAATTTGTCTCCGGGTCGCTCGGCGTACAGTGCGACTTCTGCCACGTCGAGCATGAAATGCAAAAGGACGACAAGAAGGAAAAGCAGACCGCCAGAAAAATGATGGCCATGGAACTGGCGATCGATAAAGGGCACTTCAATAACGAGGTGGAAGTGACCTGCTACACCTGCCACCGAGGTTCACCGCATCCCGTGGGGATACCGCTTCTGGGAGCCGATGCGCCGAAACCGATGCCGCACGTTCATGACCAAGAGGGTGAATCCCACGCCGGCCTGCCGACTGCCGACCAGCTCCTGGATAAATATCTGACGGCGGTGGGGGGAGCCGAGGCGCTGATGAAGATCAAGTCCCGCGAGGAAAAGGGGACCATTGACGCTATGGGCATGCCATCTCCCATCGAAGTGTATTCGCAGGCGCCTGACAAACGCATCTCCATATTCCATATGCAAGGTGGTTCAAGCGTGACTGCATTTAACGGCGAAGTGGGATGGCTGAGCATTCCGGGCGGCATTCACCGGATGACCGCGCCGGAGCGCGAATCGGCACGCATTGATGCCGAGTTTTATTTTCCGGCGCGAGTGCGCGAAATGTACAAGGAATTCAAGGTGAAGCCCGGGATAGAGCTCGATGGACAGGAGACCTATATGGTCTCCGCGGCGGCGCCGGGTCGACCGCCCCTGCAGATGTACTTTGACGAGAAAAGCGGGCTCCTCCTGAGGTTGGTACGTTACGTGGTGACGCCACTGGGGAAGAATCCTGTGCAAATCGATTATGCGGATTACCGGGAAACCGATGGAGTGAAAATTCCGTACCGCTGGACGCTGGCCCGGACAAATGGAGCCTTTACGATCAAGCTGGACCAGGTGAAGCAGAACGTGCCGATCGACAAGAAGCTATTTGTGCCGCCCAGCGAGGGTCCGGGAAAGTAACTGTCTGCCACACCTACGGGGCTCCAAAAGAGAAGGGCCACCGCGAAACTGTGGCCCCATCTCGGTTTTGCTTACAAATCGTCTAGAAATTGAAAACGATGCCGCCGACCATGCTCACGCGGTTGAGATAGTTGTGGACCGTCGAAGTATAGCAGCCGAAAAAAGGATCGCAGTAGGTACCGGGGGATGAGCTGCCGTAGGTGGGCAGGTAGCGAATGTCTCCGCGCAAGCCGAGGTGGCTCACCAGTGAATACTTGACTCCGCCACCGATGCTCCAGGAAAACGCGGTACGATTGGGGTTGCCGCCCCCGTTGGTGTCGTGCGTGAAGCCCACGCTAGCGGCGGCGTACGGGCGAAGTCTGTGATCGGTGCCCCTGAACATGTACAGCCCGCCGAACTGGTACTGGTCGATGTCTGAGTGGAAGGCGTTAAAATAACTTTGCGTTAGGATATTGTGGGCGCTGTAGGAAGTGTTGTTGCGGTTCCACATAAATTCAAGCTGGAAATTCTCACTGAGGTTGCGATCGAGGAACACGCCGAAAGCGGCGGCGCCGTTGGCTCGCAGCTCGTCGATGGGAGCGGTGATTCCCCCGGTGCTGAAAGTGGTTACGGGATAAGATCCGCCGGTTTCGTAGCCGACAAAGGGAGTGATTTCATACTTGCCTTGTGCCTTGGCAGAGATGGCTGCGAGCAGGAAGAATGCCACCGCAGCAAACCACATCGCACGACTGTTCATGGTTCTGATTCTCCTTTGGTAGTGTCACCCACTGCGGATTGAGGTTGGCCGTGATCCTTGGCGCCCGTCAGGAAAATCGGGCTAGCGATTCCCCTTGGCTCGCGCCCATAATGATGAGCCTGGCCGGGATTACCGCAGGCTTGCGGCGAGTCTTGATTAAACTCCTTCCTACAAACACAGAAACGGGTCAAAAGTTTCTGCGCTAAAGACCATCCCCACATGGCCCTACCCAATTTAGATGACGGGCGAGACGACGCAGTTTCGCCTTTCTTTTTCCTGTAACAAATTGAAAATAGGGAAGTTGATGTAGTTTGGCGATAAAGGTCAGAGTCGCACTTTCTGCCGGCGAGCAACTTCTCAGTGCTTCTCTTGATTGTTCTGGTGAGACGTTCCGTGGGTTTCCTCGGCAACGGGTTCGGAAGAAGATGGTAGCGGAGGCGCCGTCGGTTGCTCTACATACTCGGGGTCGTGGACCGCCGTGGCTCCCCCGGAAGCGGTCACATGGAACGAATCTCCCCACCAGGAAACCGTGGAGTGCTGCACCAGTTTTCCGAGCCGCTGCCCCACCTTGATCGCGTTGGCTTCGCTGCATTCCGTCAACATCGCCAGGAATTCCTCATGCAGCAGCCGGCCCAGAAAATCCGTGGGACGCAGGCCGATCTTGATCGCCTGTGCAACAATGCGAAGGGCGGCATCGACGGCCGCCTGCCCGTAGCGCTCGCGCAGTTTGGGCAGTTCATCTATGGCGAAGCACATCACGGTAAAAGGCACCGGATAGAAGGCGTACAGGTTCAAGCCTCCCTTCACACGAGCCTGGATCATGCTGTGATTGAGGACGCCGGTCAGGGTATCCATGCAACCATACGGGCTCAGCCGGTCTTGCCGGCGATTGCCAATGGCCGAGGCAGAAATCGGTTGAAGAATTTTCACGGCGCCGAGGTTTGTCCCCTCCTCGTCCCGCAGCAGGACACTCTGGAATTGCACGCGAATCGAATGGCCGATCCTGCTGCGCAGGTAGAGTTGCGTCGAAATGGCGCGCCTATCGCGCAAGCCGCCTTTTCTCACGAGGGGCAGATTAAGTAAGCGATTCAGGTTTTATGTTAGTCAGTTTTCTCTGATGAATGGTTTTGAATCTATTTGGGGGCTACCGGTCGTCCTGTTTGCCGTCATTGACGTTTTTCAGACAGACTTCGACTGCTTCTGTGAGTGCGGGACAAGGATTTGTTTTCTGGTTTTTCAGCAGCGCAGGGCCGTCCAGGCCGCGGTGAAAATATTCTGCCAAGGATAGGCGCGACTGTAACGAACCCAGATGCGCCGCGCGGTGATACGTACCTGACGCCGCGATTTTCAGCAGTTTCAGCCGGATGGTGTCGACTTGGGCTTCCGCCCATTCCGTGCCTGCCAAGCCCAACCGCCGCAAGGCCTCGACCAGCACATAGGCCAGCGAGGACAAGTACAGCCGCAACTGATTGGCCCGCAGCGTCTCCGTGCTCATGCGGTCCGCGAACAGGCTCAA
Source organism: Candidatus Acidiferrales bacterium (assembly GCA_963817085.1). Lineage (GTDB taxonomy): Bacteria > Acidobacteriota > Terriglobia > Acidiferrales > UBA7541 > Acidiferrum. The sequence continues at coordinate 315,852 of CAWFNI010000020.1, forward strand.
CTGCTCCTTGATGCGATTTTCCATCTCACCGCGCGCGCAGTAGAGCTGTTCATAGAGTTGCTGCGCCGACCAGGCTTCTTTGCCGAGCGAAGTGACCAGGTAGCGGGGATTTTCCTTGCCCTCGATTTGTTCCGCTTTGGCCACCACGCGCCGCCTCCGTGACCAGCTTTTCTTGGTGCGATAAGCGAACTCACAGAACACCCGTGCCGGTTTTCCCGTGCGGCGATGCTCTTGCTTGGCTTGCTGCATCGCGCGACCGATGATTCGTCGCAAGCGCTGGTTGCGCGCAAAGCCGAATACATAGTCCACCGCGCTGTTTTCGCACCAGGACAGCAACTCCTCCCGGCAAAAGCCCGAGTCCGCGCGCAGGATGATGCTGGTCTTCGGCCACCGTGCACGGATCTGCCGCACCATGCGCTGCACTTCCTGGAGACTCCCGGCGCTCGCGTCGATGTTCGAGGGCCGCAGCCGCGCACACAGCAGATGACCTCCACAGAACACATACAGCGGCAGATAGCAGGATCATGTCATCATGGCCATAAGACAGCCGAACAGTCCCTTGAGGCGGGACAGCGCGCGATACTCGTTGCCGTCCGATTGGAACCGCCCCATGCGCGTCAGGCGCACGACGTTCTCCGCCGACATGCACCCGATCATGGCGTCGCACTGATCGCGCCGGCGCTCGAGCCACGGCAGGACGGGCTCGATGTGCTCTTCCATGAAGAGCATGTGCGCGATGACGATGTCGCCCTCGGCGATGTCCGAGCGGCAGCGCTCGAGGGCCGGCGGGTCGGAGCTCCATTCAGCTGCGATGTGCAGGCTGACGGACAAGCCCGGCATCTCGCGCACCAGCACGCGCCGTGCTCGCTCCACGGCCCCCGCGAGGTGGCTGTCGAGCGTGACGATGACGACTCGCATCGGCGTCGAATCAGCGGCCAAAGTGTGCCCTCGCATCGTAGAGCGTCTCGACGGTGATCATGTGGAGACCTCGCTCCTCCGCGAAACGCTCGGTGTTTCGGCGCGCCTTCCCCCGCACGAAGAACGGGACCTTCTGCAGCTCCGTCTGGGCCTCGGGCGCCCAGGCGACGGAGGAAGCCGGCGCAGCAGGGCGACTCGACGCTTGCACTTCCTTCGCAACGGACGGGGTCCCGACGTGCGACGGAGCTGCCTCGTCATGGAACTCGAAGTCCTCCCGGAACATCGTCAGAAGGTGCTCCTCGAGTCCCATCATCAGAGGATGGATCCAGGTGTCGAAGATCACGTTCGCGCCTTCGAAGCCCATCTGCGGCGAGTAACGCGCCGGGAAGTCCTGGACGTGCACCGGCGCCGAGATCACCGCGCACGGAATGCCGAGGCGCTTGGCGATGTGCCGCTCCATCTGCGTTCCGAGCACGAGCTCCGGCTGCAACGCGACGACGCTGGCCTCGACCTCGAGGTAGTCATCCGTGACCAAGGCCTCGATGCCGTATCGCCCGCCCGCTTCGCGGACCTCGCGAGCGAACTCGCGGCTGTAGGTGCCGAGCCCGACGACGGTGAGGCCGAGTTCCTCGTGTGCGATCCGGGCCGCCGCGATCGCGTGCGTCGCGTCGCCGAAGATGAAGACCCGTTTGCCGGTGAGATAGGTCGAGTCGACGGAGCGCGAGTACCAGGGCAGCCGGGAGTGCCTCGACTCGAGAACGTCACTCACATCCACGCCGGTCAAGCGGCCCAGCTCGATGAGGAAGTCGCGGGTCCCACCGACTCCGATCGGCACGGTCTTCACGGTGGGTTGCCCGAACGTCCGTTCCAGCCACGCGCACGTGGTGCCAGCGACTTCCGGGTAGAGACACACATTGACGTCGGCATCGGGAATGCGCAGCAGATCTTCCGGCGTCGCTCCTTCCGGCGCGACGACGCAGACATCCACCCCCGCTGCCGCCAGCAGACGCTTCACTTCCTCGACGTCATCGCGGCAGCGGAACCCCAGCGCCGACGGTCCCAGCAGGTTTGCAAGGGGGCGCCGGCGCTGAGGGCGGACCGGTCGGCTCGCGTCTCGCGCGGGCGCGATCGGCGCAAGCAGCGTTCGCACCAGGCGATGGAACGTCTCGCTCGCTCCCCAGTTCTCCTTCTTCGAGTAGGCCGGCAGCTCGAGGGAAACGACCGGCACGGGCAGCCCCATCCCCTGCGCCAGCGAACCCGGCTGGTCCTGGATGAGCTCCGCGGTGCACGACTCGCCGACGAGCAGCACCCGCGGCTGGAAGCGTTCGAAGGCGTCGCGGATCGCGGTCTTCGCGAGCTCCGCGGTGTCACCCCCCAGGTCGCGCGCCTGGAACGTCGTGTAGCTCACCCGCGGACGCGCATTGCGTCTCTCGATCATCGTGAAGAGCAGGTCCGCATACGTATCGCCCTGGGGTGCGTGCAGGACGTAGTGGACGCCTTCCATCGACGTTGCGATGCGCATCGCTCCGACGTGAGGAGGGCCTTCATATGTCCAGAGTGTGAGCTCCAAGCTCAGACCACGAGCCGTTCGCGGCGGTCGAGCGGACGAGCGAACAACTCTGCGAGATCGCCCACTTGTTCGAAGCCCTGGATGGGTGTGAACACGAGCTCGATGGACCACTTGGTTCGCAGGCCCTCGGCCTCGAGCGGATTGGCGAGGCCGAGCCCGCACACCGTGAGATCAGGCCGGTCGGCCCGAAGGCGATCGAGCTGGCGATCTACGTCCTGCCCTTCGGAGAGCCAGACAGTCTCGGGAAGCAGCTCGAGCTCGTGGCGCAGCAGCTGGCGATCGAGATAGGGAACACCCACCTCGACCAACTCCATTCCGCATTCGCGCTGCAGGAAGCGGGCGAGCGGAATCTCGAGCTGCGAGTCGGGCAGGAAGGTGATCCGCTTCCCGGCGAGCTTGGCCCGGTGGCGCGCGAGGCTGCGTTCAGCGCGTGCAACCGCGCTGACGGTCGCAGCCTCGACGCGCAACCGGGGGATCCCCCAGGCATCCGCCCCTGCGCGGAGCCAACCGAGGGTTCCTTCGATGCCGAGCGGGTACGGCGCTTCCACGAAAGAGGCTCCGCGCGCGATCAGGGCGCGGGCGGTTTCTCCAAGGAACGGCTGGGCGAGCAGGAAGAACGTGTTCTCGCCGACGGGAGGGAGCGCTGTCGCGCGGCGTGGCGGCAGGAAGTGCACGGGCGCGATGCCGATCTCCGCGAAGAGTCGCGAGAACTGATCTTCCACGACATCTGCGAGCGCTCCCACCACCAGGAGCGAGCGTTCACCCGAAGCGAGCGGCGGGAGCTCGGGGATCATCGCCTTCAGACAGTTGTCCTCACCCTGGGTGAAGGTCGTCTCGATTCCGCTTCCCGAATAGTTGAGGACGCGGACCGCGCCGTGGTGCGCGAGCGACAAGCGCTCTGCCGCCTTGGCCAGATCGAGCTTGATCACCTCCGAGGGGCACGAACCCACCAGGAACAGCATCCGGATGTCCGGCCGCCGTGCGAGAAGCTCGTGAACGACGCGGTCCAGCTCGTCGTTGCAGTCCGTCATTCCCGCGAGGTCTCGATCCTGCAGGATCGCCGTTGCGAACCGCGGCTCCGCGAAGATCATGACGCCGGCGGCGGATTGGATGAGATGGGCGCAGGTGCGCGAGCCGACGACCAGGAAGAACGCATCCTGGATCTTCCGATGGAGCCATACGATTCCCGTGAGACCGCAGAAGACCTCCCGCTGACCGCGTTCGCGAAGGACCTGCAAATCGCCGAAGCGCTGGTTCGCGGAGCCCGGGGTCGCCGGTTCGAACGCGGCCAGCGTGGTCATTCCGCGAGTCCCAGGAAGCCGGCCGAGCCGGAACCGTCTTCCTGCTCGCGGCGCGCCGCGCGGAGCTTGAGCAGGAACTGCGTTGCGTTGAGGACGTACGTGACGTAGGCCGCCAACGCGATCCACATCTGCTCGCGAATGGCGACGGCTCCCGACAGGAGCGCGACGAGGTAGGCCGTGTGAAGGGCGAGAACGAGGATGCTGACCACATCCTCCCAGAAGAATGCGGGCGCGAAGAGGTAGCGACCGAAGACGTCCCGCTCCCAGATCGAGCCCGTGACCATGATGGTGTAGAGAACGAACGTCTTGATCACGATCGAGACCGTCGCGGCGCCCGCACCTTCGCCGGTCAAGAGATATCGAACGACGAGTGACAGGCTGACTGCGAAGACGGCGAACTGGAGCGGAGCGAGCACTCCTTGCACCGTCGTCCACGGCGAAGCGTCGCGGCGTCGACGCTCGTCCGGCGTGTAGAGCGACGGGCGGCGAGCGTGCACCTGGCGCTCGTTGGACATCGCGGCGGATCCTCCTCCGTCGAGCCTCGAAGCCAAGCTAAACGGCAGGTGCCAGAGTGTCAATCAAAATGTACGTAAAGAATGTTTGACATAGAGCGGGCGTGGGTTGTAGGAAGGGGTTTGTGGAAGAAAGATGCGAGGCTGAACTGGTGGCGAATCCGGCCCTGGCAACCGTTGCAACGGCGCGTCCCAGTCCGGCGGTGGTTCTCGAGCTGCTGAAGCCAATCACCTGGTTCCCGCCGATGTGGGCGTTCGGGTGCGGAGTGGTGTCCTCCGGACTGCCGCTCCAGGGTCGTTGGCTCGTCGTCCTCGCGGGTGTCGTGTTGGCAGGCCCATTGGTCTGCGGAACGAGCCAGGCGGCGAACGATTGGTTCGACCGGCACGTCGACGCCATCAACGAGCCGGCGCGTCCGATCCCTTCAGGACGCATGCCCGGCCGATGGGGGCTCTACGTCGCCTTCGGCTGGACGGCGTTGTCCATGATCGTGGCCGTCGCACTCGGTCCATCGGTGGCGTGGGCGGCGGCTGTCGGCCTGGCCTTGGCCTGGGCCTACAGCGCACCTCCGTTGCGGCTCAAGCAGAACGGCTGGTGGGGCAATACGGCCGTCGCCGTCTGCTACGAGGGGCTCGCGTGGATCACTGGCGCGGCCGTGATGGCGGCAGGAGCCATGCCGGATTGGCGCGTCCTCCTCCTGGCCGGGCTCTACAGTCTCGGAGCCCACGGAATCATGACCCTCAACGACTTCAAATCCGTCGATGGGGATCAGCGCGTGGGCATCGGGTCCCTACCGGTTCGCCTCGGTGTAGAGCGGGCCGCACGACTCGCTTGTTTCACCATGGCCGGGGCGCAGCTCGTCGTCGTGGCGGTGCTTTTGGCTTGGGGCAGGCCCGTGCATGGGGCTGTCGTGGCGGCGCTTCTGGTCGTGCAGACCCTGTTGATGAACCGGCTGCTCAGAAGTCCTCGCGAACTTGCCCCGTGGTACAACGCGACGGGCGTGAGCCTCTACGTGCTCGGCATGCTGGTCAGCGCATTCGCCTTGCGGTCGATGGTGTCGTAGCCATCCGACGATGGAGCGATCTGGTTTCCGCCCTCCCCTGCGCGCCGACGCGGTGATGTTCGACCTCGACGGGACCTTGGTCCACACGGCTCCCGACATCGCGGAAGGCGTGCGGCTGATGTTGCGAGACCTTGGCCGGCCCGAGGTCGACCAGGCCACGGTCGAGAGCTGGATCGGGGACGGAGTGGATCGCCTGGTACAGCGGGCGCATCACGGGCGAGCGAGACGGCGAGGCCGACCGGCCGCTCTACGAGCGGGGCCGCGCGAGCTTCATGCGGCACTACGGTGCACTGGTCTCCCACCGCAGCCGGCCCTATCCCGGTGTGCGGCAAGGGCTTCGATCGCTCGTAGACGCGCGCATCCCGCTGGCCTGCGTCACCAGCAAGCTCGAAGTCTTCACGCGCGCGCTGCTTCGCGACCTCGATCTGGCGGGCGCTTTCGAGCTCGTCGTGTCGGGTGACACGCTAGAGCGGCGCAAGCCCGACCCCCTGCCACTGCTTCACGCGTGTTCACTCCTCGGCGTGGAACCGGCTCACGCCGTGTTCGTTGGCGATTCCGACAATGACGCCCGGGCGGCCCGAGCCGCAGGAAGCGCCTTCGTTGCCGTGACGTACGGCTACAACGCCGGGCGGGACATACGAACGCTGGCCGCAGATCTCGTGATCGATTCCATCGAGGAGCTGCTCCATCACCTGGATGCGCGCGCCAGCAGTGGTTCACGTCCCCGCTCATGAGCCGAGAGGATTTCTCGTATCCGTCATTTTATGTTGACACACTCATTCGTCATCATAGAATGACACTACCTTGCCGGCTGACCTACACGCTGAAGCGGCTGTCCCGCGCGCCACGATGAACACCGTCGCCGTGGTTCTCGAGGAACCTCGGCGGCTGGTCCTGCGGCGGCTCGAGCTCGCGCCAGCCAGCGAAGAAGACGTGGTGGTCGACCTCGAGTGGAGCGGGATCAGCACCGGTACGGAACGGCTGCTGTGGTCGGGCGAAATGCCTGCGTTTCCCGGTCTTGGCTATCCGCTGGTTCCTGGATACGAATCGGTCGGACGGGTGACGGTCGCCGGATCCCGATCGGGGCGCCGGGCCGGGGATTACGTGTTCGTTCCGGGCGCGCGTTGTTTCGGCGAAGTCCGCGGTCTGTTCGGCGGAGCAGCATCGCGAGTGGTCGTTCCGGGAGCGCGCACCGTGCCGATCCGCGATCAGCTCGGAGAGCAGGCCGTGCTCCTGGCGCTGGCGGCGACGGCACGGCACGCGCTGTCGGCAGCGGGCGCAAGCCCGCCGGACCTCATCGTGGGTCACGGCGTTCTCGGTCGTCTGCTCGCACGCTTGGCCATCGCCCAAGGCGGCGAAGCGCCCACCGTCTGGGAAAGCAACCCGGCACGAAGGGAAGGCGCCACGGGCTACCCCGTGCTCGATCCTGCCTCGGATGCACGCCGAGACTACCGGGCGATCTACGACGCGAGCGGCGACGCCTCGTTGCTCGACGGCTTGATCGCGCGACTGGCTCCAGGAGGCGAGATCGTGCTCGCTGGCTTCTACAGCGAGGCACTTTCGTTCGCGTTCCCGCCCGCGTTCATGCGGGAGGCGCGGATTCGCATCGCTGCCGAGTGGCGGGAACCCGACCTCGCCGCAGTCAAGACCCTTGTGGAATCGGGACGCCTGTCCCTCGACGGCTTGATCACGCACCGGCAGCAGGCGAGCGACGCCCCGGATGCGTACCGGATCGCCTTCACGGATCCGACCTGCTTGAAGATGATCCTCGATTGGAGGGCCTACTCGTGACTGCGTCGAGCGACAGCTTCACATCCGTCGCCCTGGACTCTCTCAAAGACGTCCTTCGTGCCGAAGCCGCGATCGAGCAGGAGCCGATCTCGACGTCTGCTGCGATCAAGGAGACGCAGATCATCGCGATCTACGGCAAGGGAGGCATCGGCAAGAGCTTCGCACTCGCCAACCTGTCCTACATGATGGCGCAGCAGGGAAAGAAGGTTCTGCTGATCGGTTGCGACCCCAAGAGCGATACCACCTCGTTGCTCTTCGGCGGGCGCGCGTGCCCCACGATCATCGAGACCTCGGCGAAGAAGAAGCTCGCGGGTGAGCCGGTCCGCATCGGCGACGTCTGCTTCAAGCGCGACGGCGTGTTCGCCATGGAGCTCGGCGGCCCTGAAGTCGGCCGCGGCTGCGGCGGACGGGGCATCATCCACGGCTTCGAGCTGCTCGAGAAGCTCGGCTTCCACGACTGGGGCTTCGACTTCGTGCTGCTCGATTTCCTTGGCGATGTCGTGTGTGGCGGCTTCGGGCTGCCGATCGCGCGAGACATGTGCCAGAAGGTCATCGTCGTCGGCTCCAACGACCTGCAGTCGCTCTACGTGGCCAACAACGTCTGCTCCGCCGTGGAGTACTTCCGGAAGCTCGGCGGGAACGTCGGGGTGGCGGGTCTCGTGGTGAACAAGGACGACGGCACAGGCGAAGCGCAGGCGTTCGCCGAAGCAACTGGAATTCCCGTGCTCGGATCCATCCCTGCGCACGACGACATCCGCCGCAAGAGCGCCAACTACGAGATCGTCGGGCGACCGGGCTCGCAATGGGGCCCGCTGTTCGAAAGCCTCGCCGCGCGCGTCGCGGATGCTCCGCCCGTGCAACCGGCACCTCTCGACCAGGATGGTCTGCTTGGACTGTTCAAAGGCGAAGCGGTCGGCCGCGACATCGTCCTCGAGCCCGCAACCCTCGACGATATGTGCGGCGTCGCGGTGAACGAGAGACCGTCGCTCGAAGTGATCTACGACAACGTCTGATCCGACGCGAGGTGCGAGCCACATGGCCGCCGTCCAACCGCAAGCCGACGACGTTACCCGTGAAAAGGGCACGGCCGCGACCCCGAGCGGCGGCGTCGGGTGCCATGCCGGCAAGGACGAGATGCGCCGCGC
>CAWFNI010000021.1:0-155382 GCA_963817085.1 Candidatus Acidiferrales bacterium
CGTGCCACGCAAGCTGCCCGTCGCGCTCTCTCACGAACAGGTCAGCCGATTGTTGACCGAACCTGAGGAAGATACTGTAATCGGGTTGCGGGATCGCGCCTTGTTGGCCTTGCTCTACGGCACGGGTATCCGTGCTTCGGAATGTTCCTCGCTCTCGAACGGTCAGGTCGATCTGAGCCAACTCACCATCACGGTTCGAGGCAAGGGCGGGCATGAGCGCAGGATCGCCCTGAGCCCGCAACTCGCCGATGTGCTGCGAACTTATATTCAGGCTCGCGGTCCGGCACTTCCCACTGCGCCTTTCTTTCGTTCACGATTCGGACGTTTGCTCTCCCGTGGCAGCATCTACGAGCGCGTACGCACCTGGGGACAACGCAGTCGCGTCGGAATCATTCTCTCGCCGCACCGCATGAGACACACCTGCGCCACTCACTTGGTGCGCGCCGGTGTCGGACTTGTGACCATTCGCGATCTGCTGGGTCATCGGCTGATCACCAGCACGCAGATCTATTTGCATGTCACTGCGGACGATCTTCGTGCGGCGGCAGCACGGCATCCCATCAGCAAGTTGCTCGATACTGTGAAGCACCTGATTGCCGTCGGACCACTGCCATTTCAAAAACCACGGCCGATTTTTGGCGCCGGATAGCTAGCTATCCGTTCCTCCCAACCTCCTACAACACGACGTTCGAGCGACGCTGAATCTTCGGTGAGGGATCTTTCTGCTCAGACAAGCCCTTAAACACAAGAAACAACTTTGGTACTTGGCACGTTGGTGATCAAAGAGTAGTATCGGGGCTAATGCTGGCCTTGTGCGGACCACCAAAACCGCTTGTCGGAATGTGCAATCGACCGAGGCTAGCACCGTGACTGAGCTCCAGACTCGAACTAAATTGACCTACGATGCACTCGGCAGGATGGTGGAACAGAATCGTTCTGGAACCTACACCCAACTCGCGTACGGACCTAATGGAGGCAAGGTGGCAATTCTCAACGGCCAAACCCTAACGAAGGCGACCATCCCACTACCAGGAGGCGCTCGCGCTGTATACAATGCCTCGGGCCTGGTTTACTATGGCCATTCCGATCATCTCGGTAGTGTCAGGCTTGCCTCTACCCCGTCTAGAACATCATATTTCGATCTTGCTTACGCGCCCTTTGGGGAAACTTACGCCTCTTCAGGATCACCCGACCCCACTTTTACCGGGCAGCGCCAGGATGCGGTTAGCGGACTTTATGACTTTCCCGACCGCGAATATAGTATCCAAGGCCGCTGGCCTTCTCCAGACCCGTCGGGAATAGGCTCGTTTCATTTGACAGACCCTCAGTCTCTCAATCGTTATGCCTATCTGAGAAATAGCCCTCTGGGCCGAATTGACCCTACAGGCCTGGATGGAATGTGCATCGCCGATGTCCAAAGGGAGCCAGTGTTGATTGCCGCCCTCCCAGGAATGGGTTTTTCATACGAGGACGACTATGTGGATACGAGCGGCGCTTGCGGAGGTGGGGGCGGAGGAGGCGGAAGCGGCGCTACCGATCCAACCGCACCAACAGATCCGGGGACGGACCCAACTGCACCTTCTGATCCCACGCCTGATCCAGGAACCAACCCAGGTACGGGCAACGGGCCGTCCCCTGGCGACCCGAATAATTCAGGAAATAACTGTTCTGCAGGCGATCCTGGATGCGGTGGCACTCCCGGGGACCCAAATGGCACCAACGGTGTCTCCCCTGATCAGAGCAACAATGGCTCGAACTGTTCCACTGACCCCTTAACATGCACGATTCCTCTGCCCCCGGATCAAACAACTCAATCGATTGTGAACATGCCAAGTCTGATTTTTCCGAACGACGTTGCTGACAATCCGACATGGTCGTGGGGAGAACCTGTTGACCCTCATGCTAACCCATTTACTTCTACGCCAAAGGTGCCTTACCAACCTCCTGCCGGACCCTGCCAATCGATAAAGGCCGGAGAGTTAGCTGCTGGTACAATAGCCCTAGTGCCTGGTCCTCAGAGCTTTGCATTTGGATTCGCAGGCGTAAATCTCTTCCTAATGGACTTGGCATTCTGCGGCAATTAGGAGAGAAGGGAGAAGTAGCGTGCCAACAATAGCATCGCGTACGCCCAACTCGCATGACTCGGTATCCCCAGCTACTTCATTGCTTGGAAGGGCTATGTTTTCTGCTTTCTATGCGCTCGTCTTCGTCCTTGCAGCAAGCTTTAGGTACTACTTAAACTATCTTATGCTGCGTTGGCTAGTTTTGCCTGGACTTCTAATTCTCGCAGTCCTAATAGTCCGCCGCACCCTAAAGCTACGTAGAGACGTTTACTCTACATACGCCATAATGAAGAACCAAGAGGCCCGTGAAGTTCGGGAAGCGCTTCCGGCTATGGCGGAGGCGCTAGTCGAAAGCTTCACATTCGGTATGTACGGAATCGGTACGTCCCTACTGATAGTTTTCTGGCTTTCTGGGAACAAGCCTTGACCGGGAATACTGTAAGCGTCCGGTTGTACCGGGTGCCCCCAGGTTTGCTTTTCAGAACCTGGGTCTTGGGTTTGTCTTCACCCCGTTTTGCCCGGGAAACCGAGGACATGTCGTGAGCGCTTCGCGAACCCCATCTTGTAAAAGAGTGCGGCGCATAGCAGTGTTGCGACATGACCGTGAGCGCTCAACGAACCCCATCTTGTGAAAGATTCCGTCGCACCGCAATGTTGCGACATGACCAAGCGCTCAAAGAAGGCCTGGATGAAGTGGCGAAGGCTGGTTTCCGAGCAGGCACGTAGCGGACAGAGTGTGAAAGCGTTTTGTTGTGAGCACGGTTTGTGCCGGCCGTACTTTTGCGTGTGGAAGAAGCGGCTGGAGGAAGACACGCCAACAAAGTTCCTGGAAGTGCAAGTGGCGGGGCATGGGCCGAGCACGCCCGGCGATTCGAGCGTTGAAATCCGACTGAGGAATGGGCGAAGCCTGATGGTGCGGCCCGGATTCGATGCCGAACATGTGCGGGCGTTGCTGGCGGTGGTGGAGGCGGCGGGGTGATCGGACTGCCAAGTTTGCAGGCGATAGATCGTGCGCGGGGAGCGCGGATCTGGATGGCCAGCGAAGCGAGAGCATACCTGCACTGCTCTACGCTCTACACTTTACGATTTGTTAGGAAGCTTCCCGCCGATGTATCCAGCGTGGCTGATTCCCAAGAGCCAGAGAATTTCTTTTGAGAGAGGGGGCAGGCCTCCAAGTGTAGCCTGCTTCCAGGTTAGGACCACGAAAGCAACGCCGATCAACAAGGTGAAAATGAAATTCTGGAATTTTGTGATGTCTACTACCTGATCCGCCTGCTCTCCTTCTTCGACCTGAAAAACTTGCCCGAAGTGCGTGCTGATAGTCCTCGTCTTTCCCCCTGCCAAGCTAAATTGCGTTCCTGACCGCGCAACTCGGGCACCAGATCCTGGTGCATCTTTCGCGCTTTTGGCAGCACCCGTAACGGCTGCCGAGCCAACACTTATCCCCATTAAGATCAGAAGTTCCTGTGGAATGGCAAAGGCAAGCAGATTGGACTCTCCAGCAAATAGGCGCGCAAGAAAAACAGCCATAATTGAGGACAAAACTAGAACGGTCCACATCACGATCTGCAGATGGTTGAGGCTAAACCGCATCCGCTCATCCACAAGGATCCCTGTCCAAGCATTACGTGTCGTCTTGCCAGCCAGCACCGCCAGCGAGACGACTACGAGCGCCGAAATGATCCAGCAAATGTGGAAATTCATGCAACGCCTCCACTTCGATTTTAGTTCATTGGACCCAGGGTCAAGAATGCTAAGCAATCTCTGTCGCCTTCATCGGGAACTCCCGAAACGGCTATCGCTGGTGGCAATAAACGGAGAAGGTAAGGTTCTGAGAATCTCCCGCGCATCCGGGATTGAGAATGGGGAGAGCTTCCCGATTAGTTTTGTCCCTTTACGTATTTAACTTTCGCAAGATTAAAAACGATTCTAGTTTTGATGGGCAGTCCATTTGATATCACGACTAAGTAAACCCCATTTTCTCCTTCAGGCATTATGTCGTGCGTCCATTTTGCTCTCTTCTTGTCATGCTGCAGCCAATGGACCGGATAAATGCGTCTTGTAAAAGTCGATTTCTTGAAGATTATGTCCGACGGTTTGGGACTATTTGCCTCCTCCTCATCCCCTGCAAAACAAAACCAACCATTTGTCATTCCAAACCGGACATAAAGAGTTTCCTGCCAGACTATTGAGATATTGTCGTCCGTGTCGTTTCTGATGGTAAGATCAAAACTGTCGTATCCCCATCCGGGAAGTGTGTCCGGATTCCGGTCAACGCGAATTGGCTTAATTTCGACGCTGCCATAAGTCACCGTATCAATATTTTGCACTTTTGGGTCACTTTCCCATACTAAACATCCAGCCAGGAAGATACAGCTCAAAGCCACCACTGAGAGCGGAACATATCTCATCGTTTTCATTTCTGTTCCCTCCTTCTTCAGCAAAGACTCGCGGCTCGAGCTTGCCTGGTCCGATTGTTCGGCTTGATGCTTGACCAGCCGTTCTCCTCGCAGTTAATGCCCATGCATGATGCGTACGCAGCCTCCCGCTGGGTAGTCGGAACGGCTGGCCTCCCGATCAGCTAGAAGCTCCCCTATACCTCCTCCGAGAAAAGCACCGATCCTAGTGCCGGAGCTCAATTCAAGGAGAGTCTTTGTTACCTCATAGGCCCCATACCCAACTAGGGCAACCTCGATAAAAGCACCGGTAGCGACGGCACCGCCTTCCACCACAAGTCCGCTGAGAGATCCTTCCTCAGCTGCTCCAGCCATGGTTGACAATAGGTTTACTGTTCCTGCTCCTACCTCCACGCCAGCTGCGGTTTTGTTTTGCTCCGCAGAGCCTGATTCTACAGCGGCAGCTCCTCCCTCGACGGCGCCAGCGAGCAATCCTGCCAACCTTATTTCTTCGTGTTCTGGAAGGTGTCCAGTCGCGGTCTGGAGTATGGTTACGCCGATTTCGACCCCTAACTTGACTACATCCCCAACCGCTTTTGCCTCACTTTGCTCGTGCACAAGTCCGACGGGTTTGGTCGCTTTTTCGTTGTCGGAAGCATTTGGCGCTTGTGCCGGACCTTGAACGCTAGTGCTGCCACCTGGTTTCGGGGTCGTATCCTTTGCGTCGTCAACCTGATTCGCGCTGCCAGGCTTCGTTATTGTCGCCGTGGCGCTTGACGGTGGAATGTATGCAGGTTGGGAGCCCGCACCGACTAAACCAGATAGGGAAAATGGGCCGGTGTTAAAACTCGCCATGAGGGCCTCCTCTCCTATTCATAAGGACGGCTCAATATCCTCGTTGTGCGACGTCTGGACGTTGCTTTCGTTCAGAACGCTTTATTCGAGCTATCTACTCAACAAGCGATACAGGAGTGTCTCTTATTAGACAAAATGCGTCCTGCCGTTGGTGCTACGCGGTGAAGTTCGATCCCTTACTGAGCGCAGGCTTGGCGACCACGCTCAAATGTAACTTCAGGTCCTTAATAAGGTAGAACTCAGTATTAGGATCGTGCTCAATATGCGCTTCTTTCTCATCGCAAAAGACGGCAAGCCTGCTGAGCACAATTGTCCACGTACCCCGAGGGTCCAAATTGCGACATTCAGGGCCGGATGATATGGCCATGGGAACCGCATGACTATGCAACGAGACATTTCCGAATACGACTGGAGGTCGCTGGTAGAAACTGCCCGGCTGCGTGACCTTCGGCTGCTTTGGGGTGTGGATGGTGGCGCGCAATCGCCAGTAGCCCAAGCGGTCCGTGCTTCCAAAGTCAGTACCGACGGGGGCAGATCCAAAGGCCAGGCCTATTGCCCGCAATCGCACGCGATCCTGACTAGGAAAGACATCGCCAAGTTCGAACGAAATGGTCTTTTGACGATCGGGGTTGTCGATACACTTTCTAAGCGCGTCATACGGCAAAATGGCAGCTTGAGAAGAACCCCATTTCTGGGTCAGGGGAACGACCAGATCGTAGCTGACTTCCTGTTGCTTTTCGATGTCGAGGAACCGAATAATCTCACGAGTCCACATGACCAAGGCATCAACGGCCCCTTCGCCGTCGAGTGCGGGTAGAGGAAAGTCCTGGTTATAAATGGTCTGAATGCCTGTATGTGCTGCAAGCAGCTTCTCATAGGCCTCTTGCAGATCGTCTGCCAAAAGCGGGACGATACGTCTCATTCGCTCTCCGAAGTTGTGAGCGTTCCCGGCGGTGGTGTGCCTTGAGTCGTAATCCTTTTCGTACTGCTTGCGTGTGTCCCTACGTCGGGTCAAGAGTGCTTGCCGCTTGCGCGCAGCATCCAGGTCATCCTGTGCGCTCGAAGAAAGCGTCTCATCATGGCCTTGGAAGCCCTTGTCCGTGTAGCTCATCGAAGCCTTATGGTAGCCAGACTGCTCGCCCTGCAACCTCGGAATAGCTAGAGCAATCGTATCCAGCTCTGCGTCAGTTGGATCCAGATCCAAGAATAATTGATAATCAGCCGCCGCCTTTACTGCAGCGATTTCCAGTTCATAAGCCTCACGCCGAAGAGCAAGGCAGCGATCGAGCGCTTCCGATGCTTCTTTCAGCATGGTCTCGAGCAATAGTGGCTCGTAAGGGTTTTCAAGTTTGAGTTTGATCAGTTCTATGGCTTGGACGACAGCTGAGTCGGTGAATGCGTCCAGCCACGGACTCTTCGTTTGCAGACGAGTCTTAAAACCTGACCACGCAGCGCTGCTTTGCAGATGAGTCTTAATATCTGGCGGGGCGATGGTTGGCATATTGCCCTCCTTGTGCGGTCTTGCCTGACTAAACAATCCGTCTTGTCATGATAGGCCGAGCGTCACTTACAGGCCCGGTCCACCTATGCAGTTCCCTGGTTTGCAAGAAACCAGAGAGTAAGGCTCGACTCGCCTCAGGGGGTGTGGCGTCTTGGCGTTGGGAGCAGCTCTTTGGGGCGAGAGAGAATTTACTGCATGATTCTCGCAGGTAATCAAGAAATGTCTGTGATGTTCGTCACGGCTGTGAAGTGGGCCTCGCGGTTGGCCATAGCTCTCCGTTGGCAGAACGAAGCAGCGTAGTTGCGGCTTAACGCGCAAACCGATAAACCTTGTGCGGAGTGGATGGACTTCGCACTTGTTTTGCTCCACCCGAGGTTTGGGCGCCAGCTCTCGTAATTGGTGTAGTATGCGCCATGGCACTCACAACTCTGAAATCGGCTCGCCACTGGCCGATGGTCGGCAACTCGGAATTTATCGCCTAAGTCCCTAGCCGTGACGCGTGGGCCGATTTCGTTGCTTATTGCGAATTCCCGTTCTACGTTCGACTCCGCTGCGCATTTCTACGGCGGAGAGACCACGAACCTCACCCTCCCAGCCACAATACCTGCAGATAGCTTGGTATACCTTGTGCTTGATTTGGTCCTCCTGCGGTTGACCTTCAAAGGAATCCTCAGCGAATGCTTCATTCCTTCCACAATTGACACATCGAAACACGACCAGGCACCAGTGGTTCTTTGCGTCCGTCATAAAAGACTCCTGGCTCCCGAGGAACATGGAGCGGCTGTTAGTAATTTCACTGAGGACCTCCGACCGACGACAGGAGCTGGACAGCGACGCCACGCTGACCTTTGTCAATCAAATCCACCCGAACAACTTGGGCGAGGTATTCACAGTCACGCCGGTCACGAGGGAAATGATAGGGGAGCGTCACCAATAGGCGCATGCCTTCTTGGTAGTGCTCACACTTTGTGAGGAAGTAGAACCCTTCGGGTGAGACATTACTCGTAGTTCCGATTTCCTCGAAAAACTCACCACGTGGAAGAGAAGGGATGAGCCTCACAGGCTGGCCGATATTGATTCGGCGGCTCCGACGATGATACTGCCGGGCGGTTTCCTGCATGAAAAAATCACACCACAGTTTGGCCCGACTGCACATCAGAGTGTGCCTATCTTGGCACCTATGCGGAGCTTGACGGGTCAACCCGAGTAACACGCTTACCGGCAAATTCAAGTACTGGGGGAACTTACGAGGAATTGAAGCGCTCGCGGCTCATAGCGCGATCTACCCGTTGAACTTCACCGATGTATCAGAATGCTTCGCGCTCCTCGTGCGGCTTGCACTGTAATGTTTTCGAGTGGCGCAGTCGCGGAGTACACTTGTCCCTCAGAATGGCCCACGCCCAGTGGGTCATCGAGGAGGAGGTCCGATGCGCTCTGCAATCCTTGTCTTGGCCACGCTTCTGTGCTTTTCACCCATGTCAGCGGAAGCCCAAGGTACCGATCCCAACCTACACTCGGAACTGGAGGCTGTGCATGCCAAATGGATGAAGGCGTTTTACACGGGCGACATTGCCGCAATGGAAGAGGTAGAAGTTCACAATTTAGTACTCATCATGCCCACGGGATTGGTATGGGCCAAGAATGGCCCGCGGACAGACAAGCAGACGGCGTTCGATCCGCGGACCGAGACCACGCTAAGTGATGTGTCTGTGCGCCTATTTGGGGACACTGCCATTCTTACGGGCATCCTTCATGCTAAGTCCGCTAAGGAAAATTCGCAGGAGGCAACCACAGTCGTGTTCGTGAAAAGCGGCGGCAAGTGGAAGATTGCTTCGGCGCAGTGGACTCCCGTGGAAGAAAGGAAGTAGCAAGAGCCGACCAGAGATGCAACCTGTGATCTCTGCCTGTGAAAAGATGAGAAGGTAAGAGGATTTGGTCTGTAACTTCAGCCGGTTGGGCGAGGCCTGATTAGTCGACTTACCAGGCATGACACATAATTGACTTCCGGCGAAATGCCGTCTCCGTGTTAAATATTCACGTGGACTCAGTTGCTTACCCTGCTGCTGTGGACCCAGGTCTCGTGGGCACGTACTCGCCTCTTGCCAAGGCTGGCGGCGGCTACGTGTGGGACGATGTTCTGGAATATCGCGTTTGGTGTCACCCAGAGCGTGGTTCGCGCGACCTAGAGGACGGCAGTGACCATCATCATCCCTTCGCGACCTATGCCGAGGCACTTGCATTTTCCCAAAGCACCGAAGGAGCCGAAGAACCGCTTGCGCTGATTCGACAGCGGGAGTACATAGCGGAGCCTAATCCTGGAGAGTATCTTCACGTTAAGCAGGAGCGAATCACTGAGTGGCCTGTTGAGTTCCTTAGTCGTCCTCGGCGGACCAAAAATACAATCCCTGATTTTCTTTCGCCAAATGCTCCGCCCAACCGGCTCGACATCCTGCGGGGTCTAGCGAATCAGAAGTGAACCCGTATCCCATGTTGGCCGTAAAGTACTAGGAGCAAGATGTCCGGTTACGACTAACCGGGAGTTTGCACATCTTGTAGACTATGAGGAGGGCAAGCGGCAGCTACCTGATGCCATACGGAACATGCACCTCATGAGGACGCAGTTTTCAGTCCTAGCGACCTTCACGGTTCTAGCCGTTGGCTATTGTCCAGCACTGGGAAAAAAGCCAGCTCCGGTCTCTTCAAGGAACGCAGCGAGCCAAGCCGAGTCGGACAAATCGCTGCCTGAGGTTTTTCATTCTGTCCTGCCTGAAATCAAGAGCAAATCGCACGTCCCACTCCTGTTACCAAGCAAACTTCCAAAGCCGATTGGAAGAGCTAAACACGCGCTCATAGAAAAGGTTGCAGCAAATGAATATGCAATATCTCTATACTTCGAATTGGGAAACGGTAACGCTGGTTTCGCGGCATTTTTTTCAGGTAAAGCAGCACCCAAGTATAGTCCGCGAGATTTGGAAAACATTTCTGAGGTGAAGCTAGCTAACGGCATTCGTGGCTATTTCAGGCCTATTAACTGCGGAGGCTCCTGCGCACCCGCGAACCTTTGGTGGGAAGATGGTGGAATCCTGTACCAAATTCAATTAAGCCTTCCTGTTGCGAGCGAACAGGACCAAGAAAAGACCATAACGGCAGTTGCCAATTCCGCGATTCTCGCAGGCCCACGGTAGGTGCAATTGCCCTAGCTGTGTCGACGATGCCTGATTAACGTTAGAGCTTTACCGGATGCGCGTTCCCGCTCAGGAGTGAACGGGGAGGCAGGAAATTCTGCGCGCGTCCGGCAAAGCCGTTTGGAGGTGGCCGCCCGTGGTTGCGGCGGACGCGGGCTCTATGGAAATTCAATTGGGGAAAGGGCGAGGATTAAGGTGTACCGAGGCTGCGCTGCGGAGCATGGCCCTTCACACTGCCGCTGCCAGAGCTGCCTGGCGCCAAAAAAACGCGGCGAAGATGGTCGTTGAAGAGGCTCGGAAGGAAATAGGTGTGGCGGGGAGGTAGAGAAGTGCGGGGCGCGCCGAGGCACGCAGAGTTTTCGCGTTGGGGAGAGCGGTTTCATGCAGCAGCGGTTAACTCTGGTGGAGAACGGAGTTGGATCTCGGCAGCCGTGAGCCTTTCGATGATCTTCATGGGTCCGCCACACTTGGGACAGCGATAAAGATCTGGAGCGTCTTCCGTAGAGGAAGGGTGTTCTTCGGCTGGTGGTTCTGGGGTTGCGCCCAGCAACTGAAAGCAGAGCGGCAGAAGGGTGGTGCGTCGGCGGTTGGCCAAGAAGCCGAAATGCCGAATACGCACGAAGCCTTGCGGAAGGATGTGCAGCAAAAAACGGGTCAAGAATTCATTGACGGGCAGGGGCAGCAGTTTTTGTTTGTTGCCGTCAGCGGAATCGCGCCAACGAAAAGTGACTTGGCCATCGGCAAAGGAGACCAGGCGATGGTTGGAGATGGCCACGCGATGGGTGTAGCGGCCGAGATATTGCAGCACGTATTCCGGGCCACCGAAGGGAGGCTTCAAGTACACTACCCACTTTTCTCGAAACAGCGGTCGTAGCCAAGCGGCGAAGGTCTTGGGATTTGCCAGCAGCTTCAGATCGGCATGGAAGTTGAGCTGACCATTCTGAAAAGCCCGCTCGAGAGCGCTAACGAACTTGCCGCGAAAGACTTTGCGCAGGACTTTCTTGGGAAGGAAGTAGTTTTCTCGTGCGTGGATCCAACGGTTGTGATCGGGAGAGAGGCCGCCGGCGGGCACGACACAATGAACGTGCGGGTGAATATCGAGTTGTTGGCTCCAAGTGTGCAAGACACTGAAGAAACCGATCTCCGCACCGAGCAGTCGCGGGTCGCGTGCCACCTCGAGAAGGGTTTCTGCACTGGTACGGAACAAAAGATCGTAGATAACCTTTTTATTTTGCAGCACCAGTGGGGCTAGGTAGCGGGGCAGGGTGAAGACCACGTGCAGGTAGCGCGCGGGGAGCAGTTCTCGCTGACGCGCCGCGATCCAGCGTTCCCGTGCGGCAGTCTGACACTTCGGGCAGTGCCTATTTCTGCAGCTATTGAAGGAGATGGCGCGATGCCCGCAACGAGTGCATTCATCGAGATGGCCGCCGAGTGCGGCGGTACGACACCTGGCTATGGCTAACAGCACTTTGACATGCTTCCAACCAAGCCAATGGCGGTTTCGTTCGATGAAAGCATCTCCGGCAGCGCGGATGATATCGGCCACCTCCAGAGGCGGCCGGCTCATCTATTTCTCGCCGATGGGCTTGTCGTAGATGGATAGCGAGTCCAAAGGACTCGCGGTGGCGTTGAGGCGCTGTATCGCCAGGTGCACGTAAATCAGGGTGTCTTTCAGATCTTCATGTCCGAGCAGGACCTGAATGGCGCGGAGATCCGTGCCGGCTTCATAGAGATGTGTCGCAAAACAGTGGCGAAGGGTATGGGGATGAACACGTTTTTGGAGGCCGGCGCGCTGGGCGGCTTTCTGACATGCGTGCCAAACGGTTTTCGTATCGATCGGCCGATCCTGGCGATAGTTGCTGGGGAACAGCCAGGTGCTGGATTGGCGATGGTAGAAACGCCAGTGGGTGCGGAGTGCCGTGAGTAGCTTGGGGCTGAGCATGACATCGCGATCCTTGCGACCCTTACCGCCGCGGATGTGCACCACCATGCGCTGACTGTCGATGTCGCTGATTTTTAGGTGCGTCAACTCGGAGCGCCGGACGCCGGTGGCGTAGAGGGTCATAAGCAGAATCCGTTCACAAGGAGTGCGCGCTGCATGGATGAGTTGAGCAACTTCTTCCTGGCTGAGGATCGTTGGCAGGCGATGGGTCCTTTTTGGATACGGAGTGTCTGCGATGCTCCAATTCCTTCTGAGAGTCTTGGTGTAGAAGAACCGCAAGGCCGCCAGACGGATCCCAACCGTACCCGAAGACAATTTTCGTTTTTGGAACAGCTCGGCCTGATATTGACGAATGTGCTGAGGGCCCAAGCGGTCCGGGGGACAGTTGAATTGTCGAGCAAAATCCTCGACGGCATGGACGTAACTGCGTATAGTTTCGTGAGAGTAATTACGCCGCTGGAGTTCCTCCAGCAGCAGTTTGCGTAGATGGGTCACGGGAACACCTCCTGTGACCCACACGTATATCCAAGCCATCAAGCAATCAACGCTCGGTTACCTCACGCGAAGCGTCCGCCGCCGAGCGGCTACGTCCAAACGGGGTAACCTCCCAAGTACGTATCAGTACCCCGGCTTTCGACGTGGCTCTGGGACGAGATCTTCAGCAAAGCCACCCTAACTCTCTCTTGGGGCGCCGTAAGCAATTGCCCCAGAGGGCCAACGCGCGAGACAGAAATATCTAAAATCCGATAGTTAAATCTCCAACCCACATCAGAAGCCCTTCTTGCCATGAGCGAGAGGGGCTTTTTGCTTTCGCGCGAGGCGGAATTTCCAAATTGGATGAAGCCCTAGTTCCGAGGTTGGGAGCGATTCCCGTCCAGGGTTTCGAGCCCACCCCTGATCAATTCAAAACTAGGAGCTTTATCAATGTTAATTCTAACTCCAACGATGCTCGGCAGTCTGTTAGCTGGCGTCGCTATGTGGCTGATGTTCTGGTACGGGGTGAATCACGTCGATTCTATTCCCCAGCTACGACGAAGACCAACAGCAATGGTTCTGGGACTTCGTTGTTTCAAGGACGGGACAAGAAGCTGTGACACTTGTCTGCAAGCGGCGCCCATACGTCATTGCGGCCGATGCAGCTTCTCTGTCGCAAGTCCAGACCATGGCGAACGATTTGTCCACTCGTTCGCATGCCCGAATCATTCAGCAATTCGGGTGGGACACAACTGTGGTCAAGTCCGGGAGGAGCTCATGACCGAATCAATCAAAGCTCCTCAAGGAAAGCTGTTCTACATAGTCACGGACCCGCCGACAGCCAGCAAGCGCTGCTATCTCTATCACGTTAACTATGATGAGAAAGGCAGAATAGCAAGAGGCTCCACGTTCGCTCCTTTCAAGAGAGGATGCAGAGCCTTTGATGATCAGCAACTGGCCGATGTGTACTGTCACTTCCTTTGCGAATTGGAAGAAAAACAGTTTCACGTCGTGCTCGAAGCTGGTGCGAGGAACAATTCATGATCAGAGTGAAGACATCTGATCGGAAGAAACTCATTGCACTCCTCCAACAAGCCGTCACGACTCAGGTTCAACTCTATGATCAGTTGTCTGCCATCGAGGAACTCACAGGCCACGTCACTGGCCTGGATGATTGGGTTCGTCAGGAAGCGGGCGATTGGGATAAGCCTGAATGCGTGAAGCTAACAAAACAATCTCTCAACTACATGCTGCAGGATGTTAGACGAGAGAAATAACCATAAACCACAACAAAAGGCTGGGAGGAGTTCTAGCTCTTCCCAGCTTTTCTCTTCTTCCAAGCCGCTTTCATCGCTCGGCTGATCTTCCGCCGCCGAGCAGAGGACATAGTGGAGGGCTTGCCACTGGTTGATTTACCACCTAGAACGGTGATCGCTGTAGCCAGGGCAACTACTCTCTTCTTAGCCTCGGATAGTTCGGCCTTCAGCACATCCAGCGCATTGGCCATAGTTGCCTCCTAGAGCCCGAGTATAGCAGAACCACCCTCTAAACCTAGCAGCAAAGCCCCTTTACAGGCGCGTATAGCTATTATAAGTAGTATCATAGTGGTAAGACTAGAACTATTGACGGGAGGCCTTAAATCGCCTTATAATGGGTTATCTTCAGTCGGGCGAGTTCGCCCCTTCTTCAAGGCTCTGCCTCACGGCAATCTTTCTTAGGGTTTCAGACCCTCCTTGTAGCACCTGCAATCACAAAAAGGAGCTAGTAGATTGTCTAGCTCAGAAGAAGTGGCGTTATCAACGAGTTTAGGTGACGAAGTCGATCGTCATCTAATAGAGAGGCGTCGAGTCAAGGATCGAGGAGATCCATGGCAAGGCGCAGTGGTCAAGCAGGAAGTGTAGTCGCAAAAGGTGATATGTGGCATGGCCGATTCTATTGTGACGTCCCTGGTCAAGTGGAGCGGGTACGTAAGTCAATAGCGATTGGCCCGAGAAAGGAGATGACGAAGCCTGAGGCGAAACGCAAGCTCAGGTCATTGCTGGAAGAGATGGGCGTCAACACCGAGACTCATCTGGACCATGCAATCAAACCTGTTGAAACGTTCGCTGAGAAGGCAAAGTGGTGGGAAGAAAACGTCCTCACCATGCACAAACCGTCATCCCGAAACTCGTCCCACTACATCACCAAGAAGCACCTGATTCCCTCTTTTGGGACTCTTCCCGTTGACATGGTTGATGAGAAGAGAGTCCAGGAGTGGATTTCAGGTCTTCAGAACGAGGGAAAACTGGCACCGAAGTCGATTCATAACGTGTGGAAAATCCTGAAGCTGATCCTCGGGAAACCCACGCGTGAATGGATGATTAGATTGCCAGGCATTCCCGAGAAGGAACAGCGTTATTTCACACCAGAGGAAACGAAGAAGATCATCGACGCAGCAGAAGGCCAATACAGACCTCTATTTGCTCTCCAGTTTGCGACTGGAATGCGATTTGGGGAAATAGCTGGTCTTCATGTCGAGGATCTCGACTTCGAGGAGTCTGTGATTCGCATTCGACGGAGCACTTATAGGTTACAGGAAGTGACTCCAAAGACGCAGGCGGGTCATCGGCAAATCGATGTCGATCCAGAGACAATGACGATGGTGAAAGAATACCTTTGCGATCGTCAGAGTGGCCGAGTCTTCCAAACGAAGAACGGAACTCCTCTGGTGGTGAATAACGTGAATCGTCATGTGCTGAAACCACTCTGCAAGAAACTTGGGATTCCCATCGGGACGACTCATGCTTTCCGTCACGGTAGGATCTCAGTTCTTCAGCAGAACAACGTACCTGGTGACTTGATCAAGAAATGGGTGGGCCATACATCCTTGAAAACGACCAGCAAATACACGCATTTTCCGACTGAATATCGGCGGAAAGTCGTGTCTGAGCTGGCAAAACAGGGATGATCATGGTCCCAATGGTCCCAACTGGAAACCAGGTAAGTGGCTGAGGTACAATGTATTTAGCAAATGGTAGGATTGGGCGTGTAGCTCAGCTGGGAGAGCACCTGCTTTGCAAGCAGGGGGTCAGGGGTTCGAATCCCCTCACGTCCACCAGAACCTTCTTTTTCCATAAGTTGCGACTGTCTTCTTTCTTGGTCTCACATGCCGAGGTAAAAACGTAGTAGTCGTCCTTTACTTTGATCGTGCGCTCCGCTAATTCGTTCGACCTACGGCCAAGTGGGGTGATCGCGCCAGCACGGGATCTCATTCAAAGTTGATCCGTTGCGCTAAGCGTGCGAAGGCTCGGACGCCGAGCCGCATCCAAGTTCTGGTCCTAGCCCGACATCACGAGATACGTTGTTACCTCGCATCGCTGAACCTGGGGGCGGCAGATTATTTTGAGAAACCCGTGGCACACAAAGATCTAGAGACTGCCGTGAAAACCTGCCTGCGGAAAAAGCGTGTTTGTGACAGCTCAAGGAATGGTCCAGCTCTGGGAGAACTGAGGCATTGAGCAATAGGCGGCCAAAGCGCATGTTTCCAGGGCAGCGGCCGAAATTGAAAATCCGAGTATCATGGATGACAAGCCGTTCACTTGAGGAACAGAAGCTTGATCACCTGCTTCTTTGCTACAGATTTTCACGGTCAAACCCAGCGGTACGAGAAACTCATCGCCAGAATTGTGGGGGAGCGCCCGGCGGCCGTATTTCTCGGCGGGGAGCTACTCCCTTCCGGCTCCTTTTCGCGAACACCGCTTTGTACTGAGAAGGATGATTTTGTTTGTTCATATCTAATGCCTGTCTTCACGAAGGTGCGAGACACCCTACGAGAAGCCTACCCCGCCATCTTTCTGATTCTTGGGAACGATGACCCACGGCACGAGGAAAAGCGATTCATTGCTGGTCAAACCTTGGGTCTGTGGCAGCACATACACAAGCGCAAAGTTTTGCTTGGGAGTTTTCCTATCTACGGTTTTGCATGCGTCCCCCCAACTCCATTCTTGCTAAAGGACTGGGAACGCTATGACGTCTCCCGGCACGTTTCTCCCGGCTGCGTTTCGCCGGAAGACGGATACAAGAGTGCGCCGGTGGAGACGAACGAGATTAAATGGGGAACAATTCAGCAAGACTTGGCAATGCTGGTGGGCGAGGATTCTCTCGATCATGCGGTTTTTCTGTTTCACACACCACCGTACGACACGCCGTTAGACCGTGCCGCCCTTGATGGAAAGACGTATGAGCACGTCGCCCTTGATGTTCATGTCGGTAGCATCGCCGTGAGACGGCTCATCGAAGAACGCCAGCCCCTCCTGACGTTGCATGGCCACATCCACGAGTCGGCCAGGCTTACGGGTCTTTGGAAGATCCGGATGGGCCGGACAACATGCATCAACGGCGCTCACGATGGACCCGAGCTTGCTCTAGTGCGATTTGAGTTGGAATCACCCGAGCACGCAACACGCGACTTGCTTTAGTTCAGGCGTGTGAATCCTGCATTGGCAGTCTACGCGCGGGATCTGTGATGGCGTCGATTTTGACTGCGAAGCTCGACCGCGCTGAGATATCCCTATCAGTCACCAGGTGCACATCGAGAAGGCCATCGGTGCGATATCCGGTACGCAGAAAGTTGATTTCTCCGAGGCATCGACTCCACCCCTCGAGCCAGAGCATAAGGTCTTTCCGCTGCTCTTCGTTTCCCTGGAAATGCAGGAGGATGTCAATGTCACTGGCTGGCCCGGCGGTGGCGTTTTTCGTGCTGCCGATTAGATAGAAGGCTCTCACCCCAAATTTCCGTGGATCAAGCTCTGCGGCGATCTTCTGTGCCATGCGAAATCTCCAGCGCCAGTGTTCATCCGTTCCTCTCTCGCTAACGTCAGCATCGGATTCGATTGATCCGACCACTTTCTGCGTGGGCGATAGGAATGCAACCGCCTGGTCCAGGTCCGCGTTCATGAGCACTCGCAGGATCAGTCCTCCTGTTTCCATCGGTACGTCGATTACCCGAAGCGTCTCAGCGAGGTGCGCGAATTCGGGCAGCACCTCCCGAAGTACATTGCGGGATCGTTGAAAGAACAGGTCTTTGAACGTCGTCTTTGGATCATCCGGGTACAGCGGCAGGTAGCGTATCGAGGCCTCTACGAGATCCTGGAAGAAGTGCGTCCCGAACGACAACTCTGGCAGGTAATTCCCTCTCTGGCGCGCGACTTCGACCAGCATAGCCGTGTTGCTGATGTCGGAATAGGTCACCGGGACCCCTAGCTTGATGTCTCCGCGACTGCCCCAGCGCCCGGGACCAATCAGGATAAACTGGCGTTTCGGCAACAGCTTATTCAATCGGCCGACTGCATGCCCAACATCGCGCATTGCCGCTTGGTCGGGAAGCTGGCTGTAGTTCTCGAGGTCAACGTACACAATATGCGTGATATCCGGCACCTTGCCGTTCGAAACAAAATGAGCAGCGGAGAAAATTACGTTGTCCGGCGACAGGTTCTGTGGGATTGCAGCTGGAAGCGCGTCTGGCCCATAGCTCTGGGGTCGGCACTGCAGCAGGTAGAAATCTGTCCCATCGTAGGCAAACTCGATGTCCACCGGTGACCCGAGCTTGGATTGCAGTAGGTTCAGCAAGTCGCGAATGCAGGTTATAAACGGGGTCTTCCGCGATCAGCCCTTCAAAGGTGAAAACGGCATCCTGAGACTGGAAGTCTGGCAGTGGACCGATCAAGGGCTCGATGCGGTCATGGCTCACGAGTGAAATTAGGTTGCGAATTTGTGGATAGTCGGCGCCGGAGCGGCGCAGCAGCTCTGAGGCCTCGACAGTTTCAAAGACATTGCTGTCCAAATTGATGACGTCAACTCGTTTGGGTGAATATCTCAATACTTCGTCGGCAGTCACGTTCACACGCAAACTTGGCTGACCCGGGGCGATCAGCACCGGGTAATCGTCGGCGACCCGGTCCACGGCGCGTGTTCCCAGACCCGGCACGAGCCGGATCAGGCCGTCCTCCCGTTTGATGCGGGCAGACCAGCGAAACTCGTTGTTGCTAAACGCAACCCCCGAGCACGCAGGCAGGAAGTACTTGCCAACAGTCTGGCCGACGACTTCCTGGATCATGATGCCCATCTCCTCGTGAACATCCAGAAGGCCCCGCTCGGCACGGTATTCGGTGGGATCCGGTCCGAAGATCGAGGCATACACTTCGGCAATAGCGTCCATCAGTGCGGACAGTCGTTGTGCCTTGGTGCCGCGATTTCCCAGAAACAGGCTCTTATACTTGCCTGAGAAAGCGGATCCAGGACGGTCTTCGAGTAAACTCGAACTGCGGACGATCAGCGGAACATCTCCGAGATCCTCAAGCGCAAGAGCGAGCCCCTTGGAGAACTCCGATGGGAAAGAGGAACTCTTGAATAGGGCTACCAGATGCGGGTATTCCTGCCGAACCTGGTCGATCTCCATGTATTTCCGGTTGAGAACATCCTCCAGATCGTTATGGTGGACGAAATTCTGAATCCAGTCGGATGTGAGGTACCAGGTCTTGGGAACCTTAACTTCATGCAGAACTGGACTTGCTTCAGGAGCCTTGTCGATGATCTTCTTGGCGAGGAATAAGCCCGCACTTTTGCCGCCCAGCTTGCCATGGCAGCCTGGTGGGAAGATTATCTTCCCCAACAAATCATAGAAGTCATTAACTTCAATGAAATTCTTGGCAACATTAATGAACTCGAGATTTTCGGAAAAAAATCGACGGATCAGCGATACGCGTAGCCCCTTCTGAGTGTAGAGTGAAAGTTCGCTCTCCTCGACACCGATGTGCCGATATCGTTCGACACACTCCATAATTTCCCCGAGAGAGGTGTCCTGGTTTTCCAGGGCCCGCACTAGAAAGCTGGACTTGTCCTCCTTAATCCAGCGGGTCACACAATTGAGGATTTCGTTCTCGCTCATGTGTTCCCCGGCAATCTGAAAAGCCGCGGTCGTTAAGTTGGTAGCATTTCCATGCACATCCTGAGGAAGAGGGCGGTTGTCGTCGCTAGCGGGACGATTTTCCTCTGGCGAGATAGCCTCTCCGCGCTGCAATAATTCCTTAGCCTCCAGCACCCCACTCCAACTCAAATGATTGATCAGCTTGCGGGAAATGCGCTTCAGCAGGGCGGGATCAGTATCGCGTAGGAACTCGAGGACCACGCGCCATTCCCCCTGGACTGTCGCCGCAGCATCCGCAGCGGACCATGCCCCAAACGCCGCCTTCAGCCGTCGCTGCGTAATCGCACTCCCGATCCGCTCAGCAATCGTCTCAATCAGCTTGCGCTCTTCTTTGAGAAAAGGGCCCTCGTCCGATCTTGGAAGTTCTCGCCGATACGAAACTTCCACAACGCCGAGACGTTCTCCTTGCACGGTGATGTCCGCTTGTTGCACCCAAGGCGTGGCTTGAAAGTCTGGACGTTGGATTAACAACGTTTCAAAGATGATCCGTGATTGACACTCCTGTGGGTACTGCCAACCCGGCGGCAGAACCTCAATGATGGCGCGGAAGATCTCGTCCAGAGGGCGGTCCGACTTGCTCAAAAGCTCGCCCACCAGATAAAGGCAGTTTAATTCCTTTGCCCGTTCCTGCAGAGCGTGGAGCATGGTCCCGAATTGTGGTTCGTCAGGTTTCACCGCTTTGTTTCGCTAGTATCGACTCGAGCCTTCGACAGAATGATACCCCGGCGGGTACGCCCGTCGACACGCACCGAGAGCTTCGCTGTCGGCCGTACATGCCGGACGAGTTCCGTTTCGCACACCACGGGTTGCCGGTTTAACCAATCCCAATTGATTCCAAGCTGTCGACCGTATTGCACCATGAAGTAGCTTGCCCGAAAACTCGACAGATTATGGAAAAAGTGGGAACCCTGACTCAACTCCACATTCATCTCTGGCAGTGTCGCCTCGACGATCGCCCTCGCCCCGGAAATCTGGCTCCAGTCCACGGGGATGCCGAGTGATGGATGGGAGCTACCCCAGCGGCCGAATCCTATCAGCAGGAAGGGTCGGCGCTGTGCCTGCAATTCGCGGTTTATCGACCCTAACTCTTGAGCGATAGCAGGTGTGCGTAAGGCGGAGAATTTTTCTGGCCGCACGAAGACAATATCTTGGATTTCATCGTCAGCACCGTTGCCAATCACCATGTCCGACCCAACAATGGCTTGGGGATCGGAAAGAGCTTCGACGGGGACTTCCACCACCTGGTCGGAAACCACCATGGAACGAACCTGCAGGAATCCCACGCGCGCACGTGGACGTTCTCCCGCCCGTCCTTGAAACGCAATGGCGAACTCGATCTCCACCTTGGCATTTGTGGCCTTCTCCGCTGCGCTGAGCAGTGCTTTCGCAAGGTCGTTCAGCGGAAACTCCTCCTGCACGAGCATCGGGGCAAAATTCAGGACCCGTGGTCCGCGAGGTCCAATCCCCGGAACGACACTGTCACGTTCCGGATCGAAGGTTGATGCGAGGAGGTACAGTGACTCGTCAGCCTCCGCATCCGCCAGATTAGCGTGCACCATGTATTCGGTCTCACTGCTCGGATCGTATGCAGGTGGCTTGCCCATGTTGACTGCCCAAAACTCGGTTTGCGTGCCCTCCAGCAACTCCTCCACGGAAGCGAACGGGAGTGGTTTCTTGGGATATTTAGGAGAAAAAGACCAGGCCACGCCGCCATCCACAATTGTTTTCCCCAATCCCAATGCCACCGTAACAACACCCTCTTCCGGGCGCGCAGGTTCAAACGCATAGAAATTGTAGGAGCGCGCCACGCCAGAGATGTCCGGATAATAACGGTCTCCTCTGCGCTGGCCGACTACTTCCTGGATAATGACCGCCATCTTCTCTTCGCCCTGATTGTTCCCGGTAGTCCGGAGATAGTCTCGGGCCTCGCGGAAGTAGGTGGACCCGTAGACAAATTTAATGGCTTCCACGAGTCGACGAAATCGCATGTCCGGATCGAACTGGTTATTGGGGATCATCTTCGTTGCGTAGACGCCGGCAAAAGGACGCTCGAGTGCGTCCTCGAGCAAGCTTGAAGAGCGGATCGCCAAGGGAGTTTTGACTTGAAGGATCAGCGCCCGGAGATCACCGAGGAGTTCGACCGGGAGGTCGCCCTTCTGAAACGCGTGGGCGATGCGGTCGTCGGACATTTCTTCGAAGGGCAACTCAGACAGGCGGTTCTGTGCGATGAATTGATCGAAACAGTCCGTCGCAATGACTGCCATGGTTGGAACATTAATATCAGTATCATGGAAGCAATCGGGTTCGATCTGTGCCGCAAGGAGATCTTTGATGAAAACCAAGCCGCGGGCCTTGCCACCGAGTGACCCAGAGCCGATTTGCGTGCACCGGAAGGTACCGTCCCAGAATTTACGGTCGAAGACCGGCAACTCGGCACTAAGAGACTTCAGCCCGCTCATCGACTCCTCCCACTGCGTCATAGCGGATGCCGTGCGTTTCAACGCGCGGTACAACGGCGGCACGCATCTCGCTGTGGTTGGCGACGACCGTTACACCCAGCCTCGTTCGTGGCACGCCTTTGCTACGCGGCCAATCGCAATTGCGTAGGCTGCATCTCTCATATACAGCTTTTCCCGGCGGGCCAAATCGGAAACGGCGAAGTAGGCGGCCGTCATTTTCAAATCGAGTTTGCCGAGAACCTCGTCTTTTTCCCAGAAGTAGTTCATATTGCTTTGCACCTGCTCAAAGTAGCTGCAGGTCACGCCACCGGCGTTCGCCAGAAAGTCTGGGATGACCCAAATGCCGCGTGATTTGATCTGAGCATCAGCTTCCGGTGTTGTCGGTCCGTTGGCCCCTTCCGCTATGATTCGTACTTTTGGACCGATGCGGCTGGCGTTATCTCCAGTGATCTGGTTTTCCATCGCCGCCGGAATGAGGATGTCGACATCTTGTTCAAGCCATGCCTCTCCCGGTAGCGTCTCATAGCCCAGCCCCTTGGCTTTGGCGCTATTGATCCCACCAAAGTGATCCGTAATCGAAGTGAGCTGGTTGATATCGATTCCGTCTCGCTTGCGGTAGGTGTATGCACACTGGTCCGCCTGGTCCCAGCAGGAGACTGCGATGACCCGCCCTCCCAACCGTTGATAGAGCTCGATAGCGTAGTGGGCCACATTTCCGAATCCCTGGACGCTGGCCTCGGTATTTTCGGGCCGGATGCCTAATTCCTTGAGGGCCTCGCGAAGGGTAATGACAACGCCGTATCCAGTCGCTTCAGTTCGACCGAGTGAGCCACCAAGACCAACAGGCTTTCCGGTGATAAAGCCGGGGAAACGCCCACCGTGGATCTTCTCGAACTCGTCGAGCATCCACAGCATGTGTTGCGCGTCAGTCATCACATCCGGAGCGGGTACATCGGTCACTGGACCGACATCCCTTGCCACCTGCCGCACCCAGCCGCGGCAAATCTGCTCCTGTTCTCGCGCGCTGAGGTTATGCGGATCGCAAATCACACCGCCCTTCGCCCCACCGAGTGGAATATCCACGACAGCACACTTCCACGTCATCCACATTGCCAGCGCTCGAACGGTATCGATCGTTTCTTGCGGGTGGAATCGTATGCCGCCCTTGCCGGGCCCACGGGCGTCATTGTGTTGAACGCGGAAACCCCGGAAAACCTTGACCGTACCGTCGTCCATCCGAACGGGAATGGCAAACTGGTACTCGCGCAGCGGATACCGCAAAAGATCTCTGGTGGCCGAGTCGAGCCCCAAGTATTCGGCTACCTTATCGAACTGGGCCTGCGCGATCTGAAAGGAATTGTAGGCTTTAAAGGATCTTTTCGGAGGTACGTCGGAGGTGGTCTTCGTGGGGTCCCTCTCGGCGTTGATCGCTTTCGTCAAAACGCTCTCTGGCATGGCTACCTCCTTGTTCTTCTGCCGCCTAGTCCAATTATCGCTCCCGTAAGAACTGACTCAAACGTGACCTTGCTCACATCGGCCGGTGACACATGCACCTTCTTCGAAGTGTAACCCAACGCATTTCGTCCCCAAAATGAAGGAAAAATTTGTGACGTACTTTGTGCCATACCCTGCCGTCCAAAGCACGTACGAGCACCTGCTTCTCCATGCAGCGCCAAGCAGCAAGGAGAGCCAAAATTCGCTCCTAACTAAGCCTCGTCTTTCTGTGCAGTTTGCTGCTTTCCCTTGCGTGATGGTGCGTCTCCGGGCCGGCTTTTGACACGGTAGAGGATTGGCAGGGGTTGATGCTAACGTAGTGAAAACGTAGTACAAGTCGCGACAAATCGCCGTAAATTTGAAAAGAAAAGCGAACAAAAAGGAGAAAAACTGCTTGCTGCGTTTTACCGCAGGTTGTTGCTGTTTAGCGGGTTGCGTCGGCTCCGGCAAGATTCTGCAAATTTGCTTTCCCGCTTTGCAAACAGGGGGTTAGGGGTTCGAATCCCCTCACGTCCACCAAATTCACGTGGGTCCGGCCCGGACACATGGGTGACACAACGTACCTAAGACATGGGTAACACTTTTGGACCGAACGGATTTTCGAGCGGTTCGAGCACCCGAGTCTCCAGATCGAAGTATCCCAGATCATAATCCATAAAGCTCACCAGCCAGATGTCGTCGTCGACTTCTTTAATGCCCACCGCCTGACCCGCGAGAGAAGTGCTGAGATTGATTTTCTTGCGGAAAATGCAGATCCTCCCACAACAAGTGACCAGCGCGGTGCGATCGTGGAAGGGATAGGAGAGTTCTCCGATACCACGATAGGGCCGCGTGGAGGGTTTGTAGATGTCGGCGGGGCATTTCATATTGAGCGCTTCATGGGGAAACCCGCTCATCGAAGAAGTCATTTTCCCCCACAAGAGATCTGGGACTGTCATTTTGGATGACTTGATCCAGATTTATTCGCCGGCGAAGGGTAAGCTGTTTCGCAATGCCTTCTTCGAACTGGAGGGTGTGGTATCTCCACTTGGGGGCGTTCCGCTCGACATCAGGCTGTCCTTCATTCGTCGAGACCTCGCGCGACGATCACTCGCGAAGCTCCTTTCCTGGGATTTCGACAAGCTGATCCTCGCTCATGGTGCGTGTATAGAGAACAGCGCGAAAGCGTTCGTCGAACGGGCATTTCGATGGCTGATGTGATTGAGAGCGGCGCCGCGCACCAGAAAACCCTGCTCTTTGCTCCTTGTGCTTTCAACTTGGCTGAGACGAGCCGAATGCTAGAGATCGCCAAAAGAGTTGCGCGTGACCCACTAGCCAGCAAGGTCTTTGAATGTCACTTCATCTCCGATGGCGGCGACTTCGAATCGCTGATTGAGAAGCACGGTTTTGCTTTGACACGGATGGAGCCGCGCCTCACGCCAGAGAAGATCGAGCACATCGCTAAAGTGGATCTCGGCGAAAAGTTCGCTCCGGCCTTCACGGATGCTGAGATGGCTCAGCGCGTCGAGAACGAGGTAGCCGCACTTAGACGGCTGGCCCCCGTCGCAGTCGTGACGGGATCGTATCCATCGATTCCTGTTAGCTGCCGTGCGCTCCAAATTCCCCTCGTTTGGGTCGTGCAGTCCACTTGGCTTCCCGATTTCTTCGAGCATGGCGCGGGGATGACCGACCACCTGCAGCCTATTGCTATCAAGATCATGGCAGACCGGTGCATCTCGGCGTTCATCAATTTTTGGATTAAGCACGGCTTTTGAATTCTGTAAACCGGGCTGCAACGCACTTCGGCGTTCCTGGATACGAGTCGATTTTCGTCTACTGGCGTGGCGATATTGCGCTGGTCGCAGAGCCACCAGAATTTTCCGGCGTCAATCTGCCGCCCAATCATGTTTTCATCGGGCCCCTCATCCCCCAGGAAGAATTCCCGATGCCTGAAAAAATCACGGAGATTCCAAGGGACAGGCCGCTCATTTACTTCGCCATGGGAAGTTCTGGTACGCGCGGGAGCGTCGCAAGAATCATTGAGAGTTTCGAGGGGAAACCGTACCGTGTCATCGCTCCAGTGAAGTTTCAGCTTGCCCAGGTTCCGAACGTCCGCATTCCCTCGAACGTTGTCGTGACCGATTGGGTCCCTGCGTTGCAGGTCAACAGAATGGCAGACCTGACAGTGATTCATGGGGGAATCGGAACCGTCATGACCGTGGCGCTGGCAGGCAAGCCCGTGGTTGGCGTTGGCATGCAGATGGAGCAGGTCGCAAACCTGGCATGTCTGGAAAGGCTAGGATTCGCGATACGCGTCCGGAAGTCGCGAAACCCGTCGCGAATGGTTCAAGAGGCGATTGTGAAACTGTTGAACGACGAAACGGCCAAATCGAAAGCGGCCGCGTTTGCCGAGGTTGTTGGAAGATGGGACGGACCCAAATTGGCTGTTGAAAGGCTGTTACAGCATTATGGCGAGGCGAGCAATCAATAAAGGAAGGGAATCAGTTTGCGAGTGTGCTCCGCATACTCATCGAACGCCGCGCCATAATGGTCGTGAAGATGAGAGTCAAGCACCGGTATGTTCACGAATACGAATCCAGCCAACATCAACACCGGGATGACTGTCGTTACCCAAGCTCCCGAAATCAGGCAGACTCCTGAGAACGAAATAAGGTCGCCTAGATAGTTTGGGTGTCTCGAGTACCGGAAGAGTCCTTGCGTGTACAGCCGTCCGCGATTCTCCGGAAGTCGTTTCCAATTGTGACGGGCGTATTCCGCATGCGAATTCATCCACGATCCGACGACAAACAGCAATGTGCCCATGACGGCCACCGCGCCCACGGGCCTGGAGTCGATGCCGCCTGAGATTGCTAGTAGGAGGTAGATGCACAACATCCACGGTGCAATCGTCGAAACTTCACTCCAACTCACGCCGCGTTTCAGAAATACGAACTCCGTGAAA
Source organism: Candidatus Acidiferrales bacterium (assembly GCA_963817085.1). Lineage (GTDB taxonomy): Bacteria > Acidobacteriota > Terriglobia > Acidiferrales > UBA7541 > Acidiferrum. The sequence goes on from CAWFNI010000021.1 coordinate 26,275, forward strand.
AGGATCCGGATGTAATAAATGGAAAGAGCAGCGACAAGCAAAGCTCTGCGGTTCGCGTCACCTGGTTCCCAAGTCCTTCCCAACCAGCTTCCTGTAGTGTGCAGTCCTCCCGCGAAGAGCAACCACCAGGCAACCGCGACGCACAATGCACCGATGCCTGCCAGTAGCGTCCTTTGCGCCACGCAGGAGTCGCGCAGTTCATACATACTCCGCTGCAAGTCTCGCCTCTGCACAATCAGTCTCCATTCATCATTGTACTGTCCGTGTAATGAGCGTGAAAAGAACCAAGAAAACTAATGGGGGACCCGATTGTACACGAAGTGGGCACGAATCCAACATTTCACTGCGTTGGGGTTAGCTTTTGAGCGAAAGCAGGTTCCCCGATTTATTGGAAACGTTGATAGTTAAAATACGCCTTGGAGTTCATGGAACAGAGTTTCGTGCTTTGCAGGCAGGAAGTCAGGGGTAGGAATCCCCTCACGTCCACACATTTCTCCAGCCCAAATCAGCACGCGCAAGGACGGTTCAGCGTTCGATGCGCGCGCCTGCGCCTTTCATGAGCTTCAACACTTCGTCCAGCGTGACCATAGTGGTGTCCCCCGGAGTGGTCATCGCCAGCGCGCCGTGGGCTGCGCCACATTCCGCGGCCCACTGGGCATCCTTGCCGGCGAGGAATCCGTAAATCAGGCCGGAGGCAAAGGAATCGCCGCCTCCGACACGATCGAGAATTTCCACGCCCTCGCGATCCGTTGCTTGATAAAATTCGCCCTGGTAATAGCAGATGGCGCTCCAATCATTGCGCGTGGCTGTTTTTGCTTTGCGAAGGGTGGTGGCCACCACGTGGAAGGGAAATTCCTGCACCACCTTTTCGATCATTTTCTTGAAGCCATCGACTTCAAAGCTGGTGAGATGCTGGTTCATACCTGGCACCTCAAAACCTAATGCGGCTGAAAAATCCTCTTCGTTGCCCAGCATCACGTCCACGCAAGGAGCGATCTTGCGATTGACCTCCTGCGCGCGTTTTTTCCCGCCGTTGGCCTTCCAAAGGGACTCGCGGTAGTTTAGATCGTAGGAAACAATCACGCCGTGTTTGCGCGCCGCCTGCATGGCTTCGACGGCCACATCCGGTGTCGAAGCGGACAAAGCGCAGAAAATTCCCCCGGTGTGAAACCAGCGCGCGCCGAGCGAACCAAAGATGTGGTTCCAATCGATCTCGCCCGGCTTAAGCTGTGAGATTGCGGTGTGCCCGCGGTCGGAGCAGCCCAGAGCGGCGCGCACGCCGAAGCCGCGCTCCGTGAAGTTCAACCCGTTCCGGACGGTGCGGCCGACGCCATCATAGGGAACCCACTTCACCAGCGACTGATCGACGCCACCCTGGTAAATCAGGTCCTGCAGTAGCCGACCCACGGGATTTTCTGCGAATGCGGTGACCACCGCGGTGTCCATGCCAAAGCAGCGCTTTAAACCGCGCGCGACGTTGTATTCACCACCACCTTCGTAAACCTCAAAGCTTCGCGTGGTCCAGATGCGCTTCTCGACCGGGTCCAGGCGTAACATCACTTCGCCGAGACTGATCAGGTCCCAGCGGCACTTTTCTTTTGCTCGTATCTTCAGGGTCATCTTCGTGCCTCATCAAAACAAACTGCCCAATCGCTCCACAGGTGGTTCTTTTTTCGCGGACTCTTCCACGCGCCGCAGAATCTTCTGCAGATCGGAGCTCGAAAAGTATTTTCCGTTCAAAATGACGCCGGTAACCTTCTGGGTGTTGCGGATGTCCTCCAGCGGATTGGCATCGAGGAAGACCAAGTCCGCGAATTTCCCCGTTTCAATGGTGCCAAGCCGATCTTCCATCTGGAAGAAGCGCGCAGGATTCAGAGTGGCGGTCTGCAGAGCTTCAAGAGGCGTGAAACCGGCGGCGACAAATCGCTGCAATTCCTCATGGAGGCTGAACCCGGGAAACACGTATACCCCGGGAGGGGTGTCCGTGCCGGCCAGGAAGGGCACGCCCGCTTTGTGGAGGAGTTGGACGACTTCCAATTCTTTTTCGATGAATTTCCTGCGGGTTTCAAGGTCGTCGGTATTGAATTCCGTTTTCACCTGATCCGTGAATTTCTTCCAGGTCTGGTCTTTCCAGTAAGCGGGGACGTATTTTGCGCGAGCATCCTTGGTGAAGTCGGTAACGTCGATCAAGTTGCCACCGCGTTCCCAGACGAGGGTCGGGCATTGCCAGGTTTGGTTCTTGGCGAGAAGCGCGGCGAGCGCGGAAGCGCGAGCCGGGTCATAGGTCGCAAGAAATTTGGATTCGGACTTGTCTCCCAGGAGGAATTGGTCCTCCAGCGGCGAGCTCCCTTCAAAAATGCCGATGATATGCTCGAAACTGCGCATGCCGGCGTTGGACATTTCGCCGGCGCGGACGGAATCGGGGACGTGCCCTTCGAAGGGGATTTCCTGTTTGCGCGCTTCTTCCGCGATGGCAAAGACGGCATCGCGCGGAATCAGCGATTGTAGCTTGATAAAGTCGACGCCGGAATGTTTCAGCGTGTCGACGGCGCGGCGTCCGTCCTCGGGAGTGGCGATGGCGATGGAACTGGGAAATCGCGGCTTGGGGCCGTCGAGCATCGGGCCGGAGGCCATGATGCGGGGGCCAAGCAGACGTCCCGCTTCGATATCATTCCGCCAGGCCTGAACGGTTTCCAGTTCGCTGCCCATGTCCCGTACGCTGGTGACGCCATTGGCGACAAACAAAGGAAGAGAAATTTCCTGCGCGCGAGGAAACCAGTCGCCGAACACCAGGTGTACGTGCATGTCCCAAAGCCCGGGAATCAGATAAGAGCCACGGCCATGCAAAATAGTCGGAGCGTTGCGAGGATAGCGAGCCTGCTTGCGGGGACCAACGGCGACGATCCGGTTTCTATCGATCAGCACGACCTGGTCGGGACGGATCTCCCCGGTACGGACATCGACCACGTTGACATCGGTGATGACCACGGTGTCTTGCAGCGACCTGTACTGTGCCGCGAGCGGCAACGTAATCAACAGAAAAAGGAGGACGGGAGCAATGATTATGAGGGAGACCCGGCGAAAATGCATGAATTGGATTCTAGTGTGGGCGAGGGCAGGTTTCCAAGCGGAATAGTGATGGCGTCGGCGTGAAGGGAAAGATGCAAAAGTTGCAGGGAAACAGTGTGCCGCCAGCCGTGGAGCGCTAGAGTGGAAGCAACGTGGATGGAATCGGAGGCCGAGAATGAAGAAGGTCATGTACCCCCTGAAAAAGGTCTATGGATTACTTGAGCCGGGACCCGTCGTGCTACTTGCAACACGCGGGAAGGGATGCGCGAACGTGATGACGATGTCCTGGCACATGATGATGGAGTTCGAGCCGCCACTGGTGGGCTGCATCGTGAGCAACCGAAATTACACTTTCGAGATTCTGCGCGAAACAAGAGTATGCACGATCAACATTCCCACGGCAGACTTGGCCAGGAAAGTCGTGGCATGCGGGAACGTTTCAGGACGCCGGGTGGACAAGTTTGAGAAATACCGACTGACAGCGGTGCCAGCGGCGAGTGTAAAAGCGCCACTGATTGCCGAGTGCTATGCCAATCTGGAATGCCGCGTGGCAGACACAAAAATAGTGGAACGCTATTGCATGTTCGTCCTTGAGGTTGTCAAAGCGTGGATCGACCCCGCAAGAAGGTGGGCAAGAACGATGCACCATCTGGGAAAAGGCGAGTTCATGATTGCGGGAGAACGGTTGAAGTTGCCGTCGAAAATGAAATAGAGACCGCTACCACTAGAGAGTTGCAACATCGTGCTCCGGAATGGTTCACTCGATGTTCCGGCTCGAGGAATCACCTTGACGATGCCCACGGAGGCCGTCTTGTATTCTCCTCTGTTGGTCCAGAAATGGACATAGATCTCCCCCTCAGAGGCCGCGTTTGCGATTTCTTTTGTGTGCCCGCCATGGAGCACGAGTGAAATCCCGGAAAGTTCCCCCCGGAAAAGTGAGTGCACGTCAAAAGTGTCACCTTGTATTTACGCAGGGTGAATCACACCGCAATGCGAAAAGGGCAACTTATCCTCCCCAGTCCGTTTCTTCGAATCGCGCTCTTAGGAGGAATGGCACTATGTCGTTGAAGAAGTTTTCAGCAACACTTTTGCAGGGAACCCGCATAAGCCTGGCGGCAATCGCCATGCTGCAATTCAGCATCGTTGGGCCTTTGACCAGTAACGCAAAGGCTGACGAGCACGGCGGCACGCAAACTCCGATCAAGCACGTGATTGTGATCGTCGGTGAGAACCGGTCGTTTGATCATTTGTTTGCCACCTACAAGGCAAAGAATGGTCAATACGTTGACAATCTGCTTTCCCACAAGATTATCAACGAAGACGGCACCCCGGGCCCCAACTACGCGCTTGCCGAACAATACTCGGCGGATGTGACTGGCAGCACCACCTTCGATCCCAGTCCCACAGCCAAGAAGACACTCTATTCTTTCCTGCCCGCGCCGCTGAACGGAGGACCCACGGACCCTTGCGCCAGCAACGGGATGTGCACGCTGGGAGACGCCACCTCCTCGGAGAACGGATTGGATCCTAACTACTCTCAATTTCTACTGACCGGTGGAACCGGTCTTACAGGCAAAGTGCCCGACAGCCGCATCGGCGGGGTGCACCATGCGGCGCCCTATTCCACGCTGCCTCCCGGGCCCTTCCAGTTGACGGGCGAGAATTTCCCCTATGACGCGTACGCCGCCAGTCCAGTGCACCGCTTCTACCAAATGTGGCAGCAAGAAGACTGCAACGTGAAGCATGCGACGCACCGCAATCCCAGCGGCTGCAAAGCCGATTTGTTCACCTGGACCGAGGTGACGGTGGGTTCGAACGTGAACGGCGTCGCTCAGCCATCCAACTTCAGCACGGATTACTCGCCGACAGCGAAGACCACGGGCGAAGGCGCCACCTCGATGGGCTTCTACAACATGCTGCAGGGTGATGCGCCCTACACGAAGTACCTGGCCGACAACTATGCCATCAGCGACAACTACCACCAGCCCGCGATGGGGGGCACGGGTTTGGACAGCATCATCCTCGGATTCGGCGATGCCATCTGGTTCAGCGATGAAAACGGCAATGCCGCCACACCTCCGCACAACGAATTCATCTGGGGTGGCACGCCGAACGCCGGGACCGTGGACGAGATTGAAAACCCGAACCCGGTGCCCGGCACAAACAATTGGTGGATCGAGGACGGTTATGGAGGCGGCGGCTATGGCTCGGCGGTTTACGGCGGCGGTTCCTACAGCGACTGCTCGGATCCCAGCCAGCCCGGCGTGGAACCGATTCTTAAGTACCTGAGCTCCCTCCCCCGGCCGATTAAGCCGAACTGCGAGGCGGGGCACTACTACCTGCTGAATAACTACAATCCTGGATATTTTGGCGACGGTTCCGACGCCTATGCGGACCACTACGTCTACAACACACCCTTCACGATCCCCGGAACTACCCAGCACAGCATTGCCGACGTCCTGTTGGCTCACCACGTTTCCTGGAAAAGCTACAACGACCAGTGGAACCAGTATCTGACCGACAAGTACGAGCTCAACTACGGCACCGTGGGCCCGAACAGCGATCAATACTGCAACATCTGCAATCCTTTCCACTATCAGAAGCAGATCATGACCAACGATGCCATCCGGACCGAACACATCAAGGACACCACGGACCTCTATGCGGATATCGCCAACGGCACTTTGCCGGCAGTATCCTTCGTGAAGCCGAGCGGCTGGGTGGACGGCCATCCAGCGTCCTCTAAGTGGAATCTTTACGAAGGTTTCGTGAAGAAAATCGTGGACGCGGTGAAGGCGAATCCCAAGCTCTGGGCCAGCACGGCAATCTTCGTGACCGTGGATGAAGGCGGCGGCTACTACGATTCCGGATACGTGCAGCCACTGGACTTCTTTGGAGACGGTACACGCATCCCGCTGATCGTGGTATCGCCCTACACAAGGCCCGGTCACGTCTCGCATGACTATTCAGACCACGTTTCGATCCTGAAGTTCATCGAGCGCAACTGGAATTTGCCGACCATCAGCAACCGCAGCCGCGACAATCTGCCCAACCCGCATGTGGAGGACGACAATCCGTACGTGCCGGAGAACACGCCCGCGATCAGCGACCTGTTTGACCTGTTTACCTTCGGCGGCGGCAAATAGGAAGAAGCAGGTTCGCGGCCCCGCAAGATCGGACAGTTCGAAGTACGAGAACCTCCGGCGTTGCCTGGAGTGGCGCCGGAGGTTTTCTGCCGAAGGACGGTTTACACGCTGGAAGTTGAGCGATTATGTAGGGATGCTGCCCAGTACCCGTTCGAGGGCTTTGCCTTTGCGGAACCAGGGTCGCTCGATGCGCTGCATGTATCGTGGCAAAGTGCGCTTCTTGGCCAACAACTTGGCCGTCCATTCTCTCGCTTCCGTTGTCTTGTTTTGCAGTTTCAGATAGTTAGCGTAGTTGAAGAGCGTTTCGCAAGTGCTGGAGAACTGCGTGGCCAGCCTAAAGAGATCAGCGGCTTTTTCCAGTTCGCCGGTGCGCGCGTACGCATCGGCCAGCAAACCTGCCGCCCGGTAGTAATCGAATTTACGGTCCGCTGCAACCACGCGCTCCAGGTCCGGGATGGACGCGGCAAGATCATTCATGCCAAGAGCAGCCTGGGCACGGAAGTAAAAAGTGTGGAGCGAATCGTTGCGGGCACTGATGGCCTTGTCGAAGGCGTCACGCGCTTTCGAATACTTTTTCTCCTCAAGGCAAAGCTCACCCAGTTCCTCATAGTTTCCCGCAGAAGGATTGTCGAGAATTCGGATTTCCAGGTTCTGAATGCGCGAACGCCGGCCAAACCCCTGAAACACGCCGCGCAAAAGTGTCGCGTCGGGGATGACTTCGACGAAAATGTAAGCGGCGGCGCCAAGGGGTCCCAGGAAAAGAATAATGAAGAACCAATAATTCTCCGGGCGGCGCCGCACAAAGTGGATGAGGGCGACGACCTGGAGAATGATTCCCCACGGATAAATAAGGTGGCTGAGTCCGAGCATGCTGCCGCGTCCTCGCACAAGAATGAGGTCGGCGAGACGAAGAAGCAAATGAAACCTCAGGTGAGGAAGAGAACCCGTCAAGAGGCGGTCCGCGAGCCGGGGCACATGGCGCGAGATCACCGCGATCCATGTTTGTTAGAACAGGACTTCACAAGTCGGTTACCACGCCCGTAGGCTCGGGGAAGTATGGAGCCAGAAGCTTCCCTCTCATGGCAGGCGCTGACGTTGGCGCCGGGCATCGCCTCCCGGCTGGCGACAGGATTGTTGCGCGAATTTGGCACTCCCGATGGGGTCTTCCACCCCAGCTTGACAGCTCTCGAAGCCTGTAACCTGCCGGCACCGGCGGCGCAAGCGATCTTCCGGCAGCAGACTTTCTGGCGGGCGGAAAAGGAGGTGGATGCGATCCGCCGGGTTGGCTGCCGCGTGGTGAATTGCACGGAGCCGGAATACCCACAATCGCTGCTGCAGATTTGCGATCCGCCCGTTGTTCTGTATGTGCGAGGCGATGCGAGCATCTTGAATGCCTCAAGCATCAGCATCGTGGGAACGCGGAGGCCCACGGTCTATGGCAGGCAGATGGCGGAGCGCATGGGACGCGACTTGTCGAAGCGCGGGCTGGTCATTGTGAGCGGCTTGGCGCGCGGTGTAGACGCCATTGCTCACCGAGGCGCGACAGAGGCGGGTGGACGCGCCCGTGGCGTGCTGGGAACAGGGATCGATGTCTGCTATCGAAAGGAGAACAAGAAGCTGTTTGAGAAGGTGTTGGAGCGCGGAGCGATCATCAGCGAATTGCCCACTGGCGTTCATCGGGCGCCGGAAAATTCCCCGGTGCACAACGGGATTATCGCCGGGATGCCCTTAGGAGTGGTGATCGCGGAGGGCAAACAGCATAGCGGCTCGTTGATTACCGCGCGGCTGGCGATGGAATTTGGGCGCGAAGTTTTTGGCGTGCCGGGCAACGTGACCCAGGAAATGAGCTTGCGCCTAACCAGTTGATCAAGCAGGGGGCAAGACTGGTGGCCAGCGCGGAAGACGTGATCGAAGAGCTGCCAATACCGGTGAGGGCGGTTCTGGTGCAGGCCGAAGCGATGGAATCGGAACAGCGAAACCTGCTAGCGGCGGACGGCCTAAGCCCAGCAGAGAAAAGGATTTACGAGCTACTTAGCGCGGAACAATCCCGGCACATCGATGACATCGTCGAAACCACCGGGTTGAATTCCAGCGAACTTCTGGCTACCCTCTTTGCATTGGAGATGAAAGGCATCATCCGGCAATCGCCGGGAAAACAGTTCACAAAGGTTTTACCGTAAGAGGGGAAGACGCGCCGCCGCAGACGCCTCATGCATCGGAAGGAAGCCGGTGCGCATCAAGAAACAGTGCGTTAGCTGCGAGACAGTACAGTAATAAAGGTAGCGAGAAGGACACACACCGCCCTGTCGGCCCTTCCAGCGGAAGAATCTAAGGTTACAAAGGAACACATGGCACGATCACTGGTAATCGTCGAGTCGCCGGCGAAGGCGAAGACGATCAATAAATATCTGGGCAAAAACTACGTGGTCAAGGCATCCGTTGGCCACGTCATGGATTTGCCGACGAAAATCATCGGCATCCGTCTGCCCATCGACGAGGACGAGATCAAGAAGAAGAAAAAGAAAAAGAGCAAGAAAGGAGGGAAGGCTGCGGCACCAAAGCCAGCGTTGAAACCAATTTCCCTGGATGATCCCAAGATTTTTGAGCCGACGCTGCAGATTATTCCCGGCAAAGGCAAGGTCATCAATGACCTCAGAAAGGCGGCAAACACGGCGGAGGCGGTGTACCTGGCAGGCGACCCGGACCGAGAAGGCGAGGCAATTTCGGCGCACCTGGCTATGGTGCTGTCGAAACCGGCCAAGTACCTTATCCCGGAGGACGAAGAAAACGGGAAGGCCGGGAAGAAGAATGGCGCCGAGGAAGAGAAAGCAGGCCGAGCTAAACGGCAAGAAGGGCGCCAAGGGCAAAACCGCGAAAAAAGCGGCGGAAAAGGATCGGATCGAGATTGAGCCGATCGATCCGAAAAAGATCTTTCGCGTAACTTTCAACGAAATTACGCCAAAGGCGATTCGAGCGGCGTTTGAGAAACCGCGTCAGGTGGATTCCCAACTGGTGGATGCGCAACAGGCACGGCGCGTGCTGGACCGCATCGTGGGCTACAAGATTTCGCCGCTGCTCTGGGACAAGGTGCGGCGTGGATTGAGCGCCGGGCGCGTGCAGACGGTTGCGCTGCGCCTGATCGTGGAACGTGAGCAGGAGATCCGCGCGTTCGTGCCGCAGGAATACTGGACCATTCACGCGATGCTGGATGCCGGCGAGCCACCCCTTTTCGAGGCGCGCCTGACCAAGATGAAGGGCGAAGACATCGAGGTCAAGAACCAGGCTGCGGCGGACGAGATTGTAGCGGCGGTGAGCCAGGCAAAGTGGCAAGTGGCGAGTGTCACGCTCAAGGAAAAGCGACGCAATCCGCCTCCACCGTTTACGACATCGAAGCTGCAGCAGGCTGCGTACAACCGGTTGCGGTACACGGCGAAGCGCACCATGGCGTTGGCACAACGGCTGTATGAAGGCGTTGAGCTGGGCGAAGAGGGCTCCGTGGCGCTGATTACCTATATGCGCACGGATTCCGTACAAGTTTCAAACGATGCGTTGGAGCAAGTGCGCGAATTGATTCCCGGCGCGGTTTGGGAGCGATTATCTTCCCGAGAAGCCGAATTTCTACAAGTCGAAGAAGGATGCGCAGGGCGCGCACGAAGCGATCCGTCCGACCGAGGCAGCCCGGACACCGGACGATGTGCGGAAATATCTGGACGATGATGTGTTCAGGCTCTACCAATTGATCTGGCAGCGATTCGTGGCCTCGCAGATGTTGCCGGCGGTGTACGACCAGACCACGATCGATATCGCGGCCGGCGATTACACGTTTCGCACGAACGGCTCAATCATGAAGTTTGACGGGTATTTGAAGGTGTACCAGATACCGGCGGTCTCCGCGGACCGCGAGGACGATGAGAAGGATGACGAAGGCGAGGGCAAAGCGCTGCCGCGCGTGACCGAAGGGCAAGTTCTGAAGACTGGATTCGATCCGCCCGGAACAGCACTTCACGGAGCCGCCGCCGCGCTACACGGAAGCGACGCTGGTGAAGGAATTGGAAGAAGACGGCATCGGGCGTCCTTCCACCTATGCGTCGATCATTTCGACGATTGTGGAGCGCGAATACGTGAAAAAGGATCAGGGGCGCTTCACGCCCACGATGCTGGGCGAGCGCGTGTGCGTTCTGTTGATCAAGAGCTTTGAAGACGTGTTCGACGTGAAATTCACCGCGCGACTCGAGGAAGAGCTCGACGAAATCGAAGAAGGCAAGATGCCGTGGCGGGAATCGGTGAAGGAATTCTGGGAAAAGTTCGTTGTCGACCTGGAAAAGGCCGGAGACGAAATGGTTTCCTACAAGGCCGGGATCCCGACGGGCAAAAAGTGCGAAAAATGCGGGGAGGGCGAGCTGCTGGAACGGATCAGCCGTCATGGATTCTTCCTGGGCTGCTCGCGCTATCCGGAATGCGATTTCATCCAGGACCTTTCCGAAGAGATTCCGGAAGACGCGGAAAACAAGATCGAATACTGCGAAAATTGCGGGAAGGAAATGGCCTTGAAGCGCGGGCGGTTTGGAGCTTTCCTGGCGTGCACGGGTTATCCGGACTGCAAGACCACGCGGCGGCTGGTGGCCGGGACGCGCATTGCGCACCAGCCGGATGAGCCGCTGGACGAAAAGTGCCCGCTGGACGGAAACGGGCTGGTGAAAAAACACGGCCGCTTCGGCGAGTTTATCGGCTGCTCGGGATATCCGAAGTGCAAGTACACGCGGCCGATCACCATGGGCATCAAATGCCCGAAGTGCAACGAAGGCGAATTCGTGAAGCGCGGGAGCATGGGCAAGGGCGGACGCGGAAGATTCCGGGTGTTTTACGGCTGCTCGAGGTATCCCGATTGCGATTTCACAACACCGAACATGCCCATCGCCCAGCCGTGCCCGAAGTGCGGCGCGCCGTTCGTGGTGGAGAAGAAAACGAAGATCGGCACGGTGTACGCCTGTATCAAAGAAGGATGCGATTGGGAAAAGTTGGCGCCGGAAGAAAAACCCGCACGCGCTGTGCAACCCGAAGAAGCGCCCGTGGCCGCGAAGCTATAAGAGCGCATGCCGGCGGGCGCACTATAAATCGACGAATAACCGTCCATTCACGATGTTCAGGCTTCGGCAGGAAGTGCGCCTATAATCGTGGGGTGAGGCGGGATGAAGACCTCCATGGGCAAATTCCTTGAGTATCTCCGGTCGGTGCGCAACGCTTCGCCGCACACGATTACGAATTACGGGCAGGGATCTGGAGCAATTCGTAACGTACCTCACTCCCCCGGAGACAGCGACGCCCGGCTTGAAGAAGATCGATCACCGTGTCATTCGCGAATATGTCGGTCACCTGCACGAGGCGGGGCTGGAAAAAAGCTCGATTGCCCGGAAGCTCGCGGCGCTGCGATCGTATTTCAAGTACTGCGTGCGAGAAGGTTTGCTGAGGGAAAATCCCGCGCGGCTGGTGCCCACGCCGAAATTGCCGAAACGGATTCCCAGCGTGCTTTCCGCCGAGGAGATGAGCGGATTCCTGGACCAGTTGGCCGGAATGCACAGTCCGGCGGATGGCCGAAGGAGCAAGAAGAAGGGGCGGGATGTGGTTGCAGTCGCGCCATCGAATACATTGGTAAAGCCGGAGGATGGCCTGCTGCTGCGCCGCGACCGCGCCATCCTTGAGCTGCTGTACGCCGCAGGACTGCGAGTGAGCGAACTGACCGGATTGAACGAAGTCGATATGGACCAGAAAGATCAAGTGGTGCGCGTGATCGGCAAAGGCAGAAAGGAACGCATCGTGCCATACGGCGGCAAGGCCGCGGAAGCCCTGAGCCTCGTACTGGCCTGAGCGGGAGATGCTGCTGCGAGAAAATTCGCGCCACGGCGGTAAGACCGATCCGCAGGCCATTTTTCTGAATTACAAGGGAAGGCGGCTGACACAGCGGAGCGTGGGCCGAATCGTGAAGAAGTACGTGAAGCTGGTGAACATCAATTGGGATCTGCATCCACATTCGCTGCGCCACGCCTTTGCCACGCACCTGCTGGCCGACGGAGCGGACTTGCGCGCGATCCAGGAATTGCTGGGACACCAGTCGCTTTCGACAACCCAGAAATATACGCACGCGTCCATCCGGCAGTTGATGGACATTTACGACAAGGCGCATCCTCACGCATGAGCAGGCAGAAAAGCCCATTTCCGAAAATTCCTGTACACTAAGAACCTTTTAGAAACATCTAAGAGCGGAACGGACAACGCTGCCGAGAGGGTGAATCTTGTCGAAACGGTCGAATTTGATTGGGATTGCGGGCGTAATGCTATTTGCTGCCGTGTGGTTCACAACCGCTGCGCCAGTTTGGGCGCAGGATAATTACGAGATTCAGGTGTACGGAGCCGACCTGGTGGAAAAGGGCAACACCATGGTGGAGCTGCACAGCAACTTCACGTTTCAAGGCTCGAAGTCCACGACCGACGGCACCTGGCCCACGAATCATCAGTTGCACGAAACCATCGAGATTACCCACGGGTTCAGCGACTGGTTTGAAACCGGGTTCTACATTTTCACATCTTCGCAAGACGGAAAGGGTATCGACTGGGTCGGCGACCACATCCGCCCGCGCTTCAGCGTGCCCAAGAAATGGAACTGGCCGGTGGGGCTGAGCCTGTCGCAGGAGATTGGCTACCAGCGGCGGCAATATTCCGTGGACACCTGGACTTATGAACTGAGGCCCATCGTCGATAAGCAGTGGAAGCGGTGGTATTTTTCATTCAACCCGGCGTTCGACCGGTCGCTGCACGGAGAATCGGTCGATCAGGGATTTGTGTTTTCGCCCAACGTGAAGGTCAGCTACGACTTCACGAAGAAAGTGACGGGAGGCATTGAGTATTATGGCTCTGTGGGACCGGTGACGGGTTCGACCCAGTGGCGGATCAGCAGCAACAGATTTTTCCGGCCATCGATCTGAATTTGTCGCCGAAGTGGGAGGTGAATCTTGGCGTGGGAGTCGGGGTAACACGCTCGACGGACCACATGATCGCGAAGATGATTCTGGGCTACCGGTTCGATTTCTGACAGGGTGTTGTCAGATTTGGGAATAAGTCGGTTTTCAGTAGAGTGGCACACCTCGGCGCTTTGGAGTGGCGTGCAATTGCTTCCTAGCCCTGGCGGGCCGGGCGAAGGATCTGCCAGCGACCTTGGCGCTGGTTTGGTGGCAGTGCAGGATGGTTCGACGATCCATGCGATCGCCTCCGGATGAGAAGTCTCAGCAGAGCCAGAAGGTTGCGTCGAGAGAAGACTTGTAGTCTGCTAAGCGCCGGGCACGGTGTTACTTCGTTGTGTACTTCCCCCTCCCCCCTGTTTTTTTGGAAGTGTTGATTCTAGAGGGGGATAGGGACGGCCAAGTGGTTTGTTTTGTATCGGATTACAGCTCCGTTGATTCTAAAAGGGGTTGGGGGAGCAGCTGGAGGAACGGGGAAAGAGTGATCGGATGTAAATGCGGCAGCCACACAACCCCTCAAAGGTTATCTATTACCAGTTAGTTTATGGTCAAGTAAAAAAAGCGTCAAAATCCTCACCCGGAAAAGCGCCGCGTGGGACACCCACGAGTGGAACGAGTCCTGCAAACGGAATTGTTTATGGATATGGCTGGGTCCTCCGGTTTTCCGTGTGGGAGTGTCGCGTCCCATGGCCTGGCTGCCCGGTTGGTGAGGTTTATCAGGGGTTGGCCGTATGCTACATTTGCGACGCTTGCGACGTCCCCGTAGAGGCAGCGAACTTGAACGTCGTGCGGGTCAGGTAAAGGTTATGTCCTCCGATCTCCGTGGGGCGCCCGGTGGAATGAGTGGCTTGCGGATTCCCTTGCAGCTACTTCCTTCGATCGGACTTGTTTTGCTAACAGCGCTGATGGCAGTTTCGTCAGGCGTGGGGATGACAAAGGTCGCGACCACCGGTGGTCTTCAAGTTTTGGACAGGCGGGAAAAGAATTTCTATAAGAATATCCATCCCTACCTTGAAGCGCCCCTGGAACAACTCGTTGCGCACATTCCTGAGCTGAAAACGCTACAGCCTGCAAGCGATCAGCAGGCACTTCCCTCGATCCTGGAGAAGACCGGCGCGAACGTAGACGACTTCTTCCGCGACGTTGTCAACCTGCTTGCTCATGAGGAGATCACGCAAGAGAAAGTAGGGAAGAAGAGAATCACAGCGCGGGAACAGTTGCAATACAACTATTTGATTCTGTTTCACCGCGACGAAAAACCTCCAAGATTTGAAGAATACCGTGAAGATGCAACCGGAAAACCCGCGACGCAGACGGGCGCCAGGGAAGGGTACTCCGTCACGTCGGGCTTCGCACTAAAATGCCTTTATTTCTCAACGGCGCATCAGCCGGAGGCTACCTTCCGCTATCTTGGCGACGAACGGTTCGGCACGCGAGACACGTACGTGGTGGCCTTCGCACAGCAACCCAGCCACGCCACGATTTCGGAGACAGTGAGAGGGAGTTGGGGATCAGTGACGGTCCACGTTCAGGGCATAGCTTTGATCGATCAGGGCACTTTCCAAATCATTCGACTGCGAACGGATCTTCTGGCACCACCCAGCGACATTGGGCTGGACCGACAGACTACGGAAGTGATCTATAGGGAATTCAGGCTGCCAGATATTGAAAAGCCAATCTGGCTGCCCAGCGAAGTGAGTGTAGACGCCCTGTTTAATGGGCAGGCTTTCCGAAATGAACATCGCTATACGAACTACGAACACTTCCGCGTGTCCGTCAATATGAAACCGCAGTGACCTTGTAGCATCCAGGGCAGGCGTTGAGAACTCGCTCAGTCTTTCGTCGGGCAAACAGCAGGCACGGCGCTCCGAAGAAAGACAGGAAGCTGATGGGATTGGTGGACGTGAGAGGGTTCGAACCTGCGACCTCGTCGTTGCGAACGACGTGCTCTCCTAGCTGAGCTGCACACCCACACGTTGGAACAAATTTCAAATCTAGCAGAGGCCGGGGAGGGTTCCCAACTGAGGTGGAACTGCTGCGTTGACGATACCGTTGGGCGACCCGTATAATTAGAGTTTGTCTAAAGCCTTTGGAGGAGCGATGTACGCTGTTATCAAGACCGGGGGAAAGCAGTATCGTGTCGCACCCGGCGACACCATCCGCATCGAGCGAGTGAAGGGCGATGTGGGCGAACAGGTAAAGTTTGGAACGGTGCTGGCGGTACAGACCGAGGACAAGAAGATGCTGGCGGGGAGCGACGCCTCCCAGGCCACGGTTACCGGCAAGATCGTGGAACAGGCGCGGGCGAAGAAACTCACGGTGCTGAAATTCAAGAAGAACCGGCAGTACAAGATTCAGCGGGGCCACCGGCAGAATTATACGGCCGTGCAGGTGAGCGAGATTAAGCTATAGGACTTTGGTGATCGGGCCGGAAAAGACTTTCTTCAGGGGCTAAAGCCCACTGGTTTTAGGGACTTTACACCGGGGTTGAAGCCCCGGCCTCCTAAAGAAGACATCTATTCAGTAACCAGATAAGGCGAGAGGAATTCAGCGATGGCACATAAGAAGGGCGGCGGCTCATCCACAAACGGCCGCGATTCACACGGACAGAGGCTGGGAGTGAAGCGATTCGGCGGGCAGCTTGTGAATGCCGGAACGATCATCGTACGGCAGCGCGGCACAAGGCATCAAGCCGGAGAAAACGTGGCACAAGGTAAGGACGACACCCTGTTTGCCTTGGTTACCGGATACGTGGAGTTCAAGGACCGGGGCCGGAGCGGGCGTTTCGTGAACGTCAAGCCGGCGGAGACGGTCAAGGCCGCCAGCTAATCCAGGGAGTTTTCAGCGGCCCCGGTCCGTTCGCCGGGGCCGCTTTTTTTGTTTGTGGGAGAAGATTGGCCACAGAGACACCGAGGGCACTGAGAAAGAAGTTTATGTTTGTTGACGAAGCAAAAATTGCAGTGAAGGCCGGGGACGGCGGGAACGGCTGCGTAGCGTTCCGCAGGGAGAAATACGTGCCGCGGGGCGGGCCGTCGGGGGGCGATGGCGGGCGCGGCGGAAGCATTTACCTGGAAGCAAATCCGAATGACAACACGCTGCTGCGCTACCGTTACAACCGCGAATTCAAGGCGGATCGCGGGCGGCATGGCGAAGGGTCGAACTGTACGGGAGTATCCGGCGACGACATGATCCTGAAAGTGCCGGTGGGCACGCTGGTATTCGACGGGCAGAGTTCGGAAGTGCTGGCAGACTTGAAAAAAGCGGGACAGCGGGTTCTGGTGGCGCAAGGCGGAAAGGGCGGCCGCGGCAATCAACATTTCGCAAAGCCGTGGCACCAGGCTCCTCGGGAAAAAGAAGAAGGCGAGCCCGGCGAGGAGCGGCATCTGCGGCTGGAACTGAAGCTGCTGGCGGACGTGGGGCTGGTGGGCTTTCCAAACGCGGGCAAGTCCACGCTGATCTCCGTGATCAGCGCGGCGCGGCCGAAGATTGCGAACTATCCGTTCACAACGCTGCAGCCGAACCTGGGCGTGGTGAACGCCGACGGAGGCACGGGCGGGCATGGCACCGAACTCGGGCGGACGTTTGTGGTGGCAGACTTGCCGGGATTGATTGAAGGCGCAAGCCAGGGAGCGGGACTGGGCATTCGTTTTTTGCGGCACGTGGAGCGAACGCGGCTGCTGGCGCACTTGATCGATACGGGAGATACCTCCGAGATGGACCCGGTGAAGGCCTTCGAGATCATCGAGGGCGAGCTGACCGCGTTCAGCGAATCACTGACGGAGAAACCGAGAATGGTGGTGGCGACAAAATTGGACGCCACGACGGACCGGGCAAAACTGGAAAAGTTGGGGCGGTTCTGCAGACAGCAGGACCTGGAATTCCACGTCATTTCGGCCGCTACGGGAGAGGGCGTAAAGGAGCTGGTCCGGGCAATGGCCGATGCGTTGGACAAGATTCCCAAGGAAGAGGTGGACGCGGCGCCGGAAACGGGTGTGGAGTACGCGGACATTGGGGCTTATGGAGAAGCAGATGAATCGGAACCCGGCGAAGACGACCCACCCGTCGAAA
Organism: Candidatus Acidiferrales bacterium; assembly: GCA_963817085.1. Lineage (GTDB taxonomy): Bacteria > Acidobacteriota > Terriglobia > Acidiferrales > UBA7541 > Acidiferrum. Next base: position 43,571 of record CAWFNI010000021.1, read on the forward strand.
AGAATTCATGAGAGAATCGGGTTGAAAAACATCCGGGAGGCGGATTGACGACAGCGCAGGCGCACCGCACAGCGGCGAAACACCAACCCAGGCGAATTGCACTTTTTGGCGGCTCGTTTGATCCGATCCATTCCGGGCATCTGACCGTGGCGAGAGCCGCGGATCGCCGGTTTAATTTCGACGAGATTCACTTCATACCCGCGAGCCGTCCACCGCACAAATTGAAGCAGCATCTTGCGCCGTTTCCGCACCGTTTTGCAATGGTGGCGTTGGCATGCTCCGAGCATCCACATTTTGTGCCGTCCTTGGCGGAGGCAGGCGAGGACTTTAGCGGGACGCAATTGCACTATTCGATCGATACGGTGCGCTACTTCCGCCACACGTACAATGGGCCCGGAGACCGCGTGTTTTTCATCGTAGGCGCCGACGCTTTCCTGGATATTCCGATGTGGAAGGAGTACGAAACACTGCTGGGGCTTTGCGATTTCGTGATAGCGAACCGGCCGGGAATCCGGCTGGAAGCGTTGCGCCTGGTGATTCCGCCGGATTTGCATGCGGCGCCGGGGGGGATGCAGGATAAAAAAGAAGAGGATGCGGTCGCGCATGGTTCGCCCTTGGTGGCGCGCTTGCAACGCACGACCGTCTATCTATTGGAAAACGTGGCGAGTGAAACGAGCGCAACGGACATCCGGAGGAAGGCCAATCGGGGACAATCGATTCACGGGCTTGTCTCGGCTCGCGTGGAGGAATACATTTTGAAACAGGGCTTGTACCGGTGAACCTGAAATCGTTACCCGAAGGAGTGCGCCTGGCGGTCGAGGCGGCACAGAACAAGAAAGCAGGCAGCATCACCGTGCTCGACCTGAACGGCCATGCCGCGTTCACGGATTATTTCGTTATCTGCACGGGTTTCAGCACCCCCCAATTGCAGGCAATCTGCAACGAAGTCGAGGAAGTGCTTTACCGTGAGATGAAACGCACCCCGGAGCACCGCGAAGGGCATCGCTCCGCGGAATGGGCGCTACTGGATTTCGGCGGCTTCATCGTGCACGTGTTCAGCGAGCAAGCGAGGCGCTACTACGACCTGGAGCGGCTGTGGCGCGCGGCCCCGTCATTGGTGCTTCCCGAAGAACACGATGCTTCCGAGGACCGGCAAAGCAGGAGAGAAAATTATCTTCAGCCGTGAACTGGACCGGCTTGACGACCCGACGAAGGCCGCGTCTGGCGCTACGGCGAAACGTTGAGCAATGTTCCGACCTTGAGACGCTTCGGCGCGGAAACGGCCCACGCCTCAGCATGACAAGCCTGATTTCGGAATGAGAAATTCGTTGGCACAGGAAAGACTGAGAAGACTCGCGGCATGAAGATTCGGCTACTGATGCTGGGAAAGACACGGCGGCCGGAGATAAACGCCCTGCTGGATGATTACCTGAAGCGCATCGGGCGTGTTTGCCCCATCGAGGTTACGGAAGTGCGCGATGCCGAAGTTGCGCTGAGAAAATGGGGGGCGGAGCGGGCGGCGAGCGTTGTGCTGCTCGACGCAGGCGGCAAGGTCCACGATTCCACCGCGTTTGCCAGGTGGCTAGGTGAACAGCGTGACCGCGGCGCGCGCGAGATTATCTTCGTGTGCGGCGATGCGGATGGCTTCCCGGAGACAGTGCGCGAGCGGGTGAAGCAGAAAATTTCATTGAGCGCGATGACCTATTCCCACGAACTGGCACGCGTAATGCTGGCAGAACAGATTTACAGGGCCTTTGCCATACTTTCGGGCAGCCCCTATCCTAGGTAGGGTCAAATTTTCGCGGGCACACGCTTCGCCGTGCCGTGATCTGTGCGTATTTAGGTGTTGCGCGATTCAAAGAGCGGCGGGAAACTTTAGGACCATGCGCATTGCACCCGACAAAGACAAGCCATCCGTGGCGATCGAGATTCCGCTGCAGAAGCCGCTACCGGACTACGATCTGGAGCAAGTGGAAATGCCCACGCCGCGGGAAATTGATGGCATCCTGGTCTCACAAGGATTTCGCGACCTGGTGGACGACGCGCGCGGGATTTTGACGGACCTGCTGGCCCACCCGCCGGCGCTCACCGACGGATTCCACCTTGTGGATCTGGATCTGACCTGCGTGCCCCACCTGGAAATTACGCAGTTAACGGGAGCTATTTGTCCTGGCGACGAGGAAGTGTACCGGCCGGGCTTGTGGATTGTGCTGCGTGACACGGAAGCGCCTGCGAACCAGCCGGTGAACGAACTTGCGCTGGAGCACGTGCGGCTGATTGTGGAAGGGCTCGTGAAACAGCTGGGGTTGTAACGCGACGGGAATTTTAGATTACGCACAACCAGAATGAATAGTGACACCCGGTAGAAGCTACGGAGGAAAACGTCTGCACTCATCGATTTGGCGTGACCTTGACCTTTCGCAGGCAGCCCCGCAAACTGGATTTTATTCGCCGCGCCTGCGAGCACCCTGCGGAGGAAAGAAGAAATGCCGGAAGGAAAAGGATTGTTGATTGTTTACACCGGGCCCGGCAAAGGGAAAACGACTTGCGCGCTCGGCACGGCGTTTCGCGCGGTGGGGCAGGGCCTGCGCGTGCTGATGGTGCAGTTCATCAAGGGTTCTTGGCACTACGGCGAACTGGATGCTGCGAAAATGCTGGGCGACGACAAGTTTCAGATTCGCCCGATGGGACGGGGGTTCGTGAAAGTCGGCGGCGCGGAAACCGATCCCGAGGATATCCGACTGGCGGAAGAGTGCTGGGAGACGGGACGCGCGGCCATCTATAGCGGAAAGTACGATCTGGTGATCCTGGACGAGATCAATTACACGATCAGCTACAAGATGCTGGACGCTGAAAAGGTTGTCGAAGCGCTGAAAGGCCGCCCGGAGCAGCTGCATGTGATCTGTACGGGGCGAAACGCGCATCCGCTGCTGGTGGAACAGGCCGACCTGGTGACGGAGATGAAAGAGGTGAAACACCCATATACGAAGGGTATACTGGCGCAGCGGGGGATCGACTACTGAAGTTGTCAGTTTTCAGTTGTAAGCTATCAGTACCCATATTTTGTTGCTGGCAGACATTGGAATTCGCGGCAAGTCAGTTGGCCAAGATATTTTGGAGTAGCGCTCGTGGACTGAGCGTGTCGTAAGCGATTTTCAAACCACACGGGCTTTCGCGGGCCCGCAGACGCTGGTGAGTGTCGAGTTTAGCTGAGAACTGATAACTTAAGACTGAAGACTTTCCTATGGCCTGGTTCAAGAGAGACAAGAAGTCCATCGATCAGCCTACGCCGCCGGAAGAGCGCCGGGTGCGCACGGAAGGCTTGTGGATGAAGTGCGAGTCCTGCCGCGCGATCGTGTTCCGCAAGGACCTGGAAGTAAACCTTCTGGTGTGCCCGAAGTGCCAGTTCCATTTCCGCATGGGTTCGAAGCGGCGCCTGGAAATGCTGCTGGATGGAAACTGGACGGAGCACGACGTGGGCATGGTATCGACGGATCCGCTGAAATTCGTGGACACGAAGCCATACTCGAAGAGAATCAGGGACGCGCAGAAGAAACTGGGGATGAATGACGCGATCACCACTGCCGAAGGGCAGTTGAATGGCAGGCCGGTCATCTGCTGCGCGATGGAGTTTGGATTTATTGGCGGCTCGATGGGCGCGGTGGTCGGGGAAAAAGTGACGCGCGCGATTGAAATGGCGATCGATACGCGACAGCCGCTGATCGTGGTGTCCTGCTCCGGGGGAGCACGCATGATGGAAGGCACCATCAGCCTGATGCAATTGGCAAAGGTGTCGGCGGCGCTGGCCAGAATGGATGACGAAAAGCTGCCCTATATTTCCGTGCTGACCGATCCGACGACAGGCGGCGTGACCGCAAGCTTTGCGATGCTTGGCGATTTAAACATCGCTGAACCCGGCGCTTTGATCGGCTTTGCCGGACCGCGCGTGATTGAGCAGACCATCCGGCAGAAATTGCCCGAGGGGTTCCAGCGCTCCGAATTCCTTCTGGAGCATGGGTTCCTGGATGCGGTGGTGCATCGCAAGGACATGAAGGGCTTCATCGCCAATACCCTCGATCTGCTGATTTCCTGAGATGGATTACCCTAGCGCGGTCCGGTACCTGCTGTCGCTCGGCCGCGAGCTGGCCGCACCCACGCAAGCCGCTGCCGCAAAATTCGACCTTGAGAACGCGCGAGTGTTGCTGGGGCGGTTGGGCAGGCCCGACCGCGCGTATCCCAACGTGCACATTGCCGGAACCAACGGAAAGGGCTCGACGGCGGCGTTTGTCGAGTCGATTTTGCGGGACGCGGGCTTTCGCACCGGGCTGAATACCTCCCCACATCTTGAACGCATCAACGAACGAATTCGGATCACTGGCGAAGAGATTGGCGACGAATTATTCGCGGAGACCTTCACGCGCATTCACGGAGTGATCGAGGAGCTTCTGGCCGAAGGCAAGTTGCGGGCGCATCCCACGTACTTTGAATGCGTCACTGCGCTGGCGTTCGAAGTGTTTGCGCGTGAACGCGTGGAATTTGCGGTGATTGAAGTGGGGTTAGGCGGACGTCTGGATGCGACCAATATCCTCACGCCGGTGGTAAGTGTGATTACGCGAATCGATTTTGACCACGAGAACTTCCTGGGCCACTCGCTGGCGGAGATCGCCGGGGAAAAAGCCGGGATTCTGAAATACGGGGTGCCCTGCGTGAGCGCGCCGCAACTTCCGGAAGCGCGTGAAATACTCCGGGCGCGCGCAAGGGAATTGCACTGCACATTGCTGGAAACCGAGGAAGGATTTCGCGTGGAACGGAACGGCGCCGAGGACGGCTGCATGCGAGCAACGGCGAGAGAAACCGCTACGGGCACCGCGTTCGAGCTTGCGCCGCGACTGCCGGGGCGTTTTCAACTGCAAAATGCGCTGAATGCCGTGGCGGCGGCACGCTTGCTGCAGGCAAAGAATTTCCGGATTTCCAATGAAAATGTTGAGCACGGCATCGCGACAGCATTTTGGCCGGGACGCCTGGAAAAACTTCGATCGCAGCCGGACATTTACCTGGACGGTGCGCACAATCCGGGGGCAGCGCGGGAGCTGGCGCATTTCCTGGAAGACAATTTCGCCGGACGCCGGGTCATTTTGATTTACGGCGCAATGCGGGACAAAGCGGTCGATGAAGTCACCGGCTTGCTTTTTCCACTGGCGAGCGAGGTCATCTTCACGCACCCCGGAAACCCACGAGCCGTCAGCGCTGCCCAACTTGCGGAAATGGCAGGGCACCACGCGGAACACTCCTCCGTGATCAGCAATGCAGAGGCCGCCCTGGACGCGGCGATCGTGAAGGCGCGGCCTGAGGATGCCATCTTCATCACCGGTTCGCTCTATCTTGTTGGCCAGTTGCGTCACGCGTGGAAGGAGCGGAGAAAAGTCGCATCCGCTGGAGAAACGCCGTAGAATGGGGGCCTATCACGAATGGAAGCCGGCCAGATGGCCGGCGTTCTTTTTTTCTGAGAGACTTGGCTGAGGACAGAATCCGCAAATCATGACAAAAAGCCCACAAAACCCCGCCACTGGAACACCGCTCGTCGGCATCATCATGGGTTCCACATCCGATTGGGAGACCATGGAGCACGCCGCGAAAACGCTGGAAGAGCTGGGCGTGCCGTTTGAGACGCGGGTGGTCTCCGCGCACCGCACGCCAGACATGTTGTTCGAGTACGCATCGACCGCGGAGCAACGGGGACTGCAGGTGATCATCGCCGGGGCCGGCGGGGCAGCGCACCTGCCGGGGATTGCGGCGGCCAAGACAGCGATCCCCGTTCTGGGCGTACCGATCGAATCGAAAGCATTGAAGGGGCTCGATTCGCTGCTTTCCATCGTGCAGATGCCGGGAGGAATCCCCGTGGGAACGCTGGCGATCGGAAAAGCTGGAGCCATCAACGCGGCGCTGTTCGCGACGGCGATGTTGGGAATCAAATATCCGAAGTATCGGGAAGCAGTGCGGAAATTCCGGGCAGAGCAAACCGCGAAAGTAATGGCGAACCCCGACCCGTCGAAAGCAAGCCCCTCCGCAAAAAGCAGCGCGAAAGAGAAGAAGCACGCATGACCATCGGGATCCTGGGTGGCGGACAGCTCGGCTACATGCTGGCGCTGGCCGGTTATCCGCTGGGGCTGCATTTCCGCTTTCTGGATCCCTCACCGGAAGCTCCGGTCGGGCGCATCGCGCACCGGGTAACGGCAGACTACCTGGACGAGGAAGCGCTGGAAAAATTCGCGCACGGTTTGCAAGTGGTGACCTACGAATTTGAGAACGTTCCCGTGCAGGCCGCCCGCTTCCTGGCCGAACGCACGACGGTGTTCCCCCCGTTGGGAGCGTTAGAAGAGGCGCAGAACCGTCTGCGCGAAAAGCGGTTGTTCCAAAAGCTGGGAATTTCAACAACGGAATTTGCGGAAATTGCGAAACGAGAGGAGTTCGGCTCGGCTGTAAAGCAGGTGGGTCTGCCTGCAATTTTGAAGACCTGCCAGATGGGGTATGACGGCAAGGGCCAACGATTGCTGCGGAGTCAAGAGGATGTCGAGAGTGCCGGCCTCGAATTGCAGGAACCGCCGCTGATTCTGGAAAAGTTTGTGGCGTTTACGCGAGAGGTGTCCATCATCGGGGTGCGCGGGCGGACAGGCAAGATTGTGTTTTATCCAGTGATAGAGAACCACCATCGGGAGGGGATTTTGCGGTTGTCGCTGGCCCCGGCACCGAGTCTGACGGCCAACTTGCAGCAGACGGCCGAGGATGCAGCGCGAAAGGTGCTGGAGGCGCTGGACTACACGGGGGCACTGTGCATGGAATTTTTTGAAGTTGAGGGAAAGCTGCTGGTGAACGAAATGGCGCCCCGCGTTCACAATTCCGGCCATTGGACCATCGAGGGCGCCGTGACCAGCCAATTCGAAAACCATCTGCGGGCCATCCTCGGCTTGCCGCTGGGGTCGACGGCGACGGTGGGTTATTCCGCGATGGTGAATTTGATCGGCGAACTACCGGAGGCCGAAGGGGTATTGATGGTGCCGAATACACATCTGCACCTGTACGGAAAGACGCCGCGGCCGGGGCGCAAGCTGGGCCACGTGACAGTTCGCGCGGATAGCTGGGAACAACTGCAGCAACGGTTGAGTGAGTTGCCCGCGTTTTTTCAGCGCCCGGAGTTTTGCCTGAAAGAGGCCCTGGCTGAAGGACTCGCCGAGCGGGCGTAGGCTTGGCAGCGCGTCATTCAACTGGCAAACTGGGGGCCATGCAATCCAAATGGCTCTGCCTCTTTCTGTTTGTTTCCACGGCCGTTTTTCCTTCCCTAGCATCCGGACCGCACTCCGTACAACATTCCGCGCGCCATAGTTTCACGGTGGAGAACGGCCAGTTTCTGCTCGATGGCAAACCGTTCCGCATTATCTCCGGCGAAATGCATTACGCGCGCATCCCGCGGGAATACTGGCGCGAGCGTTTTCGCATGGCCAAAGCCATGGGACTGAACGCCGTTACCACCTATGTGTTCTGGAATGTGCACGAGCCTCGGCCCGGTGTCTACGACTTTTCCGGGAATAATGATGTCGCTGAGTTTATTCGGGAAGCCCAGGAGCAGGGCCTCTTTGTCATCCTGCGACCGGGACCGTATGCGTGCGCCGAGTGGGAGTTCGGCGGTTTTCCCGCCTGGCTGCTGAAAGACCATTCCCTGATCGTACGCAGCCGCGATCCGAAATTCCTGGAAGCCGCCGAGCGTTGGATCAAGCGTCTCGGCAAGGAGCTTGCGCCGCTGCAAATCGGCAATGGCGGGCCCATCCTTCTGGTGCAGGTGGAAAACGAGTACGGTTCCTTCGGCAACGATCACACCTATATGGAAGACATCCGCGGCATGTTGGTTAATGCTGGCTTCACGAAATCTGTGCTGTACACAGCTGATGGAGCGGAGGAGATTGCTGCGGGCTCGCTTCATGATCTGCCTGCCGGGATTAACTTTGGCGGGGCCGAGGCTGGCCAAGCCCAGAAAGAGTTCGCTATTCTGAAGAAAGCTCGTCCTGATGGGCCGTTTTTCAATAGCGAATTCTGGGACGGCTGGTTCGATCATTGGGGCGCTAAGCACGGAACAACTAACCGGGCCAACGAAACTGCCAACTTGGACTGGATGTTACGGCAAGGTTACTCGGTCAGCCTCTATATGTTTCACGGTGGCACCAGCTTCGGCTGGATGAATGGCGCCAACAGTGACGGGAAGAACTACGAACCGGACGTCACCAGCTACGATTACGACGCCCCGCTCGACGAGAGTGGCCGCCCCACGCAGAAGTTTTTTGCATTCCGAGCCATCATAGTCGAGGATACCGCGAGGCCGGCGCCACCCACGGTTTTCCCGGCGCCGCCAGATGAGATCCCGGAGTTCCCGCTTCAGGAAGCAGTCTCTCTCTGGACGGTGCTGCCCACCCCAGTTCACTCCGAACAGGTGATGAGCATGGAAGACCTGGACCAGGCTTATGGCTACATTCTTTATCGCAAACATCTGAAGGGTCCGGAGGAAGGGGAACTCGTCCTGGACGAATTGCATGATTATGCGCAAGTCTATATGGACGGCACACTGGTGGGCACGCTGGACCGTCGCCTGGCACAGGATCATCTTCGGCTGAAAGTGCCGCCGGCAGGCGCCCGGTTGGACATCCTGGTCGAGAATAGCGGCCGGATAAACTTCGGAATTGCCCTGCGAGGAGAACGCAAGGGCATCACCAAAGAAGTAAGGTTGTCCGGCAAGGTTCTCCATGGATGGGACAATTACCCTCTGCCGATGACCGAACCATGGAAGCTGCCCTTCGTAGGGACTTCCTGCCAAGGTCCCTGCTTCTACCGCGGAAGGTTTACCATCAGTGCGGCCGTGGACACGTTTCTCGATACCAGCAACTTCACGAAGGGCATGGTCTGGCTGAATGGTCGGCCGCTTGGACGGATTTGGAGCATTGGTCCCCAGCAGACCCTGTATGTCCCCGGCCCGTGGTTGCGCACTCCAGAGAATGAGGTTATCGTTTTCGACCTTCATGGCCAGTCGGAGGAGACCTTGCAGGGAACGGACCATCCTGCCTTGAACAGTACTTCGGCGCAATGACCAATCCAGAACCCGGGCTGGGTCTGGTTGCTGGCCTTCCCGCCGGATGTTACGATTCTGGATTCCATGACGCACAACGGCCCCAACCGACCCAGGATTGGCATCCCCTGGCGGACATCGCAGGAGGAGGTCGCCGAAAACCTGTCCAAAATGAGGAATTACAGGGATGCGGTGGAGGAGGCCGGTGGTGAAGCGATCTTGCTATCCCTCTCTCATCCGGAGTCCTTGGCCGCAGAATTAGCCGGGCTGGAGGGGTTTGTGCTGCCGGGAAGTCCTGCCGATATTAATCCGGCTGAATACGGCGAGTCGAATCATGGAAAGTCTGAGCCAGCCGACCTGCCCCGGGAGGATACCGATCGCGCCATCCTGAGCCACGCGTTTGCGGTGCAGAAACCAGTACTGGCGATTTGTTACGGCTGCCAGCTCTTGAACGTGTTTCTGGGAGGAACGCTGATTCAGGACCTGCGCGTTGAAACGGGCACCGGCATCGCGCACCGAAGGAAAGATGTTGTGCCGGAGCCACCGGACGATCCGGTGCATGAGGTACGCTTTACGGCGGGCAGCCAGATCGCCAAGTGGGCGGGTGCGACCCACGCGGTGGTGAATAGTTCGCACCATCAGTCCATCGGCAAGCCAGGGCGCCTGCTGCGCATCGCGGGCCAGGCCCCGGATGGCATTGTCGAAGCTGTGGAGTGGACGGGTGACGCCAACTGGGTCATCGGCGTCCAGTGGCACCCGGAACGCATGCGCGGCGACGCATTGGCGGAACGGCTGTTTTCGGAGCTGGTGGCAGCCGCCAAGGGGGCGCGCCGGGTCCCCGTGATGAATTCATAGTTCAGGTCCAACCGCACGGCGAATTTACGAATCAGAGCATGGGGGGAACATGATTTCACTGGCAGGAAAAGCCGCACTTATCACCGGAGGGTCGCGCGGAATCGGCGCGGCGGCGGTCAAGTTATTTGCTCAGGCTGGCGCGGACGTTGTGTTCAGCTACAACTCCGCCAAGGAAGCAGCGCGCCAAATCGAACAAGAGGCGGCGAAGCATGGCACGCGGGTGGAGGCGTTCAAGGCCGACGTGGGCAAACATGAAGAAAATCGCAGGCTGGTGGAGCACTGCATCACCCGGCTGGGCCGGCTCGACATCCTGGTGCCGAATGCCGGCATCTGGAACCTGGAAGACCTGCCCATCGAGAAGATGAGCGAGAAGCAGTGGGATGACATGATCCGGATCAACCTGAAAAGCGTGTATTCCGTGATTCACTTCGGGGTGCCACAGATGATCAAGCAGAAATCCGGGAAGATCATTCCGATCAGCTCGACCGCGGGGCAGCGAGGCGAATCGTTGCACACTCATTATGGAGCCTCGAAAGGCGGAATCATCAGCCTGACGAAAGGATTGTCCACGGAATTGGCGCGGCACGGCATTCTGGTGAATAGCGTGGCACCAGGCTGGGTGGCCACGGACATGTCGAATCCTGTGCTGGCAACCAAGGCGGGCAAGAAAATGGCTTCCGCTGTGATTCCGCTGGGGCGCGCCGCGACGGCGGAGGAAATTGCCGGACCCATACTTTTTCTGGCTTCGGACCTTGCCAATTTCATCAACGGAGAAATTCTGAACGTGAACGGAGGCTCGGTCTTGTGCGGGTAAGCCTCAGAAAATCCGGAGTGTTGGCCCTGTTGGGAGCGTTGCTCTCGGCGCCGGTGGTTTTGGCGCAGAATCCGGAGACCATGGATCCGGAGCAGAACGGGGCGAAGGCCCGGCAGTTATTGAAGCAGGCGATTTCAGCGCTCGGAGGCGACGCATTCCGGGGCAGCGTGGAAAGCGATTGCGAAGGGCGTGTTGCCCAGTTCGACCGCGGCGGCGGGATGATGGGCTACAACTACATTCGCAGCTACTGGCACTACCCGGACAAAAGCCGCACGGAGTACGTGGTAAAAAGCACGAAAGGCGGACTCTTCGCGGTGCTGGTGGGAAATTTGCCGGTTAAGGGAGGCGTCTTCATCCAGTTGTTCAACGGCGATCAGGGCTGGACGATGGACAAGAGCGGGGTCAATGAGGCGGATGCGACGGTGGTGGCGGAGTTCCAGAGCGCGGCAAAACGCCAGATCCACAACCTCCTGATGAGTCAGGTGAAGCAGGAAGGTGTTTTCCTGCGGTACGCGGGCAGCGGCATCGTGGATTTACACCCGGTGGAGTGGTTGGAAATCAGCGACCAGGACGGGCGGACGGTGCGCCTCGCGCTGGAGCATTTGAGCCACCTGCCATTGCGGACGGTCGTGAATACTCCCAATGAAGAGACGCGGGACACCGACGAGGACGTAACCATTTATTCGAACTACAAGGAAAACGAGGGCGTCCAGACTCCCATGCAGGTTTCCCGGGAACACAACGGGAGGCGCACGCATCAGATTTTCTACAATTCATGCAATGCTCATCCGAATCTGCCAGCGGATTTCTTTACCGCGGAATCTCTGCGAGAGCGATTCAAGAAAACCGGCGCGAAGGCCAAAGCCGAGAAGTAGACCGGCCCGGTAGGGGCGCGCGTGCTGGCTTAGAAATCTAAATATTACCCAAAGGCTTAACATCTATCTAACCCCCTCAAACCCTGATAGGTTATAGGTCCCAGTCCAGCGAAGTGGGTCGAAGACTGCCCGGGTGGGGTGCGCTCAAGGGTGGTCTATTGGCTGAAAGGGGAAGGTCCGAATTGGTACGCTCAAAGGAGCGGCAAGCTGGTTTTAGTTTATCGGAACTCCTTGTCGCCATCATCGTCGCCATGATCCTGTTGGCTATTGGCTTGCCTGCGTTCATGCGCGCTTACCGTTCCTATCAGTTGAGCAATGCGGCGACGCAGGTCGCGGACATTCTGCGATTAACGCGGTATGAGGCGATCCGGTTGAACACTCCCGTGCAGTGCGTGATCCAGGCTACGGGATCCACTCCTCCCACAACAAATGTCTGGGCGGATTCGAAAAAGAACGGGACTCTCGACCCGACCGAGAAAATGGTTTTATTGGGGCCCGCGGGAAATCTTGTTGACGGAGGCAGCGTGCCAGGCAAATCGCCGTTGATCTCCGCCGCGGTCGGCACCATCGTCCCCACTGCGCCATCCCCGACCGGGTCCGGGGTGTGGTTCGACGCGCGTGGTGCGGTGCAGCCGCCATCCGCGGTGAATGTTTTTTATCTGAGCAGCGCGGTTGCGCCTGGGGCAGGTTATCGGGCGGTTTTTCTGATGCCCGCCGGTTCGATTCAGATCTGGACAGCGGACAGCGGGGGAAACTGGCAACAGCAGCGGTAGGGGGAACAGAGAGAAGTGAATACGGCAGACAAGTTGACTACGAGGCACGGACACGAGAGCGGGTTCACGTTTGTGGAGCTGTTGATCGCTACTGTGATCGTGCTGGTGGGGCTGGTTGCGGTGGCGCAACTGGTGCCCGTTTCCGTGATGATGAACTCGAATAATCGGAACGATGGCACTGCGCTGGTGTTTGCTCAGCATGAGGTGGAAGCACTGCGAGCGCAACCGCTCACGGCCGCAACTTTTGCCGATCCCGGTGGAGAAACCTGCCCGCTTGGAAACACCTGCAATTTAGGGGACCCCACGCAACCAAACCAGTGCGTCGGCAATTGTCCCGTGGTGATCAGCTCGAATGGCACTCCGCTAATTGATTTTTCCCCGCCGACACCCGTAGCCGGCTACAGCTTCACGTACCTCGACCCGAATGACCCCTTCAGCACTCCTTACGACGTGCGATGGGCGGTGTACACGGTGGTAGACGTAAACAACGTTGTCACAGGGAAGAGATTTATTGTTGGCGTGTTCCGGCGCGGAATGAAGACGGTCTCACTACCCATCACCCTGGACACCATGGTGGAGAAATAGGCGTGAGGCGTAGTCATTTAGCGCAAGGAGGCTTCACGATCCTGGAGATGCTGGTGGCCATGGGCATTTTCCTTATCATTTGTGGAGTCATGTTCGAATTATTGGACGTGTCGCAGAGGAAGTACAACAGCGAAACCCAGTTGACCGCGGCGTTTCAGGATGCGCGTCTGGCGATGGACCAGATCGTGCGCGACTTCAGTATGTCGGGTTATCCGCCCGCGGGTATGTTTTCCGTTCTGCCTCCCACTCCACAGAGCTATGCGATTACACCCGTTGCCTGGAGTCCGAACTACCCTGTGACGCCCACGTGCCAGATCGGCACTTGCACGACTCCGGGAGACTACGATTTAATCATCGAGACGCGGTTGAGCACGGATGCGTATGTCAGTTGGGTCTGGTATCACCTCGACCCTACGACTTCGATCCTGTATCGGGCGGTCGTTCAGAAACAGAGCGGCGACCCGCTCTCAATAGTCCAGTCCTCGGGGCAGCAGGTTGCGTTTCTGGCCAACGTCGTGAATAACAGCTCCAACCTCGCCACAATAACGGCCCAATATCCCGCGATGTTCCCGGGTAACAAGCCGCAACCGATTTTCCAGTACACGTGCGACACGCCGACGGGGGCAATCGCTTGTTCGCTGGCGGGCGCAAACAATTCACCGAAGAATATTCGGGACATCGATATCACCTTGATTGTGATGACGCCGCAGCGCGATCTGCAAACACAGCAACTGAAGCTCATAGAATTGAATGGACGAGGCCACCGGGTGAATCCGGTGAATTAGGTACTCTGCAGCTCAGATTTGAACATGATAGCTCATCGCCAACCCGGACGAACCATGAGTGAAGCAGGCTCGGCGCTGTTGATTGCCATTTTTGCGCTGCTTTTGATCAGCGTCGTGGGGATTGCTCTGCTGATCTCGACCGGAGCGGACAACGCGCTGGCTGGAAACTATCGCACTTCCACGGGCGCTTATTACGCCGCTGTTGCGGGTCTGGAAGAAGCTCGTGGAAGATTGCTTTGGCGGAATCCGGACTTTATCAATAAGAGTAGTACGTACCCTACTCTCTTTACCGGGCAAGGAACTTCGTTCGGGTTGACCGACGTGCTCTACATTCTCAATCCCGCGGCTAGCGAGACCGTCGACCCCACGAATTCATCGAGCAAATATGCGGATACTGAATACGGGACGGAATTCAGCTGGCTACTGGGCGGCGCCAATGTCCAAACCCCGGTAACCTCCGATTCTTCGATGGCCGGAATTCCCGGACCGCTGTACAAGTGGGTGCGCATGAACGCCATAACCGAAAAAGCGTTGAATCTGGATGTCAATGCGGACGGTACGTATGACCAAGTCACACCGTTGTACTTCGATGGAGCCGGCCTGAACCTGAACTCTTCGGGAGTTCAGGCGCTGGAGATCACTGCCTTCGCGTATATGCCGGACAATAGCACCAAACTCTTGCAGTATGTGGTGGTTCCAAATTCGCTCAACATAAATTTCCCCGCAGCACTGACTTTGATCGGTTCGCCCGGAAACGATGTGCAATTTATAGGGCCCGGCACTCCTGACTTTAAAATGAACGGAAATGACAACTTTGCAGTTGGCAGCTGTGTCCCGGGGCCAACGCCCGGTTACGCCGTAGGGTACGCCGGTGGCAGTGATGGTTCGGACATCACTGCAACACCTGCGGCCAACTACCAGGGTGCCGGCGGGAGTCCGACGGTGCCGAGCGTGTCGCTCGTGCCCCTGAGCGCTTTCCCAGCAAGTTTTCAAACCCCTGCGGCTCTTAATGCGTTGGTCCAAAACATCGAGCAAACCGCAGATGCCGTCCTGACACCGGTGTCGCCTCAACCAGCGGTCTACGGCGGCAATCTTCCTGCTGCCATGAGCCTTTCGAATCCGATGACCATTGTGGTCAACGGCGACCTGGATCTGACCGGTTGGCATGGCATCGGTTACGGGCTCCTGATCGTGACGGGCAATTTTATCTACGATCCAGATGCCACATGGAATGGAGTTGTTCTAATCATTGGGGAAGGAAATTTCGTATCGACGAAGGGCGGCACTAACCAATTTAACGGGGCAATGCTGTTGGCAAAAACAACGGCCAGCGGGAGCCCACTATCCACATTTGGAGCGGCTTCATTCAGTCAAACGGGCGGATCGCCGAGTGGCTATGGCATTTATTACAGTAGTTGCTGGGTTAAGACCGCCCTGGCGCCCACGAGTTATCGAGTTCTTTCGTTCCGGGAAATTACGCCGCCATAATCCGCAAAGCTGAGTTCTTTGCCCCCGTGCCATGACCTGGATGGGAGGTCGCGCTATACTTAGGGGATGCGAAATTCAGCCGGGGACGTGCAGATGCACGGCACTACCGTGCTTTGCGTCCGCAAAGAGAACAAAGTTGTGCTCATCGCCGATGGCCAGGTCACCCTGGGCGACCACGTATTGAAACATACAGCCAGGAAGACGCGCCGTCTTTATAACGATAAAGTCGTAGCCGGTTTTGCCGGATCGACGGCGGACGCGCTCTCACTGTTTGAACGCTTCGAAGGCAAGCTGCAGGAGCATTCCGGCAACCTGCAAAAAGCTTCCGTCGAACTGGCGAAGGAGTGGCGCAAGGACCGCGCGCTGCGGCATCTGGAAGCGCTGCTGATTGTTGCCGATGCCAAGGCTACATTCGTGCTCTCCGGCAATGGCGATGTGATTGAACCCGATGATGGCCTGTGCGCGATCGGCTCCGGCGGCATGTTCGCCCTCTCCGCGGCTCGCGCCCTGACGAAGAATTCCAAGCTTGCCATCAAGGAACTCGCTCTTGAGGCCATGCGCATCGCCAGCGAGATCTGCATCTATACGAACGCGAATTTTACAATCGAGGAAATCTAACAGAAGCGCCGCACACCAGTCCCCCGGCGCATGCAAGGAACCGAAACGCAATGAGCAGCAAGTCTGAAAAAGAGATCACGGTATTCCCGGCAACGAATGGCAACGGACGTCCCGAAGAAGAGGAACTTCTCCCCGCGTTGGACGATATGACCCCGCGCGAGATCGTGAAGGAACTCGACAAGTATATCGTCGGGCAAGCCGCCGCCAAGCGGGCCGTGGCGGTGGCATTGCGCAATCGTGTGCGCCGGCAGAAGCTCCCGCCGGAGATTGCCGAAGACGTGTTGCCGAAAAATATTCTGATGATCGGGCCCACCGGCGTTGGCAAGACGGAAATCGCCCGCCGCCTGGCACGGCTGGCCGGCTGCCCGTTTGTGAAAGTGGAGGCTTCCAAGTACACCGAAGTCGGCTATGTCGGGCGTGACGTCGAGTCCATGGTCCGCGACCTGGTGGAAACTTCCATCGACATGGTACGCGAGGAGAAACTCGACGAGGTTGCCGACCGCGCGGAAGAGGCTGCCGAGCAGCGCATCCTCGATCTGCTGCTCCCGCCGCCACCTCCCCCTGCGGAAGGCACGCCGGAGGAAGAATTGGCCGCGCAGCGCGAACAAACCAAGCGCACACGCGAAAAATTGCGCGCGCAATTGCGCGAGGGAAAGCTGGACCAGCGCATGGTCGACCTGGAAGTCCGGGAACGCGCCATGCCTTCGTTCGAGATTATTTCCAATCAGGGCATCGAGGAGATGGACGTCAACATCAAGGACATGCTCAGCGGCTTCTTTGGCCAGCAGAAGAAGAAGCGCAAGATGACGGTCGCCGACGCCTTCGAATACCTGATTCAGGAGGAGGAGAACAAGCTGCTCGACATGGAGCAAGTCACGCGCATGGCGGTGGAACGCGCCGAGCAGATGGGCATCATCTTCGTCGATGAAATCGACAAGGTGGCGGGGCGCGAATCCGGCCATGGCCCGGACGTGTCACGGGAGGGCGTGCAGAGAGACATCCTGCCGATTATCGAAGGCACGACCGTGAACACGCGCTACGGCATGATCCGCACCGATCACATCCTGTTCATCGCCGCCGGAGCCTTCCACGTCACCAAGCCCTCCGACCTGATTCCTGAACTGCAGGGCCGTTTGCCCATCCGCGTGGAAATGCAGTCGCTGAAGGAAGAAGATTTCGTGCGCATCCTGACGGAGCCGAAAAACGCGCTCATCAAGCAGTACATCGCGCTTCTGGATACCGAGGGCGTGAAGCTCACCTTTACGGAGGACGCCGTGCAGACCATTGCGCGGTTTGCCACCAGCGTCAACGAGCAGACCGAGAACATTGGCGCCCGGCGCCTGCACACCATCCTCGAAAAGGTTCTGGACGAACTGTCGTTTGAAGCTCCGGACCTGAAGAAAAAGACCGTCAAGGTTGATGCGGCTTACGTGAACAAGCAGCTTGCCGATATCGTGAAGAACCAGGACCTGAGCCGTTACATTCTGTAAAATCCGAAACTCGAAAATGGAAATTCGAAACTCTTGCAAGGGGAATGAACGCGCAAGCAGGTGGAACAAGCTCTCGAATGGCGACCTTCGAATTTGGGCTTTTGCATGCTTTCTCGCGGCCGGCTGTGGCGCGCCCGGTGAACCTGTTCCTCCGTCTCCGCCGATCCCGGCAGCGGTAAACGATCTGACCGCTCGCCAGGTGGGCGACGCGGTGCTTCTGACCTTCACGCTTCCCGGCAAAAGCACGCTTGGCGAACGCCTGACGGAGATTCCGACGCTTGAGGTGCTGCGCGGGTCGCTGCGGTCAGACGGAACGCCAAATCCGAGATCTTTCCGTGTTGTCGACACCGTTCCCGGCACGCTGCTCGGCGGGTACGTCCAGCAAGGCAAAGTTCAGTTTCCGGAACCCTACGCACCGAAAGAAACACGCGACCAACCAGGCAAAATCGCGCTCTACCGTGTGCGCACCAGGGTCAGCGAGAGAAAGTCCTCCGCGGATTCCAAGGAGGTTTCGCTGAGCCTGTATCCAGTTCCAGAGAAGATCCCTGCGCTAAGCGCGCGCGTAACCGAAAAGAGCATTCAGCTGAACTGGACTCCACCTCAGCAAACGTCCGCCGGGGCGGCGTTGCCTGCCATTGAGGAATTCCACGTCTATCGGGGAGAACTCGAACCGGCTTCTGCGGCGGTCGCAGAGAAGGATTTTCACGCAGCGGTCTGGAAACTACCACTCCTGCAGATTGCCACCACAAGGGAACCACAATATCAGGACGCCGGTTTTGATTTCGGCAAGACCTACGCTTACGTGGTACGCAGCGTGATTAGCGCCGGGGGCGCGCCGCTGGAGTCGGGTGACTCCCAGCCGGCAATCATCACTCCGAAGGACACTTTTCCTCCCGCGGCTGCGCAAGACCTTGTGGCCGCTGTTCTCCCCGGGACGGCCGGCGGTTACGTGGTGGATCTCTCCTGGACGATAAATCTTGAAACCGACCTGGCCGGTTATCGCGTCTACCGTAGTGAGAACGAAAACGAGCGTGGGAAGTTGCTCGCATCGGATCTTTTGCCCACACCCGCTTATCGGGATTCCTCAGTCTCTACCGGGCGGCGGTATTGGTACACTGTGACGGCCGTGGACCGCGCCGGGAACGAGAGCACGCCCAGTGTGGCAGTGCTCGCGGAAATTCCGTAAGCTTAGCGGCGGCGGTTACAGGACAGGGAGGTTCTACTGGTGGGGAGTCCAGCACCCATGCCAGACATCGCGAGATTGCCCGGATACCGATTTCTCGGTTTCCTGAAGAATGTGGCTGTACGCACGGGCATGTATTCGGGCATCTCCCTTTCGCTCATCTTTGCCGCCTGGCTGCTGATCGCGAATCGCCTTTCAATTCTGGAACCCTTCGCCATGGAACGTAATATTCTCGCGGCAGGCCTGCTCGTATTCTTCGCTTGCATTCCGGTGATGCGCTTTTACCGCTCGCCCGCGGAACTGCTGATCTCCGGATTGCTCGGCTGGAGCCTGCTTACAGTGACGTTCCGGCTATTCGCCCTGGTGTTCGTTTTGCTGGAAGAAAACTGGAGCGCATTTCACGTCTTCGTTCTCGGCGCGGTCAGCTATTTGCTCTTTGCCACCGTCTCCTGGATTGGTACGATCGTCTGGAGAGTTCGCGCGACACGTCACTCTCACCCAAATCACTGAGCGAGCCACAAGCGCATGAAATTTTGCCGGTTTCTGCCAGTTACAACCCCGGGCTCACGCACGCATGGGCCTTCCTATGGCGTGCTGGAAGGCGACGCGGTGCGCGAAATTGCCGGGCTTCCCTGGGGCGGTTGGGTCGAGGGGCGGACGATCTGGGGATTGAAAAATATACGGATGCTCTCGCCGTGCGAGCCGAGCAAGATTGTCTGCGTGGGCCGCAACTACACCGCCCATGCCGCCGAGATGGGCAACGAACTTCCCAAAGAACCCCTCATCTTCCTGAAGCCGCCTTCATCCCTCATTGGCCCCGACGAGCCCATCGTCTTGCCAAGCGCGTCCAATCGCGTAGAGCATGAAGGCGAACTGGGAGTGATCATCGGGAAGAAGTGCTCCCTCTTGGCCGAGGGCGCAGACCCGCTCTCCTTTGTCCTGGGGTACACCTGCGTGAACGATGTTACGGCCCGTGACCTGCAAAAGGCCGACGTGCAGTTCACCCGCGCGAAAGGATTTGACACCTTTTGTCCGGCCGGCCCGTACATCGAAACCCATCTCGATCCGCGCGATGTGCTGGTCGAATGCCGTGTGAACGGCGCTCCCCGGCAATCCGGGAGCACATCCCTGATGACGTATCCCGTCGCCTTCCTGGTGCGGTGGATTTCGCGCATTATGACGCTGTTATCCGGGCGATCTGATCGCCACCGGCACGCCAGCGGGAGTTGGCCCGCTGGTCGCGAACGACAGCGTGGAAGTTTCCGTCGCCGGCATAGGCGTGTTGCGCAATCCAGTGCATCCGCCACTCGCCTAAGTCGCACGCCACGGCCGGTTCCGGTAAAATAGGTCCTCGTGGGGGAACAAGGAACGCTGAGCCAAGAACAAGTCAGTTTCGGCGCCAGAGTCCTTTCCAATCCCAATTTCAAACCACGTTCATTTCCGTAAGGGGTAGAGCGTTGAAAGAACTGCTCGCCGATTGGAAAGTAGTGCTTGCCCTGGCCGGCGGAAGTATCGTCGCCATCGCGCTGCTCGTCTTTGCCTTCAGGCGCCCGAAGGTCGATCCGGAAGAGGCGGAGCGCAAGCGCAGACTGCACCTGAATCACATCGGCCGGATCGCCGAGGGCCAGGTGGTCGAGCTGAACGAGCAGCCGGCGTCGCCCGTCGAAGAGCGCCGCGGGTTGCTCGGCCCGAGGGCGCGCACACTTCCTGACACCAGGCCGCGCTATCTGGTTTCCTACAGCTACTCCATTTCCGGCGTGACCTACCACACTGCCCAAGACATTACCGGCCTGGAGAGCCAGGTGCGCTTTGACCGCTTGATGGCCGGGCAACAGGCCAGCGTGAAGTACGATCCATCGAATCCAAGCGACTCAATCCTGGTTGCCGACGACTGGTCCGGTTTGCGCTGACACCCGTCTTTCCCGACCACCACCATGGGTTGCGTACCGAATTCCCCACGATTGCGCTATTCTTTGGCTGCAGCCGGCTTATCGGCAGACCTACGCATATGAAGCACGTTTTCTTATCGATTTTGACGACGCTTCTGATTGTGGCCATGACCCTGAGCGCCATGGTGATTCTGGTTCGCGCCACGCTCTACGTTACTGCCATTGAGTCGCCCTTGCAGCGTTCGGGGGCCATTGCCGCGGAGATCCTTCTCGGCGCGGTGCTGCTGCTGGGTACCGTCTGGCTGGCCACCCATCTCGCGGTGCTCATTTTCGCACCAAAAGCCAATCCCCCCGACGGAGGCCGTCTTGGCTGACAAAAATCACGTGACTTGGGAATCTCCGCTCCATGCCGATCGCCTGGAGCAACTGAGCCGAATGTCCGCGGAAGCCGAGGCGGGTGGCGGGCCGGAACGCCGGGAGCGCGAGCACAAGGCGGGAAAACTTTCTGCTCGCGAGCGTATCCACATTCTTCTGGACGAAGGCACGTTTGAGGAACTCGACAAGTTTGTTCGCCATCGCTGTGTCGATTTTGGTTCCGAGGAACATCGTCCCACGGGTGATGGCTTTGTGACCGGTTTTGGCCGCATCGATGGGCGGCTGGTCTACGTCTTTGCGCAGGACTTCACTGTGTTCGGCGGGTCGCTCTCCGAAACCAACGCGCTGAAAATTTGCAAGGTCATGGATCTGGCCATGCGCAACGGCGCCCCTGTAATCGGCTTGAACGATTCCGGGGGAGCGCGCATTCAGGAGGGCGTGGCTTCTCTCGCCGGTTATGCGGATATTTTTTTGCGCAACACTTTAGCGAGCGGGGTGGTGCCGCAGATCAGCGCCATCCTCGGTCCCTGCGCGGGCGGCGCCGTTTATTCTCCCGCTATCACCGACTTTATCTTCATGACCCGCGATACCTCGTACATGTTCGTCACCGGCCCCGACGTGATTAAGACCGTCACGCATGAGGAAGTCACCAAACAGGAACTCGGCGGCGCCATGACGCACAACGCCACCAGCGGCGTGGCGCACTTCATCTCCCGGGACGATGCCGATTGCTGCGCCATGATTCGTGAACTCTTCGGCTTTCTGCCCTCAAACAATCTTGAAGATCCTCCGCGCCGGCCGTGCAACGATCCGGTGGATCGCCGCGAGGAATCGCTCAACAGCATGGTTCCCGAGGATTCTCAGAAGCCTTACGACATCAAGGACGTGATTCACGCCATTGTGGATGACCGCTATTTCTTCGAAGTCCACGAGCACTTCGCTAAAAATATCGTCGTCGGATTTGCGCGGCTCGATGGGCGCCCCGTTGGCATCGTCGCCAACCAGCCTGCTTTCCTCGCGGGGACGCTGGACATCAACGCTTCGGTGAAGGGCGCGCGGTTCGTGCGCTTTTGCGACGCCTTCAACATCCCGCTGATCACGTTTGAAGATGTGCCTGGATTTTTGCCGGGCACGCAGCAGGAATTTGGGGGAATCATCAAGCACGGCGCGAAATTATTGTTCGCATTTGCCGAAGCTACGGTTCCGAAAATTACCGTGATCACCCGCAAAGCCTATGGCGGGGCCTATTGCGTGATGGCCTCGAAGCACATCCGCACGGATGCCAACTACGCCTGGCCCAGCGCCGAGATTGCCGTGATGGGACCGGAAGGCGCCGTGGACATCGTGTACAAGCGAGAAGTCAGTGGCGCGCCGGAGAGCGAACGCGTCCGGCTACGCCAGGACAAAATTGCCGAATTTCGCAACCGTTTTGCCAATCCGTTTGTGGCCGCCGAGCGCGGCTATCTCGACGGCGTGATTGAGCCCGCCGAAACTCGCAAGCTCATCATCACGTCCCTGCGCGCGCTGGAAAACAAGCGCGACAACAACCCCAAAAAGAAACATGGCAACATTCCTCTCTGACGGAGCTCGCCGATGTCGATGCCGGAGGATTTGTGCAGATTCCCAAGGCCTTTCTGGATTTACTAGAATCGATTCCGTGCTGACGGACCGCAGACACGCATGGTGGAGTGCTACCAATGCGACGGAACGGGCGAGTGCCAAAATTGCCACGGTGCTGGCCATACCCTGACAAAGAAATGTGTGGTCTGTGGCGGCACGGGGGCCTGCCAGACCTGCAACCCTCTTCGCAACATGGCAGAAGAAACCAAGACGGTTGGCTACGAATGGATGCGCCTGGCAAGGGTTCTGTTCTTTCTGCTGCTTCCGCTCCTGTTCTTGCTCTGGCAGTACTATGTAGTGGAGCGGCCCCATACTCCATAACGCCCCTCACTGTTCTGAAATCTTCGTGTCTGGCAGTCCCCGCGGTCCTGCGGTACAATGTTTTCCATTGATGCGGGCTGTGGCTTTGGCCTGCATTTGGATGCGAACATGTATCAGCCCCGTATTATTCCTGCCGTTTGATCCGCTCCTAAAGCGGAACTGACCCTTACTGGATTTCTATTTTTCCATTCTTGGCGGCGCGGCGTTTTTCTCTGCAAACGAGGCGGCGCAGAAATATACGGGAATTTATGGATTCGCCGGAAATTGTTCTCGCCTCACCACCCTCAAGCTTCTGGGGTTCCATCCGCGAAGCGCTTCGTGGCTCGCATCAGGACTTCACGGCGTGCAGCATGAACCGCGCCATCGCGTTGTTGGCCATCCCCATGGTTTTGGAGATGGTGCTGGAATCGCTATTCGCGGTTGCGGATGTTTTCTGGGTCGGGCACCTCGGCGCGGATGCGGTGGCAACAGTCGGCTTGACCGAATCGCTGCTGAGCCTGATCTTTGCGGTGGGCTTTGGCCTCGGGCTATCCACGACCGCGATGGTGGCGCGCCGCATCGGGGAAAAGGACGCGCCGGGAGCAGCGGTTGCCGGTGTCCAGGCCATCGTCATCGGCATCGCCACCTCGCTCGCCATCGGCGTGCCTTGCTGGTTCTACGCGCCCCGGTTACTTCAGATTATGGGCGCCTCGCCACAAATTGTTGCCGTTGGCTCCGGATATGCGCGCATAGCGCTGGGCGGTTGCGGCGCTGTCCTCATGCTATTTCTGAATAATGCCATTTTTCGCGGCGCCGGCGATGCGGCCGTCGCCATGCGATTATTGTGGGTCTCCAACATCATCAATCTGGCGCTCGATCCCTGCCTGATTTTCGGCTGGGGACCGTTCCCGAAGCTGGGTGTAACCGGCGCTGCTCTAGCCACCTTTATTGGCCGCAGCATTGGCGTGGCTTACCAGTTCTACCGCCTGCTACGCGGCACCGAGCGTATTCGTATCTTGGTCACGCAACTTCGGGCGAATATTCATGTGTTGCTTCGCCTGTTGCGGGTTTCCCTGACTGGCATTCTGCAATTCACGATTGCCGACGTCAGCTGGATCGGCCTGGTGCGCATCGTCAGCCTATTCGGGTCGGACGCGCTCGCGGGTTATACCATCGCGATTCGCATCCTGATTTTCGTTCTTTTGCCCAGTTGGGGCCTAAGCAACGCGGCGGCCACTCTGGTCGGTCAAAATCTTGGCGCGAAGCGACCGGAACGCGCCGAGCAGTCCGTATGGCGCACCGGTCTGTACAACATGCTTTTCCTTGGCGGGGTAGGCGTCTGCTTCGTGGTTTTCGCGGGGCCCATCATCCGCCTATTCACTAGCGATCCCGCTGTTGCGCCGCTGGCGGTTTCCTGCTTGCGCATCCTCAGCTACGGCAACATTGGCTACGCCTACGGCATGGTCATGCTGCAGGCCTTCAACGGGGCTGGAGATACCCTCACGCCCACCATCGTGAATTTCTTCGGGTTCTGGCTGCTGGAAATTCCGCTGGCCTACGCCCTGGCGGTTCCGCTAAAAATGAACACCAACGGCGTCTACTACTCCATCGTGATTGCTGAAGGGGCGATCGCCGCCGTGGGCGTGCTCCTGTTCCGCCGCGGCCGTTGGAAGCGCCAACAAATCTGAGCATCGATGGCCCGGGGTGGTGAAGGATCATGCCTTTGGGTACAGTGCCCCCGTCAGACGTTACGACACGCAAGCCGCACGTAACCTCCGGGGGCGATTGCCTGCATGATAGAATCCGCCTGATTGCTCAAACATCTATGTTCCGGAAAATCCTGATCGCTAATCGCGGGGAAATCGCTGTGCGCATTCTGCGTGCTTGCCGGGAATTGGGCATCCAGACGGTCGGCGTGTTCAGCGATGTGGATCGCAACGCGCTGCACGTGCGCCTGGCCGACGAGGTCTACCCCGTGGGGCCCGCTCCTTCGCGCGAAAGCTATCTGCGTATCGACAAATTGCTGCACGTGGCGGCCAAGGCCGGATGCGACGCCGTCCACCCCGGTTACGGTTTTCTCGCGGAGAATCCCGCGCTGGCTCGCGCGTGCTCGGATGCCGGCCTTATCTTCATTGGGCCCTCTGCCGAGGCCATGGAACTGATGAGCTCGAAGACTGCGGGCAAACAACTGGCGCGCCGTTCTGATGTTCCCATCGTTCCCGGGACCGACGATGCGATTGAAAATCCGGAAGAGGCGGAGTCGTTGGCCCGCAATATGGGCTATCCCGTCGTTCTGAAAGCGATTGCTGGCGGCGGTGGCAAGGGCATGCGCGTGGTTCAGAATGACGCGGCGTTCGCCTCCGCCTGGCGCGACGCTTCCTCTGAAGCGCTGAACGCTTTCGGAGACGCGCGATTGTTCCTTGAGAAATATCTGCTGTCACCGCGGCACATCGAGATTCAGGTTTTTGCCGACGCGCATGGCCGTGTCGTTTCGCTTGGAGAGCGCGAATGCTCCGTGCAGCGGCGCCATCAGAAAGTGATCGAGGAAGCTCCCTCGACAGTGGTGACGCCGGAGCTGCGCCGCAAGATGGGCGAAGCCGCAGTGCGTTTGGCGCGCGCTGGCAGTTACGTCAATGCCGGGACGGTTGAATTCCTTGTGGACGCCGATCTCAATTTTTATTTTCTCGAAGTGAACGCACGCCTCCAGGTCGAGCATCCCGTCACCGAGCAGGTCACTGGCCTGGATCTCGTCAAACTCCAGATTGCCATCGCTGCGGGACATCGTTTGCCGTTCGCCTGGGAAAGCATTGCACCGCGAGGCCACGCCATGGAAGTGCGGCTCTACGCCGAGGATCCCGACAACAATTTCTTCCCTTCCCCGGGGAAAATTTTGATGCGCCATGCGCCCACGGGACCGGGCATCCGTCTCGACGAAGGGGTGTACGAGGGCTACACTGTCCCGCTGGAATACGATCCTCTGCTGAGCAAGCTCATCGCCTGGGGAAATAGCCGCGAGGAAACCATCGCTCGACTGCGCCGCGCCCTGGATGAATATACGATCACCGGCATCCGCACCAACGTCAGTCTTTTTCGCCGCATTCTCGGTGAACCGGAATTCCTTCGCGGCGAAATCCACACCAGATGGCTCGATGAGCTCCTGGCGCGTCCGCGCCCGCCGGCGACTCCAGCGCGTCCTGGAACCGAAGACGCCGCAGCGATTGCGGCCGCGTTGTGGCACAACGCGCAATCCAGCGGTTCTTCGAATGCGAGGAACGAAGCCCAAGCCGCTCAATCACGGTGGAAATCGGAAGGACGCCGCGAGCAAGTGGATCGCACGCCATGAAATTTGAAGTTCTTCTGGATGGGGCCGAGGGCCAGAAAAAGCGCACCGTGGAACTTGAGCCCGTGGGCGACAGCTATCGCATACTTCTCGATGGCCAGGCCGTAAAAGCCGATGCCACCTTGGTTGCCCCGAACACCATTTCGATTCTTCTCGATGGCCAGTCCTTCGAAGTCCACGTCACTCCGTCGCTGGATGGGAAGATCAAGCTGCAGTCCGGCGCTCATGAATTTACCGCGGAAATTCAGGACCCGCGGGCCTGGCGAGGGCGCCGCCAGGGCGCATTGGAAACCGAAGGGCGACAGCAGATTGTCGCGCCCATGCCGGGGAAGGTGATTCGACTGCTTGTGAAGGTGGGCGATGAGGTCGAAGTGGGCCAGGGACTCGTCGTGGTGGAAGCGATGAAGATGCAGAACGAAATTCGCTCTCCCAAAAAAGGCAAGGTCGAACGCCTGCAGGCCAAAGAAGGCCAGAACGTCAATGCCGGCGATATTCTTGCCTGGGTGGAATAATCCGCGGCCGCTCCGGCCACACGCCTCCCGTTAGAACTTCTGTCAGCAATTTTTGGAATTTTACTGTGTGTTTGCCGGCGAAGACGTTGCCGGTACCGCGGAGGCAGGCACGCTGGACTTCGCCGCATCCGGCATTTTTCCTGCGGATTCGATGACCTGCTGCGCCAGATAATTAGTCACTTTCGCTTCATCGCGCGCCACCGCCAGGTAAGCGTTTCGCAGCAACTGTTCTTTGCGGTTGCGCAGTGTGTCTCGCACCATCTGCTGCACCTGCGGGTCGTTCACTCCGCGCTGCCCGGCTGCTTCCCGCGCCACCAGCTTCAGGATGCGGATGCTGTCCTTCAATTGAATCGGCGAGCTCACCTGTCCCGGCTTCAAGCTAAGAACCAGCTTCTTCAGCAGCGGATCCGTCTGCGGCGCGTTCAGTGAGGATTCCGGAATGTAGCCCAGGTCGCCGCCGGTCGCCGCGGTGTTGGGGTCTTCGGAATAATCCATAGCCAGTTGCGAGAAATCGGCGCCGCTGTTCAGTTTATCCTGGAGCATCTTGGCCTTGCGCTGCGCTTCTGCTTCGTTGGTGGCGTCGTCGTTCTTGCGGTTGCGCACCATCTGGTCTTTACGCGGGGTAATTACGATCTGCGAAATTCGGTACTGCGCTTCCGCCACATTGAACTGGTTGCGGTTGCTATTGTAGAAATCGAGCACATCCTGATCGGTGATGGTGACCTTCGCGGCCACTTCCCGGTTCAGCAATTTCTGGATGGAGAGCTGCCGCCGCAAGTCGTGTTTCAGGTCGTCCACGGTCATACCGCCGTCTTTCAGTTTTTTCTGGAATTCCTCTTCGGTGTAGCCGCTCTTCAGTTCCGTGAACTTGTCTTCCACTTCCCCGTCGCTGGCTTCCAGGTTGAGCTTCTTGGCGCGCTCGAGGAGAATCTCGTTGTTGATGAGTTGCTCGACCACGTTGAGCTTGCCGGACAGGACTTCCTCGGGCGAGGTTTCCTGAGCTTCGGGATTGATCCGCGACTTATAGTACTTCTCGACTTCGTCGCGCTTGATCTCCACGCCGTTGACGACCGCCCACACATCCGGAGCGTGGTGCTCCTGCTGCTTGCAACCAGCGAGCAGCGACAACAAGACCGCCGCCGCGGGCAGGAGTGCCGCGCCGCGAAGGGCCGCGCCATAGCTTCTCTGCAATCTGCTTGCGGAAGTCAGAGGAAAGTTCAAGGTGGTTTGCTCAGGCTGCTTTTTTCACACGGCCCAGGCGAATGCACGCCGTGCAGACTTTAATGTGCTTGCGCACACCGTTGACAACTGCACGAACGCGCTTCAAATTCGGATTCCAGCGGCGGCGCCGCGTGTTATTGGCGTGGCTAACCACGTTTCCGTATTGCGGCCCTTTGCCGCAGAGATCACACTTCAATGCCATGACGTTGCACTTCCTAAGCTTCAAAGGATAGAAAACAAGACTCTTAATATTACCAGATGGGCCAGAAAACGCAAAATTCGCTGTTCTCGGGGCCTGGGGGCTAAGGAATCCCTTTCGGCCGTTTTGAACATATTGGACCTTTCTTCAATCTGGCGGCGACCCGGCAGTTTGAGGGGGCTTTGTTATACTGAGAAGGTCATTTTCAGGAACGAAACAACGTGAATTCGCTTCGGATCTCTATTGTGCAGTACTTGAACACCGCGCCGCTGGTACGCGGCTTCACAGACGGACCGCTGCGCGGCAAGTACCAGTTTTCGTTCACCGTTCCTTCGCAGTGCGCGGAGGCACTGCGAACCGAAACCGTCGACATCGCGATTATTCCGGCGATCGAGCTTCAACGCATCGACGGCCTGGTGGTCCTTCCCAATCTTTCCATCGCCTCGAAGAAATCTGTTCGCAGCCTTTTGCTCGTTTCCAAAAAGCACATTCACGAAGTCCGGCGCATAGCGCTCGATCGCAGCTCTCGAAGCACGCAAACACTCGTGCGCATTCTTTGCGCAAAGCGCTGGCACATCGAGCCCGAGTTCTTCGAGTCCGCCCCTGACCTGCCCGCCATGCTCCAGCAAGCCGATGCGGCCCTGCTCATTGGCGATCCCGCGCTCAGTCTGGCGTTCAAGTCCGAGCCCAGTTCCAAACGCGATGCCGCGGGTGAATTGCAGTTCCCGGCCGAAGTTGCCGGCCTGGAATCTAGTTCCCCTCTTTATCTCTACGACGTCGTCGAAAAGTGGCGCGCGCTCACCAGCCTTCCCGCCGTTCTTGCGGTTTGGGCCGCACGGCCCGCCGCGGTCACGCCCGAGGTCATCCGCGACTTCCAGAACTCTCTTGCGTTCGGCATGGGGCACATCCCGGAAATCAGCGCGGAAGCCTCTCACGAACTGAATCTGCCGGCCGAAAAAATCAGCCGCTATCTCAGCGAGAACATCGATTACACTTTGGATGGGGAGAATCTTCGCGGCCTACGGCGCTATTTTGGCCTGGCCGCCGAATTGGGTTTGATCAAAGAAGCGAAGCCGCTGCAAATCGCAAGTCTCGAAGGAGCGCCGGAATTTGCGGCCACGCGCCGCAGTTAGGCGGGATTCGGAAAAAGGGGAAGGAATCTAGCCGTGGGAATCACCAAACAGCAAGCTCTGGAGATGCTGCAGTCCGATGACCTCGTCGGCATCGGCATGGCCGCGCATCAGCTTCGCCTGAAAAAGAACGATCCCCGCATGGTTACCTATCAGATCGATCGCAACATCAATTACACGAACTTCTGCACCGAGTACTGCTCGTTCTGCGCGTTCTACCGGCCGCTCGGAGCGAAAGACGGCTACATCCTGCCCTTTGAGGAAATATACGCCAAAATTGACGAAATGCTCGAACTGGAGGGCACGGGCGTGCTCCTGCAGGGCGGCTTGCATCCCGACCTCCAGATCGGCTACTACGAAAACCTGCTCCGTTCCCTGAAAGCGCGTTATCCCCAGGTCCATCTCCACTGTTTTTCCGCACCGGAAATTCTCTGCATCGCGGAAGTCAGCGAACTCAGCGTCCGCGACACCATCCGGCGACTTATGGACGCCGGGCTGCAATCCATCCCTGGGGGCGGGGCCGAAATCCTGGACGACGAAGTCCGTGCCAAGATTGCCCGCCTGAAATGCACCAGTGACGACTGGATCGAAATGCACCGCACCGCACATTCCCTTGGCCTGCGTACCACCGCCACCATGATGTTCGGCTGCGGCGAAGAATTGCGCCATCGCGTCAATCACCTCGAACGTATCCGCCAACTGCAGGAAGAGACTGGAGGCTTTACCGCGTTCATCCCCTGGATTTTCGCGGCGGAGAATACTGCGCTCGGCAAACGCGTCCAGGAAACTACAGCTGTCGATTATCTGAAAACCCTGGCCGTCAGCCGCCTGTATCTGGACAACATCGACCACATCCAGTCCAGCTGGCTCACTCCCGGCATCAAGGTTTGTCAGGTCGGTTTGCAATTCGGCGCCGACGACGTGGGCAGTATTTTGATTGAGGAAAATGTGGTGTATGCCGCGGGTGTAAAACGCCGCACAAATGAAGAGGAACTCCGCCGCATCATCTACGATGCCGGCTTCCTGCCGGCACAGCGCGACACGCTCTACCGTTCGTATGTTCTGAAGTCGCCGTATCCGCCAAAGCAGGCGACCGCCGCCTGAGCGGTTCTATGTCCGCAAGCGCAGCAGAATCTCGACCTCGGTTCCGTCCGGAAGATTCAGGGGCTCCTCCGGCTGCAGCAATCCGTTCTTGCAGCGCGCCATCATCCGAATGGTATTGTCTCTCGCCGGTGGTTTTTCAGCCGCGGCACTCGATCCCGGCCGAGAAGTCTCATCCAGCGCCTGATTCACCAGCGCATCCGCCTCGCGGTTCTGCTCGCGGTAAACGTGGTCAATGCGGAAAGACTCGAGCGTCTGCGACATTTTCTTCGCGCGTTCAAACAAGGGCTTCAGGTCCGCGCTCTTCACCTTGTACTGTCCGCGCATCTGCTTGACCATCAGCTCGGAATCGCTCTCGACTCGCATTGCGCGGACCCCGTGCGTTTGCGCGTAATCCAGCGCCGCAATCAATCCGAAATATTCCGCCACGTTATTGGTGTTATGGCCGATGTATTTCTTTAGCCGGGCAACGATTTCGCCTCTGAGATCGCGGATCACCACGCCGTACGCCGCCGGCCCCGGATTGCCCCGCGAGCCGCCGTCGATATTCGCCTGATAAGCGGCGACGTGCCTGTGCTCCGGCGGCGCATCGCCGAACAAGCCCCCACCTCGGGACACGTGCGCGCGCCTGACCGTCATGAATTCACCGTTCCATTTGCCGACTCCCTCGGCGCATGGGGAATTGGTTCCAAGCTATACAAGATTCTTCCGCACATTTCGCAACGAAACACTTCTTCGTCCGTGTCGCTCAACAGCAATTGCAGAGTGTGCGGCAACACGCGCATCCCGCAGGCGCGGCATTGGTTATCACGGGCTTCCGCCATTGCCGAACCCGGGTGCCTTTTTGCCACGCGCGCATACAGCTCCAACAGTTCTTCAGGAACTTTCTTGGCAATCCCTTCGCGTTCAGCTGTGGCAGCCTGGAGCCGCTTGTTCTTTTCGCCGTACTGCACTTGCATCTCCTTCTTCTCCGCCGCGATAGCTTGCTCCGCCTCTCTTAAATCTGCTTCCGTACGTCTCATGCGCCGATCCACTTCTTCGAGCGCCATCATTTGATCCAGGACCAGGTCCTCACCCTTGGCCACTTCCGCCTCGGCATTCGCGACTTCATGCAACAAAGCCTTATAGGCTTCGTTGGTTTTCACGGAGCTGGTTTGCTCGCGGTACTTCTTCGCCCGGCTTCTCCACTGTTCCACGTCCAGCTCCAACTTTTTCCGATGCGTTAGCCCCTGTGTGTGCGCCTCTTTGGCGGCAGCAACGGCCGCTCGCGCCCCGCTCAGCTTGGCGTCCGCCTCGCGCAATTGCTTGGGCAGTCCGTCCAGGTCGGCGCGCAGAGCCGCAATGATCTGGTCCAGTCGTTGCAGCTCCAGCAGTTGAGGAATAGCAGGGTGCATGGGGCCTGATTTTAGCACACGAAGCTGGGCGTCCCTTGGACCCGGCTCCGGCAACTGGCTACTTGTTCGGTGATCATGTGGGGAAAATAGTTCAAGGAATTAAGTGGGGAGGCTTGCTGGCGACAGTGCAAAAACGAACCAAGCGGAAGCGGGTCGACCATCCTCGACGGGAGCCTCAAAATTCGGGTTCCCCAGTGGTCTAGCCTCGCTTCCGCGCAGCCCGCAGTGCAAACTTCAGGTAGCTTTCAGGTCCCGGTGAATCAACGCCGCATCCAGGAAATAGCCAAAGCCCACCGCCAGCGGCAGAATCCCGAACGCCGCCGCCACCAGCGTGTGTGGTTCATCCACGACGCGCGCGATCATCGCGAACATAATCATGAATCCCAGGCCGCCGCTGACCAGCAGGATTCCCGCTCGCCGTGACCGGGCAAACTGACTAAGCTCCGGCTCCATGGGAATCTCCGCGCCCCGAGCCAGCGCTGCCAATCGTTCCTCGGTGCGCAGTTTTCTCACCCGGTAATAGGTGTACAGCGCCGCCACCGGCAATCCACACGTCAGTACCACTGCAACCAATCCGATCAGATCTCCGCCCATATGCCACTCCTTTCGCGGCTGTTCATCTCCGGCCGCTTCCTGCGGTGTCACTAGAAGGTACGCATAGGCTTCGGAAAATGTTCCTAGGAGGATTGCGTAAGACCGGGGAAAAGGCAGGCTTAGTGAACTTCCCGGATCTGCATGGTGCTGTCAATGGCCAGCTTGGGGAAGCGGATGCCGGAGCCTTCCAGGGCGGGAGGGTGCTCCGCGGTAATCTGGAAGTCGACTCCAGAACAGGTCGCCTCATAGGTGTAGCCATCGCGCGTTTTGCGGTTGGCCGTCAGCGCGCCGGATGAGATCAGGTCGTCCAGAGACGCGCACTTGCTGTCCAGAGCGATGCTGCCCCGCTCGGCCTGCGCAATCTGCAGGAGGTCACCGCGCACGCCGGTTAAGCTGATGGCCTGCGTCGCCGCAGTTCCTTGATCCGTTGTCGGCATCCCCTTCAGGTAAAACTCATACACCCCGAACGCGAGGGCCACAGCGACCAACAATCCAGCTAGTGCGCGCATAGGTTGATTCTGTGGCCTGGCAATCCCTCAAACAAGCTCTTTCACGCCTGTATTGTAGTCGATAACAATACCTGGCGATTAAGCTTCCGCCCGCTATCCCTTCTGCTATTCTTTCCCTGACGCCGCCTCCCTCCCGGCGTACTTTTCCCCTCCGGACACTGCCATGCCTGCCACTATGCCTGTGAACGACCTTCTTGCCATCGAAAAATTGAGAGAACAGGAGATTGAGGAGGCACGCGTCATTTAGGGCGCCAAGCTCCCTTCCCAGCCCCTGCATCAATACGACATCGTCATGTCTCACGCTTTTCAACTGCGTACCGAGGTCGGTGGAGACTATATCGACTATTTCGTTGTCCCTGACGGTACCCTCGGTCTCTACCTTTGCGACGTATCCGGCAAGGGGCTCCCGGCCGCTCTCTACGCCGCCCTGGCGGTTGGCACCCTTTGGGGGATCCACAAAACTGGCCAGCGTCCCGGCTATGTTCTTTCGCTCCTCAATGAACGACTTCATCTCCGGGGCATCCCCGGGCGCCACGGCGCGATACAGTACGGGCTTTTCTATCCAGCCACCGGCGAGATGGTTATATCCAGCGCGGGCATGCCGGGTCCGTTACTCCTTCGAGGGCAGCACTGCCGCATTCTGCAAATTGCCGGCATCCCACCGGGACTTTTCCCTGGCGTCTCCTATGACGAATTCTCCCTCCAGCTTCCACCTGGCGACTCCGTGGTCTTCTGCTCCGATGGTCTGATGGACGCCCGGAATCGCGACGATCAGGAATTCGGCCTTCCGGGCCTGCAGGACGTTTGCCGCCGGCATTGTACCGACGCGCCTTTGGATCTTCCCGGCCACCTCTTCTCGGCCATACAGGCATTCACCGCGGATTGCCGCCAGTGGGACGACATGACCGCGACGGTCTTCCACTACGATTCTCGCTGATCCTGCCCGCTGTTCCCGTGGCTAAACGGGCAACTCCTCGTGTGTTTTCAATTGACCCTTTCCCCCTTCTCACGTAACTACAGTAGTTAACTTTTTCTGTTTCTGAGGAGTCCTCGATGAATACGAAGTCCGCCGGCATTCCGGCCCTGGCCTGCGTTCTGGCCCTTTCGATTGCTATTCCCGTTGATCTGCTCGCAGAGCCGCAAACTGCCGGTCAACGCGCCGGCGAAGTTTCCCGCGTAATTCCGGCGGTGAACATCACCCGCGGCGCCAAATCCATCAACGCCTCCGCCAAAACTGTTGTCGATTGGCAGGATGTGGTGAACACGCAGGCAAGTGCCCGCGCCCGCCTGTCCCTGGACGATGGCTCCGTCTTGAACGTGGGTTCAGACTCTTCTCTGCATATCATCAAACACGACCCCGGCGCCCAGCAGACTGATCTCGAAGTCAGTCTCGGCAAAGTGCGTGCTCAGGCCCAGAAAATCACGCAGCCGAACGGAAAATTCGAAGTGCACACTCCCGCTGGTGTAGCCGGTGTCGTCGGAACGGATTTCTACACTGCGTACGAGAACAATGTCATGACCGTGATCGTGTTTGAAGGTCTCGTACGCGTGTGCAATCTGGCCGGTGCCTGCGTGGTCGTGAAGGCCGGTCAGATGACTACCGTCCGCAACGGCGATTCTTCCTCACCGGTGGTCAACCAGGCAGCACTCTCCACCTTGACGGACGCCATCGCCAGCACCAATCTGGAAAGTACCAGCGGAGTTCAGCAGGTTCATCACCTCAGCAAAGGCGCGGCGATTACTCTTGGCGTTCTTGCCGTCGTGCCGATCGTCGTGATCCCTGTCGTGGTCACGCGCGGTTCAACGCAGCCGCCCGTAGTCAGAAATCCCCAGTGCCCGCCTGGCACGCCAACTTGCGGCTAGTCCGACCCGTGAGTTCATGGCCCAGGAGACCCGGCGCTGCCCAGCCGCCGGGTCTTTTTGCGTGTAGCAACTTCCCTCTCGCCCAATTCATCCAACTGCTGGTGGTAACTTGGGCGCCACTATCGGCCCTGAGCGCACTTTGTCGGATCGATGGCGGTGGCGTACACTGGTCGTTCAACACTTGCGTCTAACCCAGAGTGAGGCACCCTTGAATCATCCATCCCGCGGCAGTTGGCGCCGCCGTTGTTCTGGCTTGCTGTTTTCGTTCACATTCATCGCTGGCACGGCTTTTGCCGTTGCGCCCCACCTCTGGGCCGCTCCGCCCGATAGCGCTCCCAAACCGTCACCGCTCATTCCCGCCATGAAGGCGGAGTTAGAC
This sequence comes from Candidatus Acidiferrales bacterium, assembly GCA_963817085.1. GTDB lineage: Bacteria > Acidobacteriota > Terriglobia > Acidiferrales > UBA7541 > Acidiferrum. The sequence continues at coordinate 78,572 of CAWFNI010000021.1, forward strand.
CGGTCCATGAAAACCCTTGGAGCCCTGGATCCCCCGGCCTACTACATTGGGTACACCCTGACCGATTCCCAACGCGCCACCGTCTCCGGCTCGAACGGCGCTCTCCTACAGAGCGACGAGAACCGCAACCGCTGGCTCGAAGTTTCGGTGCGTACCGGCAGCTACGAGCTTGACGACACGCACAAGGTGGATGGCCGACAGCCTCCTAACGGCGGACCAGGCAGGAACGCTCCCCTCGACGACGACCCTGATGTACTTCGCCGCTTGATTTGGCTGGAAACCGACAAGCAGTATCGCGCCGCCGCCGAGGCCCTGATCAAGATCAAGACCGGCAAGGAAGTAAAAGTTCAGACCGAAGAAGGCCGCGCTCCAGATTTCTCGCATGAAACGCCGCAGGTCTATACCGGTCCCTGGCTTTCCTTTACGCTCGACCGCAAGCCGTGGGAGCAGAAGGTCCGCGACTACACTGCGTACTTCCGCCAATCCAGCGCGGTTATCAACTCCATCGTCACCTTTACCGCCGTGGCCCAGAACGCGCTGCAGCTCACTTCGGAAGGCACGCAGCTCCAGTTCGGACAGATTCGCTACCGCCTGGAACTCTTCATACAGGGCAAAGCCTCCGACGGCATGGACATCAACCGCTACTACAACTTCGATTGGGTTGCTCCAGCCGACGCTCCGAGTGACAAGGCCGTTTACGCCGCCGCCGCGCAGCTCCGCAAGGAAATGGAAGGGCTAGTCGCTTCTCCGCTCAACGACCCCACCGTTGGCCCGGCTCTCCTCACCGGCCGCGCTGCCGCCGTCTTCTTTCACGAAGTGTTCGGCCATCGCGCCGAAGGCCACCGCCAGAAGGACGTAAACGAAGGCCAAACGTTCACCAAGAAAGTCGGCGAAACTATCCTTCCCGCCTTTCTGAGCATCATCGATGACCCCACGATGAAAAAGCTCGGCAACCAGGATCTGCTTGGCTACTATCAGTATGACGACGAAGGCGTGATCGCGCAGCGCGTTACCCTGGTGGATCATGGCGTGCTGAAGAATTTCGAAATGTCACGCTCGCCTCTGGTCGGTTTCCCGCATTCCAACGGACACGGCCGCCGGCAGATCGGCGCCACACCGGTTTCGCGTCAAGGGAACCTGATTGTGGAGAGCGCCAAGACCGTCAGCGACGCCGAGTTGCGCGCTAAGCTGGTTGAATTGATCAAGCAGCAGAAGAAGCCGTACGGTCTGCTGATCGACGATATCGCGGGCGGTTTCACGTTCACCGGCCGTGGCCAGCCGCAAGCCTTCCAGGTAGAGCCCCTCGTCGTGTACAAAGTCTTTCCCGATGGCCGTCCCGATGAGCTCGTTCGCGGCGTTGACATCGTCGGTACCCCGCTCGCCGCCCTGACCAAAATCGTTGCCACCGGCGATACGCCGGAAGTCTTCAACGGCTATTGCGGCGCGGAATCGGGCTATGTCCCTGTGTCCGCCGCGGCTCCCGCGATTCTTACATCAGAATTGGAAGTTCAGAAAAAGCAGTCTTCCACGGACCGCCCGCCAATTTTGCCGGCGCCCGCGCATGACACTGTGAAATCGGGAGGCCTTCAGTAATGCGCTTACTTCGTCTCTCGGCCTTTCTCTTCGCCCTCTCGGTGGCGCCCGGGCTAATTGCCAAGGCGGCCCCGGATTCGGATAAGGATCATACGCTCCAGGCCATGCGCGATGAAATGGCTCGCGCGAAGTCGCGGCTCGAACTCGCCATTCCCCCCTCCAATGAGCCCGTGCGGCCTTTTTACATCGAGTATCGGCTGTTGGACATGGACATCCGCCAGATCGTCGGCGAGTTTGGCGCGCTGGTTTCATCCACGCACACGCGCACCCGGGTGATGGATGTCGGAGCACGCGTCGGCAACTACAAACTCGACAGCTCCAATTTCATCAGCGAAGACGGATTCCGCGGATTCATCGGGCCCACCGGAACGGTCGGCATCGATCGCGACTACAACTCGCTTCGCCAGGATCTGTGGATCGCCACCGACCAGGCTTTCAAGGAAGCAGTCGAAGGCTACTCCCGCAAGCAGGCTTATCTCAGCAGCCTGGCGCGCCCCTCGGATATTGACGATTTCTCGCGAGTCCAAGCCATCCAGCACGTTGATCCGCTCATCGACTCCGATTGGTCCGGTCGAAATTGGGAACAGGAAGCGCGTGATACCTCCGCCGCCCTGCGTCCCTTCGCCCAGATCTATGAATCGCGTGTCACATACTACCTGGTCTATCTCACCGAATATCTCCTCACCAGCGAGGGCACGGAGGTCCGCACCAACCACTCCTTTGCGGCAATCGAGGCCGGCATGAACACGCTTGCGGACGATGGCATGCAGGTCAATCATCTGTATTCCACCTATGCGCCGCGTCCAGCGGATCTTCCGTCCGTGGATGCTGTGCGCAAGGCCTTGAATGTTGCCGGCAGCGAACTTATGGCCATGCGGGCTGCTCCTCCGGCTTCCGACTACACCGGACCGGTTCTCTTCGAATCTCGCGCCGCGGCCGCACTGCTCGCCCAGGTGCTCGGCCCATCGCTCAACGGGGCTCGCCCTCCGGTTGCCTTTCAACCGGTTGTGGATCAGCTCATGAACAGCCTGGGAGCGCGCAGCGATTGGAGTGGCAAGGTTGACGCCCGAGTTCTTCCCACGACCGTAACCCTTATCGACGACCCATTGGCGCAAGACTACAAGGGCACTCCCCTGATCGGCGGCTACGCCATTGACGAGGAGGGGGTGCCTGCGGAGAAGGTCACGCTCGTGGAAAATGGCAAACTCAAGAACTTGCTCATGTCCCGGCGTCCCGGCCCCGATTTTGATAAGTCCAACGGTCACGGTCGCGCTGCTTTCCTAGCCGATCCCAACCCGACCATGAGCAATCTCTTCTTTTCATCAACGGAAACTCTTTCCAAGGAAGATCTGAAGAAGAAATTCCTGGACGCCTGCCGCGCCGAAAAACTTGACTACTGCCTGGTGGTGCGCCAGATGGACAACCCAACGATCAGCATCCTGCACCAGGAGGATTTCACCGACCTTCTTGCCAGCTTCGGCGGGAATGCCGCGACCGATCGTTTGCCTCTCGTCGTATACCGGCTCTTCCCCTCGGATGGGCACGAAGAGCTGGTTCGCGGCGCGCGCATCACCGGCTTCAGCAGCCATTCTCTTCGCAACATTGCCGGCATCGGCAACGACGACTTTGTCTACAACTACATGCAGAACCAGACTGCCGGCGTGGCTGGCACGGCCCTCGGGGCATTCGGCAGCGCGCAAAATGGTTTGCCCGCTGCCGTGGTTGCTCCATCTCTGCTGTTCGACGAAGTGGACTTCCGTGGAGCTCGCGGCGAACCCAAGCGCCTTCCCCTGCTCCCGGAGCCTCCCATGTCTCCGAAGCTTGCGAACTAGCTCTGTTCCGGCTTGCTCAGGACCGGATGGAGCGATGCGGGTCTTCTGCTTTACGTGATTCTTGGTTCATCTAGGCCGCGCACGGCTCTTGCGTCCATGCAGCACATCCTCGCACTGGCTTGCTAGACAGGCACCTTTGACTTTCCGTCCTCGCGTCTCACTCTTGAGGTAGTCTTATATTCCATGGTTCTCTCAAGGCGCATCCATCTGGCCATCCAGGAAAAGAAGCGGGCCGCTCTCCTAAGCATTGGCTCGGCCATACTTCTTCTCAGCCTGAAGACCTTTCTCGTCGTCCGGACCGGCAGCCTTGGCGTACTCTCGGAAGCCCTTCATTCCGGCCTGGACCTGGTCGCCGCCGTCATCACCTTTCTCTCTGTACGGGTCTCCGATCAGCCTGCCGATGCGCGTCACCCTTACGGCCACGGCAAATTTGAGAATTTCTCCGCGTTCATTGAGACCGGCCTGTTGATCCTTACGGCCCTGTACATCATCTACGAGGCTTTCAATCGACTCTTCTTCCACTCCGTGCATATCGAGCCCAGTCTCACGGCGATCCTGATCCTGTGCGTAGCTCTGGCCATCGACCTGACCCGCGCCCGGGCGCTCAACAAAGTGGCGCAAAAACACATCAGCGAAGCACTGGAGGCCGACGCGCTGCATTTCTCAACGGATGTCTGGAGCACCACGGTCGTCATTCTGGGTGTCGCCCTGGTGTGGGCCGGCAATGTCTGGAATCTTCCCTGGCTGGCGTATGCCGACGCGCTGGCCGGTCTCGCGGTCGCCGGCGTCATCATTTGGGTTGGCTCACAGCTGGGCCGCCGCACCATGGATGCTCTCCTCGACGCCGCTCCCGAAGGCTTGCAGAATGAAATCATCAATGCCATCGGCCGTATGGACGGCGTTCTTCACGTCGAGCGCGTCCGCGTCCGCCGCGCCGGCAATCGCCATTTCGTCGATGCGACCGTCTCCGTCCCGCGCTCCTCCAACCTTGAACAGGTTCACGAACTCACCGATGCCATCGAGCATCGCGTCAGCGAGATCGTTCCCGCGGACGTCGTTGTCCACACCGAACCGCGCGCTCCGGATAACGAACACCTCTTCGAATCCATCCGCGCGGTCGCCCAGCGCATGGGTCATCCAATACACGACATTTCCGCCTATCAGCAAGACGGCGGCTTATTCGTGGAACTCCACCTCGAAGTGGATGAGAATCTTTCGCTTGGCGAAGCTCATCGCCGCGCCACCGAACTCGAAGCCGCCATCGGCGCCCTCGGCAATGGTAATCTCAAATTGGACGTCAACATCCACATCGAGCCACTCGGTCGACACATTTCCACTCCCGAAATCGGCGCCGGCGAAATGCGCCAGCTCGAACTGGCCGTCGAGACCTTTCTCAATCACATGCCGCGCAACTACGACGAACTCATTAACTGCCACGATGTTCGGGTCCGGCAGGTCGACCACCACATCCTGGTCTCCTGCCACTGCATCATGAAGCGCGACTACACCATCACCCGCATCCATGACGTCCTTGCCGCCCTGGAAGACCTCGTCAAGGAACGCTTCCCGCAAATCTCCCGCGTCACCATCCACCCCGAGCCTCCCGAAGCCCTTTAGGGACGTGGTACATGCTGGCAGCACAACGCAGCACGCTTTTGCGGCGTCCGGGAAGCAGGCGTGCTAAACTGGAGATTCATGCGGCGCTTTGCCATCTTCGGCCTCGCCTTGAGCCTCATTGCGGCTGGCCTGGCACCTCTTTCCGTCTGCGCATTGTTTACTTCAAAGCTGGCCGAATGCGCGGAGCCTGCGGTCCAGTCTCATTGCGACCAAATGCCCTCCGGCGATGCGGCGACTCAGTCCTTCAACAGTTCCGACAAGTCCTGCTGCGTGGTTTCTCAGGCCCCGCTGCCGGAATTGCAGTACAAGGTGGCTGAGGCCGCCCCGGCGATCACGTTTGACGTGACTGCAAACCTGCCGGCGGGTACGGGCATAAGGCCGGCCAGCACACTCCTTTCCACCGTCGAAGAGCCTTCCCCGCCGTCCCTGCAATCGCTTCTCTGTACCCTTCTAATCTGAATCTGTCCTGAACTCGTCTGATTGTGCGCATAGGTGTGTTTGCGCGCCCCGCTCACATCGCTCTGCTCGCTCCATTCGAGGCAAGCCGGCCGAGTGCCGAACATCGTGAAAGGATCGTTTATGAAGCTCAGTTTTGTTTGGATTTTGATGATTTGGCTTTTTGTAAGTACACCCGTTAAGGTACGCGCCCAAAGTGGCTCCGTGGCGGAACCCGTCAAGCTCTCGGACCTGTTGGCAGAGGCGGAAAAGAACAATCCTCAGATCCAGGCGGCGCGGCACGCATTGCAGTCGGCCAGGCAGGTTCCCACGCAGGTCTCAACGCTCCGCGATCCTCAAGTCGCTTTGCAGCAGATGAACGTTGGCAATCCGCGCCCGTTTGCGGGCTTCACCAACAGCGACTTCGCTTACATCGGGCTGGGCGTTTCCCAGGACTTTCCCTACCCGGGAAAGCTGCGCCTGCGGGGTGATATTGCAAAAAAAGACGCGGACGTCACGGAACAAAAGGTGGAATCTGTCCGCCGTGTGATCCTGGCAGACGTAAAGACGGCGTACTTCCAGCTGGCCTACCTCGCCAAGCGCCAGAAGATCCTCGACGATGACGCGCAGCTGCTCCAGCAAGTCGACCAGGCAGCAGAGTCCCGCTACCGGAACGGCGTGGGAAATCAACAGGAAGTTCTTCAAGCCCAACTTGAGCGCACAAGGCTCGTCCGAGAAGTGACAAACACTCAGCTGGAATCCGGAAAAGTTCAGGCCGAACTGAAGAATCTTCTCAATCGCTCTCAATCCTCGCCTGACATTGCCACCACCGAACTCTCAGAGAGCGCCCCTGCTTACGGCTTCGATCAGTTACTGGCTGAAGCCAATGCGAACAATTCAGACATTGCCGCCGCGCAAAAAATGGTCGAGCGACAGGATTTACAGGTGGACCTGGCAAGAAAGGACTTTTATCCAGACTTCAATGCGCAATTCATGTGGCAGCGCACCGATCCCTCACAATACCGCGCTTATTACCAGTTCACTGTCGGCATGAACATTCCCCTCTACCGAGGCCGCCGCTTGCGCCCGCAACTGGCTCAAGCCGAATCGGAGCGCAATCGCGCAAAAAGCGAAGTCGAAATGCAATCGCAGCAGGCCGCCTTCCAGCTTCGCCAGGAGTTTCTCAACGCAGAAAAATCAGCGGAACTGCTGAAGATTTACCGCGAGGGCCTGATCCCCCAGGCGCGCGCCGAACTGCAGGCCGGCATGGCCGCGTATCAATCCGATCGCCAGGACTTTCAGGCCCTGCTGGCTTCATTCCTCGATGTTCTGAAGCTTGACGATGAGTACTGGCAGACGCTTTCTGAGCACGAAACCGCTTTGGCGAAGATCGAGGAAGTGACCGGAGTGACGCTGCGCTGAATCGCGCCGCAAAGGGATATCTCATGAAAAACTATCGCACCGCGTTCATCATCACGGTTTTTCTGAACCTCGCACTAGCCTTGGTGCTCGCGGGTTACTGGTGGCGCTCGCATCGCCCCGCGGGCTCGAAATCGGCCGTCGCCCCGGCGTCCAGCCCTGTCCCCGAACAGGGAATAAGCGCCTCCATCGTTCCGGCGCCAACCCCAACGGAGACGCCGCTCTCTCCGATCCAACTTTCACCCGAGCGCCTGCAGTCCATTGGCGTGAAGTTTGGAATCGTGCGGCGCAAGGAACTGAAGGATACAATTCGCACCACGGGAACCGTCGCGATTGACGAACGGCGCCTCTCCTACGTGCAGACTCGCATTTCCGGGCACATCGAAAAAGTGTTTGCCGATGCCACCTACCAATATGTGCGCAAGGGCCAGCCGCTGTTCACTCTGCATAGTCCGGAGCTTGTTGCCGCGGAACGCGAATACCTTCTTGCCCGGCAGAACGCGCAAAGCCTCTCGCAAAGCGCGATTCCCGGCGTCTCCGCTGGCGCCTCGTCTTTACTGGAATCCTCCCGCGAGCGATTGGTGCAGTGGGATATTCCGGCCACGGAGATCAATCGCCTGGAATCCACCGGCCAGGTCGGAGAAAGTCTACAGTTTGATTCACCAGTTTCCGGCTACATCACCGAACGCAACGCTCTTCCTAATTTGACAATTCAGCAGGATACGAGGCTCTATACCGTCGCCGACCTCTCTACCGTCTGGGTACTCGCCCAGCTTTTCCAAAACGATTTGGGCCGCGTCAAGGTGGGCTCTCCCGCCACTCTCACCGTCGATTCCTATCCCGGCCGCGTTTTCCACGGAACCGTCGATTTCATCTATCCGGATGTGGACATGACGACACGCACGGCCCGTGCGCGCCTGGTTTTTCCCAATTCGCGCCTCACACTGACTCCCGGCATGTTCGTCAACATCAACTTCGAAGTGAATCTGGGAAGACAATTGGTGATTCCCGCAAGCGGCGTGCTTCAATCCGGCACCCGCCAGATCGTTTTCGTCGATCGCGGCAGCGGCTACCTGGAACCGCGAGAAGTCCAACTCGGCCCTCAGGCAAACGAGGAGTACATCGTCCTTCGGGGTTTGCAGGTGGGTGAACGTATCCTCACGTCCGCAAATTTCCTGATCGACTCCGAAAGTCAGCTTCAAGCCGCGATCGGCTCCTATAATGCCCAGCCGCCGGTCGCCTCCTCAGCACAGCCAATGAACAACCCCGGTGCCCAGGCGGTAGCGCAAATCGATTTCTCAACCGAGCCCCAAACTCCGGGTAAGGGGCCAAATCTTTATCGCGTCAAATTGTCCGCGTCCGATGGTTCCCCGATCACCGGGGCTCAACTCAATATTCGCAGCTATATGCCGGCAATGCCCGCAATGGGCATGCCCGCCATGAATCTTGTTACTCCTCTCGCTGAAAAGGGGAACGGCATCTATGAGGGGCAGGCAACACTCGAAAGTGGCGGTACCTGGAAAGTCACGATCACGGCGCTCAAAAACGGCGCCGTCCTGGCCACAAAGCAGCTCAGCCTTCAGGCGCAAGGAGGCATGTAGCCATGATTTCCCGCATCATCGACTGGTGTGCGAACAATCGTTTCCTGGTGTTCACCGGGACTATTCTGCTGGTCCTCGCTGGAATCTGGTCGCTGAAAAATATTCCGCTCGATGCGTTGCCAGACATCTCGGACGTTCAGGTGATCGTTCACATTCGCTGGGAAGGTCAGCCCCCGAACATCATCGAAGACCAGGTGACCTACCCCATCGTCTCCACGCTTCTCGCCGCTCCTCACGTGAAAGCCGTTCGCGCCCAGACCATGTTCGGCGATTCCTACATTTTCGTTGTTTTCGAAGATGGGACGGACCTCTATTGGGCGCGTTCTCGCGTGCTCGAGTACATCCAGCAGCTTCAGGGTGTGATACCGAAAAACGTCTCTCCCGTGATTGGACCCGATGCGACAGGAGCCGGCTGGGTCTACGAGTATGCGGTTATCGATCGTTCTCACCGCCACAGCCTCGCCGAATTGCGCAGCCTTCAGGACTGGTATCTCCGCTTTCAGCTTGAAACTGTTCCCGGTGTGGCGGAAGTCGCCTCCATGGGCGGATTCGTCCGCCAGTATCAGGTCAATCTCGATCCCAACAAGCTTCGCGCCTACAACATTCCTCTCTCCACGGTCATCGACCGTGTTCGCGACTCCACCAACGAAGTCGGTGGCCGTGTGCTCGAAATCGCCGGCGCTCGCTACATGATTCGCGGTCTGGGCTATCTCCGCTCACTTCAGGACTTGGAGAATGTACCCCTTACCGCCAAAAACGGCACTCCCGTGCTTATCCGTGACGTCGGCACCGTCTCCTTTGGCCCCGACATTCGCGAGGGTGTGGTCGAGTGGAATGGCGAAGGCGAAGTTGTCGGCGGGATCATCGTCATGCGCGATGGCATGAATGCCCTCACGGTTATCGATGGCGTGAAGAAACGGCTCGCCGAAATCAAGCCCGCGCTCCCTGCCGGCGTCGAAATCGTTTCGGGCTACGACCGCTCCGGCTTGATCCAGGCCTCTATCCAAACTTTGCAGCGCGACCTGCTTCTGGAAGTGGCTATCGTCAGCTTTGTGTGCATTGCTTTTCTGTTTCATTTCCGGTCGGCTCTTGTACCCATCCTGGCGCTGCCGATTGCGCTGGTCGCCTCTTTCATCCCCATGCACTTCCTCCATGTCAGCTCGAACATCATGTCGCTCGGAGGTTTGGCGCTGGCCATCGGGGTACTGGTCGACGCCTCGATTGTCATGGTGGAAAACGGCTACCGGCATTTGTCGGAACGCATGGCCTCTCCGGCACAATCGGGAATCGAAATCTCCGACAAGGAACGGAAAACCATCCTCATTGGCGGCGCGAAACAGGTGGGGCCGGCAATCTTCTTTTCGTTGCTGATTATCCTGGTTTCTTTTTTGCCTGTGTTTCTTCTGGAAGCGCAGGAGGGAAGAATGTTTCGCCCGCTCGCATGGACCAAAACCCTCTCCGTGGCTTTCTCATCCATTCTTGCCATCACTCTGGTTCCCGTGCTGATGGTCATCTTCATCCGCGGAAACCTCAGGCCCGAATCCGAAAATCCTTTCTCGCGGTGGACACAGGCTTTGTACTTGCCCCTGCTGCGCCTTTGCTTGCGCTACCGGAAGACCACGCTTCTGCTTAACCTCATCTTTTTGGCCGTGACCTTTCCTCTGGCCTGGCGAATTGGCAGCCAGTTCATGCCCCCTCTCTATGAAGGCTCCTCGCTCTACATGCCCACTGCACTTCCCGGCATTTCCATTACTCAGGCTTCCACGCTCCTCCAGCAGCAGGATCGCATCATCAAGTCCTTCCCCGAGGTGGAGAGCGTTTTCGGCGCCGTGGGTCGCTCCGACAGTCCGACCGACAATGCTCCGCTGGATATGTACGACACCACGATCATGCTCAAGCCACGCGAACAGTGGCGCCCTGGCATGACGTACGAAAAATTGATTCGCGAGATGGACGAAAAACTTCAGTTTCCTGGGCTGACGAACACCTGGACCATGCCGGTCCAGAACCGTCTGGACATGGAGTTGACCGGCATCAAGACGCCGGTGGGACTGAAGATCCAGGGCCCGAACGTGGAAGTGATTCAACAGGCGGGCGCGCAATTACAGCAAATCCTAGGGAAGATGCCCGAACTGCGCTCCGCTTTTGCCGAACGCGTCGCTGAGGGTTTCTACATCAATGTCGAGGTAGATCGCCTGGAAGCGGCTCGCTATGGTTTGACCGTCGGCGATGTCCATCGCGCGGTAACTTCCGGCATCGGCGGCGAAAACGTCGCTGAAAATGTGGAGGGTCGCCAACGTTACCCGGTCAATGTTCGCTACAGCCGCGATTTTCGCGACAGCATCGAAGAGCTCAAGCGCGTGGTGATTGCGCACGCCCACGGGCGCGCAAATTCCTCTCTCTGAAGTCGCCAAAGTCTATTTCAGCCGTGGCCCCGCCATGATTCGCGATGAAGACGGCCAACTCACCGGCTATGTCTACCTGGACCTTGCCACCAAGGACTACGGCGGATTTGTTACGAAAGCGGATCGCCTTCTTCGGGAGAAGCTCAGGCTACCGCCCGGTTACACCTATAGGTGGTCTGGTGAGTACGAATTCGAGCTGCGCGCGAAGTCACGGCTGAAGATCATCGTCCCCGTGGTCTTTCTCGTAATCTTCCTGCTTCTCTACATGGTGTTTCGTTCCGCAACCGAAGCTGCTGTCCTCATCTTTCCCACCTTCTATGCCATGACCGGAGGACTCATTCTTCAGTATTGGCTCGGCTACAATTTCAGCGTCGCCGTTTGGGTCGGCTACATCGCGCTCTTCGGTATTGCCGTCGAAACCGGCGTTGTCATGGTTGTCTATCTTCACGAGTCGCTGGACAAGCGTCTCGCCTCCGGGATTCCGCTCCGCCACGAAGATATCGAAGCCGCTGCCATCGAGGGCGCCGTGCAGCGTTTGCGTCCGAAATTGATGACCGTCACGGCAGTCCTCGCCAGCCTCATCCCTATCCTTTGGGAGACAGGCATCGGCTCGGACGTGATGAAGCCCATTGCCGCTCCCATCGTCGGCGGCATGGTTACCTCCACCATCCACGTCTTGATCCTCGTGCCGGTTTTCTTCGCCTTCATGAAGGAACGCGCGCTCCGCCGTGGCACTCTGCGCTCCTCCTCCGCATCCGCTGAAGAGTAGCCAGAAGGGAGCTTTTCGACACTCGAGTGCAGAGATGAGTGGGGACGGTGCGTTTGGCTCGGGTACAGCCGAGTCCGCTTCCCGTGTTCGGCCAGCTCAGCCAACCGGCTCTGCCCGGCCTTGTTCTATGTCTCGGGGCCGACCGCCTCTTTTCCCGTCGCCACCTGTGCTCCGATAGCGATCAGCGCGGGAAAACATTCCAGCACGTATCGTGGCTCCGGGGTCTCCATCGTGGTCAGGAATGCGGTCCGCACCAGAATGTACAACCCCAATACCACGATTGCGGCGCGCGCTCCGCCGCACTTCCACAATTTCCACGCGCCCCACAGGCCCAGTCCCACGTACACCGCATTCACCAGGAAGAACAGTGTGGTGACTTCCTGATCGACGGGGTCCTCTTCCCGCTGGTACGCCAGAGGAAACACGTGCCCTGAAACAGGCACCAGCTCAATGCGCGGCGTGAACCAGATCCTGACGGCGCGTCGCAGCGGGATCCACAGGTACGTGCGCAGCGGATGCCGTTGCGTGCGCTCCCGTGCCAATTGCGCGAACGTGGCGTCTTCTTCCGCACTCCAAGTGATCTCGTCGTTGTACCTCTCGAGCACCATGGCCACCCGCTCTTTCTCTTCTTGGGTGTCGAATGCGGAAGGCGGAATATCCTCGAGGTTGATTTCGTCGTCGTTCAATTTCCATGACACCAGGTAACAATCCCGCAAGCGGTACAACCAGGTGCTCTCCCACGCCATGAATCCTTTCGGGTCTACTTCACTCGGTAGGGTCGTGTCCTTCGGCGCCAGCGGTTGGAATTCGTGAAGCGTCACTGCATTTCGGATGATCCAAGGCACCAGCGGCACTGCGCACGCCGCACCCATAAGCGTGCACAGCTGTATCCAGCGTTTCACCTCGCCGCGCGACAGCATCCATAATCCCAGCACCACAAATGTCGTCATCAGCAAGAGTGGAGTCTCCGGCCGGAACAGTGTTCCGACGCCGACCACGAATCCTCCCAACGCCGCAACTTTCCAGCCATCTTTCTTCCCCAGTTCCTTGCCTTCCGACAGAGGAACTCCATAGCCGCTGGCGCGCGTTGCCACCATCACCAACAACACAAACGCCACTGCGGTGAGGAACACCGCCCACACTTCCGTCAATGGCACGGCCACATAATTCGCGGTGAACGGACAGAGAGCGGCCAGCCAGATTGCCAACAAGGACACTCGTTTCGCCTTTGTATGTGCGCCGCAAAGCCTTGCCAGGAGCGCTGCCAGCGCGGCAATCACCACGCATGCTGCCAGGTCCACCAGCACCTGTGCCAGCATCACCGGCATGCGCGCGACCTCGCCCTTTCGCCCCGTCACCGCGTACACGATCACCAGAAATGCGGGATAACCCGGCATGCGCAGATCCACAGGTGTCGGCTGGCCGCCAACATCCATGGCAAGCTTGCCCAGCTTCAGCCAATTCGTTGCCAGTTGGTCGTAGAGAACTGTGTCCCCGGAAACCGCTGGATACTTCAGCACAAACAGCAACCGCAGAAAGGCTCCGGCGAGCAGCGCAAGAAGCGGACTGGAGAAAAAACGTTTCATTCGTCTGTCCGCATCTTACAATAGAGTTGATGTTTTCCATTGGACGGAGTGACTTTTGCCACGCGGGCGCTCTTCCCGCACTGCGAAGCGACCAAGCTGCATGAAAGAACGAAAACCGATCTTCTACGACGCGGAGAGAGTCCGCTGGCGGCGCACACGCCGCATCCTGGAAATTAGCGGCGCCCTGCTCACTCTTCTTTTGGTCTATTTCTTCATCACCATTGCCGGCAGCGTTGAACTTCCATCCGCTCTGCTCCCAGACACGCGGCCTTCGTACCACGCGCCAAAGAAGAAGAGTCTGAAGCTGGTCAGCGTACGCGAGGGACGCCACCGCCGCGTTGCGCGCATTGGCCAGGTTCCCGCTGGTTATGACCCCTTGCGGGCGGCGTTCTTCGTCAGTTGGGACTCCAACAGCCTGGCTACGCTCAAGAAGCACTACAAGGATCTCGACCTGCTCATGCCCGAGCAGCTCCACTCCGTCACCGCCGATGGGGCCATTACAGTCGTCGATTACGAGCGAAACCAGACAGTTAAAGTTTCGCCCGCCGAAGCGTTCTCCCGACTTAAGCAGGACAAGCTCCACCAGTGGATGCGCTCCCTGAACCCGCCCGTTGAACTGCCCATGATGGGCTTGCTGAATAACTATGACGGTCAAGTCTGGCGGGTCAAAGAAATGGTCGACATGCTGGCGGATCCTGCGGCGCGCCATCGCCTGGTAAACGACGTAACGGAATACGCCACCAAAGCGCGTCAAGCTGGCATCGTCGTCGATTTTGAGGAAGTCCCCCTCGAGAGTCAGCCCCATTTCCGGGAGTTTATTGCCGAGCTTGCCCAGGCGCTGCACGCTGTGAGCTTGAAGCTGATGATCGCGCTCCCTGCGCGCGACGATGACTATGACTACGCTTTCTTCGGCCGCGAGACGGACGCCATCATCCTGATGAATTATGACCAGCACTGGCTCACTTCGCTGCCTGGGCCCATTGCCGCGCAAGACTGGTTCATGGAGAATCTTCGCCAGATCCGCGATGTCGTTCCCGCGCAGAAAATCATCGTGGGTATCGCCAACTATGCGTATGACTGGACCGAAGCTCCCAAGCAAGCGGACCGGCACGCCGAGGAATTCAGCATTCAGGAAGCGCTGTTGCATGTAAACGAGTCCGAAACTGAAGTCGAATTCGATCCCGCTTCCTTGAATCCTCACTACTCCTACGAAGACGAACAGAACCGCACGCATCAGGTCTGGTTCCTTGATGCTGTCACGGCGTACAACGAATTGCGCGCCAGCGAGCGTTTGGGCGTTCAGGGCACCGCGCTCTGGCGGCTGGGTTCCTCGGATAGCTCCATCTGGCCGATCTGGGATGCGATTCGTTCCGATGACGCGACCCGGAACAAACTGAAGGATCTGCCACCCGGCCCGGATTTGATCCTCGAAGGTGCCGGTGACATCTGGCGGATCATCGATGTGCCAAAATCGGGAATCCGCGGCTTTACGTACGATGCGGGCAGCGACTTGATCACCAGCGAAAAGTACGACGCCATTCCGCTTTCCTATGACATCGATCAGATTGGCGCGCTAAAAAACAAGATCGTGATTTCCTTTGACGATGGGCCAGATCCTCGATGGACTCCAAAAATCCTGGATGTCCTCAAGGAGAAACATGCACCAGCGGTTTTCTTCGTCGTTGGCGAAGGTGCGAACTCAGCCCCGGATCTGTTGAAGCGCGAATACAACGAAGGCCATGAAATCGGCAATCACACATTCACTCATCCCAAATTTGATGAGATTTCACGTACCCAGCTCAGATGGGAACTTAACCTTACGCAACGGTTGATTGAAAGCACCCTCGGCGTGAAATCTCTGCTTTTCCGCCCCCCCTATGGCATCGACCATCAACCGGAATATGCCGAGGAAGTGGCGCAATTACCGTACCCCCAAGATCTTGGTTACATCATCGTTGGGCAGAGAATCGATCCTGATGACTGGCGTATGACCGAGGATAATCGTCAGCGCCCGGCGGAAGAGATCGCCGACGACGTGTTGCGGCAGGCCAAGAACGGCAACATTGTTTTGCTCCATGATGGCGGGGGGGAGCGCGAACAAACGGTGGCCGCGCTTCCCATGATCATCGACCGGTTGCGCGCGAACGGCTACGACCTGGTCTCGGTGTCCGATCTGCTGGGAAAAACACGCGCGGATGTGATGGTGCCGCTTACCTTCCGCGAACGGCTAAGCGCCCGGGCGGATGGCTTGATCTTTGGAATTTTTCAGTGGCTCCGGTTTGCGATCGCCACAGTCTTTATCCTTGGCATTGTGCTGGTCAGCGGACGGGCCCTGATCGTCGGGATCCTGGCCATTATCGAAAAACTGCGGCCTGACCACGCAAAGCTAGCGGATCCGCCGCCCGGGGTGACCGTGCTGATTCCCGCGCACAATGAGGAATCGGTGATCGTCCAAACGGTAACCTCGGTGCTGCTGTCGGACTTAATGGACATTCGGGTAATCGTTGTCGATGATGGTTCGACAGACAAGACTCTCGAGTTATTGAACAGCAATTTCGGGAAAAACGCGGCCGTACAGATCATTCACCAGGTGAACCGCGGGAAGGCCGCGGCCCTGAACAATGCGATGTCCCATGCAAGGACGGACATCGTTGTGACCATCGATGCGGACACGGAAATCGATTCCGATGCGATCCGGAAATTGCTGCGGCATTTCTCCGACCCCACTGTCGGCGCGGTGGCCGGCAACGTGAAGGTTGGCAATCGTTCACGCTGGCTGACGCGCTGGCAAGCGCTGGAATATATCACCAGCCAGAACA
This sequence comes from Candidatus Acidiferrales bacterium, assembly GCA_963817085.1. Taxonomy (GTDB): domain Bacteria; phylum Acidobacteriota; class Terriglobia; order Acidiferrales; family UBA7541; genus Acidiferrum. Next base: position 94,648 of record CAWFNI010000021.1, read on the forward strand.
TGGAAAAACGCGCATTTGATCTCCTGAATTGCATTACCGTGGTGCCTGGTGCCCTCGGCGCGTGGCGCAGGAAAGCGATCGAAGCTGCGGGTGGAATCACGGCCGACACCGTCGCGGAGGACGCCGATCTAACCATCGCCATTCGCCGCCTGGGCTGGCGCGTCACCTATGACGAGGAAGCGATAGCGTGGACCGAAGCTCCAGACACGCCCGGCGTGTTGATCCGCCAGCGGTTTCGCTGGACGTTCGGCACGTTGCAATCTTTCTGGAAGCACAGCAGCACATTGTTCCGCCCGAAATATGGGACCCTGGGCTGGATTGCGCTTCCAAACATCTTTGTATTTCAGATCGTGTTACCGCTGATTTCCCCAGTGTTGGACCTGCTGTTTTTCGGCAGCTTGCTCTTGTGGGGCCTGGCCCAACTTCACATTACGCAGATTCCGCAACTCTGGACTTCGGCGGACGTGCAGCGTTCCGTCGTATTCTTCCTGGGATTTCTGATCATCGACGTGCTTACTTGCGCGATCGCGTTTGCTTTGGAGCGTCACGAAGACTGGACGCTGCTGATTCCTGTGCTGTTGCAACGCTTCTATTACCGTCAGTTGATGTACATCGTGCTGTTCCGTTCCGTGAAGGAAGCGGTGAGCGGCCGCCCCGTCGGATGGAGAGGCGTGGAGCACGATCCTCCGCGGCCTACACCAGAACCTGCAACTCTATAGCGGGTCAGTCTGTTTTATCGTACATTTCCATCCATAGGCCCAATTGGTGTACGATATTTTCCCATCCTGGGGGAGGTCACCATGGCGATCACGTTTACACTGAACGGCAAGTCCACCACCGTCGAAGCCGATCCGCAGATGCCGCTTCTCTGGGTTCTTCGCGACACCCTGAACATGACTGGAACCAAGTTCGGCTGCGGCATGGCTCTTTGCGGGGCCTGCACCGTGCATATCAACGGCGAAGCGGCGCGCTCGTGCATTATTCCTGTCTCCAGCGTCGCCGGAAAAAAAATCACCACCATCGAAGGCTTGTCTGCCGATGCTTCTCACCCGGTCCAGAAAGCGTGGATAGAAGAAGACGTGCCGCAGTGCGGCTATTGCCAGTCTGGCCAGATCATGTCCGCGGCCGCTTTACTGGCGAAGAAGCCAAATCCGACGGATGCGGAAATTGATGACGCCATGAGCGGCAACATCTGCCGCTGCGGCACTTACCAGCGCATTCGCAAAGCGATCCACCGCGCGGCCACACAACACGCCGCAAAGTAACTCCGTTCCCGCCGCGCCTCCCAACCTTCCGCGCGGCAATTAGTGAGGTCTCTCATGGCACAGATTTCTTCGCTCGACCGCCGTGAATTCCTGAAGAGCAGCGCCGCAACGGGGATCGCTCTGCTCATCGGATTCCATCTGGACGCCCGCGCCGCCACCGACCCAGCACAGGCGCAGGAAAAACCACAGGCGAATCCGTTTGATGCGTGGGTGCGCGTGACTCCGGACAACCACATCACGCTAGTCCTGGCGAAATCGGAGATGGGGCAGGGCGTGATGACATCGCTGCCCATGATCCTTGCCGAGGAATTGTGCGTGGATTGGAAGCAGGTGAGCATCGAACAGGCGCCAACCAATCCGAAGATTTACCAGCACGGAACAGGTGGAAGCGGAAGCGTCCGCAGCTCCTGGCTCCCGCTGCGGAGGGCCGGCGCCGCGGCGCGGGAGATGTTGATTACCGCGGCTGCCGCGCGATGGAACGTGAATCGGGAGACGTGCGTGGCGCAGGATGGAGGCATACTGCACGGGGCGCGCAAGAACTTCGTGACCTACGGAGAACTTGTGGAAAAGGCTGCCAAACTGCCAGTTCCGGATCTCAATACGGTGCCGCTGAAGAATTCGCACGATTTCACGATTGTGGGGCACGACCTCTCCAGAGTGGACGCGATGGCCAAGTCGGATGGCACAGCGAAGTTCGGGATCGATGCTCGCGTGCCGGGGATGGACTATGCCGTCATTGCACGGTGTCCCGTATTCGGCGGCAAGGTGAAATCGTTCGACGCAACGAAGACCAAGAGTATTCCGGGCGTGCGCGATGTTATCGAAATCGATGCGGTCGCCAAGGGAGCGTTTACGGCGGGAGGCGTTGTCGTCCTTGCAGATCATTCCTGGGCCGCCATCCAGGGAAGGGATGCCCTGAAAATTGTCTGGGAGGAAGGGCCGCACGCAGGTGAGTCTACGGAAACGTTGCGCAAGCAATTTCTGGAGAACGCTGCGAAACCGGCAAAAGTAGTTCGCAACGACGGTGACGCCAATGGTGCTTTGGAGGGAAAAACGAAGAAGATCGAGGCCAGTTACGAATTCCCCTTTGCCCCGCACGCCTCCATGGAGCCGCTGAATTGCACCGTGCATATCCGGCCAGACGGAGCGGAGGCATGGGTTCCCACGCAGGCACCGCAATGGGCGCAGGATGTGATCGCCGGCGTTTCAGGGCTGCCTCACGAATCTGTAATCGTGCATACGACCCTGATGGGTGGCGGATTTGGACGGCGCTACCAGGCCGACTTCGTGATGGAAGCAGCGCAGGTGGCCAAGGCAACCGGAAAACCGGTGATGGTGCTCTGGACGCGCGAAGACGACATGCAGCACGATTTTTACCGCCCCGCTTCCTATCACAAATTGTCGGGCGCGGTGGGCAGCGATGGGAAGCTTGCCGCCTGGAAACACTTTCAGACATCCACGTCGATTGCGGCCATGTGGAACGAGAAGGGGGAGGAAAAGGCGGAAGAGTCCGAGTTTGGCACCGCGGCATTCATTCCCTACCAGACGGCCAATTATCGCGTGGAATATGCTTTGGCGAAGTCCGGCGTCCCACGGGCGTGGTGGCGTTCGGTCGAACACTCGTCGAGCGGCTTTGTCGTTGAATGCTTTGTCGATGAACTTGCGGTACTGGCGGGCGAGGATCCGCTGGAGTTCCGGTTGCGGCTGATTGGCGAGAATCGCAGCATTCCCGATTTCACCAATCCGAAGGAGGGGAATCCTCTGAAGACAGAGCGGCTGAAAGGGGTGTTGAAACTAGCGGCGGAGAAAGGCGGTTGGAATTCTCGGCTACCCAAGGGAATCGGACGCGGCATCGCCGGGTATTATTCCTTTGAAAGCTATACGGCTTGCGTAGCGGAAGTCGGTATCGCGGGCAAGACCCTGAAAGTACATCAGCTGGTCTACGCGGTCGACTGCGGACGGGCGGTGAATCCGGACGGCGTGCGCGCGCAGGTGGAAAGCGCGGCAATTTATGGCCTGTCCGCTGCGCTTCATGACACGATTACGATTCAAGGGGGCCGGGTGGAACAATCGAATTTCAATGATTACGACGTGCCACGGATTGCAGACACACCGAGGATTGAAGTGTATCTGGTGCCCAGCACCGAGGAACCAACCGGCATCGGTGAGCCGGGCCTTCCCGTGGTGGCGCCCGCGGTTTGTAACGCGGTCTATTCGCTGACCCGCAAGCGCATCCGGCAATTACCGATTCGTGCCGAAGACCTAACCTAACGGGAGTAGCCATGCCGACCACAGAAACTGTGAATCGCCGAAAATTCTTGAAGTCATGTGCGGCGGGATCCGCCGGACTCGTTATTGGGTTTTACCTGCCCGGAAAATACGAGGCGCTCGCCGGAGTTCCGCCAAAAGATGGGACGGCCATCAACGCGTGGGTGCAGATTGCTTCCGATGATACGGTAACGCTGCAGATCGACAAATCCGAGATGGGCCAAGGCATCTCCACGGCCCTAACGATGATCCTGGCCGACGAATTGGATCTCGATTGGAAGAAAATCAGAACAGAGTTTGCGCCTGCCGCACCGCAATATTTAAACCCAGTTTTCGGGCTGCAGGGCACGGGAGGCAGCACCAGCATTCGCGGTTCCTGGGAACCGCTCGCGAAAGCGGGGGCGGCGGCCAGGGAGATGTTGGTGGCGGTAGCGGCGAAACGGTGGGGGGTTGCCGCGGAGGCTTGCCACACCGACAACTGTGCCGTGGTGCAAACGGAATCGGGAAAGCGGTTGGGATACGGTTCGCTGGTGGAAGACGCGGCGAAGCTGCCCGTGCCCGTGAACCCCAAGCGCAAGGAAGCAAAGGATTACAAGTACATCGGAAAGCCGACGAAGCGGATCGATTCGCGAATAAAAGTGAACGGCAAAGCTGAGTTTGGGATCGATGTGCGCCGTCCAAAGATGCTGCATGCCGTGGTGGCGCGGTGCCCCGTGTTTGGTGGCAAAGTAAAGAGTTTCGATGGCAATAAAGCGAAGGCGGTGAGCGGCGTAAAGAATGTAGTGCAGATTTCGACGGGCGTGGCGGTGATCGCGGACAACACGTGGTCCGCTATGCAGGGCCGGCGCGCGCTCGAGATCAACTGGGATGAGGGAACGAACGCGAAGAATTCGAGCGACGCCATCCGCAAGCTGTATCACGAAAGGGTTGAGCAGACCGGTGCAATTGCGCGAAAGGATGGCGATGCGGATGCAGCCCTGGCAGGCGCGGCAAGGAATTTAGAAGCAATCTACGAGGTGCCCTTTCTGGCGCATGCCACGATGGAGCCCATGAACTGCACCGCGGATGTGCGCGCAGATGCTTGCGATGTTTACGCGCCAACGCAATTCCAGACCATAAATCAGCTGACTGCGGCAAAAATTGCTGGATTGAAGCCGGAGCAGGTACGGATCCACACCACCTATCTCGGAGGAGGATTTGGACGGCGAGCTGAGCAGGACTTTGTAATCGAAGCGGTGGAACTTTCGAAAGCAGTGAGCGCGCCCGTGCAGGTAACATGGTCCCGCGAAGATGATATGCAGTCGGACTTCTACCGGCCGGCGGTGCTGGTGAAGTTGAGCGCCGGCCTGGACAGTTCCGGAAATGTGATTGCCTGGAAGAACCGCATTGTTGGGCCGTCGATCATGTCGCGGTTTTTTCCGGGCTCAGTGAAGAATGGGATCGATGAATCCTCCGTCGAAGGAATTGCGACGCTGAAATACGGGGTGCCCAATTTCTTTGTGGAATACGTGATGACGGACCCGGGAGTGCCCGTAGGCTTCTGGCGCTCCGTGGGCAATTCGCACAATGGCTATATCGCGGAATGTTTTGTGGATGAAATGGCCAAAGCGGCCGGGAAGGATCCCGTGGAATTCCGGCGTGCGTTGTTGGCCAAGGAACCGCGGCCCTGGGGTGTAGTGAGACTTGCGGCGGAAAAGGCCGAGTGGAACAAGCCGCTGCCTCCGGGGCACTATCGGGGCATTGCTGTGGTTGAATCTTTCGGCAGCTTCGTGGCCCAGGTTGCAGAGATCAGCCTGGATCGCAAGGGCGGAACCGTGCAGGTGCACAAGGTGGTGGCGGCCGTGGATTGCGGGCGGCACGTGAATCCGGAAACTATTCGCGCGCAAATCGAGGGCGGCATCATCTATGGATTGACCGCGGCTTTGAAGGGCGAGATCACCATCGCAAACGGCCGCGTCGAGCAATCAAATTTCAACGACTACGACATTCTGCGGATCAATGAAACGCCTCAAGTGGAAGTGCATATCGTGGAAAGCAACGACAGCCCGGGCGGAATCGGAGAGCCGGGAACTCCGCCGATTGCGCCGGCGGTCTGCAACGCGATTTTCTCCGCTACGGGCAAGCCGGTGCGGCGGCTCCCGATTAAGGCCGCGGACCTGGCCTAGCCGCAAACCCGATTTCGCGACACAATAGGGCGTGCTTTCGCCTGCAATCATCCTGGCTGGCCTTTCCCTGCTCATCTGGATAGGTCTCACTTTTTTTCGTGGATCTTTCTGGCAGTTCAGAGCGTTTGATGATGATATGGCTCGGCACGATTCACTGGAAACCTGGCCGCGAATCGCAGCGATCGTGCCGGCGCGTAACGAAGCGGACACGATTGCGCGCACGGTGGAATCGCTGATTGCACAAGTGTACGCCGGCGAATTTCGGATCGTGATTGTCGATGATCACAGTGAAGATGCAACAGCGGAACTGGCGCTCAAGGCAGCGCGGACAGCAGGGCCCGGTGGCCGGGTCACTATTCTCCAAGCCGAGCCGCTACAGCCGGGCTGGACAGGCAAGCCCTGGGCCTTGCAAAAAGGAATCGCGGAGGTCGCATTTTTTTCGCCGGAGTTATTTCTGGTTCACGGACGCGGACATCGTTCATGCATCGGACACCGCGAGGAGGCTTGTCACAGCGGCGGAGAACCGGCGGCTCGATCTGATATCGTTCATGGCCGTTTTGCAGGCGAACACACTCCCCGAGCACCTGCTGATTCCTGCATTCCTTTACTTTTTCCTGACGTTGTATCCGCCGAAGTGGATTGCTGACCGGAAGTCGCGCACTGCGGGCGCCGCGGGCGGCTGCATCCTCCTGCGAAAAGACGCTCTTGATCGCATTGGCGGAATCGCGGCAATTCGCGATGAAGTGATTGATGATTGCTCGCTGGCTCGCGCGGTCAAACGCGGCGGCGGGAATATCTGGATGGGGGTGACCCGGAGGAGCGTCAGCCTGCGGGGATACGCCACGTTTGCGGAGATTCGTGACTCGATTGCGCGCGCCGCGTTCACCCAGTTGAAATACTCGGTATTGCTTCTGCTCGGCACCGTCGCGGGGATGTTGCTTACGTATCTTGTGCCGGTGGTGTTGGCGTTCCATACCCAACCTCTTGTCTGGCGGATAAGCCTCGCCGCATGGGGACTGATGACGCTCACCTATCTGCAGACGGTTCGCTTCTATCGGCTCTCGCCGCTCTGGGCGCTGACTTTGCCCGCGGCTGCGGCCTTCTATTCCTATTCGACTTGCCTCTCGGCCGCGCGTTATTGGATGGGACGTGGCGGGCAGTGGAAAGGCCGCGCGCAAGCTCACGCGAAATCCTGAGGTTACGTCAATCGCTTTTGGCGAGCGACGTGACGATTCAGCCTTGTAAGAATAACGATTTTGCAGGAGGATTCGGAGCGGGACGGAATAATCCCTTCCCAGGGGTGCGCGAAAATGGCGAAATTATTTTGCGGAATCGTTGGAATGCTGCTGCTGGCGGTGGGCGTGTCCGCTCAGGGGGTGATTCCGACGAACGATCCACCCTACTACGGGCCGTACAACGGCGTGTTCTGGGCGGATGGCGAAGGTTTGAAGAAGCCCCTGGTGAAAGACGATTCCGTGCTGCGCGCCGATTCGCCCTGGATGTTGTCCGCTTGGGTGTGGTTCGACGAAATTCCGAAAGGCCCATGCCTCCTCGCGGGGGTGGGTCAGATGGAAGATGAGTATCCTCGTTATCTGGGAGTCGAGGGCGACAGGATTCTTCTGTGGATGGGCAAAGACAACAGCTTGACGGCGCCGGCGGCGTTTTCGCCCGGCAAATGGCATTACCTTGCGGCTAGCTTTGACGGCCAGGAGTTTCAGTTGTACGCGGATGGAAATCGCGTCGGCAGCGGCAAATTGGATTTAGGCAGCGTGACTGGCGTGTTGCAGATAGCGCCCGCGAATTTTCCGATTCCCGAAGGAAAGCATTTTGGCGGAAGAATTGCGGGGCTGCGCTTGCTCCGGCGCGCGGCCAACGCAGAAGAAATAAACGAACTTTTCCAGAAGCTGGACAATTCTGCGGCGGCGCTATTTGAGGAAGGCTCAAAACCATGGCCGGTGCAAACCCACGCTCAGGCCGGCTATCGTGCACCCCAAGACCCCGCGAGCATGCCGCGCAGTCTAGCTGAAACGCAAAAATTGTCAGTAGGAAAGCTGCCACCGCAGGCGGCGCTACAACCGGCGGAGAAGAACGAGTGGACCATCGGCGGTTGGAAATTGCGTGCTGCGCCAGATGTGAAGGAGCCGGGCGCAGTCATTTCACTTTCGGACTTTGTTACGAATGCCTGGTGGACCGCGACTGTGCCCGGCACTGTGCTCACAACGATGGTGGACCAGGGCGTCTATCCGGACCCAGACTACGGGCTGAACAATCTCGTCATCCCGGAGAGCCTGAATAAACAAGACTATTGGTATCGCACGGCGTTCACCGCGCCGAATGATTGGAAAAGCAAGCGGCTTACCTTGACGTTCGAAGGAATCAACTATGCGGCGGAAGTCTGGCTCAACGGGAAAAAGTTGGGGAGCATTAAGGGAGCCTTTCTGCGCGGGGTGTTTGACGTGACGAACGCAATCGCGCCCGGACAGAGGAACGTGCTGGCTGTGCGAGTCTCACCACCTCCGCATCCCGGTATTCCGCATGAACAAAGCATGAAGGCCGGGCCAGGCGAAAACGGGGGAATCATGTGCCTGGACGGGCCGACATTTGTCGCTACGGAAGGCTGGGACTGGATCCCCGCAATCCGCGATCGCGACACGGGAATCTGGCAACCGGTAAGGCTGCGAGCGACCGGTAACGTGCAGATTGGAGACACGCAAGTTGTGACCAGACTTCCTTTGCCGGAGATCGATCGCGCCGCGGTGGAAATCATCGTGCCGCTGTTGAATCAGACGACCAGCACTGTGAGCGGAACGCTTGCAGCCTCGTTTGGGAATGTTTCGGTCAGAAAGAACGTGCCGCTCGCGCCCGGAAAGAATGAGGTGAAGCTCGCGCCGAGCGAATTTGCCCAACTGAATGTAAAGAATCCACGGCTGTGGTGGCCGAATGGCTACGGCAAACCGGACCTGTACGTCTTGAAGCTGTCGTTTGAGGAAGGCGGAAAAGAGTCAGACAGCCGGGAAGTGCGCTTCGGGATTCGCGAGATCACCTACGAGTTGAGCCTGCTGGACAGTACAGGCCATTTGCGGCGCGTGGACTATTCTCCGACAGCGGCCAGGGAAAACAAGGAAGTAGTCGTGGATGTCCGGCACGAAGGAATCCGCAATATTCCTTCGACAGAACCGTACCCTTCCATTTTCCCGCAAGAGTGGAAGGAGGGCTGGAAGTGGTGGGTAGCCTCGTTGCGACCGGGCGCGGAGAAATCGGCTGCCATCCAGATGGTCGAGGATACTCGAGCGATGCCCTATCTGACGCTTCGTGTGAACGGCGTGCGCATTGCGGCGCGCGGCGGAAGCTGGGGGATGGATGATTCCCGGAAACGAGTATCGCGTGAAAAACTGGAGCCCTACTTCCGGCTGCATCGCGACGCGAATATCAACATCATCCGCAACTGGGTGGGCCAGAGCACGGAAGAAACATTTTACGATTTGGCGGACGAATACGGCCTGTTGGTGTGGAACGATTACTGGGCCTCCACGCAGAACTACAACGTTGAACCCGAAGATCCGGCGCTCTTCCTTGAAAACGCGAGCGACACCATCAAGCGCTTCCGGAACCATCCATGCATCGCTGTGTGGTGCGGGAGAAATGAAGGTGTCCCTCAGCCGGTCCTGAATGAGGGCCTGGACAAACTTATCCGCACGCTCGACGGTACGCGCTACTATTCGCCCACGTCGAATCAGGTGAATTTGCAGAACAGCGGGCCTTACAAGTTCGTCGACCCCAAGCTGTATTTTACCGTGCTGAATCAGGGCTTTTCCGTTGAGACCGGAACACCCTCGTTTCCGACCCTGGAAATGTGGCGTGCATGGCTTCCCGAGGCTGACCAGTGGCCCATCAGCGATGACTGGGCCTATCACGACTGGCACCAGGGCGGGAATGGCGACATGGGGCCGTTCATGGCGGAGATGGAAAAAGAATTTGGCGCCCCGACTAGCCTCCGAGATTTCGAGCGCAAGGCGCAGATGCTGAACTACGTGCAGCATCGGGCGATTTTCGAGGGGATGAATGCCCATCTCTGGGCCCCAAACACGGGACGAATGCTGTGGATGACGCAGCCGGCGTGGCCAAGTTCGACATGGCAGATTCTGAGCGCGGATTACGATACCCAGGCTTCCTATTTTGCGGTGAAGAAAGCCAGCGAGCCGGTGCACGTGCAGATGGATCCGTCAAATTACGTGGTGGAGATTGCCAATTCCCTGCCAACGACCCTGACCGGACTGACGGTTCAGGCCAAAGCCTACTCGTTGGACAACAGGGTATTGGCGAAGTACGAAGAAAAGAAGGATGCGCCCAGCGGCGTGACGACTGGCCAAGTGCTGGACTTGGCACAATATCTAAAAGATGGCGTGGTCTTCGTGAAACTCGAACTGCGCGATGCGAGTGGCGAGCTGGTTTCCGATAATTTCTACTGGCTTGGTGGGGAAAGCGCGGACTACCGCAAGCTAAACCGGTTGCCGCCGGCAAAGCTCGCCTTCACAGCGCAATCCAAGACCGAAAAAGAGGAGGTACACGTTCACGTACGAATCGAAAATACCGGGACCACGGCCGCAATCGAGACGAAATTGACGCTGTTCGAAAGCGACGGAAAAACACGCGTCCTGCCGACTTACTACAGCGACAATTACGTTTCCCTGCTGCCAGGAGAGACCAAGGAAATTCAAATCGAAGCGCCCAAGCCCCCTGCGAATGTAGGCTTCATTGTCGATGTGCGCGGATGGAATTCGCCCGAAGAGAGGTTCAAGCTGGGCTCGGAAAGGTGAAGACAAGGTGGAGTGCATCCCCGTGAGGCGTAAAGAGTCGTTGAGTATCACGAATATTGGTGACCTCCATCACTATTTGCTATAGTAGAGCTGTCTCGAAGAGGGCTGTATCCCGTGGTTAGGGAACGGCACCGGAGGCCGACATGAGTATCCTGCCGAACCAGGGCAACGGAAAGATCACCGTGCCCGAGTTGATGCAGCGAAAGACCTTAGCTGCAAATTCTGCAAACAGGAAGATTACCTGCCTGACGGCGTACGATTACCCGACCGCGCGGTTGATGGATGAAGCGGGAGTCGATGTGGTGTTGGTGGGCGATTCCATGGCCATGGTGGCGCTGGGGTATGAGAGCACGCTGCCGCTTACGCTGGAAGAATCTCTCCATCACACCAAGGCGGTGCGGCGGGGCGTACAGCGTGCGCTGGTCGTCGCCGACATGCCCTACGGCTCCTATCACGGAGAGATGAGCGAGTCGCTGCGCAACGCCATGCGCTTTGTGAAGGAGGCAGGCGCCGAGGCCGTCAAGGTAGAAGGCGGCGAGCGGCGACTGGAATTGATTGCGCGACTGACGGAGGCGGAGATCCCGGTGATGGGACACGTGGGACTGACGCCGCAATCCGTGAACGCCCTGGGCGGCTACCGCGTGCAGGGCAAAACGCCGGGAACTGCAGAGCAAGTGTTGCGCGACGCGCGGTCCGTGGAAGCGGCGGGAGCTTTTGCAATCGTCCTGGAGGCGATGCCGAGGGAACTTGCAGCGGAGATTACGCGCACCTTGCGTATCCCCACCATCGGGATCGGCGCAGGCCCGGATTGCGACGGGCAGATTCTCGTGCTGCACGATATGATCGGATTGACGTTTCAGGAACCGCCGAAATTCGCTCGCCGCTATGCGAACCTCGCCGAGATAATGTCCAACGCAGTACGGGAATATTGCGCGGACGTACAGAGCGGCGGCTTTCCATCGGACGCGGAGTCCTATCACGCTCCGGCCAGCCTGAAAGGACGCAAGACCATACCCATTGCGCGGTGAGCGGAGAAGCAGAGAAAATGCACGCAGGGGCGCCTTGAGCAGACCGGGGCGCCCCTGTAATTTTGTCAAGAGAGGTGACGGCCATGAAACCGGCAGAGATGCGGGAACTGTTTGCGTTTAATGCGTGGGCGAACTACAGGATGCTGGGCGCGACGGAGGCGCTGACGACGAAGCAGTTCATGAAGCCGCTGGGATCGAGCTTCAGTTCCGTGCGGGACACCCTCGTACACATTTGGGCGGTGGAATGGGTTTGGCTGGAGCGGTTACAGGGGCGCTCTCCTGCTTCGTTCCCTGACGCGAAGGAGTTTGCGGACCTCGGGAGTTTGCGAACGCGCTGGGCGGAAACAGAAAAGAGATGGCCGGAATATGTGAGCCGTCTGGACGAATTCGAGTTGGAGGAAGAGATCGATTACAAGACGCTGAGCTTTGGGCCTTCTCGGGACCCACGCTGGCAGATGATGCAGCACGTGGTGAATCACGGAACGTACCATCGCGGACAGGTGACTACCATGTTGCGGCAACTCGGCGCAAAGGGTGTGGGCACGGATTTGATCACGTTTTACAGGGAGAGAAAGGCAGCGGCGAAGGCCTAGACGCCTCGACATGGAGACCATTCGCACGATTTCCTGGATGAAGGAGAAAGCGCGTGAAGCTCGACTGGAACAGCGCGTGATTGGTTTTGTCCCCACAATGGGAGCACTTCATTCCGGACATCTGGCTCTGGTCGAGCGAGCGAGAAATGAATCTTCGCCGGTTTATGCTTCGATTTTTCTGAACCCGACGCAGTTCGGGCCAAACGAAGATTTGTCGAAGTACCCGCGGCCGCTGGAAGCGGACCTGGAAAAGCTGACTGCGGCTAGAGTCGATGGATTGTTCCTCCCGGACGCCGCGGAGATCTATCCAGCGGGCTTTTCTACGTACGTCCACGTGGAAGGCCTGAGCGAACGGCTGGAAGGAAAATCACGCCCAGGGCATTTTCGCGGAGTCGCAACGGTGGTGTTGAAACTGCTGGAGATTGTGCAGCCTCATTACGCCTATTTCGGCAGGAAGGATGCGCAGCAGGTGCGCATCATCCAGCAGATCGCGCGGGACTTGAATCTGGATGTAGAGCTGGTTGTCTGCCCTATAGTGCGGGAAGCGGATGGCCTGGCGATGAGCTCGCGGAATGCCTACTTGGACGCCGAGGAGCGCATGGCCGCAACCGTGCTGTACCGGGCATTGCGAGACGCGGAGAAGGAAATTGCGGCTGGCGTAAGAGACACGCTGGACTTGCAGCGGGCGCTGCGCAAGACGCTGGATCATGAGCCTCGAGCGCTTGTGGATTACGCCGAGATTGTCGACGCGGAAACCTTTGAACCGGTTGTGCGCGTAGGGCAGCGCTGCTATGCGCTACTCGCGGTGTATATCGGCAAGACAAGACTGATTGACAATATGCTGATTCATCCGGCCGGCGATGAATTCGCCGTCGAAATCTGACCGCCGCCGACCTTCAGGCCGCAAGCCTGGAAAGCACTTCCGCGGCGTGGCCCTTCGCCTTCACTTCCTCCCAGATGTGCTCAATCTTGCCGTCCTTCCCGATGAGGACGCTGCTGCGCGCAATTCCCTTGTAGGTTCTCCCCATGAAGTTCTTGGTGCGCCAAGCGTCGTAGGACTCGATCATTTTATGTGCCGGATCACTCAGCAACAGATAATTCAATCTGTACTTGGTCCGGAAGCTCTGAAGCAATTTCAATGGGTCGGCGCTGGCGCCGATGATAACCGCGCCGCGCTTTTCAAATGTTGCTTTTGCGTCGCGAAACTCGGACGCCTCGATTGCTCAACCCGAAGTGTTCGCCTTGGGGAAAAAGAAGATCAGAACGCGCTTCCCCTTGAAGCTGTTTAGCGAAACATCCTTGCCATCGTCGGATTTCAAAGTGAAGTCAGGGGCCTTGTCTCCGATTTTCAACATAAGGTCCTCGTTCGAATCAGGATAAAAGTTTGCGCAGCGTGTCGTTAATAACCTGCGGATTCGCCTGGCCCTTGGTGAGCTTCATCACCTGGCCAACGAAGAATTTAAAGACCCCTTCGTTGCCGGATTTGAATTTCGCCACATTGTCTGGATTCTTCGCGATCACGTCGCGCGCAGCTTGCTCGATGGTCGCGTCAGTGACCTGTGTGCCAAGACCTTCTGTGGCCACGATGTCCGCGGCGGAATGGCCACTTTCAAACATGGTGGCGAAAACCTTCTTACCAACCGCCCCGGTGATTTTGCCGGACTCAACCAGGGAAACGAGCTCCGCGAGCGCCTTGGGCGAAACCGGGCTGGCGCCGATCTCTTTTCCTGAATCATTCAGGCGGCGGAGGAGTTCCGTCTGCATCCAGTTGGCGGCAGCTTTTCCAGGCGCGCCCACTTTTACAACGGATTCGAAGTAATCCGCCAGGGCCTGCGTATCCGTCAGAACTTCCGCGTCATATGGGGTAACGCTGAAAGTGGAAACAAAGCGCGCGCGTTTGGCCGCGGGAAGCTCCGGCAGCGAAGCGCGAACCTCCTCGCGCCATTCGCTGCTCACGTGCACGGGCAGGAGATCCGGTTCCGGGAAATAACGGTAGTCGTGGGCCTTCTCTTTCGAGCGCATCGATTCGGTGCGGCCCGCGGGCTGATTCCAGAGCCTGGTTTCCTGCGTGATGCGCCCACCGGATTCGATGACGCCAATGTGACGCTCGATTTCATATTCCAGCGCTTTGGCAAGGTAGCGGAAGGAATTGAGGTTTTTGACTTCCACCTTGGTGCCAAACTCATGGGAGCCCCGAAGCCGGACGCTGACATTCGCGTCGCAGCGCAGGGATCCTTCTTCCATATTGCAATCACTCACACCGGTATAGAGAAGGATCTGTCGTAGGGTGGTGAGATAGGCATAAGCCTCGTCCGGCGAGCGCATGTCCGGTTCTGAAACAATCTCGCTGAGCGGTGTTCCGCAGCGGTTGAAGTCGACATAAGTCTTTTCAGCGGACTGGGAAAAGCCATCATGAAGCGACTTTCCCGCATCCTCCTCGAGATGCAGCCGGGTGATGCCGATGCGCTTGGACTTGCCCTCGTGCTCAATTTCCACCCAGCCGCCGGTGGCCAGGGGAAGCTCATATTGCGAAATCTGGTAGCCTTTCGGGAGGTCAGGATAGAAATAGTTTTTTCGCGCAAAACGTGAATGCTCATGCACGGTGCAATTCAACGCCAGCGAGGCGCGAATCCCCATTTCCACGGCGCGTTTGTTCAAAACCGGAAGAGTCCCGGGAAGTCCGAGGCAAACCGGGCAGACATTCGAGTTGGGGTCGTCACCGAATCGGGTGGAACAACCACAAAAAATCTTCGTCCTGGTCAGCAATTGGGCGTGGACCTCCAAACCAATCACTGCCTCGTATTTGGCGAGGAGTTCGGGAGTCACGGCGGATTCAGAAGCGAACTTGGTCATCGCTTTCGGTCATTGCGAAAGAAAAAGTATAGCAGAGGGGCGCGCGTTAACGCGCCCTCCACAGGTCAATTCCGGCCGGCAAACTGGTAGCGGAGCCCAATGCGGGCGTCTCGGCCCAGTGCCGGATAACCCAGAGCATCCTGATATTGCCTATCGAAAAGATTGGTGGCGCGGGCGTAGATGGACAAGCCACGGTAGAAAGTGTAGCTGGTAGAAAGATCGAAACGAGCGTAGCCCAGGTTGCGCAGATAGCCGAGGCCCAGGAAATCGCTGTCCGTACGTTGTCCGGTGAAGTAGCCGGCGAAGGTGGCGCTGAACCGGCGGAACGTTCCATTGAGCGTGATTGAGCCGGAATTGAGGGGGCGTCGAAGCAGCCGGTTACCCGGTACGAGAGCTGGATCAAAAGCATTCGGGGAACTGATCACCCGGCTGTCGTCATAAGTATAGTTGCCAGTGACGAAGAACCACTTGGTGGCACGGGCCTCGATGGCAATTGTCGTGCCTCGAGCGCGCGCCAGGTCGGTGTTGAAATACGTGCCATAACCAAATGGGCAGCTGGAGGGGGGAGTGACGGGGCACGGGCCGCCGGGGGCGCAAAACGTAAAACTGACCAGGTCATAAAAGCGATTGGAGAAATACTCAGCCGAAACTTTGATGCGGTCGCCCGCAAGTTTCTGATCAACCCCGGTGCTCCAGTTTTTGCTGGACTCGGGCTTCAGCGAAGGATTGCCCGGATCGCAGGGATCAGTACCGTAGGTCTGGTCGAAGCGAGGTTCCTTGATCCCTTGGCCATAGAAAACGCGGTAACGCGTGTCACCCCAGAAACCCTGTCCATAACGAAGCGCAAGGGAGGCCCCTGCGCGGGGTACCACGCGTGTCCCGAAACTGGCGTTGGCTTCGGCACGCGCACCCAGGTCCAGGGAAAGGCGCGAGATTGGCAGAAAACGGAGATCCAGAAAACCGCCCTGGTTATTTCGCCGGACGTGAGGCTGCTTCAGAAAAGAAATCGCTGCGTTTTCCACCTCGTATTGGTAGCCCGCGGTGACGCTCATTTTTCGAACAACGTAGCTGCTCTGCGCGGAAATGCTGGCGCGATTATAGTCGTAGGTTTCATCGTAGGTGTAATCGCAAAACTCCGCCGTCGGAACGGACGAGGGATTGGCTTGCGGGCAGAAGGCGAGTGGATCGGTGGCATAAAAACTCTGCTGAGAATTGAAATTGTGCTGATGGGTATACGATTCGCCGCCCATGATCTGGTGATGCCAGTGCGAACTGGTGGAAAAAAGCCAACGGGTATTCGTGCTGAACAACCGTTGATTGATCCTCTGATGGAGGCTGGGGGGTTCGAAAAGGGTCTGCCCAGGGATGCCCGCATCAGCGGTATTGTTGCGAATGGACAGCACAAGTTGATTCGTCTCGGTGAAAGAGTACCCAAGATTTCCGGTATAAGCGCGGTTGATAAAATCGTTATTGGGAACCTGCCCGGCAGTCTCAAGATAGGACGCTGCGACGGAATAATCGAAGCGGCCCGCCAGGCCGCTGACCTGCGCACCGCCACGTCCGCTGGAGAAGCTGCCCCCTTCCGCAAAAACGGAAATGGATGGAGTGCGAGTGGTGCCTCGATGAGAGAAGACTTGAACCACGCCTGAAACCGCATCCGTCCCATAGATGGCGGATTCCGCGCCGCGCACGACTTCGACCTTGTCGAGGTTGTCGAGGGTAAGAATAGAAAAGTCGACGGCGCCACCGGGGGGATTGACGGGAGTGCCATCGATGAGCACCTTCGTAAAATTGGAATTCCCGCCGTCGAGGAAGATCGACGCCGTGCTCCCATTGGCACCGGTGCGGCCGAAGTTTACGCCCGGCGAGTAGATCAGAAGGTCAGGAAGGGCAACCGATTGACGCTGGTCGATTTCTTCGCGAGTGATGATGGAATTTGGAGCAGCGGTTTGCCGCTCGTTCGCGGGAATTGCTTCGGCCGTAACCAGTACGCTTGCCGAGAGGGGCTCCAGATCAAGCCGGGAATTCAGCGTGCGCGTTTCACCGGAAGCCAGTTGAATAAGAAAATCACGAACGGAAAAGGGATCAAGCGAAAAGCGAACCCGGTAACGGCCGGGAGGAAGGGTCAGTGTGTACGTGCCGTCCGCGGAAGAAACCGTGGACACGAGTTGGGTCACCGTATCGCCTTCAAGGCTCGCGGTAATTTTGGCGCCGGTCACACCCGCACCGGCGGGATCTGTCAGCGTGCCACTCAAATGGGCTTTCGAAGGTTCTGTTTGCGGGAGGACGGGAAAAGCGAATATAAGACCGAGCAAGGCAAAGAAGGAAACTCTGACTTTTGAAATTTTCATGGTTCCTCCGCTCCCTCACGCGCGGGAGAGTAAAGGTTGGCCGGTGCGGAAACGCGCTTACACAAGCTGCAGACTTCGCCGGTCTCCTGGCTTGGCGGCAATTCGCTGATCGCGAAATGGCTTCGCGGGCAGCAGGCTTGCGGCCTTCCCGCAACGAAGAACGCTGCAGTGGCGCACAAGCAAAAAGTTCGCCTTACAGTCGCGCGGCGGCGACGGTTTTGCACCGTCTTCCCGAGCACGAAGTCCGCGGTTGGTGTCGAGGGGCGGAGCCCACTGTGGGTTGCGAAGGTCAGCGGCGCGAAGCCACTTCGTTGGGGTTAATGAGAAAACTTCTACTGCTTGGCAAAAAGTGTGACGCGCGGCCGGCCGGAAGAGGTCATCTCCACGGTCAGCGGCGCCTGAAAAACCTGCTCGAGCAAGTCGCGCTGAAAAACATTGGCGGGCGGCCCGACACGCAGGCACTTCCCTTTCTGCAACAGAATCACCTGGTCAGCATATTCTCCCGTTAGATTCAATTCGTGCGTGACCACTACAACGGTGTATCGGTTCTCTGCCGCAAGCCGCCGCAACGATTCCAGCAAATCCACCTGCGCCCCGATGTCAAGGTGCAGTGTGGGTTCGTCCAGGAGAAGAAGAAGGGGTTGTTGCGCCAGGGCTCGCGCCAGGATCACGCGCTGCTTTTCGCCGCCAGAAATTTTGTCCATCCAGCGGTCGCTCAGATGCATGGCTCCCACTTGTGCCAGTGCATTTTTGGCCACCGTGACGTCTTCCTCGGTTTCAAAACGCAGGCCGCGGCCGTGGGCGTGACGGCCCTGCAGCACAAACTCCCATACTCGCGAAGGAAACAGCAGCCGGCTCTCCTGCTGAACGAGCGCGATGCGCTGGGCGCGCGTTTTCGGTGGAAGCGCGTAGGTCGCGAATCCATTCAGGAAGATGCGCCCGGAAAGAGGCTCTAGCGCGCCGGAGATGAGCTGCAGGAGCGTGGATTTGCCGCTGGCGTTCGGTCCTAGTATCGCGACGATCTCTCCGGGCTTTGCCTGGAAGCTGAGTGCTTCCAGCGTGAACAACGGTGCCTGCGAAGGATTGGGCGTATAGACATAGCTGGCTTGCTCGACGCTTAGACGAATGTCTGGATTGCCGCGTGGCTGTTCTCCCGAAGAACTCGCCGCGGGTGGCATCGGTGTGCGAAGAGGAGTGCTCAAGTGAGCCTCCGCCGAAGCAAATAAATGAAAAGTGGCGCGCCTGCCATGGCAGTCATCGCGCCGACGGGCAGCTCAGAGGGAGCAACGACCGTGCGCGCCAAAGTATCGGCGATGACCAGGGCAATGGCGCCGCCCAGCGCGGACACCGGCAGCAGCAGGCGATGGTCCGAGCCAAAAATCAGCCGCATCACGTGTGGCACCAGGAGTCCAACGTAGCCGATGGCGCCGCTGACGGAAACGGCGAGGCCCGTAAGTATAGAAGCGGCCAGATATACAACGATGCGCACTCGCCGTACATCCACGCCAAGATGCATGGCTTCCTTCTCTCCGGCGAGGAGAAGGTTCAGATCCGAGGCCGTGGTGTAGATGATGCCGGCAGCAATCAGAAACCCGACGAAGAGCAAGCCGAGGAGCTTTACGTCCGGGATCGTGGACAGATCCCCCATAAGCCAGTACACCGCTCCGCGAAGACTGCCGCCTGCGGGAACCGTCAAGAGAAACATGATTACGGCGTTAAGAAAGGATGCGGTGATGATTCCGCCGAGCAATAGCGTGCCACTGTCAATCTGCCCTTCGCGCCGGCCGAGCACGTAAACCGCGGCAATCGTGATCGCGGCGCCTACAAACGCAAACAGGGGAGTCAGGAGTCCGGCGAGCTCGGGCGAAAGCGAAAGCTGGTTTTCCAGGATCAGAGCCAGAATGGCGCCTACCGCAGCGCCCGAGGAAACACCGAGAACATAGGGATCAGCAAGTGGATTGCGCAAGAGCGCCTGGAAGCTGGTGCCCGCCACTGACAGAGAAGCCCCGACGACAATTCCGAGCAGGATGCGCGGCAGCCGGATGTCCAGGACGATCATGCCGTAGTCCGTGGAAATCGCGCTGCTCTGGCGCAACATCACGCGAATCAGGTCGCGGCCAAGCCCGTAGAGTGAAACCTGGACGGCGCCCAGCTTTAAGGCAATCACAACGACAATGAAGAGAATGACGGCGAGAATTCCGCATCGCAGGAATAATCGGCCGAGCGTCAACGGGCGCATGAGGACTCCAGGATGCCTGCCGAAGCCGCGGAGCGCCAGGCAACGGGCTTCGGCTGCAGATGATCTGGGACATGGGAATTCGCTGGAGGCGCTATGTTCCGCGTGCCCGGCGCTGCTACAAAAACCTCCGGATGTAGCTGCCGGGCAAGGTCCTCGATGACAGAAACAATGCGCGGGGCCGGGCGGATGATGGCATCGCTGACAACCGCGAAATGATGTTCGCGCACGGCGTCGAGAATCCGCCAGCCGGGGCGAGTCGCCAACGTATCGAGGTCGTGCGCGGCCGCTTCCGAGTGGGAAGAAGCGAACACGAGGTATTCCGGTTGGAGACGTGCCACCTCTTCGAGGCTGACTTGCGGCCAGTCCTGACTCGAATTGACGATGGATACGGCTCCAGCTTTTCTAAGCGCGTCGGCGATGAAGGTGTCCTTTCCGACGGACATAAGCGGCTCGGTCCAGACAATGAACAATGCCCTTTTGGGAGGCACTGCACGAAGCCTCGAATTCAATGTTGCCAGGCGTTGCTGCAGGTCGCCGGCGAGGGTCTTGCCGGACGCAGATACGTTCAGAACGTCGGCAAGCTTCTGTGTCGAGGAAATAATTTCATCTACGGAGCGGGCGTCGGTGGCATAACTGGGAATGCCAAGAGTGTCGAGAGAACGAACTGTATCCAGTAGATTGCCTTCTTTGGTTACCAGCACCAGATCCGGATGGAGCGCGGCAATCTGTTCGAGATTCGGATTGATGACACCGCCCACTTTCGGTTTCTTCTGCGCAGCCGGAGGATAATCACAGAAATCCGTGTCGCCCACCAGGCGATCTTCCACGCCAAGCGCGTAGAGGGTTTCGGTCAGGCTTGGAGCCAGAGAGACGATTCGGGAGGGATTGAGTGGCAGATGAACCGTGCGCCCGTATCCATCGATGACGTCATGCATCACGGGTGGAGTAGGAGCGCCCGGAGAGTTTGCCTGCGCCGCCATTTCCAGTGTGCAGAGGAAAAGCAGGCTGGCGAACGAAATAAGGGCGCGCGGCACAAATCTGGGTGTTAAACCAGCCACAAATCTCCCCTGGTAAGAGTCGCGAGATTGCGCCAATAAAAAAGCCCCGTACGAGGCTGGGGCTGTTCCGGACCGTGTTCTCTCTCGCGAAGGACACGCGGCCACTGCAGCTTGGGAGGGTAGCCTGGCTTACGGCAAATTTGCCGATTACAGTGGCGGGACCGCGGCCGGTTTACACGGCACTTCCCCACTTCCCGAGCCTGCAAATTGTAAGTTCAGTGTACGGCCCTCGCGCGGAGGTGTCAATCAGACGAGATCGGCAGGCTGCGAGAGTTCAGCGATTTTTCCAATTGGGCTTGCGCTTTTCGACCAGCGCGCGAAGACCTTCCTGGGAATCTTCCAAGCGATACAGTTCATTCAGAAAAATGTTCATGGAATTCTTAAGGCCATCGCGGAGAGAAAGACCAATGCCGCCGACGATGGCCCTTTTTGCCATGGTCAAAACAGGTCCCGAATGACTGGTGATCTTCGCGATCAAGTCGTTCACCGTAGCTTCCAATTGGGCCTCGGGAACCAGCCGGTTAAGGAGTCCGAGTTCCAGTGCGCGTTCGGCAGTGATGGGTTCTCCCAAAAGGACAAGCTCCAGGGCAACCTTGGGGCCCACAAGGAAAGGCAGAATCGTGGAGGCTAGCGGAGGGAAAACGCCGATGGTGATTTCCGGTTGGGCGAAGCGTGCTTTTGGCGTGGCCACAACGAGGTCGCCGAAGACCGCCAGCTCCGCGCCGCCGCCGATGGAGGGGCCATTCAGGACGGTAAGAACCGGCTTGGATGATTCCAGAATCCCGGCGAAGACGGAATGGAAAGCTTCCAGCATCTGGAAGACACGCTCCGAAGTATATTCGCCGACATCGATGCCACCGCAAAAAACCTTACAAGCGGAATCGAGCACGATAAGTTTGACGTCGGCGCGGTCGGCGACGAAGGCGATACCGTCGGCCAGTTCGCGCAGCATGGTTTCATTCAGGAGATTGTGCTCCGGTCGGTTCAGAGTCATACGAGCGACGCCGGAAGCGATATGGTGCTTGATGAATTGGAATTCTTCGGGATTTCGGTGTTTGGGTTCGGTCCGAACCTCAACAGAATGGCGGGCTTCCACGGCGGATTTCTCCTTCCAACTCGGGCAGAACGAGCTGCAAAATTAATGCTAGCACGCCGCGGAGGCACCGCCGGCCGCGTTCGTGGGCTGGTGCGCAATGAGTCTGCTGCTCCGGTAGCCAGTATTCTTCAGGAATGCCCTCTCGGGTGGCAGGAAGAGGCCGCAGCCATTATGATAGTGCCCATGAATTGGAAATTCTTGGCTCTTGCTGCGTTTTTGTTCGCGCCTGCCTCCTTTTTGCTGAGTAGCCGGCCCGGGCTGCATTACACTAGCAGCACCATGAATCCCGCCCCGTCCGAGGATCCTCAAGCGACTCCCACGGCCGTTGCCGTGCGACTGCTGGACAAGACCGATAGCGAGGGATTGCCGCCAAAGTCTGCGTGGGAGAAAGCTCCGGCAATTCGATTTGATCAAGACTGGCGCGGAGAGAATCCGGATCCTCAGCGGGCCACCGAGTTTCGCCTGCTTTGGACGCCGGAAACATTGTTCCTCCGCTTTGCATGCAATTACAGGAGCATTTTCGTATTTCCAGATTCGCGCGCGGATGGCTGGCGGTATGAACTGTGGGATCGCGATGTTGCTGAGACTTTCCTGCAGCCGGATGCCACGGATCCGCTGGTGTACCGCGAGTTTGAAGTGAGCCCGAACGGTTACTGGATAGACCTGGCGGTCTCGCACGGCAAGATCGAGGAGTTGCACAGCGGGTTGCACCGCCGCGTGGTCCAGGATGAAAAAACGAAAACGTGGACGGCGGAACTGGCCGTACCGATGAGGTATTTGACCGCGCAATTCGACCCGAAACACTCCTGGAGGGCGAATTTCTATCGCATCGAAGGCGAAACTGAGCCGCGATTTTATTCGGCGTGGAGCCCCACGTATTCGCCAAAACCGAATTTTCATGTCCCGTCTGCATTTGGGGCATTGGTGTTCCGCGAGCAAGAGTGAAACTCTCCCCTGACGCAACGGCATGTGATTCTGCTGAGCTCGCGAATGAATTGCCATGATTTATAGACCGGACCGTCGCAAAAACAGGTTTTGTTGTTTTGTCTGGGCGCTCCTGATAGCGGTATCGTTTGCTCCCGTCCGTGAGCCTGGCCTGCGGGCCCAGGAACCCGCCAGTCCGAATGCGCCCGTAGTCAAGAAAGTGGAACCGCCCAATTGGTGGGTGGGCTTGACGCAGGACGTCCTGGTCCTCTTGTCCGGCAGAAATTTGCAGGCGACGCACGCGGAATGCAATCTGCCAGAGGTGCTCGTTAGCCGGACGCAATCTTCGGTCAATGGAGATTATCTTTTTGTGTGGCTGAAGCTTTCGCCGCAGGTAAAGAGCGGAACGGCCGTTTGCCGGATAACAACCGCCAAGGGCCAGACTACTTTTGAGTTTCCGATTGCCGCACGGAAGCAGATCCTTGGGAGAAATCAGGGGCTTGCACCGGACGACGTGATTTACCTGATCATGCCGGACCGCTTTGCCGACGGTGATCCCGCCAACGACGAGCCGGCGGAATTTCCGGGTTCGCACGACCGGTCGAAGCCGCGCGCATACCATGGCGGCGACCTGCGCGGGATCAATGCTCACCTGGCGTACTTGAAAGATCTGGGAGTCACCACCCTTTGGCTTACTCCCATCGTTAAGAACGGGGCGGCCGCCGACTATCACGGCTATGGCGCGGTGGATCTCTACGCCGTGGATCCGCACCTGGGAACCGTTCGGGATTATCAGGACCTGGTGGCCGCGGCGCACCAGCAGCACATGAAAGTATTTTTTGACGTGGTGCCGAATCACGTGGGTCCGCTGAATCCCTGGGTGAAGGATCCTCCGATGGCGGACTGGTTCCACGGCACCCCGGAACACCATCTGACTTCCTTTTCGCCCTTGAAGCCCGATTTCTACGGGCAGCCTGACAAAAAACAGATTACGAACGATGCTTTTGAATCCCTGGTGGACCCGCACACTCCGCGGCAGATGAGGAAGAATCTGACGGACGGCTGGTTCTTCGACAGATTGCCGGACATGAACACGGAAAATCCGGTGGTGGTGCAATACCTGATCCAGAACAGCATCTGGTGGGCGGAAACTTCCGGCCTGGACGGATACCGGATTGACACGTTCCCTTATGTGCCGCGGGCTTTCTGGGCTCAATGGCATCAGGAATTGCGGCGAATCTACCCGCGCCTTTCGACGATGGGAGAAGTGTTTCACCCTGATCCGGCGGTCACGTCGTTTTTTGCCGGCGGGCGTAAGGGGTGGGATGGCATCGACACGCAACTCACCACGGTTTTTGACTATCCGCTCTATTTTGCCTTGCGCGACGTGTTGCTGAATGGGGCTCCCGCGGGGCGAATCACCAATGTGTTGCGGCAGGACTCGCAGTATCTCCATCCTGAATATTTGGTGCCGTTCTTCGGGAATCACGACACGTCGCGGCTCGCAGGTGCGCCGGGGGCGACTCCCGAGAGATTGAAGCTCGCGTTTGGATTGACGCTGACGATCCGCGGAATCCCTGAACTCTACTATGGCGACGAAATCGGCATGCTCGGCGGCGGCGACCCGGACAACCGGCGCGACTTTCCCGGCGGCTGGACGGAAGATGCACGGAACGCCTTCACGCGCGAGGGTAGAACACGCGAGCAGGAGGCAATCTTTCGATATGTGCAAACCCTTTTGCGCTTGAGGCACGAGCACGACGCCCTGCGTGGAGGAAGGCTCTGGCATCTGGCGTCCGATGATTCCAGCTATATCTTTCTCCGCGAATCCGACGAAGAAAAGTTGGTGATCGCCTTTCACGACGGCGCAAGCCCCAAGACCGTGAGTATTTCCCTGCGCGACACGCCGGCAGAAACCGC
Source organism: Candidatus Acidiferrales bacterium (assembly GCA_963817085.1). GTDB lineage: Bacteria > Acidobacteriota > Terriglobia > Acidiferrales > UBA7541 > Acidiferrum. The sequence continues at coordinate 119,225 of CAWFNI010000021.1, forward strand.
GGCCGCAATATCTCCGCTGTTCGGCGAAGCGCAAGCCGATCTCGCCGGCGAAACGCTCAAGCTGACCTTGCCGCCGCAAAGCCTCACGATTTTTGCCCTGCAGTAACCCGCCGCCCTCCGGCCTCCCTGTAGCTTAGGTTTCACCCTGAGCTACCGTCGCCTGCGACATCTATTTCGTTAGGCTGTCGGCCCCCCTTGCTGCAAGCAGGCTTCAGAGTCCGCGTGAATACTCCTGCATTTCGTCAGGGCACGGCTTCAGCCGTGCCGCAACTCACGTACAATCAGCCCGGTCCTGTAAGCCCTGGACTTCAGAGTCTGTGTGAGAACTCCTGTTTTCCGGGAGGGCACGCGACTTCAGTCGTGCCGTAACTGTGGCAAAATCAATCCGGCTTTAGCCGCTGAGGGCCGCTTTCTCCAGTTCTCACACAGACACTTCCGCCCAGGGCGCGCAGCACCCTGAGCCCCAATCGGCGCACGTTCTCCCCCGCCCCACAATCCAAAGCGCCGGAGTGCTTGCCCTGAGCTTCGAAGGGCGCGCCACAAATTAGCCCAGCCCGCTTGCCCTGAGCGCAGCGAACGGCGAGCGCTGGGTTTGCATTACGTAGATAACCGAGCGCCAGCGGCGCGACACAATCGCTTACACCTTTGCCTCAAACGGCACAGCTTCTCTCCTGCTCCGCAATACAACCCGGACGTCCCAATCCTCCCCGTTTGACCGTTCATCTTGGCGCCGCCATGTGCTTGCTCGAGCAGCCGTCACCAGTGCACACGCACTAAATCCCGATTCATCCAAACCGCAGAAGTTCCTCACCCTGCCGACATGGTCGGCTTCCAGGTTCATCAGGACTCAAGGCGAATCCAACATCACTCGATGAAAGGTTGATACCCTTCTCCCGGATTGTGGTGCTTTCTGTTCATCACCCATATCGGCTCGCGGCGAAAATCTCCACCTACGTGTTCCCACGCTACTGGTCCTTTCGCTGGATTCTGTAAGGTGGTCATCGTAAGCCAGTATTCTTTGTAGTCCGAACTGACTGCGTACGCTATTGTCCCGGGGTCACGAGGAAGTGCTTCCGTGGATGGCCCGGTTGAATTTGCCGTAAAGCGAACAGCGAACGGAATTGGCATTCCCTGACGAAAGTAGATGGCAGGCTCCTGCAGAGGTCGCAACGCCAGAGCCATGCGAAGCTCTTCTGCGTCACGTGGAAATTGGCCGTGAGCCTCGTCCCAATTCGAGAGGCTATGGTCGGCGTGTCCGAGGACCTTCAGATTGGCACCGGACATGTCGAGTTCTGGGCCGACCTCCGGCAATTCGATAGCGCACGCAAGACCGAGGAATAACGAAGTAATCGAAGCGACAAGGCGAAACTTCTTTCCCCAAACTGCCTGCGCTGCTAAACCCAGACCCGACAAAGCGAGCATCACGCAAATCGTGCCCGTACCGAGATAAGGCCAACGGAAATGCGCACCCGACGAAGCGTGCACCTGAACCCAATTCCAAAGAAAAGAAATGCCAATAACCAATGACGGAAAATTAAAGAACATTCCACATGCGGCGAGCACGACCGCTGTCCAGCCGAGTATCTTGTTCACAAGCTGATTATCGCGCGGCCAGAGATACTCCTTTCGGGCGTATGCCTCGCTTTTGTCTAAAGAACCAAGCTGTGAACACATTAAGTCCCGATTGGCGGGCGGCACAGCCTTAAATTCCGAAACCGACTTCGAATGCCGCGTGCGCTAGTTATGAGAACGGTTCCGTCTGTCCCCTTGCTTCCATCGGAGCTCCAGGTTAAATGTGGGGCTATTCCTTCCTGAAGGGCCTCGCAGGCGAGGTTGTAAATGCTATTCACTAACTCGGTCGTGGAAACCCAAATCTGGAGAGGGGAGTTCGCATCCGTTTGCAAGACGGTATCCTCGAAGTAAATGTTTTGATTACTGCTCCTCTCGTATGCACCGATCCTGAAAAGGAATGGGTAGACGCTCGAGAGTCAGCTCTGATCCCCGCTGCACTCTTCCTCTTATACGAAAAAACGCAGTATATTTCATTTGGGGGCGCACCCAGATTCCTTCGCGACCCTGACAACGTACTCTTCCGCTATTTCGGTATGATCGTTCGATGTCTCATGGAAGCTCTTGTCGACTCTAGCAAAGAGGCTAGAACTCTCATCGAAGACCAAAATCTGTCCTATGACGCCGGCAAGAAATTTCGAGGTGAGCACTGGGACACCGAGGCTGACGGCAGGGCACGCGGACACTTTAGAGACCTCCTTATCGCCCTGCAGGCCAGTCTCGACGTCTTATCTGATTTGATAGCCCTGTTTTTTGCAGGTTTGATTTCCGGACTCCGTCTTGGGAGAGCGCGGTCTGCAAAAGTCGAAGGCTGGCCCAAACGGCCAATACCCCCAATCGGTCTAATCATCACGCCGTACGATGTCCATCTGCGTGAGCTCTTCAGGTCGCTTGATCCAGTCGTGAATGCCAGCGGACCGGAGCGGGAATGGCTTCCGCTCACGCGGATGCTTCGAAATAAGGCTGGCCCTGCCCGGCAAAGTCTTTTGTAAAAGCCACGTCCGCCGCCTGCTCCCCGCTCTCGACGCGCTCGCAGAGGAGTTGATCGCCGTGGGCGGGCATCTCGCTTCGCCCTGGAACGTCGCTGACGTCATGGCCAAGGTATTCCATGCCCCTCTCCGCCGGCGCATCTCGCCGAAGGAGGCCGGCGTGCTCTGCTACATCGCCCAAACCATCCTCCTCGCCCTGCGCGTCGGCATGATCCAGACGAACATCGAGGTGGAACCAGAGAACATACGCGCGGAACGGGAGCAAATGAAGTAGGAATACCCATGTGCCGGCTTCAATCCCGGCGCTACACTTTCGCGCCACATGCGCGGCGCAAGATCATACGGCTGTACGCGCCTGCAGCCGAGCGTTGCCGCGCACCTGCACACGAAAAAATAGGACGTGGTGTTGAGAGCGGCGGGTCAGCCGCTGACGATGGATTCCAGGCCCTGCTTGTTCTTGATGAGCAGAGTGGAGCCGGTTACCAGGAGGAGATTCTTCCTGCGGAAGTCCGCGAGGAGGCGCGTGACAGTTTCACGGGAAGAGCCGATCATCTGAGCAATTTCCTCGTGAGTAAGGGTGAGCTTGATGCGCACCTGGCCCTTTTCTTCGGGGAAATTGGCAGCCCATTCGAGGAGGAAGCGCGCGAGCTTTTCGCCAGCAGAATGGGAAAGGCCGATGGTGCGCATTTCCGAAATGGCGGAGTGATAAGTTTCGCCAAGCTGCTGGGCGACGCGGAGAGCGGCCTCGCCATTGTCTTTCAGGAAGCCAAGAAATTCATTGCGCGGGATGAAGTTGGCCTGCGCGGGCTCGATCACATCGGCGGTGAGCTCATAACAGGTACCGGTGACAGTGGCGGGCAGGCCCAGGACTTCGCCAGGTTCGGCGATGCGAAGGATGAGGGTCTTGCCGTCGGCGGACGAAGTGGACAGCTTGACGCGGCCGCTGCAGAGGATGAAGACGCCGCGAGCCGGCTGGCCTTCGACAAAGAGCGTGGCGCCCTTGGGATAGGCGGCGGAGGAGGTGATGGCAGCCATGGCCTTGACGGCGGAGTCCGACAAATTGCAGAAGAGCCGCTCTTCCCGATGGGGACAAGCGAGACAGTTCTCGATAATTTCCAGGCCGTAAGGAGTGCGCATACTTGATCCGTCGGGGAGCTGTCCCCCTTCAACCTTAGTCACAAATTGAAACCGAGTGCCGTTGCGGCGCCAACCAGTAAGCATGAAATCACCTGCATATGTGATTTTGTACACGGTACGAGTGAGAGTTCCCGTGATTCAAGTCACGGTCAATTGTGACATTCGTCACCGACCCTGCCGTGCGGTTGTGTGAAGTGTGGGCAGGGCTCCGAGATGCAGGACCGACAGAGGCTGCTAGCCATCCTTAGAGCCGAGCTATCCTTTCTGGAACAAGGGGGATACCGGCGCCGCCCGAGGTACCCCTGGCGGCCGAACTTCGTGTTCGAGGATTCGCCGACTTGTATCAACTTTGATGACAAAGCGGAACGGCAGCCCTGCATCGAATGCCCGCTGATCGAGTTTGTGGCAGAGGAACAACGGGAAACGCGCTTTCCGTGCCGGCATATCCGCCTGACGGAGCGGGGCGAAACGGTCAATTCGTATTATGAACGGGGAACGGAAGACGAACTGGAAACAGCGCTGGGGGAATGGTTGAGACGTACGATCCTGCAACTGCAAACCTCGGAGAAAGCGCCTACACGTTAGACCTGCAACACACAAATCCGAGTCAGGCAATTCAGGGAGAAGATGGAAGAGCTACTTCTGCCCGTAATATGCGGAACTACCGTGTTTGCGGAAGAAGTGCTTTTCGTGGAGCACTTTGGAGATGGGGCGGGCGTTGGGGTTGGCGGTCATGGTGTGAAGAGCCATGATTGCAATCTCCTCGACCAGGACGGCGTTGTGCGCGGCGTCCGAGGGTGTTTTGCCCCAGCAGAACGGGGCGTGGCCAGCTACGAGGACGCCCGGAGTGTGGAGCGGATCGCGCTTTCCGAGGCAGCGGACGATGGCCAGGCCGGTGTTACGCTCATAGTCCTTACGAATTTCAGCGGAGGTGAGCGGCTGAGTGACCGGCACGGGGCCGTGAAAGTAGTCGGCGTGGGTGGTACCGAAGCAGGGGATCTCGCGCTGCGCTTGTGCCCAAGAGGTGGCGGAGCGTGAATGCGTGTGGGCAACACCGCCGATTGTGGGAAAGGCTTTATAAAGGACGAGGTGGGTGGGCAAATCGGATGAGGGGCGGAGGTCGCCTTCCACGGTCTTGCCGTCGAGATCGACGACGACCAGGTCCTCGGCTTTCATGGATTCGTAGAGGACACCGCTTGGCTTGATAACCACGAGGCCTTCCTCGCGGGAGATACCGCTGGCGTTGCCGAAGGTGTAGAGAACCAGGCCGCGGCGGACAAGTTCGAGATTGGCGTCCAGAACTTCTTCGCGAAGAGTTTTGAGTTTCATGCGTTCCCTCTGGCAGCGGCAGCAATGCGCCTCAAAGTGGGGAGAACACGGCCAATCGCGGCTGCTGGAGCATCGCTCTTTCCAAGAGCGAAATACAGCTCACGATACAAAGCATACAGCTCTTCGTAGACATTGGCGGCTTTTGCGTCGGGCTCGACGACGCGATACTTGGGGCAGAGCGCTGCCTGCGCCGATTCGATGTTGGGGAAGGCGCCGGCAGCCAACGAAGCAAAGATGGCGGAGCCGAGGCTGGTGACCTCCGATTGCGGGATGAGCACGGGCTTGTTGAGCACGTTGGCGTAGACACGATTGAGCACTTCGTTCTTCTGCGGGATGCCGCCGGCGTTGATCACGCGACGGATGGGAACGCCGTGTTGCTCCATGCGCTCGAAGATGACTCGGGTGTGGAAGGCAGTGCCTTCGATGGCGGCGAAGAGTTCGTCCTGAGGAGAGTGCGTGAGGTTCCAGCCGAGAGTGACACCGCCAAGTTCGGGATTGACGAGAACAGTACGGTCACCATTGTCCCAGGTGAGGCGGAGCAAACCGGTTTGGCCGGGATGAAATTCGTTGAGGCCGGCGGAAAGTTCGGCGATGGATTTTCCAGCCCGGCGGGCAATGGCTTCGAAGATGTCACCCGTAGCGGAGAGGCCGGCTTCGACACCAGTCTTGGAAGGATGAACGGAACCGGGAACGACGCCGCAAACACCCGGGATGAGCCGAGTTTCGTCGCTCATGGCGATGATGCAGGTGGAAGTGCCGACAACGTTGACGACATCGCCCGTGCGGGCGCCGGCACCAATGGCGTCCCAGTGGGCATCGAAGGCGCCGACGGGAATGGGTATGCCGAGACGCAGGCTCAGCTTTTTTGCCCAATCGGGATGAAGAGTGCCGGCAATTTTATCGCTGGTTTCGTAGCGGCCGCTGAGTTTCGCGCGGACACCTTTCAGAAGCGGGTCGACAGCAACGAGAAAGTCCTCGGGCGGGAAGCCGCCGAGAGAGCGATTCCACATCCATTTGTGGCCCATGGCGCAGATGGAGCGGGGCACCTGGTCAGGGTCGGTTATGCCGCAGAGAACCGCCGCCACCATGTCGCAATTTTCGAAGGCGGTGACGAACTGGGAGCGCTTTTCGGGATTGTGGCGCAGCCAGTGGAGAAGCTTGGAGAAACCCCATTCGGAGGAATACGTGCCGCCGCACCAATCGATAACTTCGAGCTTTCGTTCATGGGCGGTCTTGGTGATGAGCGCGGCCTCCCGCCAGGAGCGGTGGTCGCACCAGAGATAATATTCGTTCAGAGGTTGCAGCTTGTCGCCGACGGGAATGACGCTGGAGCCGGTGGTGTCGATGGCCAGAGCCGCAATCTGATCGCCAGGCACGTGGGCCGCAGCCAAGGCGCGCTGCATGGCCTCCGCAAGGCCGCGCATGTGATCTTCGTGGCTCTGCGTGGCGTAATCCGGATCCTCTTTTTTGCGATGCAGGTGGTATTCGGCAATGCCGAAACCGAGGCGGTTGCGCGTGGAGTCCACGAGGGTGACGCGGACGCTGAGGGTGCCGAAATCGACGCCAGCCACGATGGCCATGGGTTTGTTTCCTTTTTTACGCCGGCTGCTTAGGCGGAATGGGCGTACATGTTCCAGCCGAGGTAGCGGGTGGCGGCTTCGTGGACCGCGGGGGCTACGCTCGAGAAGTTTGCGGCGACGTGGTGCTCGAAGCCGTTTTCGCAGATGTAGCGCAGCAGTTTCTGCAGCCCGGGGATTTCCACCACGCCGGCGCCCCCAAACGTTTCCAGGGGATCGTCGGTGAACCGCCCGCTGCCGGTGTAGCCGTGCATCCTGCCCGCGGTGTCGTCGGTCGAAAACCGCGCAAAACTCATGGCCCCGGCCTTGACCTGGCCGACGCAGGTGCCGAAGGTGTTTTCCTTGCCAACGGTTCCCGCGATGATGGCCTGGTAGTCCATTTTCACTTCGCGGAAGAAGTGCTTTGGAAGGTTGCTGCAGTGGAAGCACACCGCCTTGTCCGGGTCCGCACCGTAGTTATTGTTCCAGTCCAGCAGTGCGCTGGGCGTTTCCGAAGCCAGTTGCAGCGCGTGCATGCCGAGCACGCCGCACACATCCACTTCGCAGGCGCTCGACAGCAGCGAATCGCTCATCATGCTCATGATCGTGCACGGCACGATGCCGAGGTTTTCTTCGAGCGACGTCCAGCACTGCACCGCGCTGATTTGCACGTCGGTCGTCTTCATCCACTGGTCCACCACCGCGCCGAGCTTGGCCATCTTCAGCAGCGCGGCTTGCGGAATATCTTTCGTCGAAACATATTTCTGAATCGACTGCAGCTTCTGCACCGCCGCTTCGTCGTTATCCTTCATGCGGCTGATGCGGCCGAGCACTTCGGAAAGATCCAGGGTCTCGACGGAGATGCCGCTCGATTCCAGCAGCTTCTCGCTGTAGCGCACGGTGTTGAACGCCGTGGGACGCGCGCCGAGTGCGCCGATGCGCAGGTTACGCAGGCCTTTCACCACGCGGCAGACCGCGGCAAACCATGCGAGGTCTTTCGCAAATTCCGATGAATCCGGCGTTTCCGTGTGCAGCGTGGTGAGCGAATACGGTATGCCGTACTGTTTGAGATTGTTGCAGGCGGACATTTTGCCGCAAAAGCTGTCGCGGCGATGCGTGATGCCCATCTTGCCCGGCGTGTCCGGCGTCGCCTGGATCAGCACGGGAACTCCCAGGCGAGCGAGCCGAAGGGTATCGGCAACGGCGCGTTCATCGCCAAAGTTCGGGAGTGTGACCACCACGCCGTCGATGGCGTCGCCTTTGGATTTAAACAACTCCGCGCAACGTTTTGCCTCTTCGTGCGTCTCCACCGCTCCGTACTTGCTCTGTTCCAGTGTCAGCGCCACCACCTCGAAGCCCGCTCTCTGCAATGCCTGCGTCATCTCCTCACGGCCGGTTTTCGCCAGATGATCCGGGAAGAACCCCCGGTTTCCTACAATCAATCCCATCGTCATTTTTCGCTTGCTTGCCATGTTGAGCTCCGCGACTCCCAAAAACCGTTCAGATCCGCCCTTTGCCGGGCAGGTAGTAAATGCAGTACACCGCCCCGATCCCCGCCAGAATGGCGCCCCACCAGATGCTGGCGTGCAGGTGGAACAGCACCACCTGCGCCTGCGGCGGATGGATCAGTTCGTATAGCCCTGATCCAAAAATCAGCAGGCCGTTCACCAGCAGCGAGATGCCGATGAAAAACCAGATGGAAATCGATCCGCCGCGTTTCATAGCGCCTCACCAGAAAAGGATATTCAGAACCACAAAGATCGACCCCACCACAACCGCCCAGAACCATGGCCGGTGCAGCGTGGAAACATAACTCTCCGCGGGAATGTCCGTGACCCCGTAGACCAGGCCCTTCAATGCGGCGTCCGGCCTCGGCCTGGTAACCATGCTGACGGCGACAGTCACCAGCGCGCAGACCAGACACGACCACAATGCGCGGTACATGTTCTCCGCCATGTCTCGCGCGTAGGGCGAGAGCGCCACATAGCGCAGCGCCGACGGGTCCATCTTCACCCACGCCCACATCCCCACCGAGGAACTCGTGCCCGCCAGCAAGCCCCAGAATCCCCCGGCCGCCGTGGCGCGCTTCCATAACATGCCGAGCAGCACGGTAGCGAACAGCGGCGCGATGAAGAAGCTGAACAGCGCCTGCACGTAATCCATGATGCTCTTGAAATCCATCACCAGGTAGGCGGTGCCGATGGAAATGGCCACGCCCACAATCGTGGACCAGCGGCCCATCTTCACATAGTGCGCGTCCGTAGCATCTTTCTTGATCAGCGCGCGATAGATGTCGTAGGTCCACACGGTAGTGAACGCACTGACGTTGCCGGCCATGCCGGACATGAAACCCGCAATCAGCGCGGTGATGCCAAGCCCCAGCAATCCAGGGCCGCAATAACGCGCCAGCATCAAGGGAAGCACTTCGTTGTAGCTGTGCCCGCCGGTGGCGATGGCCTGGGTCTCGCCCACGAGTTTTACGGGCAGCAGGGCGATGCCGAGCAGCCCGGGAAGAATGACGATGAACGGCACCAGCATCTTGAAGCCGGCGCCGATGATGGGAGCCATTTTCGCGGCGCGCAGATCTTTGGCGGAAAGCACGCGCTGCACCACCAGAAAATCCGTGGTCCAGTAGCCCATGGAGATGATGGCCCCGAGGCCGAAAACGATGCCGGTCCAGTGGATGCCCATGGGGTTATCCTTGAAATGCCCCAACGTGCCCCACAAGTGCGTGTATTCCGCGGAAGCGTTGACGGCAATGCGCGCTTTCAGGCCGCTCCACCCGCCCGTCTCGATGAGACCGAGAATCGGAATCAACAACGCCCCGGCCCAGATCAGGATGAACTGCAGCACCTCGTTGAAAATGGCGGAGCGCAAGCCGCCGAGAGCCACATACACGGCCACGGTGATGGAAGAGATCAGAATGCTGAAGTGGATGTTCCATCCCAGGACGATCTTCAACACCAGGGCCATCGAATACATGTTGATGCCGCTCATCAGCACGGTCATGAACGCAAAACTGACCGAGGACAGCGCGCGGCTGGGCTCGCCGAAACGCAGTTTCAAATAGCCGGGAACGGAATGCGTTTTGCTGATGTAGTAGAACGGCATCATCACCAGCGCCAGAAACAGCATCGCGGGAATCGCACCAATCCAATACCAGTGCGCGGCAAGAATGCCGTACTGGTAGGAAGCGCCCGCCCAGCCCATCAGCTCGAGCGATCCCAGATTCGCCGAAAGGAAGCTCAGCCCCGCGATCCACGCGGTCATCTCCCGCCCGGCCATGAAGAAATCTTCCCCGGTGTTGGCCTGCTCCTTCAGGTAAAAACCAATCGCCAGCACCAGCACAAAATAGAAAACAATGATCGCCAGATCGACCGTGGATAGATGCACCAGCCGCTGCGTATCAAGCAAGGCAAAGGACGAAAGGGTGATGGTGTTAATGATTCTCCCCTCCTGGACCGAGAGAATACTTTCCCTGGAGCTTGATGTCGACGGAAGAACTTCCGACAAGAATGGCGAATTCACCAGGAGCAGCGTACCAATCGTGACTGGAAACGTCGTAGTAAGAAAAGGCGCGGCGATCGAAAAGCACGGTGAGTCGCTTGGTTTCCCCTGGACGCAGGAAAGCCTTCGCGAAACCCTTCAATTCCTTCGGAGGCCGCGGCACTGGCGCGTGTGAATCGCTAACATAGACTTCAGCAACTTCGGCACCTTCACGCGAGCCGGTGTTTTTCAATGTGAAACTGACGGAGAGCACGGCATCCGTCCCTTTCGCGGCCGGAGCAATCTTCAAGTCACTATAGGCAAACGTGGTGTAGGAGAGGCCATAGCCAAACGGGAAAAGCGGTTTGGTGCCGGCTTTTTCATAGCCGCGATAGCCAACGAAGATTCCTTCCGTGTATTCGACATGCTTGTCGCTCTTTTGGGGATAGTAACTGTGAAAGGCGGGATTGTCTTCCCAGCGGCGTTCTAACGTTGCGGGGAGTTTGCCGGAGGGGTTGAAATCGCCGAAGAGAAGTTGGGCCAGAGCGGTGCCGCCCTCCTGGCCGGGATACCAAGCGTGCAGGATGGCGGAGGCGTGGTCAATCCATCTGGTCATGTCAACGTTGCCACCGGCGTTCAGGACGACGACTACGTTCTTATTCACGTTGGCAATCTGTTGAATGAAAGTGTCCTGACCGCCGGGGAGACGGAACTCGCGGTCCGCGCCTTCGCCTTCAGAATTGGAATCAAAGCCCATGCAAAGGATCACGGCGTCCGCAGTGGCGGCCAATTTCTTTGTCGCTTCACCGGCAGGGATGGTGGCAGCAGCAATGCCAAAGCGCACTGTCGCACTGCCGACGTTCTCAAAGTATTCCAGGCGGATTTTGTAGGCTTTCCCCGCTTCCAGGTGCCTGAGCCAGGTGTTCAGGGTTTCGCCGTGGCGCCGCCAATCGTCAATGACCATCTCATCATTTATGTACAAGCGCACACCGTCATCCGCGGAGGTGTAGAAGCGATAGTCATCTTCGGCCTGCGGAACAAAATATCCCGACCAGCGAACCGCAAAATGGTCGACCGGGCCCCCCTCGCGATAGCTGCCCTCGCCCCAGTGGAAGTCGATGCGCGTATCGGTGCGCACGAGGGCAGGCACGCCCTTGAACTCTTCGTTGTCAAAGTATTCGCCCAGCAGGCCTGCGGGGCCGCCGGGAGAAGAGACGAATTCGGTGTGACTCACAACGTCATCCAATGCCGGCGACTCCGCGAGATAGAGGACTCGCACGTCTTTCCCGGCCAAATTGCTGATGCCCTCGAGAAAACTGATCTCGTTGAAAGGCTTGGTGAGGGAGCTTCCACCACCGCCAATGACTGCGGGATAAGCGTTCGGGCCGAGAACGGCAATGGTCTTGATTTTTTTGCGATCGAAAGGGAGAAGATGATTCTGATTCTTGAGGAGCACCATACCTTCACGGGCTTCCTCGAGGACCAGCCTGCGGCCATCTTCGCTATAGAGCGGGATATTGGGGTCCGCCTGGCCGCGGTCGAAGAAACCAAACTCGATGGTTTTACGCAGGATTCGGCGCACCTTATCGTCGATAACTGCTTCCGTGACGGTCCCACTCCGGATCGCGGGAAGGAGAGTGGCGGCATTCATGAACAGGGCATTCGGCATTTCCAGGTCGAGGCCGTTGTTGGCCGCGGCAATCCCATCGTGAGTGGCGCCCCAGTCGCTCATGATGATTCCATCAAAGCCCCATTCTTTTTTGGCGATCTGGACATTCATCAAATTGTTCTGGGTCATGTAGACGCCGTTCACCAGGTTGTAGGCGTCCATGAGCGCGCCGACTTTGGCTTCCCTCACGGAAGCCTCGAAGGCCGGAAGATAGATTTCCCGCAGAGTGCGCTCGTCCATGTCAGAACTGTGATCCATGCGGCCGTATTCGGAATTATTGGCAACAAAATGCTTCGCGGTGGCGATCACGCCCTGGGATTGTATGCCTTCGATCACGCCTACAGCCATGCGCGAGGCGAGATAGGGATCTTCGCCGAAGTATTCGAAATTGCGGCCGTTGAGAGGGGAGCGATAAATATTCATGCCGGGCGCAAGAACGAAGTGGACGCCGCGAGCGCGCGCATCACGGCCCATGGAGGCGCCGACTCGATGGGCAAGATCATGGTCCCAGGTGGCGGCGAGAAGAATGCCGGCGGGATACGCAGTCGTGGGTCCGTAATCGTGAACGCCGGTCGGGCCATCCGACATCCGGAACGAAGGGATGCCCACACGGGGAACCGGGCGCGTATAGAAATCGTTGATGCCACCGATGAGCATGATTTTTTCTTCGAGCGTCAGCTTGCTGAGGAGTGCCGCGACGCGCTTTTCGACTTCCGCGCGGGAAGGGGCTGGCTGAGCGGTCAGCGCGTAGGCAAATGTGAAATACAGCACTGCCGCGAGGAGCAAGCGGAAGCGCGAAATCCGCCTCCTGGAGATATCCTTTTGTGAAGTCATGCTCTCTATCTATCTTTCTTCCACGATCGCGGCGTCCCAAGGTTGCAGAAGCAGCGACTGGCTTTGGATCACGGGGGCTGCGTGCGAAAGGAGATTGATGCCTGACGCATAGGCATAGGGAACTATTTGCGGCGCGCTGGAATAGTTGAAATAGAAATGCAGGGTCTTTCCCGAACGATTCTGAGCGTGCTTCACATGGACCGCGGAGGGTAGCTTCTGATCGGGGCCGGTGAGGCCGGCCTGGTTCAACACATCAAGCACAACCGCTTTTTGCAAGCTGTCCGTAAGCACGGTCCCTTCATACGTGAACGTACCCTTGCCGAACTGGTTCCTGGTGATTGCGGGATATTTCCCGAAGAACGGATGGTCGTAATAGGCCAGCGCTTTGGCGGTGTCGGGAACGATCATTTCCGCCCATTCGGAGACCTTGTTCTCGGCGCCCACATGGAACGGATCACCCTTGAGTGGCAGGAGTTGTTTCAGCGAAGAAAATTCCTGGTAGTGGAAACCGGCGGCGTCTTTGAGAGGTCCGGGCATCATCTCCCATCGAACCGTTGAGTATTCGTTGCAGAAAGCGCTCTTGAACGCCACGACGAGATGTCCGCCATTTTTCACGTAGTCGCTGAGCCCGGACAGCAGAGCATCACTGGCAATGTAGAGTGGCGGAACAACGAGCACTTTATAGTCCGCGAGATTCGCGCTCTCGGGAAAGACGAAATCGACGCCGACGTTCGCGTGGTACAGGACGTTGTACAGCTGGTGAAGAACGGTCGAGTAATTCACGCGATCGCTGAACTTCATGAACTCGATGCCATAGTAGGAATCGCGGCTATAGAGGATGGCGACCTGATTCTTGATGCGCAGGTCGACGATTTTCGGACCGATGCTCTGTAGTTCGTGGGCTGTGCGGCTCACTTCGTCGTACGGGCGGCCGGGTTGCAGGTCGTGGCCGAGCACGCCCTTCCAATAGGTTTCCTGGCCGTAGTGCAACGAGTGCCAGTGCCAGTATTCGACCATGTTGGCGCCGGAGGAGATGTGGGTGTAGACGTCGAGGCGCAATTGGCCGTCGTAGGGCGGGTATTGATCTTTGGAATCCCAGCCAATGGCTTCGGCATTGGTTTCGGTGACGAGGTAATTGCTGTGTTTCAGCGAGCGTGAGTAGTCGCCGACAAAGGAGGAAGTTTCACCGTCGAAACCGTCTTGCGTATCGTGATACGGATTAGCGGCAACGATATCGAGGGACTTCGCCACATCGGACTCGTTCACTTCGGGCTTGGGCGGCCCGGCAAAATCGTGAGTGATGAACTGGTCGGGCCGCTTGTATTCATTCAAGATTTTAGCCTGCCAGGCGAGAAAATCAGAGGTTTCCCACTGGGAATAGCGCTCCCACTCCAGCTTCCAGCCTGGATTGATAATACCGTCACGCGGGGGAAGCTCGTCCCAGCTGTTGAGACGCTGACCCCAGTAATTCAGCCCCCAAACCTTATTCAACGCGTCCACAGTCTTGAATCTAGAAATCAGATAATTCTTGAAGCCAGCTTGCACGTCGGGATTCGCTGCGCCCGCGGAGGTGGTTTCATTATCGATCTGGTAGCCAATGACGGCGGGGTTGTCCTTGTAGTGTTCGAGGATTTTGCGAATCACGCGCTCACAGTAAAAGCGGTAGGTGGCGTTCATCAGGTCGGTGTTCTGCCGGAGCCCGTAATAAAGGTATTGCCCGCCCAGCCGCGTGACCACCATTTCCGGATGTTTTTTGTACATCCAAGCGGGAATGGAATATGTCGGAGTGCCCAGAATGACGCGGATTCCGGCGGCATGCAGCTTCTCGATCACTCCGTCCATCCACGCGTATTCGAACCCGCCGTCTTCGGGCTCCCACAAACCCCAGGTAGATTCCCCGACGCGAACGACGTTGATGCCCGCTTTTTTCATGAGGGCAATGTCTTCGTCGGTCCGTTCATAAGGCATATATTCGGGATAATAGGCGGCACCGTAGAGGATGGTGTCCATCTGGTCCGGGTGAAATGTGGTTTTCGCGGGCAGTTGCGCCAGAGCAAGATGAGTGGAAAGAAGAAGGATAGCGGTCAAAATGACCAAAGCGCTCGCGCGCGTCTTTCCCCAAAAAAGAAAATCGGAAGGTTTCATCCTGCCTCTCTCTGCCTCATGCCGGCCCATTGGGAGTTGAGTGCGGTGGATTCCCGGAGCACCAGACTGGTCATCAAGACGTACTCCGTCCCTTTAGGGTTGGGAACTTTGCGCTGCACATCCTCAAGCAGCGCGCGGAACGCCATGCGGCCAATTTCGGACTGTGACATTTCGATGGTGGTCAGCGGCGGCAACATATACTGCGCGATACGGATGTTGTCAAAGCCGATGACGGAAAGATCTCGCGGGATGACGATGCCCTCGGCGTAACTCTTGCGCATGACGCCCATCGCGGTCATGTCGTTGGAGCAGAGCACGGCCGTGGGCCGCGAAGGCATTGCCAGCATCTGCCCGAAGGCTTCTTCGCCACCTTCGAGCGTGTGGTTTCCCTCGATGATGAGCGCGGGATCCACAGTCATGCCGATTTCCTTCATGGATTGTAGAAACGCATCGCGGCGGGCCTGCGCGGATTTGAGGGTCAGCGGGCCGGTGATGAAGCCGATCCGTTCATGGCGCAGGGCGGCAAGATGCTGGACGGCCTGCCGGATGCCGAGTAGATAGTCGATGCGGATGTTGCTGACGTGCGGTCGCTGCGGGCCAACGTCTACAAACACCAGCGGGACCTTACGGAGTTTCAAGTCGTCGAGCAGGGAATCTTCCATGCCGAAGGTCATCACCGCGACGCCTTCCACGCGATGCTCGAGCATGCGCCGAACCGCGATCTTCATGCGCTCCGTATCATGGACAGTGGAGGTCAGCAGGACTTCGTAATTGTGCTGCAAGGCTGTCTCTTCAAAGACGTGCACAATTTCAGGGAAGAATGGATTGGTAATTTCGGAAACGATGAGGCCGAAAATACGGCTTCTTCCGGAGACCAGCGCACGAGCCTGCATGCTGGGGAAATAACCGAGTTCATCGACCGCTTTCCAGACGCGCTTGGCGAGTTGCGGCTTTACGGTGGGAATGCGATTGATGGTGCGCGAGACCGTGGCCGTCGAAACCTTCGCGCGTTTTGCAATTTCGTGAATATTCATCGCTCACCGCACCGACTGCTTTGCACTGCGCCGCGATCCAGTGCCCCGCACTTGTCGAGAGCGGCGCCAAAGATGTCTTTGCCGCCGTTATTTTCGATCATTTTGCCGGAGGCCATGGCAGGGGAGTCTTTTCGCAGGAAATATCCGGCGAGTCCGGTCCGGCCTTCGCCTGCGTGCCCGGGATCCTGAAGTAGCGGATCGGCGGTAATTGCGCGCGGGTCCTCGGCCGGCTTCAGGCCATAGTAAACGTTGGAATCGTACACGTTCCCAGAGCTTTTCCCTGGGCCGGGTGCGGAAGTGTACGAGCCATCCGGATTACCTGTTACACCGTAGCCAAACTGCGCTTTGCCCTCCACATAGAAGATGTTGTTGTAGAAGTAGGTATCCGATGCCCAGCCGGTCCAGTCGGTGTGGAGAACAACGTCCACGGTTTCACCTTTGCCCACGTAGATGGTGTTGTTATAGATCAGCGTATTTTTCACCGGACCGGAGAGCTTGATGCCCGCGATGATGATCGTTCTGGCTGATGTTGTAGCGAACGATGGTCCCGACGTTGCCGGCGCTGACGGCAGGACTCTGCGAGCCTTCATTGCAGATCAGCAGGAAGCCGCCTTCGTTGTCGTGGCTGTAGTTGTACTGGATGATGGTGTTGCGGCTGTTCCAGTCGGAGTCGAATCCTTCGGCATCGTGCTGGCCGCGTGTTCCGTAGACTTCGTTGTACTGGACGATCGTGTTATCGGCGCTGAAAGGCCAGATGCCGACGTTGTAATCCTGGGAACGCTGACTGGCGCGGGAAACGACGTTGTATTCGACGAGGGCGCCGTCGGTGGCGACGTTGACGATGCCGTCGCCGCCGATGTCGTCGAGGACGTTGTTTCGAATCACCACGCCCAGACTCGGATACCACTTCGAGCGCGTCCAGTGCGTGGACCAGCCGAAAATGCCGCTGCGATCGACGTGATAGATGTGGTTGCCCTCGATGCGCAAGATCGATAAAGCGGCTGGGACTTCGAATCTGCCGATGGAACTGTAGTGAATGCCTCCGTTGACCTTTTCCTCGAAGCTGCCGTTGACGTCGTGGACGGTCAGGTTCTGGAGATAGATGTGATGCAGGTCGCCACAATTTTCCGCGACAACGTGAACACCGCGCCGCGATGGCCGAGGGAGCCCGTGTTGGTGATTTCGAGATTGCGAATTTCCCAATATTCCTGATTTTTCAGGAGGACCGCGTCTGCGACTTGACCGTTGCCACGAATTAGCGGGGGGTGCGCCCTCACCGTATTTGTCGACGCGGATGGGCTGGGCCGCAGATCCAGAACCTTTGGGCCATAATTGGCCATCCCACGCGGAACTAGCTTTCAACAGAATGGAGTCGCCCGGTTGAAATGTAGTGGCATTCACTTTGTTGCAGACGTCTTCCATGCAGATGCGGCGACTAGTACCAGAGTTGGCGTCTTTGCCCGCGATCGCGTCGACGTAATAGTCGGTGGCATTGCTCCGGCCGCTGCAAGAGGCATAACCACCGCATAAGCTGCGACAAAGCACCATAGCATGAGGTGGATAAACTTCTTTCGACCACCGCTGGAAATGTTTTTCATGATATCGATTGGGTGAAAGCAAGCCGCTCTGTCATGCCGGTATTCAGCCTCTGCGTTCGACCAGGATTCACGAGATATGCGTGTCACCGGGAGAATCGGGGCAATTCGCTGCACCACGAATTGCCCCGTGGGAGTGGCCGGGACTCAGAAAGTGAAACGCACGCCGAACTGGCCGGTGCGCGGATTGTCTGGACACCGGTTACAGCGGCAAAGTTGCCGTCTCCGACGTTGGTGCCGACACCACCGCAGCCATGGATGCTGTAGTAATGGCGGTTGAACAGATTGTAGAATTCAACGCGAAGGGAAAGTTGGTATCTACCGTCGGCGCCGATGGAGAAGTACTTCATCAAGCTGGCGTTCTCATTCGCCTGGCCAGGGCAGCGCAAAGAGGAGTCGTAAGCCCCGCCGGATCCAAGCGCCGTTGTGGTACCTGATGGGAGAGGTTGCAACCGATTGACGAGTAGTATGGTAAGTGTAACCGCGGCACGATGTCCGCGGAATCAACCGCAGAGAAACCACTCGGACTAAATGGCCCGAAGGTCCCGGAAGGATGGAAATTCGGGATAGAAATTGCCCCACATGGGTAGTAAGGACTTGTTGCACTCCGATCTGGAAAGGCTGGCCGGTGATGTAGCCCACCAGTCCGCTGATTTGCCATCCTCCGACAAGCGCATTCACAAACCCCTTGTCGGAGCCCCACTTTCTGCCCTCTCCCGAAAGGCAATTGATAGGTCACATAGCCTTGATGATGTGCGTGAGGTCGTAACCGGTAAGCGAATTTGCGGTCGCCGAAAGGTTCTGGAAGTCCTGCACGGCGGTGTAGTACGCCGTTGTATTCCTGCTGAGCGGAGAATGTGTCACCGCGCTGCGGGAATACGTGTAGTTGAGGTCCATGCTCCAGTTCTCGACCAGTGCGCTTCACCAGTTCAACTACCATGGAGTTGTAAGAGGTCTGGCCGATGGGCAGGCCGACATAGTTCAGGTTCGGTAATAGTCCAGATAAGTATTACGCGATTGCCAAGTTGCCGACTTGCGGGACGGAGCCAATGCCGCGCGAGCGGGTCCGTAGAAACCGGTATACGGACAGGTGATTCCGTAGAGTCCGGTTGCGTCACCCTTAGGCACTGCAGACTAGTTGCTGTAAGGCATTGAGCGCCGGGATTTGCATTGACGACGTTGAGGAACGTAGAGGAGAAGGTTCGTTCCACGCCAGCGCCGTGTCCGACAGATGGTGGCCCACGATTTCCAACGTAGGCGACCTCGATCCGCATGGTGGGAGTGAGTTCGTACTGAACGCCGAGTTGAAGTGCTCCGCGAACCCGGGCATAAGCGCGTGCGGGATCGACGGAGACCAGCGGAAAACAGCTGCTGGGATCTCCATTCTTATTGCCTGGCACAAACACTCCGGGATAGCCATTGTCCCAATTAAATGGAGTGCTCACCAATTGGTGCCTTGGAAACCGGGCGCAAATCCATTGGGGACACCGTTGAAGTAAGGGCCACTTGGTGGAGTGAGAGTGAGGCCAAACGAGCCGCGAAACACCCACTTGTTCGAAGGGAGTAGGCGAACCCGATCGGCGGGTCCGAATCCATCCCAATACTCTTTCTTTTCAAAGCTATCGCCCCCACCATTGGCGTAGACAAGGGTACCGGGGATAACCGTAGGTCTGGATCAATCTGCGTCAGGTCATAGTTGGCCCAGTGACCATACTTCTCGTGATAGCGCCACGCATATTGCCAGCGCAAGTCCAGCGGTCAGGGTCAATTTCGGCGTGAGTCTTGTAACTGTCTTGCGCGAACAGGGACATGGCCTTGCGACGACCGTACAGATCGAAAGGCCGTGGTTTGACTGGCATTGTTTACGTCGCCCAGTAGGTAGCTGGCAAAACCAAAACCAGCCTGACTGGTGTAACCGCCACCGTCGGTCGCGCGGGGAGGAAGTTGAAATTCAGTGCTCCCTCTCCCTCGTGGCTGTTGACCTGATAGGCGCGGAAGTCTCCACCAAACGAGAAAGTGTGACGGCCCTTGGTCCACGTAAAGGTGTCGACGCGGTAATGAAGTTCGCGGCGGAAGAACTCCCTGAATGCCGTTGCCGATGCTCGTGACGTCTGACGCTAGCGGATTGTTCGCCGCGCCGAAGGAGATGGAGCGGAAAATTACTGGCGCCTGTGTCACCAAAACCCAGTTGGGAGTTCCAATTTCCTCCCGCGGTGGTCTCGTCCGCCTTGGCGGTACCAGTTGTAGGTGAAATTGAAGACGTTCAGCTTATCCAGCGAAAAAGTGTGCGATTCGCTGATCCGGTACTGATTCGGAATGAACGTTCTGGATGGATACCTGCAGAAAGAGGGCCGCCGTCGTTGAGCCGCTCTGCCAGATTCCCCCCTGTCACAAGAGTAACGTGGACGGTTGATGTATACCCAGGATCCGGAAAGTCGGTCCTTCGATGTAGGCACGTAGTCCAGCTTGACCACGGGCTGTTGATCAGCTGTCGTGATGGTGCATTGCTTTCTGGCGTCGGCTGTTGGTGAAGAGAGAGGTTCGCTTGTGGTGCGTAGTACTGCTTGTAAATGGCGTTGACTTTTTGCGCGACTCCGCTGATCGGCGTGTCGATGACGTTGTTGGTGAACTGCTTGCAGTTCGTTCCGGAGGAGTCGCACGTTGTGGGGTCAAAAATCATGCCTTGCTTAAGAGCGATTGTCTGATCCGGCTTTGTTCTGAACATTAATCGCCGTCGAATAAGTACCTCCGTTGCCGTTGTCGGAGCCACAAGCCCGTGGCCGTGGGCCGCAGAGACGGGCCCCAGCTGAAGTTGCCGTTCAGCATGTCGGTGTGGGGACGAATCCTCCCTGTGACACCAGCGTAAAATCGTTCTTGTGTGAATCGCTCATAAGTCCCGAAGAAAAACAGTTTTTCCTTGATAATCGGTCCGCCGAGGCTTGCGCCGTAATCCCACGCCCGCGCTTTCGTCTTTGGCAGATCGCTTCAGGTCGTTGGTCCAGGTGTTGGCATCGAGAAACTCGTTGTGGCCGTAGCCAAAGGCCGATCCGTGAAACTGATTGGTGCCCGATTTTAGCGTGAAGCTCATCACGCCGCCGTTGGTGATGGCGCTGGCGGAATCCAGACCGCTGGTCTGCGCCTGCATCTCCTCGACGGCTTCCATCGCGGGCCCGGTAAGCATCGAGTTACCACGAATGCCCGCAGTGCCGCTCGTACCGTCAACGGTATAGTCCTTGGTAAACCACTGGCCGCCATTGACCACCGCGCCGTAGGGACTGCTGTAGGGCGAGTATCCTGGCGTCAGGGCCACGGCGAAATCCTCGACGAATCTTCCGCCGGAGCCGTAGATGTCCAGGGGCAGATCCACCATTTCCTTGCTGCTCGTGTTCGTGCCGATCACCGCGGTCACGCTATCGAGGACCGGAGCTTCCGCAGTGACGGTGACATTCTCCGTTGCTGCGCCCACCTGCATGGTCACGTTAATCCCTGCCACCTGGGTCGAAATTAGGGTCACCGAAGGTTGAACAGTCTCTTTAAAGCCGGTTCTGCGAAATGTGAGCGCGTAGGTTCCTGGCGGCAAGTTCGGCACCAGATAGATTCCGTCGTCGTTGGTGACGCTGGCGGTCTCCACGTTTGTGTCGATATTGCGGGCGGTAACCTCAACACCCGCGATGACTGCACCGCTGGGGTCGAGTCACCGTCCCGGTGATGCTGGCGCGATTGACCTGCCCGGCGACGCCGTAAGCACAGAGAAAAAGAATTGCGAAAAATGCGAAGAATCGGACGAATGCTGACGCTTTCATGCGTGTTTCCTCCACCTCGGCAAAATCGAGTAAACGTTTACTTCTAAGAAGCAAAATAAAAAGGACACCCTGCCCTCTTTTGCCACTCAGGCTATGCCTGTTAATCAGCCCTGTCAAGGGAATTTGCTACATTAATGAGCCTTTTTCGATGAAAGCAGGCGGATCGGCAATTCGCGGGAAGCGCCGATGTGACCCTCGTCACCAATTCCTACCATTTTGAGTAAACGTTTTCTTTCCATGAAAAGAGCCTGTCCAAGGCGCCGCAGCCAATGTCCAGATAGTTTTTTTGGCGCCCGCCGTCGCTTCCGGCCGCAAACGCGACCTGTCGACAACAATTTGCCGGTGAATGCCTAGTAGGTCACCGCGTATAGATGGGCTTCCAGCTTTACAAGGCCCGTTTCGGCGGAGGAACAGCGAATCGTGATGGGCGCACCGGCCGCAAGGTACGGATGACGCACTTCCCCGGAGCCCCAGGAGAGACCGCTCCAGACGAGTTTGTCGTAGGAGATGTCGACGGGAAGCGGCTGCCCGTTTTGCGCCACGCGCAGCATTTTTAGCACCTGTGCAATGGACTTGCCATTCGGCGGTCCGCCGGGCCAACTGCGCGTGATGTTGCCCTGCTCGTCGCCGCTGCTGGAATAGGATCCGCAGATCACCGTGCGCGGGGGCTGGATGACCGCTTCAATCGCATTATTCCCGCTCTGGTGGAAAGGTCGCCGCGATGGGAGCGATCGTTCGCGGGAATGACCGAACATCTTCCTGCAGGCCGAAATTCATAGGAGGCATCCGCGTAGCGGCCGAAGCCGACGGCGGCCATCTGCCCGGGCCGAGAGTGATGCGATTCGCCGCAAGCATGGGCACAAATCCGGCGTCGCGAAAGAGGATGCGTCCTGCAGGCCAGGGGGGCTTGCACCGCGGAGAGCAACGGCAGTTTCAATCTCCTGGACCGAGTCTTGCGCGGGATTCACCACCGTATAGACGGAACCGTCTGCGTCGAGTGAGCCAAAGCCATACGGTTCGACATTTCCGGGAATGCCGCCGAACGTCTTGGTGCGGCCCTCGCTTTCCAGGCGTAGCGTAAAGCTACTGGACGCTTAGCGAACCAGCGGGCCTTTCGTCATCCAGGAATTCCAGATTGCCATGAATGGTGTTGACCCAGCCGCCGCGCGCCATCATGCCGCAGAGCATGCCCTTCCAGGCGTGGGTCTTGCGGTAGTAGATGGTGCCGGTGTTGCCCATCATGAAGCCGGTGGAATCGATGCGTTCCAGCGGCAGGCCGCTCTGTTCGTAGCGGCGCACCATGTGGTCGCTGTAGATGTCCATGGAGCGCCAGAAGTTCGTCTCCGGGACGTCGGAGGGCGCGCGGATCGCCGGAATAGATGGAATCGAAGACTTCGAGCCAGCGCAGGTCGACCGGATTGCTGGAATGGAAAGGGCCCGGCGGTGGATTCCATGTCGCCGCCGAAGCCGTTGAATGCTACCAGCACTACATCAGGATTCTTGCGCGAAATTTCTTCAGGGCTTCGCGAAATGCGGTTGCATTGCGCTGGCGGATCTCTTCCTTGGCTCAGCTTCTCCGCCGCCGGGGTGGCGGCATCGAAATCCACGAAATCAAATTTGAACATGCGGATGCCGTGGTCATACCAGTATTGCAGGAACTCCATGAAGTCCGGGCAGGAAGCCGCCTTCGGAGAATGACATGGAGCCCTTCTTTGCGTTGAGCGAGTCCTTCCACTGCGGGGCAGCGTTGATTTTGACCAGCGTGTTGGTGCTGAACCACAGACCCGGTTCAGCCCGTTTCTGCGACAAGCGGCGATCCAACGATCCGGACCATTCGGGCCAGTTCGGTTTGCGCCAGGTGCGGTAGGCGCCATCGGGATCGAACCAGAAGGCATCCATCATGTAGTAGTCGAAATGCACGCCGAACTTTTGCAGGCGGACAATTTCATCCAGCTCTTTCATCGCCAGTGTTTCGGTGAGCGGAATGTTGTCGGAGAGTTCGTCGTAAGACGACCAGTCGTTGTACACCCATACAGGGTCGCGGAGCAGGGTTTCGCCGAGCTTGGCGGGATCCCAAGATGAACTTTTGGCGAACGACGGTGACGCGGATTTGGTTTGACTACCGACCGGGCAAGCACCCACAGCGCACATTGCCAGGATCATCAGAAGATTCAGCCAATTGGATCTGCTGGCTCGATGCCTCATCATGGATCCTTCCTTGTTTCAAACTTGCGTACAGGGCGCAAACGAACTCCTAGCGGTTGGAGAACGTTGCGCCGCGCCAATCGTCGGTGCGAAACGGCGAGGCAGGCAAACCTTCCTTGTTGTAAAGGTTGCACTCCGGGCTGTCTCCCCAGGCATAACGAACGGCCACGGGCATTGCGACTTCGGAACTGGAGACCATGACGGAATTGCCTTCGATGCGCGCGGTAGCGTGATGAAACTTCTTGTCCGCGCCCGCGATCGTGAAGCCCAGCGGCTCTTCCCCTTTTGCTTGCAGGCCGCCCCCGGCATGCGCGAAGTTAAGGCGAACGCGGTTCCCTTCCACGCGCATACTTTCGTAGAGCGGCCCGGAATATTCCAGTTTTTTTCCATAGGTGGTGCCAAGCGCCCAAAGAGCCAGTCGATCTCCCACTTCCGCTTTGCGGGGGGGATGGAGGTTTCCGGCTTCGCCGACATCAATGGTCACTGCCAGACCAGTATTGGGGACACTTTTTGCTGTGAGGAGTTGAGCTTCGCGCAGCTCCGCCCACCAGGAATCGGCAAATTCGGCGCTGTGTCCCTGGTTCGGCAATTGCACGATCAAAAATGGAAAATCGCCTTCCTTCCATCCGGCACGCCAACCGCGAATCATGGCGGGCAGTAGCGAGCGATATTGGAACGCCCGGTCGGTGTTGCTTTCCCCCTGGTACCAGATGGCACCTCGAATTCGAAAGTTCAATAGAGGGGCGATCATGCCGTCGTAGAGCCCAGATGGTGGGCGCGGGGGGTCGGCCAGATCGGTCATTGCAGAAATGTAAAATCCCGAAATTTGGTTCAGGGTGAAATTCTCCTGGACACCCCAACCGGCTTGCTTGAGATCTTTAAACAAAACGGTAATCTCTTTCCATTCGGGCGCGGCTTTCAGGAGATTGGAGCCGTAATCATCCCAATCGAAGATGCTGGGCTGGAGCGTGCGAAAAAGATAGCTGCCGTTTCCGCGCACCCAGAATCGGACGCCAGCATAGACGGAGAGATCCATGGGAGCGCCATCGGAACGGAATCTGACTTCCCAGCGGGAATCGTCCGCGCCGGTCAGCGTCCCTGAAATTCTCGCAGCGTAGCCTTTCCCCCCATGACCCGGTGTAACCAGCTCAAACGCGGCGTCTGGCGCATCGTGCCAGGAGTACGACCAGACGCCGCCGGTGGAAACGCGCGAAGAACCATCGTCAAAACTGCTGAACGGGACGGCGGGGGCATCCGGCAGGGCAGGGAGCAGTTCGAAATCATCGAATTCGAGCGAGAGACGTCGTGGCGCGGCCGCAAAAGATTTGTCGTCGGGCGAAGTGGAATCCCAACGCGCGGCGATGGGCTGAAAGATTGGATCACGGCGCAAAGATTCCGGGTCCGTCCATTCTTCGCCTGCTGTGCCGGGCCAAGCGCTCAGAATGACGCCCACGGGTACGCCCAGGGTGCGGCGCAAATCACGCGCAAAAAAGTACGCAACCGCGGAGAAACTCTTGGCCGTGTCGCTGCTGCAAATCTCCCAGGCGGCGGGAAGCGTGTCGTTTTGTGTCTGAATGGCAATGCGCTTCGGCACGGTAAAGAACCGTAGATCCGGATCATTCGCCTTGGGGACTTCTTGTGCAGCGTTGGCCGCCCCCCCAAGGGCGTAGGTCATGTTGGACTGGCCAGAAGCGATCCAGACTTCCCCGATCACGACATCTCTTAAGAGCAAAGTCGTTTTGCCGCGCACTTCGAGGACGAAAGGCCCGCCCGCTGGAAGAGGAGGCAATGAAACGCTCCAACGGCTATCGCTCGCTGCAATCGCATGCCGGGAGATTCCGGCTAAAGTCACGTCAATCGATTCGCCAGGGTCGGCCCAGCCCCAGAAGCGCAGATCCATGTCCCGCTGTAAAACCATGTGATCGCTGAAGAGGTGGGGGAGTCTTGGCTCCGCGCACAGGTCAATCGAGACGGCAGATAAGAAGAACAAAGTGAGAAGGGCGCGTTGGATGATGGAAAGAGGCATATCGTTCGGTTTCCTTCCGCCGGGGCGTTAATCGGATAAATTGGCAACGACTTCGTAAGCTGGAATGGCTGTGATGCTCTCCACCTCGTCCACGGCGTCCTTGTCGCCAAAATCAAGCCAGTCCCGTGTTGGCAGGATGATGGGTGCATCTTTCCGCAGCGGCATAATTTTCAGATCAAAGCTGCGCGGCTGCATCCCGTCCAAGAACCGCTTGAGGCCAATCATCCAGACCGCCTCATTATAGAAGTTATCGTCGAGGAGTTTGTCCCCCGATGCCACGCGAAGATTCCATCAGTCGAACATGTCACCAATTCTATGGCCTCTGGATAGGGAGACAACTCGCCGCAGCTGCATGTGAAAAACGGCGCGTTTTTGAGACAAACAAGCTGGCGCGCCGGGGTGTCAGCGCGAGGCAGTAGAAACTTCGCGGACAACACCGGCATCTCCGCGTTCTCGCGCAAGATACTGGTCATAAATCCAGCGATACGTTTTCTCCAGGCCTGCGCATAGCGAAGTATTCGGTTCCCAATGAAGCAGTCGTTTGATTAGAGTATTGTCGCTGTTGCGTCCGTTTACGCCTTTGGGGGCGCTGAGGTCATATTTGCGTTTCAGCTTGATGCCGGCAATGTCTTCGGCGATGTCCACCAGTTGATTGATGGTGACCGCTTCGCTGGAACCCAGATTGATGGCATCGAGGATATCCGATTCCATGATGAGGCCGATGCCCTTCAGGCAATCATCGATATACATGAAGCTCCGGGTCTGCTCGCCGCTGCCCCAAATATCGATTTCGTGATTCCCTTTAAGTTTGGCGTCAATCACCTTCCGGCAAATGGCTGCAGGAGCCTTCTCGCGGCCTCCGTACCACGTACCCCATGGGCCGTACACATTGTGAAACCGCGCCATGCGCGTGCGCACCCCAAAATCCTCGCGGAAATGGCGGCACATGCGTTCGGAAAAAAGTTTCTCCCAGCCGTACCCGTCTTCCGGCATGGCTGGATACGCGTCTTCTTCCTTTAGAGAGGGTGCCCCGAAGGATTTCTGCTTGTCCGCGTTATAAACGCATGCGGAGGAGGAATAGAAATAGCTGGGAACGTTATGCTTCACGGCTGCTTGCAGCATGTGCGTGTTGATAAGCACGGAGAGCATGCAGAGCGCTTTGTTATTTTCAATAAATCCCATTCCACCCATGTTGGCCGCCAGGTTGTAGATCGTGTGGGCGGCCCGGGCAGCAATTTCGCAGTTTTCCTTCGAATTCAGATCGAGGCACAAGTTCTCGACGTCGTCGAACCGCTGATACCAGTCGCCCAGCGGCTTGATATCTACGGCGCGGATGGATTTGCATCCTCGAGAACGAAAAACTGAAACGAGATGGCCTCCGATGAAACCGCCCGCCCCGGTAATCACGATCAGCTTGTCTTTATTTTCAGACACTCAAACCTCCTCCATCCTCTTCGGGACTTGGCGGGCGACAGGTGGCGTTTCCTCATCGGGCTCCAGCGACATAGCGGAGACCGCGTACCTGCTAACTGTCAATTAGAATAGCGCGGCGTAACCATGGCGGCAAAGCCATTCATGGCACGTGCGCACCCTTCCATCGCCCCTAAACAGGATGTTAGCCGCACCATGGATGATTTGATCTTTTTTCCTCTGCAGAAATGTCTCGAACTTCCTTTGACTGTCTGGCTACAATGCTAGGGGCAAAACCGTTGTTGAGTTGGCTGGGAGAATCATTCGAGCTGTTACCGGGAGATTTCGATGCGCCTTGTTCGTTACGCGAAAAATGATGGAGTGACACGCCTCGGGGCGCTCACAGAAAAAGGCGTGATCGATTTGCACGCCACGGCACGGGCTGCGGGAATCGCAAGCGAGAGTTTTAGGGACATGTCGGTTTTTTTGGCGGGGGGAGACGGCGCCGCGCAGGAAGCGCGGAAGCTGATTCAAGGGGCGGCCAAGAGCGCCGTCGTTCCGCTAGCCGATATTCGTTTACGGGCGCCTGTGCCCTATCCTGGAAAGATCATTGCCGTGGGGCTGAATTATCGGGATCACGCGATTGAATCGCGCGCCAAGGAGCCGCCGAAGACGCCCATCATCTTCGCAAAATTTACCACCAGCATTTCCGGCCCAGGAGATCCGATTGTGATCCCCGCCGATGATCCCCAGGTGGACTACGAAGCCGAAATGGCGGTTGTGATTGGGCGCAGAGGGAAAACCATTCCCGCGGCCAAGGCGTTCGAACATGTTGCGGGCTACATGCCGTTGAACGATGTTTCCGCGCGTGCCTGGCAATTCGCCGACAAACAGTGGGTGCGCGGAAAATCTTGTGATACCTTTTGCCCGATAGGACCTTATTTGACGACGCGCGAGGATGTTCCAAATCCGCACGCACTCGCGATTCAAGCTCGGGTAAATGGCGCCGTGCTTCAGGACTCGAACACGTCAAAAATGATCTTCCAGGTGCCCCACTTGATTGAGTTTATTTCCGCGAGCATTACTCTGGAGCCCGGCGATATCATTGCCACTGGCACGCCCGAAGGCGTCGGGGCTTTTCGCACTCCGCCCTTATTCCTGAAGCCTGGCGATACCGTTGAGGTGGAAATCGAAGGTCTGGGGGTGCTGCGGAATCCTGTCGTTGCTGCAGAAACATGAGTCATCCCATTCAGTCCACATTTCGCTCGTTCTGCTGGCTCCCGCTGGCCTTAATTGGCGCGCTCTCCGCTTTCCTTTTTCCCTCTCCGGCCCCGGAGAGGTCTCTGCCGCCGTCAACCGGCGATTCTCTGCGGCTGTCCCGCCCAGTCCGCAGCTGGGAGTTTCTTGCCGCCACTGGGCAGCGCGCGGCATTCTTCGGGAACGAAGCGGGCAGGATGGAAGCATGGGTTTACCCTCTTAAGCTGTTGCGGGATCTGCATTTGATCTTTCACGTGGAGGACAGATCCGTCCCGGCGGACTCCCTGGCGCGCACCATCGTTGTTCGTCCGGAATCGTCGACAATTCTTTACGCAGGTGACGACTTCACCGTGCGGGAAACCTTTTTTGTTCCCGTGCAGGAAAGTGGGGCGGTCATTTATCTTGAAGTCGACACCGAACAGCCGATTGAGATCGAAGTCGCCTTCCACTCCGATTTTCAACTGGAATGGCCCGGAGCGATCGGCGGCACGTTCACCGGAACTGCCCCGGATGGACGCAGCTTTATTTTTGGAGAAGAGAGCAAACACTTTGCCGGGTTGATTGGCTCGCAAACGGCGGCGGACCTTCGCGACTCCTATCAAAACAATTATTCCGAATCCGGGGTTTGCTCCTTTCGTCTGGGAGGGACGGCAAAAGGAAAAGAGACAAAACTCATTGTCCTGGCGGGTTCTACGCAGGGGCTCCCTGACGCGGAAAAGACATTCCAGAAACTCACCTCCACCTGGCAGGACTTACTCCGGGATTCCGCCGAGTACTATCGTGATTACCTGAACCGGACCGTAAGCCTTGATATTCCTGACGCAAAGTTACAGCAGGCCTACGATTGGGCGCGAGCGAGCGTTCTGCAAGGACTTGTATCCAACCCGGATCTGGGTACCGGCCTGATCGCCGGCTATCGAACGTCAGGTGAGAGTCAACGCCCGGGCTTTGCCTGGTACTTTGGCCGCGACGCGTTATGGACTTCCCTGGCGCTGAACTCTTGCGGCGATACCGCCACGACACGAACCGCACTTTCCTTCCTCAGCAAGTTCCAGAGGGAGGATGGCAAGATTCCGCACGAAATTTCCCAATCCGCGGGCCGCGTAGACTGGTTTAAGAACTATCCCTACGGCTATGCCTCCGCCGACGCCACGCCGCTGTACATCATCGCCATGAATGACTATCTGCAGCAGAGCGGTGACGTTGCATTTGTTAAGGAAGAATGGAGCAGCATCTGGAAGGCTTACGAGTTTCTTCGCTCCACGTGGGATGCGCAGGGATTTCCGAAGAATGAGGGAGTCGGTCACGGCTGGGTGGAAGGCGGGCCGCTGTTGCCGGTGAAGACAGAGTTATATCAAACCGCTGTTGGAACCGAGGCGCTCCGAGCGCTGGCTAATCTGGCACGCGCAGCGGGACAGGTGGAGCCCGGCGACGAACTGGATCAACTTTTCGCGCAACAAAAGGCAAAATTGAACGATGCTTTTTGGTTGAAGGAAAAAGGGCGGTTCGCTTTTGCGCTCGACCATTATGATCAGCCGGTCGACGAACTGAGCGTACTGGCCACCGTGCCCATGTGGTTTGGGATTCTGGACGAGAACAAAGGCGACAAAACCATTACCCAGTTGGCCGGACTGGACCACCAGACCGATTGGGGGATGCGCATCATCTCCGATGAAGCCCCAAAGTACAGCGGCCAAGGTTACCACTTCGGAGCAGTCTGGCCATTATTCACCGGGTGGGCTTCCGTGGGCGAATATCGCTACCACCGTGCGCAACCTGCTTACACGAACCTGCGCGCCAATGCCCTGCTTGCGTTTGATGGATCGCTCGGCCACGTAACCGAAGTGCTTTCCGGTTCGAATTATGAGCCGCTGTCCATGAGTTCGCCACAACAGATCTGGTCCGCGGCCATGGTAGTCAATCCGCTCTTGCGCGGCCTCTTTGGAATTCAGAGGGACGTCTTGAGCCACACGCTCACATTCGCGCCGCATCCCCCCGCGGATTGGTCGGCCTTCGCGGTCCGCAATGTTTCGCTTGGTGCGTCGCAAGTTGATCTGCGCTATCGGCGGACAATTGGCGAACTCGCTCTTGAAGTGACTCAAACGGGCGCGGAGAATTTTGCCCTGAATTTTGAACCCGCTCTCAGCCTCCGCGCAAAGGTTCTCGGGGTTGAGTTGAATGGTCATCCCATCGAATTTCATGTGGCGGCCAATGACAGCGATCAGCATGTGCTGGTCCACTTGCCGCTCAGCGGGAAGACAAACATGATTCACATTCGCATCAAGAACGATTTCGGGTTTGTTTACAACTCGACGCTGCCCAAGCTTGGGGAAACCAGCCAGGGTCTGCGCTTCTTGTCGGAATCCTGGTCGGCAGCAAGAGACACTCTTAGCGTCGAGGCTTCAGGCACGCCGGGCGCCAGCTATGAACTCTCCCTCTGGAATCCCAAGCAGATCCGATCGATGGACGGCGCGAAACTTCTTGAAACTCCAGATCACGCCACGGTTGCCCGGGTTCAGCTTCCCGCGCAGACTTCCGGAGAATCGGCGCGCGCGACCATCGTCTTTCACTTCTTTTGAGGAGCGGGGGGAGCGGCAGCGGGCTTGACGTCCGCGGCAGCTTTCTCCAATTCCGTCACCGCCGCGGCTGAAATTTCGTAGAGCGAGGGCTCATCCTCCCTCTTCGCGATGCAGGTATCCCCGTTTTTCGCAATCCCTACTTTTTCAATGCGTTTGCCGCCGTTCGAGAGCACGGTGAGTCCGAGCACGGGCGTGGTGAAACCTGAATCTGGGAATTTCTCCGCGGAAAGATCGCGAAGTTCGCCCACAACACCCTGAACCGACGGTTCATCCAGCTTTTTGCCATCCGGCCCCCACCAGTCGGAAGCCGAGCGCGTCAGAAAGTACGACTTGGGGCCATCGTGGATTTCAATCTTGTCCGGCTCGGCATAGCCAAAATCAAAGAGTTTCTTGTTCCGGAAATCATCGAGAGATTTGTCGAGACTGGTGCCGAGCGAAGCGGGCACCTTGTAACTGCCGGCGAGAACGGAAGACCTGGCGTAGTAATCGTCCTTGGCCTTACGGACCTCAAGCTCCTGCACGCCAGAAGTGCCGGTGATTTTGACGGTGACATAAGCACTGGCAGAACGGAAAGCCTTAGCCGCTTCGGCGTCGCTAGTTACCAAGGTAGTTTCCATTTTCGCGTCCCGGAGGGAGCGGATCAGGTCCTCGACCTTGTCGGAATCGGCGCGCCAGGACTTCGGTTTGAGGACTTGCCAGGCATCTTTGTTTCTCGCAAAGGTGATGTCCTGTCTTTTTCCGGGAGGCTGCCGGATGAGCTCGATCTGGCTGACCTTGTCAAAGTCAGCGGTGAGGAGGCGTTTGTCCCGGAGGTCGCTGAGAGTTTTATCGAGGGTGGTCTTGTTGTAGCTGGCCAGGGTGAAAAGCCGCGGGTCGCCCGCGAGCATAGCGTAATAGGCGCTGCCCGACGGTGTTTGGTCGCCAATGAGCAGCTTTTGCGTCTTGTTGCCTTTCAGCAAGATCTCCAGCTCAAGCGCAGGAGTGATAAGCCCGTAAGAGGCGAGGTCTGAGGCTTTCTCCTCCAGGAGGCGGGTGGAGCTCAGTGGGGACAGCGTGGAAAGAAGGCTGGAGACCGCTTCCTGGTCCGCAGCCAGAGTCTCGGGTGACGTGATTTGCCATACACCCGAATCATTTCGGGCGAGATCTATTTGCGGATGGTCCTTGCTGTGAATGCTGAGCCGGGCGATATCTGCTTGATCCAGCGAAAGGATTTTTGGAGCCGCATCCGGGGACGCTTTGACCGTCGCATCCTCGCTGGCCTTGCGATGATTCGACCAGTACAGCACGCCGAGTAGAGCAGCGAGAACTCCGGTCGCGATAAGAAGGTCACGCAGTTTCATGGCATTCATCCCAACATTTTGACGGCCTGCGAGTAGCTCGCCGAAGAACGGGCCGCGCAATCAACGGCGCCGCCACCATACGGTCACTCCGCCAAGGACTACCAGCAGCGGCAGCAAAAACTGGCTGCTAAGACGGACCCAGTTCATTTGCGCGCGCGTGAGGGTGATGCGGCGATCCTCGGGGGCCTTCGGCCGGATGGAAATCAGATCCTCATCCGAGGCGAGCCAATTGATGGCATTGAGCGCCAGGTCCCTGTTCCCATTGAAGCCGATAAAGGAATTCGCAACCCAGGTGGAGCTGCCTACCACCACGAAACGTCCTTGGGAATTTTCCTTGCCTGTCTTGTAAGTGCCGGCAGCGGCTATGGGTAAGGGTCCCTTGATATTTTTGGGATCGCTTGGATCGATCGCGGGACTATCGAGCTTCGTCGTGGCCAGACTGGAGTCGGACGAGCTGAAAAGCTGCTGGACCGAGGTCTTGTCGCCGTTTTTGGTTTCCAGAGAGCGGGCCAGAGGGAAGCCGGTCACTTTCCGCTTCATGTCATTCACGATGGCGTGCGAATCGTAGCTCGTCACCAACGCCACCTGAGGCCCGAGTCCGGCAATCTGACCTATAGGGTTCAGGTCCAGAATCAAATCCTTTTTCGCGGTGACACCCCAGCCTTCCAGCACCTTGGTCAGTGCTCCATTTTCTGCGGTCTCTGAACGTCCCATTTTCAGCGGCGGGTCCAGGAGAAACAGCGCGCGCCCGCCATCCTCGACGTATTTCTGGATGGCTTCCGTTTCGGGTTGCTCATAGTCGGAGTCGGGTCCGCCTACGACGAGAACCGTGCATTCGTTCGGCACTTCCGCCTTCAACACCAAGTTCACCGCTTTGGATTCGTACTCGTCCTTGCCCAAAAGATCCTTCAGCCGCGAGTAGCCATTGCGGTCCGAATCTTCGATCGGATGTTCTCCGCTGCCTTCCACGAAGCAAATCGTGCGCGTATTCGTTTTCAGATCCCGGATGAGTGCACCTGTGATGTCTTCTTCGGAGAGACTCTTGGCTAGCTCTTTCCGGTCGCCGATTGCCACGACGGCCGTGCCGTATTCTCTGATTCCCGCGGCGCGGGCGAGTTGCGGCGACTTGTCTAGGTCAACGTATTCCACATGCACTTTGGGAGACAGGTTGGCGTACTGCTCGAGTTGGTCTTTGGCCTGGTCGAATCTTGTGCCCTGATCGTAATAGGTGATCGTGGCGGGCTGTTTCAGACTCTTCACGATTTTCGCAGTCTGCGGCGACAGGCTGTAACGCTTGTTCGAAGTGGTGTCGTAGGATTTGTTGTAGCGGTCGGCCAGAACATTCGCGACCACCAGAATCGTGAGCACCACCAAAACATAACTGCTGGCATATAGCATGTACTTTGTTTGGCGAGCCCGGAGCAATTGCGTGTTCATTTACGATCTCCACCGTAGGGATTCCATGGACCGTGCGGTGAGGAAGAGCCCCAGAAAAATCGCGGTGACATAGAAGACCACATCCTTCGTCGATAGCAAGCCTTTCGCAAAAGACTCGAAGTGAGTGAGTACCGAGAGATACGCTGTTATCCGCGACCAGCTGGAGGAATCATATTCGCTCGACCATTCCAGCACCCATAGAAGGAGGCAAACACCGAATGTTGCCGCTCCCGCGATGATCTGGTTGCGCGTGAGCGTGGAGATGAAGGTGCCCACGGCGAGCAAGGCTCCCGCTTGCAACAAAAGCCCGAGATACGCGGCCGCCAAGGGCTTCCAGTCGGGATTGCCGTAGCGGAACAGCCAGGCAAAATTCAGAGCCGTCAGCAGGAGCATCCCGGAATAAAGAATCAGCGCAGCGAACCACTTGCCCAGAACCACTTCGAAATCACGAATTGGCGCGGTCACCAGGAGCTCGATGGTGCCGCTGCGTTTCTCTTCCGCGAACAGCCGCATGGTAATCATGGGAATAAGGAAGAGCCCGATCACGCTCGCGTTGGAGATCAGCGGCCGTATTACCTGTTCGTTGATGTCCATGGGGAACATTCCGCCGCGCATTTGCGCTTCCATACCCGCATAGACGAAATAGCCAACCGCGTTCCAGAAGAAGAAACCGAAGACAATGGCGAACATGGCGAGCAATAAATAGGCGATTGGCGATACAAAGTAACTGCGAAGTTCTTTCCGACAGATGATCCACACATTTCTCATCGCGGCTTACTCCTTGGCCCCACCAGGCACTGGCTCCATTGCGCCGGATCTTGGCTGCTCGGTATCTGTGGTTTCGCCATCCGAACTCGTCAGTTGCAAGAAAACTTCCTCAAGGCTGACTGCCGCAGTGCGGAGCTCATTCAGATCCCAGCCGGACTCGACGATGGCGCGGGCAAGATCCCCGCGGATAGCGCGATCGCTCTTTCCCTCTACTTCGAAGATGGAACGATTTTCGTGAGCTTCCTTGAAAAAAACGCGGCTGACTCCCGGCACTTGTTCGAGCCGCCGTTGCACGCTCGCGGTTTCGAGATTGCCGTTCCGCCCAGCAACTTCAACCAGAACGGAACCTGCACCGCGCGCGCGATTCTGCAGGTTGTTTACCGAATCCGTGGCGACCAGTTTGCCTTTGTTAATGATGATGACTTGCTGGCAGGTCTGTTCGACCTCGGGAAGAATGTGCGTGCTCAGAATAATCGTGTGATCCCCCGCGAGGCCCTTGATGAGGTCGCGCGTCTCGTTGATCTGTTTGGGATCTAGCCCGGCAGTCGGCTCGTCCAGGATGAGCACGGCAGGATTGTGGATAATCGCTTGCGCCAGTCCAACACGCTGGCGATAACCCTTGGAAAGTTTCCCCAGAACTTTATCCTTGACGTCCGCAATGGCACAACGACCGAGGACGTAGTCGATGCGTTTGGCGAGTTCGGGACCGCGCAGGCCTTTGATCTTCCCCACAAAGGCCAGGTATTCAGCGGTGCGCATTTCGGGATACAACGGCGGCGTCTCCGGGAGATAGCCGATGTGGCGCTTAACCTCCAGCGGCTTTTCGAGGACATCAAGCCCGGCAACGGTTGCACTGCCGGAAGTGGGCGGCAAGAAGCAGGTCAGCACGCGCATGGTCGTGGTCTTCCCGGCACCGTTGGGGCCAAGAAATCCCACGATCTGCCCTTTGCCGACTTCAAAAGAAATGTGATCGACTGCGGTGTTGCGAGCGTACTTCTTCGTAAGCTGTTGTGCGGTAATCATAAAATTTATTCTTGAGCGAGGCAGAAATCTTCCCACTGCCATCGCAAGGTGAAAACTTCCCCAACCGAAGCTCTAATGCTAAAAAGTACGACGCAAAGTGTCAACAACGCGTTGCCTGTTCTACGCTATCCTCTTGGTTTGACGGAATTGGATGACGATTGGTTTCGCCTTTTCTTGCAATTTGCGCGCTGTGCCATTCGCGACAGAAAGACTTCGCTCGTGATTCCTTCCGAGGGCCTTTTCTGCCGCCAATCGCGCAATTCCGCCTCACCCAAGAAGATGGGAAACTCAGCGCCGACAGGGAGGTCTGCAGTTCCAATTGAGCCGGCCCGGCAACTACGCAGAAGCGCGCCGCAAGCAAAACAGAATCGGGCTGCTTCTCCGCCCGGGCAAGGAAATTGGGGTGAGGCCGTACGAGTGGCGGGAATTCGCAACTTGTTGTAAATTAAAAGTCTGCCTGCCCGTTCCCCGGTAGCTCAATGGTAGAGCAT
Organism: Candidatus Acidiferrales bacterium; assembly: GCA_963817085.1. Taxonomy (GTDB): domain Bacteria; phylum Acidobacteriota; class Terriglobia; order Acidiferrales; family UBA7541; genus Acidiferrum. Next base: position 154,907 of record CAWFNI010000021.1, read on the forward strand.
TCGGCTGTTAATATTCACACTAACCGTTGATTCTGTACCGTTTAACCTCGAAATTGGCTCCCCAGAGCCGGCAAGTTGGACTCCAGTTTGGACTCCACTTTTCGCAACCTGTTTCCAGCAATTTCAGAAGGATTTGTGAGAAGCGGAAGGCGGCGGTTTGCTAATTCTACCTGACCTGTTCGCAGGGACCGATTTTCGTTTCTTTTGTTTGCGTTAGACACTTCCTAGTTGCAGTGAAACACCCTCATTTGCGGTCTGTTGTTCAGCGAAAGTTCAGCAAAGATTGGGCTATATCGGCTGAAAGTTGCGTTTCTTGTTCGCCAAATCGGAGGGTCCTGAACGAGAACTGTGACACTTCTACGGAAAGCCCACGTTTCATCCAAGTCCCTGCAATTGGTTGAAACGACTGCTGGCTGGCCAGCTAATTCGGGCCCTTCGATGATGAGGTCTTTACAGTCGCCCCCGCATTGTCGGCT
>CAWFNI010000022.1:0-160815 GCA_963817085.1 Candidatus Acidiferrales bacterium
TTCCCGCATACACGTTGAAGTGGTTGAACCAGAAATCATCCATAACCTGCTGGAAATCCGCCGTTGTAGATGGCCCGCGTCTATTTTCGCCATCGCCAGTTCTTCCACGACGCGCTGCGGGCGCTTGCTGTCGTCGGCGATCGCTCTCGGCACGGCGTTCGGATCATGCGAACGAATCCTTTGTCCTGCTCCCGGTGTTGCCGGATTCAACTTCATGCGCGGGCCAAGGCGAATCCAGGGCCCGGGAAATCATGGTCCCGCTATTCTCGGCCGTCTCATTCGCACCGCGGCCGTTTGCGTCGATTTCCTTTGACATTGACGTAATCGCGCTGTCAGCTTGCTTCTGTGCGATCTGGAGTTGTGCAAGAGTCTCCGTTCGTCCGCTCCGCCAGCTTCGCCGCCTGCTTGGGGTTTGAATACTCTGTTATTAACTGCGCTGCCGTCATTCTCAGCGTAGGGTAGACATTCAGACGCGCTTCCACGGCACCGTCGTCTATCGATTTTGGATTCAGTTGCCGTCATCCACTTCGCCAAGCCCATCTGGCGAAGGCGATCTACATCTCCCGTATGTGGCCCGAACGCGAGCCGATTCAGCGCGTGACGGATGGCTTCCTCTGGGCTGAGTTCCGTGATCGGGAGCCCCTTTAACACCGGGCCCGACGACCTCGTTGGAGGCCGCGGTCAGCGCAGGTATGTCCACAAGAAAGTGCAGAAAAACGAAATCATCAGCAGGAATGCCAGAAATTCTCTGGGCGTCGGCATGGTGCGGTTGCGGCGAACAGGCAGCCACCGCTTGGCAGGTATGGCAAGGCTTATCCGCATGTTCTTCAGACTAACCCTGTCACCCGCGGAAAGTTGCTGCTCCGAGTGAAAAAAGACGAACGCGGCCATTGCCGAGTGGCGCAGCCCGGCAAGTCCGCGCATGTAGCCATCGGCTGCGCTCGTTTAATCGCTCAATGTAAAGTCCACTGCCCGTTGCGAGCCTGGTGATTTTGTCCGTCTACTGCCAGCAGCACCAGGCGATAATTCCCCGGCTTCAGGTCTTTGGTGTCTACGCGCATGGCAAAAACGGCACCACAGGGTTGCCCTTCTCCACGTATTCCGCCAGATCGACTGCGCCTGTGAAAAACACCTCTTTGTTGGTAACCTGCTCAGCATCCGGTAACCCGACAGGACCTTTAATGACGGGATCAGTTCTCAACAGCGGTTCATATATTTCGAGTACAACGCTACGCTTTCCAACTGGTAGGTGGCCGCCGGGTTAAATCCGGATACCTTTGACGATTAACGGTCTGCGGTCCTCGAGGAGTGTCGCATCCACCTCCGTCGGAATTTCATCCACGCGCTGCACGCTGAAGAGAGCACCACCCCTCCGAGCTAGCTCTGACCCGTCATAGGAGTCGATCTCTAGCGGCGTCTCCATTTTGCAGCTTCCCTGTCCGAGCTCAACACCACTGTCAACTTGTAATGGCCGGGCGGCATCGAACTGGTTTTGATACTGGTAAGGCTGCTTCTTGTGAACTGCTTCCAGTCGTCCTTTTCCATTTCCAGATTCACTGTGTCGCTGAAGCGTGCCCCGATCTGACATCCGGCTTATAGGCAATCCCTAGAATATTGACATTCGCGTGGTACTTCCCTTTTTCCTTGTTGAAGACCACCGCGTCTCCCGGACTCTCCATCGCCAGGTTTACCATGGCCACGTTCGGGCCCAAAATATGGCGCCTGCAGGCTCGCATGAATCGTGCCCGCCGTTGCTCCACTCGCTTGCGCCTCCATCACTTTTTCGACCGGCTTCCCTTCCAGTGGATTCGTTGGCCGCACATTGCAATACCCGCTACGCGATCGTACTTCCATTCCACCCTTGTTCAGCTTTACCCGAAGAGCATGGCAAGTTCCTTCGGCGGTCGCTTGTGGCACGTACCCAGGACATAGAACTGGTTCAGTTCTGCGCGATCCGCCGCAATCCCCCCAGCAGATCATTCAGTATCGTAAGATCGTGAATCCTCCCGTGCCTTCGGCCAGCATCCGCAGAACATTCTGATCGACTGAAGATGATGGCGGAAATTTCAAGAATAAGACATTGGGCTGATTCAATGGATTGTAGGGGTAGTTTCGATAAGGCGATGCCACTGGCCGTCCCCCGCCTCTGCTCCCGGTGCACCTCACCCCCTGCACCGGGGCCGCCCTTACCGCCCGTTCCCCCTCCAGCTCCGGGACCACCCTTACCTCCCCCACCGCCCGTCCCGCCACCTGCTCCGGCTTCCTCCGCCTCCTCCTGGAGTTCTCCGCCGCCTGTGCCTCCCCCGCCACCGCCAAGGCTTCTGCGGTTCGAGCGGGGAAGAACTGCTGTAACGCGACACCAAGAACTTGAATTGTATCTCCCGCCATCCGTCTCTCACCGCCAGGCTTCTCCCCGTAGTACGATGCCCTCGGGGGCTAAGACTGGCGCTTCCCGCGGGCATAACTCCACTAGTCAATCCGCGAGCATCTAGCGGATACACGGCCACGTTTGCCTTATTGCACGCATCGATGGTCGCTGTCAGTTCGGAAGTGTTCTCCACGTTCAGGGGAAATCCCGCCGTAAACAAGATCAACATTTTCCTGCCCGAACTTCCCGCAAGTTCTTGGCCAGACTGCGGATGGAAGCAGCATGGACCGGGCGCCATAGTCGGCTTCTACAGTGCTGATCGAAGGCATTCCCGCGGTGGCCACCATTACCGGCTGGGATGATTGGCCATTCGTCTCGATGTTCGGCGCCGCTCCCGCTTACCGCCGCCTTCAGCAGGGTCGCGCTCGCTGTGAAATTCTGGCGGATCACCAGGCTGCCGCCAAAGTTCACTACCGCCATCATCCGGTCCGGCCCTGCATTGCTCCAATGAACTTTGCCGCCGCATTCCGGGCCTGCATCTGGTCCGCCATTTCCATGGAAGATTCATCCAAGAAAAGAATCAGGCAGCGCTTTTGACCGGCAGTCTGCGCTGAGGCGTCCGAACCGGGAAGTAAAACTCGTTACGACCTGCTCTTTGTTGTCTTTGTATACCTTGAGTCGCTCTGGGTTAGCTGGTTGATGTAGTGGCCCTTCTTATCTGTGACCACCGCGTCTACCAGCACCACTGGCGACTCCGTGCTGATCACCGTGTTCGTAGGCACCGCTTGCTCCGCTGACGTCGCGGGTTTAGCCGCTTCTTGCGTCGGCGCGTTCAATGCGACACCCCAAATCGTCGCTCCCGCGAGGAGCGCCCTGATGGCGAATTTGGTTCCCGTTACTTCGCATTCTGCTTCCCATTTCGCCCTCCTCAATCGGGAATGACGACCGAGCCGCTGCGCGCGGCCATTTGCGCCCCTTCCGATCCGACTCACTTGTCGTACCAGGTATTTCCCCGGCTTTACGTCAAAACTCGATTTCATCGTCAACCCTGTCCGGCTCAGCCTTTCATAGGTCGGACCCAGCAAGCGCATCTCCAAAATAATCTTCTCGCCACCGCTCACATAGTTCCCGTTCTCGTCAAAAATGACCGTGGCCACAGTCAAACTGTCAAAATCCCTGCCATCCACCCTCCTGGGGGAAAAGCCGACAAGTTCCCTTCACGTCTATTCGCGAGATCACGCTGAGATGCGCACCCGCTTCTTCCGTTTTGACATTGTGTTTGCAGATCCAGCGGCAATTCGTGAATTTCGTCCTGCGAAAAAACGGCTTCCGCAATTTCCTGTTTCGCCTGAGCCTCCGGGTCGTCCAATTTCCTGGGTGCGTAATACCCTCGCCTGGCCTGAATGTCGTACTTCTCTTTCTTCGCCATGGCTACCTTAAGGGTGTGATAGTTTCCGTCGATCCTCTGGTTCTGCGGTGAGAAACCAAGGATGTAGGATACTTCTGGCGCCGCACCCGCTCGCTTCAGTCCTGTCTCCAGGTCGTTGGAATTATGGAAAAAGGTCCCGCCGGTACCGTTGGCGAAATCCATCATCACGTAGTCGTTTTCCGCCTGCTCCTGCGTGCGGTACATGGTCTTGAATCCCGCCGTCTTGTAAGTGTCCGTCCGCGGGCTTGCGATGTCGCCGCCGATGTCCGGGGTATATAAGCCGCGCGCATCCACCGTATTAATCACAATGCTCGCCCGATTGGCCCGGTCGATGATGCCCATCTCATCGAGAAACTGCGTGCTTAACAAAAACCCCGGCGAAGCCAGCACCAGAATGCGCTCTCCCGGCATCGCGGCCAAGCGCCGCATCTACGTCCTCCACCGCCCGGTAGGTGTACTCGTTATCGGCGTCGCCGGCAATCAGTTCCTGCTGCAGAGCCGATTGTGCAATCGCCTGTGCGGCCAACGCTTGTCGCGTGTCCCCTTGAAACTGGCACTGCAAGGTTTCTTCCGCCACGCGACTCTCGGTAATATCTGATCATTGTTGTGATTCAGATACTGGTCCGACATGAAGTGCGTCACGTCCGGGCAATTCGTCATGTCGTTAATCTTCCCCATCTTTGGCCGCGGCATGACTCCCAACAACGCCTGATTGAGGGCTGCTTTGTCGTTTGTGAAGTCTCTGCTCAATTGCTCGGATGTTCCGAACATCTCCGATGCGGTTGTCGGCGCCATGCTATCGATCAGCGCCTTTGCGCTCTTTCGCACGAAGGTAGCATCTTCGGTCTTCAAATGAATATCATCGAACACCAGCGCAACAAATCGCTCTGGCAGTGACACCGTCTCCCCACTCACTTCCTCGCTCGCCACTTGCTGCGTTTTTGCCGCTGCTTCCGCCTTTTCTTGCCGCGTCTTCGCGGTCTCGACGCCAAAGGTTGAGATGGCCTGCAATTTCCCCTGGTCAAATAACTGAAAATCCTCGGGCTTCAGTCCTTCTATCAATTTTCCTCTGCTATCGCGAACGACGACGCGCACCTGCACGAGGTTGACTCGGAGTTTGAAAGTCGTGTTGGTGTCGTGGGTGGAAACTTCGGGCTTCGGTTCCGTGACTGGCTTGGCTGACTGCGCGGCGGGAGCGCCGCTCGGGTCTTGGGCGCGCACGGGCGCGGTCCACGTGATCGCGATCACAAGGAATGCTAGCCACTTTATCGGGTGGCGGCGGATTTTCCGGTAGGCAAGCCCGAGCGTCATCCCCTCCCTTGCCCCCATAAACGACCATCGCGCCGTGACACCCCGCCAGGTCGGCTGGTCACTATGACGCGGGTGGGACAACCCGACTATAGGCCGTGGTATTTTTCATGTCAACGCACGGATCGCCTCAATTTGCCGCACTGCGATAGCCTTCCACGCTCCACACGTCCTGAGCCTCCACGTGCTTTAGGACGTAGTGGTCGCCTCCAGCAACGCGCACTCGGAAATACGTTTCCCCGGGCGAGTACCAGCGGTCTTCCACTTCCTCGATGTTCAGCGTTTGCTCGCCGAGCTTAAGACGGACGGGGCGTTCGTCGGCTCGATAACCCGCGTAGCACTCTACTTCCACTCGCTTCATGGCTTGCCTCGTGCCTTGGCCTACCAGGTGCGACTTTCCGCCGCTTCGGCATTCCAGGCCGCGCCCAAGAACACAATAACCGCGGAAATCTGCATCCAGACCAGCAGGCCAATCACTGCCGCCAAGCCCCCGTATACCACGTTGGACGGCATGCGCCTGACGTAGAACCCGAACAGGGCGTTGGTGAGCCACCAAAGGAGCGTGGCCAGCGCCGCCCCCGGGAGTACGTGGCTGAGATATTTTTCCTGCGGCCGCGCGACCCAATAGATCACCGTCAACGCGAGCATCGCCAGAATCATCGCCGCCAATGGGAAAAAGACGAGCCACATGCCATGTACGGGCGCGTTCCTCCATAGCTGCTCCGTCAGCCAGTGGCGCAGCGGCCTGCCGAACACGCCCAGTATGCCCGCCACCACAATTGGCGCCATGGTAATCAGCAGCAGCAACAACCCGCGCAATTGGCGGTGGAGGAACCCGATGCGTTCTTCGTCCCCGTAGATCAGGTGAATGCCTTCCATTACCAGCTTCATCACCTGCGAACCGCCCAGCAGCATTCCCGCCACCCCTGCCAGCGCGTACTTCCAGACGTCCGGACCGTGGCGCGCCAGGAAGTCCAGGACTATGCCCTGGCTGCCCGGTGGCAGGAATTCCGTGAAATTGCGGATCGCGTCCAGGGTCTCCGTCTTGCTTCCGATCCAACTGGAAGCGAAGCCGACGGCCACTAGCAGCGTCGGGAAGAAGGCCAGAAACACGTTGAAGGCAATCGCCTGGGAAATCATTCCGCAGCGCGGGAAAACCCGCACCAGCATCCGCCAAACTCGCTTGGTCAATGCGCCCCCTCAATCCTGTTGGCATTATAGCCGCAGTCCGAAGACGCGCTTGGCGTGGAGGGCGGAGATGGAAGGAGTGCCGAATGGGGAAGGGGTGCTGGCGAGGAAGTTATCCCACCCCCCCGGTCCTTTTCGGTACGGGGCGTGTAAGTGATTGGTAGAAAAAAAGATGCTCGATACTGCGTACGGGACTTGCCGAGACGTGTTTGGTACGGAATTCGGAAGTGTATGGTAGCGCGGGGGTTAGGTTGGGGACGAAACAAGGAATGTCCCGGAAGTTTCGGTATAACGGGGAGGACAGGGGCGAAATGCGACGGTGGAGGCCGAGGCGGAAGAACATAGGCATGCGGATAGACAAATCCTTTCTGCACGCCTTTGTGTACTATACAGTAGTATAGTCGAGTTGTTAACAAAAAAAGCAAGAAAACACAGGAGAACATCCCGTCCCCGGTTTTGTACGCAAAACAAGAACGAAGGTTGCGCACCATCGATCCGCGGGAAGAACGGAGAAGCCCAAGAGAAAACCCGCACCCCTAAACCCCAAAGGATGCGGCACCCAGTCAAAACCGGGTCATCGCTTCAGTCTGTAGCCCACCCTTGGGATTGCAAGCAAGAAGGAACGAAGGAAGAGAGGCGCGCCTAGATGGGGAGTTTTTTGGTGTTGCGGACCTGGGCGTGGAGGACCTGGCGGATGTAGTGGCAGGCGAAGCGGACTTCGGGCAGGGCGAGGGAGCAGTGGACTTCCTTGCCTTTTTTTTGCGTGGCGACGACGCCGGCGGCGCGGAGGGTGGCCAACTGTACAGAGACGTTGGCGAGAGGGATGCCGAGCTTTTTTTGCAGGCCGGAGACGGTGTAGCTTTTCTTTCCGAGGAGATCGAGAATGCGCAACCGGGTGGGATTGGCCAGGGCTTTGCAAATGCGCACCTGCATATCGAGCAGCTGACTGTCCGCGCAGTTGTTCGCGTCTCTGGCCATGGAAGCGTCTATGGGGATTCTATTCGGTACTGGCATCATTGACAACCTCGGCAGCCGCGGTTCGAGGACTGCCCTGACCGGTGACGATGGCGCGCAAAAGAGTGGTGGGCGTCGGGCCGGCAGTAGCCAGGTAGATGTGGCCAATCAGGAACGCCAGGAAAAAGTAGGAACCGAGAGTATGCGCGGGCCCTAGAACACCAAAGCCCCCGAGCTTCTGGAGAAACAGAGGCCAGCGGTCCGCTCCCCAGAGAAGAACTCCCGTGAGCATCTGAAAGGGCAAAAGAATGTTGAGCAGGATCAGGTAGGTGATTTTCTGTAGCGGGTTCAACTTGCGGCGCGGATCGGTCTCTAGCGGGTGGCGCTCTCCCTTGAAAATGCCATAAAGATAGAAGCGCGCCTGACGGACGGCAGCGCCGGTGAAGTCCTCCATGCGGGGCAGAAAGTGGTGGTACTTCTCCGCAGTAAGGTGATAGAAGATTCCCAGAAACGCATTGAAAATCAGCGCCCATCCGACCCAGGAGTGCCAATGGAGAGAATTGGCCATGGAGCCGAGGATTCCAAAGCGGTCGGGATAGTGCATGGCAAAGCCGGTGAGGATGAGGAAGATCATGGCCAGGGCCTGCAGCCAGTGCCAGATGCGTTCGTGAAGCGAATAGAGCTGGTTTGGCGTGTTCACAAGCGACCTCCGATCAAGCGTAACAGGGCGTGCAACAGGCTGAACAAAACGGCGCCGGCCACCAGCAGCCAGCCCAACCATTCCACCCAAAGCACGCGAGTGTCTCCGACAACGTAAAATGAACCCAGGAGCGGGCGATTGTCGAAGGAAGGCTCCTTCCCAGCGTAGTTGACCACGCTGACCTGGCTGCCGCGGTAGTAGACGGGGACACCGCGAGGGAGGAAGGAGTTCAGGTCCACCGGGCGATGCAGGAGGCTTTTCTTCGCGTGGCAGGCGGTGCAGTCCTTTGTGGCTTGCTGCTTGCCGACTACGCTGTGGCTCATGGCCCAGGGAACAACTTCGATGCGAAGCTCCGGATCGGCAACACCGGCATACTGCTGGAGAAGGCCCTTCACCAGAGCGATTTTTTCCGGGGTGTCGTAGACCGCTTGCGGGAGGTCGATGATGCCCTCTTTGTCGGCGAAGGTTTTAAGGATTTCCGGGCGATAGGTCCAATCCGCGCCGACGGGGCGTTCCGAGAAGAAGGCCTGCTGAACCTGCCAGGTAAACACAGGGCGCCCTTTGGTTTTGTCGAACCAGTAGACGCCAGTGATCAAATTGGTGGGACGAATCTGCGGTTGGTTTTGTTTGTCTTGCGCGGGGATGTAGGCGGGCAGGTAACCGGTGATCGGAGAATCCGGATCGACGATGCTGCCGTCAATGCCGCGAAAGGTGATGCGGCTCGTGCCGGTGTCCATCAGGAAACCCCAGTCGTCGCTGCGATAAGCCCAGAAGTGGACGGCGGGGATGTGGCAGGTCTGGCAGGCGAGAGCGCGGAAATGAGCGGATTTGTAAGGAAGAAAGGCGTGGACCTTTTCCGCATCGTGGCATTCCGAGCAGCCGCGCATGGTGTTGTGGCGGGTCATGTTGACTGTCTCCGGAGGGATATTGCCACGGGCAAAATTGTGGTCGGGGCGCTTGAGATAGACGGCGAGGTCATCGACGCTAGGTTTGTAGCGAAGATTTTTCGTGGCGTCCTCGTGGACCATGCGAGCGGGATTATTGGGGGAGAAATGGCAGTCGATGCAGATGAGGCCCTTGGCGGCGTGAACATCCCAGGGATAAGCCATCTTGTCCTTGCCGACGATGTTGGGCGAGATGGTATCGCTGATTTTGGCACCATCGTAGACCCAACCGCTTTTTTCGGTGCCGCGCATGATGTCGGAATATTGAATGGCTTGGACCGTGGTGGCATCGCGGGAGCTGAAGCCGTGGCACATGGCGCAGTTTTCGAGGACGGGATCGGAGAGGTTCAGCATTTCCGGCTTGACGGTTCCATCGGGGTTGAAAGCCGCACGATTGTAAGTGAAGGAGCCGTTTTCCTGGCGGGTGACGATGCCAGTCTCGGCGAGAGTGGCATTGTTGGCCCAGCGGAAATTGCCGCCGCTGACTTCCTTGCGGCGCGCGACGCGGCTGGCCTTGGGTGCGTGGCAGATAAAGCAGTCCGCTTCACTGGTGCCGCTCTTCTGCCAGTCCCAGGGAATGACCTGGCCCTTTTCGCGATCACGAGTGGTGTAGCTGGGATCGAGCGAACTGGCGGGCTTTGCCTGCGGCGTGAGGAATCGGTGGCCCTGCAGGTCGTATTCGGAAATGCCGCCTCCGGTGTGGCAGCCACCACACTTGGTCAGCCACTCGGGCTGGCTCATGTCGGCATCAGCGGGGTCCGAGATGTTTGCGTGGGTGAGTTGGCGGTTTGGGATGATGGAGAATTTTCCGAACATGCCGGGCGAGGAGTTGAATGGCGCGACGCCGTGATCGGATAGAAGAGTGCGATCCATTTCGCTCTTCCCCTGCTGGAAGTGGAAACTGTCGGCGATGAAGTTGTAGTCGTGGCAGTCTCCACCGCAGGTCTTCCTGGTGCTGATGGGCTTCCCGGTCTCTAGAACATTCCGGCCGGCTTCATCCTTGAAGGTCACGGAAGGGTGGGCTAGTTTGGGTAAGGCGGCAGGGTTGACCGTTTGCGCCAGGGTTGAGGCCTGTTGCGCGTAGACCGTCGCGGCGGTGAGAGCAAGTGCGATTCCGAGCAATCCAAGAAAAGCGGCCTTTGGCGCGGTGACGGAATCCGTTTGCGTGGTACGAGCGGAGTGCGACTGGCGCGCCTGAGACGGCCTGGGGCACGCGTTAACGTAATCTGACATGCTGTTTCTCCTGGAACAATGATTCGGAGCGCGCGGGATCGTGCCCGCGCACGGGTTCTACTTGCCGCAGGTTTCCGGCTGCGGTGAATCCACGGCGTGGTTGTAGACGAAGGCCAGGGCATCCTTGAGCTGATCGTCGGTCATGTACTTCGAAAGGGTTTCTGTGCCCTTCATGTGCTTGCCCTTGGCAAAATAATCCTGCCATTGCGCCTGAGTCTTGCTCATGGGCGTGATTTCGCCGCCCTTTTCGCCCTTGATGTGGCACGGTTTGCAGGTTTTCTTGAAATAAAACTTGCCCTTGGTCTCGTTGCCTTTGTCGCCGGCGGAGAGCGAACCCAACGGCACCAATGCCGACATCGCTAGGAGGACCAGCGACCCGGCGGTAAGCACTCCCGCATTTTTCATGGCTCTTTCGATAACTTTCATGTCTTTCTCCTTGATGCGTATGTCTTCCCGATGCTGCTTTTCTGAACTGCGGTTCCCTGTTCTTGCCTGCTGCGCGGTGATGGCGGGGCCGGCTTGCGCCAGCCCCGGAAGCGGGTGAATTTAGAACCGGGCGGTGATGCCCAGGGAGAACATCCATGCGCTGTCGTAAGTGGGGAAACCGAGAATCGGACTGGCGTTGAGCGGCTGAGGTGCGCCGACATGCCAGCCAGAGCCTGAGTAGCGATAGTTGTAATCGATGAAGCTGGCCTTGAAGATGAAGCGTTCGCTGATGCGGTGGGTCAGGTAAGTTTCATAGACCTCGCCACGGGTATTGGTTTTGGGGGCGATGATGTCGTCCTGCGCCTGAGCAAAGTTGAACCAATATCTGCTGCCGTGGTTGAACTCAAATCCAAGCTTGGTGCGTTCGTCGTTCCAGAAGCGGTAGCGAACTCCGGCAAGAACCATCCAGCCGTCGCGGTTCACGGGAATCTCGAAAGGATCGGACATGAGTCCGCCGAAAGGAGTAGTTTCGCCGTTGGGGCGGGTGCCGGAATAGTTGGCACTGCCATAAAAATCGAAGGCGCCGACTTTGCGCTCGGCGTTCATGCCAAACAGGTTAATTGCGCCGAGATTCGCGGAAGGCGTGTAACGCATGATCACTGGGGCGGGGACGGGGTCGCCGGTGAGCGGATTTCTGGTCAGAACGATCAGGCCATTGAAGCCGTCGGTTACGTTGAAAGCATGGGCATAGGTGGCTTGCACCAGGGTCTTTTCCGTGTTCCAGAGATCCAGGTTCGCGCCGATGAGCTGGGTATCCTTGAGGCGGTCATTCGGCGTTTCCAGGAGGTTGCCGTTGCCGAAACCGGATTGATAGCCGATGCCGTAGCAAAGGCGCCACACCATGTTGTCGGTGAGGTTGTAGCCAAGGGTGATGCCGTCGAACTGGAAGTCGATCAGAGAGCCGGAAGGCGTGCCGCCCCGGAGTTCGTCGTTGCGATAGTTCATCGGCGGGCCGTCGGTGGAAGGCCGGCGTCCGATGGAGAGATACATTTTTGAGCCGGCGATTTTGTTCCAACTGAAGTAGGCGCGATCCACTCGGACCACGTCGGAATTGGGAACGCCGGAGGTGCTGCCGTCGATGTTGAAACTGTTGGGTTGACCATTGAAGACCTGCACGCCGGTTGAGTCGCCGAAAACCTTGTACATGCTGAGGCGCGCAAAGTAGCTCACGTTTTCAGCAACTCGCCCGTTGAAATCGAGGCGGAGGCGATTGGTGAGCAGGTCGGGGGTGTTGGCCTGATAGCCGGGCACGTAAGTTGAGGGAAGGAGCATGCCGAAGAGTTGTTGCTGCATCGCCGGGGGAAATCCGGCCATAGCCTGTTTAAGCTGGCTGAAGGTGAGATTGTTGGTGAACTGGAGGTAGTTCGCGTAATTGTTGGACACCGTGTTGTTGATCTCATCCACGCTGGTGGGCATGCGGCCAAGGATCGGCATGCTGAACATGGTTTTGACCACCAGGTTCTGCAAAGCCATCCCGTCATAGTGAGAGGGGACGTGGCCGACGATGGTGTGGGCTTCAAAGCGGTAGTCCCCCGAGAAGTTCAGGCGGTCGAGAGCGTTCTTGACTTCCGCCTTCGAGACGCGGGAGTCCAGCTCGTCGACCTTGGTGGCCAGTTCTGCCGACGAGGAAGCACTCTCTGGCGGTTGCGCGTGCTGCTGGACCTGCTGCTGTTTTTCCTGGGCTTCGAGGCGCTTTTCGAGGGCCGCCAGCGTCTGCTTCAACTGGTCAATCTCCTGTTTCATCGCCGCGGTTTCGTCTTTTGCGGAAGGCGCCACCTGCTGCGGGGTTGCGGGGGTTTCCGTGGGGGACTGCGCGTAGATGCCCGCCCCGGCAAGGAGCAAGCAAAACGAAATAAGTAAGGATTTGATCATGTGCATTTCCTCCGTCGCTGCCCCGCAAGGGTGATTTGGTGAGCGGTGATTCTGCGGGCAGGCCACATTCACTGGGTGGAAGTGTCTCGTAAGCGCAGGAAAATCGCGGTGAAGTGGGACATGCATGCGCGTGACAGCAGTCACTACAGATACATAGTTATATAACTTCGAAAGTGTATTACCGTCACAGGTGCGGGGGCAAACTACCCAAAATGGAACAGTTGCTCCGTGGCAGTGTTTCGCTCCAGACTCGGCCCTGCTGTTGGCACTGCAGGCAAATCGCGCGCGCTGATCGTGTGGAGGGGGGCTGTAATAGAATCCGAACGCAGGGAGTTGTGGCAGTTTTTGAGGGGGAAGGAACGCCGATGGAAACGACGAGTTGGCGCAGGGGCGATGTTCGAGGGGCGATGCTCATTGGATCGATTTGGAAAGGAGAAGCAGTGCTGGGTAAACGTGGGGAAGACTGCGTTGCTGTCGTCGGAGTGTTACTTCGTCGGGAATTAGCCGCTATTCAGGACGCCGGCGGTTGCGCGGGGTTCCGGCGGTCATCGTACACTTCGGCTATACTGCAAGCCCGAGGATTATGAAAATGCCGACCAAACTGGCACTTGGTGCGCAGAGCGCCAGCTTCGATTTCCGGAGGTGGCTGCTGGAGATGTTCGCCATCAATGAGAAAGCCAGTCAATTGCTGCTGAGCCGCGTTGCCGACGCCGCATGGCAAGCTCCGCCGCCTTCCGGCAAGGGCCGATCGGTCGCAGGTATCGCGGCGCATATCCATCACGGGCGGCTGATGTGGCATTCCGCCGCGAACAAGACGGCAAAGCCGCCCGCGAAGCTCGATCCGGACAAGGCCACGCGGGCACAAGTACAGGCGTCGCTGAAGGCCACCGCAACGGCCATCCACGCACTACTGGAAAAAGCGCTGGCCGATCCCGCGGGGAAGGTGCCGCATTTCAAGCCGGACGTGGCGGGGTTTGCCAGCTATCGGATCGCGCACGACTCGCTTCACCTCGGACTGATTGCGATGCTGTCGCGGCAGGTGGGGCACCCGGCCCCCCTGCAAACGGGTTTCGGGTTGTGAGAGTGGGGCAGTTTGTGGCGCGAATGCGGTTTTGGAAGATGAGCACCGGCTTCCGTCTGCCCGTGCGATGCGCCGCGGCGATTGTGCTTACGCTCTTCTTTGCGGGGACGGCGAAGGCGCAGGGTGATGCCACGAGAAAGCTGACCTGGCACACGCTGGAATTCGCGATCGTGAAATTCAATGACGCCGCTCCAAATTCCTGGAACATTTATCATTCGGAAAAAAAAGGCGTGCTGCTGGTGCGGCTATGGAAGCGCTACTTGCTGGTGAATGTGCAGGACCAGGAAGTCTTTGACATTGACCCGGAGAAGATCAAAGTGCTGGGAGACTCCGTGGAGTGGTCGCTGACGGACGTGCCGGAGAAACCGATCGACACGCCGGATTGGATGGACAGAAACGTCGGTCTGCTGGAACGCGTGCGCTTTCGGCTGGGCAAGGATGGCCATTTCCTGGAACTGCAACTCCCGCTCGGACCGAACGGCCGTCCGGTCTACTGAGTGGGAGACGGAGTGCCATTGGGAGCAGGAGGCTTGGGCTTGTTCACCTCGATGCGCGTGTCTGGCGGCGGGGGGAGAGCCGTTTGCCTGGCGCGATAGACGCCATAAAACCAGGGAATGCCGATGGCACCCGGCTCCACGCCTACATTGACATGGTCGCCAATCTGGAAGCGGTCGAAATCATCGGAATCCACTGCCAGGCGTTCGTACTTTCGTCCCTCGCGCCAGGAATAGACAAACAGGCGGCGAGTGCCACGGACGACGCCGCGCATCAAGTAACGGCCTTCGACGGTGGTTTCGTGGTAGGACACGTTTTTCGGGGAATCGAGCTGACCGTTCAGGAACAGCGCCGCGGAAAGAATAAAGGGAATAGGAAGCAGGCCGGCGAAGAGATGCCGGAGGACCTCGATATCCTTGCGGGCGCGGGCCTGGCGATCCAGGAGCACCGCCAAGGTCAGGCCAAAGAAGAAGACCAGGCCAAACAATACCAGCATGGCGTCCAAATCCAGGGGCGGATAAATCTGACTGAGGTAAGGAAATAAAAGCGAACCCGCAAGGAAAATGGCCATCTGCAACAGAAGGCGGCGGCGAAAAACGAGTTCCGCGGCCGCAGAGGTCAGGCCGCAAACGGGACACTGATCGGCGGTACGCGGCGAGCCACAATCGAGACAACGGGTCATGAAAAGTAGTATACGGCGGGATTAGTTGCCTGCCGCGAGTTTTGCGAGCAGGTCCTGATAGTGGCGATGACTGTGATCTTCGAGAAGTTCAACGGTTACACCCATGCCTCGCCCGGGTTCGACGCGTTTGACCGAACAGTCTACCCACAGAGGACTCTCCATGGCCAGGCGGGCGCGAAAGCCGGCGCCAACCCACAGAACATCTTCAGCCTCAATAAACATTCCGCCGGCGCTGATGTCGCGGGTGCGCGCCCGGAGGCGAGCAGAGCCCCATTCGATTTCCAGGGCAGCCCGGTATGGGTAGCGAGGCGCCCTGCGCCGCTCCGAGCGACTTACTTCTGCATCTCCCGTGATCATGGACCCGACACCCTCAGGGTGAGCATTGGCGCGCAAAAATCGAGGCCGGGGCAGCGTGCCTATGTCAAGAAGATACGCCGGGAGAAGCCACGATGTTTCAGACACCGCAAGAGAATGTTTTGTTCCAGCCATTTGCCAGTTGGACACACGAAAGGGGCGGCTCCGGGTGACGGTGGATGACGGAATACGTCCCACAAGGTTCGGTAAATAACGGGCGAAGATTTTGGGATAGAATTTCCCAAGCGCCCGCGGCTCACGTATGGGACGCGGGACCAGGACAGGAACGGGAGCAGATGCTCGAAGACGGTTTGCTGCGCCACCTGATTGCAAAGAATTACACACCAGAGAGCCTGGGGAAGATTAAAGAGGTCCTGGCGGCTTACCGGACGCATGAGATTGTGCCGGTGGCAAATGGGCTGTTTGCGGCCAGTTCGGGCCAGGCGTCGGATTCGCTGACGGGTTACCAGAATGTCTGGATCCGCGACAACATCATGGTAGCGGACTCGCTGCGACTGCGCGGCGATTTTGCCTCGGCGATTGCCTGTATTCACGGACTGACGCGATTTTTCGAGAAGCAACTGCCGAGGTTCCGGGAGATTATCGACGATCCGGTGCGGGTGTTGCGGGAGGATGCCAACCGCCGCCCGCACATCCGATTCACGGCGCAAACACTGGGAGAGTTGCCGGAGAAATGGCCGCACGCGCAAAACGATGCGCTGGGGCACGCGCTATGGTTTCGGTTCCGACTGGCGAACACGGGCGTGCTGCCGATGGACCTGCAGGATTACGAAATCTACCGCATGCTCCCCGCATATTTTGAGGCAATTGAGTACTGGCAGGATCGGGACAGCGGTGCATGGGAAGAGGGGCGCAACATCAACAATTCCAGCGTCGGTGCTGTAGTTGCGGGGCTGGAAGAGATGTTGCGGCATGAGGCGTCCGCCGGCGCGCCCCAGAAGAGCGGTGTGGTGACCGTCCGCGCGGGGGAGACAGAAAAATTGCGACAACTGATTGCGAAGGGGCGGGAGAGGCTGCGGGGAACGCTGCCGTTTGAAGCACCGCCGGAGCGACTGGCGGATGCCGCACTGCTGTTCCTGATTTACCCGTTGGACATGGTGCGCGCGCGCGAGATGGAAGACGCGATCCTGAATATGGTGCAGGCGCGGCTGAAAGGAGAGGCCGGCATCAAACGTTATGCTGGGGATTCCTATTTCTGCCAGGACTACGACGAATGGTTCGCGCCGGGCCAGATGAGCAGCGACTTCAGCGAACGGCTGGATTTTCGCGACGCCCACCTGCAGCCGGATTGCGAAGCGCAGTGGTGCATCTTTGACCCCGTGCTGTCGGTGATTTACGGGCAGCGGTTTCTTCGGGATCGGAGTGACACCGCGAGTTTCCGTAGACAGCTGCACTACTTCAACCGCTCGCTCGCCCAGGTGACGGCTGCGGGAGAATGTCCGGAGCTTTATTTCCTGAAGGACGGGAGATATATTGCGAATGCTCATACGCCGCTGGCATGGACGCAGGCAAACCAGGCGCTCGCTCTTCAGCTGATGGAACAGTCCATAGGAGAAAAATAATGAACGGGAAACGCAGGGTTTTGATGGGATTGATCTTCTTCGCGGCTCTTTTATGGACGGGCCAGGCTTACGCACAGGATGGGCGCGAGGCACTGGCGCAGACGCCGCCGATGGGTTGGAACAGCTGGAACAAATTTGCGTGCAACGTGAGCGAGGACTTGATCAAGTCCGTGGCCGACGCCATGGCCGAGAATGGAATGAAGGAAGCGGGCTACCAGTACGTGGTGATCGATGATTGCTGGCAGGTGAGCCGCGATGAGAACGGATTCATCGTGGCGGACGCCAAGCACTTCCCCTCCGGGATCAAGGCGCTGGCGGATTATGTGCACTCGAAGGGATTGAAGTTCGGCATTTATTCGGATGCGGGCACGAAAACCTGCGCCGGGCGGCCGGGAAGCCAGGGGCACGAGTATCAAGATGCGCTGCAATATGCGCGCTGGGGCGTGGATTATTTGAAGTATGACTGGTGTAACACGGGCACACGCAACGCAGAGGAAGCGTACACGACGATGAGCAATGCCCTGCTGGCCACGGGCCGGCCGATCGTGTTCAGCCTGTGCGAATGGGGCACGGCCAAGCCATGGCTGTGGGGCAAGGGCATCGGGAATTTGTGGCGCACTACAGGGGATATCAGCGACGTATGGAGCAGCAGGAAGAAATGGCCCGATGGCACATGCTGCCAGTACGGCATGGTGGACATTTTGGACCTCCAGGTGGGGCTTGATCCCTACGCCGGGCTTGGGCACTGGAACGATCCGGACATGATGGAAGTGGGCAACGGCGGCATGACCATCCCGGAATACCGCGCGCACTTCAGTTTTTGGGCCTTGCTGGCCGCGCCGCTGATCGCGGGGAATGACGTGCGATCGATGTCACCGGAGATCAAGGAAATTCTTACGAACGCGGAAGTCATCGGCGTGAACCAGGATAAGTTGGGGCGCGAGGGCAAGCGTATCGCGAAGAATGGCGACCTGGAGGTCTGGGCAAGGCCCTTACGCGATGGGAGCCGGGCGGTGATTCTGTTTAATCGCGGCACGGCGGAGAGTGAAGTCGGGGTGACTTGGGAAGAACTCGACTATCCGGGGCACCTTTCGGCAAAAGTGCGCGACCTGTGGGCCCACAAGGAGGTTGGCTCGTTCACGGGGAGCTACACCACCAACGTTGCGTCCCACTCCGTCATCATGGTGAAGGTCACGCCGTGAACTATTGGCAACTGGACGGCGAGCAGCCACTGCCAAATGGAAAACGCATGGCAACACAAGGTGAATTCCAAGCCGGTCCCCGAGATTTTTTGGCGGCGGAGCGCACCTTTCTCGCCTGGATTCGAACGGGCGTGGCGCTGATGGCGCTGGGCTTTGTGCTGGCGAGATTTGGTCTGTTCCTCCAGCAATTCAATCTGATGCGGCCGGACGTGCACACTGTTTCGTACGGATTTTCGCTGTGGTTTGGAACCGTGCTGATTCTTCTGGGGGTAGCGGTGTGCCTGCTGGCTCTGGTGAGATACCTGCGGCTGCTGGCAATGATGAGAAAGGGCGAAAGATCGTTCGGCAATGTTTCGGCGTTGGCCGTCGCGGTGGCGGTGTTGTTAGCGGTGCTCGGTTTGGCGATGAGTTATTATCTGGTTTCCGCGCGCCATGTTTCGGCGCTCCCACTTTTCAAGAACCAGGAGGCCTCTATGCCGGCAATCCCAGAAAATGGCGTGGTGCGAATCGCCAGCCAGCATTCAGTGGCGGAAACGGTGGCAAAGCTGGAAGCGGTGCTGCGGGCGAAAAACGTCAAGCTGTTTGCCATCGTGGATCATAGCGGCGAAGCGGAAAGCGCCGGAATGAAAATGCCCAATACCAAATTGCTGATCTTTGGCAGTCCGAAGGCGGGAACACCGCTGATGCTGGCTGCCCCGAGTGTGGCGCTGGACTTGCCGCTGAAGGTTCTAATTGCAGAAGACGCCGCTGGGACGGTGTGGGTTTCCTACAATGCCCCGGCCTATTTAGAGCAGCGCCACAATCTCCCGGCCGAGCTCTTGCCAAATATTGCGGTTATCGAAGGGCTGGCCGCAAACGTCGCTCTGTAGAAGAGCCCAACCGTTTATTGGTGGCATCTTGTTTGTCCTACTGGGATAGGTCCAGTAACGTGAACCTACCAGCGGTGCCAGTTCCGCGCCATCTCTGTGGGATTCGGCCGTCAGTCACCCCAAGAGGTTTCCACACGGGAGGAAAAATGAGGGTTGCGGGGTCGGGAGCGGCGTGCTAGCCTGAGCGAACAAAAGGCGAATAACTGGAGCGCCCCACTATGCCTGATTCCCTTGCCGTTCGCTTGGCGAAGGTCACCTCCATTGAAACTGCGCGGACTTCTTCTTCACTGGCGCGTGGGGTGTCGCAGGTGCTGGACAACTTCGCGGAACGCGATTCCACGGGGGAGATTCTGACAGCTGTGCGGCACTACCCGGCGCGGGCGGCGCAAGGGGCGGAGTTTCCTGCCTGGGTGCATGAGGATCTGCACGCGGCGTATACGGGGAAGGGGATTCGGCAACTCTATACGCATCAGGCCGCGGCGGCGGAGGCGGTGCACGCGGGAAAGAATGTAGTGATCGTGACGCCGACGGCCAGCGGGAAAACCCTTTGCTACAACTTACCCGTGCTGGATGCGATCCTGGGCGACGCGGACACTAGGGCGCTGTATCTTTTTCCGACAAAGGCGCTGGCGCAGGATCAATTGGCGGAGTTGTACGACTTGAACCAGCGGTTGGATGGGCTGGCAGAAGGAAAAACCCAAGAGTGCCGGCCTGAAGGCACGGCGCTACGAACCCAAGCGTGGCCCGCCTCAGAAGGACGGGCCCTACAACGGCCCAGCCGGTTAGCGGTGTTCACTTACGATGGGGATACGCCGAGCGACGCGCGCAAAGCGATTCGCGAGAAGAGCCACATTGTATTGACCAATCCGGACATGCTGCACACCGGGGTTCTGCCGCACCATACGCGGTGGACGCGGCTGTTTGAGAATTTGCGCTATATCGTGATCGATGAACTGCACACCTACCGCGGAGTCTTCGGCAGCCATCTGTGCAACGTGTTGCGGCGATTGAAGCGGATTGCGCAGTTCTACGGACGCACGCCGCAATTCATCTGCTGCTCGGCAACCATTGCGAATCCGGGGGAGCTGGCGTCGCGGCTGATCGAAGATGACGTGGAAGTGCTATCCGAGAATGGCGCGCCCGCTGCGGAAAAGACCTTTGTTTTTTACAACCCGCCGGTGGTGAATCGCGCACTGGGGATTCGCCGCAGCTACATCAATGAAGCTTCGCGCGTATCGCAGGAATTTCTGAAGCACGATCTGCAGACCTTGGTGTTTGCGAATTCACGGCTGCACACGGAAATCATCCTGACGTATCTGCAACAGGCAAATCCGCAATTTCCGGGCAAGCCGGAGACGATTCGGGGCTACCGGGGCGGATACTTGCCCAATGAGCGGCGTGAGATTGAGCGCGGATTGCGAGAGGGGAGGATTCGTGGCGTGGTGACGACTTCCGCGATGGAGCTGGGCATTGATGTTGGTTCGCTGGATAGCGTGGTGATGGCGGGGTATCCGGGGACGATAGCGGCCACGTGGCAGCGAGCCGGACGCGCGGGGCGTCGCAGCGGAAGTTCGTGCGCTGTGCTGGTGGCTTCGTCGGCGCCGCTGGATCAATTTATTGTGCGCCATCCGGACTATTTTTTCGGCAACACGCCGGAACACGCATTCATCCAGCCGGACAACCTGGAAATCCTGATCAATCATTTAAAATGCGCGGCGTTTGAACTGCCTATTGCGCCAGCGGAGAAATTTGGCGAGGTGGATGTGCAGGATTTGTGCGCGCGACTGGCGGAAGCGGGCTACCTGCACCGCGCCGGAGAAAACTACCACTGGACGCACGAAGCGTATCCGGCGGATACCATCAGCCTGCGCTCGGTGACCAGCGATAATTTCATCATTATCGATATTACCGGGGCGCCGGTCGTGATCGGCGAAGTGGATTTCGTGAGCGCGCTGACCACGGTGCACGAGAAGGCGATCTATCTTCACGGCGGGCAGCAATATCACGTAGAACATTTGGACTTTAAGGAGAGAAAAGCTTTCGTGAAGCGGGTGGACGTGGATTACTACACGGACGCGATCCGCTATACCCAGGTGCGCGTGCTGGAAATTGCGGAGACAGCACGCGCCAATGAACAGAAGCCGGAAATTCCAGCGTCGCGTTCGCATGGGGACGTGTTGGTGCGTTCGCAAGTGGTGGGCTTCAAGAAGATCAGGTTTTTCACGAATGAGAATATTGGCGCCGGCAAGCTGGAGCTGCCCGAGAACGAGATGCACACGACATCTTACTGGATGACGTTGGAACGGCCACTGATCGAATCGCTGCCGTACACAGTCAGCGAGCGGCAATCCGGGATGTATGGACTGCTGCACGCGCTGGAATCCGTGGCCACGCTGCTGCTGATGTGCGATGGGCGCGACCTCGGCACGGCCATTGGGGAACGTCCGCCGGCGCCCGGAGTGGAGACGGAAGAATTCAATCCGATGCGGATGGAAGATGTTGTCGGCGTAAATGCCAAGGAATTCTTTGAGCCGAATCTGTATCTGTTCGATGCGTATCCCGGTGGGATTGGATTTTCGGAGCCGCTGTTTCGCGCGCATGAACTGCTGATTCAGAAAACGCGGGAACTGATCCAGGCGTGCCCGTGCGAGGCGGGGTGCCCGTCGTGCGTGGGCCCTGCAGGGGACCTGGCGCCACGGGCGAAAGAAGCCGCGGTGGCTATACTGAATCGAGTGTGCGGGTGAGAATCTAGAATGAGGAGTGGAGTGGACAAATTCGCGCGACTGGCGGCGCTGAGGCCAACGCGGGCGATGCCTGCCCGGCCGGCCGAACTGCGCGCACCGGATGAGACCGACCCCATCAGCCAATGGTTGGGCGGCGGAATTGCGCGAAATCACTACGGAGATCACCTGGTCATCCGAAACTGGTTTTCGACGCCGGAATTCGCGGAACCGTCGCCGGTGGCGTTGGAATTATTGTCGCGCGCGCGGGACGAAAGCATCAGCCGGCGGACACGCGCGGCGCTGGACAATCCTGAAAAATGGCTGTTCCTGGACACGGAAACGACCGGGCTGGCGGGCGGCACGGGCACTTACGCGTTTTTGATCGGGCTGGCGTGGTGGGACGCCGGCGGTTTGCAGGTGGAACAATTGTTTTTGCGTGATTTTTCGGAGGAGCACTCGCTGCTGCAAGCGGTTTCCGATCGCGTGGCAGAGCGTCCCGTGCTGGTGACCTTCAATGGGAAATCGTTCGATTGGCCGCTGCTGGAAAATCGCTTCACGATGACTCGCGCGATACGCGTTCCGAAGCTGGCGGCGCATCTGGACCTGCTTCATCCGGCGCGGGCACTGTGGAAGTTGCGGCTGGGCTCGGTGCGCCTGGTGGAACTCGAGCGCCACGTGCTGGATGCGAGGCGATTGGGCTGGCACCGCGAAGAGGACGTAGCTTCGTCGCTGATCCCACAGTATTACTTCGATTACTTGCGTGGTGGCACGGCGCAGCCCCTTGCGGGTGTGGTGAAACATAATCAGATGGACCTGCGCGGGCTGGCAGCTCTGTTCGGAAAAATCAATTCCCTGCTGGAATCGCGCGGAGACGGATTTGGAGAAACCGATTCGCTGGACCTGTTTGGTTTGTCGAAATTCCTGCACCGGCGCGGAGAGAAAGAATCGGCGCAGTCCGTATGCGCCCAGGCATTGGATGCGGGCCTGCCGGTGGAATTCCGGCCGCAGGCCACGCGAGAGCTGGCCCTGATGGCCAAACGGCGCGGGGACGCGGAACGTGCCGCGGCATTGTGGCAGGAACTGGTCGCTCATCCGCAGGAAACCGTTCTGGCGTGCGAGCAGCTGGCCATTCATTTCGAACGCCACGCTCGGGATTTTGCGCGCGCTGCGGAATTTGCCCAACTGGGACTAAAATCGTTGCGGCGCCAGATGGCAGCCGCGCGCGATCCACTCGCGGTGGCGCGGCACGGGCGTCTGGAAGAGAAATTCATGTGCCGTCTGAAGCGTTTGCAGCATCGCATAAGGAGCACGGATAGCGCTTTGGGCGCCCCGTTACTTGTCCAGGCGGCGGCCGCTTCCGGTTCCCCGAAGCGGGCCCGTTAGGTTTCCGAAACCTCTACGACCCTTTGCGAATTTGGAGGTACAAACCGGATGGATTCCCCGGGAACAAGGCAGCAACCTATCGGCGGAGGAATTATGGCTACGACCGAGAACGCCTACTTTCGCACGGAATTGGAACTCAGGCGGGAGCGGCTGCTCACCGCTTCGCAGAGCAACGTGAGCGATACCGCGTTGCGCACGCTACTCTCCAGTGTTGACGACGCACTCTCCCGCCTGGATGCAGGCTCCTTCGGAATATGCGAGGAGTGCCATGAATCGATCGAAGCAGACCGCCTGCTCTGCAATCCTTTATTGCGCTTCTGCCTGGACCACCTTTCGACGGAAGAACAACGTGCGCTGGAAAAGGACCTGGTGCTGGCGGCAGGGATTCAGAGGGGGCTTTTGCCGCGTCCGGACTGGTCGGTGGATGGCTGGCAGGCGTGTTACCACTACCAACCCGCCAATGTCGTGAGCGGGGATTATTGCGATCTGATCGAATCCAACAGCGGATTCCTGTTCCTGCTGGGTGACGTGTCTGGCAAGGGAGTGGCCGCATCGATGCTGATGAGTCATCTGCACGCGACGTTTCGCACGCTGGCCGGGCAGCATCTTTCACTGCAGAAATTAATGGAGCATGCGAACCGATTGTTCTGCGAAAGCACGATCGCGGGGCAATTCGCCACCATGATCGTAGGCGAAGCGCGTCCGGATGGAAAAGTGTCCTATGTCAGCGCGGGGCACCTGCCGCTGTTCCACATCTCCGCCGCCGGCACGCATCCATGCGACGCCACGGGAGTTCCGCTGGGAATGTTTTGCACGACCAATTTCCAGGTTTGTGAAATGACACTGGCTCCGGGCGACAAGTTGCTGTTGTATACTGACGGGTTGACGGAAATGTTCAACGCCGCGGGAGATGAGTACGGCGTTGCCCGCGTGCATTCGTTGGCGAAGAAACATGCGGCGACAGAACCGCAAGCAATCCTCACAGCGTGCCTGGAAGAAATCCGGAATTTTTCGGCTACCGCGAAGCAGAGGGACGATTTGACGCTGCTGGTATTGCACCGGGCGTTCCAACAGTAAGAATCCCCCAATTGGTCGAAGCTGGGGTCAATTCACAGACCGGAGAGAGGCGCCTGGCTTCGCGAGCATGGAGGCAACGGGAGAAGGGGGATTGGCCGGTGGCGCCGAGGGAACCGGCCAAGCGAGTTTCTTTGTCCACAGCGAGAATAGTTTCTGGTCGCCGCCCTCGAGGGTGATGCATTCCTTCTTAACGCATTGAAAAAAGGCACTGCCAGCCGGCGTGTCGAACTCCAAATCTTGTTGAGCGCTTAGAAGGAGTGTGCGCTCGGGGTACTTCTTTTTCAGGGCTTCCGAATAGGCACGGAAAAAGCCGGAGGCCAGCTCCCCGGATGTGAACCGGATGCGAGTGAAGAGCATGAGGCGCTTGGTGTCTTTCTGCTCGAAGGTGGCGTAATCGTCGCCATCCCAGGCGAAGGCCAGCTTGCTTGCACGCTCGTCGTCCAGAAACTGTTTCAGGATTTCCTTCCAGCCAAACTCACCCATAACGTTCTCTTCCAATTTAGTCCATCCGGCGCCGGGCACATCGGCGGGAAGTTCCACCTTAAGCGGCGCAGGAACAATGCCGCCACGGTACAGATCGGGATGCATAATTTGTTGCGTGCCCGCTGGCGGTTTGGCGAATATTTCGGAGAAGCCAGCCCATCCGCCGGTGCGTAGCACGGACAGGGAGAACGTAAGACCGCTGAAATAAGGAAACATCAACGAGTCCTTGATGAAAGGCGGCGCCTGCTTGAGCATCGGAGTGTCGGTAAGGTCGCCGACGAAAGCGGAGGGATCAACGTCCGGCAAGTCGCGCAACTTCAGGCCTTTGTCCCGGAGCATGTAATCGAGCATGCCGGCCATGGCGCTTCCTTCCAGGACGGATTCGCGGGCCATCTCGGCGTCGTCATTGGGCTTTGCGGCGCGTGTCCAAGCCTCGATGTGGAAGTACTGGTCTTGCAGAGCGTGGGTAAGCTCGTGGGACATGACCATGCGCTGTTCGTCAGGAACAATCCAGTCCGCGATATAGAACTCGTGGGCCTTCGGGTCGTAGAGCCCGGCAATTTGCTCGGTCAGAAGATCCACGAGAAAAGTGTCCAGGTCGAAACCTCTCGGGATCAGACCGAACGCCTCCGCACTGCGCTTTGAGGCGTAGCGTTCCTGGGCGTCCTTTTCGTCGTTCATTTGCGCAAGGACGTAGGCATGGATCTCCGCGCGGGAACGGATGGACTTCTTGAGCGGGGATTTTAGCTTCCAGCCGGTGATTTCGCTCATGTCATTCAATACCTCGTCAGCGGTGGCGAGGAATTCCGGGTTGTCGCGTGCGGCAGAGGAAGCGGCAGGAGGAGCGGCGGTCTGCTGGGGCCAGGCGGGAGTAGCAACGGGCAAACCGGCGGCGGTCAGGAACGCCAAGAGCAGCCCGGCGCGAGGAAAGGCGTGTTTGAGACACATACAAGGTCAGGATAGCAGATTCCAGGAAGTGGCTTGGCCGCCGCACCGGTGTTCGATCGATGGTCGGGCAAGAAAGGAGGGCCGGCCTAAGAGAGAGAGGAGGACGTCCCTTGTTCCGTATTCGTAACACACTGGTTATTGAATATAATGTGTATAGATGAAGCCAAACCACCCAGAGGAGTCCCTATGCACCCACCTGGCCTGCGATTACGACAAACCCGAGAGGCGCTCGGCCTCACTTACCGGGATGTAGAGAAAGCCAGTTACCAAATTGCGGTAAGTCGCGGCCGGCCGGATTTTATTCTCCATATCAGCCGCCTGGCGGACATCGAGAATCGCGGTGTGGTGCCGAGTCTGCACAAACTTTACTCCCTGGCTACCATCCTGCACCTGGATCCGCTGGAAATTTCGAACTGGTACGAAGCTCCCTTCGGCCAAGCGTTCTATGATGGCGCGTCTTTTCCACCAGCCCGGACGCATCTAAGCGCGTCGTTGCTTCCACCGGTCGTATCCCACGCCACGGAACCTGCTCCCGGCTCGGAGCGCACAGAACTTCTGCAGCAGCGCCCGACGACAGGTATGCCTATGCCCTACGTCGAGAGTTCCGGCAATGGCCAGTATCGTTACGGCCACGTGGGGCTATCCGACCGGCGGATGGTGCCATTGCTTCGACCGGGCAGCACAGTGCTGATCGACACGACACTGCGGCGCATCGAAGACGCCGAGTGGTCGAACGAATATGACCGGCCCATGTATTTCGTGGAGCTTCGAAACGGCTACCGGTGCGGCTGGTTCCAGCAGGAGAAATCCCGGTTGATTATGCAGCCACACACGCTCTCGCGGTGCGCCCCGGAGGCCTGGCGCACACCGATGGACGCGGAAGTTGTGGGACAGGTGGTGGGAGTGGTCACATACCTGAGCGAGCCGTGGACTGGTTGTCCAGCAACACTTCCTGGAGAGCGCTCAAATTGGAACAGAAAAGCTCTTTAAGGTAGCTGGGAGAGTTGGGCGGAATCCACCTTGTGGCAGTCTCCCCGCAACGATGCACATTTTCCTCGAATGACCCCGGCAGGGAGCTCAGATGCCGGCGCAAGTCTTCCTGTTGTGAATTCAGAGGCATCTCCAGAAGGCGCTCGAATACCTCTTCGTGACAACGAGCGAGCACCTCATCGACTCGTTCCGGGCCGTAAATGCCGGAAAGGAGGTCGTGGAGGTATTTGCCGGACGAAGGGTCACGCTGGCTGGAGAGATAAGCGAGACGCTGGAAAGCGCCATTCAGTGGTTCCAGGCAATTGGCGGTAAGGTCAAAAAGAAGCTGTTGATGAGTCAGAAGATGTTCGAGCATTGCCGGTTCCCGCCCTTGATGCCTGTTCCGTCCCCGGAACCCTTTTGCAGGTAAAGCCCATTTCGTGGGGAACAACCGCACCCTTCACAACCAGGAGGGCGCCCCATGAAAAAACGACTCTTAGTTCTGTTTGTTGCGCCAGCAGTAACTGCAATCGTACTTTCTCTTGCTGTACCGGTCAATCGGTCTTCCCAAATTCCCAAGCAGAAGGGTGCTGTGGTACTCGCCGATGGCGTGCCGTTGCCGCCGCCGACTCCCCCGCCACCCAAGAAGGGAACCATGGTAGCTGATGGTGTACCCCTGCCACCGCCGACTCCCCCGCCACCCAAGGGAGGGATGCGCACAGCAGATAACTTGAAGGCTCTGTCCGTCTGAGAATCCACCAACGTGGCGGGCATTCGCTCGCATCTCGGGCAGGGTAGAACTATTTACTTTCGAGTTAAGTAATGATACTCTGCCTGGGATGGTTGAGCCCCTGAACCTCCGCAACCTCGCGTGGACCCTCACCACGCTGCTGGAGGGAGTGTTGTTGTTCGTCCTCCTCCGGCGAAAACTCTACCGTTCGCATCCGGCCTTTTCCCTCTACATTCTCGCCGCACTGCTTCAGAGCGTGGTGGTGGCTTCGGCCTATAGATTCCTGGGCCCACAAAGCCTGGCATCCTGGAACATCGCTTGGGGCAGTCAAGGGGCCGTGATGTGCGCGCGTTGGCTTGCCGTCGCGGAGATTGCCCGGAAAGCACTGGCGGAATACGCGGGGATCTGGGGAATGACGAGCCGCATTCTCTTTCTGCTTGGTGTGTGCGTGATTATTTATTCCATGGCATCTGCGGACAAAGGGTGGGCTGTGATGGTGTTGACCGCGGATCGCTCCTTGGAACTGTGCATCGCCAGCTTCATCGTGTGCATGTTCCTTTTCGTGCGTTATTACAGGCTACCGATGGGGGGGCTCGAGCGGCTCCTGGCGGTCGGATTCTGCCTGTACTCCTGCTTCTACGTAATCAATGATTCGATCTACGAGAGCTGGAGAAGTTCTCTTCGCGGTCTGTGGAATTATCTGGATATTTTGACATTTCTGGCCAGTCTCCTCCTATGGCTCGGGGCAACCTATCGGGCCACGGAAACGCAGCCAGTGCTGGCCCAACCATCGCTTTCACCCGAACAATACGCAGTACTATCGCAAAAGTTGAATTCTCGTCTGCACCTGCTCAATCGTCGCCTAAACCACCTGTTCCATTCCGAGGATTCCCGTTCATGAGCTTTCCACTTCTGCTGTTCGTCGCACTTGCCGTCGTCCTCGTCCTGTTACTCTCCTGGGCGGTCCGGCCCCCGAAGAAGTTGCTGCTGTCAGTTGATGACGTTTTTGCGGCGATGTGCGAAGAACGACATTACGCGCGATTGCCGCAGATCCTGCAGTCTCTGCGTGAGGAGGATACGGAATTCCTCTGTGGAAGCGGCCACGGCGCGCTTGCTGGCCGGCTGCGCTCGGAACGCAAGCGCATCGCCCTTCGCTACCTGACCTATCTCGAGGAGGAATACCAACTGCTGCTGGAAGCTTCGCGAATTCTGGCGAGAATCGCGCCGGAAGTGACTCCCATGGAGGAGTTCGAACGCTTCAAGCGGAATGTGCAGTTTGTGCTCTGTTGCCGCTATCTGCGGTTGCGCCTGCGCCTGGGCCTGCAGCCGTGGAACGTCTTCGGCGTTCTCTCGGACATGGAGGGCGAGATGACCCTGCGGCTGGAAGTCGCGACCGCAAGACTGGGTGAACGCGCAAGCATCACCGCCGAGTTTCCGTTATTCCTGGAGAATCGGCGCGCCAACCCGAAGTAACTTGGCCTCGACCGCGGCATGCAGCTCTCCGGCCTGAAACGGTTTCTGGAGGATGGCAGCGTCAGGCGGAAGAAAACGGCTGGGCCCATTTTCCTCCGCCGCCACGGAACTCATCCAGAGCACGCGCGGTCCCAGACCATGCTCCTCCAACCCGTTCCCGGCTCTGGATTGTAGCGGATCCCCCTGATAAACCATCTGCCAATCGGCCACCACCAGATCAAAATCCCCGGCTGCAAGCAACTGGCGCGCCTCCGTCATAGACTTAGAGGTAGTAACCAGGTGTTCATTCCCAGTCAGCAAGTGCGCCACGGTTTCCAATACGGATTCGTTCGCATCGACCACCAGAATCCTGCCGCTGCGCGTCGCCCTTGGGGCCTCGGCCTCCGGAGCAGGTTGTTCCGGGAATTGCGATGGCATGGGCAGCTCAATCCGGAATGTGGCGCCGCGTTCCGGCGTGTTCCTGACGAGAATCGTTCCGCCATGCTCAGTGATGATGCCGTAGCAGATACTGAGGCCCAGCCCGGTTCCCTTCCCAACGGGCTTGGTCGTGTAAAAGGGATCAAAGACCCGGGAGGGATCTTTCACGCCGGGACCGCTGTCGGTCAATTCCACAAAGACCTGGTTTGCCTCGGCACCGGTACGCACCCATAGATCGCCTTCTGCGCCCGTTTCCAGAATGGCGTCGATGGCGTTATTAATCAGGTTCAAAAATACCTGCTGGAGCTGGTGCGGGTCGGCGGGCACTTCGGGCAACTGTTCGGCAAGGTCGAAATGAACATGAATTTGGCTCATGCGGAGGTCATAGTCGCGCAGGGCCAGGGTATCCTCGAGAATAGCGTTCAGCCTGACCGGAATGCGTTCAGGCTTGTGCTGGCGGGCGAAGCTCAGCAGGTTTTGCACAATGCGGTGAGTACGGAGGGCCTGCTTGTAGAGCTTCTCGCTATATGCCAGAGCCTGGGGCCCAACTTCCCCGCTGGCGGTCAGGAGCTGGCTGTAGCCCAGGATCGCGGTAAGAGGGTTGTTCAATTCGTGAGCGACACCGGAGATGAGCTGGCCTACCGCGGCGAGTTTTTCGCTGTGCACCAGCTGTTCCTGGGTGCGCCTCAGATTCTCGTAGGCCTGGCGCGTTTCCTCGTACAAGCGACTGCGGTCGACTGCGCTGGCCACCTGGCTGCCCACGGCGATCAGTAAGCTGATGTCCGCAACGGAAAACTCCCGCACGCGGCGACTGCCCACGACCAGCCCCCCGATAATTTTTTCCTTCGACCACAGGGTCACGAGATAGGCGGATTCAAGCCCTTCCTTCTTTTGAATCTCCCGAGCGATGGGGGGCAAGGGAAGCCCCGTGGCCGAAAGGAAGGTGGCGTGCGTGGCGCGGAGTTGCTGGATTAATCCCTGCGGAAGGGTCAGCACGGGGAAAGTTTTGGCAAACTCCGTCCGATGTCCGACGGCGGCCACGCGGCGGAGGGAGATGCCGTCCGAATCAATCAGGTAGAGCGATGCCGCGTCGAGTTCAAAGAGCTCCACAATCTGGCGCAAGGTACGATGCACGGATTCGGTGAGATCGAGCGTGTACGAGAGCGTTTCCGCAATGGAATTCAGTACCACCAGTTCGCGATTTCGCCGGCGGATTTGTTGCTCCGCGCGGCGGCGATCGCTGACGTCCAGAAGGAATCCCTGGTAGGCAATGACCTTCCCGGCGGCATCGCGGACGGCCGTGGAGGATTCGCTGACGGTACGGATTTCGCCATCCTTGCGGCGAATTTCAAACTCGAAGTCGTTCACCGAGCCGTGTTCATACAGGAGCTTCCGGAGGCGGTCCCGTTCGGCGGAATTCACGTACAGTTTCTGACCAATGTCGAGGCTCAACAGTTCTTCGCGGTTCTCATAGCCCGTGATGCGCATCAGCGCATCATTGAAATCGAGGAATCGTCCCTGGACCGTGGCGATGAACACGCCTTCCTGCACACTCGCCACCAGGGTCCGATATTTTTCCTCCGCCTTTTTGCGCTCGGTAATGTCTTTCAGAACATGGATGGTGCCCAGCTTCCGCCCCGCGGGATCGGTAAACTGTGAATTCGAAGCCAGGAAGTAACCCTGCAGCCATGGATCGGGAGAGTCCCCTTCTCCGGAAATGCCCTCGCAATAGGGGCAGGCGGTGAAGTGTTCCTCCCTTGCGCTGAACAGGTCGCGGACCGCGCGGCCGACCATGGCCCGGCTGCTCCGGCCAAGGAGATCGGCGAGGCGGGTATTGGTGCGGAGGACGCGGCCACCTTCGTCATGGACGAGGATGGGATCGCCAATGGAATCGAAGGTGTAGACCCATTGCTGCTGAACGGACTTGATCTGCTCAAAAAGGTTCACATTTTCGATGGTGGTTCCCAGGAAATTCGCGACGTTGACCAGATAGGTGCGTTCATCTTCCTGGAACCGGCGCCCGAGCGGCGCGCCAACCGTCAGCAGACCGACGGGGCCTTCCTTGCCACAGAGGGGAACGGTGATGAGCTGGGTAAGCCCAGCTTCCGCCATGGCGTGACGGATCTTGACGTCCTTCTCGTCTTCAAACCGGGAGATCTGGCATTCCTCCTTCAAAACCTCCTGTACCCATGCTCCGCCCAGCGAGAGGCGTTTGTGTTGCTGCAAGTAGCCTTCCGAGAATCCAATGGAGGCACAGGCCACGAATTCCGAGGTGTCCCCCTTGCCTTCGAGCAACCGGATGATTCCATGGCTGGCACCGAGGCTCCCGGCAATCTGTCGCAACACTTTTTGCAGAAGTTCCTGAAGGGAAACCGATTGGCTGCTGGAGGCCGTCAGCATAGTGAACTGGCGCATTTTTTCACTGATTTCCTCAGAGCGGGAACGTGCTGATTCCAGGAGCATCACGATCATCCCGATTCCCAGGCTGGCATTCAGGAAATGATCAAAGGCGTAACGAAGAAGGTGGATTTCCTCGTGGGTCCACTGCGGGCGGTCCAGACTATTCAGCCCCAGAAGGGCCAGCGCTCCGCCGAGCAGCTTGCCGCCATGCCCGGGCCTCGAACTGGAAGCTCGCCATAAGATCCATCCTGCGCCAAGAGAGATGACACTCTCCAAGATGCCTGTCTCCCAGCGCGTCTCGCTCCAAGGTGTGGACCGGCCCTGGTAAAAGCCAACGGTCAGCGCCGCCAATACCGTCAGCCACAACATTGGCCAGTAAAGGCGGGGCTGGGCCATGGTGTATTGCACAATGGAGGACAGGAATAAGACCAGTGCGGCAGCGCCCGCGCCGGAGAACACCAACTGGAACACGGGGTTGGGCCGGTAGTACATCGCCAACTCGCTGAAGGAGGAAAGCGTGAGGGAAATCCAGCCGAATTGCCACAAGCGATAGAAGGGGGCGGGATTGTCCCGCCTCAGGTGGAAGAACAATACCAGAAGGGTGAGGCAAACAGTCGCCTCAAAGAAGGCGATACCCTGGAGGCCTTGATTCGGCACCACGGCGGATCCTCCCAAGCGGTCTTACGGGAAAAAATTGCAGCCGGTCCTGGCAGGTACCCCCGCAAACGGAGGCAACCGCCCTGTGTTCTGACGCTAACACGCTATTTTCAGACTGGGCAAGGGCGCCGCAATCTGACTGTGCTGTCCCATATAATGGTGGTTGGGGGAAACCGCACCGTGGACGCAGATCACATCTTGGTAGTGGATGACGAAGAGGCGATTCGAGAGGTGGTATCGACCATGCTCGAATCGCGGGGGTATCGATGTACTGCCGTCAGCAATGGGCGCGCGGCCCAGGAATACGTGCGCAAGGAAACGCCGGACCTGGTACTGAGTGACATGATCATGCCAGAAATGGACGGCATCAAACTTCTGGACTGGCTACGCGGCTATGACCCGGAAGTTCCGGTGATCATGGTGACTGCAATCCACGACATCTCCACGGCTCTCGAGGCCATCCGCCGCGGGGCGTATGACTACATCCTGAAACCCTTTGAGAAGGACCAACTCTATCATGGGGTAGGGCGCGCCCTGCAGCACCGCCGCCTGGTCATCGAAAACCGCGAGTACCAGATCAATCTGCAACAAAAGGTGGATGAACAGACCGCTCAATTGCAGACCGCCTTTGTGCAACTGGAACAGTCTTACGACGACACGCTCGAAGCCCTTGGCAGCGCATTGGACCTCAAGGACGCGGAAACCGAAGGGCACTGCCAACGGGTAACGGCCTTCACCATCTCCATCGCGAAGACGGTGCCTGTTCCCCTGAACTATCTGCCGATCCTGGCACGCGCCGCCTTCCTGCACGATATCGGTAAAATGGCGATCCCCGATTCCATCCTTCGCAAGCCCGGCCCATTGGACAACGACGAAAAGCAGATTATGCGCACGCATTGCGAAGTAGGTTATAACGTGCTGACGCGCATCCCGTTTCTGCGCGATGCCGCGGAAATCGTGCTGGCGCACCAAGAGTTCTTCGACGGCACCGGTTATCCACGCGGACTCCGTGGCGAGCAAATCCCGCTCGGGGCGCGGATCTTCTCGATTGCCGATGCGCTGGACGCCATGATCAGCGACCGCCCTTACCGCAGAGCCTTGCCCATGGCGCACGCGCGCGAAGAGATTCAGCGCTGCTCGGGCACGCAATTCGATCCGAAAATTGTGGAAGTTTTCCTGTCGATTCCGGAACAACACTGGCTCGAGCTCCGTGAGAACCTGGGCTCGCCCTTCCGCCTGACGCACCTGAAGAACTTGAAGTCTTGAGCAATCCGAATGGGGTCCAGGAGCGGCAAGTTGGCGCGAGGGGCCACGACGCGGAAACACCGCGCGGCGTTCAAATATTGACAGCGCCTCGCACCTCCCCGCGATTTCTTATTCATGCCGTGCCTGGCGTCATGTTATCTTTTTCTGGAGACACCCCATGGCCCTCCTACCAATAAAAACCGCTTCCGAAACCGGGTACTGCGATTGCGTGTGCGGCTGCTACGAACTGGCAAGCCAGCGAGACGAAGACACGGGCAAGGGTTACTGCCCCGCCTGCGCCAAGGATCATTTAGAACGGAATGAGGGTGTGGGAATCCCGCAACCTGCGCCGTCGAAAATCTCGGCCGATACCGGCGCACGCCCTGCGGCTAAGCCGCTGCCGCCTTGCTCCGATCCCCCCGCGCGTCTGCGCTGAGCAAGGCTGACGGCTACAGCCATCGCTCCAGCCGAGAAAGACCTCATCCTGGATTGCATTGGTCCCTTACTTCACTTCCCCAGGTATAAGAGCGCGAGGAGAAACAGCCACAACGCGTCCATGAAGTGCCAGTAATACGAAGTCACTTCCGCGGCCACCGCCTGAGTAACTTTTGACTTTTCAAAATTTCGCCGCGCTACATAGATCAGGGCGGCAACACCTCCAAGCAAATGAAGGCCGTGCGCGCCGGTGAAGACATAGAAAAAACTGCTGGCAGGATTGCTTGCCAGATAAATTCCCTGGTTCACCAGGGTTCGCCAGGCCACCACTTGGCCGACCAGGAAAATCAGGCCGAGAACGGTGGTGACGCGCCAGAAATTTCTGAAGCCCTGAGCATCGGAATGGCCCAGCCTCTTGCGCGCCACTTCCAGAGTTCCGCTGCTCATTAGCAAAACCGCGGTGTTGAACCACAGCAGTGCGGGGATGCGCACGGGCACCCAGTCTGGACCTCCCTTGCGCACCAGGAATGCGCTGGCGAGGGCCATGAAAAACATCAGCACGGAAACAATGCCAATAGCCATGCCCGTGTAATACCGGGTCGGAGACGCTGGGTGATTCGGCTGCTTTCTGCCGCTGTCGCCACCTCCATCTCCTCCGGTCGGGGGAAGAGTTCCGCCGCCACCACCGTCTTTCTTCTCGACGATCAGTTCAATTTCGTGTGTAGAGCTCGTGCCCGGCATGCGGTTCCCTTCCTTCGATTAACGCGCTTTCTGCTCCATCGCCTCTGGCGCGAGATGCTGTGGCGCAAATTCTTCCTGCGTGTCTCCGGCAAGCTCATAGGCTCCGCGGTAGACGGCCGGTGGTTCGGCGCCAAAATTCCCAACTGGGGCGGGCGAAGCGATGCTCCATTCAAGTGTTGAGGCCCGCCAGGGGTTATCTTCTTCCGCTCTTTGGGGGCGGAGCAAGCTGCCGAAGAAATTCACAATAAAGAGAATCTGTGCCGCAACTGTCCAGATTGTTGCCGCGGTCACTAGTGTTCGTATCGAAGCGCCGGCCGAGGCCACGGCTATCCGCTGCGCTTCCGGAAGAAGACTCGACTGGGTCAACAGGCCCATCCAATGCATGGGCATGAAGATGCAATAGACTCCCGCAAAGGTCAACCAGAAATGGGTTTTCCCCAGCGTTTCATTCATCCGGCAGCCAAAGAGCTTCGGGAACCAGAAGAACAAACCCGCTAGAATCGCGAAGGTAGCCGCCACGCCCATCACCAGGTGGAAATGGCCGATCACGAAATCCTCACTGACGGCGGCACGGGGAAGATCGTGCCGCGCCAGAAAAATCCCGGATAGTCCGCCCGCAATGAATAAGGATATAAAGCCAATGGCAAACAACACCGAAGTGGTGAACCGGACGCGCCCGTTCCAGAGCGTGCCCAGCCAACTGGCGAGCAGGAACGCCGCCGGGATTCCCAGGGAAGAAGCCAATACAGAGAAAACCAGGGGGGCGTATGGATTCATCCCAGTCGCAAACATGTGGTAGCCCCACACGCAGAAGCCAACCAGCCCGACGCCGCAAATCGCAAGCACCACGAGCCGTTCTTTCCAGACCGGTCTGCGCGAAAAGGTGGCGACCAGGTGCGTGATGATGCCGAAACACGGAAGCATGGCCACATACACTTCCGCCTGCGCGAAATACCAGAACAGCCGCTGCCATAGCACCGGCAAGCTTCCCTGCCGGAGGAGATTCTGCGGCTGTTGTGCTAGGAACGCTGCGGTGCTGTAGAAGTTGGAGCCGAGAAGGCGATCGGAGAGCACGGCGGTGCAACCAGCGAGAAGCACGCTGAAGATCAGCAAACTGAGGATGGCGTTAACGAACCAGGCCCACGCGGTGACGGGCATACGTGGCAAGGTCATGCCCGTGGTTCGCAGTTCGATGGTGGTCACGCAGAAATTGAGGGCACTGAGGAGAGCGGCGATTGAAAAAATGGCGGCGCTCGCAAGCCAGAGGTTGATCCCGTGGTTGAGCGGCCGGAAAAACGAGGCGGTCATGCCCACAAGCGAAGCCACTGTAAGCCAAAGAGAGAGGGCGTTCAGAGCAGGAAAAGCCATCTCCTTCGCGCCAATCTGCAGCGGCAGAAGGAAATTGCCGAATCCGAGCTGAGGCGCGGCCGTCAGGACGAAGAAAACCATCAGCGAACCGTGAAGCAGCCTCACGGCGGCAAAGCGCTCTGGAGTGGTTTCCAGGCCGCTGAGAAACGGAATTGCGGCATCGGGCCAGGAAGTGTGAACGCGCAAGAGCGCGGAGAGCACCATGCCAACCAGCACGCTGGCCAGGGAGAGCCACAGATATTGCAGGCCGATGGTCTTGTGCCGCGTGGAGAATACACGAGCGAGGAGGCCCGAACTGATAGATGGGGAGGCGTTTCCGCCTTCGTCGTAAGTGACCATTTTCGAAGCGGTTTCAATGACCGCGGAGCCCTGAACCAGCTTCGTATCTTACGCCCTACCCCGGGATTTTCAAAGAAGCCGGCGTCGCTTGACACTGGGGGTAGGACACCTTACGTTTATGCACCGGAGCAAGGAATGCCGAGACGTTCGCCGAAGGAAACTCACGGAAAAATAAACCCTCAGGCAACCTCGGTGGAGTTGGACGTGGAAGTGCTGGCGAAATTTGGCGGCGGCCTTGCGCGAAGAAAAGCGGTGAAGTTTCAAACATGTGGAGGGAGCACGCACTGAAATTTCCTGAGGTCAATGTGACAAACGATAAATGGGCAACCCCCCAAAAGATGTGGGACGAGCGATTCTCTCAAGCGGAGCCGGTCTACGGCGAAACGGCGAATGCGTATCTGCAGACCCAGGCCTTTCGACTGAAAGCGGGAATGAAAGTGCTGGTGCCGGCGGATGGCTACGGCCGCAATGGCATCTGGTTAGCGAAGCAAGGCTTGCAGGTCCGCACCGTGGATCTGTCGCCGGTGGGCGTGGAGCGGGCGCGAAATGCCGCGCGAGCCGCCCGGTTGAGCATGACCATCGAACTCGGCGATTTGTCCATCTGGAAGTGGCCTGAGGAAGAATTTGATGCAGTGGTTTCCATCTTTCTGCATTTGCCGCCGGAACTGCGCATGAAGATTCACGCGTCCATGCTGCGCGCGCTCAAGCCCGGGGGGATTGTGATCATCGAGTCCTTTACGCCGGCGCAATTGCAGCACACATCCGGCGGTCCTAAGCAGGTGGAGTTGCTTTCCAGCGCCGACATCCTTCGCCAGGATTTTGCGTCCGCTGAGGTGGTAGAACTCGAAGAAGTGGAAGTTCAGTTAGAGGAAGGCCACATGCACCGAGGATCCGCTGCCGTGGTCCACGGAGTACTCCAAAGGCGCTGACAGTCCTTAAATGCGTAACTGGCAAGCTAATTAGTTGAGTGTTATCCTACCGGCAATTCCTTTCGCTCCCGGAGATTCCTTATGAACCGAGTCCGCGGCAAAATTCTGTGCGGCTTGCTGGTTCTCGTTGCGTTCAGTGCGTGCGAACCCGGCAGAACCTGCGGTCAATCAAGCGATCCCGTCGCCAGAGCCCTCGCCGACGGGGAGTTGTACGAATCGAAGCACAATTGGGAATTGGCACTCGACGCGTACTTGAAGGCCGACAAACTCTCCCGCCACACTTCCGCAGAGGCAATGATACGGATCGCGATGATCGAAAAAAGGGCAGGAGCGCTTTCCGACGCGGCCAATGAAGCGAAAAAGGCGGTTGCCGCGGCGGGGGATAATAGAACTCTCGCCCTCAAAGCGCGACTCCTTCGGGCCACTTTGCTCACCCAGATGGCAAACAAGCCCACCGACAACAAGTTGAAGGATGCGGAAGCCGAACTGCGCATGGCCCTTGCGCTTGAACCCCAGCAACCCGTGACTCACCTGAACCTGGGAATCGTTCTCCTGAAGGAGGATAAGGATGCCGAAGGGGTCACGGAGTTGAGGAGCTTCCTGGAATTGCCAAATACCGACCCGGCATCGGTCGCCGCGGCGAAACGGTTCATTGCGAATCCCATTCGTGCGCGCACGCCATTTGTGCCCCAATTCTCTCTGACCACTTATGAGCGCCAGAGTGTTTCTGCCGCCTCCCTTCGCGGGAAAGTCGCGCTCATCGATTTCTGGGGTACTTGGTGTCCGCCCTGCCGAGAATCCGTTCCCATCCTCAAGAAGATCCAGAAAAGATACTCCACCAAGACATTCCAGCTGTTGAGCATCAGTTCGGATGACGACGAAGACGTTTGGAAGACGTTTATAGAGTCACAACATATGGACTGGCTCGAGTATCTCGACAGCTCAGGAGAATTGCAGGAGAAATTCGAAATCGATTCGTTCCCCACGTATCTGGTCGTGGATAAGGATGGGGTGATCCGCTTCCGGCAGTCCGGATTGTCGCAGGATACACAGGGCGATCTCGAAGATGCAATTGACCGAGCCTTAAAGAAGGAATCGAATCCTGAGCTTGCAAAGGCATCCTCCGCGGAAGATCAGGCGACCGGCGAACCCGAATCGAGAGCAAGCGTCCCAGGCGCGGCTGCGGCTTCTGGAATGGCCAACTTGGGACCCGCATCAACTGCATCAGCGTCATCCCATATTTCTTCGGACTACTCCGGTTCGGGAGCCGGGCCGGCAAATCTTTATTCAAATAGGGAGCTTGGACTGCGCTACAGATTCCCGGAAGGATGGAAGGCAGCCACTGAAGACACCTTGCGCGTGGCAAACGAGCGCATACAGGAAGGGTTGAGAAATGTCCTAATGAAACAGCAGCCGCAAGCGCCAGAAAACATTCGCTTCCTTGCGCCCAAGTTTATTTTCTACGCTTCCTGGCGCGGAGACGGCGCACCGGAGCGCCCTTCACTTTCTTCCATCTCGTTACGAATTGTGCCGACGCATCAGGACACTTTGGACGAAGCACAATTCCGGCAGAGAATGGACAGCATGGCTGCAGCGACGCAACTGAAGCCGCTTGCTCCTGCCGGCAGTTTCGAGGTAAAGAATCACAGATTCGTGCAGGCAGATTTCGAACGTTCCAGCGGCGCTCTGCATTACTTTCAAAGCTACGTTCAGACGGTGGCGGGAGAATACTTGCTCGATATCCAGGTCGTAGCCGAGTCACCTGAGCAATTACGCCAGATTACGGACACTCTGCGAACGATGCAGATCGAAGAGACGGAGTAGCCGTTGCCTGGCGACCACTGCTCATTGGAACTGCCTCTGGAAAGCGGCGAACTGCTCCCGAAGTGTCTCAAGCTCGCGGCGAAGCGCGCTGACCTCGTTTTCCAACTCCGATAGGCGGCTCAAATCAGCTGAGGAACTTGAAGGGGCAGGTCCGCTGCCGAAGCGCGAACCATCGCTCGTTGTGGAAACAGACTCCTGGGGCGCGACATCCCCCGAGAGCAAGTGCATGTAGCGCGATTCCTTGGTTCCGGGCTGGCGAGGCAACACCTTCACGAGAGGTGGCTCGCGCCGCATCAGCAGGTTCAATGCCGCGTGAACCGCGTCCAGATCTTCGAAGACGTACATCCGCTCGGCGCGCGTGCGTAATTCGCCAGGCGTTTGCGGCCCGCGCAGCATCAACACGCAAAGCACGGCAATCTCGTGGCGGTGAAAATTATATAGTTCGTTCAAGCGATGCTCGAATTTCACGACCCGGGAGTCTCCACTTGCCGAACGCACAATTGCCTGGTCCGTGAGTGACCGCAGGGATCGCCGCACGGTGTCCTCGTCCAGCGTCATCACCGGGTCACGATTGGATTTCTGGTTACAAGCGTTGACCAGAGCGTTCAAAGAGAGCGGGTAGTACTCGGGAGTGGTCGATTCCTTCTCGATCAGCGCGCCCAGTACACGCACTTCCACTTCCGATAATTCGAGAGCCATAGCCAAATCATAGCAGCACTACGAAAGGAGGCGAAATCAGGGAGAGACTTCGCCTCGGGTATTGGCATGGGGGCCGGGGGTGAGCGGCCCCTGTCTTCCGGAAGTTTGCGTTACTGTTGCTCGCTCTCGGCGATGCGATCGGGCACGTAGAGAACGAAGTTGTAGAATTTCGTGGGTGAGACCGCATAGAAGACGATGTCGTTCCCGCCTTGGACCGTCAGCGTCCCCCGCCCGGTCGTTGGGGAGGTGATGTTGTAAGTTGCGGTGGCGGTCTGGTCACTGTAGTTGCCAACGGGCAGACTGGCGTCTTCCATCGAGGTCCAAGTCTTCCCTCCATCCAGATTCTCCACTCCAGAGGTGTCGATGGTGGGGGGAGATGCACGGTCAATGGTCCCCAGGAAGTAGTCGCCTTGCACCGAGGAGTTCGTGAACCCCCCGGGTGGAACACTCTGGGGCTCCACCATTCCGGTCATCACATTCGCGTCGTCGGAAAGGAGGAATGCCTTATTGGGTTCGACCATGTAGTAGACGAATTCCCCGCCAGTCGACGGCAAAAAATTGCCGCGGCCGTTCACGGCAATGCTGTAGGTGGCTGTAAAGTTGCCCAGAGGTAGGCTGGAGCCGCTATCGTTGCTGGCGTACTCCGCCGTCAAGATACCAGTGCTGGGATTCGCCACCCACTGACCAATCATGATGTTGTTGAGACCCATGGACGCGTGAAGGCCGGTCGCGTGGAAGACGGCGGGGCCATTTAAGGAACTGATCATGAATGGAGGTGGTGCCTGGGTCAGGATGGTTCCGCTGAGTAGCGGAACACTAGCGCTGATGGGATCGGCAGAGATGTAGAACAGTTCGTGTGCGTTCACCATGTAGAAGACGCCGTGGAGGGTCCCGGCGTTGGGAACAGTGAGGCTCATTGTGCCGCGCCCATAGCCGGTGCCGCCGGTAGAGCCGTTAATAACCATCGAACCCGTGTAGCTATCTACCCTGGAGTAACCGTCAATGGCCATGACGGAATCGAAACCGCCTTGCGTCAGGTTTCCGGCGCCATCCATCGTGAAGCGTCCCACGATTCCCTGGCGCTCTCCCTTATAGCCACTGCCGATTAAACCGTATGCATAATCGCCGGTGATTTTGGCCAGCGAGAAATCAGTATTCGTCTGCTTCCGGAACACCCCTGATCCACGAACGCCGGAGCTGTCCCATCCGATGAAGTACCCCCGGTCGCCGGCATCGTTCATCGCGAAACGGAAGACTTCGCCGGTGGATTTGTTGAGGATGCCCCGGTTGTCCGGACCCACCGTGTACGTTCCCGTCATGGTGTGCGGTCCGGCGCTCACCGAAAGACCATTCTGGTCGTACACGCCGTCGGTCAAGTTTCCAGCACCGTCGGCGATGATGCTGCCGACACTGACCAGCATCTTTCCCGTTGGATCAAAGCCCTGGAAATACATGGCGTAGTTTCCAACCAGCTTGAAGCTGCCGTTGGGCATGATCTGTACCGAAGCGGTGCCCGATTTGGTGGGGTCGGCCACCGAAGTAGCCCTGACGGTTACCGATGAAGTAGGCACCGGCGGAGGGCCGACATAATGCCCGTTGCTGCCGATTGTTCCGCAGTCATCCCCGGAGCAACTGGAACCGGAAACACTCCACGTGACTGCCGTATTTGAGGTTGCAGCGACAGCAGCGGAGAACTGTTTCTTTCCGGTGATGACTACCTTGGCCGTCGCCGGTGAGACCGTAACGCTGATGGGAATCAGCGTCACCGTTGCCGTCCCCGACTTCGTTGGGTCGGCGACCGATGTCGCCGTAATTGTCACCGTGGTCTGACTGGGCACGAGCGCGGGCCCAGTATATAGGCCCTGCGTGCCGATAGAGCCGAGTCCTGTCACCTTCCACGTCACGGCCTGATTGGTGGCGTTGAGCACGGTTGCGGTGCACTGTTGTGTCTCGCCGCCGTCCAGGCTGGCCGTCGGCGGAGCGACCGTAACTCCGACAGCGGGAATGGTCACCGTAGCCGTATCTGATTTCGATGGATCCGCCACCGAAGTTGCCGTGACTGTTGCCGTCGCCGCGGTGGTCAGCGTCGCTGGCGCAGTGTAGAGTCCGGTTGCGCTCACGGAGCCGGGCCCGGTCACCTTCCAGCTCACCGAGATGTTCATGGCATTGGTCACTGTGGCCATGAGTTGTTGTGTGGCGCCCAAAATGACGGTTGCGGTCTTGGGTAAGACAGCGACTGTTACAGCCGGGATGGCAAACGTGATCGTCATGGACTTGCTGGGGTCTGCTTGCGAGACCGCCTTGACCGAGGCCGTGGCCGGAGTGGCGAGCATGCCCGGCGCGGTGTAGAGGCCCGAACTGCTGAGCGTGCCCGGCCCTGAAAGGTTCCAGGTGACTGTGGTGTTCGTGGCATTGCCAACCGTGGCGGCGAACTGTTGGGTTGCACCGAGGATGACTGTTGATGCTTGGGGCGTGACCGCAACCGTGACGGCGGGGATGGTAATGGTTGCTGCATCCGTCTTTGTGGTGTCCGCCTGAGAGGCGGCGGTGACCGTAACCGTCGCGGGCGTCGTCAGAGTAGCAGGAGCAGAGTACAGTCCGGCGCTGCTGATAGTGCCTGGCCCAGGCGTACTCCAGTTAGCTGCGGTATTGGTAGTGCCCCGGACGGTAGCTGTGAGTTGTTCGGTGGCTCCGAGTATGACGATGGGTGTTTTGGGGGCCACGCTTATAGTGACTACGGGCGCAGTGATGGTGACTGTGGCCGTGTCGGACTTCGTTGTGTCGTCGAGCGAGATCGCGGTAATCGTGACGGTGGCAGGATTCGGGACGGTGAGCGGGGCCGTGTAGGTCGCGGTCCAGCCTTGATTTTTGTTGCCGCCGTAATTGCCAAGCGCGCCGCAGGCGGTCCCGGTGCAGCCAGAACCGCTGAGAGCCCAGGTGACTCCGCGATTGTTCGGGTTGAGGATGGTGGCGGTGAAAACCTGGGTTGCGTCTCCAGCGAGGCTGACCACCTTCGGCGATAGGGAAACGGTGATGTCTTGTTTCGGGCCGCCGCCTCCGCTACCGCCGCCACATCCCAGAATCGTGGTTCCGATTGCCAAGAAAGTCAGAGTCAATATGCGGTTGCCCATGATGCCGCCTCCTTCACGCAAGATCTCGTTTCCCAGTGGTGTCAGCCCTGACAATTCGCCTGTTTTTCCGCCTCCGATGGCCGTGCAACGCCTCTTACCGGCCACCAACTGAAAAGGGCACATTTGCTTTCCTGAACGGCCCGTTTGCTTGAGCAGCGCGAGCTCACTTCGCTTACGCAAGGCGCGTCGCTAGCCGTGAAAATGCTCTGCGGCGTCGATTCAAAAAGTGCTTTGGGATTTGCCGGGGCCCCTTTCACGACGATCGCCGGCACGATCACCACAACGGCCGCGTCGGACTTTGCCGTGTCTTCGACTGAAGTGGCTGTGATTGTCACTGTCGCTGGCGAAGGGAGCGCAGC
Organism: Candidatus Acidiferrales bacterium; assembly: GCA_963817085.1. Lineage (GTDB taxonomy): Bacteria > Acidobacteriota > Terriglobia > Acidiferrales > UBA7541 > Acidiferrum. The sequence continues at coordinate 43,079 of CAWFNI010000022.1, forward strand.
GGGCGCGGCATATAACCCGGAACTGTTCACGGTGCCGCACGCGTCTCTGCGGCATCCCGTCCCCCTTACGGTCCACGTCACTGCCGAGTCCACGGCATTCTGCACCGTAGCCGTAAATTGTTGCGTTGTGCTCACGTGCACGTTCGGCGATACCGGGCTCACGGTGACAACAATCGCGGGCAGGATGGTGGCCACAGCCGTTGCGGATTTTGAAGAGTCCGCCACAGCGGTGGCCGTCACATTCACCTTGGCGGGGCTTGGGACTGTCGCGGGTGCCGTGTAAAGGCCACTCTCACCGACGCGGCCGCAGGCGGCTCCCGTGCAACCGGCTCCAGAGACCTCCCAGACGACTTTATGGTTGGCACTGTTGTGCACGGTGGCCACAAATTGTCGGCCGCCTGTTACGTGGAGGTTCGTCGATATTGGGGCAACTGTGACACTGACCGATCCGGAAGCCGTGCCCGCGTCTCCCGCCTTGCAGCCTGCCATGAGCAAAAGAACCGTTGAGGCCAGGACTGGAAGCTTGCCCATATGTGCCTCCTGGCGATCGCGCCCGCGGATCAGGAAGTCCGTCTCGTCATGTTTCTGGAATGCGGTGAACTTCTGCAGATCCGCACCGACTATCGGTCTGCGGAAAGGCACACTCAAGTTAAATGCCGTTACAAAGAAATGAGGGATTTAGGGTTGTAGCTTCAACAGGATACGTGTGCGTTCTCGCCCGGATTTAACCGTTAAATGCGCCTCGCCGCGCTTCCATTCGATCGAAAGGCAGGAATCCTGGAGTTTCTGCTTATTTTCCTAGGCCCATGGCACGGAGAATGGCCACAAAACGGGGGTCGCTGCGGATGGGGTCAAAGACCGGGTCCACATTGATGTAGGGGAGTTCTGGATCGCGTTGTTCCAAGTCATGCTCGAGGTGCCGAAATGTCTGATCGTAGGCTCCCAACCCGATATAGATGTACGAGACCTTCAGGTCAGACAAGCCACCTTGTTCGTAGGGAAGGTTCGCGTCTTGTAGTAATCGAATCGCTTCCTCCCTGTGCCCCGACATGGCATAGGCGTGCCCGAGCATTCCTTTGATGTAAGGATGCTTCGGGACCAGACGAAGTCCCGCCTGGTATTCCAAGATGGCTGCTTCGTAGTTGTGCTGGACCTCGTAGGCCATCCCCAGCAACCCATGAGCGGGCGCAATGTCTGCGAACGAGAGGGTCTCGCGGACCAGGCGAATGGCTTCATCGTTGTTTCGCGAGAAATAGTTGACCACACCCAGGTGCGTCGTCGAAACGTAGGAGATTGGGTCCAGCTCCTTTGCTTCCACCGCCTGGGCAATGGCCTCTTTCGAGCGGCCCTGCATGACCAGCGCCATCGCATACCACATGCGCGCCTTGCCATTGCTGGGGTCCAGTTGTAATGCGCGCTGGAAACTTTTTTCCGCCGACGCTTCGTCGTAATCGTAAAAAAACTGGATGGTTCCCATTGCTCCGTAGGCTTCCGCCAGATTGTTCTGTAATTCCAGCGCGCGGTTTGCGGCTTTCCGCGAACGCTCCATCAGATTCTGCGTCACCGGCCCACCCCCGCGTTCCCACGCGAGGTTCACGTAGACGTCCGCCAGCGCCGCGTACGCTTTGGCAAATTTTGGGTCCTTTTCCACGGCGCGTTCGAAATATTCCGCGCTAATGGCCAGATCTTTCCTCCATCCTGTCTTCCCCATGGGAGCCCTGAAATAGGCCCCCTTCCAATACAACTGATTGGCCTCCGGATTCATGCTGTACTGGGTCCGGGCATATGCTTCGCCCGCATCGCCGGTGAGATGAGACTGGACAGCCATGCTGACGGCCTGGGCGAGTTCGTCCTGCACCGCAAACAGATTGTTGCTCGGGCGTTCGTAATAGTCCGACCAGATATGCAGGTTGCCCGTGGCATTGATCAATTGCGCGGTAACTCGCAACCGGTCCGCGGACCTCTGGACGCTTCCTTCGAGCACCGCGTCGACCTTCAGTTGCCGGGCAATCGCGGAGACATCGTCTCCCCGCTTGAAACGAGAAGCCGACGTCCGCGCCACCACGCGCAGCCTCCCGCCTTTGGCCAACTCAGTTGTTACTTCGTCCACAAGCCCGAAGCAAAAATATTCCGTGCCCGGTTCGGACGAGAGGTTGTCGAACGGGAGTATGGCGATCGTGGGCTCTTTCGGCAAAACGCTGTGCGCGGTGCGGCCGCCGCGATAATGCCAGGCGACGGCAAGGACGAGCACGGCCGCGGCAATCCCCAGCCAGGCTCCTTGCCAGGCTTTTCTGCGAGGCTCGGCCTTCGCCGTCAATCCTTCCGCGGCGGAAAGGTCCCGAAATACGGGAATGTAGGAACCCTTGTTCAGTTCAATGCGAACGCCGTCGCAAGAATCGTCATGTTGGTAATACTGGTCCAACGCGCCGCGAAGCCGGTGAGCCTCGACCCGCACCAGCGAATCCAATTGCGGGTCGTAATCGGCGGGCCGTCCGAATACTTCCGTTCCAATCACGTATTCTTTGAGCCTGTCTCCGCGGCCGGAAAGAGTTTCTTCGACGACGAAACGGAGGAAACGCTGCAATTGGTGTGACCGCTGGAAGTTTTCGGAATTGGCTACCTTTTCCAGTTCCGCTCGCACTCTATCGTCGGGGATGGGCGCCGCTCCGAAGAAATTGTCCGCCGATGGCATGGCGGCTCCCGTCCAGCCCTGGCCGTGTCAGGGGTCGGAGCGAATCCCTGGTTCTCTATGCGATGTCCGGGGCTATTTCCGGATAATGGGCTGAGTCTCGATGGCGATTATAGCAACTCCCGGTGTGGGAAGTAATGCCTGACCTTGGCAAGCTCCACTGCGAGCAGCGCCTCCCGCGTTTAGTGTCCTTGCCCCGAGCGATCCAGGAGTTCCTGCAAGTAAGACTGCCAGACGGCCGCCCAAGTGTGCGTGCCATGGCCGTGGGTCTGCTCTGAAGCGGGTAGCAGAACAAACTTGCCTTTCTTTACTCGCTTGATTTCTCGCTGCGCAATGTCCAAATCCGGCGGATTAATGAAGTCATCGGCGGAGTTGATGTACATCACAGCGGCCCGGATGCTTTCGAGTTTCGCCGAGGGATCGTAGTCCCGCGAGGAGTTCACGGCATACAGGAAATCGTTTGCGTCCATGCTGGCAGTGACGCGCTTCATGAAGTCTTCCAGGTACATGTCCGCGGCATCCCGTGTCGGCAGATCTTCCTGCATGTGCAGTGGGGCGCTCCCCGCAATCAGGAGGAAGTCCGCTGCGATCTGCAAACCTGCGCGCGGCTGGGTGGTGTAGTCGCCATTTTTCCATTCCGGGTCCTGGCGAATCCCGTCAATGATCATCTTGCGCCAGATGCGATTGCGCCCCGCAATTTGCACCGGTTGGCAGGCCAGCGGCATGAGCGCGTCCATATAATCCGGGTAAGTTTCCCCCCACACCCAGGAATGCATGCAGCCCATGGAGGTGCCGAGGATCAGTCGCAGGTGACTCACGCCCAGGCCCTTCTGCACCAGTTCGTGCTGCAGCGCCACCATGTCCGCGTAGTCATATTGCGGGAAATGCGCGTGCAGGCCATCGCTCGGCTTGCTGGATTTTCCGTGGCCGACGTTGTCGGGCAGAATGATGAAATATTTTGTGGCGTCCAGGAGTTGGCCGGGGCCGAACAGCACCCCCGCAAAGATCGGCCGTAGGAAGCTCCCGCCGCTGCCGCCCGTGCCATGGAGAATCAGAACCGCGTTGGTCGCCCTGCCGCTCGCATCCATAAGCGGCTTACCGAGCGTGTGATAATGCATCCGCAATTCCGGCAACGTCTCGCCCGACTGGAAATGGAAATCGTGGACCACGAAATCGCCTTCCTGTGGCGCGGGCCAGGTGTGCGCCGTTTTGTCCGCCTGCTGGCCGCGCAACGGCGCGGCGCCAACCAGGAGGATCGCTATCCAAATCCATCCAAGCTTGGGTATTTTGTTTTTCATTTGGTCCTCAAGAGATTGGCTGCCAGATCTCGACTTGATTGAGCGACAAGCTCTCAAACGTTGGGAGTGTACACCCGTCTCGCGCGACGACGATGTTCAAGAACTCTTGAGACCGGGGCTGGGTTCGACGGCGTAGGCGGATTTGGTATACTAGGACGGTTCCACGCGGTCGTGGCGGAACTGGCAGACGCACCAGCTTGAGGGGCTGGCGGTAGCAATACCGTGGTGGTTCGAATCCACTCGACCGCACCATCCAAATTTCCCGCTTAAAATTACGTAAATTGCCTGAAGTTGAGACCCTTCGAGCCGATCAGATTCGGCTCTCGGGACCACACTCTGTCGGTTGGTTTGAATAGCGGGCGATCTTTAGCTCGTGAGCAATTCCGCCTGCAAAAAAGACGGCCCGCCTTGGAAGGATAGGCCTGCAAAATCTACTTTGAAATTGAGGGGGCGCGAACTGCCCCGCCTGAGCCTACGGTTTGGCCGGTGCGGCTGGGGCCGACGGTTGAGGCGTCGATGACTGCGGCACAGCCGGTTGCTGGTTTGCAGGGGCCGGCGTTACCGGTGCGGGCTTGGCCGGCGCCGCAGCGGGTTTCGAGAATTGCTGCAGGATCGAGCCGCCTTGTTCCACGCTGCGGTCCACGCGCACCACCAACGCTAATGCGCAGACCATGAACATCACCGCGCACCAAGTGGTTGCCTGCGAAAGCACGCTGGCCGCCCCGCGCGGGCCAAAGGCCGTCTGGCTGCCTGCGCCGCCGAACGCACCGGCGAGATCTGCAGCTTTACCGCTCTGCAGCAGCACAACCACAATAAGCACCAGGCAATTCATCACGAAAAATGTCGTGAGCAGCCAGGGCGCCCAGCGAAAACCGGTCACGATGACCGCGAATCCGATCAGCAACGAAATCGTCCATTTCATCCAAGACGGCATTTCCTGCACCTCATTCTCAATTGCAATTCCCGGCTTACCGCCGAGTTCACCCCGCGCTAGCGGGACCAATCCTTTACCAGGCTCGCGAACGACTTCGGGTCTAGGCTCGCGCCACCCACCAGCGCGCCATCGAGTTCTTCCTGGGCCATCAAACCCTTAATATTGTCAGGCTTGACGCTTCCACCATAGAGAATCCGCAACGCTGAAGCATGGCCCGAGGAGAACTGCGCCGTCGCACACTGGCGAACGTACTTATGCGCCGCCGCCGCAATTTCCGGAGTAGCTGTGCGGCCCGTGCCAATCGCCCAGACCGGTTCGTAAGCTATCAGAATACGGGAGAATTCCTCCCCGGTCAACGCGCCCACGCTGCCCTGGAACTGCGACTCTATGACCTTTTCAGTGTTGCCCGCCTCGCGGTCAGCCAGCATCTCCCCAAAGCAAACAATCGGCGTAAGTCCTGCAGCTAGAGCCACTTTCGTCTTTTTCTGCACGGTTTCATTCGTTTCGCCAAAAAATTGCCGGCGCTCGGAATGCCCGATGATGGTGTAGCGACAGCCCGCTTCCACCAGCATGCCGGTAGAGATCTGCCCGGTGAATGCGCCTTCCTTTTCCCAGAAAACATCCTGCGCGCAAATGCCGATGGCCGTGCCCCTAGCAGCTTCCACCGCTGCCGGGATGTTCGTGAATGGCGGAGCGACCACGATGTCGCAGTCCGTCACGCCCGCCAGGAGCGGCTTGAACGCCGCGAAAAACGCGCGGGTCTCCGCCTGATTTTTGTACATCTTCCAATTGCCGGCTATTACCCGGCGACGTTTGGTCGCGCTCATTTGTTGGTCAATGCCTCCACGCCGGGAAGTTTGCGGCCGCCGAGAAATTCCAGCGACGCGCCTCCACCGGTCGAAATATGAGAAATCTGTTTTGCCACGCCGGACTGATGCACTGCGGCAACGGAATCACCCCCGCCAATGATGGATGTCGCGCCGGCGGCGGTGGCCGCGGCCACGGCTTTGGCGATTTCCAGCGTGCCCTTGGCAAAGGCCGGCATTTCAAACACACCCATGGGCCCGTTCCACACGATGGTCCTGGCGCTGGCAATCTCCGCTTTGTACGCAGCGATCGTTTTCGGGCCAATGTCCAGGCCCATCTGGTCCGCGGGCGTCGCTGTGACGTCCACGATTTTCGATGGCGCATCGGCTTTGAATTCCGGAGCGATCACGTTGTCCAGCGGGAGAAGAAACTTGAAATTCTTCAGCTTCGCGTCCGCAAGGATTTTTTTTGCCAGGTCGATCTTGTCTGCTTCGAGCAGCGATTTCCCGATGCCCAGGCCTTGCGCCTTCAGGAATGTGTACGCCATGCCGCCGCCTATCAACATGGTGTCGGCAATTTTCATCAGGTTCTCGACGACTTCGATTTTGTCGCTCACCTTCGCCCCGCCCAGAATCGCTACGAACGGCCGCGTCGGATTGCTCACCGCCTTGCCGATGTAGGCGATTTCCTTTTCCATCAGCAGTCCGGCAGCGGCCTGCTTCACGAATCTCGTTATGCCGACCACCGAAGCGTGCGCGCGGTGAGCGGAGCCGAAGGCATCGCACACAAACACGCCGTCGCAGAGCGCCCCGAGTTGCCTTGAAAATGCCTCATCGTTCTTCTCTTCTTCAGGATGGAAGCGCACATTCTCGAGCACGAGCACGTCGCCATCTTTCAGCGCCTTGCTCTTTGCTTCCGCTTCCGACCCCACGCAATCCGCGGCAAACGCCACGGGCTTGCCCAGCAGCTCCTCCAATTTCTTTGCCGCCGGCTTCAACGAGTATTTCGGGTCCGGTCCGCCTTTCGGCCTTCCGAGGTGCGAAGCCAGCACCAGCCGCCCGCCCTTCTCGATGGCCAGCTTCAGCGTGGGCAGCGTCTCCCGGATGCGCGTATCGTCGGTGACCACGCCATCCTTGAGCGGCACGTTGAAATCCACACGAATGAATACACGCTTCCCGCGCAAGTCGAGATCTTGAATCGTGAGTTTGTTCATGGTGACTTTCCGTTCTCGATTTTGGATATCAGATATCAGCGATCAGGAATCAGTCTTCGGCCTGGTGGAATTCCAGCCGAGCAGCCAGGCTTACCCAGTCTATCGGCGACGGAACAGATCCAGAAATTGTCATTCCGAGAGCCGCACTTGCCCGAGGAATCCCTCTTCGATTACCACTCCAAAAGAGAGACTCCTCGCTTCGCTCGGAATGACGGGCAGTCTTTAGAACTTCGAGGCCAACAGCTTGATCAGGTCGCGCACGCGGCAGGAGTAGCCCCACTCATTGTCGTACCAGGCCAGCACCTTCACGCACTTGTCACCGACCACCTTGGTGTATTCGGCGTCGACGATGGAGGAGTTAGCATTCCCGCGGTAGTCGATGGAGACTAGTTCCTCCTCGGTATACGCCAGAATGCCCTTCATCGGACCGTTCGCCGCAGCCTTCAGCGCCGCGTTCACCGCGTCTTTCGTGGTGGGCTTCTCCACAAACACGGTGAGGTCCACGACGCTGACGTTCGGGGTCGGCACCCGAATCGCATAGCCGTCGAGCTTGCCCTTCAGCTCTGGAACCACCAGGTGCAGGGCCTTGGCCGCGCCGGTCGAGCTGGGAATCATGCTCAACGCCGCAGCGCGCGCGCGCCGCAAGTCCTTGTGCGGGAGGTCCAGCAGTTTCTGGTCATTCGTATAAGAGTGAATGGTGGTCATCGTGCCGCTGACGATGCCGAAAGTGTCATGCAGAACCTTGGCCACGGGCGCCAGGCAGTTCGTGGTGCACGACGCGTTCGAAACCACGTGATGCTTCGCCGGATCGTAGGTCTTGTCGTTCACGCCGAGCACAAAGGTGGCGTCCGGATCGGTGGCTGGGGCCGAGATAATGACTTTCTTCACGGGACCGCGAATGTGTTTCCGCGCATCGGCGCCCTTGGTGAACAACCCTGTGGACTCGACCACAATGTCCGCGCCTACGCTGGCCCAGTCGATTTCCGCCGGGTCCTTCACCTTGAATACCTTGAAGCTCTTCCCTTCCACACTGATGGTGTCGTCTGTGTGCGTGATGGTGTGGGGGAGGTTTCCGAGGACCGAGTCGTATTTCAGGAGGTGCGCGAGGGTTTTGGCGTCCGTGATGTCATTCACGGCCACGAACTGGATGTCCTTATCATCTAGGGCGGTGCGCACAATGTTACGACCGATTCGGCCGAAGCCGTTGATTCCAACCTTAATAGGCATTACTTCCTCCGATGCGGGGTGTAGTATGCGGCGTCAGGGTGAGCGGAACAGCGCCGCAGGTAGAACTAAAAATGCTATGGGTAGTGTAGCGAAAAGTCAACGCGACTTCCCGTGCGCTGCGTCACGGTGGTTTGGGGCGTCCGCAACTACCCCATGTTCATGGACTTGGTGGCGGGCTTTTGCGCTGGCTCGGTTCAGACGGCCCTCGTCGAGCAAACCGGGAATCATTTCAAACCGCGGCGCTCTGCTCCACAATACGGCCGTCAAACAGGTGAATCGTGCGTTCTGCGTGGTGCGCGTAACGGGGATCGTGAGTCACCATGCAGATGGTCGCCCCGGTTTGATGGATGTCGCGGAGCAGGTCCATGACGGAGTCGCCATTCTTGGAATCGAGATTGCCAGTGGGCTCATCGGCCAGCAGAATCATGGGATCGCCGACCAGGGCGCGGGCCACGGCGACGCGTTGCTGCTGCCCGCCTGAGAGTTGTGCCGGATAGTGTTTCGCCCTATGGGCCATTTCGAACCCGTTCGAGGGCACGCTGCACCTTTTCCTTGCGTTCGGCGGCGACCATGCCGCGATAGGTGAGAGGCAGCTCGACGTTTTCATAGACGGTCAGATCGCCGATAAGGTTAAAGGCCTGAAAGATGAAGCCAATTTCGCGATTGCGAATGCGCGACCGTTCGCTCAGTTTGAGGTTGGAAACAGCCTGGCCGTTGAGCGAGTAGCTCCCCTCAGTGGGCGAATCTAGCAGGCCGAGGATGGCCAGCAGTGTGGATTTGCCGCAGCCGGAGGGGCCGGCGATGGCCAGGTATTCTCCCTTTTTGATTTCGAGATCGATGGCGTCCAACGCGTGAGTCTCGAGTTCTTCGGTGTAGAAGATTTTGCTGACGCTCTGCATTTTGATGAGCATGCCGTTCGGAGAAGTCATGTGAGTAGCCTCCCGATCTGGATTTCCCTAGCGCAATCGAATACGGTCAAACGCGTCCCAGGCGGACATGTCGGAGAGAATGACCTTGTCTCCGGCTTTTAAGCCTTGGATCACCTCAATGGTATTGACGGAGCTGCGGCCGAGCTTGACGTTGACGCGCACGGCTTCGGCGCCGTCATCCACCAGCTTGAATAAGCCAATCGTGCTTTCGGATTGCCCGTGTACGGGCCGACCCACGTAGAGCACGTCTTTCAGGTTTTCGAGTTCGATCGTGCCATCGACGCTGAGGTCTGGGCGCGCGCCTTGCGGGAGAGGATCGCTGATTTCGACGTCGACGGTGACCGTGCCGTTTTGCACGGACGGGTCGATGCGGGAAACATGCCCCTTGACGACGCCATTTCGCGTGTCGACGGCCGCTTTCTGGCCGATGGCCACGTCCTTGGCCTGAGTTTCCGCGATTTTGATTTCGGCTTTAAGACGCTTGGGATCGGCAACGCGGGCGAGGTTGGTGCCGGGCGTCACGTGCTGGCCCACTTCGACGGGGACCACCTGGAGAACACCCTGAATGCCGGCGCGGACGTGTAGAGAATCGAGTTCGCTGTGTTTGAGGTTGTAAAGAGCGCGCTGCTGATCGACTTTGGACTGCTGCGCCTGGATGCGGGCGCCGGCGGACTCCTCGGAGTTCTTCGTGCGATCTTCCTCGAGCTTGAGGCGAAGGGCAAGCTGCTCGACCTTCACTTTCGACAATTTTTCGGTGACCGTTGCGCTGAGGCCTTCGGCCCGAAGCTTTTCGTCGACTTCGTGCTGAATTTTGGCCTGCTCATAATCGCTTCGCACGTTGGCGGTGATGGATTTTTGATTAAGGATATCGCTGTTGATGGTGACCTTCAGGCTGTCAAGGTCAGCCTCGGCGGCTTTGAGTTGGTATTCGGCGTCCAGGGCTTCGCGCTGCAAGACAGGATCGCTCAGTTCGAGAATCACGCTGGATGGTTGAACGAAGGCGCCGGGATGAATCAGGATGCGATCGACCCGGGAATCGGTTTGCGCCGGAATCCAGCGGATATCCTCGGGGACGAGCGTGCCAAGACCATGTACCTCGCGCAGCATTGGGCCGCGCTTCACTTCGTCTGTCCACACTGTGGCCTTGTCTACAGCGGGGGCAGCAGGACGCAGGCGTGACACTCCATAGGTGACCCCGGCGACCAACACCACGACAATGGCCGCGTAGATCATGCGCCGGATCTTCCTAGCGTGGGCGTTCGTCGGTCGTTGGATGTCCATACTCATCGTGCACTTATTCGTAGCGCAGGGCGATCATCGGGTCGACGTGTGTGGCGCGCCGCGCCGGGAGATAGCAGGCGAGCAAACCTGCCGCGAGCAAAGCGAGTGGGGCGAGTACCAGAGTCCACGGATCAAACGCCGAAACTCCCCAGAGTTGCGACTGCAGGATCCGGACCGTCAGGGACGAGGTTAGGAATCCCAAAAGGATGCCGCTGCCGACCAGCAGAAGTCCCTTGCGAAGAACCAGAGACAGGATCGTGGCGGGCCGAGCCCCCAGAGCCATGCGCACGCCGAGTTCGTGGGTTTGCAAGGTGACGGAATAAGACATGACGCCGAACAGGCCAATGAGGGCGAGGGCGAGCCCGATGCCAGCGCAGGTGCCGAAGGAGATCAGACGGAATTTGGGTTTCATGTAGACAAACCTCTGCAACAGCTCATCTAGGGTTTGCGGGTGGACCAGGACGATATTGGGATCGACGTCAGCGAGGACCTGGCGAAGGGGATTGACGACGAGTGACGGGGTGGTGACAGTGCGCACGAGCAGCGAACGATCACCGAAACCGGAGAAGGTGTACGGGATGTAAGCCTGCGGATTGACGGGTTCATGAGGTTGGTAACTTTTCACGTCGTTCACAATGCCAACAATTTCAAAAAAGGCGTCGTGGGGAGCTTCCGGCATTTGATCGAGAACATTAAATTTGATCTGTCGGCCGAGAGGGTTGTTATTGCCGAAAAATGATTTCGCGAGTGTGGTATTGACAACCGCCACGCGACGCGCGCCGGCCACATCGTCTGCGGAGAACAGCCGGCCTCGGAGCAATTGCATACCAACGGTCGCAAAGTAGGACTCGCTTACCGCATCAAAAAAAGTGGTCCAAGGTTTGTCGTGGGGCTTACCGGGCACGGTGACATCGTCAGACCGTGGTCCACCCAATATGGGGAAGCCGAACGAAACAGCAGTGTGGGTAACGCCGGGAAGCGTGGATATGCGAGACAACGTCTGATCGAAGAAGGCGCGTTTGCTTTCCGCCGACTCATACTGATGCGCGGGAAAATGTACTTCAGCATAGAGAAGACCTTGAGTACGGATCCCAGGGTTGAAATTGGTGACCGCCAGAAAGCTCCGGATCATGAGGCCTGCGAAGACAAGCAGGAGCATGGAAAGGGCAACCTGTCCAATCACCAAGCCGGCGCGTGTGCGCACTCCACGGCCCGACGAACTTACGTTAACGCCAGACGTCTGCAGGCTGCCGCGGAGATCCTTTTTGACAGCCAGGAAGGATGGTGAGAGACCAAAGAGAATCGTAGTCAGGAGAGAGAGGAGAATGGCGAAAAAGAGCACAGGCAAGTTCAACGACATATCCGCTTCGCCGGGGACGTTTACTCCCGGAACTAAGCGGACAATCTGCAATCCCAGGTAGGCCAGGAAACAACCGGCCGCGCAGCCAGCCAAGCCCACAACGAGAGTCTCCACAAAAAGCTGGCGGATTAGTCGCCCCCGGCTGGCTCCGAGCGCGGTGCGCAAGGCGATCTCCCGGGCGCGCGCGGTGTGATGCGTCAGCAAGAGACTGGCGACATTACTGGAGGAAATGAGGAGCAGCAGGACAACGGCGGCAATCAGCAGGAACAACGTTTGCTTGAAATCGTCGACGATGACTTCGTTGAGGGGCCTGGCGGTCATTTGAAAATGTTCGGGATAGTCTTTTGGATAAAGAGTAGCGAGTCGTTTGGCGATGACTTGCAAATCGGCGCCAGCGGTCTCCCGGCCGACGTTAGGTTTGATAAGACCCGTGGCAAAGAAGTACATGGGGTCGTTCTTATCTTCAGCATCCTGGTAGTCGGCGGGCTCGGGGCGGTTCCAGTTGATAGGGATATAGAAGTCGGCGCCAAACAGGCCAAAGCGAGGAGGCATCACGCCAATGATGGTACGTGGATGCTTGTTCACGATAATTGTGGTGCCGAGGACGGCCTTATCGTCGTGGAACGTGCTTTTCCAAAACGCGTAGCCGAGGAGGGCGACGGGGCCGGCAGCCGGCTGAGCGTCTTGCTCTGTGATGCCGCGGCCAAGAAACGGAGGCACGCCCCAAAACTCCATGATATTGGGTGTGGTGACGCAGACGTGAACCTGCTCCGGCGTGTTTTGGTGGAGAAAGACGGTATCCCACCCAGAGTAGGCGACCACATCTTCGAAGGTTTGAGCTTGCTTGCGAAACGCTGCCACTTCGCTGAGGTGGTACACTTCGCGGAAGCGGTCCGAATTGTGTTGCGTGTCGACGATGCCAATCACGGTCAGCCGCTGCGCGTCTCGATAAGGAAATGGATAGAGGACTCCATTGTAGAAAATGCTGAAGATGATGGTAGAAAAACCAATGCCCAGGGACAGGGCAAGAACGGCGATCACGGTGAAGCTTCGAGATTTGCGCAACATGCGGAGAGCGAAGCGGAGGTCCTGGAGCAAAGCTTCGAGAGCAGGCAGGCCGCGGGCTTCGCGATGGTTTTCTTTGGCTTGCTGGGTGCCACCTAGATTGATGAGCGCCTGACGTCGGGCTTCGTCGGGGTTCATGCCGGCGCGGAGATTTTCTTCGATGGCGAGACCGAGGTGGGAGGAAATTTCGACCTCAAGGTCTTCATCGAATTGGCCGGGGCGGAAGTGCGCGGCGAGGCGCAGCAGCGAACGGCGCAGCCAGGAGATCATGATTCCGTCTCCTCTTCCTCCGCCGCAAGAATGCGGCTCATCACCATCGAGACCCGCTGCCAGTAAGCGGCGTCTTGGGTGAGCTGTTTCCGGCCGCGCCTGGTGATGGAATAAAACTTGGCCCTGCGATTGTTCTCAGAGGTTCCCCACTCGGCGGAAATCCAGCCGCGCTGCTGAAGCCGGACGAGCGAGGCATAGATGGTACCCTGGTTCAGGAGGACTTCGTTGCCGCTGACCTGCTCGATGCGGCGCGCGATGCCGTACCCGTGCAGCGGGCCTATGGCGGCAAGGGTTTGCAGGACCATCAGGTCCAGCGTGCCCTGGAGCAGATCCAGCTTCAAGTCGCTCAAGTTGCCTCCTGTGGCGTGACCACATGAGGGTACCATGCCCTGTCTGGCCATGCCACAGGAAAGAAGAATTGGAAAGTGCGCCGCTGGCAATTCACTTCCGCGAGCGCGGCCATCGAATCTTTGTGACGCGCATCTGCTCATCACTCGTACCTTAAGGCGATATTGGGATCAACACGCGCAGCGCGCCTTGCGGGCAACCAGCAAGCAACGAATCCGGTCATCAGCAAAACCACGGGAACGCACGTCAGCGTCCAAGGGTCGTAAGCCGATACTCCCCAAAGCTGCGTGGCAATGATTTTCCCCAACGCAAGACTGGCGACCAACCCAAGCCCCACCCCGCTGGCCACCAGCTGCAGGCCCATGCGGATCACCATTCCGAGTACTTCCGGACCGGCCGCACCAAGCGCCATGCGAATGCCAATTTCCTGGGTGCGCCGCGCTGTGGTATAGGCAAGCACGCTGTAAACCCCGATGGTGACGAGGATCAATCCGATTGCGCCAAAAATGATCATGAGTAGGAAACCGAATCGCGGCCCGGCGTAGGAGAACTGGCTGATAAAACCTTCCAAGGTGCCGGTGAGCGTTAGAGCAACGTTGGGGTCAGTTGCCCAGACTTCGTGGCGCACTACGTTGATCATGGACAGTGGCTCTTGCGCCGTACGAACCATAATTCCTCTAAACGAAGAGCCCGTCACCGTATAAGGTATCCAGATTTCCGGCTCGGGAGCATCTTGGAGCCCGCGGTTCCGGACATCGGCGACCAGTCCGATGATTTCGAACATGGGTTCCGCCACTTTGTCTTCGAATTCGGTGAGCTGCTCGATGCGCACCTGCCGGCCGATGGGGTTCTCTCCGGAAAGAAACTTTTTCACGAAAGCCTGATTGACTACCGCCAACTTGCGCGCGCCACTGACCTCCGCCTCCGTAAAGGCCCTGCCATCCAGAAACTGGATTTTGAGAACCGGGAAATATCCTTCGCTGCAGAGTTGAAAGATGGCGTTCCACTTTTCCGAATGCGTCTTGCCGGGAATTTCGATCTCGCTGCCAATTCCACCGTAGGGAGGAAGAGTGCTGGTCTCGGTAGCAGCCACAACGCCGGGCAGCGCCTGCAAGCGTTGCAATAGAGGCCGGTAGAAGGCGGCGATCTGCTCCGCGGTTTTGTAGCGTTCCACGGGCAGAGGCAACCTGGCTACCAACACGTGATCAGGCTGGAACCCGAGGTGCACTTCACGAAGGGCCACAAAACTCCGCATCAAAAGCCCTGCTGCCACCAGAAGCGTCAGCGAAAGCGCGACTTCCAGCACCACCACGGTATTGCGTAGCTTTCCGTGACGGAATCCACCGCTGAGGCCCCTGCTGGTGTCGCGCAGCGGATCGTTCAGGTCTTTCCGGGCGGCCTGTACTGCCGGAACGAGTCCAAAGATGAGCGCAGTCACTGTCGCCACTGCCAACGTGAAAAGCAGCACCGAAGCATTCAGCCGGATGACGGCTTCTGCTGGAATGATGTTCTGCGGCATCAACTCCACCAGGAATTTCAAACCACTCCAGGCCAGCAGCGTTCCCGCCGCTGCGCCACCCAGCGCCAGGATCAGACTCTCCACCAGGAGCTGACGAATGACGCGGCCGCGGCTCGCTCCTAGAGCGGATCGAATGGCAAATTCCTTTTCTCGGGTGGTGGCCCTAGCCAGAAGAAGATTCGCCACATTTCCGCATCCAATCAGGAGCAGCAGCCCGACCGCGGCAAGCACGATATACAGCGTGGTGCGGAACTGCCCGACAACCAAGTCCGTTAGGGATTGAATCTCCACGGTGAAGTGCTTCGGGTAGTCTTTGGGGTAGACGGTCGCTAGCCGCTTTGCCACCACCGTTAAATCCGCCACGGCTTCTCGCTGTGAATCTCCCGGTTTCAGGTGTCCCAGAAAAAACCAAAATCGCGGAAACGCTCCGGCCACCGCCGTATTTGCAACCGCGCGGCTCGGCTTCTCTGGAATCCACAAGTCGGCGTCACCCCATCCGAAGCGCGGCGGCATGATGCCAATTAAAGTTCGTGGCGTGTCGTTCAAAATAAACGTTTTGTTAAGGATATTGGGATCGGCGCCAAACTCTTTCACCCAGGTCTTATACCGCAGCACGAAAACAGGAGCGGCGCCAGGTTCATAGTCCGCTGGTTGCGCCACGCGGCCAAGAAGCGCGTTCATGCCCAAAAATTCAAAGGTCCCCGGGGTGATGCAATTTCCCCTCAGAAGCTGCGTGCCCTCGCCGTTGTGGTACAGCACGTCTTGGTTGTCATTGGCGATCACGCGGTCAAAGACATGATTCTGCTCCACATAATCGAGGAGTTCGGGCCCGCTGAATCCCGCGCGCCCACCCGGCTCATTCCGTTCCGTGTCGTGAATCTGGATGGACATGAAACGCTGCGCGTCCGGGTAAGGAAAAGGCTCCATCAGGATGTTCTCGAGAACGCTGAAGATGGCCGTGGACGCCCCAATTCCCAGCGCAAGTGTCAGGATGGCAACGATTGTGAATCCTGGGGTCTTCCTTAAATTCCTCAGTGCAAACCGGATATCCTTCCATAGTGTTTCCATGGAACCCCCAAGAGGCGCCGCAGTTTCAGCCTAGCCTGCTTCCCGCAGCCCGCCTCCGACTTGCCTCATTCCCTGACCTGGTTCCAACGGCCACACGTGTATCTACTCACACCTTCCCTTGTAACCATTGACGCCATGAGGCCCGATTTTGTTCCGTGCCGGATAAGAAAATTAGTTGCCCAGCGCGTGAATTTGGGGGATGGGTTCACCGCGGTGGTGGCTCCATCTGTGGCAACCTCACTCATACCTCAGGGCGATCATGGGATCGACGCGAGTGGCCCGGCGCGCCGGAATCAGACATGCAACGACTGCAACCACCGTGAACGACACGGGAACGCCAGCAAACGTAACCAGATCGTGGGCACCGATGCCGAATAGCATGCTGCTCATATACCGCGTAAGGGCGAGGCCACAAGGAATGCCGATGAGAACACCACCTAGCGTGAGTTTCAGTCCGTGGACGACGACCAGGCGGAGAACCTGGGCAGGGTGGGCACCAAGAGCCATGCGAATGCCGATCTCTCGTGTCTGGAGAGACACCAGATAGGAAATCACGCCGTAGACACCGATGAGGGCGAGAAGGAAGCCGACCACACCGAAGAAGCCAAGCAAGATACTCTGGGATCTGGGCCCGGCATGGACTTCGGCAATGCGCGCCTCGACAGTGGCAATGGCGGTTATCGGTTGAGTTTTGTCCACGCTCCAGATGCGCTCCTGAAGAACCGGGACAATGGCCAGGGGATCTGATTTCGAGCGAACCACCAGATAGACACCAAAAGCACTAGACGTCTGGTAAAACGGCGCGTAGACCTGTGGCTTAGGCTCTGCGCGAAGGGCTGCTTCGCGAACGTTGCCGACAACCCCGATGATCTGGCCCCAGACGGGCCGCCCCGATGCAAACTCCGAGGAAAAGCGTTTACCTGCTACATTGACGTTTCCGAAGTATTGCCGCGCAAGAGCCTCATTCACCACAAAGACAGGTGAATTCCCTTTTGCGTCACCGTTGCTAAAGTCGCGGCCGACAAGCAAAGGGATCCCAAGGGTGCGGAAGAAATCGGGAGCAGCGCGGTTCCCCAAGGCGGACTGTTGGCCGAGTTTGGGGTCACTGGCAGTGGTCTCGGTCTCGAAAGTCGTTTCGCCCACTTCGTCGGACATGGGAAAGACGAGGCCCGCGGAGGCAGAGGCTACTCCGGGAGAGATACGAGTCTCATCGAGTAATTGCTGAACCAGCGTTATGGCTTGCTTTGGACTGGCAAAGCGAAACTTTGGAAAGTCCAGGCGCAAGGTTAGGAGATGATCGGGGCGGAAGCCGAGATCCAAGCGAAGAAGCCGGCCGAAGCTGCGCACTGCCAGCGTCGCGCCAATCAGCAAAATGACCGCCAGGGCCACTTCGCTGACCACCAGCAGTTGGCGCCAGAAATTGTGGCCCGCGCTGGATCCGCTCATGCCGGTGCCGCCACTGCTTTCCTTGATGGCGACGCTTAGGTCTTGACGAGTCCTCAGCAATGCAGGGGCGAGGCCGGAGAGTGCCGCAGCGAGTAGCGAGGCACCGAGAGTGAACCAGGCCACCGTGCTATCCATGCGGATATCCTGAAGGCGCGGAAATTCGGGAGGAAGAATCGAGCGGAGCGCCTGGATGGTCCAGATCGTGAACAAGAAGGCACAAGCCCCGCCCGCCAAGGCTACGAGAAGGCATTCGACGGCCAGTTGCCGCAAGAGTTGCTTGCGTGTGGCCCCCATCGCAGCGCGGATGGCAAATTCACGGCGACGGGCATATCCGCGCGAGAGAAAAAGATTGCTGACATTGGCGCAAGCAATCAGCAGAACAAAGCCTACAGCGCAGAAGAGAATGGTGAGAGGTGGACGGGCGTCGCCGAGCAAGAATTGCTTCAAGGAAGTGGCGTGAATGCTCCAGCCCTTGTCGAAATCGGGATAGGCGATCTGGAGACGCGCCGCGATGGTGTCGAGTTCCTTTTCCGCTCGCGCAACGCTGGTGTGAGGCTTGAGACGAGCGAGGACGGAATAGTCATGACTGTCTCGAGCTGTGAGCTGTTTGTTGGTGGGAAGAAGGGCCGTCCAAAGCCTGGAGTCGGTGGCAAAGCCAAGATGAGGTAGAGCGGGCATGATGCCAATGACGGTGTGCGGCTGGCCATCCAGGGTGATCGTCTTCCCAATTGTGGAGGGATCACCGCCAAACCGCTCGCGCCACAAGGAATAACCAAGTACGACGGCGCGGCTGCCAGACTGCAGGTCGGACGAAGTAAAGGTCCTGCCATGCAACGGACGAATCCCAAGAACCGGAAAGAAATCTTCGGAGACCTCAGTGCTTTCAAGCCGCACGGGCGAGCTTCCGCCACTGAGCTCCCTTGGAGAGTCTTGGTAGGTGGCAAGAGCGGCAAAAGAAGAAGCCCCAGAGCGGACTTCGGCAATATCGGGAAGGGACATACCAAGACTGGTGAAGTCGTAAAGAGTGCTGCGCGCCGAAATATCGACGAGTTCGGAGGGATGCGGGAAAGGCAAGGAACGAAGGAGCACGGAATTGACGGCGCTGAAGATTGCGGTGTTGGCGCCGATGCCTAAGGCAAGGGTGAGAACAGCGACAGTTGTGAAGCCGGGAGATTTGCGAAGCATGCGCAGAGCAAGTCGAATGTCCTGGACGAAAGTTTCGAGAAACAGGAGGGTGCGTTGTTCGCGAACGGATTCTTTGGTTTGCTCGAGGCCGCCGAGTTTCAGCAATGCAACGCGGCGGGCTTCGGCGGGAGACATGCCCGCGCGGAGGTTGTCGGCAGTGTGAAGTTCGAGATGAGCGTCGAGCTCATCATTCAGTTCGCGCTCGAGCTGTTCTCTGCGAGACAGGTTGCGGAGGCGAGAGAAAAAGACTCGGAGCGAATTCATGAGGCCTGCTCCTTGGAAGACAAAAATCGGGCGAGGATGGCGGTGGTTTGCTCCCAGTCTTGCGTTTCTTTTTCAACCTGCTTGCGGCCTGCGCGCGTCAGTTTGTAATATTTTGCTTTGCGATTGTTGTGCGAGACTCCCCACTCCGAGGCGATGTAGCCTTCCTGCTCTAATTTCAAAAGCGCCGGGTACAGCGTGCCGTAATTGACCGAGAGCAAATCGCCGCTGGTCTGTTCAATGCGGCGTGCTATGCCGTAGCCGTGAAGCGGGCCCATCGACTCCAGCGTTTTCA
The DNA here is from genome assembly GCA_963817085.1 of Candidatus Acidiferrales bacterium. Lineage (GTDB taxonomy): Bacteria > Acidobacteriota > Terriglobia > Acidiferrales > UBA7541 > Acidiferrum. The sequence continues at coordinate 62,274 of CAWFNI010000022.1, forward strand.
GGACCATCAAGGCCAGCGTCCCTTGCCAGACATCCGCTCTCTCACCCACAGCGTCCTCCTATGGCATGCCCATAGGAAATATCCCATATCTCCTATGGCTTGGCAATAGGAATGGCGCACATCGTCGATAGGGTCCATTTTGCGGAATGAGAAAACGGGGCCGGGCAGGAGGCCCAGGCTTAGTGCGGGAACTCTTTGATTCCCTCGACGTGGTCGCCAATGAAGTGGACGAAAACGGTTTTATCGGGGGGATGACCGTAGATCCAGTCTTCCGTGTCGTTGCCCTGAGCGTCGCGCTCGCGCACTTTGCGGTCCGGCTTGCCAATGGCCGCCACCACTTCGTCGCGGTCCATTCCGACGATCGCTCGTCGCTCGGTGATGGCTTTTTTCGTTTCCGGCGGGAGTGTATCAATCCAGTGGACCGAAGCCGAGCGTACCTTAGAGAAATCCAGGAACGGGGCAAGCAGCGTCTTCAGATCGTCGGGAGTGAGGTCCGGCACATTCTTGGAAAACTGCAGGTAGATGGTTCCTCCACGGCCCTGCTGGAAGCCGGGCGGGCCCTGATCCTGTCCCGTGCTCGTGGTGGTGTTCGTAGGCATCGGCCCGCCCATGCCGAATTGAATATGGTCGCGCCAGCTGTGCTTGGGGCGCCCGCCGCCGTTCACATCCACGATGATCGTATGCTCGTGAAATTCCAGCTTGGTGATCTGAACCCGATCGCCGGCATTCACGGCCGCGCCATGCAGCGTGACCGCGCGGTTCAGGTTATCCTCATCGACCGGTTTGTCCGCATTCAAGGTGAAACCTTCTTTTCCGCCTGGAAGAGGTTTTAGAGCCTTCGCAAACTCTCCGGAAACGTAACGAATCAGGGACAGTTTGGAAGTCTCCTGCAGTGTGTCACCTCTTTTCGAGGACGGTGCCGCAGGTTTGTCCTGATCCGGCGCGTCCGTGGCCAACATGGACGGATAAAGCGGGATGCGATCCTCCGGAGTGAAAGTGTCCGGACCTGGATGTTCCGCCGGATGCGGAGGCAGCAGGTGCGGCACGTCGGAGTAGACGTACAAGAGCAGGCTGAGCGGAATGGCGAACCGAAAGAACATTGGTTAAGATGGCCCTTTTCCCGGGCCCCTACTATTTTATGATGCGTCGAGGCGATTGAGTAGCGCTTAGAAGTACAATTATTGCGCGACCACCTGGACCCCTTGCCGGTCAATATGCATGGGCAGGAGCTGGCCACCGGACTCAACAACCGTCTTTTCTACCCTTTCGCGCGCATCCGGTTCGATCAGCAGCACCACGCAGCCTCCTCCGCCCGCTCCGCAAACCTTCCCCGCCAGCGCGCCTTTGCGCCGCGTGTTCTCAATAATCCGGTCGATGGTTTTTGTCGAAATCGTCGGCAGATTCCTGCGGCGGAATTGCCATTCCGTATGCATCAAACGTCCAGTTTCCGCCCAATTTCCCGCTACCAGCGCATCGCGCATCTTTTGCGCGATCTGTGAAATTCGTTCCAGGTTGCTCACCACCGCCCTCTTGTTGTCGATGTGGGCCTTGAAAACGCCCCAATTATTGATGGCCGATTGCCGCGGCTTGCCGGTGTAACAAACCACCAGCCGGCGTTCAAGTTCGTCCAGATTCACGTTGATTTCGATGCGGCGCTCACCGCCAGGAATCAATTCAATGGCCGCCGCGCCACCAAAAGCCGGCGGATAGTGATCCTGCATGCCAGTGGGAATGTGAATCACGATGGCCTCGGCATCTCGGCTGATGTGCACCCAGTCCACCTTGCTCCGGCCCGCGCCCGTATAGCGGTCCAGCGCAGCGCAGATCGCCACTGCCATGGCGCTTGATCCGCCAATCCCAGCGCCGGCAGGCGCCTCGGAATTGGTGGTCAGGGAGAACCCGCCCTTGGGATGAAAGAACTTCACAATTTCCGCCAGCAGCGGCAGGCGATACCGTTTGCCCCGAAACAGATGCTCGAGCGAGTCAAAGGACTCGGAGCGATTGGTGTCCAGCGACACCAGTTTGATGCGATTATCGCCGGCGGGATGCGTTTCGACCACGCACGAAGCGTAGCGCGAAATCGCGGCGTTTACCGTCACCGCCCCGGGATGAAAAAGGTACAGCGGCCAGATGTCCAGCGTGCCGCCGGCAAGGTCGACGCGTGTTGGTGCTTTCGATTCGATTCGCATAGTTGTCCTGGAGCGTGAAATGGTAGAGCAGGTGCCGGAGCGAATTCGACTACGCACCACCCGCGGCAGCGCGGTTGCGAGTCAGGACCTGGGGTCCGTTTTCGCGGCGCGCCTGCGCGGGATTGGGTTCAAAGCAGCGCCGGCACCGCGCCTCGTAGGAGTCGCTGGCGCCGACGACAATCAGTTCTTCGCTTTCCACCATTCGCTGTGTGTGCACGGCGGGATTGCCGCAGCGAACGCAGATGGCTAGCAGCTTGGTGATCTCTTCCGCCACCGCCAACAGCCGCGGCATGGGCTCAAAGGGACGCCCGCGATAATCTGTGTCCAGACCGGCCACGATTACCCGCTTGCCGAGATTGGCAAGCTTGGTGCAAACGTCCACGACTTCGTCGCCCAGAAATTGCGCTTCGTCAATTCCTACTACTTCGGTGCGTGGCTGCAGTTTCTCCAGAATTTCAGAGGCCTTGGAAACATTATCAGAGGGTATGCCCAATCCGGAGTGCGAAACGATTTCGTTGGCCGCAAATCTAGAGTCGATCGCCGGCTTGAAGATCTGTACCCGCTGGCGCGCAATCTCCGCGCGGCGCAATCTGCGGATCAGCTCTTCGCTCTTCCCAGAAAACATCGGACCGACCACAACTTCGATCCAGCCCATGTTGCCCTTCACGATGTCCACGTGTTTTCTCCTGTGTATACCCTGGTCAACCGCTGCGGAGCCGGCTCCCTTTATTCCACAGAATACACTTTCCCAAACAACTTTCCCATCACTCCCCGGCCGCCGCGGCAGCCCTGTACATCTTCGCGTTGTAAAAAGGTGCGAACGCAGCGAGCACGGCGAGACGAAAGGAATCTTGCCTTGAGATGAGGTTTCGGGAGAGCACGCCCCAGGCGCCCTGGCCATCGCGGATTCCCACCTGGCCGGCGAACTCGTCAATCGCGACGGAAAGTTCCGTGCCCCGCGATAACACCTCTTCGGCCAGCGCCTCTGGCAGTTCGATGCTGCCGGAACACCCGAAATGCCCCTGCGTCCCGTCACTTACGTACGCCCAGCTTTCCAGAAACACCTTTTTCGCGCCATTTTCCGCGGCGACGTCCAGCCCGCCTTCGAGCCCAATAAAAAAGTCGATGGTGTAACCTTGCGCGCGGAGGATTTCCTGAAGCGCTTCGACGCGCTGCCGTGCCCCGCGCATCAGTTCTTCGCGGGAAGAAGGCGTGTGGTTGACGCCACTTTCCACTTCGTAACCTGCCACGTCCAACTCCGCGCCGTCACCCAACATTGGCGCAATGGCCAATGCGGCTTCCTTCACCGCGTTCAACTTTGGACGACGCGTGCTGCCCACCGCGATGTGCCAGGTTTTCACGGAACGGAAAATCACTCTGCGTGCATTTTAGTCGGTAACCGCGCAAATGTTCAGCGTGATTCTTTACGAGGCTGAGGATATTTTTGTTTTACGCCCAGGAGGGAAAATGGAGCGGCCTATCGGAATCGAACCGACACCTGAACCTTGGCAAGGTTCCGTACTACCACTATACTAAGGCCGCCGCGAACTCTTATTTTTATAGCACGCCTGCCCGCCAAAAACAAAATCCTCCCGGCGTCTCGTGCGCGGGAAGTCACAGCACTTCAGGAAACTTGAGTGACGCGCGCGGACTTAACGATCGGGGAACGCCGCTGGCGGTCCGCAAAACGAGTCGCCTTTTCCTTGTCCGTATATACCCTTCCAAAAGTCTCTCCATCCGCGTAGTTGACGGTGACAAGGTAGTGATGATGACGGCGGCGGCGATCTTTGCCGAATTCAGACTTCTCATCCCTTACGGTTTTTCGGGGAGCTTTGCTAGCTGATTTGGCCACGGAGTCCCTCGGTGAGCGACTGCTCTAAGTCCGCTACTATCGCAAGAAACTCAACTTTGCGCAAGTAGCATACGAAATAGTAACCCCATGGACATAAGATTCTAATAAAGGACTGGTCCAACCGCGGCCCCCGGTCCTGACGAGTCTCGAAGAATTGGGAACTGTGGCGGCTGGTGCGCATCACGCACCGAACGCCCCCTAATTCGCTGTTGTCCGGCGCCGCTACGTCTTCACCCCGCTGACAAATCGTCTTATGGGATTCTTTCTGGCGAGGCTAATAAAATCTGATGCTTCGGCCCCGTTCCCTGGAAACTCTCCGCTTTGCGACACACGACTGAGCTCCCACTCCCCGATCGGTATTCATTTCATGAAACATTTTGCGGCTCTCTGCGTCTTTACCTATGGGGGTTGATGATGGTTCTAACGGCGGGCAAGGAAGTCAACAAGATTGGGATAGAGAAGCGGCCGCCCATGCTCGAGGACCTCCGGAACCATACGCCGGAGCAGATGCTGGAACTCCGCCTGCTCCTGAACGCAGGCATGACCGGGCGCCCAGACGTCCGCCGGCCCGGTTTTTATGAACTCGATGGAGCTGACAACGTCTACTATGTTTTCCGTTATCCCACGGGGCACAAGGTCTTGCTGGTAGCGGCGTGGCAGAGGGAAGTCGATCCGGTCGCAGAGATGGTAGCCTACAACTGCCCGGCCGCGTAATTCATCGGGAATTCACCAAGATTGCTCCCTAGAAAGCTGGCGGGCTCTCGCAGCCCGTCTTATTTTTTCTCCAACTTCAACGCCAAGGAATTGATGCAGTATCGCAATCCAGTGGGGTTCGGGCCATCATCAAAGACGTGACCCAGGTGTGCCCCGCAGCGGCTGCAGGTGACCTCCGTCCGGACCATGCCATGCGAGGTATCCACAGTCTCATCTACCGCTCCAGGGGCCGTCGGATCATAGAAGCTCGGCCAACCACAGCCCGAATGAAATTTGGTCTCGGAGCGGAAGCGGCTGTCCACAACAAACGCACTGGTAGGTTCCGGGCGTGTCCGTTGATTCGTACTCCCCCGTAAAGGGTGGTTCTGTGCCCTTTTGACGGGTCACATAATACTGATTCGGAGAAAGCAGTTTCCTCCATTCCTCGTCACTCTTTTGCACCTTGTCGCCCATCCAGCCCTCCTGTTCCCTATACGATATCTCCTGATGAGTATCAGATTCGGCGCACTCTCTTGACGTTTCAACCAAGGCCCCTAATCATAGAACTTAGCCGAACGACTGGACTAGAGAATGCCCGAACTGAACGACCCACAGTTTCCACATAAGAGGCAGTTCCGCCGGGCCAAAATTGCCAAGCCCCTTCGTGTGCGCCCCTCCGAGCCCCGGGATGAGCATTTCGAGGACCTGCCAGTCAGCGTAAATGCATCAAAAGAAGGCATTTACTTCCATACCAGGCGCCCCAATTATTACAAGGGCATGCGCGTCTTTGTCACCTTTCCGTTCGCCTCCGCCTACGACCCCATGAACTGTGAATATGTTGCCGAAGTGGTGCGCGTGGAAAGTCTGGCGAATGGCCGTTTTGGCGTTGCCCTCCAGCTGAAGATGACCATGAACTACAGTTCCAGCGCACCCCCCGGGTCTGTCAGCCGTATCTAGCATTCAATCTTTCGATGCTCCAAACTCGAACTTTGTATTGCGCCTCCTCGGGGACTCGTGTATCTTTCAGTTCTCATGAGTTTGCAGGCGCATCGACACCATCACCGTCACGGCTTGTCGCCGCGCCCGTTCTGGTCTGTCTAGCGCTTATTTAATATCAAGCTCTAATCAGCCCGCTGGCGCGCATCGCCCGGCGGGTTTTTTGTTTTTGTGGAGGCTGTCGTGGAACTGGCATTTAAAAGACTAGATGGACTTATCCCGGGAGTCGTTCAGGACCACCGGACCAACGAAGTCCTGATGCTCGGTTACCTTAATTCCGAAGCGCTTGAAGAAACACAACGAACCGGCGAGGTCCATTTTTTTTCCCGCTCCCGAAACCGTCTTTGGAAAAAGGGCGAGACCAGCGGCCACGTCCTCCGCGTCCGCGAAGTTCGCGTCGATTGCGACGCCGACGCATTGCTCTTTCTGGTTGAGCCGCTCGGCCCTGGGGTGTGCCATGAAGGCTTCCGCAGTTGTTTCTTCCGCTCCCTTGAATCGGACGGCTCTTCCCTGGTCATCGCCGAACGGGTGTTTGTTCCGATGGATATCTATGGCAAAAAGGACGGGCAATGAGTCTTCTGAAACTTGGTATTCCCAAGGGTAGTTTGCAGGATGCCACGATTGATCTACTGGCCCGCGCGGGGTGGAAGGTCACTCTCAGTTCGCGCAGCTACGTTCCGGCCATCGACGACACGGAAATGAACTGCCTGCTGGTGCGCGCGCAGGAAATGGCCCGCTATGTCGAAACGGGCGCCCTGGACGCTGGGATTACGGGTCACGACTGGGTCCAGGAAACTGCCGCGGATGTGATCGAACTGGCAGAGTTGGTTTACGCCAAGCAGCGGTTGGCGCGCGTGAAATGGGTGCTCGCGGTTCCGGACGACTCTTCCATTCATGAACCGCGCGATCTGGAGGGCAAAGTCATCGCCACGGAAGTGGTCGGCATCACTCAGCAGTACCTGGCAAAGCACGGCGTGAAAGCACGCGTGGAATTTTCCTGGGGCGCGACCGAGGTGAAGGTGCCGCAGCTCGCCGACGCCATTGTGGAAGTAACGGAAACCGGCTCCTCGCTGCGCGCCAATCGCCTGCGCATCCTGGACACCGTCCTGGAATCCTCCACCGTTTTCATCATGAATCGCAAATCCGCCGAAGACCCGGCGAAGCGGGAGAAGGCAGAAAGTCTTATCCTGATGCTCCAGGGCGCCATTGACGCCGCCACGCGGGTCGGCCTGATGCTCAACGTGAGGCGCGAGGATCTTGCCACGGTGCTTTCTGTCCTTCCCGCGTTGAAGAATCCCACGATTTCCGCGCTGAGCGACTCCGATTGGGTGGCCGTGAACACGATTATTGAAGAAGCCGTCGTCCGGCAGATACTTCCCAAGCTGAAGGCAGCCAAGGCGCAGGGTATTGTGGAATATCCTTTGAACAAGATCGTGCTGTGATGCGCATCCTGAAACTCACCCCCGAAACCGAAGCAGTCCTGCTGAAAAGCCGCGAAGGGCGCGACCGGGCGGCATATCGTGCCGCCGCGCGCATTGTCGCCGACGTGAAACGACGCGGCGATGTTGCGCTGGATCATTGGTCCCGCAAGCTCGATGGCGTGGATCTGCCGCGCGAGGGGTTGTGGCTTTCGCGCCGTGAAATGGCAGCCGCCCGCAAGCGTGTCGGCCGCAAATTCCTTCATGCGGTGGAGCATGCCGCGAAGAACGTGCGGCGCGTGGCGGAAAAACAGATGCCGCGCGAATGGTCGCTCCAGGTCGAACCGGGAGTAACCGTCACGCAAGTTCTTCGCCCCATCGATGCCATCGGGTGCTACATTCCCGGCGGGCGTTTTGCACTTTTTTCGACCATGATTATGACTGCGGTTCCCGCGCAGGTGGCTGGGGTTGAGCGCATCGTTGTTGCCTGTCCCAGAGCCAACGACCAACTGCTCGCCGCAGCCAGCTTGCTCGGCGTGAAGCACTTGGCGCGCATCGGCGGAGCTCAAGCAATTGCCGCGCTCGCCTATGGAACAAAACGAATCGCGCCCGTCGAAAAAATCTTTGGCCCCGGCAATCGCTATGTCACCGCCGCCAAGCAGATCGTCAGCTCAGACTGCGCCATCGATCTTCCGGCGGGACCGACGGAGGCCATTGTTCTGGCAGGCAGTGGCAACCCCCGCTGGATTGCTGCTGACTTGCTGGCCCAGGCGGAACACGCTCCGGACGCGGGAAGTTTTCTCGTTACCACGTCAGCGAGATTAGCCGAACAGGTGCAACAGGAAGTCGCCGCTCAGTTGAACGTATTGCCACCCACCAATCCCGCCCGCATCTCCATGGAAAAGATTGGAGCAATTCTTCTGGCACGTGGCTTGGATCAGGCCGTCACGTTTGTGAATCGCTTCGCGCCGGAACATCTGTCCATCCCGGAAAGCTCGCCGGCACTGATCAAGAAAATCCATTCGTCGGGAACGATCTTCGTCGGTCACCTCAGCGCGCAGCCGTTCGGGGATTACGCCAGCGGCAGCAATCACGTATTGCCGACCGGCGGTTGGGCGCGACGGCGCGGCGGTCTTTCCGCGAATGAATTCGTGAAGCAGATTAGCGTGCAGACCATCAGCCCCACCGGTTTTCGTCGCCTTGCCAGGGATGTCCAGGTCCTGGCGCGCGCCGAGGGACTGCTCGCGCACGCCAACGCCATCGAGGTGCGCAGATGAAGGTTCGCCTTCCCGTGCGCAAAGCCATTCTCCTGCGCCGCACCTACGAAGCGCCTGCCGAGGGCCGCTCCGGAAAAATTCGCCTGGACTTCAACGAGAACACTACCGGTTGCGGCGCTGCGGCGCGCAAATCATTGGCCCGCCTCAGCGCCAAGCAAATTGCCACTTATCCGGAATACGAACTCTCCACACGAAAACTGGCCCGCTACTTTTGCGTGCTGCCCGAAGAACTGCTCCTGACCAACGGCGGCGACGACGCCTTGCGCGTTTTTTTCGACACTTTCGTCGAGCCGCGCACCAGCGTGCTTATCTGCGAGCCCACGTTCCCCATGTACCGCTACTATGCGGAAATTGCTGGCGCCCGAGTCCAGGTCTTGCGCTACGGCGCGAACATGGACTTCCCTCTCGCCGAAGCGCTCGCCGCTCTCAAGAAGAAACCCCGCGTGTTCTTCCTCGCCAATCCAAATAATCCTACCGGCACGTTTGTGGGCCGCGATGCCATCCGCAAATTGCTTCAGGCCGCCACGCACACCGTTGTGGTGCTCGACGAAGCCTACGCGGAATTTTCCGCCGAATCTGCCGTGCCCTGGGTCCGCCGCTATCCCCATCTTTTCGTCGCCCGCACCTTTTCGAAAGCCGAAGGCCTGGCCGGTTTGCGTCTTGGCGCGGTGATCGGCCAGCGCGATTCCCTTTCCTTTGTGCGCCGTGCCATGCCACCCTATCCGGTGAACACTGCCGCCCTGGCTGCCGGAGTGGCTGCCGTTGAAGAGCGCAAATCCATTGACCGTTATGTACGCGGGGTGAAGCGCCTCCGTGCCTGGTTTGCCCGCGAGCTCGCAAAACGTGGCGTACGCGTCTATCCCAGCGCCGCCAATTTCCTGCTTGCGGACTTCGGCAAGCCCGGCCCGGCCTTCTTTCGCGAACTCTCGCGCCACAACATCCTCGTGCGTGAACGCAGCCATGACCTCGGCCCCGGCTTTGCCCGCATAACTATTGGCACTCAAGCCGAACTTGGCAAGCTCCTGAAAATCCTTGGCCCTGCCCGTTAGGAACGATCATGCCTAGAACCGCAAGAATTCAACGCGAAACAAAAGAAACTCAAATTGACTTGCGCCTGAACCTCGATGGCCGCGGCAAATCCGACATTTCCACGGGCATTCCCTTCTTCAACCACATGCTGGACCTGGTCACGCGTCATGGAGCCTTCGATCTTCGGCTGAAAGCCACGGGCGACCTCGACGTCGATCAACATCACACTGTTGAGGACGTCGGCATCGCGTTCGGTGAAGCGGTCAACACCGCGTTGGGCGAACGGCGTGGCATTCTCCGCGCTGGCTATTTCCTTATGCCTATGGATGAAACTCTTGCCGCCGCCGCGGTTGATTTTGGTGGCCGGACATTCTGCCTGCTGAAAGCGAATTTTTCCGCGCGAACCGTCGGTGGCTTTCAGACCGAACTGGTCGAAGACTTCTTCCAAGGCTTTGCCCAGGCAGCTCGCGCCAATGTTCATCTCCGCCTTCTGTACGGCCGCTCTTCGCACCATCAGGTAGAAGCCGTGTTCAAAGCCTTTGCGCGGGCGCTGCGTTTTGCGGTATCGAGGGATAAACGCCTGCGAAACGTTCTACCCAGCACCAAGGAACTCCTGTGATTGTCACGCTCATCGATTACGGCGCGGGAAATGTGACGTCCGTGGTGCGCGCGCTGCGTAAACTCGGCGCCGAAGTCCGCACCACCAATCAGCCGGAGGAACTCACCACTGCCACTTGCCTGATTCTTCCCGGCGTGGGCCATTGCGCCACCCTGCTCCGTTCCCTTGATGTGCACGGCCTGCGCCATCCCCTGCTTACGGCTCTTGCTCGCGGCACGCCATTTCTGGGAATCTGCCTGGGCTTGCAGGCTCTCTATCAAACCAGCGCCGAAGCGCCAGAACTCTCTGGTCTTGGCGTCCTGCAGGGCCGTGTCGATCAGCTCCCGCAAAACGTCAAGCTGCCTCACATGGGCTGGAACCAGTTGCGTTCCCTTCGCGACTGCAGGCTCCTCAACGGGATTTCACGCGATGCCTATTTCTATTTCGCTCATTCTTACGCCGCGCCGGCAGACCGTCCGTCAACTGCCGCGACTTGCGAACACGGCTGCGAATTCACCGCCGTCCTTGAAACCGAGCGCATCTTCGGCGTGCAATTCCATCCCGAAAAGAGCGGCGCTTCCGGCGCCAGACTCCTCGACAACTTCCTGAGGATCGCGGCATGAGCCTGGCTCGACGCATCATTCCCTGCCTCGATACCGACGGTTCGCGCGTCGTCAAAGGCGTGCATTTCCAGGGCCTGCGCGATGCGGGTGACCCCGTGGAACTCGCGGCCCGTTACAATTCCGAAGGCGCCGACGAACTCGTCGTCCTGGACATCGCCGCCGCCCGCGACAATCGCCCTACCTTCCTCGAAACCATTCGCCGCGTCGCCGAACAACTCAACATTCCGCTCACCGCCGGTGGAGGCATCCGATCGCTGGAAGATGCCCGCGTGGTGGTCCGGGCTGGCGCCGACAAAGTCACCGTTAACACCGCCGCCGTCGAGCGGCCCGAACTCATCAGCGAACTTTCCAACGAATTCGGGGCCCAGGCCGTGGTGTTGGCTGTGGACGCCAGGCGCGAAACGGATTTCTGGCAAGTCCGCGTCCGCGGCGGACGCGTCGCCACCAAATGGAATGCCAAAAACTGGGCCCAGCGTGGCGTGGAATTGGGCGCGGGAGAAATTTTGCTGACTTCTGTGGACCGCGATGGCACGCAATCTGGCTTCGACCTCCCGCTAACTGCAACCATCAGCCGGGCGGTCAGCGTGCCGGTGATCGCCTCGGGAGGCGCAAAATTGCCGCAGCATTTCCTGGAAGTTTTTACCGAGGGCGCGGCTGACGCGGCCCTGGCCGCCTCCATCTTCCACGACCAGGCGCAGTCCATCCGCGCGCTCAAAGCGTTTCTCGAGTTTAACGGCGTCGAAGTGAGGCTGCCGTGCTGATCCCCTGCATCGATTTGCAGCGCGGTCAGGCGGTCCAGCTGGTTCAGGGGCGCAAACGCGAACTTGCCGTCGCGGATGTCTTTGGTCTGCTCGATCGCTTCTCTCGCTACGAGTGGCTCCATGTCATCGACCTAGACGCCGCCATGCGCAAGGGCCACAATAATGCGCTCGTCCGCCAACTCTGCGCGGAAGCGCGCCGCAAATACAAAATGAAAATCCGCGTGGGCGGCGGCATCCGCACCGTCCGCCGCGCAGAGAGTCTCCGGAAGCTTGGCGTCGAACAAATCATCATCGGCAGCGCGGCATTCCACGACAACGGCCCGAATCTTCCATTCCTCAAGAAGCTGGCCGCGCGCGTTGGAAGGCAGCATGTCCTTATCGCGCTGGATACCGCGAAAGGCCGCATCGTGGTTCACGGTTGGCGTACTGCTCTCTGCGTCGAACCGGCCGGTGTTTTCGCGGCCCTGGAATCGTGGTGTGGCGGATTTCTGTGCACCGACGTAGACCGGGAAGGCACCATGGGCGGCGTAAATCTCAAGTGGTTCCGTTCCCTACGCGCGGGTACAAAACTGCCCATCGTCGCGGCAGGCGGCATTTCCACGACCCGCGAAATCCGTGCCCTGGAAAAAATCGGCATGGATTCCGCTGTGGGCATGGCCCTCTACAAAAACCGCGTGTCCTGAAGCCCCCGGCCTCCTGGAATCGTGTACTGTTCCGCTCAGCTGGGAAGTCGCACGTTGTCCACTCCGCGTTCCGCAAGTCCTTTCCGCTGCCTCCCGGGTGAAGTACGATAGAAGCTCATGCATCCACCTCGATTTGTTCTATTTTGTATTCTCTCCTTCGCCAGTGTCAGTTTTGCGCAGACCCACGACGCGCCGCCAGTCGACACAAAACTCCCTTTCCAGTTGAAACTGCTCGCTCCCAATGTTTGGGCGGCCATCGACGATGCCAAGGGTGACGCAGGAGCCAACGCAGGTTTCGTCATCGGCGATAACGGCGTGGCGATCATCGATGCGTTCGAGAACGAAGCGGCAGCCACGGCGCTTCTCAACGAAATTCACCGCCTCACACCCCTGCCCATCAGATTCGTAATCAACACTCACTACCACATCGATCATGTCGCCGGAAATCGCGTTTTCGCAAAACAGGGCGCCGTAATCATCGGCCACCGCCGCATCCGCTCCTGGATTCATACCGAAAACCTGAAGTTCTTCGGGGACAAGATCAAGCCGGAACAAAAGGCGATGGTCGAAAATCTGCTGGCCCCGGATGTAACCTATGATTCCGGCGTGACGCTTTTTCTCGGCTCACGCCGCCTTGATGTGCAATTCCTCGCTGGCCATACCGGGGGAGATTCTGTGGTCGTTGTTCGCGGCGCCGGGGTGGTTTTCTGTGGCGACCTCTTCTGGCGCAAGACCTTGCCTAACCTCATTGACGCCTCCACCGGCGATTGGATTTCCTCCCTCTCTTCGCTGGCCGAGCTTTCCAGTGGAGGTGCTCCAAATTCGGCCATTTTCCCGGTGGCAGAATATGTTCCGGGTCATGGCGAGGTAGGCAATCTCGAGGACCTGGAGGACTTCCAGAACTACCTAATCAACTTGCGTTTCATGTTGGAAAAACCCGTCCAGGACGGTTTGAAGGGTGATGCCCTGGTCGCAGCCGCCCTTCCCGAACTCACGAAACAGTATGGTTCCTGGAATCACTTCAAGTTTTTTTCGCGCTCCAACATTCTGGACACCGGCGCGGAACTCGAAGGCATCAAGCGTGTTCCGCCCGACGAGAAAAAGTGAGGCTCTATGCTGGTTACCTTTCGCCCCTGTGGCCCCAAAGATCACAACGCTCTGCTGAAACTGATCGTCGCGTACTATCGTTTCGACAGAATTCCCTACAGCCTGAAGTCCCTGAGCCGGGGCCTGGACACGTTGCTCCGCAATCTGTCGTTGGGCCAGGCCTGGCTAATGGAGAATCACAAGAAACCGGTGGGCTACACCTTGCTGACTTACAATTTCGATCTCGAATATGGCGGCATCGAGGGCATGCTCACGGAGGTGTACGTCGAAAAACCATTTCGCAATCGCGGTGTAGGAACCTTGGCTCTCTATGAAGTGGAAGATTTCTGCCGCGAGCGCGGCATTCGCACTGTCGAATTACAAATGCTGAACCACAATAAGCACGCGGAATCTTTCTATCGCAAGGCGGGCTTTCGCATCCTCCCCCGGAAGGTCATGATCATGGAGGTTCGCTCCGAGAAGGAGCGGCCCCCGCGTCCGACTACCTCAGGTAAGCGTCAGTAATATACTGCTGCACCATGCGCTGGGTATTGAAGAACGAACCATTGATTGCGATGGCGTGCTGCATCACAGCAAGGTAGCGGTTGCGGTCCTCGTAGAAGAGCGGGAGAATCACGCTCTCCAGTTTCGAGTACAGGCTCTCCGCATCCAGAGCGTTGTCTGCGACCGCCTCCGGTGACGGGTCGCGCCGGTGCGACTCTCCGATCGACCATCCGGTCACCCCTTCGATGTGTCCCTCCACCCACCAGCCGTCGAGAATGCTCAGGCTCGGCACGCCGTTCAGCGCCGCCTTCATTCCGCTGGTGCCGGAAGCTTCCAGCGGATATTGCGGGGTGTTCAGCCACAAATCGCCACCGGAAGTGAGCTTTCCGCCAAGATCCAGGTTGTAATCGTCCAGGAAAACGATGGCCACGTTCTTCTTCAGGGCCTTCTTGGCCTTGAAAATCCGCCGGATGATTTCTTTTCCGCCGCCGTCGTTGGGATGCGCCTTGCCCGCAAATACAATTTGGAAAGCGCCCACATTCTTGGCGATGTGCCGCAAACGATCGAGATCGCTCAGGATCAAATCAGCGCGCTTGTAGCCGGTCGCGCGGCGCGCAAATCCGATCGTAAAGGCCTCCGAGTCCAGATTCAGACCGGTCTTCTTCCGCACCGCTTCCATCAGGTCGTGCTTCGCCAGGAGATGCGCCGTCCATACCTCCTCCGGCGGCAGCCCCAGCGCGCCACGCAGGCTGTAATTGTCCTCACGCCACGAGGGAATATGCCGGTCGAACAAATCTCGGAACGGGGGAGAAGCCCAGGTCGCCGCGTGCACTCCATTCGTGATGGCTTCGATCGGCACGTTGGGAAACATCCGGCGCGAAACTTCTCCGTGCAGCTTGGCCACGCCGTTCACATAGTTGCTCAAGCTGAGGGCCAGATAAGTCATGTTCAGGGATGCGCCACGGCGTGCCGCTTCCACCAGATCCGGATAGTTCTGCTCGGCCTGCAGGATACTCTTGATCAGATCCACCGACGAAGCGTCTTTCACGTCAAAAAATCGCGCCTGGTCCGGAAAGAGACGCGTTAAGAATTCCACGGGAAATTTGTCGTGCCCCGCGGGCACGGGCGTATGCGTGGTAAAGACGCATTTGCTGCGCACCCGTTCAATGTCCTCCCCTTTGATCGAGGTGCGCCCCACGCGTTGCGCTTCCTCCTCCAGCAACTCGATGGTCAGCAGGGCCGCGTGCCCCTCGTTCATGTGGTAGCGCATCAGTTCCGTGTGTCCCAGCGCCCGCAGCATGCGCACGCCTCCAATGCCTAGCAGCATCTCCTGCGACAGACGGTAATATGGATCGCCGCCGTACAACGATCCGGTCAGTTCCTGATCCTTCGGGTCATTGTCCGGCAGGTCCGCGTCCAGAAAATAGATGGGCACCTCATAGCCGCGCACGCCTTTCGCGGTGTAACGCCAGGCGCGCAATTCCACGCGCCGATTCTCCAGGGTAACGGTCACGCGCGGCGCTTCTTCCACAAGAAACTTCTCCACATCCCATTCCACCGGCTCTTCCGTCTGAGTGCCGTCCTCCGCCAAACGTTGCCGGAAGAAACCCTTCCGATATAGCAAGGACACCGCCACCATCGGCAGCCGAATGTCCGCTGCCGCCCGGATGGTATCCCCGGCAAGCACCCCGAGCCCGCCGCTGTAGCTGGGCATGGCGTTTTCCAACGCAATTTCCATTGAAAAGTACGCAACAAATCGTTTAGGTGGGTGTGCCAGATTGGCCATCGTTCCTGAGTCTCCGTCCAGCTGCCTGCTTACGCATTCGCCCGGGTGTCCGTGACTTCTGTAAACGTACTATTGTCTGAGAACAGCGCTCTGCAAGCAAGGGAAGCCGCCGATTCCGTTTCTTCCTGATTCCGCACTCCGCCGGAACCGCCGGGTTCGCTATAATTCCTTGCCATGCCCATGTTGCTCGACGGTATCCAGGTCGTCGAACTTGCGGAAGCCCTCGCCGGCCCCTACTGCGCCATGTTGCTCGGCGATTTCGGCGCCGAGGTGGTCAAAGTCGAGCGCCCGGGCGTGGGGGACCAGTCTCGCACCTGGGGTCCTCCTTTTGTCGGCTCGGAATCCGCCTACTTCCTGGCCACCAATCGCAATAAACGCTCCATCGCTCTGAATTACGACCATCCTGTGGGCGTCGAAATTCTTCACCGGTTGCTAGCCAACGCTGACGTATTTATTTGCAACCAGCCGTCCCTGGCCTCGCTGCAACGCCGCGGTATTGACCCGGCCGCTTTGCGCACCAGGTATCCCCGCTTGATCTACTGCGCCATCAGCGGCTATGGATTCACGGGGCCCAGGGTGGGACAGCCCGGCTACGACATCCTCGCCCAAGCCGAAGCCGGTGTCATGAGTTTCACTGGCGAGCCTGGTGGCGAGCCCATGCGATTTCCCATCGCCATTGCGGACATGACCACGGGAATGTACGCGGCGATGGGCATTTTGGCGGCGCTGTACGCGCGCGAGCGCACGGGCAAAGGTGATTTTCTGGACCTGGCGCTGTTCGATTCCCAGTTGACCTGGCTCGCCAATATCGGCAGCAGTTACCTGAATGCGGGCATCTCTCCCGTGCGCTGGGGCAACGCCCATCCCAACATCGTTCCGTACCAATTGTTTCAAGGCAGTGACAGTCGCTCGTTCGTGGTTGCTGTCGGCACCCAGGCTCTCTGGCTGCGCTTGTTGCGGCTTCTCGATTTGGAAGTGGAACTAGCCCAGGATATCCGGTTCGCCACCAACGCGGATCGCATCCAGCATCGCCACTTACTGATTCCCCTGCTCCAACAACGCTTCGACACCCTGCCGTCGACATCCTGGCTTAATCGCCTCCTCGCCGCGGATATCCCTGCCGCACCGATCCAAACCGTCGGCGAAGCCCTAAGCGACCCTCAAACCAAAGCGCGCAGGCTGATCGTCGAGCTCGAACATCCCACGCTCAAAACAGTTCGCAGCATCGCTAACCCCGTCCGTTCGGAAGCCCAGCCGCTTCACTATCGCCTGCCGCCGCCGCTCCTGGGTGAGCACACTCGCCAGATTCTCCGCGAGCTTCGTTTCCCGGAAGCCGAAATCGAAGCGGCGCTACAGGACACCTGCTGCGCCGCACTCCCGGGGAGTTCGCCAGGCTGAAGGCTTATGCACCGCTATATAATCGAATGCTTAACATAACTGATAATCTAATATATTTCTAATATCACCCAAGCCCCCCAAGATGCGATTTCGCCACGGGGACTCCTCATCTTTGCAAGACCCCGAAGGGAGGTTGCTTGTGCCAGCCGCATACCCACAAGTTCCGGAAATTGCCTATAGAAATTTTAATCTGTGCCCTCACCGTGCTTTCAATGGCCAGCAGGCGTTGCTTTGCCGGCTTTGCGAGGGCTTGCCAATGATTTCCCGTTCAGAGGGAGAGACCTTTCATCTGTTGCTTGCCGACCAGCCTCTTCCCTACCCCATTGAAGTTACTGCGGGAACTACCCGCCAGGTTTCTCTCCGATTCTGGTATTCGCACGTCCGCAACTCCAGGAAACCTTGTCCACCATTGTCATCCTCTCGGCTCCACGCACCAACCATCCCACCGTTTTTCGCAGGATCGAAACGGTCGCCCACCTCCTTGCGGAAGAACTCTTGCGCGGAGGTCGCCTTGCAGGCTTCTACGAACTATCTGAGGACGCTTCTACCGTGGCTGCGTCCTAAGCCGTGCAGGTGTTTTCGGATGGACCGAATCCCCCGCAATTCTGCGTGTCTTTAAAACCCCAGAATTGAGAAGGCCGCTCGCTCACTTGCGCGTTTTCAGAAAGTGCTCTGCCACAACGTCCGGGGTTTCCACGATTCGTTTTTGTTCCGCGCAAACGGCCAGCCGCAGAAATTGCGCCATGCTCCAGGCCAGTGGGGTCGCGCTGCCCGTACCCGAACCAAAGGCGAATCGGAAAGGTGTCGGATCCGCTTGGTCCCAAACCTGCTCCGGGATCATTCCCCCCGCATTGGCGAATTGTTCCATGGAGTCCAGGTACGGCGCGGGGTCATGTCCCAAGGCAATTTCATACTCCCCCCGCTCACCCGTGAAGATTGGCCACAGCCTTCCAATGCCTTCGCCGAGCCACGGCCCGCCAAAATAGGTCTCCCCATAGCCATCGTGATTGTAACGGCGAAAGCCCGGGCCGTTGGGAGTTTCAGTGCGAATAGTGGAATCGATAACCTCTACCGAATGCGCGATGATCGCGTCATTCGCAGGTCGTATACCCAGGCGCACTAATTCCAGGAATCCCGCGTCCACCACGTCGCGCTTATCCCACAGGCCTCCGCCATTTCGCACGTCCAGCTTTTCACCATCATTGGGGTCTGTGGTGTTGTTTATCCGGATGTAGTAACCGGTTCCCGTTCCCGGCGTGCCCAGGTGGCCGGTGGTGGTGACCATCCACTTTTCAAGGTTCCTGGCCCATTCGTCAGCCACGCGAAGGTAGCGTTCCGCGTCATCCTTCGCGCCATTTTTCCGCGCAATATCTGCCGCGCACACGAGCCCCGCAATCTCCGCCGCAATTGTCGAGGGAGAGTACCCTTGCACCTCTTCCCAGCGTTCTTCCTGCGTCCCCGGCCCGTGCGAAACAATGAATTCGGCCGACAGCCGTACGTGCTTCGTCCACGTTCCGGCATCCGTGCGGCCCAGCTGCCAGGCAAGGATAAGTGGATAAGAAACCTGGTCCATCTGCAACGCGGTCCAATACGGCTTGCCGTCCAGCCAGCTGTTCTGCGGATAACTGCCGTCGGGCTTTTGCTGCACATTGAACAGATAGTTCAACGCCCGCTCTGCTGCGGCGCGATCACCGGCTGCAAGCAGAGCGCTGGCCACCTCATAGAGGTCTCGGCCCCACACCAGGTGATAGCCTCCGACCGTGGGCTCACTCGCTTTCACTGCGAATCCCCAGGGAATGCTCATCGAAGCGATCATGGCGCCGCGAAACGTTTTGTCTTCGTGAGCCTTCAGCACCATCGCCGAAAGCTGAAACATCCGCTCATAGCGTGCGTTTACCCTCACCAGCCCGTTCAGGTATTCCTTCCAACCCGCGGCGTATTCACCGCTCACCGCCGAAAAATCCCTCTGCAAGCTCTTTCTGGCCGTGGCAACGGCTGCCGCTCGATCCGCCCCGAATCCCAGCGCAATCACAACATGCTTTGCCTCGGGCAGCTTCGCCACCTGGAAGACATTTCCATTTTCTGCCCGCGCGTATTTTTGGGTGAGAGCGTGGTTCCGGAGCAGGTCCGTGTAACCGTCGCTCGCGCCCGCAAACCCGCTGGTCAACTCCGTCAAGCTCGGCTTACCAATCAGCGCTGCCGCCACGTCGCTCTTTTGCGTGATCAGCGCATCCCCATCCGTATATCCCGTATCTCCGTACCCGGTGTTCTTCAGCGATGGATCGAACAATACATACACCGAATACGTCGCCGGGCCGCTGAAAGAAACGTCCATCAGGAGCGCATCGCGCTGCGAGTCCGTAACGTACGCCTTCGTGATCTTGAATTTTCCATCGGGATCGCTGCTGGTTTGCCGGTAGAGCAGTGCGTCGTCGCTGGTGCGCTCCAGCGAGTGCAGCATGTCCTTGGACTCCACCCACACCTGCTTGCCGTCGCTGACCGCAAATTCCAGCGTCCGCACGTCGGCGGTATCGAGCCGCGGGTAATAAACCTCCGTCAGAATCCCGCCTTGCAGCGTAAACCAGACCTTTGAATCCGTGCTTGTAGCCGTGCCTACGGCCTCTTTGCTGCCCGGGGTCCAGGTAGGCATCTCTCCGGGTCCATCAGGGGCCAGTTGTGCATGGGAAGAAAGCGGCAGGAAAACGATAGATGCAAGAATTGCCAGCAGAATTTTTCGGGGAATCACGGGCATTACCTTTCAGGGACTCGAGAGAAGGAGGAGGCGGAAGGAAAAATTCCGCCTCCCTCCCGGGGTGGTGCGGTTAGAACGTGAAGCGCAAGCCGAGTTCGACTTGGCGCCAGCTGTTCGTCAGGACGCTGTTGATCAACCCGATGTGTCCATCATTCAGGTTGGTGTCCGACGGATTGGCGAAGTGTGGCGTGTTGGTCAGGTTGTACGCTTGCAAGCGGAACTGCCCCTTGATCCGCTCGCTGATGGGGAAGTTCTTGAACAGGGCGAGGTCCATGTTGGAAAGCCCCGGCCCGCGCAGAATATTGCGTCCGGAAGTACCCGGAGCAACGTAGATCCCGTCTGCCGCCTTGGCGGGCACCGCGAAAGCCGATGCGTTGACATAATTGCTGATGTTTCCCGGGTTTACGCTGGGTTTGCCGACAAGGTCCGCCCGTGTGGCACCAGGATTGCCGCTGGCCGTGATGCTGAAGGGAGTACCTCCCTGCAACGAGTAGATGCCGTTGAGTCTGCCAGCCTCCGATTGCGTAGTCGAGCGCTCTGGAGACGTCTCCTCCGAAGCGTTTGCCGCGGCCAAAGGGCAGTTCATAGATCGCGCTGAGGACCATGGCATAGTCCTGGTCCTGATTCGATAGGCCGCGTTCAATCGCGTAGTCCGTGTACAGCTGCGGAGCACAGGCGTCCAGATTTCCGCAGGAGTCATCGAGCGTTTTCGACCAGGTGAACGACCCAAGGAACTGCAAGCCATTCGTGAATCTGCGCTCATACTGCGCTTGCAAGGCGTGGTAGTCCGACTTCCCGCTGTTGTCCTGGACGGTGATGCTGCCCAAGTTGGGATATAGCCCGGGACCGGAAGGGGCATCATAAAGCTGCTGGTTAGCATTGTAGTTGCGCGTGAGGTGTGCTCCATGCGTGCCCACATAGGCGAGGCTGACGGACTGGTTCGTGCCGATTTGCCTCTGCAATTGGAGGTTCCACTGCGAAACCATGGGCGTTACGTTCGTGGGCAGCAGTGCAATGACACTCACACCCGTCGGCGCGGACAGATTGAGATCCGTGAAGCTCCCGCTGGGCACGGGACCCGTCGCGTTCGGAGTAAGGAGTTGTGCTGGGGTACAAGTAGGTTCACAGGACAATGAGCCCGAAAGTGTGATCCGGTATCCCTGTGCATAGCTGACCGAGTTTTGGCCGCTGAACGGCGGGTTCTGCGCCAACTGGTTGCTGATGCCGCCGCGATCAATAAAGTAGAACAGGCCGTAGCCGCCGCGCAGCACGGTCTTTCCATCATTGGTAAGCTGATACGCAAAGCCAAGTCGTGGCCCAAAATTGTGATAGTCGTTGGGAATCAGTTGCCTCGGCGCACCGTTGCTGCCGGCAACAATAAGCTCCCCGGTAACCAAATCAAAGTTCGCCTGGCGGTTCTGGACTTCTGAAGGCCAAGTGAGAACGTCATATCGCAGTCCCAGGTTCAGTGTTAGGCGAGGGGTCACGCGGAAATCGTCCTGGGCGAAGAACCCGTTTTCCCAGCTGCGCGTCCCTACCATGCCATACGGGGTGCCATGAGAGTAGCCGTCTACGAAGCCCGCAAGCAAATCGGAGACTTCGTATCCCGTATCCACGTGTCCAGGTGCTCCGCTGCAGCAGCCTGAATTGCCATTGCCGGCAATCTGGAAATATCCTTTGCCAGAAAGCGGGCGGAAGAGGTTGAGCTGGCGCCGAAGGATGTTGGCCCCGAATTTAACGGTGTGCCGGCCCTTGGTCCAGGTCACTGTGTCGTTGTAGTTGAATCCTGTCTGCGGAATCTCGTACGTGCCGTAATCTCCGGTGTATTCGATTTGGCTGTTGTATCCGCCAATCAGCGCGATGCCGCCCAGCAACGGTGTATTGCAATTGACGATGCCCAATTGTGTACACATGTCCACGTTGTTGAACGGCGGCTCATAACCATAGGTCGTCCGGACAAATCCTCCCCGGAATTCGTTGATGAGTGTCTGGCTGATCGTCGTGGTCAATCCGATCGAAGTACCCCACGGATGGTTGAAGTTCGTCCCAGAACCAAAGCCCGAAGGCAGCGTGGTCAAGCGAGTCGTGTCCGTTTGATCCGCTTTGGCATGGCTGAAACGAACGAAGAGGGAGTTCGAGTTGTTGATCAGATAATCGCCGCGGATGTCGTAATCATTCCAATTTTCGATTAGCTTCCTGGTGTTTTTATAGTTGTGATAAACAGAAAAACAGGCTGAATCTTGCGCGTTTGTGCAGTTTGGTGCCGGGAAGGCGTTCAGGTAGGCCAAGCCGACAGTATTTATCCGGTCTGTGGGAATGATGTTGCCCGTGAAGGGCAGTGCGCCGTTGGGATTACCCGGTGCGACTGCCACCGAACCGTCAGTAGTTGGGTCATATATTGTGTAAGTCTGGCCGTTACCTGTCGTTGCGTTGGGAAGAAGCAATTCTGAGAAGTTACCCTGACGCATCAGGTTGGTCGGAACTGTGGCGTACTCCGGACCTCCGGGAATCTTCTGGCGCAAGCCCTCATAATCTCCGAACAAGAACAGTTTATTCTTGATTACCGGACCGCCAATCGTGCCGCCAAACTGGTTGCGATTGAATCCAGGTGTGGGGGTATTGGGGGAAGTGAAGAAATCTTCGGCGTTCAGACTGGTATTGCGATTGAACCAGAAGGCGCTGCCATGGTAATCGTTCGAACCGGATTTGATAGTGGTTACCACCAACGCGCCGCCCGCGCGGCCATACTGCGCCGGGGCAACGCTGGTCTGCACTCGGAATTCATCAATCGCGTCGGCTGGTGGGAAAAACACAATCGTGTTCACCAGCGCTTCATTGTTATCAATGCCGTCCAGGATGAAATTGTCCGCTTGCGGCCGCAATCCGTTCACCGCCAGAGAAGCGCCGCCTTCTTGTCCGAATCGGAAAGTTTCAGCATTGTTATTCGATCCCGTCGCCGCGCCGCCGGGTTGACCCCGCGTCACTCCTGGCACCAGCGTGGCAAGTTGCGTGAAGTTGCGGCCGTTGAGCGGCATCTCTTCGATTTGGCGGCCTTCCACAACCGTCCCAATCGCGGAGTCTTGTGCGTTCACGACTGGCGAGCCCGCCTCTACTACAACGGTTTCTGTCTGTTGCCCGACTTCCAACTGGAAATCAGCCACGCCGAACTGCGCAACCTGCAGCGCCAGATCGCGCGATACCTTCTTGAAGCCCTTCTGCGAAATTTCGACCCGGTAATTCCCCGCCGGCAGCGCCGACACGGAGTAATACCCGAGTTCGTTGGTTACAGCCGTCGACTGCCGGCTGGTGTCCACGTTCGTAACTGTAACGGTCGCGCCGCTGACCACCCCTCCCTGCGCATCCGTCACCGTCCCCTGCAACCGGGCGGTATCGCTCTGCGCAAGGCAAATGGTGGCTGTCGAGAAGATCAGCAGGAGCATTGTCACCCAAATAAACAAATTCTTGCTCTTCATCCTCTTCCTCTTTTCTTCAAATAAGTTGGACTGTCGAGGTGAACGGATTGACCCGGCACCGTTTCGGCATCCTCGCGCCCCTCGACTGAGCGCTCACGAAACCACTTCCCCCAAGCTGTGTGAACTTTCCCTGCCTGTTCCCGGCTGACACCAGTCAGGACTTCAGGGCTTCCTCTTCTCCGTTGTGCACCACCCGCTAAAGACTTATCTGGATGATCTGCGGGGTTCAACGAACTGCATTAAGTTCACCGGGGAAGGTAAATCATTCACCCCGAACGATTAAAACTACTGTCTATACCTATCTGTTTCTCAGATGTGGTGCCGGCAGAGAAGTCTCGCACCGTTTGAAACCGTTACTCGCCAAAAGCCTTACCTTGCACACTCTTATGGGCTTTGTTACGTTGTTACATGTCCGTTGCATCTAAGTAACAGGGGCTGTATGTCCGAGCACGAGCAGTATCTGCGGCAGGTGGAGAAGCTGGCCAACAGTAGCGTCCTCCATGGGTCGGAGTCGCTCTGCAAACTCCTGCGCTACCTCGCCCGTCACGCTATCGAGCATCCAGGCACTCCTTTGAAGGAATACCAGATAGCGACCGAAGAATTTGGCCGCCCCCCCGAGTTTGATCCTGCCGTTGATTCGATGGTTCGTGTGCAGGCTGGCCGCCTGAGGACCAAGTTGGTCGAATATTACGCGGGAGAAGGGGCGGATGACCCTCTGCGAATTGATTTGCCGAAGGGCGCCTACACTCTTTCTTTCCATCACCGCCAACCAGGCGAGGCCCACCCGCACCCAAGCGACTTTGCGGAAGACGACCTGCACCATGCTTCTCGGACCGCTACCCCTCGCGACTTGCTCCTCGCCGTCGTTGTCCTTTCGGTCCTCCTGGCAGCCGCTTTGATCGCGCTCTTTCTCACCAGGCGCGAAATGCCGGCAGCCAGTGCGCGTAACACGGAACCTGCCGCGACATCCCTGCAAGTCTTCTGGAAACCTTTCTTGCGCGGCCCGGACGAGCCCTGGGTAGTGTTCAGCAATGCTGCGTTTTTCGGCCGCCCGGAAACCGGCATGCGCTACTATAATCCCGCCCGCGATCCCCACGACGCGGTCTGGGATCACTATACCGGTGTCGGCGAAGTGATCGCCGTTCATGATTTGGACCAGGTCTTCAGCTCATTGAACCGCAAGATTCGCGTCAAGCGCGGCAGCCTCTTCTCCCTGGATGACGCGAAAAACAATGACCTGATTTTCGTGGGCTCCCCGTCGGAAAATTTGACCTTGCTCGAAATTCCCGGCACTCACGAATTTGTTTTCCGCAGAGTGGATACCGGCCCGCGCCAGGGGGATCTCGCCGTTGCGAACATTCACCCGCAAGCCGGTGAATCCAGGTTCTACCTGGCCAGTCCTTCCTCAGCCCCGCTCACGGAGGATTACGCGGTTATTGGTTTCATCCCCGGACTCGATCCCTCGCGCTCCGTTCTGATTATTGCCGGCACAACCACCTTCGGCACGCAAGGTGCCGTTGAATACGTCTGCCGGCCCGATTCCGTGGGGGAACTCCTTCTTCGCCTTTCCGTCTCTGATACCGGTGAATTGAAACCCTTTGAGGCTCTTCTGCGCGTCAAGGTCACCAAAGGCGTGCCTGTGGAAGCCGAACTCGTCTCCCTCCGGAAAATAGCTTCCCCGTAGCGGTTGCGGCCGCTCCAGCGTCATCCCAGTTCATTCAGATCCCGGACGAATGTGTGGGAACCTGTGTTGATTCTCCGGACTCGCCGCTAGGGTACCCGATCATCTCGCGGGAGAAAAGATGACGAACAGCTACTTCCTGCTCCACCACACAATGGTGACGCCAATACATACAACGGCGATTCCGATCCACCGGTGCCGGCTGATGCGCTCTCCGAGGAAGGCCCTCGCCCCGAACGCTCCCGCGGCGTAACTTAACGCGCTGACGGGCACCACGAAACTCACTTCCTGAAACGACAGAATCGCCAGCAGGGCGAAAAATCCCACGCTCATCATTGCCACCCCCAACCACATCCATGGCAAACGCAAGGATCGCAATATAAAATTAAAAATCGATTTGGGGCTGAAGTCGTGTACTTCCCCCATGCTTTTCATGGCTCGGCTTACGCATAGTTCTCCACCGGTGCCCGCCATAACAATGAAAAAGAAAAGGATGGTCTCAAGCAACATGAGACACTCCCGTCGTGCTCGGCGGCGTCCTGCCTACCAGAAACACTCCCAGGCAGATCACCGTGACGCCCAGCCAGCGGATCGGCGAAATCATCTCTCCCAGCAGCAGGTAACTCAGAATCGAGATGGAAAGGTAGGACAGCGACGTGGCCGGTTGCACATAACTGTAGTCTGCCCAGGTCAGCAACAGCATGTGTACGATGAAAAATCCGAGCAAGCAGCTAATGCCCAGCCAGATATATCCGGAAGTGAGCACCCGGTAACCGATCGGGGCAAGGTCAGCCATTTTCGCCGAATGGAACGACCCGACTCCTTTCATGCCCTTGCCCAAAAATACGTTTCCAAGTGGCCCCAGAATTATGCTGAGCACGATCATGGGAATTGTTTTCAGATGCAGTCGGCGGGTGTGGCTCACGGGTTCATTTTGTCCATAACTTCAGCATAACAAATTCGACTTCGAGAGTGACCCTGGATCGGGAAAATTCTCCGCGAAACATGCTCACAATCCCTTCCTTGTAAAACCGAGTCCACTCTTTTTGCTGAATCTCTCCGGACAGGCGACATTGCGCCATCGTGCGTGCTAACATTTAGTATATTCAGATCCTGCCAGGGAAGTTCGGCTGTGCTCGGAAGTCTCTCGGGCAAGCGTGAGGCTCAGGACGGATTGCGGTTTCCAGGACAGGGGTTAAGCCCCTGATTTTGCGCGTTGCGGTGTTAAGCAGAACCGGCCTCTGCGGACCACATCGTATTCTTGAACGAGGTGCCGTGCCCTTAACGATCGCGGAATACATCGTCCTGTTCGCTGCTGGCATCCCATTTATCTTTTACTTTCTTGCGATCTACAGTTCCATCCGTTATTTCCGGCTGTCCAGAAATCAGCCGGGAAAAAATGCCGATTTCACTCCTCCCATCAGCAATCTCAAGCCGGTTCGCGGCCTGGACCCTGACGCCTACGAAAACTTTGCCAGCTTTTGCCGCCAGGATTATCCGGAGTACGAGCTCATTTTCTGCTTAACGGACCAAACCGATCCGTCCCTGCCAGTGATCAAGCAACTGATGCAGGCCTTCCCGCAACAGCAAATCCGCCTGCTCTACAGCGCCGGCCACACCGCCATCAATGACAAGGTCGCCAAAATGCGGTTGATGGTAAGCGAGGCAAAACACGAATACCTGGTTATCAATGACTCCGACGTGCGCGTCGATCCCGGTTATCTCCGCCGCATAATCGAACCCATGCGCGATCCGAAGGTCGGTGGGGTGACTTGCTTCTACGTGTCGGTGGGAGAAGGTTCTTTCGTCGACAAACTACAGACCATCGGGATGATCTCGGACTTCTATGCGGGTGTGCTGGTTGCCTGGCAACTGGACGGCGTCCATTTCGCGCTCGGTCCAACCATGGTTTCATCGAAGCAGCGCATCGAAGGCTTCGGTGGTTTTCAGGTGCTGGAAAATCGTCCCGCGGATGATTTGCTCTTTGGGCGCCTGATCGCGGAACAAGGCCTGGAAGTGAAACTGTTGCCCTGCGCTGTCGAGACAGTTCCTGATTTCCAGGGGCTCGGCGAACTTTTCTCAAAGCGCTTGAGGTGGATGACGGTCATGAGGTCCATGCGGCCCTGGGGGCACATTGGCCTGCTCTTTACGTGGGGCCTGCCTTGGACCACGCTCGCCGTACTGATCCACCCGACTTTGGCCGTCGCTGCCGCTTATTGGGGTTCGTATCTAGCTTTTCGCGCGGCCATAACCTGGCTGATCGGAATCCATGGCCTCAGGCAATCAGGTCTTTGGAAAAAAATGCCGCTAATCCCGCTTTGGGATGCGACGGCTTTCCTCATCTGGCTGGTTAGTTTTACTCGAACTTCGATCCGTTGGCGCGGCGTCGATTACCAGCTCAGAAACGGCCAGTTCGTTTCGCCCACGGCTGGCCTGGTCGCGAATTCCTCAGCCAAAACCGACTCCTAGCAGGTTGCCGAAAAACTCTAGGACCTGTCATTCCGAGGGCGGCGTTTGCCCGGGGAATCTGCTTTTTCCGTGCGTTCTAGCGAGAAGCAGATTCGTCGTTTCGCTCAGAATGACAATTGGCGCTATTTTTAGCAGCCTGCTAGCGCACTGCCAACCGCAATCCCTTGCCCCACAAAGATTGTGACTCGTGCGCTGTTCTGGAATGTTGCCGCGTAGCGCTGAAGGAGGTGGGAGCTTCAGCTCCCACGTAACAGGTCGAACGAGACACCGGCTTCAGCCCCTGAAGTCACTCCGCCTTCTTTCAAGTGCTCTCAGGACGAAATACAAGCTCGTTATCTACTTCAGCCCTTCTTTTCTTTGCTGGGTGCCACTCGTGAATCCCCCGCATGCGCCGCGCTCGCAGACATTCCTGCGGCGAGGGTCGTGTGCAGCCGGCGTTCATTATGCGGCTCCCTCCAGTTCACCTGCGGAAGCATCATCGTGGGATCCACGCGGTCGCGATGCTTCAGTGCAATGTTCATGATGGAATCTAGAAGCGATTCCGAGAGCAAATGAGGTTGTAGTCCCAGGTCAATCAGTTTCGAGTGCTTCGCATTGTAATAATGATGTTCGGCCTCGACGCGCGGATCAGGAATGTGATCGATCTCGACCTTCATCCCAAGATCCTTTCCCGCCTCCTGTACCTTCAGCGCGAGATCCAGTACCGAGAATTGCTCGGTGAACTGGTTATACACGCGGCATTCTCCCTTGGCTGCGGGATTCAGGCAGGCGAGTTCCACGCAGCGTACCGTATCGCGAATGTCCAGGAATCCGCGCGTCTGCCCGCCCTTGCCATAAACCGTTAAGGGCTGGCCGATCGCCGCCTGCACGCAAAACCGATTCAAGACCGTGCCGAACACTTCGTCATAATCCAGCCGGTTGATTAACGCTTCGTCCATTCCCGTTTCGTCGGTCATCGTGCCGTACACCACGCCCTGGTTCAGATCCGTCGCGCGAACGCCCCAGATTTTGCACGCGAACATCATGTTGTGGCTGTCGTGCACCTTGGAGAGGTGGTAGAACGAACCGGGCTGCTTTGGATAGGGCAGCAGGTCGCGCCGCCCGTTGTGCTCAATGGTGATGTAGCCCTCTTCAATATCGATGTTGGGCGTCCCGTATTCGCCCATCGTGCCCAGCTTGATCAGGTGGCAATCCGGTTGTACCTCCCGGATCGCAAAAAGCACGTTCAGCGTTCCCACCACATTGTTCACCTGTGTGAATACCGCGTGTTTCCTGTCGATCATCGAGTACGGAGCCGAGCGCTGCTCGGCAAAGTGGATGATCGATTCCGGTTGAAACTGCTTGACCGTGGCCAGCAAAAACTCGTGATCCGTGATATCACCAACGAAAAGATCAATGGTCTTCCCCGTCAGCCCTGCCCAGATCCTCAGGCGGTCACTCAACGGCTGAATGGGAGTCAGGGTCTGCGCGCCAAGTTCGTGATCCCACTGGCGGCGGATAAAATTGTCCACAATCGCGACGGTGTGCCCCTTCGCGGAAAGATAAAGCGCCGTCGCCCAACCGCAGTAGCCATCGCCACCCAGAACGATAATCTTCATAGCTTCCCCTCTCGCACAGTTTTCATTAAATGCCCTCCCCTTGCGGCATATTTCGTTCTTAACTCATTCCCTAAATGCGGGAATTAGGTTCCACCAGTTTCGGAAATCAATGAGGACGGGTTTACTTCTATCGGGAGAATCGGCTCATTGGCTGGACGGAGATCAATGGGCCGATTCCGCGCCCAGACACTTTTGGCCCGCTTCCCCAACTTCCTCTTCGTACGGATGCACGATTCGGCCCAATCCAAATACGTATACCAAAAATCCCAACAATCCCATAATAGCATTCCATAGCCGGACGCAAAGCAAGGCTTCGGCTCCACCATTCATTCCCGTCACCGCAAAAAGGGCGTTGAACGCTGTTTCCCCTACGCCGATTCCTCCTGGGGTCAGCGGAATGCTGTTCACCAGATGGCCGATAGGCGCGACCAGCGTCAGCCTCATCGAGACAGGGCCCGGATTCACCGCATACATCGCCAGGGCCGTGACCGCGATTAGCGCCAGATTCGCCAGCACGGAGAGAAGAACCGCCATGAACAGTGTGCCGCGGGCCTTGCCTTGCACTATCAGGGAATCGAACACCCGCAATGTAAGGTTTCTGATCCCAGGCCACGTGTACAACAACCTTCCAGCCCACTCGCGTGTCGGCGCAAAAAACATGGCCATCGCCGTTCCCCCGAGCATCAGCCCCGCCAACATGGCATCGGCGACCACGATGCGCCGCAGTACTGCAACAGAACCCAGCAAGTCGCGAAAGAAAGGTGCGAACAGTAAGGGCAGCAACACGAGGGAGAATAGCCCCACGAGACGATCCAGCATCAGTACCGTTGCAACCTCCGCTCTCCTCCCGCGATTTTCCCGGGTCGCATACACAAGTTTGGCGATGTCTCCACCGGCCGCCCCAGGAAGAAACGTCGAGAAAAGAAATCCGATCAGGTTTAACTGTATGGAATTTCTCAGCGAGAGGGATAGCCGCGCATCGTGGAACAACAACGACGCTCGGATCGACATCAGGAGAATGTCCAGCAGCAATATCCCCGTGGCTACCACCGTGATCGGCCAGGCATGAAAAAGCCGGATCAGCGAAGAGAAATTGATCTGCCCGGATTTCGCTAGATACACGAGAATTCCAATGCCAATGGCCAGGCGCAAAAGCAAGAACGCCGTCTTCCGCAGGATGCTACCGTGGGTAGCCGTGACTGGCATCTCCGCGCCTTCCGTCGGACACATTGCCTCCTACTCAGTCCGTGCCACGGGCGTGGCTGCAAAGGGTGGAACGGGAGCCGCCGAAGTTTTCCCCGAATCATTCGTGGATACGTTGGTTAACAGAATCTTTCCTCCGCTGGTGCAAACGGTCGCGAAATGTTCCTTGCCCACAAGAGTTTCAATGTGCTCCGCCTCTTTTTGATACGCCACAAAGTAATATCTATTCGCGCTTGTCCAGAGTGTGCCGAACTCTGAATCACTCAGGAAAACGTTGGGAGCATCCGGTGCCGCTGCTCCATACTCCAAATTTTGGCGCTTGCCGTTCAATAGCAATGGATCCATCCCGGCGTAAAAGGGCACAGAAGAGAATGGATAGAAGTGGCCCTGGACAATCAGTTTCCCGGGGAGTTGCGCTCGCAGCGCATCCGCGATCGGCCGGGAAGTCAGAAATGGATCAAAAACGACGAGCGCCAACCTCGCCGCATGAAAGAACAGCACTATCATGATTCCGGTCGTCAAGAATGCGCGCAGGCCGGACCAGCGCAGGTTGCCCACAGCCCCGATCAGGAAAGCGCCCCCCGCCACGCATAGCGGCAATCGTAGATAAGCAAAGGAATCAAACGTCAGGTCCAACATGTGCCCAAGCGACAGGGTATACGCCGAGGGGTGCCGCGACAGCGCGGAAGAAATATCTCCCGGAGTAGGCAGGTTACGCACCGCAATCGCAATGGCAATACAAGCGATCGCAGCCAGGGAGGTGATTCCTCCCAAAACGCGCGTTCCTCTGCGGATCCAGCTGCTTTCCATTGCCATTGCCGAGCCGATGAGCAGTGCCAAGGCCGGATAGCACGGCATCGAGTAGTATTCCTGGGTCGTTGAAAAAGTAAAAAAGACAAGAATAAATCCCGTCCAGCAAAGCGCCAAAAGTCTCGTCTGCCCTGCGCGGTCCACAGGCTTGAACGAAAGCTTCGCCACGGCCGGCAGGTACACGCTCCAGGGGAAAAGCCAAAGAAAGTGGAAGAGCCAGAACCACAACCGCGGAACTGTGTTGTAGTCCCGCGGATAGCGCATGTCCAGAAAACGCAATAACTGTTCGTTGATGAAATAGAACCACAAAAATCCGTGGTACATCCCCGGCCCGCTTTTCAGGGTCCACGCAAAATAAGGAGGATTCCGCAGCGTTGCCAACACATGCCAGGGAACGGCAATAAGCATGGCAATCAGAAAACCGCTGATCGGTCGGAGCCGCTGCCACGTTCGGCGGGTAAACAATTGCTTGTTGACGAATAGATAGATCAGCGCTGCCGCAATCGGAAACACCACGCCCACCAGGCTCTTCAGCAGCATTCCCGTGCCCAGGCTGGCGGCAAGAATCCCCGACCAGAGTCGCGGGTGCTTCTCCTCTTCATCGAGGGAGCGAAGGAACGCCCACATGGCGATTGCGATTGTGAAGGTCAGCATCACATCCGGTATCTGGATGCGCGTGAAGAGGAATAGTCCCACGCAAGTGGCCATGCACAAGCCCGCGTAAAAACCGGCTCGTTTCCCGAAAGCCCACATGCCGAAAAAAGCCGTCAAGAGCGCGAGTCCAATCGAAGAGAGCGCCACCGGCAGCCGGGCCGCCCAATCCACCACTCCAAAAACCTTGTAGCAGATGGCGATCATCCAATAAATCAAAGGAGCTTTTTCCAGGTACAACACCCCGTCCAGCCGCGCCGTTACCCAATCGCCGCTGGTCAGCATCCCTTTCGCGATCATCGCCTGCACCGCGTCCACATCATCCATCAGCGACGGCGGCGAAAGCACGCAACCCAGATAGATTGCCGCGGCGAACAGAAAAACGAGCAAAAGCAAGAACCACGGGCGTTGCAGAAGCTTATTCTCCTCCGCGCCGGCGGCTAGATTTTGACTTGCCATTTTTTCATCCACAAAAACAAGATCAGCAGACCCCACAGGTGATATCCAACGTTGATTTTCCTTTGCATGTGGCGCGTCTTCAACTG
The DNA here is from genome assembly GCA_963817085.1 of Candidatus Acidiferrales bacterium. Classification (GTDB taxonomy): domain Bacteria; phylum Acidobacteriota; class Terriglobia; order Acidiferrales; family UBA7541; genus Acidiferrum. Next base: position 94,349 of record CAWFNI010000022.1, read on the forward strand.
CTCGATGCCCTCTCGACGGAAGAGTTGTCCATACTCGGACAAACCGAATTGCAGCGTCTCTTCCAGCAATCCGCGAAGCGGCCCGCGAAGCCATTCGTGCGCCGGAATATCAAACCCGGTTTTCTTCCTTTTCAAAATCATCGCTGGCAGCTTGTTTTTCATCAGTTGTTTCAGGACGACTTTTTGCTGCGAACCTTGGATCTTCAACTTCGCCGGCAAGCTCGCCGCGAATTCCACGATGCGATGATCCAGGAAAGGCGGCCGCACCTCCACCGAATGAGCCATGCTCATGCGGTCGCTCTTCGTCAGAATATCGTCCGCAAGATAATATTTCTGGTCCAGCCAAAGAAATGGCGCCAGATCATCTCCGACCTTTTCCAATTCGGAAAGTTGGCCAAGAATCGGACTCAGTGCCCTCGGCAGCGGCTGAGACAAAATCTCTCCAAGATCCTCTTCCGCAAACGTCCCATTCCAATAGGCATGCGCCCGTTCCGGCGGCAGCAGCGAACCTTCCAGCATGCGCTTCACTTTGTACTCGAGCCCGATCTTCTCATCCGAAACCGGCCAATGCCGCAGAAGCGAAATGCCGGTAGCAATCGCCGCGCGTGGAACTCTCCGTAGATGTCGCGCAATCCGGTTGGCGCGATACGTTAGATATCCGCCGAAAAGTTCATCCGCGCCCTCGCCGCTCAGCGCCACCGTCGTCTTCCTCTTGCAAAGCTTCGACAAAAACCAGACGGGCAGCGCCCCCGCGTCCGCGCTCGGCTCATCCGAATAATAAGCAAACTCTTCAATCGCACCCAGCAGATCTACGCTGGGATTCAAATCCATTTCGTCGTGGTCTGTCCCATATTCCTGAACCGCTCTGCGGACGTACGCCGTTTCATCAAAGCTGCGTCCCGTGAACGAAATCGAAAACGATTTTAATCGGGAAGAACTCGCCTGCGCCGCGTAATGCAAAATCGAAGTGGAATCGACGCCGCCGCTCAACCACACGCCCAGCGGCACGTCGGAAATCATGTGCTCTCGAATGGAATCCTCCAGAAGCGCGTTCAATTCCGCTTTGGCATCTTCCAGCGAGATGTCGCGAATTTTCCCGTAGGGGAGTTTCCAGTAGCTGCCCGTGGCAATCGCTCCGTCTCTCCACTCCATCCACGTGCCCGGCGGAACCTTCCGGATTCCGTCCACGAGTGTCCATGGGCACGGGATGTAATTCAGGGCCAGATAGCAATCGAGTCCTTCTCGGCTCAACTTTCGCTCGATTTCCGGATGAATAAACAGAGCTTTCAGCTCTGACCCGAAATATAAATCCTCGCCTCTCTGCATGAAATAAAGCGGCTTGATTCCCATCCGGTCGCGCGCCAGAACAACGCGCCTCTCCCGCACATTCCACACCGCGAAAGCGAACATCCCACGGAGACGCGCAAAACTCCCAGTATCCCACTGCAAAAACGCTTTCAGGACGGTTTCCGTATCGGAGTGCGACGTGAACTTATGCCCCAACTTATCAAGTTCCGCCCTCAATTCCAGATGATTGTAGATTTCTCCGTTAAAGACGATTCCCCACTCGCCGCCATTCTCCAGGATGGGCTGATTCCCAGCTTCCAGATCGATGATTTTCAGCCGCGCCGCGCCAAACGAAAACCAATCCGACGTGAACGTGCCCTGCTGGTCCGGGCCCCGGTGCACGAGTGTCGCCACCATTTCCCGAACTCGATCGACCGGCGGCTTCCCTTTTTTATGTGTAAATCCCGCTATCCCACACAATGCCCGGCACCCTCATCTCAACGGTAGTTCGGATTGCGTCGCGTCCTTCTACCTTAGCCTCTTACCACTCGATGAGGCAAATCCCTGCATGTTTTCTGGGTGGACGTCGCAGCACGCCGGAAACGCACCATTCCAAATGGATTCCCCCCCCGCAGCGCTCTTCGGCCCACATCACGATTTTCTGAAAAGTGGCTTGATTCAAGTGGTGAACCGGGCAGGACTCGAACCTGCAACCCGCTGACGTTTATCTCACAGGGAAGCAATCGAGGTCGTTTGCAAACTCTACAGGCCCTGAATATCGTTTCTTGATCACAGATCGAGTTTGATCCTCCTTCCCCAAAGTCCGCAGCATCCGATGGGACAAGACCAGGTGCTTGACGTGCGCTTTTTCGGCGATCTGTCCGATCACCGACGGAGGCATGTGCAGGTTCCTCTCAACTCCCGTGGCACCTTCCGGTACGGCATTGTGAGCAATGAACAAATCGGAATTCGCCGCCAATTGCGGAAGTCCTTCACCCTCACCATTCGTATCCCCGCTGAACACGATTCGCTTGCTACCCACTTCAATCCGCCACGCTAACGCCGGGACCCCTCCGTGAATTACCCGCACTGAATCCGCAGCTAGATCGGTGCTGCGGAATACTCTCGTCGGACCGGCGTTCCCAACCACATTGTGCGGCTGCAACTTGTAATCGCCTTCCTCGCCGGGGACCAACAACTCGCTGAGATAGCGGTAAACACCGTGGTCCCCGAAAGAGTCGGATGCAAACTCCGTCGTCGAGGGCATGAAGTCGTTTCCCTCCGGCCCATAAATCGGCAGGGGACGTTTGCGATCCTCAAACCAAGACGACTTGATCAGCGCCGAAAAATCCCCGCTGTGATCGACGTGAAAGTGGGTGAACAAGATCACGTCAAGCTGCGACATTTGCGCCCCACTCTCCCCAAATCGAACGGCACTTCCTCCTCCCGCATCCACAAGTACTCGCGCTCGCCCGTCTTCCCACACGAGATAGCTGCTCGATGCTCGCCTATCTTGCAATTCCGGCCCACCGGACCCCAGCACCTGCACCGCGACGCCCTGCGATCCGCAAGACTGCCCTACAGCTGACGGCACCAATACACAACCCAGGAAAAAGCTGACAATCTGCAGTTTGCGCGTGATGGCCAAAGGGAGGGGCATGAGGTCACCTCAGCGTGGGTCTTCCAATGCGAATATCAGCATGCGATTTTAGACCGTTCTTTGGCTCACCTTGTCAGAATCTTCTGGGCCCGGCAAGTGCTTGATTAACGGGGTTGCCGGAGACCAAGTTGATGCTGGAACGAACTTGTCCGCTTTCGCGACATACCATGCGTTTGTCTCAGATTCAATTAAGATTTCGCTATGCCTGCTGCATAGGAGCACGTTTGCTAAGGAAAATGTTCAAGAAAAATACTATGAAGCTGATGAGGATGTTGACGATGAATAGCATCTCGCTCCACAATGGCATTGGAAGGTTTGTGGCGTGTTCTTCTCCCAATACACGCCACCAGAATCGCACTATGGCAATGTGGCCAAGCACTCCAAGTAACAAGAATGTGATTTGGACAAGAGTGAGCGAAACTCTGGCATTTCGCCTATAGCCCTTCTCAATGACGAAGTAAACCAGCCCAAGGCAAGCCGATATTATTGCTAACGGAAAAGGGATGAGCCGGGGAAATAGAACCATCGACAGAGGGTTTGAGTAGATACCGCCCGGCAAGTCATTGCGGAAGAGCGCCGCGCCAGCCAGGAAGCAGACCAGCGCGAGCACAAAGAAGAGCTTGGCGGAGATGTATTTGGCGTTCATGCGACAGCAACTCCACGTAATATAACTTCAGCTGTACGCGCCTGCAAATAGGCTTCGATGTTCAACTCCTGTGAAACGGGGTTTCCGGACAATTTGTGGGTATTGGGACCGCGAGTTTTATTTTTTCTCAGTCAGCGCTGAAGCTTTGCCTGTGTCCGTGCGAGGGGGAGGGGGTGTTCCTGCCGGGGGAGTCACCTGGGGCCCCTCGATAAAAGACCGCGAGCGCAGCATCGGAAAGGATTGAGTGTAAGAGTCGGGACGATCCTAGTGGATACGGCCTGGGGGCGAATAGTCCGCAGGTTGCTGAGTCTGTCCTAACCGCCGAAAACGACGCGCACCTACTACATTTTCTACTACAGCGCCCTTTCGGCACTGATGGCGATTTTCTTGTAAGTCCTTTGGAGAGATGGTGAACCGGGCAGGACTCGAACCTGCAACCCGCTGATTAAGAAAATTGGACAGATTATATCCGCTGATTAATTCTCGTATTAACTGTTTACTTTTCATAGCGATAGAGAAATGGTTTTACTCCCGAGCGTAATCTTTATATACTGAAATTAACGCTTTCGGTAAAACGGAGGTAAAACCAGATGCCCAGCCCGAAGCCGCGATTCAACTTCACCCTGAAGACCATCGACGCCATCCCCACGCCGGAAAAGAAGCGCGCGCTCTACCGCGACACGCAGGAACCGCACCTCGGGTTGATGATACAGCCGAGAACCGGACACAAATCTTTTTTCTGGTACAGGAAAGTTCGCGGCTTCCCTACGTGGCGGACGCTCGGCAACGCCGCCGATCTCACGCTGGAGCAGGCGCGCGACGCCGCTCACCAGCTCTCGAACGACCGCGCCGTCTGGAAGAACGCGAAGTATGCGGGCGAGAGCCCGTTCGACACCCGCCGGGAAGAACTGACCTTCGCCGGGGCCGTAGACGAGTACGTGAAGCGGCGCGTGCCGAAGTCGAAGAATCCCGCCCACGCCGAGCTTCGCCTGCGGCAAGGGATCAAGCATGACGTCCCCTCATCGTGGCAGGGGCGAAAGTTGAGCGCGATCTCGCGGCGTGAAGTCGCCGACCTGCACAACAAGCTCGGCGAGACGCACATGGCCACGGCGAACGCGACAGTGAGAACGATCCGGAAAATCTACTCGTGCGCAATCAAGAGCGAACTGTGGCGCGGCGAAAACCCGGCGCGCAAAGCTGGACCTGTTCACGCTTCCACACCGGAAACGGTTCCTGCAGAGAGACGAGGCCTGGCAGTTCTTCGAGGCGCTGAAGGCGGAGCCGAACCCCGACATGCGTGATTTTGTGACCTTGTGCATCTGGACGGGCGCGCGCAAGGGTGACGTCTTCGGGATGCGTTGGCAGGACCTCAGCCTCGACGACAACAAGTGGGTGGTGCCGGAAACCACGAAGACCGGCGAGAGCTACGACGTCGCGTTGACGCCCGAAGCGACGAAGACCTTGCGCGCGCGCGCGAAGAACAGGCTCGCCGACAACCCGTTCGTCTTTCCGTCCCACGGGAAGTCAGGTCATATCGTGGACCTGAAGGGCCGATGGAAGGAGTTGCTGAAGCGCGCCAAGATCCAGAACCTGCACATCCACGACCTCAGGCGCACCTTGGGTTCGTGGCAGGCCGCCGCAGGTACTTCCCTTCTCGTCATCGGCAAGAGCTTGGGGCACAAGAGCCAAGCGGCGACGCTGATCTATTCGCAGATTGCCGACCTTGACCCCGTCCGTGAAAGCGTCACCGCCGCGACGAGGGCGATCCTCTCGGCAAGCAAGAAGAAGCCGAAGCAACTGGCGGAACGTCATGGGTAAGACGAAACCCGCGTTGCCGATCATGAATCCCGAGGAATGGGAAGACAAGCACCTCCTGACCGTTGCGCTGTCAGCATTGCGCTTCAACCTGCCTGCGACGGTCGCGGTCTGCCTCGCCCTTCGCCTCGAAATACCGGAGTGGGTGATCTTCCGGCTGGGGCAGCAACGACTGAAGTCCACGTTCGCAGGCAAGCGCCCTCGCCAGCAACGGCTTGGCGTTGACGTAATCCTGTTCCTCAAGCAAGCGTTGCGCTACGAGTCCGTCCTGCTCTACTCGAAGAGGGAGAGAGGCGAGCCGAAGCGCGACAAGTTCGAGCGGACCTTTGATGAGACCGAGGGCGCCTCGTTTATGACGAACGATTGCCTAGGGTTAAGAAAATCCTACTACGAGTTCCAGAGAACGCTCGGGGGAAGCCCGCAGCTCGCCAGCTTCGTCGCCGACAAGGTAACCACCGCCTTGATCTCGGACCCTGAGGCGGAGCCATCTCAGGGCATTGTTCAGAATCTATCCGGCTGCGAAGCTCCACAGGTGAACCGGTACAAAGCCTGTTCGCCGAAAGGGAGACGATAATGACGAACGAAAAGGTAGAAGAGGTGGGCGAGATCATGGGCGAGATAGCTTGGAAACTGGCGATACTTGCAGAGGCAATCGCAAGACTGGAGCCTGTCGAGAAGGTCGAAGAAGAGTGGATGTCGATGGCGGAGATGGTGGAAGCCGCAGGTTCGACGTAAAGCAGCTTACTAGAGCGCTACCCTTTATCCTGTATAACAGTTAGATAACATAAAGGGAAGGGGAACTTCGAGCGCAAGCACCAGACCACGCCCCCTGAGCCCTTTTGCTCAGGGGGCTTTTTATTCCTCGATACCTAAATCAGTACCCTCAAGTGGCTCCGCCCTAGGGTATTACTTCTCAGCCAACATCGGTATCTAATTATCTCCGTAAGTCTACGGAGGTACTCTTCGATGACCGAAATCTCTCCGCTCTTAAGCCCGCGCGCTGCGGCGAAAGCGCTCGGCACGAGCTACGGCTGCCTGGCGGTGTGGCGATCGACACGCCGCTACCCGCTCAAGTTCGTTCGCATCGGGAGAAAAATCTTCTACCGCCCGGAGGACATCCAGCAGTTCATCGAAACGCGCGTAGACCCCGGTGACGGCGTCCGTCCCGTACAGTTCGCAAGGAAGCGGAAAGCTGGCAAGTGATGGCGCGCGACCGAAAGGCGGCGCGGCCATGACGCCGAGCCGCGAACTTCACTGCCAGTGGTGCGGTAAGAAATTTCAGCCGACGCACTATTTCGAGAACTGGCGGATGCAGAAGTGTAACGACTGCGCTGCCGGTAATCCACCACGCGGAGAGCCGGTCAGGTACGAAGTCCCGCTTTGGATTCAGGGAGCGCTCAACGCCGCATATCCGGAAGAAATCAAAGCTTACTTCGGGTACAGAAGCGGCTTCGGGGGCAGAAGGAAGTTAGGGTCGCGATCTCAAGTGCGGGCGTTTCTTCACCGTAAGGGGAAGGAACGATGCCAAGGAGGAGTGGGATTATTCGACCACTTTGGGAGCGACGCAGTAGGAAATCTCATCACCGAACCCTACGCAAAGAACTGCACCGGCTGTCTTGCCACCGCGGCAGAACTCGCCGAGCGCTTGAACGTAAAGCACACCGTTACCCACCCTAGTTGGCACGCCCCGTGGATCGACGAGTGCGTGCGCATCACGTTCTTTAAGCCGGTGGTGCAACCATGACCGCGGCGCAACTTCCCCCGGTTGCGGAAAATTCCCCCGCCGATTTTCTGGAATTGTTCCTATCGAATCCCAAGCTCTCTCGTCGTCCGCAGGACTCTCGGGAAGTTAAACCAGGAAACGGGCAAGCTCGACGGTGCGGAGTACGTCACTTATCGGCGTCAAGTTACCATGAAAGATGTAGAGCTTCACCTTGCCGGTAAGGTCTGCCTCGTTTTGAAGGCGGATTTAGTCGATGACACTTGCCGCTGGGCGATGATCGACCACGATGCTTATCTCGATGACCAGGCAAAGGTCAAGATACTCTCGGGCGCCAGCAAGCAGGGGTTGTTCGTATACAGCTCAAAGTCTGGTGGCCTGCACACCGTGGTTTTCTTCGCGGCTCCCATCCCTTGCGAGACTGCCCGCCGGTTCATGAGGAAGTTGGCCGCCGACCTCGGCGACCCGAACGCGGAAATCTTCCCGAAGCCCTTCGGCGAAGGCAGGCTGCCGTTCGGTATCGCCATGCCCTTCTTTGGCGAACCGGAGCGCTTCAAAGCGTTCAAACCAAAACTCCACGACGTGCCCACTAACGGCGACGTACCCGAGTACTTGGTCACCAACGCGCCTGACGGTTTCGAGAACGTTGCGCCCGGTGATCTCCTTGTGCATGGGATCAAACTTCCGGACGGCATCGACTTCGAAGCAGAACTGAAAAGACACGGGTTGCAGTTTAGGAAGCGAGAGGATAACGGTGGCATCTCTTACGACTACCACAATCACAACGGGCAACCATGCCTTCTCGCTGGCGTCGTCCACGAAAACAATAAGGACAATATCCGCTGCTCCCGTTTCTTCCTGAAGGACGGGACCGTTGTCCACAACTGCTTCGACGACGACGGCCTGCCGCCGGAGGAAAAAGGACGCACCCGAAAGGCTCTCGCTGCGCTGGGGATCAACTTCGATAGCGCGCCTGCCGTCAATCCAGAGAAGTGGCGCGAACTCTTTCACCCTTCCGCGGATTTTCTGACCGTTCCACCGCTTTCGTTTTCCATCGAAGGCTTTCTCCAGAACGACGGAAGCACCATGGTCGGCGGCCTTTCTGGGCACATGAAGACGTTCATCATGCTGTCGATCGGGAAAGCGTTGCTGAAGGGAAAAGGTACGAGACTCTGGGACCTATTTCCCGTCCTCGAAACCGCGGAACGCATCTTGTATCTGATTCCAGAATGCTCTCTTTCACCGTTCGTGCACCGGCTCAAGTTGATGAACTTGCTTGAGTTCACCCAGAACGACAGATTGCTGGTGCGAACGTTGAACATGGGCCCCCCGCCACTACTTCAAGATCCCCGCCTGCTTTGCGCCGCGAAGGGAGCGCACGTTTTTCTGGATACGGCGATGCGCTTCGCCGATGGCGATGAGTCTTCGGCGAGCGATATTTCACAAGGATTGGCCAAGGACCTGTTCGCCCTTACCGGTGCAGGTGCTCGGGCAATTACTGGGGCACACCATTCGCCGAAGACGTTTGCCCGCGAGAATCAGATGACTCTCGAAAACGTCTTGAGAGGCAGCGGCGACCTGGGCGCGATGCTTTCAACTTGCTGGGCGGTGAAGTTGGTCGACCCCATACAGAACATCGTTCACGTCGAGAACGTCAAGCCTCGCGATTTCCAGCCGTGCGGCCCGTTCCAACTAATCGCCCGTCCCTTCATCGACCAGACTGGTGATTTTAGATTGTTCAAGGGACCAGGCGAGTGCGGAAGACTAGACGAGGAGCAAGAACCTGTGAATGAAAAAAACCAGAGCAAGCACCGGGAGCGAGCCGAGAGGTTGGGGATGGTCAAAGCGTGGCTCGAAACTGACCCCAACTTGAGCGCTCCCGAGATCGTCAAGAAGTTCGCGGCTACCGGAGTTTCCGTAAACGAAGTCACGGTCAGGAAGTACAGGATAGACGCCAGGAAGCCGTTATGACCCCGGTACAGACGAGCGTTCTGGAGCGAAAAACCCTCTTAAAGGGTTTTTGCTCCAGCGAGTACCGTTCTGACCCTTTCTTCCTTAAGGGGTCGGAACGTCGGAACGCTCGGAACGCCTTAAGCGTTCTGACCGTCGGAACGGGGGTCGGAACGCTGGCATACGAGACTTCCCCTATATCGGGACGCTTTGGCGCGCTAGGAAGCGTTCTGCAGCGTGCCCTTGGCAGCTCTAGAGAGGGGGCCGGACGTTGAAGAGTAAGGGTTTCCGGGCGTGGCTTCTCGCGCAGGCCGGGCGTGGCGTCGAGGTAGGGGATCTTGCCGCCGACCTGTCGCGTGACAGCTCGTTCCGTGGATGGTCGGTCTCGACGATTCGGGCGCACCTGGAAGCGAACGGCGCTTGTGGTGGAGCGATCGACGCGCTCGAACGCGCGAGCGAGGAGTTTTTGCGAATCAAAAGGGGACAGGGAGATGCGTGCGGCTGATGGCGAGTGATGTAGATGTTGTTCGGGGTATACGTCAAGGAATCGCCAGGGCTTTTTGCCAGATGAACGACGCTCGGGAGACGCGCACGATTCTATCTTTTTTGGATTCAAAACGGATTTCTAGGGAGGGAATAAACGATGACCAAGCAGGAAGCTAGCACGATCCCGCGACACATCTCGCCGAAGTCACGTCGCTGGATCAAGGACGTGCTTGAAGGTTGGGACCCTGCACCAGAAGACATTTCGGTCGCGATCCTCGGTGCTGAGGCACTCGACGAGATCGCGGCGGCGCAGAAAGTCCTTGCGCGCGGTGGTAAGACGTATCGCGATCGATTTGGCGCGCCAAGGGCAAGACCAGAGTGTTCGCAGTTGCGCGACAGTCGCATCGCGTTTCTGCGGTGCGTGCGACAGCTGAAGGAGAGCGTGGCGGCGGCAACCGAGCCCGAACCAGAGCCGGAAGCGAAGCGTCCGTACAGGAACCTTCGCACGACGCCGGAGTGGGTCACGCGAATGCGGAGGGAACAAAGTGCGCAAGCGCCCGACGTTGACTAAAAAACTTCGCAGCGTTTTGGAATCCGGCCGTGACGCGATGCGGTATTTCGACGGTCCGCTGTCCGACGCCGAACTGCGCGAGCGGCTCCGACCATTGTGGCAGCGATTCGGTAGTCGTGTGACCAAAGATTTTGCACGACGGCATCCCGGCCAGCGTCCCGCGTGCTGGTGGTGGTTTGAAGCACCTGAGCCGCGTCCCGTCGCGCCGAAACCCAACGGCAGCTACCCGAAGAACTGGAGGAGCGAGACTTTTTTCAGGCGTTCCTGGACCGATGTTACTTGGTCAAGCATGGGCTGTTGACCACCAAGGAACAAGAGACTCTCGCCAAGCAAGACGATGCGTGGATGCGACAGGCGGAAGAACGCGGAAGCGCTCCGCCGGGAAGAAGAGAAGAACTAAAACGCCAGGGGAAATCATGCTCTCGCTGAAGCAACTCCCCGTCCACCTGCTGCGACAACTCAAGTTGCGCTGCATCGAATTTCAGTTGAGCGGCGTGAGCGAGCCCATGCTCGATGGTTTGGCTCGCGATATTTCCCGCGAGATCGTCCGGCGCGCTCGTGGCGGGAAGGTCGAACCAATCGTCCGGCGTGATGTGCAGCTGCTCCAGAAGCGTCTCTTGAGCGCGAAATCGACGGCATGGCATCGGGTGGTTACGCACTTACGGAGGTAACGATGAAGCGTGGTGGAAAATCGCACCGTTTGCCGACGATCATGCCCGAGGCGATTAAGCAAGTTACGCCACTCGATCCGTCAGCGCTGGAACCCGTGCCGCCAGCAAGAGATTCATCGCTTTGCGCTCGTTGCCTGTCGAAGCCGCGTTTTGGGCTGTCAACGTTGTGCCACGATTGCCGGGCGCAGAAACTCGCGGGGAGGTGAACGACGATGATGTATGCGTGTCCGAAGTGCGGGAAGAGAACAAAATCGCCGCATTCGCCACGACTCCATAAGGAAGGCGGATTGCTCAGGCGGCGCGAGTGCACTGCTTGCCCGAATAAATTTGAAACTCTTGAAGTTGAGCGCGGAGCGGTCGATCGAATCGTGCTGAGGAAGTTCAAGAAGGAATTCGGCAGCGAACTCGCCGAACTTCGCAAAGCTATTAGCGCCCTTACGGGACGCTAATACGCGCTCTGTGCGTTTCTGATGGACAGGCACGTCGCGCGGGGTAGAAAGTGAGATCGTGATGGATTCGAAAACGAAAATCCGAATGAATGTCAGCATCGCGAGTGCTGATTGGAGTTTTCAGCCGAACCAAATTGTTGAGATCGACTCCGCGCAGGCGCGCGCGTGGATCGCAAGTGGTCATGCGACTGCGGTCCCGAAGAACACGCCGCTGTCGACGCCGGACGAGTTCAGCGAACTGAGCGCCGAAGAAGCGCGAAGAAGGCCTTGTTCAGCTTGTGAAAAGCGTCGCGGTCAGTTCGCGCTACGCAACAGAGCTTACTGCACCAGCTGCTTCAGAGCAGCTCTGGAGGGATGAGAATGATTCACGATGGCGACGAAGTCGAGTTCAAGGACGACGCCGAGAGGGACGCTTTCCGGCGATTCTTCACGGCGGCTGAGAAACAACTGGTCGATCCCCGTGATGTTGATTGGCGCGCTGGCGAGCCACCTGCCACGATGGCAGATCGCCGGATGAAGCTGACGGAGTTCAATCAGAAGTGGGACCGCGCTTATCGCGCAGCGTTCTCGACCTATTTGCGACAGGGGAAGCGCTACTTGACGGACGAAATGCGGGCGCAAAGCACGACCACATCCGGTGGCGGTTTTTTGATTCAAGCGGCCTACGAGAAGCAGTTCATCGAGATGATGAAAGCGTATGACCCGATTTTGGACATCTCGACAAATTTTACGACTCCCACCGGCGCGGCTGGTGACTTCCCCGTCGATGATGATGTGCTCTCAGGCCGGATCGTGGCCGAGTCCGGCGCGGCAACCGAGACAGATGCCACCTTCGGCGCGCTCCCGCTGGTGAAATGCCCGAAGCATGGGTCCGACATGCTGCGCGTACCGTTGGAACTGCTGCAGGACGCCTTCACCACGTTCGACACGCTCATCGCTCCCGTGTGCGCACGTCGTCTTGCTCGCAGTGTTGCCGCCACTGCCATAACCCGGCTTTTGGCCGACGCCGATGTTGCGGTCACATCTGCTGCCACGGGTGCTGTTGTCGCAACCGAAATTCTGGACCTGATGGGCGCAGTCGATCCGGCACACTCGCGGGTCGGAGTGTTCCTACTTTCTGAAGCCACACTGACGTCGCTCAAAAAATTGACTGCCTACACGGCGGGAAATTTTCCGAACATGATCGGCACCGACTCGCAGGGGCGTGCGACGATCTTCGGAAAGACAGCCTACAGCTCGCCGTCGATGCCCGCGCTCGGTGCCGGCAACAAATCGATCGCGTTCGGGAATTTTTCGCGGTTCTACATTCGCACCGTGGCCGGGTCGCTGGTGCTGCAAAGGTATGATGAACGCTACGCAGAATATTTTCAGGCTGGATTCCAGATGTTCTGGCGCGCGCAGGGTGCGATGGCGAAGAGCACAAATAATCCAGTTCCCATCAGGTTGCTCGCCTGCCACGCCTAGGAGTAGCCGTGAAATTGCGCATCGTCCACATCACGACTGAAGCTGGCGACCACTTCGCGTTCGCTTTCCTGATCGGCACGCTCGAAGAGCCTGACACAGAACTCGCTCTAGAGTTCACGGACTGCCGCAGCGCTGATCTTCTGCAAGAGTTGCCGGTATGACGTTGGTCCGCGTCAGGTCGGCGAGCGCCCCGACGTGGAGTTGGTGACTCCCTTCGCCACGTCTCGGGGCGCACAATCTGAGACCTATTTGGGCTGACTCTCCCCCGTGATCTCGACCTTCAGTGGTTTTTCGCCTTCAAAAACCTTGACGGCAGCCTGTCGCAGCTTAACCTGCTCCACTTCTGCCACGTCCCAGCCAGCAGGATAGTAAACGTTTCGCCTGACCGTAACTTCGTCGAAGTGGTAGCCGAGGGTTTCTCCCATTTCTAACAATAGGTCCGTTAGCCGATCCGTTGTCCGTTCACTCCAGTGTGTGAGACCTGGATCGTTTTGGGGGTCCTGCGGCATGTACAGAGCGTCAACTAGACTTCTCCATTTTTCGATAACCATCGTTTCGCCGTGGAATTCTACCTCAATTCCATTCAGAGCTTGCACGTAGGTCGGAGACATACGACTGGCACGATTTGCCATCAGGGCACGGAAGATCGTCACTTTGCGTTCTTCCTTCGCTTTAGTCGCTCAAGATATTTCTCAATCAACAGAGCGGCTAGCGGACTGGTGAGGATCGCTGCTATGGCTATCCAGAGTTCGAGGTGGTTTTGCATACAGCGCTTTTACCACAGGCTACGCACGTCGCGCTGTGCGCTTTCTTCCCTCCCTCTTACCGGCATCGGTGCAGCTAGCCAAAAGGTAAAACGACGGTAAAACGAAGGCGACCCCGACCGGGTCGCTTCCGAAAAACATCGTTTTTGCTATGGTTTTGGTGAACCGGGCAGGACTCGAACCTGCAACCCGCTGATTAAGAGTCAGCTGCTCTACCATTGAGCTACCGGTCCACGGGCAATTCTTCATTTTACATGCTTATGATTTTTCTGTCGACCGGCGACGAACCTGCCAAAAATCCTCTTCGCAGGTTGCCCGGCCTACTTCGCGCGCAGCACCGCGGCCAAGTCCCGCGCCACTTTTCGCGCGCGTTCCAGATCGTTGGGATCGAAGGAAATCGCCGATACCCGCGGGTGTCCGCCGCCGCCGTAGTGTTCCGCCAGCGATGCCAGGTTTTTGTCCGCAGTGGCCTGGTTCCAGGGATTCGTTCCCAACGAAATCTTGGCGCGCACCGGCGAAGCGCTGACGCTTACTGAATACACGCCCTCCGGATGCAGCAGGTAAGGAATGAATTTGTTGTAGCCTTCCAGGTCCATGTCGCTCACGTCAAAGAAAATCACGCCGTCTTTGGATTCGCATCTTTGCCGCAGAATCTCTATCGATTTGCGGTGCCGCTCCAGTAACGGCCCCAGGTATCTCGCCACAATAGGCAGCTTTACCATCTCCGGCAACGGCCGGTACGCCAGTTCAGGAATAATTTGGGCCGGGATTCCGTCGTCGGGGGCGGCCTCGATGACCAGTGCCAGTTGTGTCGCCGGTTCGATCAGTTCCGTGGCCGACTCCGCTGTCAGAAACTGCGCCCCGTCGATAATGTCTCCCCAGTGAATCAGGTCCGCCAGCGGCTTGGTGTCGAAGCCAAACTTATCCTTGGTCACTGTCGCGATCAGCTTTGTGCAGGACTTGTAGTCCGGCTCGTAGTACATATTCTTGCCGGGAAATCTCTTGAAGTACTCCGCATCCGCCGGCGTCAGGAACGCGCTCTGGTGATGGTCAAACCACCATGTAACTTTTGGCGAATTCGAGTATTTGAAATCGACGATGACGTTTTCGTCCCCGTCAAACAGCGCGTCTTCCCACGGGTGCTTGGCTTTATGCGTCATACCGCTCAAGCGGAACTCCGCCTTGGCGTCGAATCGCTCCCGGTAGAATCGGTAGAAGAGCGCGGACGAAGCAGCCCCGTCAAAACAGCGATCGTGAAAACACAGTCGAACCTTCGTCATAGACCCCGAGTATGCCTGACCCAGCCACGGAATAACCTGGAACAAGGAGCAAAGCCATTAAAGATGTACGCGTCCTCGCCAATTGTCAAGCTGATTCCCGCGAATGCACAAAATGCCCCTTCCCCGCTTCTCACTAAGCCTTGTCCCTTGGAGATGCTCGCGAGGCACTTCTCTGCGAGTGTCGCTTTCCCCACCGGCCATTCCCCAGCCGTTCCCAGCTCACTTTTTCGTTGTAACTTCAGGGCCAGGGGCGAATCCTACTAACCATGGGGAATAGTGACTCCTTTATCCTAGGAGGCAGGGTACCATGCGTAAATTTGGCGATCTCACCGAAGCGGACATCACGCCGAGATCCGTCTATCTCAACCGCAGGCAAATTCTTCGCGCCATGGGCATCGCCGGGGCGGCCGTCGTTGGCGGCAAGCTCTTCTCCCATTTGGCGTTCCCTCCCGCCACCGTGAACGCCGGCACAAAGCTGAGCGTCGCCCTGAAAAGCCCCTTCAGCACCACGGAGAAGATGAATACTTTTGAAGATGTGACGCACTACAACAATTTTTATGAATTCGGCACGGATAAAAGCGACCCCTCGCGCAACTCGGGCAAATTCCGCACCTCGCCCTGGACCGTTTCCGTCGAAGGCGAAGTGAAGAAGCCCGCGAAGTACAGCATGGACGATATCCTGAAGCTGGCCCCGCTCGAAGAGCGCATCTACCGCCACCGCTGCGTGGAAGGGTGGTCCATCGTGGTGCCTTGGATCGGTTATTCGCTGAGCAACATCCTAAAGCTCGTCGAGCCCGATGAAAAAGCCAAATACGTGGCCTTCCAGTCTTACTACGACCCCTCTCAGATGCCCTGGGCCGAGCACTCCGGCATCGAGCTTCCTTACGTCGAAGGCCTACGCCTGGACGAAGCCATGAATCCTCTCACGCTGATCTGCGTTGGAATGTACGGTGAATCGCTTCCCAACCAGGATGGCGCGCCTGTCCGGCTGGTCATTCCGTGGAAGTACGGCTTCAAGAGCATCAAGTCCATTGTCAAGATCCGCCTCGTCAAGAATGAGCCGCCGACCACCTGGAATCGCTACGCTCCGCGCGAGTACGGCTTCTACTCCAACGTGAATCCTAACGTCGACCACCCGCGCTGGAGCCAGGCTACCGAGCGCCGCCTGGGCGAATTCTTCCGTCGCAAGACGCTCATGTTCAACGGCTATTCCGACCAGGTCGCCAGCCTTTACACCGGCATGGACCTGAAGAAATTTTACTGACGTGCGCAAATTCCTCCGTCAACTCCTCCTCAGCAAGTGGTCTAAAGTAGCGCTCTTTCTGCTCTGCCTTTCGCCACTTGCGTTTCTGGGATTGCGCGCTTACCATGGCGAACTCACTGCCAACCCCGTCGAGTTCGTTCAGCACTTCACCGGCAACTGGACGCTGCGCTTCCTCCTCATCACACTTTCCATCACGCCGCTGCGCAAGCTCATGAATTTCCCGGATCTCATCCGCTTCCGCCGCATGCTTGGCCTCTTCGCTTTCACCTACGTGTGCCTGCACTTCCTCACCTACATCGGCCCCGACCAGGCGTTTGATCTCGCGGGCATGTGGAAAGACGTCGCGAAGCGGCCATTCATCACCGTAGGCTTTGCCGGCTTCATCCTTCTAATTCCTCTCGCACTCACCTCAACGAAGGGATGGATCCGCCGTCTCGGCGGCAGACGCTGGCAAAATTTGCACCGCTTGATCTATGTCACCGCCCTCTGCGGCGTCATCCACTACTATTGGCTTGTGAAATCCGACCATCGTCTCCCTCTCTTCTACGGTGCGATCCTGGCCGTCCTGCTCCTGTACCGTCTCGGCGCCTCCTTAATGAAACCTCAACTCGTCAAACCAGCGGACGCAAGTGAAAAACCTCAGGCCTTGAAAGTCTGAGCTACAATCTTTTTTGCTGACGCTCTGCGGCCTGGGAGTACCACTCAACCGGGGGATCCGAGAATGAAAATGGATCTGCACGGTTATCACCCCCGGAAATCATCTTTAACGGAACACTTGGCAAAATCCTGCGGCAGTCTTGGGAGATGGGCGAAACCGAATTGACTCTGATTCATGGTCAGGGACGCAATCGAGGCATTACCCCCGGCTTTGTGAACACCAATACCGGTTACTTTGGCCTCTGTATCCGGCAAGCACTCCGGCATGACCGCTCGCTGCGTCAATGGATCAAGCACACCACGCTCGATTGCAGCGACATGGGCTGCACCTCGATCAAACTGAAGGCGAACGCACATCCAACGAGAAAAGCCTTTGATTGCTTTTAACGTGTAATGACGGGGCTGATGACTCACAGCCGGGAGATATCCCCGGGAAAGACGAGGCCCTTGCCACCTCCCGCGGAACTGCAGGAGAATGTGCCCACGCAGTTTTCATAGCTCATTGCGGAGTGACATCACATGGACGAGCGCAGCATTCGTGAAGTCCTGAACTTATACGACCCGGACAATCCGCTGGAAAAGGCCTGGACGATTCCCGCGCCGTGGTATTTCGACGCGCGCATCACAAAACTCGAGCACGAAGAAGTTTTCGCCCGCAACTGGCAAGTGGTGGGCCGCCTCGATCAAGTGAAGGAGCCCGGGCAGTTCTTTACGATCGATGTGAACAAAGAGCCCTTGCTGATCGCGCGGGGTGAGGACGGCAAGTTGCGCGGCTTTTTCAACGTTTGCCGACATCACGCAGCAGCGGTGGTGCTGGAAGCGGCGGGTTGCGCCAAGCAGTTTCGCTGCCCATATCACGGCTGGACCTACGGCGATGACGGCGCGCTCAAGGGCATGGTGGAATTCGAGGGCGTGTGCGACTTCGACCGCAAGGATAACGGCCTCGTTCCCGTGCGCGTGGATACCTGGGAGAATTTCGTTTTCGTGAACCTGGACGGAAAAGCCGCGCCACTCATAGAATTTCTCGGCAGAGTTCCCTCGCTTGTCGCTCCACTGGAACTCACCAAAAAGCTGCATTACTTTGACCGGCGCATTTACACCCTGAAGTGCAATTGGAAAGTGTATGTGGACAACTATCTGGACGGCGGCTACCACGTGCCGCACGCGCACAAGGGGCTAAGCAGCGTTGTGGAATACACCAAGTACACCATCGAGAATTTCGAGCGCTCCTGCCTCCAGTCGAGCCCGCTCGATTCCTCCGGCGCACTTGAATCCGCCATCGGGGCAACGCGCCAGGGCCACGCGTTCTATCTCTGGGTCTATCCCAACTTCATGATCAATGCGTATTCCGGAGTGATGGACACGAACCTGGTCCTGTCGCTCGGCGTGGATAGGTGTGCGGTGATCTTCGATTACTACTTCGCGGATATCAGCCCCGCCGCCGCGCAACACCATCGCGAAAGTATCGCCGTCAGCGAGAAGGTACAGGACGAAGACATGGCCATCTGCGATTCCGTGCAGCGCGGTCTGGGCTCGCGCGCATACCTCGCAGGCCGCTTGTCCGTCCGCCGCGAGGCCGGCGAGCACCTGTTCCACCGCCTGCTGCATCACGACATGACGCGGAAAGTGCGCCGCGGATCCGCTGTCTACCATCTATTATAATTGTATGTATAATAGTATAAGAGTACAATACTCCAAAAGTGAAAGAGTGGGGCTCTGGATCGCACTTTCAAGCCTGCAAAGACATTTGAGCAACTTTACATTTTCCAGGAGGCCAGGCGCATGTCCAGCGAGATTTGGAGGATCACTCGCACTCGCCCATTTTCAACGGACCGGGTATCGGTCAATCAAATTTGTTGGGCTGGGTTGTCCGTCGTTTCAAATACCGCGGAAGGTTTCGAGAGAGGATCACGCGAGGAATTCGGGCGATTCCTAAAGATTGCAAAGGGCTCGTGCGGCGAGATAAGAGCCCAGATGCTTGCGGCATCGGTCCAGAATTACATCTCGGGGCGAGAGTGCGAGGACCTCTGTCTAGCAGCGAAAAAGATCAGCGCAGGCTCGTCCAATCTGGAGCGGGATCTAAAAGAATCGACGGAGAATACAAAGCGGTCATGGCGAGGTTCTATTTGAACTCTTGCACCCTTACACTCTTGTCCCTTTCTACTTTTATTCAAAAATCACGGTCTTGTTGTCGTAGAGCAATATGCGGTTCTCGATGTGCCAGCGCACCGCGCGCGAAAGGACTACCTTCTCGAGGTCTCTCCCCTTTTCCACCAAATCCTCCAATGAATCGCGGTGCGAGATGCGCACGACTCCCTGCTCGATGATGGGTCCGTCGTCCAGGACTTCAGTAACGTAGTGCGCGGTTGCACCGGTAAGCTTCACCCCGCGCTCATACGCCTGGTGATATGGCTTCGCCCCAACAAACGCCGGCAAGAAGGAATGATGAATATTGATGATGCGCTGAGGAAAGTGAGCAATGAATTCCGGCGAGAGCACCTGCATGTAGCGCGCCAGCACGATTAAATCAATGCCCAGGCTGCAGAGAAGTTCGCGCTCCTGCCGTTCCACCTGGGCCTTGGTTTCCCGGGTGACTGGGAAGATGTGATAGGGAATGTCATAGAAATCGGCGTGGCGCTGCGCATCCGCATGATTGCTAAGAATGAGCGGCAAATCGCAAGCCAGCTCGCCGTTGCGCTGCCGGTACAAAAGATCAACCAGGCAATGGTCAAATTTGGATACGAAGATCGCGACGCGCGGACGGTTGCTGCCGAGTGCGATGCGCCAGTTCATCCCGAATTTTTGCGCGATGGGCCCGAACGCGCCCGGAAAATGCCCCAGATCCAGGCGAAAACCCTCCAGGTCCCATTCGACACGCGCCAGATAGTAGCGCTCCACGCCGGCCTGGTGTTGCTCGAAATGAAGAATGTTTCCGTCGTAGCGGTATATGAATTCAGCAATGGTGGCGTCCAGCCCCTTGCGGTCTGGACACTGCACAAGAAGAATCGCGGTGTTCTTCAAAAAGTTGCTCCTGGTGATGGAGCCATTGTACGAGAAACGAACTCCGATGGGGAGGCATGCTGGAATGGAAGAAGCGACATAGGAACCACCCGGTGTTCACGGAAAAAGTTTACGTGAACAAGCGTGAGGCGGTTGCTAAAGTGCCCGCGTAGGCGCTAGGAGTAACGCCCATCATCTTCTTGAAATGCCGCGCGAAGTGACTTTGATCCGCAAAGCCAACCGAAGAGGCGACTGTCACGCAGGGCATTCCTCCGCGGAGAAGATGGCAAGCACGCTTGACCCGCACGTGAAGCTGGTAGGCGTGCGGAGGAAGTCCGAACTGTTTCGCAAAGCTGCGCACGAGATGGAAACGGCTGAGCGCCGCGGCGTACGCGAGTTCTTCGAGGGCAATCGACTCGTTATATCGCTTTTCAAGGAGATCCTTTGCCCGCGCTAATGATCGACTGAGCTCTGGGCCCGAGGGTTCAAGAGTTGGAGGCCGGGACTCCGTGTTGTCTAGCGCCTGATGCACCAGGAGCGCCAGAAGAGATTGCAACTGCAGTACATCACTGTCCTGCCGCATCAAGGACGAAAATCGCGCCAGGTCCCGGAGGAGGGTAGAATTACTCACTTCTGCAACGCGAAAGTGCGGCACACCCGAGACGCCCGATTCTTCAGCAAGTTTTGTGAAATAGTCGCTGTCGAAAAAGAGTGCGAGGAAGTAAGACGGTCGGTTCTTGGCCACCACGCGGTGAATTTCTCCGGGCTCCATGAATGCGGTTATGCCGTCTTCGATGAAATGGGTTTTGCGGCGATACACCCAGGAAGTAGCAACGGACCTGCATCCGCAGATCAGATATCTGTCATGGAACATTCGCCAATTGTCCGTGGAAGCGTTCGCCACAAGCAGTTCGAGGCCCGCAAGAGCTGGATGACGGAGATACGTGAGCTGTCCGTTAGAACAGGTGCTAAACATTAGGTTTATCTCTATTCGCTATTGTCAGGTTTAGAACACGCTCCGGAAGATGGCAAGAACGTTCTAGGCCTGCTGTTTCGCACTCAATACCTTTGGGTTGTGGGCGCATCGACGGCGCCTTGAGCCGTTCCCCACAAAATCCAGCGAAGTTTCCGGAAGGAATATCATGAGATTACCAGTCCTGAGTTCTGTGCTTGCAGTATTGCTTGTGCTCTCCGGTTGCGGCGGTGGATCGAGTCCCCTGACGGTGAGCGTCACGCCGAGCGCCGCCCAAGCCATTGATTTTGGGCAGAGTGTGAACTTGACCGCGGCAGTTGCCAACGACAGTAAGAGTGGCGGCGTGACGTGGACTCTCTCGGGGCCAGGGGCTCTGACGAACCAGTCCGCCACAGGAGCGACCTATGTTGCTCCTTCCGCGGCGCCGGGTGGCGTCGCTAAGATCACCGCGGCTTCCGTTACCCAGCCGACAGTAATGGCCTCCGTGAACATCACCGTCACCGCTCCCCCTTCCATCACCACTACCTCTCTCCCGGCCGGTACCGAAGGCACCGCTTACTCACAATCCGTCGCAGTAACTGGTGGCGCGGGCGCATTGACCTATTCGCTCAGCGTCGGCACGCTTCCCGCAGGCCTTAGCTTGAATGCCAGCAGCGGCGCGATTACCGGTACGCCTACGGGCCCGAACTCAACTTCGAATTTTACTGTCAAGGCGACCGACGCTAGCGCTGCCGGCACTCAGTCCGCGACCCAGGCCCTCAGCATCGCCATTAATTTGCCGCCGGCGCCCGCGATTACCACAACAACGCTTCCCGCAGTCGTCGAGGGTACGGCCTACAGTCAGACGATTGCCACGACCGGAGGCCTGTCTCCGCTCACTTTCTCTCTAAGCGTGGGCACACTTCCAGCCGGCTTGAGTTTGAACGCCAGCACCGGCGCAATCACCGGCACGCCGACGGGTCCGAACGGCACCGCTAATTTTACGGTTCAGGTGGCCGATCACAGCAATCCGGTGCAAACGGCTACACAACCGCTCAGCATTTTGGTGAGTTTGCCGCCTCCGCCGGCGATCTCGACCACCTCCCTGCCTGCCGGCGTGGAAGGAAGCGCCTACTCGCAAACCCTCGCCGCCACCGGCCATGGAACCCTGGCTTATTCTGTAAGCCTGGGGACCTTGCCTGCGGGTTTGAGTTTGAACTCCGGCACCGGCGCAATCACTGGCACGCCCACGGGTCCGAATGGCACCGCCAGTTTCACGATCAAGGTCACGGACGGCAGCAATCCCGTGCAATCTGCGACCCAGGCGCTGAGCATCGTGATTAATCTTCCGCCCGCGCCCGCAATCACCACGACTTCCTTGCCTGGCGTCGTGGAATTCGCATCCTACAATCAGACGGTTGCCGCCACCGGCTACGCCCCTCTCGTTTATTCCGTTAGTGCCGGAACCCTGCCTGCGGGTTTGAGTCTGAACTCCAGTACCGGGGCCATCACTGGCGCGCCCACGGGCCCCAACGGCACCGCCAATTTCACGGTACAGGTGGCCGATCACAGCAATCCGGTGCAATCCACCACGCAACCTTTGAGCATCGCCGTGAGTTTGCCGCCCGCTCCGGCTATCACCACCACCACTTTGCCGAACGGCACTGTCGGGACTGCCTACAGCCAGACCATCGGATTCAGCGGCGGACATACGCCGTTCACATGGAGCATCTCCGTTGGGAGCTTGCCGGCAGGATTGAACATCAATACCAGCACCGGCGCCATCACCGGCACACCTACGGCGCAGGGCACGTCGAACTTCACGGTGAAGGTTGTGGATTCCAGTAATCCCACGCAGTCCGCAACTCAGGCCTTGAGCATCTCCGTCATTACCGCACCACTCGGCGTCACCACCGCAACCCTGCCGACTGGCGCGGTCAACGATGTCTACCCTGCGACGAATCTGGTGTCCACTGGCGGACTTCCTCCGAACACCTGGAGCATCACGGTAGGCGCACTGCCGGCCGGTCTGAGCCTTAGCACTGCGGGACAGATCACCGGTACGCCAACTGCCAGCGGAACCTTTAATTTCACCGCGCAGGTGAAGGATTCCACCAACGCCACGGCTACCGGGAACTTCAGCATCATTGTCAACCCTGTCCTTGCCGTCAGCACCTCCACCCTGCCCGGTGGCACCCAGGGCACTTCTTACACCACGACAAACCTGGCCGCTACCGGCGGCGTTACTCCTTACAGTTGGAGCGTCTCCTCAGGGTCTCTGCCCTCTGGGTTGACACTCAGCAACTCCGGCCAGCTCTCCGGCTTGCCCACTGTTTCGGGGACGTTCAACTTCACGGTGAAAGTCACGGACGCCTCCAGCGGTACAGCTACCGCCAACCTCAGCATTACCCTCGCTGCGGCGCCACCCCTCGCGGTCACCACTTCCGGCTCGTTGCCGCAAGGCACCTTGAACACCGTCTATCCGTCAACGAACCTCAATGCCAGCGGCGGCATCCAGCCCTACACCTGGATCGTCGTCACACCAGGTACCGGGCCGCTTCCTCCGGGTTTGACTCTGAGCAGCAGCGGACAAATCACCGGCACGCCTACGGCCGCCGGAACTTATCCTTTCACCGTTCAGGTGACAGACTCCATTAGCGGCACCGCAACCGCGAATCTCAGCATCACTGTGAGCGCCGCCGCGGTCACTTGCGACACCACTCTTACCGGCAAAGAATCACTACTCCACGGCGATTATGCCTTCGTATTGAGCGGCTTCGACTCGACCGGGAATCCCGCCCTCGTGGGTGGCGTGTTTGTCGCCAGCGGTGTGGCGGGAACGGGCAACATCACCTCCGGCACGCTGGACATGAACCTCGACGTCACCAACGGCGTGACCACCAACAGCCTGATTTCGGGTAGCACGTACAACCTAGGCCAGGACACCAACGGTGGCTACCGCGGTTGCATGGCTTTCACGACCTCGGCAGGCACGCAACACTACGCCTTCTCCGTCGACTCCATCAGCGGCACTCCCAGCGTTGCGTCCGACGGCCACATGATTGATTTTGATACCACGGGACCATTCACGGCGGGCATCCTCCGCCTGGCTAACTCCGCCGCTTTCTCCACCAACTCCATCACCGGGAGCTGGGCCTTTGGAATTTCCGGCCCCAAGCCCTCAAGCAATGGCGGAGGAAAATTTGCCGCCGCGGGCGTCCTCACCTTCTCCAGCGGTTCCGTCAGCGGTGTTGCCGACACAAATGACAACGGTCAACTTGACAACAGCAGCACGCTGACAGGGTTCCCCGCCGGAGCCGCGGGCACCGCTCTCACCGCCGGCTCCTACAGCATTGGCTCCAACGGACGCGGAACCATGACCTTCACGCCTGGCGGAAGCTCGTCCTCCGTCAACTCCTTCGTTTACGTCGTATCCGCCTCCGAGGCTCTGGTCCTGAACGCGGATAGCCAGACCAACAACACCGCCTTCATCGGCCGTGCCTTTAAGCAATCGGGCACATTCTCCAACTCCTCCTTGACCGGCAACCATGTCATCTATGCTTCCGGCATCAGCGGTACCACGGGTGCCAGCAGAACGGAGATTGACCTGGTCAGCACTTCTGGAACAACCTTCTCCTTCTCCGGCTACCAAAACGATGCGGGCACGATTTCCGACCCCACCAACAACAGCGGCTCGGGCACCTTCAGCGTCGCTTCCAACGGACGCGTCGTGCTGACGTGCTCAGCGTGCGGCAACCACCTGCCTATTTTCTACCTGAGCAGCGCCAACACTGCCTTCTTCCTGAACTCGGACAACTCTGTCTCTTTCGGCAGCTTTGAGCCTCAGACTGGTAGCCCCTTCACCGCTTCCTCCGCCAGCGGAACCTACGGCATTGGCCTCATCTATCCTGAAGTGCCGGGGATATCCGTACAGTCGGGTGACGTCACTTTCACGCCCTCTACGACCTCAATCTCAGGTATTTTTGACGACAACTCGCAAGGCACCCTTACTCCGGGTAGCTCTCAAACACAGACCTATTCGATTAACTCAACCGGCGTGGGCCTGCTGCCTTCCGGGTGCACGTTGACCGGTAGTGGTGGAAACTGCGATACGCTGCTCGTCGTCATCTCTCCGACGAAGTTGGTGGCGATGAGCGCCAAGCCGTCAAACGGCACGCAAAATCACACCACGCCACAAATCAACGTCGTTCAAAAGTAAGAACATTCAACCTCCCGCAAGAAAAGGGCCGGCGGATCTTCCGCCGGCCCTTTTCTGATTTATGGCGCAACCCTACGGGCGGTCGCTATGCCTGGCTCACGCAATTCGACTGCGTCAACCCATGCAGCGGCACTCAGCCTCGGACGAGCTAAAGTTTTTCGAAGAAATGCGCGACCTTCTTGCCGCCTTGTTCGGTGTAATACACAGTTGTCTTGCCTGATTTGCTTGCCGCGCTGCCGAGGGCTTTCGCGCTTTCTGTCGTGTCATGACCGACGACGCTAAAAGTCTGTTCTGTGCCGTCTGCGGCTTTCACAACAACGGTTTTGCCACCGCTGCCCACCTTGGTGACTGTGCCGTCCACATATTGCAGACCGCCTTTTCCAACCTTATCGACCTCCGTCGCGGTATCCTCCGTGCCCTGTTTGCTGTAGTGCACGACGACTTCGGAGCCCTCCGATAGACCCTTGAACGAGTCCTTCGCGCCGGCGGTCGTCTTGTCGGCGCCCCACACCGCGGTCTTATCCACAAAATGAACCGTGTGCTCGGTCCCATCCTTGGTCTTGACCACCATGGTCTTGGTCACGGAGTCGAGTTTCGTGATCGTGCCGTGAACGGCGTTGGACACCTCATCCGCTGCTCGCACCGAAAATACCAGGAATGCCGCCACAGCCAGAAAGCGAAGTAGATTCTTCATTGCAGAACACCTCCCTGAATTCAATGGATACAGTTAGCTGAGATGAAAAAGACCGGCCTAAGGTTGCGCCCAATCCCAACCCCATTATTTGCCGCTGCTTCAGCCGCCGACCGCGCAGCACGAGCTCGAGACTTCTCACCCTCCGGCATGGAAATAACAACTCCACTCATCCCATATCTTCCAGACGCCGCAATTTAGGTTCGATTCCCCAAAAATGGACGGCAAGAATCTGCACGACCAGCAGTCCGGCCATGAGACTGACCACTCCTCCCACACCATGAGCGCGAAACAGGAATACCACCAGGAACGGAGTGACGATCGTTGCCGCCCGCCCTAGCGTATTACACAAACCCACCGCGCGCATGCGTAGGTCCGTCGGAAACAGCTCAGGGATATAAATGGCAAACAGCAAGGCCACAAGCACGTAAATGCAAACTACCAG
Organism: Candidatus Acidiferrales bacterium; assembly: GCA_963817085.1. Classification (GTDB taxonomy): domain Bacteria; phylum Acidobacteriota; class Terriglobia; order Acidiferrales; family UBA7541; genus Acidiferrum. Next base: position 120,340 of record CAWFNI010000022.1, read on the forward strand.
AAGAAATCCCGCCACCGGAAGGAGAGCGGGATTGCGAATGAACGGATAGATTCCACCGAAAAGAATGGTCAGCAGCGAAGCACCCATGATCGCGGGCTTGCGCCCCAGGGAATCCGCGGTAAGCGCGCCGACGGCGGCGCCAACGGGCGCGCCAGCACTCATCAAAAAGGAATATCGGAAGGAGTTCGCGATGCTCAAACCTTGCTGCACGAAAAAAGTGGGCAGCCAGATCACGAATCCATAGATCAACGTATTGGCCACGATCAGGGCCGTGCATCCGACAAACAGGCGCGAAGCGAGCCCTGGGCCGAACAGCGCGGAAAAACCGCGCGTGGGACCCGCGGGAGCTGCGGCGGCAGGTTCTGGAAGCGGCCCGCGTGTAAGGGTGGCTTGGCTCTCGATTTTCCTCATCATGGCTTCCGCTTCCTCGGTTCTTCCGATGGACTCCAGCCACCTTGGCGATTCGGGCATGGCCTTCCGCAAGTACCAGATGATGAGCGCGCCGACCCCGCCGATCACAAACATCGCTCGCCAGCCGAATCGCGGAATGATCAACGTGCTGGCAAGAGCGCTGATCGGCAAGCTGGTGACCACCAGGATATTTAAGATGCCGCACCAGCGGCCACGCGCCTGCGGCGGCAGAAATTCCGTCATCGCGGCGTAGCCAGCCACCAATTCCGCTCCCAGTCCCACTCCCATGACCCCTCGCAGCAGAATCAGTACGAACATGCTGGGAGCGAACGCCGACGCAATCGACGCGACACCAAAAATGATGAGATTGGCCTGATAGGTGAACCGGCGTCCGTAGCGATCACCGAGAAATCCGGTCAAGAATGACCCCAGCATCATCCCGATGAACGTGACCGAAACAAATTGGGCGTTCTGCGCCAGAGTGGAAAAACCGCTCTTGAGCGTCGCCCCGAGGACCGTCGCGGCCACATACACGTCATAGCCATCGAAGAACATCCCGATACCGATGAGGATTAGAATGCGGCGATGAAAGGGCGAGATGGGAAGGCGGTCAAGTCGCGCTCCTGCGTTGACGCTCACGTGGGATTCACTTCTTCCTGCCGAGAACCGCCATCGTGCCCCGCGTTAGAGCATCCACAGCAAGACTGCAGTTCTTTTGAAATGAGTTATCTTGCGCCGCGAGAAAAAATTCCTTGCAGCGGCGAGTTGCCCCGGGCTCCAGTGCCAGAATGCGTGCGACCAAGGCTTCAACTTCCCCAGAAAGTTGCTCCGCAGAACAGACCTGGGAAATCAGCCCAATTGGTAGCGCCCGGTGTGGCGTGAACGGTTCGCCAAAAAGCACCAGTGGAAAGGCGAAGCGTGGCAAAGCGTACTCCCCCAGGTAAGCCAGGATGGCCGCCGGAGCGAGGCCATGTCGCATTTCCGGGAAACACAGGGAAGCATGATCCGCCACGAGAGGGAAATCGCAAACAATTGCCAGGCCCAATCCAAATCCATACGCGTCGCCTTGCACCTCCGCCACACTGATCAAGGATGACGTCCGAACCGCGCGCTTGAACTTAATCAGGCGAGACGCCTCCGCCCGCACGCCTTTGGCGTCGCGGCCCGCGCGCTCGCGGCCCATGCAAAAGACCTTGCCGCGCGCGCGAATCCTCAGTACCCGGGCGCGAGGTTCCGAGGATTCAGCGCGGAGCTCCGCGAGCATGGCGTCAAACATTGTCCCGGTGACTTCATTCCCCCGGTCCGGGTTGTTCAGCGTGAAGGTCAATACCTCACCGGTCCGCTGAATTTCGACTAATTCTGTGCAGGTTCTGCGGGAATCATCGGAATGCGACAGGGTGCTCATAGCCGCCAGATTATACAGGAAACTCTAGGCCCGATTGCGCCTGGGTGCCCCGGACCCGCACCTCAGTCACAACAACACGGGCCGCTTGACGGCGCCACAGCCCTCCTATAGGCTCATGCAGCATTACGGGGTGGTCTTCCCTCCAAGCAAGTAGGCCCTTCCACGAAGTAATCGCAGGAAAAGGAGATTCGATCAGATGAAGAAATTCAGTACCTATGTATTGGGGTTGTCATTGACATTTACTTGCGTGTACGTGTCGGCCGCGCAGGAGAAATCGCCTGGAAGCGCGTCAGTGCCGACAGTGATGCAGATCCAGCGGGAATTCATCAAACCAGGCAAAGCGGGGATGGCTCACGAAAGGGCGGAGAGCGCTTTCGTCGAAGCCATGGCGCATGCGAAGTGGCCAACGCACTATATCGGCATGACTTCGCTTTCCGGCAAGTCGCGCGCCCTGTTTCTAACGTCGTATGACTCGTTCGAAGCGTGGGAAAAGGACTCGGCAGCGGTGGCGAAGAATTCCGCCCTTTCCGCAGCTCTCGACCGCGCCTACATGGCGGACGGCGAGCTCCTGGAATCCGCGGATCAAGGCGTGTTCGTATATCAAGAGGAGTTGAGCTTCAATCCCCACCCGGACTTGTCGGAGTTCCGCTATATGGACGTCGAAGTCTTCCATGTGCGTCCTGGCAAGGAAAAGGAATGGACCGAAGTGGTGAAGATGGTCAAAGCGGCTTATGAGAAGGCCGTGCCTGAAGCCCACTGGGGCATGTTCCGGGAAATGTTCGGCGGGGACGGCGGCACGTACCTCCTGTTGAGCGGCCACAAAACCCTGGCGGAAATCGACAAGGGCTTCGCGCAAGACAAAGCCTTCGAGGCCGCTATGGGTGCAGGCGGCATGAAGAAACTGGACGAACTCTACGCGGATTGCGCGGAGTCTTCGCAGCAACAATTGTTTGCCTTCAATCCGCACATGAGCTACGTGCAGGATTCCTGGATCAAGGCCGATCCGGACTTCTGGAAGCCCAAGGTCGCCGCTCCCAAGGTCAAGGCGCCGGCGGAGGAAAAGAAGGAAAGGCCGTAATCAGCACGAAAACATCTACTTGCGTTTGTTACGCCAAGAGGGTGCGGAAGTGGGCCAGAAGTTGGCTCGCCCCCGCGCCCTCGACTCTTGCTCCGACTGACTTGCTGCGGCGTGTCCAGCGCTGAAGACTGTTGTCCAGTTATACGCTACGACTTCTTTGCGGGGGCTCGACTCGAAAGTACGGAGCGCAATCATACCTTTGTGACGTGTCCCTACACTCGTGACTTTTGTCAACGTTCAGCCCTCCGCAATTGACTCCTCTTTTATTTAGTCCTGAAATAGGCCAACCTTATGGCCCTCGGACTGAATCAGCGCGGTCACCGGCCCCGTTGGCACGGTAAGCGACGTCACGATCGTGTGAATCGCCCTTCCCTGATTGCTAAGCACAAATTTCACTGTAATGACCGTGCCAGGGCTGTTAATCGTAAAAGTTCCGGTGCAATCGGAATACACCAAATAGGTCCCGGTTTCCATGATATGGAATCCTGTCACAGGGTCAGTAGGAGGAGCCGGAGGCGTCGGCAAATTGTTGTAGCCCGACATCACATAGTCGACCTGAGACAGTCCTCCTCTTCCATCAAAATGGGTCATGGCGATTCCACCGCGATGCACCTCCTCAAGAACGCCGAAGGGATCTTTCACCCAGATTGTCCCTGACACCGTAAACGCGTAGTCCCCTCGCAACGTCGCATTGCTGCATGCATCATTGTCAGTGCTCTGCGCTCTCGTGCCAACACTCAGAAATCCCAGCAGAAATACCCCTGCGATCATCACCTTCCATACAAAACTCTTCATGGCCAGCCTCCTGTTCGAATTCCCGCCGGTCGAGCCGCGGGAGCCGCCATACTCCTCACAAAGCCGCGCTTCCACAATGGAGCCAAACTGAAGTTATCGTGTAGTTTCTATGGAGCCATAAAATATTCATTCTATTGTAGATACCTACACTCCTGGCGCCCCTCCATCTCACCTTCCTCGAACAATCCCCCAAAATCATCGCTTTGTCTCGTCCCGGCGAACACATAGAATGAGGTCGCGCGCCAGCCTATGGCTCCCATGCCCCACGAATCCATTCGATTTGAAGACTTCGAGCTCGACCCCCGTTCTTTCGAGCTCCGTAGAGCTGGTCAGCTCGTTAGACTCGAGCGCATTCCTCTGCAACTTCTCCTCCTGCTCGCCGAAAACCGCGACCGCCTCGTCACTCGCGAGGAAATCCTCCTGACCATTTGGGGCAAGGATGTCTTCGTTGACGCCGACAATAGCATCAACACTGCCGTCCGAAAGGCCCGCCAGGCCCTCAAGGACGACCCGGAGAATCCTCGCTTCATCCGCACCGTTCCCGGAAAAGGCTATCGCTTCACCGCCCTGGTTAGCGCCGAGTCTGGGGCTGCAGTTTCCATTAACGATACTGAAGACCTGCGCGCCTCTTCATCCGCGCCCAAGAGTTCCCCAACCTCGGTGGTTTCGCCTCCTAGGCTCCGCTGGTCCATCTACTTGGCAGTCGCTCTCGTCGCAGTCATATCCACTGGGCTCATTCTTCGCTCCCGTCAGGCCAAGACTCCCAGAACTCTCCCGAAAAAAGCGATGCTCGTTGTCCTTCCCTTTGTGGACCTGAGCGCTGGTCCCCACCAGGACTTCTTTGCCGATGGCATGACCGAAGAGATGATCACCCAGCTCGGCAGTCTCGATCCTCAACACCTTGGCGTGATTGCGCGCACCTCTTCCATGCAGTACAAGGACGCCAAAAAGGGTGCCGCCCAGATCGCTAGAGAACTTGGTGTGGATTACTTGCTCGAAGGCAGCGTGCGCCGCTCCGGCCCGCGCGTCCGCGTCACTGCCCAACTCATTCAAGCTAGCGATCAAACTCACCTTTGGGCCGCTGATTTCGATCGAGACCTCATTGATGTCCTGAAACTCCAAAGCGACCTCGCCCTCGCCATCTCCTCCAAGATCGACTTAACCCTTTCTCCCTCCGCTCGCGTCCGTCTCGCTGGCGTCCCTCCACTAAACCCCGCCGCCTACGAAACCTACCTTCAGGGCCTCCATGACTCGGAACTCCGCACCAAACCTTCCGTGCGACGCGCTATCTCGGAGTTCCAGCACGCCATCTCTCTCGATCCCAATTACGCCCCCGCTCATGCCGCTCTCGCCCGTCTCTACAGCCTGGCTCCCGTCGTTGGCGCCATGACCCCAATGGAATCCATGCCCTTGGCCAGGGATGCTGCTCATCGCGCGATCACCCTGGACCCCTCACTTGCCGCCGGACATGCCACTCTCGGTTTTGTGCTGGCTCACTTCGATTTTGACTGGCCTGCCGCCGAACGCGAATACCTGCGCGCTCTCGATCTAAATCCCAACGACGCTTACGCTCACCTCTTTTATTCCAATAGCTACCTTTCTCCACACGGCCGCCACGCGGAAGCCATCGCCGAAATGCAAAAAGCCGTCGTCATTGATCCCTTCTCCGCTCCCGTCCAATCCTTCCTTGGCCGCACCTACATTTGGGCTCGCCAATACGACAATGCCCTTGCCCAATTCCACAAATCCGCGGAAATGTTCCCGGGATTCGCCATCGATCACGAACGCCTGGCGCAACTTCTTGCTTTTTTGGGCAAATTTGACGAGGCCATTGACGAAGACACAAAAGCACGCTTGCTCGCTGGCGAGGACGAGAAGACCACCCTCCAGAAGGAAGCCGATCTGCGCCACGCTTTGACCGCCGGCGGCTCTCACGGCTATTGGAAACAACTCCTCGATGTCACCCAACTCCCAGACAATCCGCCCGAAGCTTACAACTCACCTTTCGGTAAGGCGGTTCTCTATGCCCAACTTGGGCAAAAAGCAAAAGCGCTGGATTCCCTTGAGAGAGCCTTCGAGCAACGCTCTCTCTCCATGACTGAGATTGCCATCGAGCCCGCCTTTGGTCCCATTCGTGACGACCTGCGTTTCCAGAACCTGGTCCGCCGTGTTGGCCTCGAAAAGGTGCTTGTGAAAAACTGAAAGGTGACCCGTAACCGGCGTTACCCCTTCGTTGACCCCCGCTCGCCCCTCCCCTATAATTTTTATGCAGGTTATGTCGATATAGCCCGCCGAATTGCCGCAGGGTAATTCCAGAAATTTCCGCAGTGGATGCGGGGGTAGAACCGGGAAGGGTGTATCGCGGCAGCGATTTCCGCGCAAACCCGGCCTTCCTGGTTATTTGCAGTTCGCAAAAGGGAGAAGACGAAATGGCGGAAGCAACGTGCCGGAGAGAATTGGACCTGGAGATTCCGGCGGAGGAAGTAACAAAAGCCACGGAAAAGGTGGCCAAGGATTTTGCAAAGATCGCGCGCGTCCCCGGATTTCGCCCGGGGAAGGCGCCAATATCCCTGATCAAGCGACGCTTTGCCGATGACATCAAGGGCGAAGTGCTGCAAACGCTCGTGCCGGAGCACGTGGAAAAGGCCGTGGCCGAACAGAAGCTCACCCCGGTCTCGCAGCCGCAGGTGGACAAACTCGAATACAACGAGGGCCAGCCGCTGAAGTTCCGCGCCTCCTTTGAAGTGCTGCCAGAATTTTCGCTAGGGGAATACAAGAATCTGGAAATAGAGATGCAAGAGATGGCCATCAACGACGAGAGCGTGGCCAACACTCTGAAGGAGATGCAGCAGCGCGCTGCCGCCTTTGCTCCCGTCGAGGGCCGCGCCGTCGAAAACGATGATTTCGTGCAGGTCAAGCTTCTGGGAACTCCTGAAGGTGGCGGTGAGGCGCTGCAAGCGGAAAGCGTCCTATGCCACGTGGGCGCGGAAGAAACTATGGAGCCGTTCAACGAGAACTTGCGCGGCGCGAATGTCGGCGACCACAAGAATTTCGACGTCGAGTACCCCGCCGATTACCCGGACGCCAAGCTCGCAGGCAAGAAATTCCATTACAGCGTCGATGTTCTTGGCATCAAGACCAAGAAGCTGCCCGAACTCAACGACGAATTCGCCAAGGACGTCAGCGATGCCACGACTCTCGAGGAGTTGAAGACTAAAGTCCGCGAGGGTCTGGAGCACGAACGCGATCATCGCTACAAAGAACTGCAGCGCGAGAAGGTGCTGGCCGAATTAGTGAAACTCCATGACTTCCCTGTGCCGGAATCGCTGGTCGAGCATCAAATGGATGTGCGGCTGGAACGCGTCGTGCGTTCCCTGGCGCAGCAGGGCGTCGACCCCCGCGCCGTGAATGTCGATTGGGTCAGCCTTCGCAAGCGCCAGGAAGAGCGCGCCAAGGACGACGTGAAGGCCGAACTGGTCATCGATCGCATTGCCACGGAGGAAAAGATCGAAGTGACCGACCAGGAGCTGGAGCTTGAGCTCGAACATCTGGGTAGCCACAGTGGCGAATCCGCGGAGGCAATTCGCGCTCGTTTGACAAAGCAGGGTGCCCTCGATAGGATGAAAGCGAAGCTGCGAAGTGACAAAACGGTGGATTGGCTGGCCCAGAACGCGCGAGTCAAAATTGTCGCCGCAGCGAGCGCCAAGTGAACCCAACCTCGCGGTTACAGGCAAATCTTCTCTCATGAAAAACTTCGACGATCCGCAATATCGCGCGACTACTCTGGTTCCCATGGTAGTCGAGCAGACCAGCCGCGGCGAACGCGCCTACGACATCTATTCACGCCTCCTGAAGGAACACATCATTTTCATTGGCACGCCCATTGACGATCACGTCGCCAACCTGGCCACCGCCCAGATGCTTTTCCTGCAGGCCGAGGACCCGGAAAAGGACATTCAGCTGTACATCAATTCCCCGGGCGGCTCCATCACCGCAGGCTTTGCCATCTATGACACTATGCAGTTCGTCAAACCCGACGTGGTCACTACCTGTGTGGGCCAGGCTGCCTCTATCGCCGCAGTCCTTCTCGTCGGCGGCGCTCCCAAAAAGCGCTTTTCCCTGCCCAATTCCCGCATTTTGATTCATCAGCCCTGGATGAGCGGCCTCGGCGGCCAGGCCACGGACATTGACCTGCACGCCAAAGAGATTCTGCGCATGCGTTCTACCATCAACCAGCTGTTGTCCAAGCACACCGGGCAGCCCATTGAGCGCATCGAAAAGGATGTCGAGCGCGACTACATCATGAACCCGGAGCAAGCCAAGGAATACGGGATGATCGATGAGATCATCTTCAAGCACCGGTAGGATGGGCTTCAGCCTGTCATCGCCGCGGACGAAAGCCCGCACTTCCGAAACAGGGCCCTCCAGCGGGTTCCTGTTAGAGAGCACGCCGACGATATTCTGTTTCGCCAGGGAAAGTTTCGGCCTAGAATGAGGAATAATGACTCCAGGTACTAATCTGGAGGAGAGGCCTGCTCAAACGTGAAAAAATATAGCCCAGACGAACCGCTTCGCTGTTCCTTCTGCCACAAGACGCAGGAACAGGTGGAAAAGCTGATCAGTTCGCCTTCCGACTACCCGCGGGCCTATATCTGCAATGAGTGTGTGGGCGTTTGCCAGACCATCCTGGAAGATGAAAAACGCGAACAGGCCGCGGCTCCGGCCCGCCGTTTGCCCCGCCCGCCGGAAATCAAGCAGTTCCTGGACGGCTACGTCATCGGTCAGGATCGCACCAAGAAAAAACTGGCTGTCGCGGTCTACAACCACTACAAGCGCATCTTCCTGAACAAGCAGCCTGGCGAAGTGGAATTGAGCAAGTCCAACATTCTTCTGATTGGCCCCACCGGCACCGGCAAGACTCTTCTCGCTCAGACTCTTTCGCGCATGTTGGACGTGCCCTTCGCTATCGTCGATGCCACCACCCTCACCGAGGCAGGCTACGTCGGCGAGGATGTCGAGAACATCATTCTGAAGCTTCTGCAGGCGGCCGACGGGGACGTCCAGAAAACCCAGCAAGGTATCATCTATATCGACGAAATCGACAAGATTGCCAAGAAGGACGAGAACCCCTCCATCACCCGCGACGTCAGCGGCGAGGGCGTGCAACAAGCGCTGCTGAAAATTCTCGAGGGCACTGTCGCCAACGTGCCTCCCCAGGGCGGCCGCAAGCATCCCCACCAGGAATTTACCCCCGTCGACACCACCAACATACTGTTCATATGCGGTGGCGCGTTCGTGGGCTTGGAAAAGATTATTGAACGTCGCGTGGGCCGCCGTTCCCTAGGCTTCCACACGGATGCCGCGCCAACGACCGCGCAGCGCCGCAATACCGAACTTCTCGAGCAGGTTCAGCCCACCGACTTGATCAAATACGGCCTCATTCCCGAATTTGTAGGACGCCTGCCCGTCGCCGGCGTCATGAGCGACCTGGACAAGGGCGCTCTCATGAAGATTCTCACCGAGCCCAAGAACGCGCTCCTGAAGCAGTACCAGCGGCTCTTCGAGTTTGAGAACGTGCGCCTGCGCTTCACTGACGACGCCTTGGAAACCGTGGCGGAGTTGGCTCTTCAGCGCAAGGTCGGGGCGCGCGGCTTGCGTATGATCCTCGAAGACCTCATGCTGGAATTGATGTATCACCTGCCGATGCAGAAGCGAGTGCGCGATTTCGTGGTCACTGCCGATATGGTAAAGGGCCGCGAGATCAATTGGAGTCTGCTCGAAAAGGCCGGATGACGGCCGCTTCGGGCAACTGAGGGGATTTCAGGGGCCTGCATGTTCAACCGTGAAAAACAGGAATTAAAACGCGTACCCATGATGCCGGTGCGCGATATGGTCATCTTCCCGCAGCAGATGACGCCGTTCATCGTCGGCCGCGAGGCCAGTGTCCGCGCGCTGGAAGAGGCGCTCGCGGGCGACAAGAAGATTTTTCTCTCCACTCAGCATGACGCCTCCATCGATGACCCCAAGCCCGAGGAAATCTACGCGGTCGGCACTCTCGCCAACATCGTCCAGAGCGTGAAGCTTCCCGACGGCAACATCAAGGTGCTTGTCGAAGGCGTGGAGCGCGCCCGCTCCCTTTCCATCACCACCGATGAAGGCTTTTTCCGCGCCAATCTCCGCCTGCTGGCTGCTCGTATGGAAACCTCCCCGCAGGTCGAACAGCTCGTCCAGAAGGTCACCAACCTCTACGAGCAGTTCATTAAGCTTTCCCAGAGCCTCAATTACGACACCATGATCGCCGCTGCTCGCGTCGACGATCCCTCCCGCCTTTCGGACACCATCGCCGCCAACCTGCAGCTCCCTGTGGACGAAAAACAAGACCTGCTGGAAACCGCCGACCCGCTTGAGCGCTTGAACCGCGTTGCCGATATTCTCGAAATTGAGCTGGAAAAGTTGAACGTGGACCGGAACATCAATACCCGCGTCAAGCGCCAGATGGAACGCGCGCAAAAAGAGTATTACCTGAACGAAAAACTCAAGGCCATCCAGAAGGAACTGGGCCGAGGCGAGAAGAACGAGGCCGACGAACTGAAGAAGAGGATCGATGCCGCCGGCATGCCCAAGGACGTTCATGAGAAGGCCATCACGGAGCTGAAACGTCTGGAACTCATGCCGCCCATGTCCGCGGAATCGACCGTCAGCCGCAACTATGTGGACTGGCTGCTGGCCGTGCCCTGGAAAAAGCGTTCCAAGGAAATCCGCGACATCAAGGCCGCCGAGAAGATCCTGAACGACGAGCACTACGGCCTCGAGAAGGTCAAGGAACGCATCCTGGAATTCCTGGCGGTCCGCCAACTGGTAAAGAATCCCAAAGGCTCTATCCTTTGCTTTGTCGGTCCTCCAGGCGTTGGCAAAACCTCGCTTGCCATGTCCATCGGCCACGCCACCGGCCGGAAATTTGTCCGCGTCTCCCTCGGCGGCGTGCGCGACGAAGCCGAGGTTCGCGGCCATCGCCGCACTTACATTGGCGCGCTGCCCGGCCAGATTATCCAGATGATGAAGAAGGCCGGCACCATCAATCCCATTTTCGTTCTCGACGAAGTCGACAAAATGTCCACCGACTTCCGTGGAGATCCGTCGGCCGCCCTCATGGAAGTGCTCGACCCCGAACTCAACCACGCCTTCACCGATCACTATTTGGACGTCGAGTACGACCTTTCCAAGGTCATGTTTGTCTGCACCGCTAACGTCCTGCACACCATTCCGCAGCCCTTGCAGGACCGCATGGAAATCCTGCGCCTCCCGGGCTATACCGAACAGGAAAAACTGGAGATCGCCAAGCGCTTCCTGGTTAAGCGCGCGCTGGAAACCACCGGCCTCACGGAAAAGAATTTGGGCTTCACCGAGGCTGGTTTGCTTCACATGATCCGGCACTACACTCACGAGGCTGGTGTCCGCAACCTCGAACGCGAAATCCAGAATATCGCCCGCAAGATGGCGCGCCGTGTGGTCACCGACGGTCGCGACACAACGGTCCAAATTTCTGTCGAAAACGTGAAGGATTACCTCGGTGTCCTGAAGTACCGCGAAATGTGGCTGGAAAAGCAGAACGAAATCGGGCTGGCCACCGGACTCGCCTGGACCGAGGTGGGCGGCTCCGTGCTCGCCGTTGAAGCCACCATCATGGAAGGCAAGGGCCGCCTGACCCCGACCGGTAAACTCGGTGAGGTCATGCAGGAATCGGCGCAAGCCGCCATGAGCTATGTGCGTTCGCGTACCGAACAGTTCGGCCTGCAGAAGGATTTCTACCGCACGCTCGACATTCACGTGCATGTGCCCGAAGGCGCGATCCCCAAGGATGGCCCTTCCGCCGGTATCACCATCTGCACTTCGATCGTCAGCGCGCTCACCCGGAATGCCGTGCGTTGCGACGTGGCCATGACCGGCGAAATCACCCTCCGCGGCAAAGTTCTCCCCATTGGTGGCGTCAAGGAAAAGCTTTTGGCCGCCCACCGAATGGGCTTGCGTACCATCGTCCTTCCGAAGGATAATGAGAAAGACCTTGCGGAAATCCCCCAGGAGATACTCTCCAGCCTCAACATTCACGCCGTGGAAACCATGGACGAAGTGTTGCAGATTGCGCTGGAACGGCCCATTGTGCCGCTTGAACAGACTGGGGTCGCGCCCGTAGCTGAGCCGTACACCGGCGGCGCCGATAAAGACACGAGTTTGACCAACTAGGCAGCGTTTTCCAGGCACGGCCTGCACCCGCGGGCTTGCTGTACGGTTCAGGTCTGGAGCTGCTTCCGGGTTGCAGACAGTTTGGTTTGCCCACCCTGGCGGGCTTCGGTGCCGCCGGAAGGTATACCACCACGCAGTCCAGTTCCGGAATAACACGGTCAAGTTCAATCATCACCACATCACTAAAGTCAGGATATATGGCAAAAGAAACGAACTCTGAAACAACCAATAAAGAAGTAAGCATCAGCCTGGCTGAGCTGAAGGAAAAGAACATCACCGATCTGGCAAAGATCGCTAAGGAATTGAACATTCCCGGCGCCAGCGGCATGCGCAAGCAGGAGTTGATCTTCCAAATCCTCCGCGCGCAGACGGAGAAGAGCGGCTTGATCTTCTCCGAAGGCGTCCTCGAATGTCTCCCGGACGGCTTCGGCTTCCTCCGCGCCCCGGAGTACAACTATCTCCCGGGCCCGGACGATATCTACGTCTCCCCCTCGCAAATTCGCAAATTCGATCTGCGCACTGGCGACACCGTCTCCGGACAGGTACGCCCTCCCAAGGACGGCGAGCGCTACTTCGCGCTGATCAAGGTCGAAGCTGTCAACTTCGAAGATCCGGAAGTCGCCCGCAACAAGATTTTCTTTGACAACCTCACCCCGCTCTACCCCCAGGGTCGCCTCAAGATGGAGACCGCCAAGGAAAATTTGACTGGACGCGTGCTGGACCTCCTCTGCCCTGTCGGCAAAGGACAGCGCGGCTTGATCAATGCGCCGCCGCGCACCGGTAAGACCATGATGCTGCAGTCCATCGCCAATTCCGTTACCGTCAATCATCCCGAAGTTGCCCTGATCGTCCTGCTCATCGACGAGCGCCCCGAAGAAGTCACCGACATGCAGCGCACCGTCAAGGGCGAAGTCATCAGCTCCACCTTCGACGAGCCGCCCCAGCGCCACATCCAGGTTGCGGAAATGGTTCTGGAAAAGGCCAAGCGCCTCGTGGAGCACAAGCGCGACGTCGTCGTGCTCCTGGACTCCATCACCCGCCTCGCACGCGCCTACAACGCCGTCACTCCTCCTTCCGGCAAGGTGCTTTCCGGCGGTATTGACGCCAACGCTCTGCAGCGCCCGCGCCGTTTCTTCGCGGCCGCCCGCAATGTGGAGGAGGGTGGCTCGCTCACCATTATTGCCACCGCCTTGATTGACACCGGCAGCCGCATGGACGACGTCATCTTCGAAGAATTCAAGGGCACCGGCAACATGGAAATCTATCTCGACCGCCGCCTCGCGGATAAGCGCGTGTTCCCGGCCATCGATATTCAACGCTCCGGCACGCGTAAGGACGAACTCCTGCTCCCACCGGATGAACTCAGCCGCGTGTGGGTGCTGCGCAAGGTGCTTAGTCCTCTCTCGACTGTCGAGGCCATGGAATTGCTCCTTAGCCGCCTTTCCAAGTCCAAGTCCAACAACGAATTTCTCAGCTCCATGTCTGCTCCAGCCTGAGGACAGAAATTTTCACGCGGCACCTCCCTCTCCGCGGGTTTGCCAACAGCCTGTCGGTACCGTATCGTGAAATCCCCTAGCCTCGCTCGCTTCGAAGGGTGCCTGCATGCACGAACGGTTCATCGCGCGCCAGCCTATCTTTGACAAACGCTTGCGCGTCTACGCCTACGAACTCCTCTTCCGTGGCGGCCCGCAAAACTACTTTCAGCCTTCCCGGAACGCTGCCTCCAGCGTCATTGCGGACTCGATGACCCTCTTTGACCTGCAGAACCTCACCGGAAACGCTCGCGCCTTTGTGAATGCCGATGAACTTGCTCTCCGCCTCGGCGCGCCCCGGCTTCTGCCGGCGGACCGTATTGTCGTCGAAATCCTGGAGACCGTTGCGCCCACGGATGAGATCGTTAAAATCTGCCGCGAATTGCGCGACGCCGGATACGTGTTGGCTCTCGATGACTTCCTCGACGACCCAAAGCTGGCTCCACTGGTGGAACTCGCTCAGTTCCTAAAAGTCGATTTTCAATTGCTCGATGCGGACGGTCGCGAGCGCCTCGCCCAAAAATATCGCAACAACCGCGTGGCTCTACTCGCTGAAAAAGTGGAAACCGAAGACGAACTCGCCGAAGCCCGCAATCTCGGCTTTTCCTACTTCCAGGGCTATTTCTTCTGCAAGCCCTCCATGATCGAAACCCGCGATATCCCCGGAAACAAGCTCGTCCAGCTGGAACTCCTGAACGCCGTTGCCGCGCCCGAACTCAACTACGCTGCCATCGAACATTTGCTGAAGCGCGAGCCTTCCCTGCTCTACCGCCTCCTGCGCTACCTCAATTCCCCCTTACTGGGCTTGCGCACGGAGGTCCACAGTGTTCGCCAGGCGCTCTCCCTCCTGGGTGAAAACGAATTCCGCCGCTGGGTTTCCATCTTCGCCGTCGTCGCCATGAGCAGCGGTAAGCCCCCGGAACTTGTCCACACCGCGTTGACCCGCGCTTACTTCTGTGAAGATTTTTCCGGCGCCGCGGGCCTGAACGAGAAGAAAGCCAGCCTCTTCCTCATGGGCCTGCTCTCCATTGCGGACGCGCTACTGGATAAACCAATCGCCGAAGTGCTTGGTTCCCTGCCCATCCCCCAGGAAGTAAAATCCGCGCTCACCGGCGGCGAAAACCGTTTCCGCGACGTTTACGAACTGCTCCTTGCCCTCGAGCGCGGCGAGTGGCTCCAACTCTCTACCCACGTCCAGCGCCTCGGCTGCCCCGAGGACGCCATCCCGGACTCCTACCAGGCCGCCATCCAAAAAGCTTCCGCTATCACCGTATAGCTACTTCCCAATTCCCCGCCTTTCTACGGGCCGCCTTCTGCCTGCTCGTCGAAGGAAAGAGGCGATCCGTTTCGAGCGGTTCCCTTCTCGTGGGGGCGTCCGCCGCGGCGGACGCCCCCCGTCCGCATAATCTTCGAATCTTGAGGGTTTACCCTGCTTGTCCTGAGCTTTGAAGGGGGCACCGAAGAGTGCCCCACTCCTTCTGCGCAGCTTGCCTGCCCGTCGCAAGCAGGCAGAAATGGTGGGACTTCCTCTTTCTGTTTTCTGTTTTCTAATTTCTGTTTTCTATTTTCGATTTTCTGTTTTCCAGTTTCAATTCTCAGGCAGGTTCGCGCAAACTCGGCGCGCGTTCATTCGCCAGAAACACAATCAGCCGCGCAGTCTCTTCAATTCCCATCGCCGTGTTATCGATCAGCACCGCATCTTTTGCGCGCACCAGCGGAGAGACCGTCCGTTCCCGGTCGCGCTTATCCCGCTCGCGCACTTCCTGCAACACTTCCAGCAGCCTCAGGTTGTCCCCTTTTTCCTGATGCTCCTTCCAGCGCCGCTCGGTGCGCGTTTCCGCGGAAGCGTCCAGAAAAATCTTCAATTCCGCGTTCGGAAAAACCACCGTGCCAATATCTCGCCCTTCCATCACCACTCCGCCACCTTGCCCCGCGCGCTGTTGCTCCGCCACCAGCACTTCACGCACGCCGCCAATCGTGGCCAGCCGCGATGCTGCCTGCGCCACTTCCCCCCTGCGAATCTCTTCTGTCACTTCCCGTCCATCCAGAAAAACCCGGTTCTTCAGTCCCGCCGCTTCCTGCTCTGTTGTGGGCGCTTTCAATTCAATGTGCGTCTCGCGCGCCAGGACCACCAGTTGCGCGTCGCTCTCCAGCGGAATCTTGCGTTCCAGAGCTTTCAGCGCGACCGCCCGATACATCGCTCCGCTGTCCAGATAGAGATAACCAAGCAGCGCCGCAACGCGCCGCGCCACGGTGCTCTTCCCAGAGCCCGCTGGCCCATCAATCGCAATCGTCAGTCCCGAAGACATCGACTCATTTCCTATTGCTGCCTCAACCCGCGTCACCGTAACTGAGGGTTGGCCTATTTTCTATTTTCCATTTTCTACTTTCGATCTGGGTCGCCACTCGCTTGCCCTGAGCGGATTCTGGGATGGGCCACTTCCTTCAAAACCCCATAATGTTATAGCCACAATCCACGTAGATCGTCTCACCCGTAATCCCGCTTGCCGCCTCCGAAAGCAAAAATGCCGCCGTCCCGCCAACCTCCGCCGGATCTACATTGCGCTTCAGCGGTGCCCGCTCCGCATGCGCCTTCAACATCTCGCCCAATTGCGAAATTCCCCGCGCCGCCAGCGTCTTAATCGGCCCCGCGGATATGGCGTTCACCCGAATGCCCTTCGGCCCCAGATCGCTTGAGAGGTAGCGTACCGTGGCTTCCAGCGCGGCTTTCGCTACGCCCATCACGTTGTACTTCGGCACCACCTTTTCCGCGCCGTAGTAAGTCATCGTCACGATCCCGCCGCCCTCGGTCATCAACGGCGCCGCGGCTCGTGCCACCGCAATCAGCGAGTACACGCTCACGTCATGCGCGATGCGAAATCCTTCCCGCGAGGTATTCAGGAATTCCCCTTTCAATTCTTCCGCCGGCGCATACGCCACGCTGTGCACTATTCCATGTAACACTCCGTAGCGCGTCTTGAACTCTTCGAACGTTTTTGCGATCTGGTCGTCAAAGCTCACGTCGCACATGAACCCTTCCGCGCCCGGCAAATCCGTGATCAAGTCCTTCGCTTCCTGCTCCATCCGCTCGTTCTGGTAGGTGATGGCCAGCCGCCAGCCTGCCGCCTGCAGCTTCTGCGCGATCGCCCACGCGATGCTCCTCTTGTTTGCCAGCCCAAAAATCACCGCGGTCTTCTGTCCGTCGCTCAATGTATCCTCGAATATGTGAAATGAAAATCTGATATCGGATACCAGCGATCAGATATCAGGAACTACGCTTACGCCCACAAGCCGGCCAAATCTTATCAGGCTCCCCTCGCCAATCGCCACTCGTCATTCAGATGTCTAACGGCGGTTGCTGAGGTCGCATCGTTATTTGCCGTGCTTCATCGAAAGAATACGGCCATCCTCTTTCGCTATTTCAGCCACCGCCACGTCACCAGCGCAGATGGTCGTTGTGCCGCCTTTGCCATCAGGGCATCGCAAAGTTCCATAGATTGCCCCCACGCCGCCCTTCAGTTTGGCAGTGAAAGGCTGCTCTGACTCAATCTTTTTCTCTCCATAAACAGGAATCAAAACTGCTTCCGCAATGTTCACAGCAGTCTTGGAATCAGGTACAAATTTCCTCGGAAGTTTATACCCCTGTGCGAGAACCAGGGGCATCATAAGCAAAAGAGAGCACAGAACAACGCCGTACTTCACAGTTTCCTCCCGTCTTCCCTCACCACTAGATCCTGTGAAACGCCCTTTCAATCTCCTTGATCGAATATCGCAGCACCACCGGCCTTCCATGCGGACAACTCATGGGGCAATCCGTTTTCGCCAGCGCCGCCAGCAGCCATTCCATCTTCGTCTGATCCAGAGGCATGTTCACCTTGATCGCCGCGTGGCATGCCGTCGAGGCCGCGATCTTCGATTGCAGCGTGTCGATGGAAATCGCGGCATTTTCCCGGTCTAGCCCGTCCAGAATTTCCATCAACAGATGTTCCGCGTCGTTCGCGGCAACTCCCGCGGGCACTGCCTGGATCGCCACGCTTTTCGGCCCCATCAGTTCCACTTCAAAGCCGTTACCCCCCAGTTCCCCGGCAATTTTGTCGTAAACCACCAGCTGCCGCGGCGAAAGTTCAATCACCAGCGGCATCAGCAGGCGCTGTCCTTCCACTCTTCCCGCGCGCCGGGCCTCTAGGTGCTGTTCGAACAGCACGCGCTCATGCGCCACGTGCTGGTCCACAATCCACAATCCCTCGCCATTCACGGCCACAATAAAGCTCGCGCTGACCTGTCCCAGCGGCTTCAAATCCGCAATCTGATCTGGCCGCGGCAGCGTTGCCGGAGCATCCGTCCCCGCCCGCGAAAAATTTTCCGCCCAGTTGGGTTCGCGTCCTGGCCCGCCCGGCATCGCCCCCGGACTGAATCCGCCGTTTACCCCCGGAAGGGGGCCGGCTTCAAACGGGAACCGCTGAGGCACTGGCTGCACTGGTGCGGAAGCAAGGTCGAACCCGCCTCCCGCCGCGTAATCCGATCCCACCCCGGAGCCCACTCCCAGTTCCTCCATCTCCGGGATAATCGCGCGAGGCACACCTGAATCCGGATTCGCCTCCCCATCCCGTAGCGCCGTGGCTTTAGCCCGGCATCTGGGGTTGTTCCAGTCGGCATCAAACGATGCCGGAGGAGCTACAGGGTTCATCGGAAGGTTCGCCGTCGCCGCCGCGGCAAAACTGGCAATCGGCCGCGTGCTCATCAGTGCCTGTCGGATCGCGTCGCGCGTGAAGTCGTGCACGAATTGCGAACGCCGGAAACGCACCTCGATCTTCGCAGGATGCACGTTCACGTCCACCTCGTCGTACGGCATCTCCAGGAATAGCAGTGTGGCCGGAAATGCATTAGGTGGCAAAATATTCCGATAGGCCTCGTGAATGGCATGCAATATCAGGCGATCGCGCACCAGCCGCCGGTTCACGAACACATAAATCCCATTCCGATTCAGCCGCTGTACCGCCGGCCGCGACGTGAACCCGCTCACCGTCAGCGTGGTGGCCTTTTCCCCTGCTTCCATTTCCGGCTCGGTAATCGCAGCCCGAAACGCCGCGGAGGTCGCGGGGATCTCTACCAGTTCTTCCAACGCCAGCCGCCCGAACAATTGATACACGCGATCCGCCAGCTTTTCAGCGGGCGAACAATTGATAATTTCCTGCGTCGGCGTCGTCAGCGTAAACTGCTTCGTGGGATTCGCCAGCGCATAATGCGTCACCAATGAAGCGATGTGCCCCAATTCCGTAGTGTCCGACTTCAGGAATTTTCGCCGCGCTGGCACGCAATAAAACAGATCCGCAACGCTGATGGTCGTTCCAGGCGGCAGTCCCGCGGGCTTCACTCCCACCAGCTTTCCCCCTGCAAACTCCACCCGCGTGCCTTCCGGTTCACTCGCGTCACGCGTTTCCAGCAGCAACCGCGAGACCGCCGCAATCGATGGCAGCGCCTCCCCGCGAAACCCCAGCGTGGAAATCGACAGCAGGTCATCCGCCGTGCGCAGCTTGCTGGTAGCGTGCCGCTCAAACGCCAGCAGCGCGTCGTCGTGCGCCATGCCGTGCCCGTCATCGATCACCCGGATCATGTGCTTCCCGCCCACTTCCGTCTCAATGCGCACGGAAGTGGCCCCCGCATCCAGCGCGTTCTCGAGCAACTCCTTCACCACCGACGCAGGCCGCTCCACCACCTCGCCCGCCGCGATTTTATTCGCCACCGCCTCCGCCAGTATCCGTATCCTGCTCATGAAAATTCTTTTGCTCCCCGTGCATTATGGCGACGAATCGAACGAGACACTTGCATCCAGTGGAAAACAATCCACAGTACAAGAAGCAAGGCAAAGACGGCCAAGAGACTTAGGGCGTACTGGGTTAGAGGTGTCTTAGAGATTGACACCGCCCAAAGGTAAATCATCGATATCACCAAGAAGCCACCCAAATATCCGGCAATCGAAACCGGAACCAGAAACAAGCGACGGTCTTTTCCCGACATTTCCGGCCACTCATTCGAGCCATCCAAAACATTTCTCCGCAATGCCAACAGACTCTCCCACCTGGACCGAAGAGACTATTGGACGGCCCCCAGGTGATCTTAAAGATCCAGCGGCAATAAGGACAGCGATAGAGTGTGCACCGAAAGAGGTGGAACCAAGCAGGCGGTAGGAAAAGCCGCCCAAATGGTTCGAAATCAGTCTTCAGGGCACCGAGTCGATCCATTGCAGACTCTATTCCGCCACCCTCTTGCTTTCTTTAATGGCAATCCCCAACTGCTCAAGCTGTTGGTTGTCCACGTCGCTAGGCGATTCGGCCATCAAATCCACCGCCGCCGTCGTTTTCGCAAACGCAATCACTTCGCGAATCGACTTCTCGCCCGAGAGCAGCATAGCAATGCGATCCACGCCCAGCGCAATCCCGCCATGCGGCGGCGTTCCATACGTCAGCGCGTCCAGGAAAAATCCGAACCGCTTGCGTAGCTGTTCCTCCGTCAATCCGAGCGCCTTAAACAACCGCTCCTGAATATCCTGCCGGTGGATTCGAATGCTGCCCGACCCCAGCTCGTAACCGTTCAGCACCAGGTCGTAGCCCTTCGACCGCACTTCCCACGGCGCCGTTTCCAGCTTCTCCAGATCCTCATCCACAATGCCCGTGAACGGATGCTGCGCGCTCACCCACGACTGCTCCGCCTCGCTCCATTCAAACAAGGGAAACCCTGTCAGCCACAGGAATTTCCATTGCGTCTTGTCGATCACACCTAGCGCTTCGCCCAACTGCAAGCGCAACTGTCCGGCAATCAGCGCCGCCGCTTCCGTGCCCTTGATCTGCTCCTTCGCCGCAACGGCCACGACCAGATCGCCCATCTTCGCGCCGCAAGCCTCGGCCAGTTTCTTCACATTCTCCGCGCCGATCAATTTTTCCACCGTCGACGTCGTGCCTTCCGCGGCCAGCTTCACGAAATATGCACCGCGCGCACCCAACCCCTTCGCCTTTTCCGTCAGCTCATCCAACTGCTTCCGTGAATATGCCGCCCCGCCCGGCGCGGCCAGCGCGAACACGTTCCCTTCAATCTGCAATTTCTGCTTCGCCTCGGCCGGGAAGCAATCCGTCACCTCGTGCAATTCCATCCCGATCCGCAAGTCCGGCTTATCGCTGCCGTACTTGCGGATCGCATCCTTATGCAGCATGTGAGGAAACGGCGCCTGCGCCGCAATCCCCACCGCCGCGCACACTCGCACCATCACATTCTCGATTACGCCAAAAATATCTTCTTGCCGCGGAAAAGACATCTCCAGATCCAGTTGCGTGAATTCCGGCTGCCGATCCGCGCGCAAATCTTCGTCCCGGAAGCACTTCACGATCTGGAAATAGCGGTCCAGCCCGCCAATCATCAGGATCTGCTTGAAAATCTGCGGCGATTGCGGCAACGCGTAAAACTGCCCGTGATGCACGCGGCTCGGCACCAGGTAATCCCGCGCACCCTCCGGCGTCGACCGCGTCAGCATTGGCGTTTCCACTTCGATGAACCCCATCTCGTCCATCGCCTTGCGCATTTCCAGCACGATTTTGTGCCTCAACGCCAGATTGCGATGCGGCTTCGGCCTCCGCAAATCCAGGTAGCGGTACCGCAGTCGCGTCTCTTCCGCCGCGTTGATCTCCTCCTCAATCGGAAACGGCGGCGTTTTCGCGGTGTTCAACACGTGCAGCTTGCTTGCGACCAGTTCCACTTCTCCCGTCGCAATTTCCGGATTCGCCTTCTCCCGCTTCAGGACCTTGCCTTCCACCGCCACCACAAATTCGCTGCGTACGTGTTCCGCCTTCCCATGGGCTTCCCGCTGCGTCTCCTTGTTGAACACAACCTGCACGATTCCCGAGCGGTCGCGCACGTCCAGAAACAACAAATTCCCCAGGTCGCGCCGGCGATGCACCCAGCCCATCACTACCGCATCTTGCCCCGCGTTGCTTGCGCGCAACTCCCCGCAATAATGTGTCCGCTTCAAATCTCCCAAAAAGTCCAGCACGTTCGTTCCCTCTCAACTCCCAAATTTAAGAGCCTTGTCATCCTGAGGAGCGCGCCTTCTGCGCGACGAAGGATCGCAACCGCTGCGTCTTGCCTCCCAACGCTCCGCTCCACCCGGTTCTACTCTTGCACCCTTACACCCTTAAACTCTTTCACTTTTCTCTCTTCAAAAACTCCACCAATTCCGCTTCCGCCACCTTCGCCTGCGACCCATCCGCCAGCGTCTTCACTGTCCACTGCCCGCTGGCCACTTCATCCTCGCCCAAAATCAGTGCATACCGCGCACCCAGCTTATCCGCCTGCCCCAGCGCTTTCCCGAATTTTTGCTCCACTGGTGGCAATTCCACGCGCAGACCCGCGTTGCGCAACGTTCGTGCCGCAGCGATCGCTGGAGCCTGAGCCTTCTCCCCCATCCAAGCGATGTATACGTCGCATCCGATCTTCCCGCTCGCCACCTTGCCGGCCGTAGCGTCAGCGGAGGCTGGTGCGCCTTTCCCCGCTTCCTGCAGCGAAAGGATCAGCCGATCCTCGCCGATGGCAAAACCAATCCCCTTCGTTGGCGGCCCGCCGAGCAATTCTACCAGCCCATCGTAGCGCCCGCCGCCGCACACCGCATTCTGCGAGCCCAGTCCCTGCGCGATAATCTCAAACGTCGTGCGCATGTAGTAGTCCAGCCCGCGCACCAGCCGCCAATTCTCCTTGTACGCAACCTCGCGCATCCCCAACTGCCGCTTCACTTCCGCGTAGTGGTTCGCGCAATCCGCGCACAGATGATCGCCAATCCGTGGCAGCTTCGCGATGATTGCCTGCTCGTGCTCGAGCTTCGAATCCAGCACACGTAGCGGATTCGTCTCGATCCGCCGCTGGCTGTCCGCCCCCAGCTTGTCCTTCACCTTCAGCAATTCCGCCCGCAGCAATTCCACATACTTTGGCCGGCACCCCCGGCACCCAATCGAATTGATTTCCAGCTGCACGCCCTGCAGTTCCAGCCGCGCGAAAAGCACCATCACCATCTCGATCACTTCCGCGTCAATCCCCGGCGCATCGCTCCCGCCCAGCACTTCCGCGCCAATCTGGTAAAACTGCCGGTATCTCCCCTTTTGCGGCCGTTCCCGCCGGAACATTGGCCCGGTGTAGTAAACCTTTACGGGTGCGGGCCACTGTTGCATCCCATGCTCGATATACGCCCGGCACACCGAAGCCGTCGCCTCGGGGCGAAGCGTAATCATTTCGGATTTCACTTCATGGGATTGACGTATGAATCCCGGATCTATGGTTGTCGGGTTGTCGGCGAACGAGTACGTCTCTTTGTTCACGACGTCTGTGTCCATGCCGATGCTGCGCACAAACAATTCCGTCGGCTCAAAGATTGGTGGCCGTATCTCCCCAAACCCATACGTCCGAAACACCTCCCGCGCCGTTTGCTCAACCCGGTTCCACAACTCCGTTTCCGGCGGCAACAAATCCCGCGTCCCCTTAATCGCCTGAAATCTTATCTTCTCCGCCATATTCCGAATTGACTCAAATCCTCTCTTTAGGAGGTGGGAGGGCGTCAGCCCCCATGCAATCATTTCACACTAGAACGGGCTTTAGCCGCTTTAGCCACCTTGGACCACAAGCTTTAGCCTGCGCAAACTCGACGCTCACCTAATCCAGCCCGCTCCAGTCCACTCTTTCCCCACGCGCTAACGCCTCTCCCCTGTAAATTTCCCGGTACCCCGCATACCGCCTCGCGTACTCCCCAATCGTGACCAGGTCCGCTTCCCCCAACTGCTTCTTCACCTTCCCCGGCGACCCCATCACCAAACTCCCAGGCGGTATAACGGTTCGTTCCGTAATGAGCGTTCCAGCGGCGACAATACTCCCGCTACCGATCACCGCGCCATTCAAAATAATGCAGCCCATCCCGATCAGCACGCGCGAATCAATCGTGCATCCATGTAGCGTCACCGAGTGCCCCACGGTCACTTCGTCTCCGAGCACCAGCGGATTCAGATCCTTCATCACGTGCAGCACGCAGCCGTCCTGAATATTCGTGCGCCTCCCAATCCGGATATAATGCACGTCGCCGCGCACCACCGTCATCGGCCACACGCTCGAGTCTTCCCCGATCACCACATCGCCAATGACCACCGCCGCCGGATCGATATACGCCGAAGCGGCAATCTGCGGCAATTTCCCGTGATGCGGACGAATGTCAGGCACGCGATTCAAATACCCTCAAATTCCCCGTAAGTGATTGCAGGGTCAAGATATAGTAGAGCCCGCAGGTTTCGCGGACACACCGCGAATGTTCCAAGATAGCATCCGCTTCGCCCTGATGACAAGGAAGGTCGTGTTTAGTCCCAATTCTTTATTTGCGGCCAGGCTTTTTCCAGCGTGCCAAATTTCGGCTTCCGGCAGACATACACGTCGAAATGTTCATACGGCATCGACAGCGGGTGATTCACCGCGCCGGCAAATTCCACGCTCTCGAAAAGTTCGTGCAATCGCTCCGGCCGATCGTCCAGGATAATCATGCATTCGCCCGTATACCCGCGTGGCCCCCAGTAGTAATAATTCTGGTGCGCGGAAATCGCTGGCGGCAGCCCCATCTTCGCGCCGAAGAAATCGATCGCCCCCGCCTGTCCGTAATTCTGCCCAAAAATCGCGCAAGACTTCCGTTCCTCAAGTGGCAGCTTCTGATACGCGTCCGCAACTACCTGGGCCATCTCATTCCAGCCGAATTGGTCGGCATACAGTTGCGGCAACGGGCCCAGCCGGTGCGTCTCGATGCGCGGCGGCTCGAAATGCCAAAACTTCGCGTATGCAATGTATTGGTTCACCGTCAGCATCGGAAAATATGCGAACGGCGCAATCAGCACCCCTGTCACCACCAGCAGTGTGATGTAGGCGGGCTTCAGCCACCGCGCACTCCGCACTCCCGTAACCCAGCGCTCTATTGCCGCGCCGCCCGCCGCAAACAGCATCGGATACGCCGGCGCGGGATAGTACATTCGCCCGTGCATCGTCAGCATGCACGTCATAATCACCAACCACGTAATTCCCAGGACGCGCCATCCCTTCACTTCTCGGTCCCGCAGCAATTCTACCAGCCCGGCGATCCATACGGGCGCCGTCAGCGGATGGAATATCATCAGCGCTTGCTGTTCCAAAAACCGCAACGGCCCAATTTCCGTATTGCGCCCGCTTCGCTGCACATTTCGCAATAATTCAAGCGTCGGAAAGTGCCGGTGAATTTCCCACAGCAGGTTCGGCAAGAAAATCAGCAGCGCGATCAGCCCGCCCAGCCAGATCCAGGGCGACGCAAACTGCCGCCGCTGCTTCGTCAAGACTAACCCCACGAACAATCCAAACCCGAAAAACAGCATGGAATGCTTATTCAGCAGCCCGACTCCGCAAATTGCGCCAAACAGCAGCCAGAGCTTGGGGCTCGCCCCGTTGAAGATATTCAACGCCACCAGCGCTGCACCCATCCAGAACAGCGATTCGAACACATTCATCGTGAGCAGCGAATCCAGCCCCAGATAGATCGGCGCCACCATCACGCACACGCATGCCAGCACCATCCCGAATCGCCGCGCCCCCAGTTCCCGCGCAATCAATCCCGTGAGCAGAACACGCAACCCAGCCGCCACCGCGGGCAAAAAGTGCAGCGCGGACAGGGAATCACCAAGCGTGACGCGTTCCAACCAGGTGATGACCGCGATGAGCGGGGGTTGGTCAACATAGCCCCAAGCAAGATGATGACTGCAGGCCAGGTAATACAGCTCGTCCACAAAATACCCGTACCGCCCGCTCACCAGCATGTGTGCGGCAAACACGACGAAAGACAGCCCGCCCAGAAGTGCCCATTCTCCCGGACGGGCGCCTGGGGTACGTTCAGTTGGCATGGGTTCGACCGGTACGGACCCGCCCATGGAAACGTCCTCACTCCTCAAAACGAGTGGAATAACCGAAATGTTTCACGATCAACGCAGGAAGAGCAACAGTTTTTGTAGTGGCCGGCCTTCAGGTCGGTTCTTCGGTTTCCTCGGCTCAGTTTTTTCTTCCGTGGGTCGGAGCTCCAGCTCCGACATCAATTAGCAGTGAGATCTGGGCTTTAGCCCCTGAGGAAACTCAGCGACGTTCTGCCTGGCCAGGCGTAACGGAGAAGGGCCGATGAAATCAATGCGCAAAACACAAACCCAGTCAGAATTATGAGTCCGCACGCTCCCCAACTGAGAATCCAGTGATTCGCAGGGTTCATGCGGCCAAATGCGGACTCATTGTAGAGGTTCAAAATACCTAGAACAGGTACGACCATAGCAAGCAGCGCAAAGACTGGCCCAATCAAACCCGCTGCCGATCGCAACATGCTTGTCGTTGCTCGCACTTGCTCCTTCTCCAGTCAAATTAATCGATCTGAACACTCGGCCCGCCAGAGGTTGTCGCCACCTCGCCGAGCCGCGCCACGATCGCCTTGGCCATGCGATACAAACTCTGTGCCGCGGGAGCGCTTTCCCCCTGCGCCGCCACCGGATTTCCCGTGTCGCCCCCCAGCCGGATTCGCGGATCAATCTCAATTTCGCCCAGCACCGGCACACCATATTCGATCGCCGTTTTCGCGCCCTCGCCGTGTCCGAAGATGTCTACCGGCTTGCCGCAATGCGGACAGATGAACGTGCTCATGTTCTCCACTACGCCGAGCACTTCCACATTCACCTGCCGGAACATTTCAATTGCCTTCCGCACATCCGCCAGCGCCACTGTCGATGGCGTCGTCACCACCACCGCCCCCGTTACTTCTACCGTCTGAATCAGCGTCAACTGCACATCGCCCGTTCCCGGCGGCAGGTCCAGAACCAGATAGTCCAGTTCGCCCCACTCAACATTTCGCAAAAACTGCGTGATCACGCTGTGCAACATCGGCCCGCGCCAGATCACCGGCTTATCACCGGGATTCAGCAGCCCCATGGAAATCATCTTCAAGCCCTGCGCCTGCACAGGAATGATCCGCTGTTGCGGCGTGGCCATTGGCTCAGCCGTCGATCCCAGCATGATCGGCACGTTCGGCCCGTACACATCGGCATCCAGCAATCCCACCTTATGGCCCATCTTCGCCAGCGCCAGTGCCAGGTTCACGGCCACGGTGGTCTTCCCCACACCGCCTTTTCCGCTAGCAACGGCAACAAGGCATTTCACTCCCGGAATCGGTTGGCGCTGCGGCGTTTGTCCTGGCATTGTCCCCAATGGCATAGTTCCCTCTCGGTCTTCAAACTCAACTCAAAAGGACTTGTCACAAACTGGATTCTGCAAACTTCTCTTAGGGCGTCGGAGCTTCAGCTCCGACTTCAACAACTCATCAAGAATGGGCTTTAGCCCCTGAGGAATCCACTCCGAGCTTTTTCGTTGCTTCCTTACTTCCCTACTTCCCTACCTCATCCCTACGCATTCGCCCCGTGGCACTTCTTATACTTCTTCCCCGAACCGCAGGGACAAGGATCATTGCGCCCGACTTTCGCCCCCGCGCGCACTGGCTTCGGCGCTTCCGCCTGTGCCGCTCCAGTCTGATACTGCAAATCCTTCTGTTGGCGTTCCTGCTTTCGTTCCAGTGCCCGCGCAAAGTCCGGCAATCTCGCCGGCGCCTCTTCCGCACGAGCCTCAGCGCTGGCAACCGCTGCCATCGCGCTCGAAGCCGGATGAGCGTGCTGCTCCGGCCGTGACGCGCGCGCTTGTGGAGGCGGTGCCTGCTCCTGCTGAATCTGCACGTGAAACAGATAGCGCACGGTCTCGTTGTCGATGCGCGTCATCATGTCCTCAAACAAAATGAACGCTTCCTTCTTGAATTCGACCAGCGGATCCTTCTGTCCGTACCCGCGCAGCCCAATCCCTTCCTTCAAGTGGTCCAACGACAGCAGGTGATCCTTCCACTGCGTATCCACCACGTCCAGAATAATTCGCCGCTCCAGCCAGCGCAGTAGGTCAGGGCTGAACTGCTTCTCCTTTTCGGCGTAGCGATGCTTCACCGCTTCCACCAGCGCGTCGCCCAGTTCATCGTGATTCAGTGTTCCTGGGTCCGCGCCCGCCGTTTTCGCATCAATCCCAAACTGGCTGTTCACCTCAGCCAGTATTTGCGTCGTATTCCATTGCCCGGGATGTTGCTCGCGCGGGCAATATCGCTGCACCAGCTCGCGCGCCACATCCTCCGCGACGTTAAGCACATAGTCGCGTTGATCCTTGCCCTCCAGCGCGGACCGGCGAATTGCGTAAATGGTTTCGCGCTGCTTGTTCATGACGTCGTCGTATTCCAGCAGGTGTTTGCGAGCGTCGAAGTTCTGCGCTTCCACTGATTCCTGGGCGCTCTCGATGCGTTTCGATATCAGCCTCGATTCGATCGGCACGCCCTCCGTCATTCCCAGCCGGAACATCAACTGCTTCACCTTTTCCCCGCCGAAAATCCGCATCAGATCGTCTTCCAGCGACAGGAAAAATCGCGACGAACCAGGATCGCCCTGGCGGCCGGCGCGCCCTCGCAACTGGTTATCGATGCGCCGCGCTTCGTGACGTTCCGTGCCCAGGATGTGCAACCCGCCCAGCGCCACCACTTCATCGTGCTCGGCCTTGCACTGTTCGGCGTACTGCTCGTACATCGGCTTCCATTGATCCAGCGGCACCTGAAAAATCTTCCCTTCATGCTGGAACAGCACCATCGGCACGGTGGGCTGCGCTCCGCTGCCGTCCGTGCCCTCCGCGCTAATCACCGCCGGGGCCGACGCATACGGCATAGCCAGCTTGTTCTTCAGAAAATGTTCCCGGGTCAGGGACTCCGGGTTACCGCCCAGCAGGATGTCCGTCCCGCGTCCGGCCATGTTCGTCGCCACGGTGACCGCGCCCTTGCGTCCCGCCTGCGCCACGATGCGCGATTCGCGCTCGTGCTGCTTGGCGTTCAGCACCTGGTGGGGAATTCCGTGTTTTTTCAGCAGCTCCGCGATAGTCTCTGATTTCTCGATCGAGATGGTTCCGACCAGCACCGGTTGCCCGCGCTCGCTGAATTGCCGTATCCCGTGGGCCAGCTTATTGTCTTCCTGCAGAATGCCGTTCACCACCGCTTCGAACTTCTCCCTCTCCGTGCGGTACACTACGTCCCGATTTTCGATGCGGATCAGCTCCCGGTTCGTCGGAATCACCACTACATCCAGTCCATAAATCTTGCGAAATTCTTCCGATTCCGTTTCCGCGGTACCTGTCATGCCGGAGAGTTTCTTATACATGCGGAAGTAGTTCTGAAAGGTGATGGTTGCCAGCGTCTGGTTTTCCCGCTCGATCTTTACGCCTTCCTTGGCTTCCACGGCCTGGTGCAAGCCGTCTGACCAGCGCCGCCCCGGCATCTGCCGCCCGGTGAACTCGTCTACAATGATCACTTCCCCGTCTTTCACCACGTAATCCACGTCGCGCTTGTACAACGTGTGTGCTCGCAAACCCTGGTAAACATGGTGAATCGTCTCCATGTGCGCGGGGTCGTACAGATTCCCAAGGCTCAGCAGCCTCTCGCACTTGCTCACCCCTTCCTCCGTCAGTGTCGCGGTGCGAAACTTTTCGTCCAGCGTGTAGTCAATCTCCTGAATCAGCTTGGGAATGATCTTGTCGATCTTGAAATATTTGTCGGTCGACTCTTCCGACGAGTCCGGAAATAATCAGTGGCGTCCTGGCTTCGTCGATCAGGATGGAGTCCACTTCGTCGACGATCGCAAACTGGTGCCCGCGCTGCACGCAACTCGCCAGGTCGTACTTCATGTTGTCGCGCAAGTAATCGAAACCAAATTCGTTGTTCGTGCCGTACGTCAGGTCCGCTCCGTACGCCGCCCGCCGCTGCACATCGTCCAGGTCGTGCACGATTACGCCTACCGAAAGTCCCAGCGCCTTGTACAGCGGGCTCATCCATTCCGCGTCGCGTCGCGCCAGGTAGTCGTTTACGGTCACCAGATGTACGCCCCTCCCGGCCAGGGCATTCAACACTGCCGGGAGCGTGGCCACCAGCGTTTTGCCTTCCCCCGTCTTCATTTCTGCAATCTTGCCGTCATTCAGCACCATCCCGCCGATCAATTGCACGTCGAAATGCCGCATCTTCAAGAATCGCCGCCCCGCTTCTCGCACCAGCGCAAACGTCGGCACCACCACGCTACCCAGCGCCTGCCGCAATTCCTCCTTATACTCAGGTTCGCCGGGATCACTGTCCTTCAACTGCTCCTGTACCTTCGTTTTCAATCCCGCAAAGCGCTCCTTCAATTGCTCCTCGCTGAGCGCTTGCATCTCGGGTTCTAACGCATTGATGCCTGCAATGATTGGCGCAAGCTTCTTGATATCCCGTTCGTGCTTGGTGCCAAAAAATCGCTCGATTACCTTGTCGATATACTTGACTAAATCCATGGCAGGTCCGTCGTTTCCTGGTTGTGCTCTCTTGCCCGCCCGCAGGCTGGCTTCGATTCTGCCCGGATGCACAGGCCAATCCCGCAGACCCGGGGCAAACATCTAATTGTAACTGGTTGGATGCGCCTGCGCCAAGAATCGCCACTGCATACCCGGTCCGGATTCCGCTTTTCGTTAGTCAGGACTTTTCATATGTTTGTCGCATAGAATATCTCATGGTGGTTGTGTTTTGCTGCGGTAAGTTCGAGGAAATACACAGAACAACCATGCCTCATAAGGGTTTTCTTCTCGCCTTCTGCCTAGCAAGCCGTTTCCTGGCGTTCAACGGAATCATGATGTTGGTGGCACCAACGAGGCATCGGCGATTTCTCTCTTGCATGAGTGGAATTGGGCAGTGGTCAGAGATTTTTCAATCGGCTCCCGAACGTGGAATACAGATGGGGAGGCGAATGGCGGGACTCGGCTCAGCAGCAATGGGAATCTATATGCTGTGGTCGATCTTGAAAGGTTAGCATGTGAGAATTTGCCTTTGAATGTTGGTCGACAAGAATGGATTATTCTTGTTTATCGCGGGGCTGTTCGCTATCGTGCCGGGGGGGTCGCAATCCTTCCCAGGCCTGAATCGTTCGCCCAGTAGTGCAAGAAGCAGC
The DNA here is from genome assembly GCA_963817085.1 of Candidatus Acidiferrales bacterium. Taxonomy (GTDB): domain Bacteria; phylum Acidobacteriota; class Terriglobia; order Acidiferrales; family UBA7541; genus Acidiferrum. The sequence goes on from CAWFNI010000022.1 coordinate 150,901, forward strand.
ACATAAACCCAGAAGGGCTTCCTGAATCAACTTTGCTTGTGTGGAAAAGAGGAGTGCCGTATGTGGGCCTCGCGTCTGTGTTATTCGGACTTGACGCACTCTGGCGGTCATTTCACTGGTTTCGAACTCGAAGCCAAAACTCCCGGTAAGTCGGAAAGGTTCGGACCACTACCCACATGGCCGGTTTGCGCGTAAATCGAAACTTGATCTCGCCTCACTTTTGCAGCCTTCCAGCTCCGCCTGTCCAGCACGCAAATTCCCCACTTCCGCAACCGCCGTCATCAGCTTCCTTCCACCTGCAACCCCTATAATCATTTCGACGCGAAGGCCGACGAGAATTCATGCCGGAGTCATCGGCCGTCCTATACTGTCGAAATCGACCTCCCGGAGGCACTGCCCATGCAGAAGTTGCGGTTCGTAGTTTCCCTTCCCAACGACAATGCCTACCAGCACGAGCAAGGGCTAGTTGCGGCGGCAGCCGGAAAGCGCCTAGGGCTCGATCTCCAAATCATCCACGCCATGGACGACTCCATAATGCAGAGCCAGCAGTTGCTGGAAATCATCCAATCCCGCTCCGAGCCGCGTCCCACAGCTTTCTTAGTGGAGCCGGTGACCGCGACTGGACTGCCTCGCGTCGCCGAAGCCGCCGTTGCTCAGGGGATTGCTTGGGTCATCAGTAACAGCGAGGTGGACTATGTCCAGCGACTCCGCAAGAGCCCAAAGGTTCCGGTCTTCACCGTTACACAGGGGCAATTCGAAATTGGCCGCCTTCAAGGCAAGCAGCTAGTTGCACTCTTGCCTCAAGGCGGCTCTGTCTTATTCATCGCGGGCCCTAGCACTAGTTCCGTTGCCGCCCAGCGCTTCCAGGGTATGGAAAGTGCCAGACCAGAAAATGTTCAGTTGACCACCCTCCGGAGTAAATGGAGCGAGGAGAGCGCTTATCAAAGCGTAGCCGCCTGGCTGAAGTTGGCGACCTCTCGCGCCGAAAAGTTCAGCCTGGTGGCCGGCCAGACTCATGAACTTGCGTTAGGAGCTGCTAAGGCACTGCAAAATTCCGGCGATCCGGACCAGCGAAAAAAATGGCAGGATATGCCGCTCATCGGCATCGGAGTCGCTAGCCAGGTGAGGCCTTTGGTCGATTCGCGCGTCATGGCCGCGGCGGTGGTTACGTCGGTCACCATGGAGCTTGCCATCGGCATGCTGGCGCGCGCCATCGAAACTCAAATCCAGCCGCCCGAGCGCACCATCGTGGACGTAGCATCATTCCCGGATTTAGAAAAGCTGACGCCCGCGCACTAACGGAATTTTGCTGGCGGCCCAAGCTTGTGCGCTTTTCACTCCCCGCACAAGGGGAGCTTCACTTTTATTTCTGTCAACTTCATTTCTTCTTCATCTCTTCATCTCTGTGTAGACGAGTCGCTGATTTCAGCGCCCCCCTCCGAAAACAGCATATTAGCTTCGACCAAGGACTCAGCCGCGGCATTTGCCGGAGGCTCCTCTAGGGTTTCCCCCTGCCCGATTTCAGTGATTCACCTTCTCACTGAACACAGGAGAGTATCCCCTCTTGAAATGACCGCCCGAATGCGGAAAGGAAATAACATGAAAAGACAAAAGGTTCGCTCGCTTGCCCTTCTGCTGGTCGAAATGCTTGCTACTTTGTTCTTGGCCGGGATCGTGGCACCAAGTCTCTGCCGGTCTGAATTCGCCGCGAAAGAAGCTTTGGCCGCAGGTTCTCTCCTTCAATTCAACATTGCGGGGGATGTATTCTCTTACACCAGACACAACATTGAATTTGCCATCCTGGGCGGTCTGGTCGGCGCCCCGGCTGCAATTGCGATCCATCTCCGCGCCACCACTCCCAGAAGCGCAAACTCAACCTCCCCACTGCAGGCCACCTTGCTGCGTCACTGATACGGACCACCACCTATGAAAAATAAAATCCAAGAACACCGTGCGTTTGGCCGATACAGTGGGATTCTCTAGCGGGTGCTGAAAAATGGCGCCAATTGTCATTCTGAGCGAAGCGAAGAATCTACTTTTCGCTAGAACGCAAGGAAGAAGAGGATTCTTCGGGCAAACCCCGCCTTCGGAATGACAGGTCCTCGAGCTTTTCAGCAATCTGCAAGGACAGGGGATCTCAATACGCTTCCACTCGCCTCACCTGCCGTGGGGCACTGCCGCCTTGCCCGGCGCCTCCCTATACGATCTGCACCAGGTCCGGCGGGCAATCCCGCAAATTCTCGATGGACACGCTCTTTTCCGATTTAAATACATCCGGCGCCGGCAACAACCCATAGCTGCGGTTCCGCCCCTCGCGCTTCGCCAGGTACAGCGCCTTGTCCGCCAATTCGATCACGTTATCGACCGACAGAGCCCCTACGTCTTCGATCAGCCAGGGAAAGGGGGCCCAGCCGACCGAACAGGTCTTGTGAATCTCCACGCCGTTCCCCACGTCAAAGGGCGTTTCACGAATCGCTTCCACGACGCGGTTGCACAGCAACCCCGCGTTTTCTCGATCCGTCGTTCGGCAGACCAACATGAACTCTTCTCCGCCCCACCTCACCAGGTCGTCCGAACGGCGCATCACCGAGGCAATCCGCTTCGCCACTTCCTGCAGCAATCGATCTCCCGCCGCGTGGCCCATCTCGTCATTCACTCGTTTGAAACGGTCGATGTCCACCAACAGGAAAACCAGTTCCTGCCGCGGCTGGAACGCATCATTCGAATTGTTGGTTTTCAGGTGCGACCGCAGTGCCTGCGCGATATCCGTCGGGACCGTCTCGTAAAAATACCGCCGGTTCCGCGTTCCCGTCAGCGGATCCGTCAACGAAATCTCTTCCAATTCCTTATTCTTCTGCAACAATTCCGCGCTGCGCTGCGCCACCGCTTTTTCCAGTTCCACCCGCCGCCGGTTCAATGAACGCGTGCGCAACGAAACAAACCCCCAGAAGCACCCCAACAGTAGAAATCCCCCCCCAACTCGCGCCCACCACGTCTGCCAAACATTCGGCAGCACCTGAAACTTGAACGTCGCCGCCGTCGTCCCCGCCGGCGACCCAGGCTCCCAACACTGCACCCAGAATTCGTAATTCCCGGCCGGCAATCCCCCGTACTGTACTTCCCGTTGTTGCGTTTCCGTGGCCCGTTTTTCCAGCCCTCTCAGTTGATATTGGCAGGCTACGCGTTCCGCGTTTCCCAAAATCATCGGCGAAAACTGCACCGTCAGAGAACCCGCCGCGGGCCGTACCTTCGGCGTCTCTTGTGCCTGCCGCTGCTCGCCGCCCAACGCCACATACGTCAAAACTACATTCGCCTGTCTTTCCCTGGGCTTGGCCGCCCGCGATTCATAACGCGCCAATCCGCGCGACGTCGCAATCAGAAAGCTCCCGTCCTTCTCCTCGCGCACTCCCGTCCAGGGGCTCACGTCATCCCACAGCAACCCGTCTGCATGGCTCAGCCACTGTAAGTTCCGATCCCTCGAAAGCATTGCCAGTCCATCCGGCCCGTCGAACCAAACTCTTCCCTTCGAATCATGCCCGACGATCGACCAGTCCCACGGATGATTCTCGAACCTTGGCTTCCCCGTGTCGTCCAGGATTATCCGCGTCACCTCCACTACGTCGTTGTACCCCACCCACGCTTCCTTATCGCTCATCGCCGCCAAACTGGTGATCGCCTGCCCCTGCAGGCCGTCTTTCATCGTCAGCGTCATCCAATTCTTCCCGTCAAATCGGTACACCGCCCCCATCCCCGTCACCCACAACGTTCCTTCCGGCGAGAACGACAGACTCAGCACCTCCGCCCCTGCTCCCAGTGGTAACGGAACATCCATCGGCTCCGCGGACGGATTTCGCGCCTCGAAGCGCAGTAGGTGATCCCGCGTTGTGGCCCACACTTCTCCCTTTGGCGAGGTCCCTATCGTCTGGAATGGACGGCCACGATAGCTTGCATGTATCGTGGTCCGGAAATTCACCGGGTCGATTCGCGCCACCGAACCCGTCACTGTCACCACCCACATCGATCCGTCGCCCGCCACTTGAAGTTGCCGTACCTGTGTTCGCGGGCTCCCCCCAAGAGTGGGCACCTTTTGCCACTTGTGCCTCTGCTCATCCCAAACCGTCAGACCTCGCGCGGTGGTCACCCACAGTCGTCCGCTGTGATCTCGTTGCGTGGCCCACGTGCTGTTGTCCAGCAAACCTTCGCTCGTCGTCCATCCGGTCCACTCTCGCACGCCCGGCAACCGGTCCAGTCCGGTACCCGATCCACCAATCCACAACGTTCCCTCGCGATCTTCCATCGCAAATTGGACATCGTTGCTGGAGATTCCCTGCCCGTCCGTGATCACCTGCCAGTGCCCGCCCGCTCGCTGCCAATACAGTCCCGTCGTGGACGGCACCAGCAGCCGCCCCTCTTGATCCAGCGTTGGCCTTCCTTCCACATCGTCGGCCGGCCCCATGACAATCTTTTCCGGTATAAGCTTGTGCGCTCCAGGGTCCAGCAGCTCCAGCCTCGCTGCCGTCCTCAGCCACAGTTTTTGCTCCCCGTCCCACATCAACGCCACCACGCGTTCCTTCGGAATCTGTATCCCCGCGTCGATCTCCGCATTATTCGACCCGGCTTTCAAATGCCCCAGATGCGAACCGCACGTAAACCAGATCGAGTCGTCATCTGCTCGTACGATTCCACTCGCCGTCTCGCTGATGCCTTCCGCATCGCCCAGTATTCTGTTTTGCGCCGGATTTTTTGGGTCCACGCGCAAAATTCCGTGGTTGTAGAGCACCACAAACACGGCTCCTGTGCTATCTACCGCAAAAATCTGCGCGCCGCTTCCCAAGGGCATGGCTGCTGGTGGAATCGCAAGTTTTTCAAATCGCTCCTTTGTGTAACGAGCAATTCCTCGGTTCCCTGCAAACCAGGGCGTCCCGTCCGGCGCAATCACCATGTCCAGGACGTAGTGACCGATCAGTTCTTCCACCTCTGTCATTTTCCGGGCGCGCGTCCCGTCGTAGCGATACAACCCGGTTTGCGTGCCAATCCACAAAAACCCCTGGCTGTCTTGGCCCATCCCCGTCACAGTTACGGCCCCCAGGCCTAGCTGGTCCGCCAATCTCTGCACCGTGAACCTGGGATGCTCGGGAAAGTTTACTTGGGTTGGTGCGCAAGAGGCTCTCCCCAGTACGCCTACGAGAGCGCACAGAAGGGCCACCACGCGAATTTTGCCTGCTTCATGCACAGTATGAGCCACCTGCGGCAAATGAGTCCGGCCCGGTCGGGCGGTGACTATAGCCGGTGCTTGCGATAAGGGCAGGTTAGACTACAGATTTGTCTGGGGTACATCCAACAAAAGTACTCTGTTGTAGTACTGGCGACTGTTTACTACTTAGAAGCGAATTTGTCTTCCAGCGCCAGTTGCGCCGCCATTTCTGATCGGTTCGGGCCCTGCGCGCCCTCTTCCTTCCCCACCCTGGGATCGCTGCGCTTCGCCCCTTTCGCCATACTTTCCAGCAGCAACTTCCGGAATTTCGCCCGTTCCTCCAGCCCCATGTCCACGATTTCGAACGACATGTCCTGCGCCCGGTAGTCCCGCATCAGCGCCGTGGCCTGCACATGCCGCAACCCCAACTGCAACCGCAGTTCGACTTGCGTCCCCGGCGCAAGATGCATGTTGGTCGTGGCCAGCCCCCCGCTCAAGCTTGCTGTCTTGATGTCCAGGCGGCAATTCTGCTTCAGGTTCGTGCTCACTGCGGGTACGGATTTCTGCAGGCGCACTCGGGTATGCCGGCGGTGCCGCACGAATTTTGAATTGCGTGGAACTTCCAGCGGGGCAAGCCTCAGGTCCTCCTGCATGATTCCACTCGTCGGCAGATATTCCGCCACCCACGCTGGCTCAAGGATCTCCAGAGCCTGCAGTGCTGCGATCCGCAATTCCTGTGCATGCACCCAGCCAAATATCTTCCGCGCTTCCAGAATTCGCTTGAGCGCGCTCGCCGATTCGGGCGCCCGGATCCGGCCCAGCGCCTCCACGGCCTTAACCCGCAGGTATGCTGCTGCCCCCGCCGGCAAATCTCCGTCTGCCAGGGTCAACAGCCGCCCCAACGCCTCGCGATCTTCCGTCATCCCCACTTCGTCCACCACCAGTGGCATGATCAGTGGATCCACATGATCCAGCACGGCGAGAAGGATTCGGCAGCGTTCCGCAGCCCCGCTGGAAGCCATCTGCCGCACCATGCGGTCCTGCGCCCCGCGTGGAAAGCTTTTGATCCGCGCCGGCAGGTACACTTCCGCAGCCGTCGCATCCAGCCGCACCAGCAATCCCACCATCTCCACTGCATCCGCGGGCGGTCCCCCGCGCACTGTGCTGCGCAGGTACTGCAGCGCCTCCTCGCCCAGGTCGTGCGCCAGATTGGCCACATTTTCCAGATCTTCCCGAAACTGGCAGCGGTTAAATCTTAGCGAAAGCTGCTCCATCGCGGTTTGCGGTAACTGCTTCAATACTCCTGTCAATCCGATAGACACTTGCCGCGCTCGCAAGGCCTCTTCCACAAATTCAGGCACGCGGTCCTCAATCCCCATTTTTGCCCGCAGCGTTTTCGCGATGCCCGGCCGTTGCGCCTCCACTCCCGCCAGCAAGTCCAGAGCCTGTTCCATCGCTGGGAAGCAGCGCTTCGCAGCAGCTTCCTGACTCAACCGCACAAACGCCGCGCTCACCAGGGACTGCAGGTCCTGATCCTGTTCCACGCTTAGGCGCAATCCCACGTGCCGCAACGCTTCCGCCAGCAGACGCGGGTCCGCCTGTGCATACAATCCCGCCAGCTCCGAAAGCCCCGTGGCGGCGCGCTTCCGGGCATCCGGCTCGTCACTCTCCGCGCAACTCGCATAGTTCTGCAGAATGCTGCCGGCCTCGGCAAGGTCTCCGTGTTCGATAAGTCCGGCCACGTAGGAGTGCACATTCTTCGGCGGTATGCACCAGGCTTCTGAAGACAGCAGTACTTCCCTCTTCGCGCTTTCGGGTACGCTCGCCCAGAATTGCCGGTCCAGCAACTCCCGGTGCGACTCCACCAGCAGCCCTGCTTCCGTCATCTTGTCTTCATGTTGTCCCAGGATTTTTCGCAGCGCTTCGATTTCCTGGTTCATGCGGTCCAGCATCTGCCGCACCGCGTTCACCTTCACTTCTCCGCGCTCAAACCTCTGCAGCGCAAAGCGGATGGACAGGTGCTCCGCCAGTTGCACCAGCATGCCCTGATCCAGCTTTTTGTTCTTTCCCTGCTCCGCGATCCCCGCCAGCGCGTCTCGCAGTACGTCCTGCGCTCTGCCGGTCAACTTCCCCACCTGGTCCTGAAATTCCACGGCGGCTGCCGCCGGGTTTGCCCCACTCCCCACTTTTCCAAAAGTGGTCAGTGCGTGGAGGATTGCGTAGATGTCTTCATTCGTCGGTTCGCCGATGCCACCCCCGAGCCTTTTCCCGATTCCTCCGCCACTTCCCCCGCCAAATCCAGAGCCTTTCCCAGTCCCAATTCCGCCGCCAGAACCCGCGCCCCAACCCGGCACTGTGCCTCCGCCTGATCCCCAAGCCCCAGTTCCGCTCCCTGCGCTATTGCCTCCGCCTCCCGGCCCACCTATTCCAAGGCCGCTCGTCGACGTGCCCACGCCGCCGCCGGTTCCGCCACCCCCGGTTGTGCCGCTGCCCGGCCCGCCGCCATTGCCCGCGCCCGCGTTCGTTCCGCGGCCCGCCCAGGAGCCGCCGCTCCCTCCCCCGCTACCCACGTCACCGAAACCTGAACCGCCACTGGTTCCCCCACCCGACCCGGAATCGCCGTTCCCAAAGCCGTCGGAGTCGCCTTCGCCACCGCCAGCTCCGCCTCCAAATCCCGCGCCGCCGTTCGTTTCGCGGCCTTCCCCAGCCGCTCCCCGCGATTTCGATCCTTCCGCCGCGGCAATCAGTTCCAGGAGTTTCTGCGGATCGTTCAGCATCTTTTTGAAGGAATCTTGATCTTCGCCAAATGACGCCGCGGCAAGTTGCGCCGCTACGCTCGCGTCTTTCAGCCGCGCATCCGTCGCCACAAAGCAAATCTCGTTCACATGGATGCCGCGCGCTCCGGAGATTGCTTCTTTCAATTGTTGCGCGAGTTCCGCTGGCTTGGCTTTCCCGGCCGGGAAAGCGTGTACGAAGTCGGCAAGCTCTTCTTGCGTTATGCAAGTATGAAACTGAATGCTCGCCAATCCTGCTGCGCTCAGAAGCTGCGCAAATTGTTTTTCTGCGGGTGTTCCTTCCAGCGGCACGCCATCGAGGAGCAACTGTGTGCCGGTGGCTCCCAGAAGTAGCCCGGAGTCTGCGCTCTCTGGCATCGCCGTTCGCAGTTCGGTCCAGGCCACTTCCAACTGTTCCACCGTGCGCATATGGTCGTACCCATACAGCCGGGCAAACTTCAGCAAAATGTTCAAGCTGCGAACGAACGCGCGTGCGGCAATACTTTTCGGGTCCGTTTTCATTTCATACCGCACCTTGGCCCCGTCGATAGTCCCGGCGGGCTGCCCTCCTCAGTACATCCTTCCTAGTACGGTAGGCCCCTAGCCACTCCCCGACAATGGTACAGTCGTCCCATGTGACCCCCTCGATATCTCCCCTCAGGGACAGCCCTGCACCCTGTTCTTCGGGACGGTTTTCCTCTTCCCAGGACAGGTCGGTTGTTACGACACTTATGCTTCAGGAAGGAACTACTTCATCATGGCCAGGCGGCTTTGCCGCCGGCTTCGGTTGGTTACTTGCGCGGGCTGCGGCAATCCGCCCAGCTCCAGCAGTAGCTTTCTCAATCGCGATCTCTCATCGAGTTCCATGTCCACAATTTCAAAGGCCATTGCTTGTGGCCGCGCGCCCCGCACGATCGCCTGTGCCCGGATGCTCCGTACTCCATGAGACAATTTCAGCGAAAGCAGCGATCCCGGGGCAAGATGGCGGTCCGCTGCTCCGATTCCCCCTCCCATATTTAACTCCGCGATCGAAAGCCGCATGTTCTCCCGCAGATTTGTGGTCACCGCGGGTACGTGCCTCGTCAATTTCAGCCGCGCATATCGCCGTTGCCGGATCACTGGTGCGTTCGGCTCCGGATCCGTCGGCTCCAGCACAAGTTCCTTGCGATCCAACCCACTCGCCGCGATCTTCTCCATCGCCATCGAGGGCTCGATCTTCTGCAATGCTTGCGCTGCCGCGATCCGCAATTCCGTGTGGTAGGCCCAGCGCCAGACCTGCTTAGTTTCCAGTATCTTTTGCAGGGTCGTGCTTGCTGCGGTCGCTCGCAACCGCCCCGCCGCTTCCATGGCTTTGATCCGCGCGAATCCCGGCATGCTGTCCTCTTGCACCAGGTCCACAATCTTTGTGATGCACTCCGGCCGGCCGCTCATGCCCATCTCGTCGATGGCCAACGGTCTGATGAGCGGATCCAGCGTGTCATACACTGCCACCAGTGTGCGTACTCGTTCCTCCACAGGCGTGCTGGACAATTGCCGTATCGCGCGGTCATGCGATGCTCTTGGCCACTGCGCCAGCCGGCCTGGCAGTATTCGCTCCACTGCGTCCGGCGCAAGCTGCGTCAGCAGGCCAATCACTTCGGTCGCTTCCATCGCCGGGGCGCTCTCTAATATTTCCACCAGCCGCTGCACCGCGTCGTCACCCAACCCTCCGACGATCTGCCCTAAAAGTTCGCAATCCTCGCGAAATCCGCAATTCGCGAATCGCGTCGTCACGTAATGCAGCGTGGCCTTCGGCATCAATCCCAGGATTTCCAGCAATCCATCTGGAATCTGCCCCGTGCGCATCGTATCTTCCACGAATTCCGGCAGCCGCTCGTCCACTCCGATTCTCTGCCTCAGGTTGTTCGTCGACCCTGGTCGCAGCGCTTCCACGCCGTCCAGTGATGC
>CAWFNI010000023.1:0-322150 GCA_963817085.1 Candidatus Acidiferrales bacterium
GAAGGCGGCGGCAAGGATGTGCGAGAGTGTACCGCCGGTTTCGGAGATGAAGTTTACGGCGAGCTCGACGGCGAGCAGGCCGAAGAGGGTGGTGAACTTAGTGACCGGGTTGAGGGCCACGGAGGAAGTGTCCTTGAAGGGGTCGCCGACGGTGTCGCCGATGACGGTACGTCGTGGAGTGGCGTGCCCTTCTGCTTCATCTCAACCTGACGATCTTCTCGGCGTTGTCCCACGCGGCGCCGGCGTCGGCCATAGAGATGGCCTGGTATAGGCCGAAGATGGCGATGGAAATCAGGTAGCCGATAAAGAAGAAGGGCTCGACGAAAGCAAAGGCGAGCGTGGCGAAGAAAACGGCGATGAAAATGTTGAGCATGCCCTTCTGGGCGTATTGGGTGCAGATCTGCACGACTTTTTTGGAGTCCGCCACGCTGGCTTTTTCTGTGCTTTCGAGCTTGATGTGGCTCTTGATGAATTCAACGGCGCGGTAAGCGCCCGTAGTTACCGCCTGAGTGGAAGCGCCGGTAAACCAGTAAATCATGGCGCCGCCTGTAATCAGGCCGAGGACAAACGGAGCGTAGAGGAGAGAAAGTTTGTCCAAGTTGGTGGTGAGACCGAGGGTAAGGGCCATGATGATCGAGAAGATCATTGTGGTGGCACCGACGACCGCAGTGCCAATGAGTACGGGTTTGGCCGTGGCTTTGAAGGTATTGCCGGCTCCATCGTTGGCTTCCAGCAGATGCTTGGCGCGCTCGAAGTCCACTTCGATGTCGAAGTCCTTCTTCAATTCTTCCTTGATGTTAGGGAGCTGCTCAATCTGAGAAAGTTCATAAACCGATTGGGCGTTGTCTGTGACCGGGCCGTAAGAATCGACGGCGATGGTGACAGGTCCCATGCCAAGGAAACCGAACGCCACGAGGCCGAACGCGAAAACGGCTGGGGCTCCCATCAAATGGGCGAGCCCGAGGTTGCTGATGAGGTAGCCGATGGACATGAGGGTGACGATCGCGCCGCCCAGTGGAGTAGGCGGAGAAGTTGCCAGCCACAAATCCGGAGAGGATGCCGAGGGATGCGCCACCTTCCTGCGCGGAGATCACTACTTCCTTGACATGGCGCGATTCGACGGAGGTGAAGACTTTCACCAGACTCTGGTATGACGGCGCCGGCGAGAGTTCCGCAGGAAATAATCGTGGCCAGCTTCCACCACTGGGTCGGGTCACCGCCAAGAGCGGGAATGATGACCGCGGAAACCAGATAGGTGAGGGCGATGGAGACGAAGGAGGTCGATCCAGACGAGCCAGGTCAGCGGTGTCTCGAAATTCATCTCTTTGGCGTTGCCGAAGCGCGCCTTCTGAATCGCTCCATTGATGAAATAGGCTAAGGCGCTGGCAATCAGCATGATGACGCGCATGACGAAGATCCAGACAAGCAGTTGAACCTGAACCGAGCGGGCTCTTGACGGCGAGAAGGATGAAGGTGATGAGCGCGACGCCGGTAACGCCGTAGGTTTCGAAGCCATCCGCAGTGGGGCCGACCGAATCACCGGCGTTGTCACCCGTGCGATCCGCGATGACGCCGGGATTGCGAGCGTCGTCTTCCTTAATTTTGAAGACGATTTTCATCAGGTCGGAGCCAATGTCGGCGATCTTGGTGAAGATGCCGCCGGCAATACGGAGCGCAGCGGCGCCGAGTGATTCGCCAATGGCGAAGCCGATGAAGCACGGCCCGGCATAATCGCCGGGAATGAAGAGGAGAATGATGAGCATCATCAGGAGTTCAACGCTGATCAGCATCATGCCGACGCTCATGCCCGCCTCGAGCGGAATGTGATTGATGGGGTACGGCTTGCCACGAAGACCGGCGAAGGCGGTGCGGGAGTTGGCGAAGGTGTTCACGCGAATTCCGAACCACGCCACGCTGTAGCTGCCACCCATGCCGATGAGGCTGAACAGCAGAATGATCGGGAGAGTAAGCAGGATGGATTTGCCCTGGACCGGCGCCAGAATACCGAAATAGAGGACGATGATGATGGCGATGAAGACCCAGAGCAGGAGGAGGAATTTACCCTGAGTGATGAGATAGGGTTTGCAGGTTTCGATAAATGAGCTCGGAAATTTCACGCATCGCGCGGTGCACCGGCAGGTTCTTGAGCCGCCTGTAGATGGTCATGCCGAAGAGCAAGCCGAAGATGCAAATGAGGATGCCGAAAAAGAAGAAGAGTATGGCCATTCACGCCAAGGAACGAGACGGAAGAAAGATCGGGGAGGCGAAGATTGGCTTCGCCACCACCTTCTTCCGCCGGAGCTGCGAGCAGAGCTGCAGCGGAGAAGAGCGCGAGAGCTAAAGCAGCCGAGAGCCGTTTCGCGATACTGCTGATCACGGCCCAAGCAGGCACGATCGAGATGCGCATAGAAATTCCTCCAAGATCTTTCCGTTCATTTTGTGGGGCAGAGCGTCCGACCGGCTTGCCTTTCGGGGCCCCAAGTAACCCTAGACCACACACACTTCCGGCCCAACGCGGAGCGAAGTGAACTAAACTTGCTACAGCCTCCACCAACGTCGGGGAGCGTCTCGCCGGGAATCGGCAAATCTCCCGTTGTTCTAACAGGACAGGAATCCTTTGGCTCACCTGCGATCTCTTCAGACCCCTGGGCGGGTCAAGACCACCCCGGCACTACCCTGTGCCGCAAGCGAGCGAACGGATAACGCTGATTTATAACATTTCGCAAATGCCGGGTCAAACTTTTTGCCATGAATTGGTGTGCCTCTGAATTTCGACGAGCGAGAAGATGATCATTGTGACCGGAGTCACCGCTTTGGCGGGGGCATTTAAGGTACAAGGCTACTGCTTGTCTCCCCGAAGAGCATTGCCCACAATGGGACGCAACACCCCCCGAGACAAGTCATCGGACTCCGGGATTATTCGGCTCATTAACGCACGCAGCTCACCAAAGGTAGTCCACCCCGCCTGGTCTCCGAGGAAGATTACGCGGAGTTCTTGTTAGCGCATTATCCGAGGAGGATGTTATGCCTGCGCCCACGATAGCAGCAAAACTGAAAGTACCGTTCTACGGCCACGTCCGTCAGTACCACAGCATAAAACGAGAAATCGACGACGCCTTCCACGCCGTCATGGAAAGCGGGGCTTACGTCATGGGCCCCGGTCTGACACGATTCGAGAAGGGAGCTCGCCCAGTATTTTTCTATGAAGCATGCCGTTGGCCTGAACTCCGGCACCGATGCCCTCTGGCTGGCCTTTTTCGCGTTGGGCCTCCAGCCCGGCGACGAAGTCATCACCACCGCAAACACTTTTTTTGCCACTGCCGAAGCCATCTGGATTGCCGGGGGTAAGGCTGTTTTTGTCGATTCCGACTCGGCCACGAACAATATCGACCCCTCGAAGATTGAAGCCGCCCTCACGCCCCGTACCGTCGGCATCGTCCCCGTGCACCTCTACGGTCACTGCGCCGACATGAAGGCGGTCAGCGCAATCGCCAGGAAGCACAAGCTCTGGGTCGTGGAAGACAACGCGCAGTCCATCGATGCCCACGGCGATGGTTTCAAGCAAGGCGAGCTCAGCGATGCGGTTTGCACCAGCTTCATCATCCAGAAAAACCTAGGGACGTTCGGTGACGGCGGCGCTCTCCTTACCAATCGCCCTGAAATCGAGCAGGCCGTACGCCGCCTGCGCAACCACGGCTCGGTGAAACGTTCCGTGCACTCCTTCGGGTTCAACAGTCGCCTGGACGATCTCCACGCTGCGTTCCTCAGTGTCAAGCTGAAGCACATCTCCCATTGGACAGATCAGCGGCGCGCCTGGGCTAAGCGCTACACCGATGGACTGAAGGGCAGCAGCTTCAAGCTCCCCAAGGAAGTTCCGGGCTACCGCCATGTCTATCATCTCTACGTTATCGAACATCACAAGCGCGACCATCTGACGCAGTTCCTGCAGGATCACGGCATCGATGCCAAACAGCACTATCCCATCGCGATCCACCAGCAAGAAGGGTATCCCTGGGGCAAGCTTGCGGATCCACACCCCTGTGTGCCGAACGCCGAGCGCAATGCCGCGCAATGCGTTTCTTTGCCGATGTTTCCGGAACTGACGGCCGAGGAAGTGGACTATACCATCGCGAAACTGGAAGAGTGGGACGCCCAATTCGGCTGGTAACGCAACTCAGGGAGCGATCACAATGAACGCGAAGAAAATCTACAAAGTCATGGTCGTTGGGGTGGGGAAGCGCGGCAAGCACCACGCCGTTGCCTTCAAGAATAATCCACGCTTCGAACTGGCCGGGATTGCGGATTCCAGCCTGGAGCAGTTGGCCAAGGCCTCCGTGGAACTGGGCATCCAGAAGACCTCGCTTCAGCCACTCGCTCTCGCAAAAGAAATCCGGCCGGATGTTTTCTGCTTCTGCACACCCCCAAACATCCGGCTGGAACTAATCCAGATGGGCATCGCGTCCGGCGCAAAGTTGATCGCCTACGAAAAACCGATGGCACTTTCCATGAACGAAGCCATGGAGATTCGCAAAGCGGTCAAAGCTGCCGGGGTAAAGACCGTTGTGTCTCATCAGCATCGCTATGACCAGCACTACCAGAAGATCAAAGAAATTGTGGAGAGCGGCAACCTCGGGCGCATCCAAACCATTCACGCACACGCCGGCGGCTGGTTCCTCCATCTGTTCACGCATCTGGTCGAATACATGCGCTGGTACAACGGCTACGCGCGCGCGGAGTGGGTCATGGCGCAGGCCGCAGGGCGCGGCAAACTCGCCGACAGACATCCCTCACCAGACTACATCGCTGGATTCATCCAATTCGCCAACGGTGTCCGCGGCATCATCGAATGCGGGGCGGGCGCCCCGGACGTTCCCGAAGTGGACTATTGGTGGCGCAAGAACAAGATCGGCGTTTACGGCACGGAAGGATTCGCAGAAGTTTTGACGGGGGGTGGGTGGCGGGCAGTCATGCGCTCACAGGCTGGCGTGATTTCCGGGCCGGGTTGCATGAGTTACGAAGCCGAAATGCCTCCCTACGTGGAAGACATGGTCCGCTGGCTAGACGACGACAAACAGGTTCATCCGTGCAATGGCGAAAGCGCCTACGAAGGATTCGAAATCACCATGGCCATGCTGCGATCCGTCGTGCAGCGCGGTCAGATCCAGCTACCTTTGGGGGCAGGGGAGCCGGAAATTGAGGCTCTTAAAGCGGTGCTGCCGGACCGGCCCGTGCTTGTCTCGAGCGACGTCCATCGAAAAGAGTACAACGTCGAACTCGCGGTCTGCCGCTAACGCTCTTTTCCAGGCACCCCGATCCAGACATCCTCTCACAATCTCTGCCGAAGCCACGCTCGAGGTGCGACTGATAGGCGCACGGAAAGGCTCCCTCTTGAGTCTCGGAGAGCGGTTCAGACTGAGGGCGAAAGCCGCCCCACTGCCGGGACCACGGGAGAAATGGTTCGAAGAGAATAGCAGTGATAGTATGAAGGACTTGCCAATCCAGCAAAGGGTAGTTCGGGCCAGGTGATAAGCGAGAATGAACAGAGAAACCGACGCGTTGGGGCAGCTAATCACTGAAGGAACATTGCGATACGACTGGGAGAAAAGCGAAGTGCAGGCGATCTATGAGACGCCGCTTCTGGAACTGGTTTATCGCGCGCAGACGGTGCACCGGGGGTTTCATGCGCCGGACCGAGTGCAGACTTGCCAACTAATTTCGATTAAGACCGGGGGGTGCCCCGAGGATTGCGCGTATTGCCCGCAGAGCGCTCATTACGATGCGGAGGTGGAGCGGCAAGGACTTCTGGATCCGCAGCACGTGATCGGGGTGGCGCGGGATGCGGTTTCGCGGGGTGTGACGCGCTTCTGCATGGGCGCGGCGTGGCGCGAGGCACCACCGGGCAGGGAATTCGAGAAAGTGCTGGAGATGGTGCGAGGGGTTTCGGCCCTTGGCATGGAAGTGTGCTGCACGCTGGGGATGCTGACGGAGGAGCAGGCGGTGCGGCTGAAGGACGCCGGGCTGACGGCTTACAACCATAATCTTGATACCTCGCCAGAATTCTATGGCGCCATTATTACGACGCGGGTGTATGACGAGCGATTGAAAACGCTGGCGGCGGTGCGCAAAGCGGGGATCACGGTGTGTTGTGGCGGGATTCTGGGGATGGGAGAGAAAGCGAGCGATCGAGTTGGCCTCCTGCACCAGCTAGCGACGTTACAACCGCATCCGGAGAGTGTGCCAATCAACATGCTGGTGCGAGTGGAGGGTACACCGCTGGCATCCCTGCCGGCGCTGGACCCACTGGAAATGGTGCGGGCCATCGCCACGGCGCGCATCCTGATGCCGAGTTCGCGCGTACGACTGGCCGCCGGCCGGAAACAATTGTCGCCAGAGGCGGTGACATTGTGTTTCCTGGCGGGAGCGAATTCGATTTTCGTTGGTGAAAAGCTCTTGACCACTCCTAATCCGGGACCGGACGAAGATGAACAGTTATTACAGAGCCTGGGTATGAAACCCCTGGAATCGCATGCCGGGTGACGTTCTATCCTCGTGGAGGGCCAAGCTCGGAAAAGGACTGCGCGACCTGGAGGAGTTGCATCAGCGCCGAACCCTTGCCGAGATTCGGGGAGTAGATTTCTGTTCGAATGATTATCTGGGGCTGGCGGAGCATCCGGCACTGCGCGAAGCGGTCGTGCTGGCGGTCCAGAACGCCATGCGAATGGGTGGAACTGGCTCGCGGCTTCTTTCCGGGCAGACGGACGGTTGGCGCAGGCTAGAGGAGGAATTTGCCGGCTTTGCGGGGACAGAGACAGCCCTGTATTTCGGCAGCGGATACGCGGCGAATCTGGGGCTGTTGTCAGCGCTGGTCGGGCCGGACGATGTGGTGTATTCCGATGTGTTGAATCATGCGAGCCTGATCGACGGAATGCGCTTGTCGGGAGCCCGCAAAGTCATCTATCCTCACCTCGACCTCAGCGCGCTGGAAGACTCGCTGCGGCAGGATGCCGGGGCGCCATGGCGGAGAATCATCGTAACTGAAAGCGTTTTCAGCATGAATGGCGATGTCGCTCCTATGAAGGAGATGGCAACCTTGGCGGAGAGGTTTGGCGCGGCGATGATAGTGGACGAGGCGCACGCGACCGGAGTCCATGGAAGTGAAGGGCGGGGCATGGCGGTGCAAGCTGAGATCTTGCCGCAAGTTTTGGCCACGATTCACACCTGCGGGAAGGCCCTGGGTTCCGCGGGAGCGTTTGTATGCGGGCCAGCCGTTTTGAAGGACCACCTTGTCAATCACGCAAGGACGTTTATTTTCAGCACGGCGATGCCGCCGTATTTTTCGGAGCAGATTGGAGTGGCGCTCAAGTTGGCCAGGAGAATGGATATGGAGCGGCAGACGCTGCTTGGCCGGGCCAGTGGACTAATACTTGCGCTGAAACACAAGGGGTTCGATACCGGGGGAAGTGCCAGCCAGATTGTTCCGGTGGTCATAGGGAAAAATGAGGACACGCTTCACGCAGCCGAGCACTTACAACGGGAGGGATTTGCGGTGAGGGCGATCCGGCCCCCTACCGTGCCTGCCGCCGGCGCTCGCTTGCGGCTGTCACTCACGACGCGAATCCCAGAAGAAGAGCTAAGGCGGCTCGTGGAGACCCTTGTAGACTGGCGCGAACGGCAAGCATCTCGGCCGACGGCAAAACACGCATGAGACGTCATTTTTTCATAACTGGTACGGACACCGGCGTGGGGAAAACCACGCTGGCGGCGTTGTTGTGTGCCGCACTCGATGCCGTATATTGGAAACCGATTCAAACGGGGACTCTGGAGGGTTCGGATCGCGTAACGGTGATGCGGCTGGCAGGCATTGGAACGGACCGCACGCTGGAAGAGGTTTACAAATTTGTTCCGCCGGTTTCGCCGGATCTCGCGGCGCGATGGGCAGGCGTGGAAATCGATCTGGCCCGGATCAATCCACCCACTAGCCTGTTGAATGATTGGTTGATCGTCGAAGGTGCCGGCGGAGTGCTGGTGCCGATCAATCCCAAGCAGTTCATGCTGGATATGATGGTGAAGTTCAAACTGCCGGTGATCCTGGCGGCGCGGAGCGGCCTGGGCACCATCAATCACACGCTGCTGACACTGGCGGCACTGCACGCGGCGGAGTTGCCGGTGCACGGCGTGGTGCTGATCGGCGACCAGAACCGGGAAAACCGGGAAACCATCGAGAAATTTGGCCATGTCCGAGTTATCGGCGAAATCCCCAAGCTCCCAAACCTCCACCGGACCGCGCTGATGCAGGTGTTCCTGAATCACTTCGACCGATCCGCTTTCGCGCAATGAAATCTCCGCTGCACATCTGGCACCCATTCACGAATGGTGCGCTCGATCCCGCTCCGCTGCTGGTGCAGAGCGCGCAAGGCGCGCACCTGTACACCGCGGACGGGCGCAAGATTATTGATGCCATTTCTTCGTGGTGGGTAAACCTGCATGGGCACGCCAATCCGCGCATTGCGGCGGCGATCGCGGAACAGGCACGAAAGCTCGAACACGTCATCCTGGCGGGATTCACGCATGAGGCCGCGGAGGAATTGGCCACACGACTGAGCAAATGGCCGCCGAAAGAACTGACAGCCATGTTTTTCTCGGACGACGGATCCACGGCAGTGGAAGTGGCGCTCAAGCTGGCGGTACAGCATTTTCAGAACCGTGGACAGCCGGAAAGAACAGAGATCGTAGCGCTGGCGCACGGGTATCACGGGGATACGGCAGGGGCAATGTCGGTCAGCGACGAGTCTCCGTTCACGCAGCCGTTCCGCTCCATGCGCTATCCGGTGCATCGCGTGCACTCGGCGTACTGCTACCGCTGTCCCGTGGGACTGAAGCGGAAAAGCTGCCACATCGAATGTGCCCAGCAGTTGGAGGATTTGTTGGGCGAAAGAGGCGAGCGGATCGCGGCGGTGATCGTGGAGCCACTTTTGCAGGGCGCTGGCGGGATGATCGTGCACCCCGTGGAATTTCTGCAAAAGGTGCGAGCACTGTGCACGAAGCACGATGTGCTCTTGATTGCGGATGAAGTGCTGACGGGCTTTGGGCGCACCGGGAAGATGTTTGCCTGCGACCTGGCAAATGTGCTGCCCGACCTGATGTGCGTATCGAAGGGAATCACCGGCGGATTCATGACCATGGGGGTGACGTTGTGCACGGACCGCGTGGAATCCGCTTTTCGGAGCGAAAACCGGTTGCACACCTTTTACCACGGCCATTCGTACACGGGAAATGCGCTGGCGTGTGCCGCGGCGAACGCCAGCTTGCAGATTTTTGACGACGAACCAGTGTTTGACCGGATTGCAGCGATCGCCAGAATTAACGTAGAGCGTCTGGCAGAATTGCGCGGGTTGCATCAAGTGGGAGACACGCGACAGATTGGGACGATGGGCGCCATCGAATTATTGGCCGAGGATGCCGGGTATCTTTCGGCCCTGCGGCCAAAGCTGTACGGATTTTTTCTGGAGCATGGCGTGTTGCTACGGCCGCTCGGAAACGTCGTGTACGTGCTGCCACCTTATGTGATCGAACCTGATGAATTGCATCGCGTTTACGATGTGATGGTCGAGGCCATCGAGACCCTGCTCTAAAGTCTTCGAAAGCGTCTGGTACACTGAAATTTCTATGTCACTGAGGAACTAACCTTGACTGTGCCGCTGAGCGGCTGGAAGCAGAAGATTGTGGCCTTTGCGGGCGCCTTGGGCGCGCCCGGATTGTTCCTGATTTCTTTTCTGGATTCTTCCATCTTGACGTTTCCGGTGATCAACGACCTGCTTTTGATCGAACTTTGCATCCAGAAGCCGGCACGCATGCCGCTTTATGCGGCCATGGCGATGATCGGCTCTGTCCTCGGGTGCCTTTTGCTTTTCTATCTCGCAGAGAAGGGCGGCGAGGCTTTTTTTCATAGCAAGGCTGGTGACCACGGGCACACTATCCGGCGTTGGGTGGAAAGGAACGGCTTTGGCGGAATGCTGATCGCAGCACTCCTGCCCCCGCCAACCCCCTTCAAGGTCTTTGTGCTGGCCGCGGGAGTGTTCGAAGTGCCCGTTGGCAGTTTTGCCTCGGCGATCGCGTTGGCGAGAGCGATCAGATACTTCGGAATTGGATATCTGGCCGTGCGATACGGAGATCAGGCGATGCCGTTTCTGAAACAACACAAATTCGAGGTGACGTTAGCCGTGGTGGTATTCGCGGTTGTGAGCTACGGATTGTCGCGGCTGATTTTGCGCAAGAAGCCGCACACGAGCGCAGCGTAAAGCGGGAACTCAGCGCAGGCGGACATCGCTTACCCACACAAACTCTTCACTGGAAATTCCGGCCTTCGTGTCCAGAAGAATGCGCGCGGCAACGCGATGGCGGGTTTCGCCCTCGGCAAGGTCGCGCATGGAGCGGATCGCCACTTCATAACCATCCTGGGTCCTTGCAACCACGGCGCGGGGAAAGGGCATTACTCGCAGGTATTCGCGAGCGAGTTTGGTTTTCTGAGCGGCGCCCAGTTCCGGGGACGCCTCCGGCTTATGCAGGCAATCAGCGCTCTCCGGATCATACCTGCTTTCCGGACCACCCGTGACGTCGACCGTGCAGAGCAGCGATTGCGTCTCGACAACGCCATGCCACGTGAGTATCGAAAGAGCATCGGGAAAAGCGCCGACATTGCGGGCGGATTCGCCGCGGTAGGAGTGCGGCTCGAGGGAAGCGACGCTGCCGGAATGGAAAAGTGCCCGCGCGCCGGTATACATCACGATCAAAGCCAGCGCCACGATTGCGCCGTTGCGCCCGCGCGGAGCCTTGGACTTGGCCCCAATCTCCGAACTGACCAGGCGCAAGAGTTCGGGAACGAGAATTCCGATGACCAGGATGGTGAGAATCCACGGATCAACGCTGGGTAGCCAATTCATGGCGAAGCGCGCGGGACGGATAGGCCAAAGCAGCGCGACGCCCTCCGACTGCAAGAGATCGAGGAACATGTGGAAAGCGGCAGCCAGGGCGAGGGGAGGGAGTAGCGCGCTCAGCGGCTCGATTTGTTTCCTTGCCAGATAGCGCGTGAAAAGCACGGCGAGAAAGATGACGACAAGGGTCCCTACGAGAGAATGCGTGAACGTGCGGCGGGCTGCGAAGTAGGAGGCGGGGCCGAATAGCGCGCTGGCGAGATCCACGTCGGCGACGGTGCCGGCAAAGATCATGCCGAGAACAACAGGCCAGCGGCGGCGCGGGAAAATTCCGCGAGCGAGTGCGAAGGAAGCGAGAGCGTGTGAGGCGACGTCCACGATTATCGATTCACAACAGCGTTGACATTTGAGGAAGCTGTATCGCGCGGCACCAGCAATTTCAGTGCGCGCGGCGCGATCGAAAACTCGATGGGCAGGCGGGCCAGGGGCTCACCGTCAACCTGAGAGTAAACCGGGTTCGCATCCAGAGGCTCGCAGATGAGCGAATCGGCCTTCCAGAAGTGCACGTCTTCTTCCTTGCGGAGATTTCCCATCCAGAGAGTGGGCAGGTAGCTCAGGTAGCGGAACCCGCTTTGTGTAGTGAGTGCCATGACTTCAAACTGATCCTTGAAGAGGTCAGCCTGATCGGTAATTTTGAAGGGGCCGCCGTAGTTCTTGGTGCGCCCGATCACCACGAGAGTGGCTTCGAGTTGGCGGCTGCCCGTGCGTACCCGAAAGCGCGGGAAGGTGTAGCGGAGAACTTCGCGAGCGCCCTGCCACCAGTAAGCGAGGATGCCGACGCGTGCCTTCAGGCCAAGGTCGACGGAATAGACAATCATGCCATCGGGGCCGGCGCCGGAGACGGAGAGGAAGAATCGCTTGCGTTCGGGCTGTTCGAGAGGCGTGGCGAGGCCCAGCGCGATTTCGCGGAGCTCGCCATCGACGAGGCGCTGGGCGGCACGAGGAATGTCCCAGGGGAGGTCAAGCTCCTTGGCGAGAATGTTCGCCGTGCCGCCGGGAAGAAGTGCGAGAGGGACGCGGTGGCCATTGGAGGCATGAGCAAGGCCATTGACGACTTCGTTGAGTGTGCCGTCGCCGCCGCAGGCGATCACGAGCTGGCGGCGATCGCGGACGGCTTGCTGGGCAATTTCGGTGGCGTGACCGGGGCCGGTGGTTTCAGCGAGGTCCGCCTCAATGCCATTCGATGCGAGAATACGTCTTGCCTGGTCGAGCAGACGGCGGCGTCCTCCGCCGCGGTTGCCCGCGTTGGGGTTGTGAATGAGGAGTGCGTTGTGAAACTGGGTGTCCATATTCTCCTGGGTCAGGCACGAAGGCTCATTCTATATAATAAGATGCACTTTAGCCCTAACTGTTCTACGAGGCGTTGATGTCGAAAAAGGTTCCTGCTGCGCTTCAGAAGGAAGTCGAGAAGCTGCGCGACCAGATACGGCGGCATGAGTATCTCTACTACGTGGCGGATGAGCCGGAGATTTCGGACGCCGCGTTCGACAAATTGATGAACCGGCTGAAAGAGCTGGAAGTCGCGTATCCGAGTCTGGTGATGCCGGATTCGCCCACCGTGCGCGTGGGCGGCGCGCCGCGCGAGGGTTTTACGACGGTAAAGCATGCCCGCGCGATGCTGAGTCTGGACAATGCTTTTGGCTACGACGCGCTGCGGGACTGGGACCGGCGGGTGCGCGAGGGCACGGGGCGGCTGGTGAATGAGTACATCGCCGAACACAAATTTGACGGGCTGAGCATTTCGCTGCAGTACGAGGATGGCGTGCTGGTGCGCGGGGTGACGCGAGGGGATGGAACGACCGGCGAAGACGTTACGCCGAATGTGAAGACCATCCGGTCGATTCCGCTGAGGGTGGATGCGGCGACGCTGCCCTTCCTTGGTCAGGGCAAGCAGAAGGTGAAGCTGCCAAAGAGCTTCGAAGTGCGCGGCGAAATCATGATGACGCGCAAGTCGTTCGACTCGATGAACCGGCAACAGGAGCGGACCGGCGGGAAGATCTTCGTGAACCCGCGGAATGCGGCAGCTGGGTCGGTGCGCGTGCTGGACCCGACGATCACCGCACAGCGGCGGCTGGATTTCTTCGCGTACTACCTGTACGTGGACGGCAAAGTGCCTTTTGCTAAGCATTCGGACTCCCTGACAGTACTGAAGCAATTGAGGTTCCGCGCCTCGGATGATTGGAAATTGTGCGACGGAATCGACGCGGTGATTGCGTATTGCGAGGCGTGGGATACGAAGCGGGAGAAGCTGGCGTACGAGATTGATGGTGTGGTCATTAAGTTGAACTCCACGGCGCTGCAGAGCGAGCTGGGGTTTACGGCGAAGGCGCCGCGGTGGGCGATTGCGTATAAATACCCGGCGCGGCAGGAACAGACGGTGGTGAACGAAATCATCGTGCAGGTGGGGCGGACAGGGACACTGACGCCGGTGGCGGTGCTGGAGCCGGTGCAAGTGGGAGGCGTCACTGTCAGCCGTTCCACTCTCCACAATATGGACGAGATCGAGCGGCTGGGGCTGCACATTGGGGACACCGTGCTGATCGAGCGGGCCGGGGAAGTGATTCCACACGTTTTGAAAGTGGTGAAGGAAGGGAAGAACCGGAAACCGTTTCGCATGCCATCGAAGTGCCCGGTGTGCGGGAGCGCGGTGCATCGGGTGGAAGGGGAAGTGGCGTACCGGTGTGTGAATGCGGCTTGCCCAGCGAAGTTGAAGGAATCCTTGCTGCACTTTGCGGGACGGCACGCGATGAATATCGACGGGCTGGGCGAAAAGATTGTGGACCAGTTGGTGGAGAAGGAAATAGTGAAGGATGTCGCGGACCTGTATTCGCTGAAGCCGGAAGAAGTGGCGGAACTAGAGCGGATGGCGGAGAAGTCCGCGCAAAATCTGCGGGATGAGATTGAGGCCAGCAAGAAGAGCCCGCTTTCGCGGCTGATTTTCGCGCTGGGAATTCAGTTTGTGGGTGAACGAACGGGGCAGTTGCTGGCGGAACATTTTTCGACGCTGGAAGAATTTGCCGGGGCAACGACGGAGGAGTTGGAGAATGTTCCCGAGGTGGGGCCGAAAGTGGCGGCGAGCATCACGGAATTTTTTAGTGAGGCGGCGAACCGCAATTTGGTCAAGAAATTGTATAAGGCGGGCGTGCGGCCGGTGGCGGAGAAGCGGGAAGTCAAGAGCCAGAAGCTGGCGGGGAAGAGTTTTGTGTTCACGGGCGGCTTGGCAAACCGGAGCCGCGAGGAAGCAGGGGAACTGGTGCTGCAACATGGCGGTAAGGTGAGCGGCTCGGTCAGCAAAAAGACGGATTACGTGGTGGTGGGCACGGACCCGGGATCGAAGTATGAGAAGGCGAAGGAATTGAGTGTGACGATTTTGACGGAGGGTGAGTTCGAAAAGTTGATCGGCATAAAGTGATGCTTCCTGGGAGTCCCGTTTTTTGCCTCGGGGTACTAGCCGATCTGCCAGCTTTGTTCGGTCCTGCTAAGACATAATCCGCAGCAGAGGCTACGCTCTGTTGATAAAGCGTTTCGCCACTTTCCTGCGTTCGGTTATCCCCGCTGACCCATGGCAATTGGTTTTTCTTGCTGGAGTTATTCCTCTCTATATCTCACCGCGCTTGCCGTGGGGACTGCCACGCCTTCCGCGTTCCCCGATAGATGAACCAGCTCGCGAGGAATGGCGTGCCTTCTTGGGAGTGGTTATCTAAGCCGTTGTTTTCGCAAGTCTGGCTGGTTACTTCACATGCTTCTGGGCCGGTCTTCGGCCCGTGCGCCGAATACTCTTGGCTGTGTTCGTCACCACACTATGCAGTCTCATTGTCCTTGCCATCAAGGTACGGCAACTCTCGCTTGGCTCGTTTTCTGTACTCAGAATTCGCATCAGTTTGTTCGCAGCGCCACGCCTGTTCCTTTCGAATATTCAGGATTTGCCTGTTGGCTTCTTCTTTTGCCTTTTCGGAATAATTCTGATTGCAATTTTCACGGTGCGACTTGGCCTAAACAAGTCTTCTCTCCCGCCTTCTTTGACGAATGAACTTTCTTGCGACCAAGATGAGAAGGATTCCAGGCGCCCCGTGGAAGTTCTCGTTTTTGTCCTTGTCAGTCCACTTTTCTTGGCTGGTAGTCTCGTCGGTGTGCTTTTCTTGGTCTCATCGGCGTTGTGGCGTCACCTCGATCTCTTCCGTCATGGAGTCGCATCCAAATTCATATTCAGTGCGTTGGATGCAGCAATTCTTGTGTTTTCGGCTTTATGGATTCTTGGCCAATCAGGGAGAAAAGTGGTGACAAGGTCGATTCGACCGTCAGAGCCACGCCACGCTCTCTACGCTCTGCTAGTCCCTGTAGCCATTCGCCTGTCCGTCGCGGCCCCACAATATCTTGTCGACCGTGTCTATTGGGTTGTGCATTATTTTGGCAAGCAGGACGCGTCTCTGTTCTCCAAGTACTTCGCGACCGAAGACTTGTGGCAACTGTGGCTGCTCACCCTCGTGTTTGGCGCATTTGCGGAAGAAATCACCTTTCGCGGACTTCTGTTGCCCAGATTGGTGCGGCGATAGGAACTAGCACGAGGAGTGTTCTCGACCGGAATAGTTTGGGCGGCCTACCACTTCCGGTCAGATACCTACTCGGGACTTTCGGTGGGCGGTGTGTTCTTCCATTTGTTTCACCGGATTGTCCTGTGCCTGGCCATGAATTATGTTCTCGCGTGGATGACATTACATTGGCGGTCTATTATTCCGGCATTTGTATTCCCCACGGTTTGGAACGTCATCGCTCTGTCCGGAATGAACGCGGAGTCTCCCTGGTATGCGGGACTTCAGCTCGTGTTCTGGACACTGGCTGCCGTCGTGCGAATCAGGTATTGGCCTCTTCCCTCGGTCGGCTACTCAGAACCAGAGTCATCGTCTCCTCAACCGATGCCCGTTAACTGATTTTTGTTTTCCGCCGAGAGGGCCACTATGAAAACGTTCGCGCTTTGGGTTTGGGCTGTATAATCAAGATGGCGGGTGAGCTGGATGATCGCTGGTTTGCCTGGGGCATCGCGGGTCGGAGGGTAAACTCTTCGGCGCCTTGCGGCGCCTCAGGGTGAACGGGAGGAAAGTCCGGACACCACTTCGCGAATGCAGATGCCGGGCTATAGCCCGGCGCTACAGGAGCGAAGAGTGCCCCTCGGGCCTTCGGTCCTTGGGGTACGTGGGCAACGCGCCTGGTAACGCCAGGGGACGAGGTTGCGGAAGGCGGCGTAAAGCCGCCCCTACAACAGCGTCACGGATAGTGCCACAGAGAATAAACCGCCAGCGGAGCGTATCCCGGTGATAGCCCGGAGGAAAACCTTCGGGATGTCTTCGAATGGTGCGCGACGAAGGTAAGGGTGAAAAGGTGGGGTAAGAGCCCACCGCTCCGGCAGCAATGACGGAGGCAAGGCAAACCCCGCGTGGTGCAAGACCAAATAGGAGGGGAGAGCTGGCCCGGCTCACTGAGTTCGTTCGAAAGAGCGAGCTCCCTGTCGTGCAGCGTAAGCCGTGCGAAAGGATGAACCCTCGGGTAGGTCGCTCGATCCCGGTCGCGAGGCCGGGGCTAGAGGAATGATCGTCACGGAGCAGGCTCGCGAGAGCCGCGCCGTACAAAATCCGGCTTACAGGCCCATCCGCCGACTTCTATCAGTTCTGCTCGTGGTTCCATCCGTTGTGTAATTCCGCTCGACCGCTCAGGCCCTGATTCTGCATACAGACATCGTCCTCGAAGAATCGTACGCGGAAGTCTTTTGGATCGGCCGTCACATCCAAGCGAGACAGAAAACGGGCAACGTGATTCAATATCATGGGCCGAGAACTGCGCGAGGATCTGATTAGGGCGGGTAGGATGGTGGGGTAGAAATCTGGCGGCGCAAAATACTTGGACCGTTGAGAGGATTCGCCATTTATACGAGGCGCGAACTGTTAAAGACGGCAGCCTACGGCGCGGTCGCCATGGCGACGCCGCGGTTGAGAGTTGGAGATGCGTCCGAAGCTTATATTTCCGGACGGCCGGCGGTGGAAAAGCGCAAGTTCACTTCGCGGGCCGTGGAAGAGACAATTGCGCGAGTAAAGGCGGACATCGGCGACCCTGAACTGGCGCAGATGTTCGAGAATTGTTATCCGAACACTTTGGATACGACCGTCGAGATTTGTACGACCACGGGCCCGCCGGACGCGTTCATCATCACTGGGGACATAGACGCGATGTGGCTGCGCGACTCTGCGTGCCAGGTGTGGCCGTACTTGCCGCTGGCGAAAGATGATTCCAATCTGCGCAGACTGTTTCAAGGATTGATCGGAAGGCAAGCGCGCTGCATCTTGCTCGATCCCTACGCGAATGCATTCCTCCCGGACCTAAAAAGCACGAAGGCGTTGTCCTGGGCAGTGGATGACTTGACCGAGATGCGGCCCGGAGTCGCCGAGCGGAAATGGGAAGTGGATTCGCTCTGCTACTGCATAAGACTGGCGCACGGGTATTGGAAAGCGACGGGAGACACTGCACCGTTTGATAAAGAATGGGCGACCGCGATGCGGCTGGTAGTGTCCACGTTTCGGGAGCAGCAGAGGAAAAACGGAACTGGGCCGTACCACTTCCAGAGACGGACAGAAGTTCCCTCGGATACTCAGGCGCTTGGGGGTTACGGGAATCCTGCGCGGCCCGTGGGCATGATTTATTCGATGTTCCGTCCCTCCGACGACGCGTGCCTTTATTCGTTCTACGTGCCCTCGAACTTGTTTGCAGTGGTTACGCTGAAGCAATTGGCGGAGATGACGACGGAAATTCTGCACGATGCGGAGTTTGCGGCGGAGTGCCGGGCACTAGCAGGTGAAGTGAAAGCTGCGCTGGCGCAATATGGGCGCAGCAGAGAGCGGCAAAGCGGCGAGGTATGGGCGTTTGAAGTGGACGGTTATGGGAACCGGCTTTTCATGGATGATGCCAACATTCCGGGATTGCTGAGCTTGCCGTACCTCGGTTGTTGCCCGTTGGAGGATGCGGTATACCAACGAACGAGGCGCCTCGTGTTGAGCGAAAACAATCCGTACTTTTTCAAGGGTAATGCCGCGGAGGGAATTGGCGGTCCTCACGAAGGGCTGGACATGATCTGGCCGATGGCGCTGATTGTGCAAGCGCTGACGAGCACTGACGATGGAGAGATTCACAAGTGTCTGCACTGGCTCAAGACAACGCATGCCGAGACAGGTTTTATGCACGAGTCGTTCAACAAGGACAATCCGGCGAAATACACGCGCGCGTGGTTCGCGTGGGCCAATTCGTTGTTTGGGGAATTGATTGTGAAACTGAGCCAGGAGCGGCCAAATTTATTGAGAAGCGCGTGAGATTTTAAGGAGCCCGGGATGAGGAAGAAGAATCTGACCAGAAGAACATTTCTGCAGTCCGCGGCGTTAAGCAGCCTGGCACTGACCACAAAAACAGGATTGGATATTGGAGCACGGATCCCCACCGACGAAAAAGCGGCTGCGCCGAATGGGCTAACGCGTTTCGTAGATGTTTTCATCGGAACAGGCGGGCACGGGCACACCTATCCGGGCGCCACGGTGCCGTTCGGCATGGTGCAACTGAGCCCCGACACTGGGACTGGCGGCTGGGACCATTGCTCGGGATATCACCGCGACGACAAATCCATCATGGGATTCAGCCACACGCACTTGAGCGGCACTGGCGCGGCGGACCTGCTGGACATTCTGCTGATGCCGGGAACCGGGCCAGTGCACACCGAACCGGGAAGCGCGGAAAATCCGAGTGAGGGCTACAGGTCGCGATTTTCTCATGCGGATGAGCGAGGGGAGCCGGGCTACTACTCCGTGTTCCTGAAGAATTACGGAATCCGTGCGGAGCTAACCGCGACGGCGCGCGCGGGCATGCACCGCTACACGTTTCCCGCCGACCCAACGAGCCACTTTGTGATCGATCTGGCGCATGGTGTTACGGATCCTCCCAAACGGTTAAATACGAATGTTATGTCTTCGGAGATTCGACTGGTCGGGAGCGACACGGTGACGGGGGGCCGGCGCACGAAGGAATGGGCGCCCGGAAGATACATTTATTTCGCGATGCGGTTTTCAAAACCGTTCGCAGGCGCGGAGATTTATTCCGATTCGATACCGCTGGGAACCGCGATTCGCGAGGCAAAAGGAACCGCGCTCAAGTGCGCGGTGAAGTTCCCGACGGTGGAAGACGAGGTGGTCCATGTCAAGGTTGGACTCTCCGCGGTGAGCATTGAGGGAGCGCTGAGGAATCTCGAGGCGGAAATACCCGGATGGGACTTTGATGGCGTGCGGCAAGCCGCCAACGCGGCATGGGAGCGGGAACTCGCGAAGATCACCATCGAGACGAAGCGCGAGGATCACAGGAAGATCTTCTACACCGCGTTTTATCACGCGATGGTCGCGCCAACGCTGTTCAGCGACGTGGACGGGCAGTACCGCGGGATGGATTTGGAGATGCACAAGCTTCCTGCCGGTGCGAACCATTACTCGACGTATTCGCTGTGGGACACCTATCGCGCGCTGCATCCGCTGTATACGCTGGTGCAGACGGAACGATTGCCCGACATACTGAATACGATGATTCTGATGGCGGAGCAGAGTCCTGCCGGCGTGCCAGTGTGGCCGCTGCAGGGAGTCGAGACAGGCTGCATGATTGGTTATCACTCCGCCCCGGTCCTGGCGGAGGCGTGCGCGAAGGGAGTTCGCGGCGTGGATTTCGCGAAGGCGTACCCACTCTGGCGAAAGCGGGCCATGGCAGATGACTACCGTGGATTGGGCTATTACCGGAAACTGGGCTACATACCGTGCGATTTGGAAGATGAGTCGGTCAGCAAGGTGCTGGAGTACGCCTACGACGACTGGGCGGTGGCGCATCTGGCTAGCTCCGCCGGTGCCAAGGAAGACTGCCAGTTGTTGTTGGCGCGTTCGCGCAATTATAAGAACGTATTCGATCCCGTGGACACGTTCATGCGCGGAAAGCTGGCAAATGGCACATGGGCGAAGCCTTTCGATCCCCGAGGCATGGGTCATTCGAAGAAGTGGCGCGATTTCACAGAGAGCAATTCCTGGCAGGCGACTTTTCTGAATCAGCACGACCTGTACGAATACATGAAACTGTTCGGCGGCGAGAAAGGGTTCGTGACAAAACTGGACGCGCTGTTCAATCAGAGTTCTGAGTTGCCGGCGGACGCGCCACCGGATATCGCGGGCATGGTGGGACAATACGCGCACGGCAACGAACCGGGTCACCACGTTGCGTATTTGTATGCGTATGCGGGAGTGCCATACAAGACGCAGGCACGTGTGCGCATGTTGCTGGAGACCATGTATCGCAATGATCCGGATGGTCTGGCAGGAAATGAAGACTGTGGGCAGATGTCGGCCTGGTACCTATTGAGCGCGCTCGGATTTTATGCCGTCGATCCCGTGAGTGGGAACTATGTTTTTGGGAGCCCATTGTTTGACCGGGCCACCATTCACCTTGGCAATGGCAAGAGTCTGGTGCTTGAAGCGGCTGGGAATGCGGCGAACAAGCCTTATGTGCAATCGGTGACGTGGAATGGCAAGCCGTATACGAAGAGCTGGTTCAGCCACGCGCAGATTGCGGAAGGCGGGACGTTTGCCATCGAGATGGGAGAGAAGCCGAACAAGCAATTCGGAGCGGAGATCAGTGATCGGCCGCCGTCGTATGCGTGAAACGTGTCAGATAACGTCTTGCACATGGTCGTGGTTGAGATTCTTGGGCGCGCAAATGGCGCCAATTGTCATTCCGAGCGAAGCGAGGAATCTGCTTCTCGGTAGGACTCAAGGAAAAAGCAGATTCCTCGGGCAAACCTCGCCATCGGAATGACAGGTCCCAGAGTTTTTCAGGAGCCTGCTAGAGGCCTGAAGCCCAGGATGACAAGTTCCGGGAAGTGGTGATGAAAATTATGCGGAGGCTTCGGGAAAATGGCGATTGAAGCGGCGGGAAAATCCAGCGTGGGCACAAAGCTGGTCATTCGGAATATCGGACTGCTCCTGAGCGGCGATTTGAATAAGCCGATACTAGACGCGGATACGGTGGTGGTAAAGGACGGCCGGATCAGCGCGATTGGGACGGAGAAGGAACTGGATTGCGAAGGCGCGACGAGCGTCATCGATGCGAATGGCACAGCGCTGCTGCCTGGTTTGATCGACAGCCATGTGCACCCCGTGGCCGGGGACTGGACTCCGAGACAGAATCAGTTGGGATGGATTGATAGTTGTTTGCACGGCGGCGTGACCACCATGATCTCCGCGGGCGAGGTCCATATGCCGGGCCGGCCGAAGGATATCGTGGGCTTGAAAGCGCTGGCGATTACAGCGCAACGCTCATTTGCTGCGCTGCGGCCGAGCGGCGTGAAAGTTCAGGCTGGTGCGCCGGTTATCGAGCAGGGGATGGTGGAAGAGGATTTTAAATCGCTGGCGGAAGCGGGGGTGAAGTTGCTGGGCGAAGTGGGGCTGGGCAGCGTGAAGGATGGGCCGACGGCAAGACTGATGGTCGGATGGGCCCGAAAGCATGGGATACAAAGCACAATTCATACAGGCGGGCCGTCGATCCCAGGATCCAGCTTGATTGATAAAGACCTAGTGCTGGCGGCGGATGCGGATGTGATCGGGCATATCAACGGCGGACATACAGCGCTGCCGGACACACAAATCCGCGGGCTGTGCGAGCAGTCTGAGCGAGCGCTGGAGATCGTGCATAACGGGAATGAACGCGCGGCTCTGTTCACGCTGCGAACGGCGAAAGAACTGAAGCAGTTGCACCGCGTGATTTTGGGCACGGATGCACCGGCGGGATCTGGGGTGCAACCGCTAGGGATTATTCGCGTGATCGCGGCGCTTGCTTCGCTGGGAGAAGTTCCGGCGGAACAGGTGTTTTGTTTCGCTACGGGGAATACGGCCCGGATGCGCAAGTTGGAGAGTGGATTAATGGAGGTGGGGCGCCCAGCGGATTTTGTGTTCATGGATGCCGCCCAACATTCGGCAGGGAATACCTTGCTAGAAAGCGTGCAGCTTGGTGATTTGCCTGGGATTGGCATGACCGTGATCGACGGCGTGGTGCGTAGCGAGCGCAGCCGGAATACGCCGCCGGCGATGCGCGTGCCGAACATAGGCAAGTGAGTTGGCCGGTTGCCGAGGAATGTGCCCAGCGAACAGCGATAAGCGATCCGTCGACAAACTCAATGAAGACCGTCTTCGCCCTTGATTTGATCTTTCGTCAGGCCGCCGACACGTGGCAAAGGACGGCCGCTATCGGTGACGGCGATGGCCACAAGAATTTCATTGGCGCGTGGAGCGTCATTCACGCGAATTTCCATTCCATCGAAATGGCTGCGGACGAAGGCGGCGTCTTTGTGGCCCAGTGGAATATCGAGCGAGACGCCGGGCCCTCCGCGCTTTTTGGATGAGGGAATCAAGGCGGCGCCTTTGCCAAGGACCTTTCGTACTGGCGTGCCAAGTTTCGGATGGAGAAGCGCAGCGGCGTGCTCGAGTTCGCCGTTTTCGCCGACGGCGGCCGCTTTGCCATAACTTTCCGCAGAAGGGCCGTCGATGCCGAGGGCCGCGACGGCGCGCTCCGTCAGCAACGTGCCCAACTCCTCGCCGATCTCCATGAGTTCGGTGAGATCCTGAACATAGCGGCCTGCAAAGGGATTCTCGATCACCGCAGCGGCAGCGGCGCGCCGCGTGGGCGGACGCACAGCCTGGCCCATTTCCGAGCGCGTTTCTTCCACGAAGGTTATAATTTTGCGAATATTCGCTTTCATCGCAGACCGTCCTCACCTTTAATTTCCGAAGCTTTTAGACCCCCGACGCGCGCGTGGACACGTGGACCAGTGGTCATCACCAGTGCCAGCAGAATTTCGTCGGCTCGCGGGGCGTCTGCAATGCCAACTTCCATGGAGTCAAAGTGGCTGCGCACGTAGGAAGCGTGGATGTGCGTGATGGGAACATCGAGGCGGGTGCCTGGTCCGCCGACTTTTTTTGACGAGGGCACAATGGCTTTTGCGCCGCCCAAGATTTCGCGCATGGCGTATCCACCGGGAACGTGCCAGAGCGCGCCGTGTTCCAATTCGCCGGCTTGACCGACGATTGCGCCTTTGCCATAGCCTTCGACGATTTTGGCATTGCCACCGAGCGCGGCAATGAGTGATTTGGCCATTTCCAGGCCAAGAGGATTTAAATCTTCCATGAATCCGGCGATTTCTGCGGCGTATCGCCCGGCAAATGGATTGTGAATGACGGCAAGGGCGGCGGCACGGCGCGGAGGTCTTGTGGCTGCGGGGCCACCTTCATGAAAAATTTCTTCGACGATGACGACACGCTTTCGGACGCGGACTTCAGGCATGCTGCAGGCTCCCTGGTGGAAATTCCCGTTGTGCTTGCAACTCGGTGGCGGACGGCCTCAGAAGGCCATCCCTGCGAGAGCGGCGCAAGAGCGGCGATGGCCCCGACACCAAACGGATGTGGCTCTGCATGGATAGTGCGGCAGAGTGAATTAAACCTTGTGCGCATAGCTTCTCGGCTACAACTTCACCGGCGTAGAGAGCTTGGTCAATTTCCTGGGGAGTGAGTTGACCGACAGCGCGAGTGACCGGGAGATCGAGGAGGTCGGAATCTGGAGCAAGTTCTCGGGCACGGACGCGAAGGATAGAGGGATGTCCGGGCAAATCGATAGCATTCGCGATGACAGTGGCCGCAGCATCGGCTTGAGCTGCGCCTTCGGCGAGAACCGTGACAGCGTCCGCAATGCCGAGAGAAAACTGCGGCCGCGCCAGCCGCTGGTGGCCACGCCGCGTATGGCCGTCACCGCAGAAATTTCAATCGATCCCAGGAGCGAAGGGTGTTCGGGGCGTTGCACCATGCCGATGGTGTAGCTCAGGCCTGCCGCGAGATGGATGGCGATGTCCCCTCCGTTGTTCACGTAAGCGCGATCGAGTTGCGCCGCTTCAGTCATGGCGCTAAGAACCGCCTCGGATACAGCACCAGCAACGGCCGCCATTGGCGTGATGAAGCAACGGCACCGGTAGGGGAGGACAGCATCTGCCATTCGCCTTGCAATCGGGCCGGT
Organism: Candidatus Acidiferrales bacterium; assembly: GCA_963817085.1. Classification (GTDB taxonomy): domain Bacteria; phylum Acidobacteriota; class Terriglobia; order Acidiferrales; family UBA7541; genus Acidiferrum. The sequence goes on from CAWFNI010000023.1 coordinate 24,108, forward strand.
TGGGAGTGGTGATGCCGAACCTACGGGGCTGCGCAAAAGCGGCAATTCCGCGCAGAGTTCATCGAGAATGGTGACGAATCGCGTAGCGGCAGCTTCGTATGCGTGTCGAACGTCATCGCGTTGCCCGTCGGCTTCGATAATGAGATCAATAGGTCCGTCATTCAGGTGAAGACGGCGACCATCGGGCAAGAGGCGGATAGTGGCGGGATCTCTCATTTGTGGGGGTCACCTTCAGGAGGAGGTTTTAGCGGCCATGGATTTTCGGGAAGGGAAGTGAGCTGACGTTGGCGCTGTTTCTCGCGCATGATTTCCTCCAGTGGCCGGACAAACTCCATGTGTCCGCCGAGCGCCGCGTACTCTGCCTTCTCCAGCGTGAATTCGATGGGAGCAACAAGCGCGGGTGTGGGCACATAACCAAATGCATTTTCTGGCATGCGCGAGACGTCCACCATGAAAGTGATGCCGCCGCCGGGCCAGACGTAGGCCGGCGCGCCGCCGGAGGTGACACGCGTAAGGCTGCGCTTGACGGAGACCGTGAGCTTGACGGGATTTTCGGTAGCACCGGCACGAAGCGACCCGCCGGCCCCAGCCATAAATAGAACAGTAGTGAGCGCGGGTTCGCAATTCTCCCGGATGCGCGCGACGGATTCTTTCAGGGCAGCAGGCAATTCCTTTTCAACCGGCCGCAAGGCTTCGTCGAGCTGGTAATAGGCAAAGTGTTCGCCGGTGGTGCTGACCATGAGCATGCGCAGGTTGGGCCAAGCGGCCTTGGCCTTGAAGGGTCTCAGGATCGTGAGGGGATCGGAGATATTTGTGCCGCCCCAACCGGTGCCGGGTTGCGCGACTTGAAAATAGCGGCCGGGGGTGGAGCGGCGCCCCTGAATGGCGATGCCGGTTTCGCGGACACCGAGCATTTTGCCGGCCTGATGTTCGGAAAGAACGCCGGTGATGTGATCATCGACGACAACGACTTCATCGACTTTGCCGAACCATTGCTTCGCGAACATGCCGATGGTGGCGGAACCGCAGCCCACGCGCATGCGCTCTTCCCGCTGACCATTCACGACGGGAGGTTTGCCAGCAGCGACGGTGATGCCGGCGCCCTCGTCGATCACGAGGGCAACTTCCTTGCCATTGCATAGATCAAGCAGCGTTTCACAGGTGACGCGCCCTTCGCTCTTTGTTCCGCCCGTCAAGTGATGAACGCCACCGATGGAAAGCATCTGGCTGCCATATTCGGCGGTTGTGACGTGGCCGACGGGCTCACCCTGCGCGCGAACGAGATTCCTCTCCGGGCCAAGATGGCGGTCGGTATCGATCTTCAATTTCACACCGCAGTAGCTGAAGATTCCTTCGGTAACGACGGTGACCATGTCCGCGCCATCGACTTCGGAGGAAACAATGAAAGGAGCGGGCTTGTAATCGGGATAAGTAGTACCCGCGCCGATAGCGGTGACGAAAGTCTCGCGAGACTTCAGCAGCTTTCCGTCCCACTCGCCCTGGCGTTCGAGGAAAGGCACCAGCGGAGTGCCCTGGGATTTGGCGCGGTCCAGAAGAATGTGAGGATCGACGCGCACCAGTTGGCCATCAAAATTTCCGTAGCGATCGCAGGCACCGGTTTGCCCACGCTTGATGTAGCAGAGCACGGGGCAAGCGTCACAGCGAATCGTGTCGGCAGGAAAGACTTCAGTCATGCGGGTTCCCCCCCGCGGAATCGTTTCTTGCGCGGATGGCGGCGCGCACCTTATCGGGAGTAGCGGGAAGTTTGCGAATGCGCACGCCGGCCGCATCATAGAGCGCATTCAGAATCGCGGGGGCCGTGGGGATCAGAGCCTGCTCGCCGACGCCTTTGGCGCCAAATGGGCCGACAGGCGAAGCGTCCTCGATGAGAATCGATTCGATTTGAGGAACATCGCCAATGGTGGGAATCAGGTAGTCGTGCAGGTTTTCGCCCCGTCCAGGCAGAAATTCTTCCATGAGCGCCATGCCAAGGCCCTGCGCGACGCCGCCTTCAATCTGGCCTTCAATGAGGGTAGGGTTGATGGCGCGCCCGACATCGTGCGCGGCAGTCAGCTTCAAGACTTTGACGGTGCCAAGTTCGAGATCGACCTCGACCTCTGCGAGGTGCGCGCCAAATCCGTAAACGGCATAGGGAACGCCCTGGCCGTCCTCATCGAGAGGCCCGGTGGGGGGATCAAAAGTAACTTCGGCATTGAGAACATACCCGCGTTCGTCTAGGGGAAGCTGAAGCAGATCGATGGACTTTCGGAGAGAGTCGCCGACAAGTTGCAGTTTGCCATGGTCCAAACGGATTTGCGCACTGCCCGCGATTCCACCAAGCTGCAGGATTTTCTTGCGCAATTCCTTGCCCGCGAGCAGGGCGGCATTGCCACTAACGAAGGTCTGGCGCGACGCGGAGGTTTTCCCGCAGTCGGGAGAAATGTCAGTGTCGGCAGGGAGAAGATCAAAGCAATCGATGGGAACGCCGAGGGCCTCCGCGCAAATTTGGGTGACCACGGTGAAGGAACCCTGGCCGATGTCGACCGCGCCCATGTGAATCGCAAAGCGGCCATTGCGTTGCAGCCCGATCCGCATGGTGGAAGGATTGGCAAGGGAAGTGTTGCCGCAGCCGTACCACATGCCGGCAATGCCCACGCCGCGGCGTAGCGTGGTTCCGTTCTTTCGATTGAAAGCCGCAGTTTCCTGATGGGCTATTCCCCAACGAGAACGCAACGCTTCCAAACAAGCTCGCATGCCGACGCCTGCACCAAGGACTTGACCGGTAATCGTGGGATCGTGATCTCCAAGTGCATTGAGTAAGCGAAATTCCAGCCTGTCTGTGCCGACTTTTTCGGCGAGCATGTCATAGAGCTGTTCCTGGGCAATCGTGCCTTGTGGCACGCCAAACCCGCGGAAAGCCCCGGCGGGAACAAGATGCGTGTAGACTGCTTTCGTTTGCGCGCGGTAGTGCGGAACCTTGTACGGGCCGGAGCCGTGAATGGGCACGCGGGCAGCCACGGTGGGTCCCCAGGAGGCATAGGCGCCGGTGTTGAATTCTCCCTCGAGGTCCATGGCCAACAATCTTCCATCGGCAGTAGCACCTGCTCGGCAACGGATTTTCGAAGGATGGCGCTTCGTGGTACTGCGAATAGACTCCGGGCGCGTGTAAACCATTTTTACCGGCCTGCGGAGATGCCACGCAGCCACGGCAAGGAATGGCTGGGTGGAGAGGTCGAGCTTGGAGCCGAATCCGCCGCCGACAGCAGTGGGAATAATGCGCACGGCGGTTTCAACGATGCCAAGAATGGCGGCGATATCCTTGCGCAACATGTAGGGGGACTGGGTGCAGGACTGAATTTCCACGCGGTCGCCGACGCGGCGCGCGAAACCCGCTTCCGGTTCGATGTATGCATGCTCGATGAAACCGGTTTCGTATTCGGCTTCGACGACATGGGCGGCTTCGCGCAACGCCGTTTCGACATTTCCAAGGACGACGCGGCCACGAACGAGAATATTGTCGGGGCGAGAAGCGTGGACGGCAAGCGCATTGGGCATTTGTGCCTGAGCGGGTGTGGTGAGTGCAGGTAGCTGCTTCCAGCTCACCGGAAAAGTTTCGGCATCGAAATTTGCCATGGCAGAGGTGTCCCCGACAACCGCAGCGACCGCTTCTCCAAGGAAGCGAGCCACATTTTCGGCAAAGACGGGCTGGTCGGCAAAATCAGGGTGCACGCCGAAGCAGTTTTTGCCGGGAATATCACGGGCGGTGAATACAGCTTGAATCCCCCTGGTTTGACGAACGAATTCCCGCAGATCACCGAAGAAAAATTCCGCATGCGGAAAGGGAGAGCGAATCACCCGCAGAACCAGCGAGTCTTCGGGCCACTCATCCGCCCCGTAGATATCCTGGCCGAGAACCTTGCGTTGGCCGTCCAGGCGCACGACACGCTGCCCGACGGGACCGCAGTCAGTCATCGGCGTGGACGTCGGCTGTGCCCGGTTCGCCTCCATCACCGCACGGATAATTTTCCGGTAGCCGGTGCAGCGGCATAATACGCCGCCAAGCGCGTCCATTACTTCGGCCTCGGTCGGCTCGGGCTTTTCGTCGAGCAGGGCAACGGCGGTGACCAGCATCCCCGGAGTACAGATTCCGCACTGCGCCGCGCCGTGCTGGAGAAAGGATTTTTGGAGGCGGTCAAAGGCAGTCGAGGAATCGCGCAGGCCTTCAATGGTGCAGATTTCCGCGTCCGGGAGCTGTCCCACGGCGGTCAGACAGGAGCAAACGGCTCGGCCATTGACGAGGACGGTGCACGCGCCACAGTCGCCCGCGTCGCATCCGACCTTGGTGCCGGTAAGTCGAAATTCCTCCCGCAGGACGGTTGAGAGCCGGCAGCGAGGGTCAGAGTGAACAGGGACAAGCTTCCCATTTAGCGCGATGGAAAGTTTGGTGAGGGTCTCCATTTTCAGAGCACCTTGCGGGCGCAATCGTCAAGCGCGCGCCGGACCAGCGTCTGTGCGGCGTCCAGGCGATAGGCTGCGGTGGCGCGGATGTCGTCGATGGGGGAAAGCCGGGAGAAATGTTCTGCCCGAATCACATCATGCATGGAAGGCCCCACGACGATGCCACCCAGGGCTCTTTCCAGTTCATGAAGTCGAACCGCTCTGGGCGAACAGGATCCGACACAAATCGATGCTTCGCGGATGCGCTGGTTGGGCTCAACCACGAGATTCGCGGCAACCATAACGATGGAGATGACCAGATAGCGCCGCGCTCCCAGCTTCAGAAAGCTGGACGCCGCGTTTTCCCACCTCCGTGGAATGCGCACTTCCGTAAGCAGTTCCTCGGGTTGGCGCGCGGTTTTGCGATTGCCTTGGACAAAATCGGCGAGAGGCAGAGTGCGCGAGCCATTGCGCGACGACAGCGTGACCTCGGCATCAAGCGCCAGCAAGGCGGCGACGCCATCCGCTGCGGGGGAGGCGTTGCAAATGTTACCGGCCACGGTGGCTTGGTTTTGAATCTGGACGGAGCCGATTTCCCGGGCGGCCGCGCGAAGACCGTCGAAGCCGCGCGGCAACGGCGCGGCGAGCAGTTCACTCCAGGTGGTTCGGCCACCGATGTGGAAATGGCTGGGAGTGGAACGTATGCCTCTGAGTTCGGCCACAGCAGAGATGTCAACGACCGGGCCCTTCAGTAGACCACCACTCAGGGCGGGGAACAGGTCGGTTCCCCCGGAGAGGATGGTTCCGTGAGTGTGCGCGAGCGCTTCCAATGCCTCGTCGAGGGTGCCAGGTCGAAAGAACAACGAGATCGACTCCTGAGAATGACGCGCTCGACCCGGCCCGTACGGCGCACGCGAGAGGAGCCTTCTACTTCTACAACGGGAGGAGGATTTTGTGAAGCTGACTAGATGATGAATGGGAGGCGGTGAGCCGAGGCGATGTTATGGCATTCTAATCAGGCATGGCGACCACCGACCAACGGCTCGTTACCGGCACGGCCGCTTTCCACTTTCCCGGGTTCAAGCTCTACCAGATCGCGCGCTTCTGCATTGTGCTCTGCACGGAGATGCAGTCTGTGGCCGTGGGCTGGCAGGTATACGAAATTACCAGGCGGCCGTTGGACCTCGGGCTTACGGGACTCGTGCAGTTCCTGCCGGGCGTGTTTTTGTTTTTGGTGGCGGGACATGTGGCGGACCGATTCGACCGGCGCAAGCTGCTGACACTGTGCTACGCGGGGTATGCGCTCTCTTCCGGTTTGCTGATGATTGTGGCGCTGCATGTGGAATCGCTGCACCGCGCGCAAACTGTAACCCCAATCTTTGCCATTCTTTTTCTGGTAGGCGTTGTGCGCAGCTTCAGCATGCCGGCCAGCCGGGCCTTGCTGCCGCAATTGGTGCCGGAAGAGCACTTTCAGGGCGCGGTGGCTTGGAATTCCAGCATCTTTCAATGCGCCACAATTCTGGGCCCCGCAATTGGCGGCCTGCTATACGCCTTCTTTCGGGGACCGGCCCCAGTGTACGGCCTGGCCCTGTTTGCTGGGCTGGTTTCCGTGCTCACAACGCTGAAGATCAAAATCCAGAGCCGGCCCAGGCCACGCGAACCATTCACACTGCCGGCGGTGCTTGCCGGCTTGCGGTATATCTGGTCGCACAAATTGGTGCTTGGTTCGATCTCACTTGACCTGTTCGCAGTTCTGCTGGGAGGAGCGGTGGCACTGCTGCCCGTGTATGCCAAGGAGATTTTACGCACGGGGCCGTGGGGCTTGGGACTGCTGCGGAGCGCCCCGGGAATTGGCGCCGGCGTGATGGCGCTGCTGATCGCCTACCAGCCGATTCGAAGGCGGGCCGGTGCGACGATGCTGTGGTGCGTGGGCGGATTCGGGCTATTTACGATGGTGTTCGGATTTTCTCATAGCCTGCCGCTTTCCCTGATTTCGCTGTTTCTGGTGGGCGCGGCAGACATGGTGAGCGTGGTGGTGCGCGGCGTGCTGATTCAGGTGGAAACGCCGGATGAAATGCGCGGCCGTGTGAACGCAGTCGACATGATTTTCATCGGAGCGTCGAATGAATTGGGCGGATTCGAATCCGGCCTGGCAGCGCAATGGTTGGGCGCCGTCCCGGCGGTGGTGCTGGGCGGCGCGGGGACGATTCTCGTCACGGTGTTTTGGGCGTGGATGTTCCCGGAACTCCGTCGCGCCGACAAACTGACGGGCACGTTGACGGGAGGTTCCGCGTTACCTTTTGAACGATGATTACTTTTTTGCGGCCGCCGCAGCGGCCGGGGCCGAGGCAGCCGGAGCGGGCAATGGCGAACTGGCCAGCTCAGCCTTCACGGCGGGAGAAATCTTGTCGGCGTTTTTCAAGAGCACGCTCACCTGCCACACTTTGGTCTCACCAAGCCGTTCGCTAAACCCCGGCATTCCCGTCATGCGAATCCCGCCCGAGACCTTCCAGTAGCTTTCCCAAGCTTCGTCGTCGGTGACGCCTACTCCGTGGAACAACTGGGGCGGCGGAGGGAACATCCCCTGGGCAATGGCGGTTTTGGGCTCGCCAGGCAGGCCATGACAGACGGCACAGTGTTCCTTGTAAACTTTCGCGCCTTCAAGGAGATTCGCCTCATCTGCGGGGACCGGGGAGTTGGGATGAGGAAGTTTGTCGAGGTAAGCGTGTAAGGCCATACGAGCAAACTTCTTTTCAAAAGGCATTTCCGGAGACTTGGTTGCGACCGGGGCATGGCCAGTGGAGAAATAGAAATAGGCCCCGCAAAAAACCAGTAATACACCTAGCAAGATTCCCACAACAATTCCCTTGAACATTCTGTTCTCCCACCATTCTGAGGTTGCCTGCACTCGTCCAAGTAGTTCTGAACCAGATGGCCGTTAGTTTACGATGCGTATGGCAATTCTGCACGGCTCTTTTCGTGGACGCGAGGTCACACTCGTGCGGCGCGAGGTTCTTCCGCCCGCGTAACCTTTTCGGGCTCTGAGACGTCCGATGTACAGATGAGCCTTTTTTCCTTCGTGGCGTTACACTCTAAGTGTAGTTGCCCTCCTGGCTCCTAAGCAGTTCCGCACCCCATAGCAAGTGGGTCGCAACTCAGGTCCTGAGACAGAGGAGTTATTCGGAATGACCCCATTTGACGTTGTCAATGCGTCTGACACAGACAAGACGGGAGTCCCGGCCAAGGGCTCCTCGATCGCGCAGAGTTCTGGCCGAAGCCGGTGGTGGATTTGGATCGTAGTTTTGGGTTTGGCGGTGGCGGGCTGGTGGTATTTCCGGTCGCGAGGCGCACAGGCAAACGGCGCTGCGGGGGCTGCCGGCGCTACAGCGAACGGCGGTGGGAAGGGCGGCCCGATCGGGAATCTTGCCGTGCCGGTGGTGGTGGCCACGGCCCACCGCGGCGATTTACCCGTCTACTTCAACGGGCTTGGTACCGTAACCGCATTCAATACCGTGACGGTGCGAAGCCGAGTTGATGGACAAATCGTAAAAATCAATTTCACGGAAGGGCAGTACGTCAAGGAAGGCGGCGCCCTGATTGAGATCGATCCGCGGCCCTACCAGGTGCAATTGGAGCAGGCCGAAGGGCAGTTGGCCAAAGACCAGGCGCAATTACGGGACATGCAGGTTGACTACGACCGCTACCAGCTGCTTTTTAAGGAAGGCGTAATTCCCAAGCAACAGGTGGATACGCAACAGGCTCAGGTGGGCACCTATGAAGGAGCGATCAAAGCCGACATGGCGACGATCGACAATGCCAAACTGCAGATTACCTATTCCCATATCACGGCGCCGATCAACGGGCGCGTGGGGCTCCGGTTGGTGGATGTCGGGAATATTGTGCACGCCAGTGACACAACCGGCTTGCTGGTAATCACCCAATTACAGCCGATCGCGGTACTGTTCAGTCTGCCGCAGGATCAACTGCCGCAAGTGATCGGCAAAATGCGTTCAGGGAAGACTTTGGCGGTGGAGGCCTACGATCGGGATAATACGGACAAAATCGCGAGCGGGAAACTGCTCACGATCGATAATCAGATTGACACCACAACCGGCACCTACAAGCTCAAAGCGGTATTTGATAACCAGAAGAACGAATTGTTTCCAAACCAGTTTGTGAATGTGCACCTCCTGGTAGACACGAGGAAGGGTGTGGTCCTGGTTCCCACGACGGCCATACTGCGGGGCCCGCAGGGCACATATGTTTTCGCAGTGGACAGCGGAAACCTGGTGAAAGTGAAAAACATCACCGTGGCGGAGACAACGGGAAATCTTGCGGGAATTTCCTCCGGGCTGAGTGACGGCGAAGTGGTCGTTATCGATGGGCAGGACAAATTGAAAGACGGTACAAAGGTGGAACCGCGTACCCAACGCGTGGGCGGTGGCGGGAGCACGCAGAGTTCCTTCTTGCCGGATGGGTCGACACCGGGAGCTCCCGCGGGAGGGCCAGCTCGATGAATCCGTCACGGCCGTTCATTCTGCGGCCGGTCGCCACCACACTCCTGATGGTCGGCGTGCTGCTGGTCGGATTTGTGGCCTACCAGCAGTTGCCGGTTTCTGCATTGCCGCAAGTCGATTACCCGACGATCCAGGTAACAACTTTTTATCCCGGAGGCAGCCCCGATGTGATGGCGTCCTCCGTGACCGCGCCACTGGAGCGCAACTTCGGCCAGATCCCGGGGCTATTGCAGATGACCTCGACGAGCTCCTTCGGATGCTCGGTGGTCACGCTGCAATTCAACCTGGATCTGAACATTGATGTCGCGGAACAGGAAGTTCAAGCGCAAATCAACAGCGCATCGAACCTGCTTCCCAAGGACTTGCCCAACCCGCCGATCTACAACAAAATCAATCCCGCAGATGCACCCATCCTGACTCTGGCGCTGACTTCAGACACGCTGCCGCTTCAGAAGGTCGAGGACCTGGCAGACACCACGCTGGCGCAGAAAATTTCTCAACTCTCCGGTGTGGGATTGGTGAGCATCAGCGGCGGGCAGCGCCCCGCCGTGCGCGTGCAGGCAAATCCGACGGAGCTCGCCTCCTACGGGCTGAGTCTGGAAGATTTGAGGACTGCACTCGGGAACGCCAACGTGGACCAGGCCAAGGGCACGTTCGACGGCCAGCACCAGGCATTCACGATTGGGGCAAACGACCAGCTGCTTTCCAGTGCGGGCTATAACCCGATCATCATTGCTTACCGGAACGGCGCGCCGGTGCGCCTGTCGGACGTCGCGGTGGCGATGGACGGCACGGAAAACGTCCGGCAAGCTGCCTGGGCGGACAAACAGCCGGCGGTTATCCTGAACATTCAACGTCAGCCTGGCGCGAACATCATCAGCGTTGTGGACCGCATCAAGCGCGTCCTTCCGCAGTTGCAGGCGGCACTCCCGGCCTCCGTGCACGTGAAAATTCTGACCGACCGCACAACCACGATCCGGGCTTCCGTGAATGACGTGCAATTCACGTTGCTGCTGACCATAGCGCTGGTGGTCATGGTGATTTTCGTGTTCTTGCGGAGCGTGCGAGCCACGATCATTCCGAGCTTTGCCGTGCCCCTTTCTATTGTGGGCACGTTTGGCGTGATGTATCTGCTGGGCTATTCGCTGAACAATCTCACGTTGATGGCATTGACGATTTCCACGGGCTTCGTGGTGGATGACGCGATCGTCATGATCGAGAACATCAGCCGGTACATCGAACAGGGAGATTCGCCGTTACAGGCCGCGTTGAAGGGGTCGGAGCAAATTGGATTCACGATCGTGTCGCTGACGGTATCGCTGATCGCCGTTCTGATTCCATTGCTATTCATGGGTGACATTGTGGGGCGGCTGTTCCGGGAATTCGCGGTGACGCTGGCGGTGACGATTCTGGTGTCGGCGGTTGTTTCGCTGACGCTGACGCCGATGATGTGCGCGAAGCTGCTGAAACACCAGCCGGAGAACCAGCAAACGTGGTTCTACCGGAAATCAGAAAAGATATTCAACGATGTGATCGCCTTCTACGGGCGGACCCTGCAAGTGGTTTTGCGCTTCCGGACAATCACGCTGTTAGTAACGATTGGCACGCTGTTGGGTACCATTCTTCTCTACATCTATGTGCCCAAGGGATTTTTCCCGGTTCAGGACACGGGAGTGATTCTGGGGGTATCCCAGGCGCCGCAAAACGTCTCATTCCTGGCAATGGCGCGAAGACAGCAGACGCTTGCGGACGTGATTCTCCAGGATCCAGCCGTGGAAAGCCTGTCCTCGTTCATCGGCATTGACGGAACGAATACGACGATCAACAGCGGGCGCATTCAAATCAACCTGAAGCCCCTGGACCAACGAAAACTAAGCGCGTCCGACGTCATTCGGCGGCTGCAACCGGAACTTGCAAAGGTGGACGGCATCACGCTGTACATGCAACCGGTGCAGGATCTGACGGTGGAAGATCGGGTGTCGCGAACGCAGTTTCAATATTCGATGGAGGGTGTGGATCCGAAGGAATTGGCCTATTGGGTGCCGAAATTCGTGGAAAAGTTGAAAACTCTCCCGGAATTGCGCGACGTGGCTACGGACCAGCTCAACGACGGCTTGCTGTCAACGCTGACCATCGACCGGGATACGGCGTCGCGCCTGGGCATCTTCCCCGCAGACATCGACAACACTCTCTACGACGCATTTGGTCAGAGGCAAGTATCGACGATTTTCACGCAACTCAACCAGTACCACGTGGTGATGGAGGTGGCGCCGAGTTTTCAGCAGAATCCGGATGCGCTCAAGAACATCTATGTGCGTTCCTCCAACGGCCAGCAAATTCCGCTGAGCGCCTTCGCGCGGTTCGAATCGGGAACAACGCAGATCGCCATCAACCACCAGGGGCAGTTCCCGGCGGTTACGATTTCGTTCAACCTTGCGCCCGGCGGGTCACTCGGCCAGGCCACGGATGCCATCGAGAAGGCGAAACAGGAAATTGGCTTGCCGCCCAGCATCCAAGCGACCTTCCAAGGGACGGCGGCGGCGTTTCTCCGGTCGATCAGCAATGAGCCGCTGTTGATCCTGGCGGCCGTGGTCACCGTGTACATCGTGCTGGGGATACTGTACGAGAGCTACATCCACCCGATCACGATTCTATCTACGTTGCCCTCCGCGGGAGTGGGAGCGATTCTAGCGCTGCTGATGTACCACACGGAATTCAGCATTATTTCGTTGATCGGCATCATCCTTTTAATTGGCATCGTGAAGAAGAACGCCATCATGATGATCGACTTTGCGCTGGACGCGGAACGCAAGGAGGGAAAAAGCCCCCTCGATGCGATCTATGAAGCCTGCCTGTTGCGATTCCGGCCGATCATGATGACAACGATGGCGGCGCTTCTCGGTGGGTTGCCGCTGGCCCTGGGACAGGGAGTCGGTTCGGAACTGCGGCGTCCCCTCGGGATTACAATTGTCGGCGGGTTGATCCTTAGCCAGCTACTCACATTGTATACAACGCCGGTAGTCTATCTGGCGTTCGACTGGATATCGCGCCGGTTAAACCTGGGGATCACCAATCCGGTTGATGAACCAGCGACTGGGGACTAGGAATGAATTTTCAGTCCAATTTCTCTGCCCCGTTTATTCGCAGGCCGGTTGCCACTTCGCTGGTGACCATCGCCATTTTTTTGTTTGGCGTGATCGCTTTCCGATTTCTACCTGTTGCGCCGCTACCTCAGGTGGATCTGCCCACCGTGAGCGTTGGCGCTTCGCTGCCAGGCGCGAGCCCGGAGACTATGGCGTCCGCGGTAGCTACGCCGCTGGAACGGCAATTTGGCCGCATCTCCGGGGTCACGCAGATGACCTCGAGCTCCACGCTCGGCAGCACCGGAATTTCGCTGCAATTCGACCTGAACCGGGATATCAATGCCGCGGCTCGCGACGTGGAGGCGGCGATCAATGCGGCGCGCAGCCAACTTCCCGCGGATCTGCCCTCGCAGCCTTCATACCGCAAGGTGAATACCGCGGACTCACCGGTTATTTTCCTCTCTCTCACCTCGGATACGATTCCCATCGGGCAGATTTACGACGCCTCGGACTCCATCCTCGCGCAGAAGATCGCTCAAATCGAAGGTGTGGGCCAGGTGTTTACGTGGGGTTCTTCGAAGCCCGCCGTGCGCGCGGAAGTGAATCCGCAGCAGTTGAACAGCTACGGAATTAGCTTAGAGACGGTGCGGAAAGCGCTGCAATCCGCCAATTCGAATCTGGCCAAAGGATCGGTATCGGACGGAGACCGCGCCTGGGTCATTTCAGATACCGACCAGTTGTTCAAAGCTTACGAATATGAACCCCTGATTGTGGCGGGCCACGCGGGCGCTCCGGTTCGCCTTGGGGATATCGCCAAGGTGACCGATTCCGTGGAAGACGTGCGCAACCTGGCGCTGTTTGGAGGCAAGCGCGGCGTAATCATCGCGATCTTTCGACAGCCCGGTGCCAACATGATCGAAACCGCCGACCGGGTGAAGGACACGTTGCCCTGGCTCCGTGCATCGGTTTCCCCGGCTCTGAATCTGAACGTGGTCATTGACCGTACGACGGTCATACGTGCCTCGGTGCATGACGTGGAGCGCGCGCTGACCATCTCCATCATTCTTGTGGTCCTCGTGGTCTTCGCCTTCCTGCGGAATTATTGGGCCACGGTGATTCCCAGTGTGGCGGTACCGCTCTCGCTGGTCGGCACGTGCGGCGTAATGTATCTCTGCGGCTATTCTCTGGATAACTTGTCGCTGATGGCGTTGACGATTTCCACGGGATTCGTCGTGGATGACGCTATCGTGGTGATCGAAAACATTGCGCGGCATATGGAGAACGGAATACCTGCGTATGCCGCGGCCATGAAAGGCGCAAGCGAGATCGGGTTCACCGTACTTTCCATGAGCGCGTCGCTCGTGGCCGTCTTCATCCCGATTCTGCTGATGAGCGGGCTGGTCGGGCGTCTTTTCCGGGAATTTGCCGTAACCCTTAGCGCCGCAATTGGCGTATCGCTTTTCGTTTCCTTGACGGCCACTCCCATGATGTGCGCACGGTTTCTGAAGCACGATATGGATAAGAAGCACGGCTTCTTCTACCGGTTGGCTGAGGGCGGATTCAACGGCATGCTTCACGGATACGATCACGCCTTGCGCTGGGTTCTGCGCCACCAGTTTTTGATCCTGTGCGTCACGATTTTTACGGCTGCGCTTAGTGTGTACATGTTCAAGCATGTAAATAAGGGCTTTTTCCCGCAGCAGGACACGGGGCGCATTAATGGCTTCATTCAGGCGGACCAGGACACCTCCTTCGCCGAGATGTCCAAGAAGATGCGCGCGTTTATGAATATCGTGATGGCCGACCCTGCGGTGGAAACGGTCACTTCCTTCACCGGGGGCGGTAACGGCACGAGCACCGCGCGCATGTTCGCCCAACTAAAGCCGCTCGACCAGCGCAAGATCGATGCGGACCATGTCATCGCCCGGCTGCGCGGCAAGACGGCGCAGATTCCGGGCGCCTCTCTTTTCATGCAGTCCGTGCAAGACGTGAACGTGGGGGGACGTTTTGGCGGGGCGCAATACCAGTACACGCTGCAGGCCGACAATCTGGACGATTTGTATCACTGGGCGCCCATCATCATGGATCGCATGCGGCAAATCCCGGAACTGCGCGATATCAATTCCGACCAACAGAACAAGGGCCTGCAATCGTATTTGTATGTCGATCGCGACACCGCCGGGCGATTGGGCGTGTCCATACAAGACATTGACAACGCCCTCGACGATTCTTTTGGCCAGCGGCAGGTCTCCAACATCTACAGAGGCTTGAATCAGTATCACGTGGTAATGGAAGTGGCGCCAGAGTTTCAGGAGAATCCCGAAGGATTGAAGTACATCTATGTTCCTTCGAACACGGGCAAGCTTGTACCGCTAAGCGCGTTCTCGCATTACGAGCACTCCAACACCGCGCTCTCGGTGAACCACCAAGGCATCTTCCCAGCGATCACCATCTCCTTCAATCTGGCGCTGGGAGCGTCGCTGGGACCGGCGGTGGAACATGTGGAGCAGGCGCGTTACGCACTGGGTGTACCCAACACCGTGCACGCCACGTTCCAGGGCACGGCACAGGCCTTCCAGGATTCGCTCTCCAATCAACCCATCCTGATCCTGACAGCCCTGGGCGCGGTCTACATCGTTCTTGGCATTCTCTACGAGAGCTACATCCATCCCATTACGATTCTTTCCACCATTCCCTCGGCAGGCATCGGTGCGCTGCTGGCTTTGCAAATCGCGCATATGGATTTGAGCATCATTGCTCTGATCGGAATCATCCTGCTCATTGGAATCGTCAAGAAGAATGCCATTTTGATGATCGATTTCGCGGTGCAGACCGAGCGCGAGGAAGAAAAGCCCCCCGACCAGGCCATATACAAGGCGTGCCTGCTGCGGTTCCGGCCGATCATGATGACAACGATGGCGGCGCTTTTCGGCGCGCTGCCGCTGGCGTTGGGAACCGGCGTGGGCTCGGAGCTCCGGCGGCCACTGGGCATCGCCATTGTAGGCGGACTGATTTTGAGCCAGATGTTAACCTTGTTCACCACGCCCGTGGTGTACATCTACATGGACAGACTGCAGTCCTTCTTGCGACGCAACTTGCTGCGGCGCCCTGCCCCTTCCCACGCTCCCGTACACACCGACTGAGTGGCACGCGGGAATTCCCCCTGCATCGGCGGTTCAGGCCCGGCGCTTCGCGCAGGAAAAAAGGGTCAAGAGGAAAAGCACGACACAGAGCCAGGCGAACCAGTTACCAAAGCGCGAATAGAGTGTGGGCTCATATCGTACCGGCACCTGCGCGAGTAAGGTGACAAACGGCTGAGAGTTTGTAGCGCGTTCCGCGAGAATTCGTCCCCGGTCGTCGGTCACCGTCAGGATGCCGTGCCGGGGCGCCCGCGCAATGCTAAAACCGTTTTCGACACCGCGCAGGATCGCCATGCGGCCATGCAGCCAGCCGTCCGCGTCGAAGTCCCATGCCGGAACCAGCAGCAGGCCCGTCCCGTCGAGGCCGTATTGTCGGCTGGGTTGCGGGAAGTCCATATCCTTACAAATGGTGATGCCCCAGAGCCCGGACGGCTCATGCAGAACGGTGCGGGAGGTGCCAATCGTAAAGTGCGACTCAAAGGGCGGAAGCATGTGCTGCTTCTCGTAGGTGAGTGGCGCCGTGCCGTCCGGCTGATAGATGCGAGCTTCATTCCATAGACCGGCCGAATCGCGTCGGATCAGACCGGCCACGAGAACGGCGTGCGTGCGGGAAGCCGTGTCGGACAGCAGGGAATCTGCCTGCGAAAGGTACGCCTCACGCACAACGCCGACCTTCTCCGGAAGGACGATCGCTTGCACTCGCTGGGTTGCGAGACCGCCAGCCTGTGCGGCGTAATCCCGTAGAAGGCGCATCGTGTCCTCCTCGGTTGTCGGCAGCATATTCTCAGGGAGGTCGGACGCGATCAGAGCCACAGTGACGGGATTGCCTGGGCCCGCAACATGGAGCCGCCATTCACCAAAGCCGAGAACCGCGAGGAGGAAAATCCCCGCGCTGACCGCGAGGAATTTCTTTTGGCGGGTTTGGCCGGGCACAGCGCAGATCGCACCGATGGTTGCGGGAAGCAACTGCACGCAGAAGCTGATTCCCCAGAAGCCGGTGACCGACGCGATTTGCAAGATGGGAAGGAAATTCATCTGGTTGTACGCCGCACTGCCGTAAGTGCCGTGGACCGACACCGACGCAGTTAAGAATTCGAGAGCAACCCAAAACGCCGGATAGACAAGGGCCGCCTGCGCCAAGGCTCCGCGCCGGACACACCAACGGAACAGGGCGACGCCAAGAGCGAACAGGCATGCCGGAAGAAGCGTGAAGATCACGATCAGCAATAGGGGAGCTTCCAGAGCATCCCGGAAGTAATGCCACAGGTTCAGTCCGCCGCAGAACGAAGCCAACAGCGAGGCCGCGAAGGCCTGCCAAAGCGAAAGGCGCGGGGCAATCAATAGCAAAGGTAGAGGTGCCCACCAAGTGAGCCACCAGATAGGATGCAAACCAGTTCCAAAATAAAGAGCGGTGCCGGTGACAACGACGGAACCGGCGATTGCTGCCAAGTGCGGGCGACCAGGCGGTTGAGTCATGCAGAAATCTCCTTGTTCGTGCCCGCGGAACCTTCCTCGGTCCAATCGCCTAATCGAAGTTCGTTCCCAATTCCTGCTATGAACTGCCGATGAGCCAGCCGGTGATGAAGACTAGCACGCCGCCGACAATCACCTGGAAGGCTGCCTGAAGGAAAGGCGTGTCCATGTATTTGTGCCGGATCAGGCTGATGCTGCCCAGCTCGATAGCCACCACAACGATGGCAATGGCGATAGCAAGACGGAAATCGGGAATGAGAAAGGGAAGCGTGTGGCCAAGACCGCCCGCCGTGGTCATCAAACCGGTAACGGTGCCACGAATCCAGGGAGAGCCGCGCCCCGTCAGCGAGCCGTCATCGGAAAGCGATTCCGCGAAGCCCATGGAAATTCCCGCGCCCAGGCTTGCCGCCATTCCGACCAGGAAGGCATCCCAGCTCTTATGCGTGGCGAAGGCAGCAGCGAACAGCGGGGCAAGGGTGGAGACGGAGCCATCCATCAGCCCCGCAAGGCCGGGCTGGACGAACTGAAGCACAAACAACCGATGATGCGATTGTTCCTCCATTTCTTTGGCTTGTTCGGTCAGATGTTTTTCTTCGTATTCGCCGGCGGCCCGCGTGTGCTTTCGCTCCTCGTCCGCGAGCATGTTCAAAAGTTCGCGCATGGGCGCATCGGAGGTGCGGCTGGCGGCGCGCGAGTAGAAACGGCTGGCCTCCATTTCCATGATTTCAGCCTGGCGGCGCGCCACTTTCACGCCCAGCGGTCGCATCATCCACACGGGGCGGCGCTGCAGGAATCCGCGCACGTCTTCGCGGCGGATGGGAGGAATGTGATCGCCGAAACGCTGGCGAAACATGCTCAAAAGGCGATCGCGGTGCACGGCCTCTTCTACGCGCATCTCCTCGAACATTTCCGCCGTTGCCGGATAGGATTCGCGCAAAACATCGGCAAATTCGCCGTAGATTCGGCCATCCTCTTCTTCACTGGTAATGGCGAGTGCCAGGATCTCTCTTTCGGTTAAATCCTTGAAGCGCTTCGGCATAGTCCCTTTTCCCGAGGAAAACTCCCGGAAGAGAATGGCACAAAAGCCAGGAGGAAGTCATCTGAGACTGTTGGGATCGCAAGTTTTCCTCAGGGAACGACTTTGCCGGACCGGTACTTTCGTACTACTATCGGTCGAGGGATGGCCTACTTCTTACCGAGTACGGACTCCCTATGGGTTTTCAGGGTACGCCCCTCTATCCTCATCCTGAACAAGAGAAAGTGTGTTTAGGATAGGAAAGGTGAAAGGCAATGGCGTCCCCTCTCGATTTCATGGTGAAACCAACATCCTCGACGGGCGGCATCCCAGCACGGCCGTCGCGCACGGAGCGGCGCGCGAGCCGTCGCTGCAAAATCACTCAGCTGATGCGTATCCGGCCGTCGGACCCCGAGCGTGAACCATTCGATGATATTCGCGGATCCCTCAGCATGTCGCGGACGGGAGTCTATTTTCAATCGAGTGAAACCGGTTATGAATTGGGTATGCGGCTGTTCGTGTCCATGCCGTATTCGAAAGAACCAGCGGCCATGACTCGCGAGTACCTGGCGGAGGTCGTGCGGCGCGATCCTCTGCCGAACGGTTTGTTCGGAATCGGTTTCAAGATCCTGATGGAAATGGGGCTGCAGGGTGGCTACGGTTCCGCCTACTCCCACCACCGAAAGTAATCTTCAACCACGACGACAAATTCAAGGAAAACAAGAAGGGCGGATGGCTTGAAGCCACCCGCCCTTCTTGCGTTTGGGGGGTTGGGGAAAGTCGCTGTTGCTCAACTCCTGCCGATAACCTGAAGCGTCCTGTGCCGGAGCAAGCCGAAATGACGGTTCAACGGATGTTTCCGTTCGAGGAAGGAGAAGACCGGCGAGCGCCGAGGCGTGAGCTTGGCCATGGCGATGTTCAGGCGGATGTCCCGCCGGGCATATTTCATGCCGGAGACCAGCGCCTCCCGCGCGTCTTCCTTGCGCCCGGAAGCCATGTAGACTTCCGCAAGATTGAGATAGAGCTGCGCTTGATTGCGCTTCATGCGGACGGCGGCGTCGCAGAGACGTTCGGCGTCAGCCCACCGCTGCTGCGTGCGAGCCAGGGCAACACCCAGGTAAGACATGTAGTAGGGATTGTTCTTTTCCAGATCCGCAGGCGCGCTTGATGTGTTCCAACGCCCGAGTGACATAATTGTCGCGCAAGAAGGTCAGCCCGGTTTTGAACTCACGGAAAGCTTCAGTATCCATCATGATTCCACCTCGTAGGGACTGGAGGACTCCACCGGGAAGCAGGCGACTCCCAGAAGGCGGCGCGCCGAATCTGGATAAAGTACCAGAGCGGAGATACGAAGCGCACGCGAGATTGCCACCGGAGTTCGCATTTCTCGGTTAAGGTTAACCTACGGTCTCTGGACGCTAGGAATCTACTGACCGAAGGGACAGTCTTCGTCCAAGGTCTTTTCGTTCTAGACATTTTTTGAATATTCCGAGGAAGGCCGGCGGCCAGGGCAATCCAAGGGCGAGAAGTCGTTCACGGGTGCGATTATTCGCTCCGTCGCCGAAGCGGCGCCTGCGGTCCCGGATTTTGGGGTTTTTGACGGTGATCTTCAGCGCGGCCTTGGCAGTTCATGGCCCGCTACCGACCACCGCCCCAAGCTCCACGGCGCTCGAAACAGCTTTCGGTCTCAGCTTCGCAAGTCTTGAGGGAGCAACGGGTTAGTGTTCTGCCCAGGAAATTCAAACAAAAAGTCCGGAGTCCTCCGTGGCTAAAGCCCAATTCAAATTGCAGGCTTTATGTCAGGGCTGAAGCCCTGACGCACAAAGAAAAATGCAACGAACTTACGGGACGCGACACTAGATTCGGGCGTGCACAACTTCAGGTCTGAGGCGCGATTCGTATATGGGGAAGCGGGCGGCCAATTCCGCCACCTGGCGGCGCACCTTTTGCTCCACGGCAGCGTCTCCTACATGGCTGAGAATTTCCGCCACCCAATTGCCGATGAGCAGCATCTCCGGTTCCTTCATGCCACGGGTGGTGACCGAGGGGCTGCCGAGGCGGATTCCACCGGCCTTCATCGGAGGCAGGGGATCGAACGGGATGGAATTCTTGTTGACGGTGATGCCGGCGCGATCGAGCGCTTTTTCCGCGTCATTCCCGGTGATTCCGCGCGGGTGGACCTCGATGAGGAAAAGATGATTGTCCGTGCCCTCCCGCGACGATACGGAAGTCCCTGGTTGGCGACGGCGGCGGCCATGGCTTTGGCATTTGCCGCCACCTGCTTTTGGTACTCCTTGAACGACGGCTCCATCGCTTCCTTCAGGCACACCGCTTTCGCAGCGATGGTGTGCACCAGCGGACCACCCTGCGTCCCCGGGAAGGTGAGCTTGTCCAGTTCCTTTGCGTAGGCGGAGCGGCACAGCACCAGCCCGCCGCGCGGCCCGCGGAGAGTCTTGTGCGTGGTGGTGGAAACGACATCGGCATGTGGCACCGGACTCGGATGCACACCCGCCGCGACCAACCCTGCGATGTGCGCCATGTCCACGAAAAATAGCGCGTCCACGGACTTTGCCACTTTGGCGATGCGCTCGAAATCGATAATGCGGGAATAAGCGCTGGCACCCGCCACGATCATCTTTGGTTTGTGCTGGTGGGCAAGTTCCTCGATTTCGCTGTAATCAATCTGTTCGGTGTCCCGGCGCACATGATATTCGATGAATTTGTACATACGGCCGGAGAAATTTAACGGGTGTCCGTGAGTGAGATGGCCGCCATGCGCCAAAGCCATGCCTAGAACCGTGTCGCCAGGCTGCAGCATGGACATATAGACCGCCACGTTGGCAGACGTGCCGGAGTGTGCCTGGACGTTTGCGTGGTCCGCACCAAACAACTCCTTGGCGCGGTCGATGGCCAATTGCTCCACCTTGTCAGTGAACTCGCAGCCGCCGTAATAGCGTCTGCCGGGGTATCCCTCGGCATACTTATTCGTGAAAATCGAGCCCATCGCTTCCAGAACGGCTTCCGAGACCAGGTTTTCCGAAGGAATCAATTCCAGTCCGGTGGCCTGTCGCCGGGCTTCTTCGCCCAGTAAAGCTGCAATCTGAGGGTCGATGGTCTCGAGCGGCCGTTTCATTCGTTCATTCGCTTCCGTAGTCATCGCTTCTCCTGGCACTTCCGCCAAACGCGGACGCTCTTCCCGTCAAATTGGCGTTTAGCTTTGCCCGCGTCCTTACCATCTCGATCAAGGGAGGTGTCCCGGCGGGGTGGTCCGATCCGAGGGCAATCCGCGGCTTCCGCTAGGATCGCCGGATTCTCGCCTCAAGCCGCAATTCTAGCGGAGTGTGCAACCAACCGCAATCCGGCGCATCTGCTCCATTAGGGATACAAATGGGACGGGATCAGATTTTGGATTTCCGTGCTAGCATGTTTTCCCCCAAGGCGTCCTATACTTATGGGGCTGTCCCGATACAGCAAATTCACTTCATGAGGTTTCGTCATGTCTAACGTCTACGCAGATAACTCGTTAAGCATTGGAAGAACCCCTCTGGTCAAATTGAACCGGATCACCGACGGCGCGAAGGCCACGGTGCTCGCGAAGATCGAGGGGAGAAATCCTGCGTATTCGGTGAAGTGTCGTATCGGGGCTGCGATGATCTGGGATGGAGAAAAGCGCGGCGTGCTGAAAAAGGGTATCGAAATCGTGGAGCCCACCAGTGGCAACACCGGGATTGCGTTAGCGTTCGTGGCCGCGGCGAGAGGCTACGCCATCACCTTGACGATGCCAGAGACCATGTCGCTGGAACGCCGCAGGGTCCTGGCGGCTTTTGGGGCGAAACTGGTTCTGACGCCCGGGCCGGAAGGCATGAAGGGCGCAATCAAAAAGGCCACGGAGATCTACGAATCGGACAAACAGCACTATTTCCTGCCACAGCAGTTTGACAACCCGGCGAACCCGGCCATCCACGAGGCGACCACCGGGCCGGAAATCTGGAACGACACGGATGGCCAAATTGACGTGCTTGTCAGTGGCGTGGGCACAGGAGGAACACTGACGGGCGTCAGCCGTTATATCAAAAATGCAAAAGGGAAGAAGATCACGACGGTGGCGGTTGAGCCGACCGCCAGCCCCGTGATTAAACAGACCCTGGCTGGCGAGCCGCTCACACCGGCTCCCCACAAGATTCAGGGGCTCGGCGGCGGTTTCGTGCCGAAGAACCTGGACCTAAGCATGGTGGACCGTGTGGAACTCGTGTCGAATGAGGAAGCGGTGGAATTCGCCCGGCGGCTGGCGCGCGAAGAGGGCATCCTCAGCGGTATTTCATGCGGCGCGGCGGCGGCTGTTGCCGTACGCTTGGCAAGACTGCCGGAGTTCGCGGGAAAGACGATTGTAGCGGTATTGCCGGATGCCGGTGAACGCTATCTCTCTACTATTCTATTCGAGGGCATTGCCTAGTTCGCAGAAACCATGGCGAACTCGTATTGCGCGGTCAGGGGATCAGGCTTGCCGGGATCCTGTCCCCGCATTGCGCGCCCAACTTATTGTGAACTTTCATGACTACACCAAATAATGATCTGCGCACCTTGTCGCGCGAGTTTCGCCTGGCCCTGGAAGCGCGTTTGGCCGATGCCACCCTGTGGGAATACCGGCTGCCCTCAAAGGAGGAGGTTGCGGCGTTTTGCCGGACTTACCTCGAGGGACTGTTTCCGCTGTATTACTCCTCCGAGGAAGTGCGGAGCCCTGACGCAGAAGGGTTTCTAGCGCAACTGGATTCGCAGTTGGTGGAACAGATTGTCTATGCGATGCGCTTTGACTTGAACTGCTGTGGGAAGGTGGTTCCGGCGACCCTCGCCCAGAGCGCCGCGGACTTGGCACAGGCTTTGCGCACCAAATTCTCCAAGCTGGCACATCTCCTGGCCACCGATTTGCACGCCGCGATTACGAATGATCCAGCCGCAAGTGGCTATGAAGAAATATTGCTGAGCTATCCCGGAGTGGAAGCGATCACGGTACAACGCTTGGCGCATGAACTATACCAGCTGAAAATACCGTATCTCCCACGGATGATGACGGAGATTGCGCACAGTCGCACTGGGATCGACATCCACCCCGGCGCGAAAATTGACGAATCGTTTTTTATCGATCACGGTACGGGCGTCGTGGTCGGAGAGACTGCCACGATCGGCAAGAATGTCACGTTGTATCACGGCGTCACGCTTGGCGCCTTCAATCCCACCAGTCGCCGCGATTCCGGCGGGGAGCTGGTGCGGGGCTTGGCGAACAAGCGCCACCCCGACATCGAAGATCACGTGACGATTTATCCGGGGGCCACCATTCTTGGCGGAGATACCCGCATTGGCCACCACAGCATCATCGGAGGAAATGTATGGCTCACACATTCCGTCGCGCCCTACAGCCGCGTCACGATGAAGGACCCGGAATTGTTAATCCGGAGTCACTCAAAGGGGGCCGAGGACGAATGGTTTTTCGGCTCCGCTATTTGATTCCATTCCGTCGTAGCTCCGAGCACGCCTGCGTTGACAGTAACTGATTGCGTCCGTTACGCTCGAATGCTCATTCACATTTGCTGAAACGGACTGGGAGAAGCATGGCCGACGAAAAGCTACCAACACGCGCAGAAGATTTTTCCGAATGGTACAACCAACTGGTTTTGAAGGCGCAATTGGCCGACTATGCGCCGGTGCGCGGCTGCATGATTGTGCGCCCCTACGGTTGGGCGCTTTGGGAAAACATTCAGGGCGCGCTGGACCGGCGATTCAAGGCTACTGGACACCAGAACGTGGCGTTCCCCCTGCTCATTCCCAAGAGCTTTATCGAAAAGGAAAAACATCATGTGGAAGGTTTCTCTCCGGAGCTGGCCGTGGTTACGGTTGGAGGCGGAGAAACACTGGCAGAGCCACTGGTTTTGCGGCCCACTTCGGAGACCATTATCGGGCACATGTGGTCGAAGTGGATTCAATCGTATCGCGACTTGCCGGTGTTGATGAACCAGTGGAACAGCGTGGTGCGCTGGGAGTTGCGCACGAAACTGTTCCTGCGTACCTTGGAATTTTATTGGCAGGAAGGTCATACGGCCCACGCCACCCGCGAGGAAGCCGTTGATGAAACCAGGCAAATGCTCGACGTCTACACGGACTTCGCCGTGAATGATGCGGCGATTCCGGTGATTCCCGGCGCGAAGTCCGACGCAGAGAAGTTTGCCGGTGCCGATATCACCTATTCGATCGAAGCCATGATGGGCGATGGCAAAGCGTTGCAGGCGGGCACCTCGCATTTTCTGGGCCAGAATTTTGCCCAGGCGTTTGAAGTGAAATACCTCGATCAGACTGGGGTCCAACAACACTGCTGGACAACCTCGTGGGGGCTTTCAACCAGGTTCATCGGGGCAATCATTATGGTGCACGGCGACGACCAAGGGCTGGTGATGCCTCCCAAGCTTGCGCCGACGCAAGTGGTCATTGTGCCGATCTATAAGACGGACGACGAAAAGGCCAGCGTCCTGAAGACTGCCAAAGAGTTGAAGGCGCAGTTGCTCAGGGCGAATCTCCGGGTAACACTGGATGAACGTGAAGGCTTCAGCCCCGGTTGGAAGTTCAACGATTGGGAAATGCGCGGCGTGCCCGTCCGCGTGGAACTTGGCCCGAAGGACGTCGCCAAACAAGCGGCCATGCTGGCGCGGCGGGACAAACCCGGCAGGGAAGGGAAAGTCAGCGCGCCAATGGCGGATTTGCCTGCCACCATTGAACGGCTACTCGCCGATATTCAGCGGTCCATGTTGGATAAGGCCCTGTCCTTCCGCCGCGCCAATACCCACGAAGCCAAGACCTACGATGACTTCAAAAAGGCCGTGGAAACCGGATTTGCCTACGCCCATTGGTGCGGCAGCGGCGCGTGTGAAGAGAAAATCAAGGAAGAAACACGTGCGACTATGCGCTGCATTCCGCTGGATCAGGCGGAGGTGCTGGGCCACGACGGCGGCGGGTCCGGCACTTGCGTCTATTGTGCTCAACCCGCCAAAGACCGCGCGATTTTTGCCCGCGCTTATTAAGCAAAGTCTCTCTCATCACTCCCTGCGAACTTGGGGGACGTTACCCCGGAGAACACCCGTTCGCGCCTCAACTCGACATCGGGCCATCACGGTGCTAGCGTAATTTCGTTAGTCAGAAAATCCTGGCTTGCCGGCTGCGTGCCGGCAACGGCCTACGGGGTACGCTCTGGTGAACCGGATATTGCAGATTTCCCGCCGTGGTCAGAGAGGCGAAGGCCGGCTGAAGGCGCTGGTCTATTTGGCGATTCTCATCTGCGCGGTCTTTGCGGCAGTCAAGCTTGTGCCCGTGTATGTTGCGGATTACCAGCTGAAAGACAAGATGAGCGAGCAGGCGCGCTTTGCGATTGTCAATCGTTACACCGAAGATCAGATCAAGGACAATATTTTCCGTACTATCCAGGACCTGGATATACCCGCCACGCGAGACGACGTGAAGGTAAGCAACACGAACACGGGCATCGCCATCAGCGTGAGCTATACGGTTCCCGTGGATTTCCTGGTTTACAAGACCGACCTCAACTTTGCCACTACGTCGGAGGGCCGGGACTACCTGAAGTGACTTCGCGGTTGGAATCCCCGGCTTTGAAAGCGTTTCGCTTTCCTGGACGAACTCCGGCTTTGTTCCTCTTCCTTATTGCGAGACAATAGTAATTGGCCAGCTCTGGGGGATTTCTTTGCGACTGCGACTTCAAAAGGGTTTCTGGACCTCTGCCTTTGGGCTCGGCTTGCTCGCCTTCGTTGCGCTTATTGTTCTGCTTGCCGCGGGCACCTTCACCTTCTACTACATCAAGTTCTCCCGGATGATCGATGCCCGATTGTCGGGGCACTTCCTTCAGAACACCACGCAGATCTATTCCGCTCCCTCCCGAATCTCAGACGGCCAGGCCTGGGGGGTCGAGGACCTGGTGTCCTACCTGCAGCGCGTCGGATATCGGCCCGAGGCAGACGACAATGCTTTGGGGGAGTACACCGTGGAAGGCAGCGTCGTCGATATCAAACCGTCCAAGCTCTCCTATTTTGCCGGTTCCAACGCCGTGGCAGTGCAATTCAACAACCACGTCATCAGGACCATCCGGCCGCTTTCCGGTGGGCCGGACCTGGGCACGGCGGAAATCGAGCCGGAGTTGATCACCAACCTCTTTGACAGCTTACGTGAAAAGCGTCGTGCCGTTCGTTACGAAGACCTCCCTCCCATATTGGTGCAGGCCATCTTGTCCGCAGAAGACAAGCGGTTCTTCGAACACCCGGGCTTCGACTTCATCCGCATTTTCGGCGCGGCCTGGGCCGATATCCGTCACAGCCAGCACATCCAGGGCGCCAGCACCATTACCATGCAGGTGGCCCGGACGTACTTTCTTTCCACGGATCGCACCTGGAAACGAAAGATGGCGGAAGCCATATTCTCTTTTGAATTAGAGCAACGCTTCACCAAGCAACAGATTTTCGAGATGTATGCGAATGAGGTGTATCTGGGCAACCGCGGAAGTTTCGGGATTCGCGGCTTTGCGGAAGCGAGTGTCGCCTACTTCGGGAAAGATCTGCGCCAGCTTACACTTCCGGAATGCGCTTTCCTCGCGGGACTGATCCGTGCCCCCAATTACTACTCGGTTGCCGATCGCCATCCGGAACGCGCGGTGCAGGCTCGCGACCGGGTGCTGACGCAGATGGTGGAGAATCAGTACGCTAGCGAAGCCGAAGCACAAGATGCCAAACGCATCCCGTTGAAGCTGGCGCGCGCCTCGGTAACCGGCAATGAAGCCCCTTACTTTGTGGACATGGTGAAGGACCACCTGCTGGAAAAATATTCCGAGCAGGAATTGCTGAGTTCCAACTACCGGGTATACACCACGCTCGATCGACAGTTGCAGCGCGCAGCCGCTTCTGCTGTCGAAAGTGGCATGAAGAACGTGGATGCGCTGTTGGCCAAGAGATACGAGCGCACCAGGAGAGCAAACGCGAAGAAGGGGATTACCGAGCCGGTACCACAAGCCCAGGTTGCCCTGGTTGCGCTGGATCCGCGGACCGGTGAAATCAAAGCGCTCATCGGAGGGCGGGATTACGGCCAAAGCCAGTTGAATCACGCTCTGGCTCACCGCCAGCCGGGCTCGGTGTTCAAACCGTTCGTGTATGCCGCAGCCTTCAGCAATGCGGTCGACGGTGCTCAGCCGCTTGTGACCCCGGCAACCACCATCGACGATGAGCCGACAGTGTTTGAGTTCGACGGCCAGGACTACACCCCAAACAACTATGGCGAGAGGTTCATGGGCAAGGTCACCGTCCGTCAGGCCCTGACCAACTCATTGAACGTGGCGACCGTGAAAGTGGCGGAGATGGTTGGCTACGGGCGCGTGGTGCAGATCGCGCGGCAAATGGGATTGGGAGCAAACATCAAGCCGACCCCCGCTGTAGCCCTGGGCGCCTACGAACTGACACCTGTGGAGGTGGCGGGCGCCTACACCGCCTTTGCAACCATGGGCACGCGCGCCGAACCCATGTACGTCAGAAGCGTTTCCAGCGCCAGCGGAAATTCCCTGGAGAGGAACACTCCGGTGAACAAGTTGGTTCTCGACCCTCGCGTGGCCTATCTCGTGGACAGCATTTTGGTGGACGTGCTGAACAAGGGAACGGGCGCCCAGGTGCGCGCAAAGGGCTTCACCTTGCCTGCGGCGGGGAAGACGGGCACCTCGAGAGACGGCTGGTTCGCCGGATTCACCAATAATCTTGTTTGCGTCATCTGGATTGGCTTTGATGACAATCACGACTTGGGCCTGGCCGGCGGCGCTGCTGCCGCGCCTATATGGGCGGACTTCATGATGCGCGCCACATCGCTTCCGGGATACCGAGATGTGAAGGAATTTGACAAGCCGGAAGGAGTGGACTCGGTCCTGATCGACTCCGATACGCTGGAGGTAGCCACTCCGGCATGTCCCTCGACGCGCGAAGAAGTGTACATCGCCGGTTCTGAACCCACGCAACTCTGCGAGCTGCACGGTGGTCATGGTCCTGCTTCCGCCGTCGGCTCCTTCCTTTCGCACATCTTTGGAGGTGGGTCGCCTAAGCCTCCCCAGCCGGAAGCCGGCGGCGGCGGTGTCCCTGGCCAACCGGGGGCCAAAGACGCGCAAGTTGCCGCAACTCCTCAAGATGTCAATCCCGCCAAGGCCGTCGAAAAGAAAAAAGGGCCGTTGCAGAAGATTTTTGGTATCTTTGGGGATAAGAAGAAGAAAGAACCCGACAAACCCGCTCGGGACAAAGGAGATTCGCCATGACCAGGCATTACTTGGCGATTCCAGCTGGCGCCTTCCTTTTGATTTCCACTCTGCTCCCTGCTTGTGCCCAGACCAGCCCGGACAATCCCCAAGGACAGCCGCCCGCCGCCAGCGCGCCCGCAGCGAACCAGACGGCAAATTTGTCCGACGAGGAACTCGCCCGCCTGTACCTTGTCCGGAAACAGTACCGGGAGGCTCAGGACATTTTCCACAAGCTCACCGTGCAACAGCCGAAGAATGCCCTGTATTGGAATGAACTCGGCATCGCTCTGCACAACCAGGCGCAGTTGGATGCGGCGCTCAAGTGCTACAAGAAATCAGTCAAGCTCAATCCGCAGTATGCCGATGCGCAGAACAATATCGGCACGATCTATTACGAACGCAAAAAATATCCTAAGGCCATCCGCTCATACAAAAAGGCGATTTCGATGCGCCAGGATTTTGCTGCGTTTTACCTGAATCTTGGTTTCGCCTATTTTGGAGAGAAGGATTTCGAGCAATCGATCGCTTCCTTTCGCAAGGCTCTGCAGATTGACCCGGACAGTTTTGAGACGGCCCGGTCGCGCACCGGCACCGTCATCCAGGACCGCTCCATCGCCACAGACCGGGCCCGCTTTTACTTTCTTTTGGCGAAATCCTTTGCCGAATACGGCAACGTGGAACGCTGCGTCATCTATTTGAAAAAGGCCCGGGATGAGGGCTACAAGGACGTGAACTCCGTCAGGTCCGATCCTTCATTCGCGAGTGTGATCAAGGATCCCGCCGTCCAGGAATTTCTCCTCGAAAAAACTCCGGATACGGCACAGCCGTAAATAAGCGCGATACAGTTCGCTGCCATTGAGCGGTCCACGCGGCGCGGAACCCATGCCGTTCCTCGGCCCGCAGTCCCATTCCTGCGCCGGATTCAACGGAATTCGCGGGGCTGGCTCTGTTACAATGGCCGCAGAATGAGAACGCGCCTGCCTCGTATGCGCAGCCTCCCCTGGCTCCTGTTGGGTATTTGTCTCCTGGGCGGGTTTGGCCACCTTGTTGCCCGGCAATCCAGCGCTTTGACCTCGGCGGCGCGGCCCGCTCTTCCCCAGGAAGGCATTTTTCTGGTATTTCCTTTTGAGAATGTTGGCGCCAGCCCTCGCCTCGATTGGATCGGGGAAGGCCTGGAAGAATTGACCATCCAGCAACTGGCGGCGGCCGGGCAGCAGGTTTACTCCCACGCGGGCCGCCTGGTTCAGATGGACGACTACGGTCTGCCATCGTCGCCAAAATTGAGCCACGCTACCATGCTACACATCGCGCAGGAAATGGACGTCGATTACATTGTCTTCGGCAATTTCACCTCGGATGGGAATGCCATCAGCGTAAACGCCCGGTTGCTTCGCGTCAGTCCCGTCGCGCTGCGTCCCGTGGTCACGGAGAATGGTCCCCTCGACTCGCTCATGGAATCCCATACGAGGCTGGTCTGGAGATTGCTCAGGAACTGTGATCGCAATTACCCTCTGGACCTCTCCCAGTTTTCCAGACTCCAGAAGCCTCTCAGCCTTGCGGCATTCGAGCAGTACATTCGAGGCTTGCTGGCGAACGATGATGAATCACGCCTGCGTAACCTTCAGGGAGCCGCGCGGCTCGAACGCGATTGGCCGGAGCCTGCATTCGCCATAGCCGAGGTTTATTTTCAGCGGAACGACTGCAGCGGGGCGCTGCCCTGGTTTGCCAGGGTGCCGCCCGGGAACCCCCGGAGAGTCGAAGCGCTGTTTGCCACCGGTGTCTGCCGCCTTCGTTTGAGCCAGCCCGAGAAGGCCGAAGGAGTTTTCGACGAGCTGGGAAAAGATCTGCACAGCCACCTGGTTACCGGCGCAGACTTGCCCGAAGTTCTCAACAACCTTGGCGTCGCCCTTGCCCGACAAGGGAAAGTTCCCGAAGCACAGACCGCACTTGGCCGGGCTCGCGACGTTGACCCGGACGAGGACGACTACCCCTTCAATCTCGGCTTGCTTGCCCTTCAGCAGAAGGAATTGGCCGTGGCTGCTACACATTTTGGCGAGGCTGTGGACCGTGAGCCCGATAATCCGGAAGACCTCGCCTTTCTGATCTACACCTTGGACAAACTGGGGAAAAAGGAGGATGCCGCGGCCAGACGCGAAGCCGCGGAAGAAGCATTCGGCGAAAAGGGCCTGCCTCTTTTGAAAATTGATACGAAGCGTCCGGACTCCCTCGCCAAGTTCCAACGCATCAAGGGGGAATTGGACTTGACCTCCGTTCGCTTGCAGCTCGAAGGGCCGCAGACTCAACAGAATCTGGCAGTCGACCCGGCCGCGCGTGAAAACACGGCAACGGCTCACATCCGCCGTGGCCGCCAGGAAGCCGGGGCGGGCCGCCTGGATGTCGCCGAGCAGGAGTTTCATGCCGCCCTTGCAATCGATCCGCACAGCGCCAGCGCTCATCGAGAATTGGCGGAAATATATCGCCGCAGGGGTAAACTGGAAGGAGCTGAGCA
This sequence comes from Candidatus Acidiferrales bacterium, assembly GCA_963817085.1. Taxonomy (GTDB): domain Bacteria; phylum Acidobacteriota; class Terriglobia; order Acidiferrales; family UBA7541; genus Acidiferrum. Next base: position 54,597 of record CAWFNI010000023.1, read on the forward strand.
GGAATTGCAGCTCTCTTTGGCGGCCCGTGATTCCGCTGTAGTTCGAACAATGCTGGCACGCATCTACCTCGAGCAAAAAAGGAACGATCTGGCGCGGGCCGAGGTGGAAAGGGCAATCAAGCTTGCGCCGAACTATCCGGAAGCAAAAGATCTGCTCATCTATCTGGAAAAGAGCAAGCCCACGGGAGGTAGAAAATGAGCGCTCGTGGAAATCGGCACGACACCCGGTTTGTGATTGGGGCGATATTCATTGCCGGTCTCGCGGCCCTGCTCTTGTCGGCCAATGCGATGAAGTTGGCGGCTTCGGATTCTCCGGCAGCGCCTTTGGTCCTGGAGCTGAAGCTCAATAGCGAGGTCGAACCGATTCTCGCGACCTACATTGATGAGGGGCTCACTGACGCGGCGAATCGTCACGCCGCGCTCGTGCTCATCACCATGGACACGCCGGGTGGGCTGAGCGATTCGATGACCGACATCATTCACCACATCCTGGATTCACCTGTCCCCGTTGCTGTGTATGTCAGTCCAAGCGGGGCGCGTGGCGCTTCCGCCGGGTTTCTGATTCTGCTTTCAGCGGACATCGCCGCGATGGCCCCGGGAACCCGAGCGGGAGCGGCGACGCCGATCTTCCTTCCCGGATGGTTTACGATGCCCATGGACGAAGTTCTGCGCAAGAAAATCAACAACGACGCCACGGCTTTCCTCCGCAGTTTTTCCGAAAAGCGCGGGCGCAATCCGAAGCTCGCGGAAACGGCAATCACGGAAGCACGCGCGTTTACCGAGCAAGAGGCCCTGGATCAGCATCTGATCGATGTGGTTGCGGGCAACAAGGACGAACTGCTGCGCGAGTTGAATGGACGGGAGATCACCCGCTTCAATGGGAGCAAGGTTACGCTCTCTCTTAACAACTACACACGCGCCGATTTCGAACTTTCTGCCCGGCAGAAATTCCTCTCGCGCATCGTGGAGCCGGACATGTTCTTCCTGCTCCTTCTCATTGGCGCCCTGGGACTCTACACGGAGTTCACTCATCCGGGCGTGATTGCACCCGGCGTCGTCGGCGGCATCTGTATGGTGCTGGCGCTCTACGCGATGCAGATTCTGCCCGTCAATTTTGCGGGTGTTCTCCTGATTGTGCTGGCGCTGGTGTTGTTCATTTTGGAGGCGAAATTTACGAGCCACGGCGTGCTTCTGGTCGGCGGCATTGCGTCCATGCTGCTGGGAGCGATGTTTCTGATCCGTTCGCCGCTCACCCCCGGTGGAGTGAGCTTCGGAGTGGCGTTGGCGGCAACCCTGCCATTCGCCTTCCTGACCGTGTTCCTGATGCGCCTGGTCCTGAAGTCGCGCCGGTGGAAAACCGCCACGGGCAAAGAAGAGATGATTGGTGAAGAGGGTGTGGTCACCACAGCGCTTACCGTCGGTGGCGAAGGAATGATTCGTGTCCACGGCGAGTTGTGGAGTGCCGTTTCGCAAGAAAATATTCCGGCGGGCACAAAAGTTCGGGTGCTCCGGGTCGCTGGGTTGAAACTCGAAGTCGAGCCCTTCACCCGCGGAACGCCTATCGAGAAGTGAGACGAGTCGAGTCACAGGAGGTAGCAAATGCTACAGGTTGGCGGAATTGGTTTTCTTATTATCTTGGGCTTTTTTCTGCTGTGGTTCTGGAATTCCCTTTACATCATCAAGGAGTGGGAACGCGGCGTCGTTCTTCGATTGGGACGCCTCTTACCGGAGGCAAAAGGCGCGGGTTTGCGTCTGGTTTTCTGGCCGATCGAAACCCTTTACCGAATTAGCCTGCGTCTGGAGACCTTGGACGTGCCTCCGCAAGACATCATTACGCGCGACAACGTTTCCGTGAAGGTCAACGCAGTCTGCTACTTCCGCGTTGTGGACGCCAATCTTGCCCTTTCCCAGGTGCAGAACTACGCCTACGCCACGTCGCAGCTTGCCCAAACTACCCTCCGCAGCGTCGTCGGCCAGTTTGAACTGGACGAAATCCTCTCGCAGCGCGACAAAGTCAACGCCAAGCTCCAGATTATTCTCGATCAGGACACCGAACCCTGGGGCATCAAAGTCAGTAAAGTGGAAGTCAAGCAGGTGGACATACCCGAGCAGATGCAGCGCGCCATCGCCAAACAAGCAGAAGCCGAACGCGAGCGTCGCGCCAAGGTGATTCACGCGCAGGGCGAATTCGAAGCCTCGCAAAAGCTTGCCGATGCCGCGAAGGTACTGGAAACGGAACCCTCCGCCATACAACTCCGCTACTTGCAGACCCTGACGGAGATAGGTGTCGAAAAGAACACAACGATTGTTTTCCCTCTCCCAATCGATATCATTAATAATTGGGTACGGACGATCGGGGGGTCGTCAAAATAAGTATGGCGTCCGGGGGAAAACGCGGAGCAAGCGAGCGTGTGCTCGAAAGCAAGCACGTCATTGGGCTTTTCCTGCTGATGCTTCTGTTTTCCGGGGTGTTTTTCACGCTGGGATACGTGATGGGCAGAAATCAGTATGACGCCCAGGTGGGTGCTGCGGTGAATGCGGCCGCCAAGCCAGAGCCTCTCTTCATGCCAAAAGCTGGGCCGACGCCAAGGAAAATATCCCAAGAACCATCCACCGCCCCCGATTCTGATCCCTCCACGGGAAGCCCCACCGGAGTCTGGGATGTTGGCAAGCCGGCGACCAAGGAACCACGCTTGGATCCCGCCCCGAAAGCTCCGGCGATTTCTCCGGCTCCAAACCCCGTCAACGCGAAAGGAAAGATGCTGCCGGCCTCGTCTCCCGCGCCGTTCAAGCCTGGCAAGGGAGTGTCGAACGCTCCGCTGATTCCCACTGGCGCTTATGTTCTGCAGGTGGCGGCCCTGTTACGACAGGACGACGCGCTTGGCATCGCCGCCAGCCTGCAAAAAAAACATTACACTGCATACGTGCAGACTCCCAAGAAGGACAAGTATTATCGCGTGCAGGTCGGCCCTCTCAGAGATCAGAAATCCGCTGACGCCGTGAAAAAGGGCCTCGAGGGCGAAGGCTTTAAGGCGTTCTACGTAAAACACTGATGTCGCCTGCGGCCTGGCACTCTTACCTGCGCCCTCACCGCTTGCGGGAAGCACCCACGATTGTCCGCCTGTTCCTTGCGGTTTTGAGCGGCTCGATCCTCTCGCTCTCCTATCATGGTGCTTTTCTCAACCTGTACTCGTGGTTCTGCCTGGCGATGCTGCTCTCCAGTATCCTGGGCGCTCGTGCCCGGGTGGCATTTTCTTGCGGATTTCTCCATGGCCTGATCTTTGTGTTGACGTGTGTGCCGTGGATTGCCGATGTTTTGGCCGTTCACGGCGGCATGTCCCAAGCGGCGGGCTGGGGCGTCTTGCTGCTCATCGCCGCAGCCTGGGGAGCGTCTATCGGACTGTTCGCCTGGGCCGTGCAACGACTGTCTCTTCGTAGCTTTAGCCTGGCCTTGGCGGGGGCACCATTTCTTTGGATCTCCACCGAAGTCCTTCGCACCTACCTGCCGGAAATCAGTTTTCCCTGGGGGCTGCTGGGATACGCGCCCGCGGAAAATTCCGCTCTGTTGCAATTCACGACCGTGACGGGCATTTACGGGTTGTCTTTCCTTGCGGCGGCCTTCAACTCGCTGCTTCTGTGGAGCGATTGTGGAGAAGCTGTTGCCACCCGGCGAAGGTTCGGAATTCTTGGTGCCGTATCCCTCGCCCTGCTCCTGGTGGCGGGCATCGGCCCGCGATTTGTTCCCACGGCGGAGGCCCATCATTTTGCCCGTGCGGTGCAGCCGAATTTTCCGGAAAACATGCAATACGTTGGAGATTGGTATGCAGATCACAAAGCCGACATGGCCGACCTCGAGCGCCTCAGTCTGCAACCTTCGCCGGACGGCCACCAGCCGGACCTGCTGATCTGGCCTGAGGCACCGGCCCCATTTTCCTTCCAGGATGCTCACTTTGTGCCATACATTTCGCGGTTGGCCACTGAATTCCATCATCCGGTCATCGTTGGTGTGATTGAATGGAAGCTGGACACTGAGTCACCCAAGGGCGCGCCGCGGAGCCTGCTCATTCCCTATAACAGCGCCGCGATGCTGAACGAACTCGGCCAGCGCACGTTTTCCTACGACAAAATGCACCTGGTGCCGTTCGGCGAGTACGAGCCGTTTCCCTTCATCCACCAGGTGGTAACCAGCGTTTCCGAGGAAGTCGGCGGCTTCCACAAAGGAAGGGAACGCGCAGTCGGGCGATTTCCGAATGGCAACACTTTTTCTGTTTTCATCTGCTATGAAGCAATCTATCCCGGCGAGATTCGCGCGTTCGCGGATCGTGGTGCTCAGCTCCTCATCAACATCTCCAATGACGGGTGGTTTGGCAAATCGGAGGCTGCTGAGCAGCACCTCCGCATGGCTCGCGTCCGCGCCGTCGAAAACCGGCGGTGGCTTGTCCGTGACACCAATAGTGGCATCACGGCGTCGATCGACCCTTACGGTAATGTCACGCGGGTCATGCGACGGGACGTACGTGGTGCCGCCGACTTGCCGTATGATTTTCGCACCGATCGAACGCTTTACACCCGCTTCAACGATTGGTTCGCCTGGATGTGCGTGACGGTTTCCGCTATTCTGGTATTACTGACTTTCAGAAAGGTAAATTGAGACCCGCCTTCGCGCGGGTTCCCTACTCGCATGATTCTTGAAGACTTGGAACACCAGTACGAAGGCCTCGCGCAACGAATCCATCTGGTCCGGAGTTATCTTTGACCCCGAGCCGAACCGTGTCCGCCTGAAAGCGCTCGAAGAAAAAATCGCCGATCCAAATTTCTGGAGCAATCAGGAAGAAGCGCAGAACGTTTTGAAAGAGCGCAAGCGTGCCGAAGATCAGCGCGCCGCCGATGCGAAGCTGGCTTCGCTGACAGGGGATCTCGAAGCTTATATCGAGCTTGCCAAGGCCGAATCCAACGCCCAACAGAAGGAAGAACTGCTCAAGGATCTCCACCGCGAATTGGCCGCTGCGGATACCTACGTTGGCGAACTGGAAACGCAGACCCTGCTTTCCGGCGAAAACGATCACCTCAACGCCATCATGACCATCAAACCGGGCGCCGGTGGCACGGAATCTCAGGACTGGGCTTCGATTCTCCTGCGCATGTACCTGCGATGGGCGGAGCGCAAAGGCTTCGGCGCGGAATTGCTGGATGAAACACCCGGCGAAGAAGCGGGCATCAAGAATGCCACCATTCAATTCAGCGGCGAAAACGCCTACGGCCTGCTCTGCGGCGAAACAGGGGTACATCGCCTGGTGCGCATTTCTCCTTTTGACCAGGCGGCCCGCCGCCACACCTCATTCGCCTCGGTCTTCGTGATTCCCGAAGTCGATGACCGCATCGAGGTCAACATCCGGCCGGAAGACATCAAGCTCGATACCTTCCGTTCCGGCGGCAAGGGCGGTCAGAACGTCAACAAGGTGGAAACCGCGGTTCGCTTGACGCACATTCCTACAGGCGTCATCGTGGCCTGCCAAATGGGGCGCAGCCAGCACAAGAACCGCGAAATGGCCATGAAGATGTTGCGCTCGAAACTCTACGACCTGGAGATGCAGAAGCGCCGCGACGAAACCGACCGCCTCGACGAATCCAAGCTGGACATTTCCTTCGGCAGCCAGATTCGCTCGTACATCATGCAACCCTATCGCCTCATTAAGGACCACCGCACCAAGTTCTCTGTGGGCGATGTGGATCGCGTGCTTGATGGCGATCTCGACCCTTTCATTCGTTCTTACTTGATGGCCAAGAAAACCAAGGGCAAGCTCGAAGTCACTGTCGACGACACCGACGTCGCTTAATTTGCAACCGTGAGCTACCAGACGCTCAAGTCCGAGCAGGGCGTGCCCATCAAGGCATGGATTCAAGGTGTTCCTCTCGAGGACGCCGCGCGCAAGCAGCTCATCAACGTTTCTCAACTCCCCTTTATTTTCAAGTGGGTCGCGGCCATGCCTGATGTTCACTGGGGAATTGGCGCGACCGTGGGCAGCGTCATTCCGACGAAAGGCGCAATTATTCCCGCGGCGGTTGGCGTGGACATCGGCTGCGGCATGATGGCGCTGCAGACCGATCTCAACGCCCGCGACTTGCCAGATAATCTACACGCCATTCGCACCGCCATCGAGGAAGCGGTGCCCCACGGCCGAACCCAGCACGGAGGCAAAGGCGATATCGGCGCCTGGCACATCATCCCTGAACGAAATTTGAGCGCTTGGGGCGAGAAACTCAAGGCCCGTTACGAAGCCATCCTGGAGAAACATCCCAAGCTCGATCGCGGGAATCACTCGAATCATCTCGGCACGCTGGGCACCGGCAACCACTTCATCGAAGTCTGCCTGGACGAGTCCGAACTGGTCTGGTTCCTGTTGCACAGCGGCTCGCGAGGTGTCGGCAATCGCATGGGCAGCTATTTCATCGAACTTGCCAAGCGCGATATGGGTCGGCTCGTCGGTCATCTACCCGACAAGGATCTCGCCTACCTCGAAGAAGGTGCCGAACACTTTGACGATTACGTGCAAGCCGTTGAGTGGGCACAGGATTTCGCGCGCACCAATCGCGACCTGATGATGGAACAGATCATCGAAGCGGTTCGCAATTCCGGCGAAGTGCGCCCGTTCACCGCGCACGTGCAGGCCATCAACTGTCATCACAACTATGTTGCCCGCGAACGCCACTATGGCCAGAAGATCTTCGTTACCCGCAAAGGTGCCGTGCGCGCACAGGAAGGCGATCTCGGCATCATTCCGGGAAGCATGGGCGCCCGGTCGTTCATTGTTCGCGGCAAAGGCAATCCGGAAAGCTTCATGAGCTGCAGCCACGGCGCCGGGCGCGCGATGTCCCGCGGCGAGGCCAAGCGTCGTTTCACGGTCGAAGACCACCTGCGAATGACCGAAGGCGTCGAATGCCGCAAGGATGCCGGAGTGATCGACGAAACTCCCGCGGCCTACAAATCTATCGACGCGGTGATGGCCGCGCAGAGCGACCTGGTAGAAATCGTCCACACCCTGCGGCAAGTTGTCTGCGTGAAAGGATGATGTCGCGAGGCGGCGGGAACGGGAGATCAGTATTGCGCCCAGGCTGGACGGAGATCGTCCAGTGAATGAGGACAACTGCCGTTCACAGCGGAAAATCCGCCGTTCGCTGCAGCGCTAACCCGTGCAAATTCAATGCGTTGATTCCGCCTCAGGGTGATGTTAGCCTGAAAGAGACTAAGTCTGTCCTCCCCCGGAGTGGCGGGAGATGGGGTGTGTGAATCGCTCCCCAATGCCGAATCGCAAGATAGGAGAGATGTTTTGAGCGAAGCCAAGAGGAATTTTCTGTTTACGTCCGAATCCGTGACGGAAGGCCACCCGGACAAGATTGCCGACCAGATTTCAGACGCCGTTCTCGATGAGGTGATGCGCCAGGATCCCAAGGGCCGTGTGGCCTGCGAAACGCTTGTCACCACGGGATTGGTCGTCGTCTCCGGCGAGATCACCACCACCGCGCACGTGGATTACGACGAATTGATTCGCAACACTGTCCAGCAGGTGGGTTATGACAATGCGCTTTTCGGTTTTGACTCCACGACCTGCGCGGTCATGTGCACCATCAAGCGGCAGTCTCCCGACATCGCCATGGGCGTGGACACCGGCGGCGCGGGCGACCAGGGTTTGATGTTCGGCTATGCCTGCAACGAAACCGAAGAGTTGATGCCCATGCCCATCCAACTCGCCCACCGCCTCACGCAGCGCCTCTCCGAAGTTCGCAAGAGCAAGAAAGTCGATTTTCTCCGTCCCGATGGCAAGTCTCAAGTGACTGTCGAATATCGCGACGGCAAACCCTTCCGCGTAGATTGCGTGGTGATCTCCACGCAGCACAGCGACACGGTTCCGAATGAAGATCTGCGCCACGCCGTAATGGAGTACGTGATCAAGCCGATTATTCCCGCCCACATGCTGGATGCAAAAACCAAATTTCACATCAATCCCACCGGCCGCTTCGTCATTGGCGGACCCATGGGCGATGCCGGTCTGACGGGCCGCAAGATTATCGTGGACACTTACGGCGGTTACAGCCGCCACGGCGGTGGCGCCTTTTCCGGCAAGGATCCTTCGAAAGTGGACCGCTCCGCTTGCTACATGGCCCGCTACATCGCAAAGAACATTGTGGCGGCGGGCCTGGCCACACGCGCGGAAGTCCAGCTTGCATACGCCATCGGCGTGGCTGAGCCGGTTTCCGTCATGGTCGATACCTTCGGCACCGGGACGATTCCGGAAGAGAAAATCACGCAATTGATTCGCGAGAATTTTTCGCTTACACCGAAGAGCATTATCGAGGCCCTCGATCTTCGTAAGCCCATTTACAAGCAGACCGCCGCTTACGGCCACTTCGGCCGAACCGGTCCCGGCTTTACCTGGGAACGCACCGACCGCGCCGATGCTTTGCGCAAGGCTGCGGAGACGAACGCCGTGGCCGAAGTCGCGGCTCGCCGCTGACTTGTTGGCGCCGGATTGCGTGCCCTTAAATAGAGCAATTTTCTTTCAATGGAAGGCAAGCCCCGCTTGCCGTTCGAATCTACCTGGATTTTTGAAACGCGACAGACTACCAGCGCAGGAAGAATAAGGAGAGCAAGTATGGCCACGGCAGAACTGAAAAAGGGTGATGTGAAGGATATCGGACTTGCCGACGCGGGCAAGCGCAAGATCGAATGGGCAGCGCAGCAGATGCCCGTGCTGGAGCACATCCGCAAGCGTTTCATCAAGGAGAAGCCGTTGAAGGGACTGCGTGTTTCTGCTTGTCTCCACGTGACCAGCGAAACTGCAAACCTGATGATCACCCTTCGCGATGGTGGCGCCGACATCGTTCTCTGCGCTTCCAATCCGCTCTCCACTCAGGACGAAGTTGCTGCTTCGCTGAATCGAGACTTCAATATCCCCACCTTTGCCATCAAGGGCGAAGACAACGATACCTATTACCAGCACCTGCAGGCGGCGCTCGAGCATAAGCCGCAATTTACGATGGACGATGGGTGCGACCTGGTCACCATGCTGCTCACCAAGCGCAAGGATCTGGTCTCCAACGTTATCGCGGGAACCGAAGAAACCACCACCGGCGTGATTCGGCTGCGCGCTATGGCCAAGGATGGCACGCTGAAGTATCCGGTCATCGCTGTGAACGACGCCATGACCAAGCATTTCTTTGACAACCGCTACGGGACTGGCCAGTCCACGCTTGACGGTGTTATCCGCGCCACGAATGTGCTGATCGCCGGTCTGAAAGTAGTCATCGCTGGCTACGGCTGGTGTGGTCGGGGAGCGGCCATGCGCGCCAAGGGCCTTGGCGCTGACGTGATTATCACGGAAATCGATCCGGTGAAGGGCATTGAAGCTGTGATGGATGGATTCCGCGTGATGCCGATGGCCGAAGCCGCGAAGCAAGGCGACGTCTTCATCACCGTCACCGGCAACAAGAACGTCATCCGCCGCGAGCACTTCGAAGTGATGAAGGGCGGCGCGATTGTTTGCAATTCCGGCCACTTCAACGTGGAAATCGAAATCCCGGCGCTCGAACAGCTTTCCACTGGCAAGAGGGAAGTTCGTCCGCTGGTCGATGAGTTCCTGCTCAAGGATGGCCGCAAGATCTATCTCATCGCCGAGGGCCGCCTGGTGAACCTGGCGACTGCCGAAGGTCATCCCGCTTCCGTGATGGATATGAGCTTCGCCAATCAGTCGCTCTCCGCGGAATACCTGGTGAAGCACCACAAGACGCTGAAGCCGCAGGTATACGTGGTGCCTGAGGACATCGACCGGGAAATCGCGCGGCTGAAGCTGGAGTCCATGGGCCACCACCTGGACACGCTCACGGCCGAGCAGAAGCAGTACCTTGCCTCCTGGCAAGAAGGCACGTAAGCGGCAAAACGTTACTTCCAGAGCGTGTTATCTTAATTGGGGCGTCTCGGAGCATCGAGGCGCCCCAAAGTTTTGGTGGGGACTATGTGGGACTATTGCGGGCACTCGCTCGATATCGCGCGCCTTCGTGGCGCGACCTATGCTGACGTGCGCGTGATGCACCTGCGCCAGCGCGACCTAACCACCAAGAACGGCCGCGTCGGCACGCTGGGCCAGAACGAATCCATCGGCTTGGGAATCCGGGTGGTGGCCAATGGCGCGTGGGGTTTCGCTTCCACCGATCAGTTGACTCGCGAGGGCGTTGCCAAGTGCGCCGCCCAGGCCGTGGCGATCGCCAAATCCTCTGCGCTGGCAAAGAAAGAAAATGTGCAGATGGTGCCCGAAGGCACTTATGTCGATAGCTGGCAGGGACCTTGCCTCAAGGACCCCTTTGAGATTCCGCTCGAATCCCAGATTGATCTGCTTCTTGCAACCGACGCGGCCATGCGCAAGGTAAAAGGTGTCACGCTCACCGAAACAGACATGCAGTTCCGCAAGATTGATTCCTGGTTCGCCTCCAGCAGCGGTTCCAAGATTCACCAGAGGCGTGTCACCTCCGGGTGCGGAATTGTGTCCACGATATTTCAGGGCGACGCGATCCAGAAGCGCTCCTATCCCAACAGTTTTGGGGGCCAGCATGTTCTTGGCGGGTATGAGCTCGTCGAATCTCTGGATCTTCTCCAACACGCGCCCAGAATTGCGGAAGAAGCGGTCGCGCTCCACTCCGCGCCGCAATGTCCGGAAAAAGTCGGCACGCTGATTCTCGGCGGCAGTCAACTTGGCCTGCAGATTCACGAATCCATCGGCCATCCCATCGAGCTCGACCGCGTCCTGGGCCAGGAGGCCAATTTCGCCGGCACCAGCTTTCTCACCCTCGATAAGCTGCATCACCTGCGCTACGCCTCCCCGATCGTCAACGTTGTCGCAGACGCTCGCATCGCCCACGGCCCCGGCCTCGGCTCTTTTGCCTACGATGACGAGGGCGTCCCCGCGCAATGCATCGATGTCATCAAAGACGGCGAATTCCACGGCTACCTCTCCAGCCGCGAAACTGCGCATCTCATTGGTCTGTCCCGCTCCGGCGGCACCATGCGCACCGAAGGCTGGAATCGACTTCCCATGATCCGCATGACCAATATCAGCATTCTTCCCGGCCCTTGGACGTTCGACAATCTCATCGCCGACACCGACGACGCCATCCTGATGGAGACCAATCGCTCATGGTCCATCGACGACCGCCGCTACCAATTCCAGTTCTCCACCGAAATCGCCTGGGAGATCAAGGGTGGAAAGCGAGCGCGCATGCTTAAAAATCCCAGCTACAGCGGCATCACCACGGAATTCTGGAATTCTTGCGATGCGATCTGCAATGCGGATCACTGGGTTCTTTGGGGCACTCCTAATTGCGGCAAAGGCCAGCCTATGCAGGTCATGGGCACAGGCCATGGCGCTGCACCCGCGCGTTTTCGCAATATAAGATTCGGTACGGCCTTCTCCCAACAATGAGCCCCCGCAAACAACACGCCGCCAGCCGCTCCGCTTCTTCTACGGTGCAACTGCGCCCGGAGCGCCGCCTGCAACAGATTGCCGCTACCGTCTTACGGCTGGCCAAGGAACGCCGTGTCTCGGAGACGGAAGTTCACATTGAGGAATCAGTCCAGGCGCTCACGAGGTTCGCGAATAACGCCATCCACCAGCACGTCGCCGAACAGGGCCTGATTGTTTCCATTCGCACGGCAGTGGATGGCCGCACCGCTCGCGTCACTACGAATCGCATTGAGGAAGACGCTTTGCGCGCCGCCCTTGAAGATTCGCTTTCGCTTGCCGCTCACCAACCTAAGGATCCACAGCTCCTGCCTATGCCCGGCAGGCAGAAGTATCGTGCCGTACGCCGATTTCATGAGGCCACCGCGGTTCTGACAGCCGAAGAGCGTGCCCGCACCGTGAAGAGCGCCTGTCAGTTGGCGGAAAAGCAGGGTCAGGTTGCCGCGGGAATCTTCTCCAGCGGGCAAAGCCAGACGGTGTTCGCCAATTCCCGCGGACTCAACGCCGCCTATCGGCAGACACAAGCCGCTTTTTCTATCACCATGCAACAAGGTTCCGCCGCAAGTTGGGCGAAAGGCAACTCCGCCGATGTCCGTCAGATTGAGCCGCTTCGACTGGCGGAGACCGCCAGCCTAAAAGCCACCCGTGCGCAGTCTCCCGTCGAACTGGCGCCCGGCCGCTTCACCGTTATTCTCGAGCCCGCAGCAGTTCTCGACCTGGTCGGTTTCCTGTTTTATGATTTCGCTCGAACCGCCGTAGCGGACAAACGCTCCTGCTTTTCCGGTCGAGTCGGCAAGCCCCTCTTTGGCGAGAACATAACGATCACAGATGATGCCTACCATCCCGAGCAACTCGGAGCTCCATTTGATGGCGAAGGCATGCCGCGCCAACGGGTCGTCCTTGTAGATCGCGGTGTAGTGAAGGCCTTGGTCTATTCCCGCAGTTCCGCGAAGCAAGCTGGTACCAGGACCACGGGCCACGGATTCTCCCTCCCGAACGACTACGGGGAAGCCCCCCTCAACTTGGTCGTGGCTGGGGGGAAGACGTCCGTCAAGGAGATGATCGCTTCCACCGACCGCGGCCTACTGGTCACGCGCCTGTGGTATATCCGCGAGGTGGACCCCTACGAAAAGATCATGACTGGCATGACCCGCGACGGCCTCTTCCTGATTGAAAAGGGCAAAATTGCCCAAGCCGCCAGGAATTTTCGATTCAATCAATCCGTCCTGGAAATGCTCCGGAAGGTGGAATGTTTGGGCCCTGCGGCCCGCGCCGCCGGGGAAGAATCCTTTGAAATGGTGGTTCCCCCAATGAAAATCCGCGATTTTCACTTCAGCGAAGTCACGAAGTTTTAACCCAGTTAGCCTCCCGGCTGCCCCAGTAAAACCGATACATGGCAGAAAAATTCTGCATTGTACATTCGCCGTCTTGGCCTCTATTACACTAGTATGTGCAGTTGTCCCGTACGGACATCGAAGAGCCAGCACCCGAACTGGGGACACCCGGACCATGACGCTTGCGGCACTGGCTTTATCGCTCAACTGAGCGGCCCTCCCAGCCACCAGATACTTCAATTCTCCCTGCAAGCTCTCGAGCGCCTTTCGCACCGCGGGGGTGTGGACGCCGACGGCGCCAGCGGCGATGGTGCAGGTCTGCTCACCAGCCTCCCGGTCCAGTTCTTCCGTGCTCGCGCGGCGGAGGAGAAACTCACCCTGGATGAGAATTTTGGCGTTGGGATGCTCTTCGCTCCCGCCACGCGCATTGCGGACGCCCGCGCCGCCATCGAGGATTCCATTGGCCGAAGCAAGCTGCGTCTGGTAGGCTGGCGCAGCGTTCCCACCAATTCGAATGCCTTGGGCCAGCGCGCGTTTGAGACCATGCCGGAAATCTGGCAGTTTTTCATCGAGCCAACGACTGCCCGGAATTCCGCTCCCAACTTTGCCCAGAAGTTCGAACGCAGCCTCGCTCTCCTCCGCAAACGCGCCGAAGGTGTTCTCCCCGAACGCTGCTACCTCTGCTCACTTTCTTCCCGCACCGTGGTGTATAAGGGCCTTCTTACGCCCTGGCAGTTCCCACGATTTTACGAGGATTTGCGCAGCGCCGAATTTGCCGTGCGCTTTGCCATTTTCCACCAGCGCTATTCCACCAACACGGAGCCTTCGTGGCAGCTTGCCCAGCCGTTTCGATATGTCGCCCATAACGGAGAGATCAACACTGTCATCAGCAATCGTCGCTGGCTGCGCGCCCGCGAACGCGACATCCGCAAGCGCGTCGGTGTGGGTAAGTGGTTCCGCCTGCTCGAAGAGAACGTCAGCGATTCGGCGAGTTTCGATAACGCCCTGGAATTGAAATTACTCGAAGGGAAGAGCGTGGAAGCTTCGATGCTCGCGCTGGTTCCACCGGCTTTTTCCCAGGATCCGTTTCTTTCCCCTGACGTGCGTGCAGCCCTCGAAGTTCTATCGCGTGAAGGCGAACCTTGGGATGGGCCGGCGGCTCTCGTCTTCAGCGATGGCCTTTCCGTCGGCGTCAAACTCGATCGCAACGGATTGCGCCCGATGCGCTACACCGTGACTCACGACGGCCTGGTCATCGCCGGCTCGGAAACCGGCCTCCTGGATTTGGAAGAGTCGCGCATTGCGGAGAGGCACCGCCTCGGACCGGGAGAAATTCTGTTGGCCACACCCGAAACTGGCACGCTCCTGCGTTGGCGCGAACTTTTGAAGAGTGTCACCGCGCAATTGCCCCGCAAGGCCCTCACTCGGTCGAGCCTTTTGCGCCTGGATGCCAAGGCCGCACGCGCGCGCGTTTCTTCTCCGAAACGCATCGCTCGGGCTGCCGGCTGGTCCGATGATCAATATAAAATCTTGTTCCGCCCCCTGCTCTCCGGCAAGGAAGCGGATTGGAGCATGGGTGACGACACCCCTCCCGCTTTCCTTTCTTCGATCCACCGTCCTCTTTGGGACTACTGCAAGCAGCGCTTCGCTCAGGTTACGAATCCCCCCATCGATCCATTGCGCGAATCCCACGTGATGTCTCTGGAAGTTCCTCTTGGGCATGGGCGCTTCCTTGCCAACCCGATCCTGAGCGTCGCGGAGCTATCCTCGCTTTCTGAGGCTCTTTCTCCTTTCCAGACCGTTGATTTTACTTTTCCTTCCACCCTGGGAGTTCCGGGTGCGCGCCGAAGTTTGACTCAGTGCAAAACTACCCCTCTGAGCAGCGGCGTGTGTCCGGAGCTCCTCCTCCTTTCCGATCGGGCCATCGGCCCGGAGCGAGCCGTTTTACCCGCTCTTCTTGCGGCCGCGAACGCGTGGAAGAGTCTGGTCAAGCAGGGCTTGGCCGACGTCCCGCTTGTAGTTGAAAGTGCCCAGGTTTTCGAGACCCACCATGTGGCCATGCTCCTGGCCGCGGGTGCCAGCGCTGTGGTTCCCTATCTCGCCGAGGAATTCGCCGAGAACGAGGAGCCCGGCGCATTCGATAAAGTTCGCAAAGGCATGTTGGCGGGCCTCCGCAAAGTCCTTGCTCGCATGGGCATCTCTACCCTTGCCAGCTACCGCAACAGCCATTTGTTCGAATTGCTCGGCCTCGATGAAGATATCTGCCGCGAATATTTTGAGGACGCCGCCAGCTACCCCGGCAGTAAAACTCTCGACGCGTTGCTTTTGGACTATCTGCAAATGCACGCCGCATGCTATTCCGCGGCCACGGACGATCTGGCGGACCATGGACTGTACCGCTTCCGCAAAGGCGCTGAGCTTCACGCTACATCGCCCGAACTCGTTCGCCGGATGCACGCGCACGTTCGCAAGCCGGAGCAGGGCAATTACAGCATGTTTGAGCAGCTTGCCAAGGCCGAGGGACCCACGTTCTTGCGCGACCTTCTCGAAATGCTTCCGGAGCAGCCTATTCCCATTGCGGACGTCGAGCCGCTCGATTCCATCCTCGCTCGATTCAGCACCCAGGCGATGTCGCTCGGTTCCTTGAGCCCCGAAGCGCACAAGACCCTTTCCATCGCCATGAATCAATTGGGTGGCCGAAGCAACACGGGAGAAGGCGGCGAGGACAGCGATCTCTACAAGATTCCCGGTTCATCGAACAAGATCAAGCAGGTGGCCTCCGGGCGCTTCGGCGTCACCGCCGAGTATCTTGTTCGCGCCGAGGAACTCGAAATCAAGATGGCGCAAGGTTCCAAGCCCGGGGAAGGCGGCCAGCTGCCGGCGCGCAAGGTAACCGAATACATCGCGCGCATTCGCCACGCCACTCCGGGCACGCCGCTCATTTCGCCGCCGCCGCACCACGACATCTACAGCATCGAGGACCTCGCACAATTGATCCACGACTTGCGCGCCGTAAACCCCCGCGCGCGCATTGGCGTAAAGCTTGTCTCCGGCACCGGCGTCGGAGTGATTGCTGCAGGTGTCGCCAAAGCCGGAGCTGATGTAATCACGGTCAGCGGCCACAATGGTGGAACCGGGTCGTCGCCCCTTACCGCTATCAAAAATACCGGCCTTCCTTGGGAAATCGGCCTGCGCGAAACGCATGAAACCTTGCTGCGGGCCGGCCTGCGCTCCCGCGTCCGGCTCCGCGTCGATGGTGGTTTGCGATTTGCCCGCGATATTCTCATCGCCGCTACTCTCGGTGCCGACGAATTTGGCTTCGGTACCGCGGCGCTGGTTGCCATCGGTTGCGTCATGGCGCGCCAGTGCCACTTGAATACCTGCCCTGTCGGCATCGCCACGCAGGATGAAACTCTGCGCACCCGCTTCAATGGCAAACCCGAAATGGTGATGGCCTACTTCCGTTCGCTTGCGGAGGAAATTCGCAAGGGCTTGGCCGAACTGGGCGTTTCCAACCTGAGCGAGCTGCGCGGCTGGTACGATCGGCTGGGAACACAATCGGGCCTAGACGCCTTGCTCGTTATTCCCGTTTCCAAGCCTCGCCGTGTGCTTCCGCAACAGACCACGGTTCTCGATGGCGGCGTGCAGGAGACCGAATTGTCATTCGAGCACGCTCAGCTCACCGGCACCGGCTCTCCCGCCATCCACAACTTCCATCGGAGCATCGGCGCGCATTTCAGCGGCGAACGCATGGCCCAGCGCATTCGGCAGAATGAAGCTCCGGCTGCAACTAAGGAATTCCGCGGCACAGCAGGACAGAGTTTCGGTGCTTTTCTCACTTCCGGTATTACCTTGAAGCTGCTCGGCGAAGCCAACGACTACGTCGGCAAAGGCCTCTCCGGAGGCACGGTTGTTATCCGGGCAGGCCACAATGCTTCCAAGCGGGCGGATGTCCTGGCAGGCAACACCGTGCTCTACGGCGCAACTTCAGGACGCCTCTACGTTGCCGGTCAGGCCGGCGAACGTTTTGCGGTGCGCAACAGCGGTGCCGTGGCAGTCGTCGAAGGCGTCGGACAACACGGCTGTGAGTATATGACGGGCGGAATTGTCACCGTTCTCGGTCCTGTGGGACTTAATTTCGGCTCCGGGATGACTGGCGGGCTCGCGTACATTCTGCGCAGAGAAGTGGAGCAAGTCCTGAATCTGGAATTTGTGCAGGCCCACGAGCTCGAGGATGAGGAGGAAAGCCATCTGCGCCGCCTTTTGGAGACGCACCTCGCCCTAACGGATAGCCCTATCGCCTACCGGCTCCTTGCCCATACGTTGCCCCTGCCATTCGTCCGTATCCAGCCCATTCACCTTCAGGGAACGGTAGAGACAGTTTGGAGCGTGGTTCGCGAAGTCGGGCCCCATTCGATTCCTGCCCAGCCGCCCGAGTTTCTGAACTTGCCTGCGAGCCCTGCCCAGCACTATGCCTGAGCGCCGCGGGAACTTCACTATTTCCTTATACAAATTCCGTTATACTCTTACGCATAAACGGGTGTTGAGGCTATGGACTTCGATCAGCTAACTACATTTGTACAAGTTGCCAAGCTCAAGAGCTTTTCCAAAGCGGGCCAAAAAGTATTCCGCTCGCAATCCGCCGTGAGCGCCCAGATCCGCCAGCTCGAGCAGGCTTATCACGCCAAGCTGCTGGATCGCTCGGCGAAGTCGGTCGAGTTGACTCCCGCCGGCGAAGTGCTTTTCGAATTTGCGGAACGCCTTTTGCGCTTGCGCGATGAATCCATGCAGGTCGTGGCGGATCGTGGCAACGTTGTACAGGGGCCGGTGACGTTTGGCGCCAATGAGGCTACCTGCCTCTATCTGCTCCCAGACATCCTGGCAGAATTTCAGCGCCGCTACCCCTTGGTGCACATCAGCATCTATCGCAATTTCAGTCACAAAATCCTGCAGCGGCTTGAGGAAGGATCAATGGATCTCGGCATCGTCACGCTGCCGGTGAAATCGCCCAACCTGAAAATCCATGTCATTAATCGCGACCGCCTGCGATTCATGGTCAGCAGCAAAAATCCTTTGGCCCAGCGCAGCCACGTCACACTTGACGAAGTCGCCGCCGCGCCCCTGATTTTCCCCAAGACTGGCTATACTCGCCAGGTCCTCGACAAGCTTTTCCGCCCGCACCGTTCCCGCCTCCGCATCACCATGGAATTACCCAGCATCGGCATGATCAAGACTTTCGTCGCCGCCGACGTCGGCATTTCCATCATTAGCGAAAGCTTTGCGCGTGATCAGGTCAAGAGCGGGGAAGTGAAGCTCTTGAACGTCGAAGGTGTCGATCTTTATCGTGAACTCGCTCTCGTCTACAGGCGTGACCGTAGCCTGCCACGCGCGGTTCAGGCGCTTATCGCCATGATTCGCGAAAATCGCAAGCTCCAGGATGCCAGCTCCCCATCCTGAATCCCGGTACTCCCTGCGTCACGTTGATGTTGTTTTGGAATCAGCCGGCCAGTTTGCCTACCTCACGCTGAAATCGAGGCTGGCAATCGCTCGCGCAATCACGTTTTCCTGAATCTGGATCAGGTCCGTGTCCGCATAGGTCATCCCCAGAACCGTCAGGAATTCACTTCCGCGCGCGACCACGGTGAGTGTCCCGGACCAGTCGTGCTCGTCCGCCATGCCACTGTAGCGATATTCCATGGCTGCTTGCCCGCCTACGACTGTTTTCCGCTGCGAGATCAGCCGGTAATTCTCATACACATCCTGCAGCCGCTTTTCCAGCCCCTGGCCGGTTACTTCCAATGACGCCTTGCTCTTTTCATGTCCGACCACCAGGAGCGTCGATTCATTGGACGTTCCCATGGCGACGATGGCATTCGGCAATGTCTGTCCCGCGCCGTCAATGATTTGCCAACTCGGCGCTTTGTACATGCGGAATCCGAATTCGTGATTGATGTACAGGTTGCCTTGAATTTCCTCGCGATTTGCTGGAATCTCTTCTTTTGGCGGAGGAGGGGGTGCCACCGCGGGTGCTAGCGTCGTCTTGGGGGTCGCCGCCATCCTAATTGCTGGCTCTTTCGCATCCGAGCCAGCCTTACCGGACGTGGGGATCTCTGGCCGCGCGCTCGCATTCGTCACGATGGCTGCGGCTTTTTCCTTCTTCGTCGGGGCTGGCTCTGTCGCCGGCTTTGTCTTGGCTTCCCCGGGTTTATCCGGCTTCGCGCCTGGCTGCGCGGGCGTGTCCGGGATTATCGAAGCGATTTTGTCTTTCTCCACCAGCACATAGCCAAAGTCCGTTTTGACTTTGAACATGTTGTCTTCGTACGCCACGATCACGCCATACAGCTTCTTCCCATCCTTCAGGCGGATTTCGTCGGCGCGGACGGCGCCAGCGCACACTCCCGCTGCCACCAACAGCATCACTCCCAGTTGGAGTTTTCTCTGGCTGGAAACGCTCATGGGGTGAGTATGCGTCCGCTGCCCAGCGCTCGCAAGGTTCACCCCGGTGGCGGTGTCCGGCGAGCCACCTCCGCCAGGATGGCCGCAATTCGCCGCACCACCCGTTCCAACTCTCCCAGCGCCGCATCCAGCCGGGATCGCGCCGGCTCCGTCAGCCGCCCATGGGTCTGCTGCAGCGCCAGCGCCTCTGCCAGCATCCGCAGCTCCTTGCGGTGGCGGGGATTCAACCGTTCCCACAGCCGTCGTTTCTCGCTGCGGTCGCGTCCCAACCATGCTTCGCCACTCTGTGCCGGGCGGCCCGCCTCCGGCTCGGCAGCTTGTTCCGGTTTATCTCTCCGTTGAATCATGGGATGGATCTCTGTATTCAGACATTGGATATCAGGAGGCAAACCTCGTTCAGCCGCGGTCCTGCTTTTACTGGGGTCCTGATATCTGATCCCTGATTTCTGATATCCATTTCCTTTCTCTTACTTCATGGCGCAATCACCACTTCAGCCGCTCCAGCGTCGCGCCATGAATGTGCTCCCCATCCTGCACCACCCCGGTCACCCGCATCGCGCGCGTCTCGTACACCAGCCCGCCGTACTCGTCGTACGCATCGGGAAAGAGAATCGCCTCGAACAGTCCGCGCTGGTCCTCCAGTGTCACGAACATCATGTTGCGGTAATTCTTTGTGCCCACGTGCCGGTAGGTCACCACCCAGCCGCAGAGCGTGACCCTCTTCCCGTGCATTTTCGGCAGTTCATCGCTCCAGGTTTCGCCGTTCCGCGGGAAGTAATCCAGCGGGTGCCCGCTTACGCACACTTCCAGGATTTCCCGCTCATATCGCAATCTCTGCTCCGGCGTGTACTCCGCCGTGTGGATTTCCTCGAGCGCCAGCCCGATCGAATCATCCCGCTCCATCTCCGCAAAGAGCGTCACCGGCGCTCCGTTCGCCGCGGTTGCCACCGCACAGGCCGCGCGCACTCCCTGATGCGTATGCTGCCCCTTCGCTTGCAGCAAATTCCAATGCCACAGCATCGCCGGCCGCGTCCTGTGGCACACGTCGTCAAATGCTCCGCACTTGATCAGCGCTTCGACCTCATCCCGCTCCACAGGCACGCGCGCCAGAAAATCCTCCAGCGAGCAGAACGCCCCGCGCGCCTCGCGTTCCCGCAAAATGGCCAGGATGGTTTCCACGCGCAGGCCCTTCACTTGCATCAGCCCCACGCGCAGCGCAGTCGCGTTTGTAGGGCCCGCTTTCTGCTTGCCCGCCGAAGGCCTGGCGTAGACGGGAAGCGGGCCGCTCTTGCCGCTTCCCTCATTCATTTCCGCGGTGTATTCCATCCGCGAACGATTCACCGACGGCAGCCGCACTTCGATTCCCCATCGTTTCGCCTCCTCCACGTATGCCGACACGTGGTAAAACCCCGCCCCCGCGCTGCACATCGCCGCCAGAAATTCCGCCGTGTGGTGCGTTTTCAGGTAGGTCATGCGGTATGAAATATCCGCGTACGTTGCCGCGTGCGCCTTGCAGAAGCCGAATCCCGCAAATTTTTCCACCATCATCCAGGTCTCTTCGCGCTCTGCGCCCTTTAATCCCATTTGTTCTGCTGCTTTCAGGAATTTGCCGCGCAGCCGCTCGCGTTCCCGCTGGCCGGAGAATTTCGCCGCCGATCGCCGCACGATGTCCGCTTCCGCCAGCGACATGCTCCCCACCGCCTGCGCAATCTGCATCACCTGCTCCTGGTAAATGCACACGCCCAGCGTTTCGCCGAGAATAGGCTTCAACGATTCATGCGCGTACACCACCGGTTCTTTCTTGCCCCGAGCATCGAGGGGTCCGCGCAGCCGCCTCAGGAATAGCTCCTTCGAGCCATACTCCGCCGCACCCGGCCGGATCAGCGCCAGCGCCGCCGCCATTTCTTCCAACGTGCGCGCCTTCATGGTGCGCAGCAGCCCGCGCATCCCGGGCGACTCAATCTGAAAAATGCCCATTGTCCGCCCCGCGGCGATGACGTCGCAGGTCGCCGGATCGTTTTCCGGTATCGCCGCGAAATCAATCGTTCGCGCCCGCGGGCAAGGCGTCACCCCGTCCGCCGCAACTTTTTGCACGTCGCTCTTCTCCTCCACCTCCTCTATTTCCTTTACTTCCTCTTTCTCGCCACTCGTCACTCGCCACTCGCCACTTTTTTCAACATTGTCCAGTGCCAGCGCCATGGTCGTCAGCCCGCGCTGCCCCAGCAAATCCATCTTGATCAGCCCGAGCGCCTCGATCGCGTTCATGTCGTACTGCGCTACCACGATTCCTTTCGTCGCCCGTTCCAGCGGCACCAGGTGCGTCAGCGGCTTCGCAGAAATCACGGTTCCGCACGGGTGAATTCCCAGATGCCGCGGCGCATCGTCCAGCCGCAACGCCACTTGCAGGATCGTTTTCCAGGGCTCCTCGTTCACCGGCAGGTTCCGGCATTGTGGCAAGCTCTGGATGGCGTCGAGAATTTCCCTCACCGGCCGGTGCGGCAGCCGCTTGGTGAAAAAATTCACTTCACCCGGCGGCACGCCAAACACTTTGGCAATCTCGCGCACCGCCAGCCGCGCGTGCATGGTGATGAAGCTGCCAATCATCGCCACGTGCTCCGCGCCCCAGTGTTCATAGACGTAATCGAGCAGTTCGTCGCGCCGCGCCCCGCAGATATCGATGTCGATGTCCGGGCAGTCTCCGCGCTGCACGTTCAGGAAGCGCTCGAAATACAAACCCCACCGCAGGGGGCACACGCAAGAAATCCCCAGGCAATACAGAACCATCGAACTGGCTGCCGATCCCCTCGCCACGGCTGGAATCCCCCGCCGCTTGGCTTCCTCGACGATGTCCCACACCAGCAGAAAATACGGTGCCAGGCCCCATTTCTCGATGACTTCCAGTTCGCGCGTCAGCCGCGCCAGCACTTCCGGCCGCAGCGGGCGGTAGCGTTTTTGCGCGCCCTCGAAACTCAGCTTCCACAAATATGAAAACGCCGATTCGCCCTCGGGCACCGGGAATTCCGGCAAAATCAGCTTGCCCAGTTCGAGTTGCAGGTTGCAGCGCTCCGCAATCTCCAGCGTGTTGCGCAGCAATTCCGGATGATCCGGGAAAAGCCTCTGCATCTCCACCGCCGGTTTAAACCATGCTTCGCCGGTGGTGATTTCAGGCTTGCCCTGAGCGTCAGCGAAGGGCGGTGCGACGGTCGTCAGCAGCGCATTCGTGCGTACTGCATTGACCGCGCGGTGGTGCAGATATTCTTCCGGCTTCAGGAAATGCACATTGTTGGTGGCCACCAGCGGAATATTCAGCTCTCGTCCAAGTCGCTCCGCCTCCCGCAACGTCCGCCCATCCCCCGGCGAAAGGTGCTGCACCTCGATGTACAGCCGGTCGCCAAAGATGGATCTGAGCTGCGCAAGAAAATAGGTGACGGGTGACTCGTTACTGGTAAGTTGTGCACCGGCATCTCCTCGTAGGGGTCCAGCACCGCTGGACCCCATGTCCGCACGATCGCCCCCCTCGCGCACAGGTAGCGCCGGTTTCCAGCCGGCAAGCGGATGTATCGCTCGCGATCTGCCATCCGATACGATCGCGTTCGCCGGCCACAACGCAATCACGCCCGCGCTGTGCGCCGCCAATTCTTCGCTCGTCACCGGGCGGCCTTCGTCTTCCGCAAACGTTTCCTGATCCAATTGCAACGCGCCCAAATGCCGCACCGTCGTCAACTGGCACAAATTGCTGTATCCATCCATATCCGCAGCGAGCAGCGTTAAAGGAGTATTGAACGAATTTCGTATTACGAATTTCGAGTTTCTTTCTGTGTGTTTTTCTTTCCGAAACTCGCCACTCGCCACTCGCCGCTCGCCACTTCCTTCCACATCAAGAACCACGCCGACAATGGGTTTCACGCCGGCGGCTTTTGCCTTCTCGTAAAACGGCACCGCCGCATACATTCCATTCGTATCGGTCAGCGCCACGGCCGGCATCTTCTGCTCCGCCGCCGCGGCAATGATCTCTTCCGGAGGGTTTACTCCCCGCAGAAACGAATAATGACTGTGACAATGCAGATGCACGAACATGAGCGCGACCTGTGGCAACGAGCAGCGACCGGCGGGAAGGCGATCGGAGACGTCGAAAGTGCAATCAGTAAAGGGAAGGGAAGGGAAGTTCGGAAAATTCTGTAGCTTCGGCCTTTGTAGCTCAGGCCTTCAGGCCTGAGGGTTTTAGCCTCACCCCGGAAGGGGTGAGCTACAGGGGATACCACTCATCGCGATAAACACGGCGTTGACAGCACCAGGCCATTCTTCTTCGTGGCGTAATGCTCGCGCAATTCCAGGCCCTTGCCATAAAACACCGCGTTCCAGCCGTAGCGCCCGCGCACGCGGTCCACTTCGCGGTTCAGGTACCAGCGCCGGTTCGCATCCACGTCAAAAAGCTCATTCTGCCGCCGGTCGGTGTCCAGATTCGTTACGCGCACGCCCACCAGCCGGATGGCCACCCGCCGCGTAAACAGCTTTGCAAACAAATCCTTCGCCGCAACGAGCAATTCGCGCTCGTCATTCGTTGCCCGCGTCAGCCGCACCGTCTGCTGCGCGGAATAATGGTCCACATAGCGCAACCGCAGGCCAATCGTGTGCGCCTGGTTGCCATGTTCCCGCAGCGTTCTGCCGATTCGTTCGCTCAAGTATTCCAGCAAGCCGCCGAGGAATTCCGTGTCAATGGTGCCGCCCTCGATGGTGGTTTCGCGCGATATCGATTTCGCGGTCGAGGGCAGCAGCACCTCGCGCCCATCCAGCCCCCGCGCGCGTTCCCAGATTTGCTGGCCGATGGCCTCGCCAAACGCCGCCATCAGCACCGGCTTCGGAATCTGGCGCAGTTGTCCAATCGTGGTAACCCCGCGCTCCGCCAGCGCTCCGGTGTGCGTGTGTCCGATGCCGTGCAGCTTCTCTACCGGTAGCGGCGCCAGAAATGCTTCCTCTGTTCCCGGTTCGACGATGCGGAATCCGCGCGGCCGCTCCAGCCGCGACGCAATCGACGCCACCACTTTCGTGCGTGCCGCGCCAACGGACACGCTCAAGCCCGTCCGGCCCAGGATTTCCGCCTGCAGCCGCCGCAGCGTGGCCTCGAAATCGGGATATAACCGCTCCGTTCCCGCAAAATCCAGGTAAAAATCGTCCAGCGCCGCCGTTTCCACCGCTGGCGTGTACGTCTCCAGGATGCGCCGCACGCGCTCGGCAAAATCCGCGTAGTGCTCGTATTGCCCGGGCACGACAATCGCCTTCGGGCAGATGCGCAGCGCGTCGCGGAAGCTCATGGCCGTCTTCACGCCGCGGAATTTTGCTTCGTAGCTTGCTGAAGCCACCACGCCGCGGCCTACCAGTACAGGCTTGCCGCGCAGCTTCGGATTCAGCACCTGCTCGACCGAAGCGAAAAACGCGTCCACGTCCACGTGCACGATGTGCGGCGTTTTTTCCGCCTGTCCTGAGCTTCGAAGGGCCGTGTGTGCTTTGCCCAGCCAGCCGGTCGGGAACCACGAACGCTTTCCCGGCGCGGTGGGTTGCGAAGGGAAATCCGCAGGGCTCCCAGGCTCGCCCTGCGCTACATATGCGGGATCGCTCATCCCGGGGGCTACGTTTTCGACACAGGCGTCCATGGCCGCTCCTGGCAGGGAAAGGCAACTTGCAGTAGTTTTAACGGGTGGCATCCGGCTCGGGAGAGCCCGAAGGCAATGGAGTCGAAGCCACCCGTTTCCCGTTTCCTCTACCAGAGCCGACTATAGGCGAACAAAAAGCGAAAGTCAAGAGCTTTTGTCCGCTCCTTCCCATCCCACCCCTTTCCGTTCTCTCTTATCCTTGTGGCTCGGTGTGATGGACTCCTCAGACATACAGGCAAAACACCTGTGGCCTGATTGTGAGCCATACATTCATGGTGAGCGTGTCGGCGCTTTTATGATTACAATCTCTTTTATGCCACGCTCGACCTCGTTATTTAAAAAAGACTCCACGCCACCGCCGGTGTCACTCACTGCCTGTTGGGACAAAGGCAAATGGCATTTCGATGCCTCATCGTTTCCGGCGCATTTGCCGCGCAGCGCGGGGTGGACGCACATCGTTGCCGCGCTGCGTTTTCTTGATGAGCGCGGACAGCTTACGACTGTGGGCAAGAACGAACTCGCTCACGCGAACGAAGAGATTGCGCTGCTGAGCGAACAGATTAAGGCTGGCGCGAGGGCGTTTCCTGATCAGAGTTACGAAACGTATTTGACAGCGATGAAAGGCTACGACTGGCCCCCACCGGAGCAGGTTCTTGAAAGCGCGTGGGATACTTACACAAAAAGTATGATCTCTCCAAAAGGCCACGGCCGAACGCCTATCAGCCCGGTTAGAAAATGCGCCCCAGCTGAAAGAACCACTTCTGGTGGCCGGTATCGCCCACGCTGCCGCCGACAAAGACCGGGCCGAACGCGGTTTCCGCCAGCAACCCCGCGGCCCCGTCTCCCGATAGCCGTGGAGCAGGAAGCGGGTCGCCGTACATTTTGCCGACTTCTCCGTAGCCAACCAGATACACCTGCTTTCCGACGAAGGACGGCAGCGTGAAGACTTTTCGAAGGTAGCCGGCCCGGCCTACGAAATATTGATCGCCGAAGAGTTCATTCAGCCCGTAAGCGCTCAGCCGTCCCACTCCTCCCAGAAAAAATTGGGGAATTCCGGTCTGGTGGAAGCCGAAGGTCGATCCTCCCTCCGCGATGGCGAAAATAGAGTCGCGATGAAAAACGGGCTGGAAATATTGCGCCGTCAACACAAGGGATGGAAAGGCCTCCGTAGCGCCCGGATAGGTGTCGTAGAAGTTGAAGTTCGATCGGATGTAGAAGCCGTGAGTAGGGATGACGGCTTCATTGGTATGGTCGAGGGTGTAGCGCATGTGGAGTGCGCCGACGCGCCCGCTATGAGAGAAGTAATCCGGGGCGCCGAGCCGCAGCGTGGCCTCGCTATGTCCGATGCTGTAACCGACGCGTACCTCGCTGAAGCGGCTGAATCCGTATCCTATATCCAAGCCGCCGGACGCGCGGTCCACGCGGTAATCCGTCTTCGGGTCGCTCTTTCCGTAAATCAGAAAGGTGGATTGGTCCACCGCCGCAAACGGCGCAATAAACCATTTGCCCAGCGGTTGGAATGGACGGTAGAGCTCGGACGAAACTCCGTATGTCTCTCCCACCTGCACGTCCGTTCGCCATTCGGACCGGAAACCGGCTACGTCCATGAAAGTCAGCCTGGCCCCGAGCGTGAAAGTCACGTCGTCCGTCTGCGTGCCATCGACGACCATGGTGGGCCGCAGCAGCGGAGGCGCGTAGCTTTTTTCGTGCACACGGATCAGCAGCCCGTCTTTATCGCCTTCGAGGACCATCTCATAGGTGATGCTGTCGTAGCGCCCGACGCCGGTTAGCCGCGTCAGCAGCTGGTCGAGAGCCTTCTGATCGAGCGGTTTCCCGATCAGCGACGAGAGGAACTTTTGCATGTTCGCGGCGCTCTCGCTGGAGACTCCCTCGATTTTCAAAAACTGGGGAATGCCGATTCTCGTTCGGATGCGCGATTGCTTTTCACTCAGGTATTCAGCCCAAGCCTTGTCATCGAGAGAATAGGTCTTCAGAATCTGTGCCTTTTGCTCAGCGGCGTCATAACCCAACTGGATGAGTCCATCGGCCTTGTCGTAGTCCATCGCGTCGTATTTTTCGACGTCCGCCTTGACGATCAGATCGGCCTCGCCCATCCCGCGGATTTCTGTGTTGGCGATCACCAGCTCGACCGAACGACCCAGTATGCTGAACGCCGACTGAATTTCCTTGGCCGCCACCGGCGAGATCTGCAGGTGTACCCCGATCACTATATCGGCGCCCATCTTGCGCACCACGTCTGTGGGCAAGTTGTCTACCAGTCCCCCGTCCACAAAAATCTGGTTGCCCTGGCGCACGGGCGCAAACACCCCGGGAATGGACATGGTCGCGCGCATGGCGTCCGACAGCGAACCCCTCTCGAAGACATGCGGCTCGCCGGACACAATTTCTGTAGAAACGCAGCGAAAGGGTATGGGCAGTTCGTCAAACGATTGGATCGTGGAATAAGGCAGAGTCTCCTGGTCAATGAGCAAGTTCACTTGATGGCCGCTGTTCAGTCCCGGCGGGAGAGCGGCGCCATTCTTCAAGCCGATTTGCATAGAGTTGGGAATATCACGCGCATCCTCCTTGCGCCGGAAGGAAAGATCCGGGTAAGGGGTTCCCCCGCTCAGCAGGAGTGGCCAATCGGCGGCCTTGACAATAATTCTCAATTCATCCGCGGACTTGCCTGTGGCATAGAAGCCTCCCACTAAACCTCCCATGCTGGTTCCAGCCAGATAATCCACCGGAATGTGGTGCTCCTCGAACCATTTCAGCACTCCGATGTGCGCCAGACCCAGGGCCCCGCCACCTTCCAGAGCCACTCCGATCGCGGGCCGGCCTATGCCAGCAGGCTTTGCTGTTTCCGCTGCAGACGGTGGTGCCGGCGTTTCACCGGGTATTTCCTGTGCCAGGCCAGGCACGGCGAGTAAAGAAACAAATAAGAATCCAATGAATGCACGCATGGTGGTACCTCTGTAGCTCGGGTGGGTGGCGTTTCGAAGGCGCCTTCCAGTTTTACCTACCTTGACATGGCTGGCAAGGCAGTTGCCACTGGCGCTATTTAGGCGATCGATTTCGCTGTGAATTACGTTGAACCGGTCGCGTGTGAGAATGTTTCCACAGTCGGCGGTGATCAGACGTTCGCTTCTTCTTCCGGGTGCCGCTGCCGATGCGCCAGTCCCACGCCGCCGAGCACCAGCGCGCCTCCCACAATCTGCGGCAGGGTCAGCGACTCCCCGAGGAGCACCGCAGCCATGACTGCCGTCAATGGTCCTTGCGTCAGCAAACTTACCGAAGTGATGGTTGCCGGCAAATGTCCCAGCGCGTAGGTAAGAGCCAGGTAGCCGCCCAGTTGCGAAATCAATCCCAGACCCAGAACTGCCCACAGCGTCCGGCCATGCGGCACTCGCAGCGAGATCCCCAGGACCAGGTTGATCAGGAACAGCGCCGCCGTGCTGGAGATCATTGCCAGCCGCAGGAACGCCAGGGTGCCGGTCGTAGTCCGCACGCGTTCCGTTGCCAGCAGATACACCGCGAAGCAGGCTGCCGCTCCCAGTGCCATCAAGTCTCCGACCCCAAACTGCACATGCCTGCCCAGATCCGCCCACAGAATCACCAGCGTTCCGGCAATCGCCATCATCAAACCCAGCCAGAAGGCCGCTTGAGGTCGTTTCCGGAATACCAGCCAGCTCAGCAGGCCCACTACGATCGGCGTGTTGTTGCCCAGCAAAGTTGCATTCGCCGCGGTCGTCTTCAATATCGACGTGTTGTACAGCGCCAGGTCCAGCGCGAAAAACAGTCCACCCAGCGCTATGATCCACATCATTCGCCCATTCACACGTGTGCCGCCTCGGTCAATCGCGAACGTCGGCAGCAACACCACCGCGGGAATCAGCATCCGGTAAAACGCCGATGCCGGTCCAGGAATGTCCGTCCAGCGCACGAATATTGCCGACCAGGCGATGCACACGATCCCTGCTACCAGCGCCAGATACGCCGGCAACACGCGCTCGGCTACGCTCTCTTTAGTTTCTGCCCTTGCTTCGGCTTCCACAGTTCTTTCCCTATTCTTTCTCCCAGCAGTATTTCACATACCGTCTGGCTGAACAGGTGCCGATTTGGCCGCCTTACCCATTCTGCCCATTGCCGCAACCTTTCCGCGGCGTTAGGGTTAAAGCGAGTCAGGGTCAGGCCGCCGTGTGGCCACCCCGTGCGAGGTATCGCCCATGACCACCGCAAACGTTCCCGGACCGATCCCGGCTTCTCCCAAGCCTGTCAGTGCCTGGGTCTGGGCCTTCCGCTGTCTCCGCTGGTCCACTTATCTGGCGGCTTTGGTCACCCTGATTCTCATCCTCCACAAATCTCCGCCTCCCGCCGTTCAAACTTCACCTCAAGCCGCCACTCGCGCCGAACAAAAGCTGGAAGAAGTGCAACAATCGGTTTCCCAAGGCCAGAAAGCTACCCTGCGGCTGGATGAAAGCGAACTCAATTCCTATTTGGCCACGCATCTGGATCTGGCCCAGAACGTCGCTGCTTCTTCTGCTACGCCTGATGCATCCCAGGTGATCAATTCAAGCGGGGAACCTTCAGCCGCAGATGTGGACCAAGTGCGCTCTTCGGTGAAGGACGTCAAGGTTCAAATGGAAGGCGATCACGTGCGGGCTTACGTCGTCTTCGACCTTCACGGAAAGGACATGACTCTTGAACTCGTGGGTCGCCTCGGCTCCAACGATGGCTACCTGAAGTTCGATCCTATCAGCGGGCAGCTTGGCTCCCTGCCCATTCCCCAGTCCACCCTGCAAAGCGCCGTGGACCGCCTGATGAACTCCCCGGAAAATCGCGACAAGCTCAAACTCCCACCGGATGTTTCCGATATGCACATTGAAGACGGCCAGTTCGTCGCCAGCTACCACTAGGGTTGGCGCGCCTCACGCCCGCGTATTTCTTGTAATCGTCGTCGCCCAGAAAATCCAGAGCGCCGTGCAAATGCCCAGCGAAAGGCGCGCATCCAGAATCGCCGACAACGTCGCCAAAAAGTAGAGCGGTGGTCCGAACATGTAGCTGTGGCACGTCTTGGCCACAAATTCTGCCGATGCGGAAGGCGAAAGCAGCGGCTTGCGAAACGCCGCGCGAATAAACAGGTAAAAGCAGATCGCAATGAACACGAACGTGCCGGAATAAAACCCTGCCGCCATCTTGGCTGCCGGCGTTCGCAAATACGACGCCAGGATGGAGGTCGGGTAGGGAACAAACGTAATGCCCAGCAGCAGGCAGCCGTTCGCAAAATGCAGCCAGGCATCCGTGCGGCGCACCACGCGCAAAATTGCATGGTGATGCACCCACATGATCAGGATGGTGAAAAAACTCGTCACCAGGCCGACATAACTGGGCCATTGCCTCAGCAGCGATTTCCCTAGCTCCGCCGCCGAACCTCCCGCCGTCTCCATCGCAGGAACCTTCAGCTCCAGCACCAGCAGCGTGATCGCGATCGCAAACACTCCGTCGCTGAACGCTTCCAGCCGCCCGGTTTCTTTTTCTTCTTGTGGTTTTGCGACGTGCTCCTGCATCCGCGCGCGCCCTCCCCCGCAAGGCAAAGAGCGTAGCATTGCCCGGGCGAAAGCCGATATCACGGATTTCCAGGGGAGTCACTCCGGCGGCGCTCGCATGTACAAAAAAGCAGGGCGCGAGTGTGCGCCCTGCTTGGACCAGCCAAAGTCTTCTTATTGTTGAGGTGTTGGCGCCTGCTGTGAGTTGCCCGTCGCGGGTGCCGCTGCGGAGGTGCCCAGCGCCGCCAATTCCGATTGTTTGTATTTTGGCGCGTTCACATAACCGTGGACCATATTCTTCCCAATCCGGTTCACAATTATCTGCACGGGCTGGCCGCCGGTCTCTGTATGAATCCAGATGGGTTCGTACAGATTGACCTTCTTCTTGCTCAGCTCGTTGTCATCCACGATCATCGCCAGGTCGTAGCTCTTGTGTTTGGTGTCGGACTTGCGCAAGGAAAGCGTGAGCGGCCCGACGCGCTGGAATTGCTTCGATTTCGAAAGATCAAACTCAAAATAATTGCGTTCTCCGCGCTTCTCCAGCGCTACCAGTTCCTCGTGCGTCTTCGCGATCGAGCCGTTCAGCTCATCCCGCGTGGAACTGATGGAGCCCTCCAGATCCGCCCGGTTCTTCGCCACCGCATCCTGCGTATCCTTCAATTGCTTCTCCTGCTCGTCCAATTGAGTTTTCAGCTGTGCGTACCGCTTGTCCACGGGCGAGTGCCTTTTTGCAGTGGCACGCTTCGCGCGAGCGGGCTTGGCCTTCGCCGGGGGCACAACGGCCGGAGCGGGCTTCTCGGAACTGGCAACCATCGGTGCCGGGGTGACCGGCGCGGCGGACTCTTCAACGATCGGAGCCGGAGGGGCTTCAGAGGATGCGGCTGTCATACCCGTGTTGGGCGCCTCAGCCATTGGGGAAGCCGTGGACGTCTGAGCGGGATTCACTTCATTCAGTTTCGCCGTCAGCGTGCCGACTTGCGTCTGCAGCTGATTCATCGAGCTGTTGGTCACCGCAGCTTGTTCCTTCAACTGGTTGACCATGCTCTGCTCGTGAAATCCATAAGTCAGACCCAGCCCGGCAATCGCCAGCAGCGCGACGATTACGATGGCTAGCCAGGGGTTCGCTTTTAGACGCCCGTAGAACTTCCCGTCCTCGTTCCCATTCTCATTCAGATTTTCTTCCCGATAAGGATCCATTGCAGTCCTCCCCAATCAAGTTTTACGTTTCACAAATCTCGACCGCCGCAGTGCAATTTGGCGCTACAGAGCAGCTGGGGGTGCTCAGGCAGGCAAATGCGCCTTCCAAGAGTCGTGGCCGACTCCACCCAATTCCCGTGAGCATGTCGAGGACCAGCGGTGGTCGGTTCGGCACCAGCTAACCTGCGCCTCTTCAAATACTAACGAGCCTCACGAAGATAAAACGCCAAGCGCCAAGTACTAGAACTGGAACATTCTCCTTTGCCCAGCGCACTCTTTATCTAGTCGAAGAACGGCGACCCCGCCGGGATCCTCGCCTGTCTTCGATCTCTCCGATCAGCATGCCTCAGAGCGTTTTTGCGGACGACTGGCTGGCGAATGTGCGGAACAGAACCTCTCCCTTCTCGTCCAACTTCCTCACCCGCGACTTGGATCAAGCCGGTCACTTGTAGGCCTCTTCCTATTGACACTCTATATGTGGCCACGTATTATTCCTATAGAATTTCGATAGGAGAGTTGTCTTGAACTCCGACCCGACGACCCTTTTGCAGGGGACTTTGGACTTGCTGATTTTGCGGTCGCTTGTCGCCGGCGAGATGCATGGATTGGGAATCTCGCGCAGAATTCAGCAGATCACCAGCGGCACTTTTGTCGTTAAGCCAGGCTCGCTCTTTCCTGCTCTACACCGAATGGAGGATGAAGGTTGGGTCTCCTCCTTTTGGGGAGACTCCGAAAACAACCGCCGCGCGAAATATTACCGCTTGACCAAGCCTGGGCGGAAACAACTCGAAGTTGAAACCAAGCGATGGGGCCGCATTTCCTGGGCGATCGCGCAAGCTTTGGAAGCGCCGTAGAGAGGAGTCTCGCATGCTACTCCTTGTGAACGCCCGAAGTTTCCTGCGAAATCTCTTCTTGTCGCGCCGAGTGGAAGTAGACCTCGACGAGGAGGTTCATTCCCATCTCGAAATGCTGACCGAGGAAAATATCCGTGCGGGCATGTCGCCGAAGGATGCGCAACGTGCGGCGCGGATCGAACTTGGCGGCATCGAGCAGGTGAAAGAACAGGTTCGCGAAGAACGGGTCGGTAACTGGCTCCGCTCCGTGATCTCCGATTGCCGCAATGGTGCCCGACAACTCCGCAAGAATCCCGGCCTCACCGTCGTCCTCGTCCTCACCCTCGCCCTCGGTATCGGCGCGACCACGGCAATATTCAGCGTTGTATACGGAGTGTTGTTGCGGCCGCTGCCGTACCCCAATTCGAATCGGATCATGGCCGTCTTTGAAGTCACCTCGGAAGGCAGGCCGTCACGGGTAGCGGACCCGAACTTCGACGACTTTCGCGATCAAAGCCGCAGCTTCCAGGCGATTGCGAAGTACACGGATGACGTCGCGTCGGTTTCGGGAGCTTCACAGCCGACGCGCACGACGGTCGCAAGCGTCTCGCCCTATTTTCTCAAGGTCTTCGGTATCCAGCCCATCCTCGGACGGGACTTCAGCGTCAGCGACACGAAAAAAGGGGCCGCCCCCACCGTTCTTGTCAGCTATGGATACTGGAGGCAGCATCTCGGATCACCTCGGGATCTCTCGCAGTCGCACCTGAAGATTGATGGCGTGGTCGCTTCTGTTATCGCCGTGCTCCCGAGGGGATTTCGTTTCCCAGCAGATGTGGATTTGTGGCTGCCGGCCGATTTAGACGGCGAAAACCCGAGCAGGACCTCGCATAACTACAATGCGATAGGGCGCCTCCGCGATGGTGTGAATGTCCAGCAAGCAAATCAAGACATCAGCGCGATAGCCCGGCGCATTCACGATTCATCGAGCGAGCAAGGCGATTATCTCCTCAAAGACGGAATTGTCGTCCCGCTGCAGGACTCGATCACGGGCAAGGCTCGCTCGCCGCTGCTGGTCCTGCTCGGTGCGGTGGGATTTCTGCTGCTGGTGGCGTGCGCAAACGTGGCGAATTTACTTCTTGCACAAGCGTCGGCGAGAGAGAGCGAGATCGCCATTCGCAGCGCACTCGGTGCGGCGCGCCGGCGGCTGATCCGTCAATTCCTGACCGAATCATTCCTGCTTTCGCTGATCGGCGGCAGCCTTGGTGTACTGTTGGCATTCTGGGGTGTGGCGACATTGGTTGCGTTGGCGCCGGAAAATCTACCGCGGTTGGACAGCGTGTCGATCAGCATTCCAGTCCTTGTGTTCGCGTTCCTGCTTTCCGCCGCGGTTGCCGCCGGCCTCGGAGCGTTCACCGCCGCACGCGGGACTTCCGGGGATCCGCGCAAGGGTCTCTTGGAAGGCGGGCGTGGACAAGCGGGTTCGCAAGGCAGCCAGCGCGTTGGCCAGGCAATCGTGGCGGCGCAGATCGCGATCACATTGGTTCTCGTGGTCGGTGCGGGATTGCTCGGGCGCAGCCTGATGAAAGTGCTCGAAGTGAATCCCGGGTTCCGCGTCGACAAAATTGTCACGATGGACGTTTCGCTTCCGTGGGTGGACGATCCCAAAGCAAAGGCAACTCAGGCGATATTCTTTTTAAACCTGATTGACCGACTCAAACAAATCCCGGAGATGCGCAATGTCGGAGCTACCAGCGGCCTGCCGATGGATGGCGGCCTTCCCGACGGAATGTTCTTGCTAATGACGCAGAATGAGGCCCCTAAGACCAGGGATGAGCTCGTTGCCATGTTCCAGCAGAAAGAACGCATCGGCAATGCGGATTTCTGCGCCGCCACGGACGGATACTTCCGGGCTCTCGCAATTCCGTTGATTCGAGGACGAATCTTTGACGAGCGCGACGGCGCGAATTCTCCACACGTTGCCGTCATTAGCGAATCGTTGGCGCGAGACCGCTGGCCTAATGAAGACCCGATCGGCCACACGATCGAGTTTGGAAACATGGACGGCGACTTGCGTTTGCTGACCATCGTCGGGATCGTGGGCGACACTCACGAATATGGCCTCGACATGCCGCCGCGCCCGACCGTTTACGTGAATTTGTTACAGCGGCCGCGCGCGGCGATCACCTTAACGATGCTGAGCGATGCGGATACGCGGTTGGTCGCTTCGGCCGCACTAGGCATCCTGCAGGACCTCAATCCGGAGATTCCGGCTAGGTTCCGGACGTTTTCGCAAGTGTACTCCGCTTCGCTGGGCTCGCGGAGGTTCAACCTCATCCTCATCGGATTCTTCGGAATCACCGCGCTGTTGCTGGCCGTTGCAGGAGTGTTTGGCGTGATGACCTATTCGGTCAGCCGCCGCACGCGCGAAATAGGCGTGCGCGTTGCCCTCGGGGCGGGCTCCTGGGACATTCTGAGGATGATCTTGGGCCAAGGATTGCGCACGATTTTTATTGGGGTGGCCATCGGGATTGCCAGTTCGCTGGCCCTCACACGCACGGTAGAATCGCTGCTCTTCGGCGTGACTGCCACCGATCCGCTGACTTTCGGCGGGGTGACACTGCTCCTCGTTGGGACCGCACTCCTGGCCTGCTACATCCCCGCGCGCCGCGCTATGCGCGTCGACCCCGTGACTGCGCTCCGCTACGAATAAGTCCCAGCTCCCGGTGGTTAACTGTCTGGACAGATGAGCCGGCTCGGAGGCATCGGCCAGTTTGCCCGGTAAACATCGGATTTCCGCGCCAATCGTTGGCTGGCCGCTCCAAAGCATGTGGAAAATGCTGAAAGATTCGTGTGCCGCGCTATACTACCTGTTTTGCGCATCCTTCATCCTGAGGGCAGGGAATGGACAACCGGAAGAAAGACCAGGAGCTGGGAATGGATCGGGAAATCTCGCGCCGCGATTTCCTGAATGGCGTCGCCATTGGCGCTGGCGCCAGTTTGCTCACCGGCTCTCTCAGCGCCGAGCGGTTACTAGCTGCCGCCGTTCTCGATGATCCGTCGCCGGAAAAGGCTCCCGATTACTACCCTCCCGCAAAACTCGGCATGCGCGGCAATCATGACGGCAGCTTCAGCATGGCCCACCGCATGCGCGATGGAGAAAGCGCCGACTCTCTCGGCGAACCGGTGCAAACCGGCGAAACTTATGATCTTGTCGTGGTGGGGGGAGGCATCAGTGGCCTGGCTGCGGCGTATCGTTTCCGCCAGAAGGCTGGGAAGAACGCGAATATCCTGATCCTGGACAATCACGACGATTTTGGCGGTCATGCCAAGCGCAATGAATTTCAAGCCGGCGGCAGGATGGTGCTCAGCTACGGAGGCACGCAATCCATCGAAAGTCCGGGCGAGTACAGCGCGGAAGCCAATGGGTTGTTGAAAGAGCTGGGGATCGACACGCAGAAGTTTTACAAAGCATACGACCAGAAACTTTATTCCAAACTCGGCACCGCCGCCTTCTTCGACAAGGAAACTTTTGGCGAGGACCGCCTTGTCACCGGCATGAACACCACGCCCTGGTCCGAATTTCTGGCCAAAACTCCACTCTCTCTTACTGTGCGAAAGGATATCGCGCGCGTCTATGCAGGGAAAGTCGACTACTTGAAAGGCCTTTCGCTCCAGGCAAAAATCGCCCGCCTGGCAAAAATCAGTTACGCCGAGTACCTGACAAAATACTGCAAGCTCTTGCCGGATGCGCTGCCCTTCTTCCAG
This sequence comes from Candidatus Acidiferrales bacterium, assembly GCA_963817085.1. GTDB lineage: Bacteria > Acidobacteriota > Terriglobia > Acidiferrales > UBA7541 > Acidiferrum. Next base: position 90,889 of record CAWFNI010000023.1, read on the forward strand.
ACTTTCTCCCACGATCTCTTCTGTGTCGGCATCGAAGCCGTCCCTGCCTACGCCTGTTACCAGGCGGGTGATGACTATGGCTCGTTCACTTATCCAGGTTTCGATGGACTGGGTTTCCCCAAACACGAGAAGGAAGAGCCCTACATCTTCCACTTTCCCGACGGCAACGCTTCCATTGCGCGCCTCTTGGTGCGTTCCCTGATCCCCGCCGCTATACCCGGAACCACAATGGAAGATGTGGTCACTGCGCGGGCCGATTACAGCCAACTGGACCGCGCAGAAAATTCCGTGCGCCTCCGCCTCAACAGCACCGTCGTCAATGTGAAGCACGCCCCCGCCAGGGACTCAGCAAAAGAGGTCCTCGTAACCTACACCCGCGCCGGAAAGCCCTACTTGGTGAAAGGGAACTACTGCGTGCTCGCCTGCTACAACGTCATGATTCCCTATATCTGCCCGGAATTGCCCGGCGCCCAGAAGGAGTCGCTCTCCTATCTGGTAAAATCGCCTCTCGTCTACTCACACGTCGCCCTTCGCAACTGGACATCATTTTCCAAACTCGGTGTGCACCACATCGTTTCACCGGGGAGCTATCACACCTACACCGCACTCGACTTCCCGGTCAGTCTTGGCCAGTATGAATTTCCCAGCACGCCCGAGGAGCCGGCCGTGCTCTTCATGCTCCGCACGCCCTGCAAGCCCGGCCTTCCCGTCCGCGATCAGAATCGCGCCGGCCGCTACGAGCTTCTTCAAACGCCCTTTTCCAAATTTGAGCGCCATATCCGCGAACAGCTTGGCCGCATGCTGGGCGGTGCCGGTTTCGATCCGGCCGCGGACATTGCCGGAATCACCGTCAACCGCTGGGCTCACGGCTATGCGTACACGCCGTTCGGACTCGATACTCCCGACTGGAAAGATGGCGAGCAGCCCTGGGTTCGAGGCCGCCAACCCTTCGGCCGCATCGCCATCGCCAATTCCGATGCGGGTGCCAGCGCCTACACCGATGTGGCGATCGATCAGGCCTATCGAGCGGTCGGCGAGCTCTTCGCCCAGCGTGCTTGATGGGCTCTCCTTCCACGGCGGCACTCCTCTCGTTTTTCTGCGTGCTTTATTGGAGTACTCCTTCGGCAATTCGTACAGCGGAATCCTCCCGTTGCTGCCCTTCCTGTCTTACCCTACAAGCGTCCACCGCTCGGACAAATCTCGGGTAAGTTTAAGGAAATGCCCATGAAAAAGTTCTTCGTGGTTGGTGGGTTACTTCTGTTGGCCGTTGCGCTTGCGTCAGCGCAGCAAAGCAGTGACAAAGATGAGGGCGGCCGCGTTTTGGGGCTCGAAAAAGCCTGGAATCACGCCTTGGAAGAGAAGGACACCAAGGCGTTGGACATGCTCCTGGCAAGCTCGATGATCTCTGTGGATATCGATGGTAGTGTGCAAACGAAAAGCGAATTTCTCGCCAGTATTAAATCACCGGATTACCAGCCCTCTCAGGCGGTCACGGAACAAACCAGCGTGCAGGTCTATGGAAATGCCGCGGTGGTCGTGGGGATTCTTCGCATTAAAGGCTCGGACAAGGGCAAAGCCTTTGTGCACCGCGAGCGCTTCGTCGATACCTGGATTAAGTCCAACGGCAGCTGGCAGTGCGTGGCCACCACCAGCAATCTCATTTCTGCCAGACCACCCGGCAATTGAAACCGCGCGATCCTCCTTAATTTTTCGCTAATTATCCCGCTGTCTGCCGTTCAAAGCTCTCTACCACTCCGAGTATTTCGTTCCGTCGAGCGCCGTGCCCTGCGACTCCGAAAACACGTCAAAAACATTGTCGCCGCCCCAGCTCGTGGAATCCGGATCGTCCTGAATCGACCGCATCCCCCATTCGCGCCGGCCCGTCATCGGGTCCACCGGAATTCTGCGCAGAAAGCGCACCTTTTTGTTGCCCGCGATGGTCACCCCATTCACCAGAGTGTCCAGGTCCGGGGGATAGCCGTTGCTCGTGACCTCCACCTGAAAGGCCATGGAATCTGCCATATCCTTGTAGCGATCGATGGCATTCCGCATTTCGCGCAGGTCTCTTCGCAGTTCAGCCTCGCGGCTCCGCACGATGGTGATGCGAATCATCGGTTCCGCAGCCCCGGCCAGGATTAGCAGGATGGTGCAGGCGATAAACAGCTCCAGGAGCGTCATGCCCGCTTGGCATGACCGAATCCGTCTCGGATACCTTCTGAGTTTCAGGATTCGCTTCATCTCTCCCTCGCTTCCGGCGGTGCTCCGGCGCTGCTGGGATTTCCATCCCCCCGGTCGCTGATTCTCCGGCAGCAGCCTGCTCTGCAACGCGCCAAAAGTGGCTCCGGGGCCTGGACTCGAACCAGGATAGCCAGCTCCAAAGGCTGGTGTCCTACCAATTAGACGACCCCGGAGTCGTGGGGTAACCTTACTAGTTTACTTGATACTCCGCGAGTCGCAAATCCCACTCTGCCCCGCGGGTATCATCTCCTGACCCAATGCAGGTCCCCATCGTTTCTGCTAAACTCGAAAGGTTGACCGCCCCTCCGGAGAGGTGGCCGAGCGGTTTAAGGCGCACGCTTGGAAAGCGTGTGTAGGTTAACCCCTACCGTGGGTTCGAATCCCACCCTCTCCGCCATCTTTCTCTTTTCCGGGTAATTCGTCACAGCTTCCCGCTCGCTCAGCGCTGTAAGATTTCTCCGTGCTTCGGCATCAAATTCACTTGTCCGGTCTTTCCATTTCTTCAGGAAAGGTGTCTTTATGAGTCTTAGCCAACTCGCACGATCCATCAAGGAGTCGGCGACTCTCAAGCTGAATGAAACCGCCGCTCTGCTGCGCGAGAAAGGCGAGCCGTCATTCACTGGGAGGCGGCGAACCCAAGAGCAAGGCCCCCATTGATGCGGTCATCAATTGCACCTCGCTGCTCAATACCGGCGAGAGTCCGCTACACCGCGCCCGACGGCATTCCCGCGCTGAAGAAAGCCATCATCCGCTACACCGAGGAGCATTACCGCAAGATCGTCTCGCCGGACAACGTCATCGTCTCCGGCGGCGCCAAGCAGGCGCTGATGGTGCTGCTCCACGCCATTCTCGATCCCAAGGAAGAAGTGATCTTTCCGGCGCCCTACTGGGTGAGTTATCCGGAAATGGTCAAGCTGGCCGGCGGCGTTCCCGTTGCCGGTAACGGCCGAGGATGGCACGCTTTATCCCCACCGTCGAAAGAGATCACCGACGCCGTCGGCTCGTACACCAAGGCCATCATTCTGAACAGTCCCAACAATCCCTCCGGCGTGATGTACTCCAAGGATTTCATCCAGGAGATGGTCGAGTTCTGCGAGAAGAAGAGCATCTACCTGATCATGGACGACATCTACAACCGCCTGGTCTTCGACGACAAGACCGCGCCGCATCTGCTACGACTTCATGAAGGCGCCGCTCGAGCAATCGAAGCTGGTGGTCATCAACGGCGTTTCCAAGATGTACGCCATGACCGGCTTCCGCATCGGCTGGGCCATCGCCAACAAGCAGCTGATCGAGGCCATGGCCACCATCCAGTCGCAGCAGACTTCCGGGCCCTCCGCTCCTTCGCAGTGGGCGGCGGTGGGCGCGCTGAACGGCGTGCAGTCCTCCATCGAGAGCCTGCGCGTCACGCTGGAGAACAATCGCAACGTCATGGTCGACCGCCTGCAGGCCTTCGACGGCGTCAAGCGTCCACAAGCCGGACGGCACGTTCTACTGCTTCCCGGACTTCAGCGCCTACATGAAGGATTCGCAGAAGCTTGCCGAATTCCTGCTGGAGAAAGTTCGCGTGGTCACCGTCCCGGGCAAGGAATTCGGCTTCGAAGGCCACCTGCGCCTCAGCTACTGCGGCACCATCGAAGGACATTACCGAAGGCCTCGAGCGCATCAAGTGGGCGCTCGATCCCAACTCCGCCAACGAACTCTACCTGGGCGACCGCAAGCTGGTGAGGGACTGGCTATGAACATCTACCTCGATGTCCAATCTCCCGCGGTAAAGGAAGCCGGCAAAGCTGGCCAGCAACTACGGCCTGCAGAACCACGGCCTCGTCGAATCTGCGCCGCATCTACTGGAATCTGCCGACGCCCGCGCTCTACGAAGAGAGCATCTTCCGCTCCGAGGGCAGCACTGTCCCACCTCGGCCCGCTGGTGGTGAACACCGGCAAGCACACGGCGCGCGCGGCGGCGGACAAGTTCGTCGTGCGCGAGCAGTCCACCGAAGACAACGTCTGGTGGGGCGACTACAATCGGCCGTTCACCAGCGAGAGTTTCAGCGCGCTGCTGACCCGCCTGCAAGGCTACCTGCAGGGCCGCGACGTCTTCGTGCAGGATTGCTACGCCGGCGCAGACCCGGAATACAGCCTGCCCGATCCGCATCATCACGCAGAAGGCGTGGCACAGCCTGTTTGCGCGCACCATGTTCCTGAAGATCCGCAACCAGGACGCGCTGCAACAGCACGTGCCGGAGTTCACCGTCATCGCCGCGCCGGGCTTCCAGGCTTCGCCCATGGTGGATGGCACGCGCACGGAAACTTTCATCATCATCAATTTCCGCGAGCGCCTGGCCATCATCGGCGGCACGAGCTACGCCGGCGAAATCAAGAAGACCATCTTCACCGTGCTGAACTTCCTGCTGCCGCTGGAAGGCGTGCTGTCCATGCACTGCTCCGCCAACGTCGGCGACGACGGCGACGTCGCCATCTTCTTCGGGCTCTCCGGCACCGGCAAGACCACCCTTTCCGCCGACCCCAAGCGCCGCCTGATCGGCGACGACGAGCACGGCTGGAGCGACAACGGCGTCTTCAATTTCGAAGACGGCTGCTACGCCAAGGTGATCCGGCTTCTCCGAAGACGCCGAGCCGCAAATCTATGCCGTGCACGCGCCGCTTCGGCACCATCCTGGAAAACGTCACCTTCGATCCGGTCTCGCGCCATCTCGATCTGAACGACTACAGCGTCACGGAAAACACCCGCGCCGCTTATCCGCTCGCCTACATCGAAAACTCATCTGCCGGAAAAGCGCGCGGGCCATCCCAAGAACGTCATCTTCCTCACCTGCGATGCCTCCGGAGTGATGCCGCCCATTTCGCGGCTCACCCCGGACCAGGCCATCTATCACTTCATCTCCGGCTACACCAGCAAGATTGCCGGAACGGAAATCGGCCTGGGCACGGAGCCGCAGATCACCTTCAGCACCTGCTTTGGCGGGCCGTTCATGGTGCATCACCCGCTCGCCTACGCCGAATTGCTGAAGAAGAAGATTCAGAAGCACGACGCCAACGTCTGGCTGGTGAATACCGGCTGGACCGGCGGACCGTTCGGCGTCGGCAAACGCATCAGCATCCAGCACACGCGCGCGCTGCTGAATGCCGCGCTGAGCGGCACGCTGCTGAACGTGGAGTACAAAAAGGATCCGGTCTTCGGCTTCGACGTGCCCACGCAGTGCGAGGGCGTGCCCGCGCAGATTCTCGATCCCGGCGAACACCTGGCCCAGCCGGGAGGAGTACTTCAAGAAGTACGACGCCCTGGCCGCCCGCTTCATCGAGAATTTCAAGCTGATGATCGCCGAGTGCCCCGAGCACATCCGCGAAGCCGGCCCCAAGCGCCTCCACTCTTCCCCTGTCCGGTAGCATAGGCTTCAGCCTGTGCTCCTGGTTTTCCCGCGCAGGGGCGCGATACATGGTGCCCCATTCCTCTCCCGCCGCAGGCGCGCAGCGTTGCTCGTCCCGACCACAATCGAAGTGCCGCGCCCCAAGTCCTCACCATCCGTAATCCCCAAGCCTCATAATCCCAAGCTTTCATAAGCCCCTGACTTCAGTCAGGGGAGCGAGGCGTTCACGCCCGCGCACCCTACCTCGCCATCACTCTTTCTGTCATCCCGAGCCCGCCGCGGCGGACCAAAGATTCGCTTTTACGCTCCCTACTCTGCGGTCGAACATTCCTCCCCGCCAAAAACGCACTTCTCCAATCGCTGTCTCCCACCGGCGATTTCAACCGGTCTGGACACGTGGCACAGGCCTTCCTGCTTGCCCTGAGCTGCGAAGGGCCTGTGCTCTCGGGGTCTTCCGCGCCACCCGCCACGTAACCGGTGCCGGGCGATGTTTGTGCTTCAAGGTTCTTCAACTCCCTCACCATGCATGCCATAGAATGCCTCTAAGATGGCGAGTTAGGGCGAAAGAGACGTATAAGGGGGACCCACTCATGAAGGTCGTGAGAATGTTCTCGTTCATCGTGATCTTATTTCTCTCCCCATATGGATCGGGCGCTTCATCCGAAACGCCGATCGACGTTAGCATCATTCAGCTGATTGCTACGCCTGAAATGTTCGAGGGAAAATTCGTATCGGTGATTGGGTTCATCCACATCGGTCAAGAACAAGATTTACTTTTTTTGGAGGAGCAAGATTTCAATCAAGCCGCTTATCAGAATGCGCTTTGGTTTCATCTGTCCGAAGAAATGGGGCGAGATTGGCAAAAGTTGAATAGGAACTTCGTCGGTGTCGTTGGTGTCTTTACCGCCCGTCACGAAGGTCCCTACGGCTGCCCAAATGGAGGGTTCCTCAGCGTCCAGAGATACCAAGTCGATTCAACGCCGGGTAATCCGGCCGGAAAGACTCTTGATAAGCCTGCGGGGGATGGCCCGTCCGTATCTCCCCATCCTCGTGGTCGAGGTCGTTGAGAATATGTCATCGCTCCCATCGCAAACCACAAAAACACGGAGGTTGCCGGGTGCCGTATCCTTTGGTGTGTAAGGGTGCGGGTTTTGACTTTCGCGAGAGCCGCCACCCTTCCTTTGTGAACTTACAGTCTATTTATCATACTTTATAGTACACAAAGGCCTGCAGAAGGGATCCGTCTATCCGCATGCCTGGGTTCTGCCGCCTCGGCCTCCTCTCTCGCGTCTCGCCCCTGCCTTCCCCGGTATACCGAAACCGCCGGTACACCGCTTGTTTCCTCTACCTAACCTCCACGCTCCCATACACTTCCGAATTCCGTCCCAAACTGGTCTCGGTAAATCCTGTACGCAGTTTCGAGTATCCTTCGTTCTACCAATCACTTACCCGCGTCGTACCGAAAAGCACCGGGGAGGGGGGTACCCGATTCGTTGATCACAATCCACCCCGGAAAACCATGCTAACTCCTTCTTGCCCTGAGCGAATCCTGCGAAGGGTGCCACTAAGTCTAGTGTTTCCCCTTCATACAACGATTCCGCCTGTAAGTCCTTTGTTTCCCCTTGATACCAAAAACAGGGGGGTACTTCGCCACCCCTCTTCGCAGACTCGTGCTACAGTTTTGCCAGGCCGTGCATTCATTTTAGCGGGAGAGAACATGCGTAAACTTCTGATTGCTATCACGATCGTAGTCGTCGGCACGGTGGCCTTCGCCGAGAAATCCCATGCGCCCAAATTTGATTCGGAGAAGATTCGCGCCCACGTGAAATTTCTCGCCAGCGACGAACTGGAAGGCCGCGGCATGAACCAGAAGGGCGGCGATCTTGCCGCCGACTACATCGCCGCGCAATTCAAAATCTACGGCCTGAAGCCGGCCGGCGAAAACGGCACTTATTTCCAGAACGTCCCCATGGTCGGCGTAAGCACGCTTCCCGCAAGCACGTTTGCTCTGGTTCCTGACAGCGGCGGGCAACTCAATCTGAAGAGCTCTCGACGATTACGTCACCACCAACGAAGCCCAGACCGCGTCCGCCGATATCGACGCACCCATCGTCTTCGTCGGCTACGGCATCTCTGCTCCGGAATACCAGTGGGACGACTACAAGGGCTACGACATCAAGGGCAAGGTCGCTCTCCTGTTCGTCAGCGAACCCATCTCCGACGATCCGAAATTCTTCAAGGGCAAAGCACTCACCTACTACGGCCGCTGGACTTATAAGTTCGAGGAAACCGCCCGCCGCGGGGCCGTCGCCACGCTCATTATTCACCGCACGGATCTCGCCAGTTACGGCTGGAGCGTGGTCCGCAATTCCTGGGGCGGCGAAAAATCTTTCCTGAAACTCGACGGCACTCCGAAATTGGAAGCGGCTTCCGTGGATCCAACAGGACGTGGCGCGCAAACTTGTCGCCATGGGTGGACTCGATCTCGACAAACTCTTCCAGCAGGCGCAGTCGCGCGACTTCAAACCCATCGAACTGCCCGTCAGTCTGAAAGCGCACATCGTCAGTTCTGTGCGGCCGTTCAATTCGCGCAACGTGCTTGCTATGCTGGAGGGTTCGGACGCGGCCAGGAAAGCGCAGGCGGTTCTCTACACCGCGCACTACGATCACTTCGGTATCGACAAATCCAAGCCGGCCGGCGCGAACATCTATCACGGCGCCGTCGACAATGCCACGGGTTGCGGCATTCTGCTCGAACTGGCGCGTGTCTGGGTTGCCACGAAACCCGCTCCTGCTCGTTCCATTCTCTTCTCCGCGGTCACCGGGGAAGAGCAGGGCCTACTGGGCTCCGAATTCTCGGCAAGCATCTCGCCCAACTTCCTGTCCAGCCGATTCTCGATCTGAACTTACGACGCGGTAGCTCCCCAATCGGTGTTCCGGAAGAAGTCGAAGTCAGCGGCGCGGAGCGCACTACCTTTTATCCCACCGTCGAGGAGACCGCTAAGGAATTCAGCTTACTATTCGCCCCGATTCCCGTCCAGAGGCCGGCCATTATTACCGCTCCGACCATTTCAGCCTCGGTCGCGTCGGTATTCCCGCGTTTTCCATCAGCGAAGGCATGAAATACAAAGGCCACGACACGGCATGGGGCGAGGCGCAGGCGAAGGACTACGTCGATCACCGTTACCACCAGCCTACCGACGAATACAAACCCGATATGGATTTTCGCGCCGACGCCTGATGGGCCAGTTCGGCTACGTCCTCGGCCAAAAAGCCGCCAGCGCCTCCACGACCCCACTATGGCTACCCGGCGACGAATTCGAGAAAGCGCAGAAGCAATTGAAAGCGCAGCGATGATAAGGAGAGAGGAGCAGTTCCTGATACCTGATCGCTGATCCCCGAGAGCCCTTTGGCGCGGCCAGACGCCTGTGGTGAATGTCACGATCGGGGCGCCGAAGGTGAGCAAAGGCTGATGAAGAATCGCCAGTATAAAAATGTACGTACATCGAATACCCGGAGCAGTCAAACGGCAATGCGCTTTAAATGGGATGCACAGAAGAACGCTCTTAACCTGAAACGCCATGACATACAGTTCGAGACTGCCTGCTGGTCTTCGATGACCCCACGCAGTCACTTTGCGGGACGCGCTGCACGATCAGAACGAGGAGCGATTTCTCACCCTTGGTGCAATCAGTCCGGGAGCCGTTCTCCTCGTTGCGCACACTTGTTCCGAGCAAGCAGGCGAGGAAGTAATTCGTTTAATCTCGGCTCGTGCTGCGACATCCCGGGAAAGGGAATTTTATGAAGAAGCTCGCAAGAGAACAAAGGCGAGACGTCGCGGCCATCGCCGTCAAGAAAGACGCAGACATTGATCTAAGGGATATCTATCGCGGCCAGACGCCCGCGGTGAAGGACTTGATGGTGGTGAAACCGAGCCGCTCGTAGAGATGCACAGCGGTCTTATTCTCCTCGGTGACCGTGAGGGTCAATTCCTTGAACTGCAGGTTGCGCAACGCATCCGCCGCAGTCTGCATCAGGATGCGGCCCAGTCCATGGCCCTGAAAGCCGGGCTGAACGCAAATCTGGGTCGTGTGGCCGACGCCCTCGGCGACTTCACTGGTCAGCACCGCGCCGGCCAGTTCGTCGCCTCCCGGATGCCGCAGGACAAACGAAGCATTGGGCTGGAACTGTCCGCAGCCGGGCAACAGGATGATGTTCTTCAGAAACTTCAGCGCCCCGTGCCGCGAGCGGTATTGATCGTTGATGTCGCCGTCAATGTGATTCGCGTACGCCAGATAAATCAGCTTGGCGCACGGTTCAAAGTAACGGTCGTTCCAGCGATCCAGCCGCAAACCGGAATTGCTTCCCGGCGCGCCCTCCTGCTGCTTCGCCAGGTCCAGCAGCATGAATTGCCGCGTATGCAGGCGGAAACCCTGGTCGCGCAGCGCGTCGTCCACCGGGCCACCGAAGGGCATCAGTTGCGCTTCGATCCGTTGCATTTGCGGCAGCGCCCGCATGTTGAACAGCATCTCCTCGAGCAACCGCCGCCCAATCGGCCCCTGGTCCTGACGTGGTGAAACGTACATCCCGCCAATCAGGCCCTTGTAATCTTCCAGCACGTAAAAGGAATAGCCGACCGCAGAGCCGTGCTCGAGCGCCACGCATCCGGACAAAGCGTGCGCTTCCAGGAAGCGCTTGATGAGTTCCAGCGCGCTCTTGTAATCCCAATGCAACTCTTCGCGCCAATGGCCGGCCTCTTCCAGCAGGAGCGGCTCCATCTGGCGCACAGTCGCCTGGCGCAAGTCGATGATGTTCATGGATGGGGCTTTATCCATTTCCCTGGTGCAATTGCCATGATAGCCGATTCGAGCAAATTCCTGCCAAATCCCCGCAATCGGGCCGATACAAATCGGGCACATCCCGTGGAGAAGCTTCTCAGCAGCCGGAAAACCGCGTGCTAGGCTACAAATTGAGTTCCAGCAGGAATAGCTTCGTGAAGACTGTGTGAATTCTCCGGCGAGGAGCCGGATTCCGAGCCCAATGCCCATGTCGATCCTGGATGAGTTGCGTTACCCAAGACGCTGGTACACAAAGCTAGCAGCTGTCATCCTGACGCTGGTCTTCTTTGTGGTGCTGGCGACAGCGGCCATTGCCGGAGTTTTGACTTACTGGATCGTCAAACCAGAGCGCACCAGTTCGGAAATCAGCATGGCCAGTTTTCCCGGGCGGCCCGACGAAGTGGATTTCACCGTGGCAGGCCTGAAGCCCGCGGATCGCAAAGGCTGGTTTTTCCCGGGACTGCGTGGCGCTCCCACGATCATTTTGTGCCACGGCTACCAGTCCAGCCGGGGCGAACTTCTGACGCTGGTTTCCGCGCTGCAGGACCACCAGTACAACGTGTTTGTGTTTGACTTCGCGGCGCATGGCTCGAATGACGGAGTTACGACCTTCGGGTACCGGGAATCGGATGAAGTGCGCGCGGCGATCGACACTATCGCCAGACGCAATGACATCGACGCCGCGCGATTTGGTCTGTGGGGCTACAACCTTGGAGCCTATGCCGCATTGCGCGAGGCGGAGACGGATAACCGCGTTCGCGCGCTGGTGCTGGATTCGGTGTATGACTATCCGAGGCAGATGGTGAAAATTGGCGTGGAAAAGACCGGCGTCGGCGGCTTTCCGCTCATGGTTACGTCTGCGCAGACGACCTTCGAGTGGTTGAACTACAGCTACAAGAAAGATCCGTCGCTCTCCTCCAAACTGAAAACGCTTGTGGACGTGCCCATTCTGTTTATCGAGGCTTCCGATGATCCGGAACTGGGCGGCATCACCCGGGATATGTTCCTGAAGGCGCACGAGCCGAGGGAACAAGCAGTCATTCCGCACGGAAATTTTGTGAACTTGCCCGAGGATGAAAAGCGAGGCTACGAAAATCGCGTCGTAAGTTTCTTCCTAGCGCGGTTGCCGGTCACGATCAGTCCGCTCCCCGAAATCGTCATTCCTTCCCAGAGCACCAAACCCGCTAAAACCAGCCATTGAGTTCGCATTCCTGCAGGGAATCACCGCCGGAAAGACCAAATAATCCAAGCACGCAAAGCCAAGAGCGCGAGCTTGTTGATGCTGCTTGGGCCCCACAAAAAGCCATTCGGGTTTGGGAGTTCCAGGCGCCCACTCCGAAACTATTGTGTGCAGGTAGAAATTTAGCTGGAATACCAATGACCGATTGAGCTGCCAAGTGGCGGCACGATTTGCAGAGAATTCTGGCCAGAGCCTGGTGACTGCAACCGGTACAGTGCGCGCGGTGAGCCCCGGGTCAAGTTTGTCGAGTAGGTTGTCCGTCTTCACAGTCAATAGAAGAAGGAAGGCAATCATAACGAATATGGCAATTTTGGCTCTCCGGAAGAGCCCCAAAAGTGTTACGGCAACACCAGCAAGCACAGCAGTGAATGAGAGGGCAGTAACGGCCGGCGATGGATGAACGTCCGTGTAAGTTGATAGCTTACTTGAAGCAGCGGCGAAGGCGATGCCCGCAGCGAGAAAGCCTGCGCCGAGAGAAACGGTCAACCAGCGTTGTGGCCATTCTTTCCTTCGAAGGTTCTCCACCAGTGAGCTTGTGAGTAAGAGACCAACTGGCGGGATAGCGGGCAATATGTAGCCGGGAAGCTTTGACTTGGAGGCGGTGAAGAAGACGAGAGTGAATGCCGGCCAGAAAACAAGGAAGAGCGTGGAGGCAAATTCAGAGCCACGATTGGTACCCCCAACGAGAATTTGTCCCACCGCGGGAACCAGCAGGATCGTCCAGGGAAATACCGCGACCAAGATGATTGGGACGTAAAACCAGAAGGGTTGGATGTGCTGGAATTCGGGAGTGAGAAAGCGTTTGAAATTGTGCTCGATGATGAAGACGCGAAAGAAATCGGGATTGCGGCGGGCGCAGAGGATGTACCAAGGAAGGGCAGTGAGGCAGAAGCTGGCGATGGCGACGGGATGAAGGCAGCGTATGGCGTCGCGCCAGCGTTTGGTGAACGCGGCCCAAAGAAGAACGGCGCCGCCGGAAAGAATGATCGCGGCAGGGCCCTTGGCGAGAACGGCGAGGCCAAGGAAGAAGCCGAGGAAGAAGGAGTTGTAGGAAGTTGAGGAAGGTAAGGAGGTTGAGGAGGTGGGCGAGGGTGTAGGAACCAGGCCGAGAAGGCGGGCGGCGAAGACCATGGCGATGGTGAGCATGCCTGCGAAGGGCATGTCTGTGGCGGCCGCGTGGGAAAAGCCGATCATTCCGACAGTGGTTGGAAGCAGAAGGAGCAGCCAGCGGGCGGTTTCCGCTCCATACACCCGCCAGGCAAGCCAGGACATAGCGAGAGTGGCGAAGAGGGCGGCGAGGGCGCTGGGGAAACGAGCGGCGGCTTCACTCACACCGAACATTTTGAAGCTGAGGGCGGCGCCCCAGTAATAGAGGACGGGCTTTTCAAACCAGGGTTTGCCGTAAAGGCGCGGTGTGACCCAGTCTCCTGTTTCGACCATGTCACGGGCAATCCAGGCGTAGCGCGGCTCATCGGGTCCCACAAAGCCGACGGCGCCGAGGTTGTGGAAATAACAGATGTAGAGGGTGGCGAGGATCAGCATGATCCAGGCGAGGCGTGCCGCGAGCGGCGTGGAGTGACTGTCCAGAGCAGAATTGGCAGTTTGCGTCACGGAAAGTTGAGTCTAGCATTCTCAGTGTATCTTGGAATGGCGGAAGTCCGGCATAATTGCGCAAACAGGAGAAAAGAATCCAGCGTCGATGATTGAGCGGCTTCAATATGCGGTGGCGTGGACATTCGTGAAAACGTTGGGGGCGTTGCCACGTCCCTTGGCGAGAGGAGTTGCGGCGGTGGCCGCGAGGATTTTGCTGCTCCTTCTGCCGAAATTGCGCAAAACCGCGGAGTTCAACCTAAAGCTGGCGTTTCCGGATTGGACTGAGCGGTGGCGGCGCACGGTGATGAAGCAAATGGCTCGCAACCTGGGGTGGATGGCAGCGGAATTCGCGCGGTTTCCAAAGTACACGAAAGAAAATATTGAGCGCGTGGTGGTGCTTGACGGGCATGAGAATTTTCTGGCGGGACAGAGCCACGGTAAAGGCGTGCTGTATCTGACGGGGCACATTGGAGCGTGGGAGCTTTCGTCCTACGCGCATGGTTTGTATGGGTTTCCGCTGCACTATATGGCGCGGCCTCTGGACAATCAGGCCCTCGATGGGCTGGTGAATGCCTATCGCGGGTTATCGGGGAACAAACCGATCTATAAGAATGAGGCAGCGCGGACGATGCTGCGCGTGTTGAAAGCCGCGGGAACCGTGGGAGTTCTGGCAGACCAGAACACCATGCCGGGGGAAGGTATTTTTGTAGACTTTTTCGGGATACCTGCGTGCACAACCACGGGGATCGCACGCGTGGCGCTGCATACAGATGCGGCGGTAGTGCCAGGCTATGCGTATTGGGACGGGAATTTGCGCAAGTATCGACTGCGCTTCGAGCCGCCTGTGGAATTGGTCCGCACGGGTGACACGGAGCAGGACGTTCTGGTGAACACGCAGCGATTTGCGAAGATTATTGAGGAGATAGTGAGGAAACATCCGGAGCAGTGGGCGTGGATTCACGCGAGGTGGAAGGCACGGCCGAAGGGAGAGCCGCCCATGTACGACTTTCTTTAGGACATTTCTTACCTGCCGCGCGGATTCGCGTTGCCGCTGAAGTTGAATTCTAGGTTAAGTCTGATTCCGGAAAATCGCGCTACTCCGGACCGGCAAGGGCGAGGAGCGCCGCCACCTGAGGAGGTGAGATGGGCTTGCGGGGAACCGGCGAACGATTCAGTTTGTAACCAATCTTACGCAGACCTATTAAAGAGGCATCGTGCGCGACGAAAGGCAGAAGGCGAGAAGCGCGCTTCTCTAATTTCTGGCGCAGGCTGCGAAAGCGGGGACCGTCTGAAGGTCGAAATTGGCACCATGCGATGGAGTGGACAAAACCCGAGGGGCCGAAACGGTCAGAGCGGAGAATTTCTTCGACAAGAACACGAATTGGCCCTTCAAAGCCATTCAAGGAATCGTGAAATGCAACTACGGCCCCTTCCGCAAGATAAGGCGAGAACAGGCGAAGTCTTCCTTGCAACCACGATAAGAGTGGTCGCCGTCAATCCAGAGCAGGCGGATCGGACGGTTCTACTGCATAGCTACATCACGGGAGAAAGCGCGATGGATTTCAACATCCTGTTGGATACCTGAGGATTCGATGGAAGCGAGAAATTCATCGAAAGTGGGATCTTGATGGGGTGTGTCCTCGCCCAGATAGGACAGGCCGGCGTGAGGATCAATGACGACAACGGGTCCCTGACCGTATCGCGAAGCGACGGTCGCAAGCATGACTGTTGATTTGCCCTTGAAGCTTCCAATTTCGACGATAGCGCCCTGCGCGGGCGTGCAGGCAGCGAGGGCTCCGAGGAAGCGCGCTTCATTTTCTCCAAGGAAGCCGAGGCTGGGGCGTGTGCGTTGCCAAGCGCTCTCTATGGTTTGGTCGATGTCGGCGGGTAGCCGGATCACAAATCACGTCCTAATATGGACTGAACACCCGTGTATTGTCTGACTTGGAAAAGGTCCAGTGTCGGAAGTCGGTTTCTCTGATGTTGAGGTTACGCGCGGCACTTCGGGGCTCATTCGAATTAAAAAGAAAACATCGGTGAGAATGGGTATCGTTTAGCAATTCAGAGAACAGAGCACACAGGAAGTGAAGAAGAAGCGAGGCGGGAATGAACTGTACAGCAAGCAAAGTGGCGGACTCAATTGGAGCGAGGGTTGAGGGAGACGGCACGTTGGAGCTTGAGGGGGTTGCGGCACCGGAACGCGCGGGGGCGAGCCAGCTCATTTATGTAGAGGCGGCCAAGCACGCGGAAAGAGCTGTAGCTTCCGCGGCGGCCTGTGTCGTGGCGAGCGATGGGATCGCGTTGCCGGGGAAGACGGTGCTGCGGAGCGCGCAACCGAAGGTGGCGTTCGCGAAGGCGGCGGTTTTGTTGCTGGAGCAATCGCCGATCGCGGAGGGCGTGCATGCGACCGCGATTTTGGCGCCACTCGCGCGAATTGGAGCGAACATGGGAATCGGGCCATATGCTGTGATTGGGGAGGGCGCGCACATCGGAGACGGGACACAAATAGGTGCCCACTGCGTAATTGGGGCGGGTTGCTGGATTGGAGAAAATTGCCGGATCCATCCACGCGTAACGCTCTATGCCGGAGTGCGGTTGGGGCACCGGGTGGAGATTCAAGCTGGCACGGTGATTGGCGCGGACGGATTTGGCTACGCCTTCGATGGCGAACGATACTGGAAGTTTCCGCAGGCCGGGATCGTGGAGATTGGCGATGACGTGGAGATCGGTGCGAACAGCACAATTGATCGGGGTTCACTCGATGATACGCGGATTGGGGAGGGCGTGAAGCTGGACAACCTGGTGCACGTGGGGCATAACGTGCAGATCGGCGCACACACGGTAGTTGCGGCGCAGACGGGGATCTCCGGGTCCAGCAGGTTGGGACACCATGTGGTGTGCGGCGGCCAGGTGGGCATCGCGGATCATTGCACGCTGGAAGATGGCGCGATAGCAGGAGCACAAGCGGGGATTCCAACGGGTAAGACGATTCGCCGAGGGCAACCAGTGTGGGGAACACCGGCGCGGCCGCTCGACAAGTTTAAAGAGGCGTATGTCTGGTTTGCGCGCTTGCCGGAGTTGGGAGCGAGGATTAAGAAGCTGGAAGAGAAGAGCGGACCAGAGAGCGCATAGAGAGGCCGCAGAGGTCGCGGAGACTCCAAGGCGCGGGAGATATGACGATCACACAGGTAAGAGAGAAGCCATTGTGGCGGTTGATCGTGGTGGGCGGGCACACGCGCAGCATTGGAAAGACGCAACTGGTGTGCGACGTGATTCGCGCGTTTCCCGAGGCGGATTGGATCGCCGGGAAAGTCACCCAATATGGGCATGGGGTTTGTGCGCAGAACGGTGAGAATTGCGATTGCGCGCCGACCGAACATGTGTGCGCGCTGGATTGGGAGACGCGGGCGGACACTGGCACGGATAGCGCGCGCTTCCTGGCGGCCGGAGCGAAGCGGTCGTTTTGGCTGAGGACGAAACAAGGATACTTGGCGGAGGGCCTGCCGCTTTTGCGGGAGGCGTTAAATGAGATTGCGAAGGAAACGGGCGTGGGCACGGCCCGCGCGGTGATTGTGGAGAGCAACTCGCTGATGCAGTTCGTGAAGCCGTCGCTCTATTTCGCGGTGATCGATCCGGCGAAGGACGATTTCAAGGAGTCCGCGCAAATGGCGTTGGACCGCGCGCATGCACTCGTGATGCGCGGAGAAGTTGGAGGTGCGGACCCGCCCGCGCCCCTGTGGATGAGGCTCCCGGCACAGTTGATGAAGGAAAAGCCATCAGTGTTGCAACGGGGAGGAGAGGATTTGCCCGAACCTTTGTGGGAGCTGGTGCATCGAATTTTGGAGGGTCTCCCGGGGAGTTCGGTGTGAGTGGTGGTGACAACTCAGGGTTCCTGATTCGGCATCTTAGTCGTTGACCGATTTTCGGGGTACGGCGATAATAAACAAGTACTGGGGTCAGGCAACTCACACGGCTCGCACTTTCTGGCGGAAGTGTAACGCAATAGGCAAGTTAGAACGGTTTCCTGGGGAACTCTTGGGGTGTATTCGGGCGGGTTTTGAGGATTTGCTCGAGGGGGAGCACGGATGGCGTCGTTTGCACGAGTAGGAGAGCAACTGCCGGTCGCGCCCGCGCCAGCTCCATGGCGCCAGGAAGATTGGGCCGAACGGGTGGAAACGGCCGTCAAGAACGGCGCTGAATATCTCCTTTCGGTTCAAGCTGAGGAAGGGTATTGGCACGGGGAGTTGGAAGCCGACAGCACCCTGGAATCGGATTACATTTACTACCTCTACGTCTTGGGCAAGGCCGAGCCGGACCGCGTCGCGAAACTCGCGAACTATGTGCGCGGGAAGCAGATGGAAGCTGGAGGCTGGCCGATCTATCCGGGCGGACCATCGGAGCTGAACGCGACGACCAAGGCGTATTTCGCGCTGAAGCTGGCGGGCGATAGCCGGACGCGCCGCACATGGTGAAGGCGCGGGAGACAGTGCACCGCCTGGGGGGGCTGGAACTCACGAATTCTTACGTACGGTTTTATCTGGCCCTGGTGGGAGCGGTGGGCTGGGAGCTGGTACCGGCGATCCCGCCGGAGTTGATGCTCCTGCCGAGCTGGTTTTACTTCAACATTTACGAGATGTCGTCCTGGACGCGCGGAATTGTGATTCCGATGGCGATTCTGTCGACGCTGCGGCCGGAATTCCGCTTGCCGGAGCACGCGCGGGTGGACGAGCTGTTCAACGACCCTTCGCAAAAGACGGCGGCGTTCAGTTGGAGCAAGCAGTTTCTGTCCTGGAAGAATGTATTCCTGGCGGTGGACCGCGGGCTGAAGCTCTATGAGAAGTTGCCGTGGAAACCGCTGCGGCAGAAGGCGATTCGCGAAGCAAAACAGTGGATGGTGGAGCACCTGGAGCGGACCGAGGGGCTGGCGGCGATTTATCCCTCGATGATGAATTCGATTTTCGCGCTGATCGCGCTGGGGCACGGGCCGGACGATCCGCTGACGTCGCGGGAAATTAAGGAATTTTCGCGGTTTGAGATCGAAGAGGGCGACACCATTCGCCTGCAACCGTGCGTTTCGCCGGTGTGGGATACGTGTATCGCGATGGTGGCGCTGGAAGAAGCGGGATTGCCGGCCGATCATCCGGCGCTGGTGAAGGCGGCAGAGTGGCTGCTGACCAAGCAGATTCTTGGTGGCGGCGACTGGCAGGTCAAGAACAAGGACGCGGAGCCCGGCGGGTGGGCGTTTGAGTTTCGCAACGATTTTTATCCGGACGTGGATGATACAGCGTTCGTGCTGATGGCCTTGCAGCGTGTGAAGTTTCCCGATGAAAAGCGCATGGAAGGCGCGATGCGACGGGGAATCCAGTGGCTATTGAGCATGCAGAACCGCGACGGCGGTTGGGGCGCATTTGACCGCGATAATGACCGGCAATTGCTATGCAATATTCCGTTCGCGGACCACAACGCGATGATCGATCCTTCGACGGCGGACGTGACCGCGCGCGTGTTGGAATGCCTGGGACGGTTTGGCTGGAGCGCGGAGCACCCGGTGGTGCAGCGAGCAGTGGGCTTCCTGATGCAGGATCAGAGCAAGGACGGATCCTGGTTTGGCCGCTGGGGTGTGAATTACGTATACGGCACGAGCGGCGTGTTACGGGCGCTCGAAACGGTGTCCATGACGGCGCAGGACTATTGCCTGCGCGCAGTGAATTGGCTGCGTCAAGTACAGAAGGCCGACGGCAGTTTTGGCGAATCCTTGAACAGCTATGAAGTGGTTTCCAGTAAGGGGCAGGGCAATAGCACGCCCTCGCAAACGGCTTGGGGACTGATTGGCCTGCTGGCGGGAGCAGACCCGAACGATCCGGCAATTGCGCGGGCGGCGGCGTACCTGGTCACCCAACAGCACGCGAACGGGTCGTGGAGCGAAGAAGATTTTACTGGGACGGGATTCCCAGGCGTGTTCTACCTGAAATACCACCTTTACAAAAATTCCTTTCCGGTTTACGCGCTGGCGCGTTACCGCAATCAGGCGCAACGTGCGGCCGATTACTGCGCAGTGAAATTTAATCCCAGTGATTTCCGACTGCGTAGTGGCATGTATACGGCCCGCGAGCGGCGCGCTTCCTAAGCAACCAGATGCGGTACCCCCTTGGCCTGGTTTTCGACTCTGCGAGACACCTGGTTGGGAGAAAACTGCGCGGCGAGCGAAAATTTCCCGTGATGTTGTCGCTGGACCCGCTGGGTGGTTGTACTTCTACCTGTGGTGGTGGCACCGGCACAGCATCTTCGACAGCGGACCGGCCGGTGCTTGCGGTGGAGCAATGCCTGGCGGCGTTGGAAGAGTGCCCTACACCCGTTGTATCGATTTGCGGGGGCGAGCCTCTGAAATATCCTGAAATCGCCGCATTGACACGAGCGATCCTGGAGCGCGGGCATCACCTGTTCCTGTGCACTGACGGAGCGCTTATCCGGCAGCGACTGCACATGATTCCCCCGTACACGAACTTCTTCTGGAACGTGAAATTAGATGGAACGGAAGCCGTGCATGACGGGCGCGCGGGGCGGCCCGGGCTGTTTGTGGAAGCGCTGGACGGGATCAAGGCTGCGAAGAACGCAGGGTTTTTCGTCGTAGTGAGCAGCACGATTTATCCGGACACGGACGCGAGTGATCTGGCGGCGCTGTACCAACGGCTACACGCCATGCACGTGGACGGGTACATGCCCACGCCACATTATTCGGACCAGAAATTGTGCCGGAATGGCAGCGCGAAGTTTCATGAGAAGATGTACCAAAGATTTCGCGAAGTGAGCGAGCTGCTGGGTGAATACAACCTGCTGATCTCTCCGATCTACCTGGAGTATTTGAGGGGTGAAAGAGAACTGGATTGTAGCGTGTGGGGGGGGCCGCTGTACGGTTCGCAGGGCTGGTCGGGGCCGTGCAGCCTGCTGAATACCGGCTTTGCGAAAAGTTACAAAGCGCTGCTGGAAGAGACGGTCTGGGAGAACTACGGACGGGGACTGAATCCGCGGTGCGAGAATTGCCAGTGCCATGCGGGATATGAGACGGCAGCGCTTTTGGGAATGAACCCCAAGGCGGGGGACCTATGGAAATTGCTGGCGTGGCAATTGGGCGGGAGTCTGGGGGAGAAGCGGGAAAGGAAGAGTAAGGCATGACGACGCTGGTGACGGGGGCAGCGGGATTTCTGGGAAGCCACGTGACGCGGCAATTGGTGGCGCGCGGGGAAGACGTGCGCGTGCTGATGCGGCCTTCGAGCAACAATCGGGCAATCAGCGATTTGTCGCTCGAGTACGTGACCGGGGACTTGCGAGATGCTGCTTCGCTGGAGCGGGCGATGAACGGCGTGAAGCGCGTGTTTCACGTAGCGGCCGATTACCGGCTTTGGGCAAAGCATCCGAAGGATATTTACGATTCCAACTTGGGCGGAACCAAGAATCTGCTGGCAGCAGCAAAAAAGGCGGGGATTGCGCAGCTGATTTATACCAGCACGGTGGCGACGCTTGCCGTGGACCGGCCGGAACTGCCGAACGAATCGACCGAGGCGAAGCTCGAAGAGATGATCGGGCACTACAAGAGATCGAAGTGGATGGCGGAGCAGGAAGTTCTGCGAGCGGCCAAGGATGGGTTGCCGGCGATTGTAGCGATGCCGACGACGCCCGTGGGACCGTGGGACTGGAAACCGACGCCCACAGGGAAGATCATTTTGGATTTTCTGAATGGGAAGATGCCGGGGTACGTGGAGACCGGACTGAATTTTGTCGGTGTGGAAGAATGCGCGGCAGGACATTTGCTGGTTTCGGAAAAGGGGAAGATCGGCGAGCGGTATTTGCTGGGAGCGGAGAATCTGACGCTGAAGGAGTTGCTGGACACGCTGGCGAAGATTACGGGTTTGCGGGCGCCGTCGATGAAGATCCCTCACCCGGTAGCATTAGGTGTAGCGTATGTGGAGAGCGCGTTTTCGCGATTGATCGGAAAAGAACCGCAGATCCCCGTGGAAGGCGTGAAGATCGCGCGGCATAAGATGTTTGTGGATTGTTCGCGAGCACCGAAGGAATTGGGATTTCAACCGGGACCGGTGGCCGCGGCGCTGGAGCGGGCGGTGAGGTGGTATCAGGCGAACGGGTACATGAGGCCGGGGCGGGTGAAGAAGATGAAGATGGCGGCGTAGAAGAGGCAATGAAGCAACGAAGTAAAGAGAGATGAGAGTGCTGGTGACATTTGCGGTGGATGCTGAATTTGCGCCGTGGCGCAAGCTGCGTCCGTTTCGGTCCATCGACTACGACGGGCTGCGCTTGTGGCGTACAAGCGTGGGGAGCACGGAACTTACTGCCCTGGTAACGGGAGTCGGAACGCAATCGGCCGCACAATCCATGGGATTGATGATGAAGATGGCGGACGAAAATCGGTACTTCGATATTTGTGTTTCGAGCGGGTTGGCGGGAGCACTTCAAGAAACTCTGAAGCCCGGCGACATCATCGCGCCTGGATCGCTCATTGCGGAGAGCAGAGATTCGGACTTGCAGTCAGATCTATTGAATGTAGATGCAGATTTGCGCAGACAGGCCGTGGAATGGGGGGCCATTGCGACCGATTGCCTTTTTACTTCGGACCAGGTTCTCATCAAGGCCAGCGAGAAGAAAGCTTGCTCGTCAAAGGCACAATCGGTAGATATGGAGAGCTTTGATATTGTGAAAGCAGCGGCGGCCTGGGGAGCGCGAAGCGTGGTCATTCGGGCTATCAGCGATTCGGCTGAAGAAGATCTTCCCATCAATTTCAATCTGACGCTGTCCGACGGCCACCAGGTGAGCGTGGTCAAGGTAGTCGGAGAGTTGCTGAAGAACCCGCTTGTCCTGCCCGCTCTCTTGAGGTTCGGGAGGCAGAGCCGAAGGGTCGCGGAACGGCTCACGAAATTCTTGGATGAATATGTGCAGACGGTAGCTGGCACCGGTCAGCCGAACCGTCCGGCCGAGGCGGTGGTCGAATGAGCGGGACGGGGACGGTAGTGGAGGGATTGCGGACGCTGGGGCCGATACCGAAGACGATGCGGGCGGGGGTGTACCGCGACAAGGGCGTGGTGCGTGTGGAAGAAGTGCCGGTGCCGGAGGTAGGCGACGGGGAAGTGCTCATCAAGGTGGCGGCTTGCGGGATTTGCGGGACGGACATCAAGAAGATCTTCCAGCGGTATGTCGAGCCACCCCAGATTCTGGGACATGAACTGGCGGGAACGGTGGTGGCAGTCGGGCGGGGGGTGAGCAAAGGGCAGCTGGGTGATCGGGTCATGAGCTTTCACCATATTCCCTGCGGAGCGTGCTTCTACTGCAAAAACCGGCTGTTTTCGCAATGCAAACAGTACAAGAGCACCGGGCTGACAGGCGGATTTACTCCCAATGGCGGCGGATTCGGGGAGTACGTGAAGGCCATGCCATGGGTGGCAGAGCGGGGCATTGTGACCCTGCCCGACAACGTGAGCTTTGAGGAAGCCACATTCATCGAGCCGATCAATACCATTGTGAAGGCGGTGCAAAAGGCCCGTGTGGCGGCCGGAGAGACGGTGCTGGTGATAGGGTGCGGCCCGATCGGATTGCAATTATTGATGGTTACCAAAACCGTGGGTGCTCGCATCTATACCAGTGACCCGATGGAGACCCGGCGGGCGAAAAGCCTGGACTTGGGAGCGCTAGAGTCATTTGACCCTATAAGTGGTAAGCTTGTGCAAGAAGTGGGGGCCCGCACGGAGGGTCGTGGAGCAGATGCGGTCTTGGTCGCAGTGGCGCATCCTGCGGTAGTGGTGGAAGCGTTGGCGGCGGCCCGGCCCGGTGGCAGGGTCCTTCTCTTTGCTGCAAACGACCCGGTGACAAAGATCGAGTTTCCAGCCGCAGCAGTGGGGATTGACGAAAAGGAAATCCTGGGCAGCTATAGTGCGGCTGTGGACATCCAAGAGAATGCGGCAGCGCTGGTGCTGGAGAAGAAACTGCCGGTCATGGAGATCGTCACACACAGGTTCCCATTGGCTAGAATTCAGGAGGGATTGGAATTGGCGGCCAGGCCCACGGACGAATCACTGAAGATCCTGATTACGCACGAATGAGAGCAGCATCCACCAGAAAGACGGATACGGGGCTGGAGGACATGATAATTCCGGCCAAGATAGCCGTGCCCTCAAGGATGACGGCGGCGGTGTTGTATGGCAGCGAAGATCTGCGGATCGAGCAGATCGAGGTGCCTGCACTTGCCGCAGATGAAGTGCTGCTGCGTGTGCGGCTGGCGCTGACCGACGGGACGGACCTGAAAGTCTGGAAGCGCGGTTACCACGCGAAGATGATCCGGCCACCTGCGGTGTTCGGACACGAGGTGGTGGGCGAGATAGTGGCCATGGGCAAGCGCGTGGATGCAAGGTGGCGCCTGGGGACGCGGGTGATTGCCGCAAACTCGGCGCCGTGTTTCCGTTGTTACCATTGCCGGCGCGGCCAGGAGAATCTTTGCGACGACCTGCTCTTCAATAACGGCGCGTATGCGGAGTACATGCGTATTCCGGGGCGGATTGTTCGGGAAAACATGCTGGAAGTGCCGCACTCGGTCGACGACCATAGCGCCGCCTTTGTAGAACCGCTGGCGTGCGTGCTGCGTGGGATCCATGAAATGGAAGTGCGCACGGGCGATACTACTGCGGTGATCGGCTGCGGTCCGATCGGATTGAAATATGTGCGGATGCTGTCCCGGCGCGGAGTGCGTGTGATTGCGCTTGCGAGACGTGATGGCCCGCTGGCAGTGGCGCGGAAACTGGGCGCCTCAGTCACCATCAATGTGACGGAAGTGCCGGACGTGGTTTCGGCGGTGAGGGATTTGACGGAAGACCGGCGGGGGCCGGATTCCGTGGTGGAAGCGGCCGGAAACCCGGCCACATGGGAACAGGCTGTGAAGATGGTGTGCCGCGGGGGCGTCGTGAATTTCTTCAGCGGGTTGCCGACCGGAACGCGCGTGGAGATCGAGCCGGCGGCAATTCACTACGCCGAGATCAAGATGATTTCCCCTTTCCATCACACACCGCGGTTTATCCGCGAAGCGCTGGAGGCGGTACGGCGCGGGGACGTGTCCGCGGAAGAGTTTGTCACCGAAGAGATTCGGCTGGAAGATCTGCCGCAGGCGTTTGAACGCATGAAATCGCGCAGCGGGGAGATCAAACTGGCCGTGCGGCCGTAGCGGGTAGCCGGCGACAGACAGCTGACGACACGGAATTTGTGAACCCAGACCTACGATTGCTCCAGTCCACTTTAGACAAATGAACGAGGAACCCTTTCGCTGATGCTGTGCCCAGGCGAACTATCGCTAATGGAGAACCTGCCGGCGAACGGGTGTGGCCCGGTCGCGGCGCAACAGTACACGAAATGGCTGGCCACGCACCACTACGAAAACTTCAATGTTGTTTCCTGGCTGCTGCCGAAGGAACTCCACCAGCACTTTTATAACGTGTACGCCTATTGCCGTTGGGCGGATGACTTGGGCGACGAAATCCCCGCCAAGGACCGGGCGCTGGAACTCCTCAGTTGGTGGGAAGCCGAACTAGTTGCGTGTTACGAGGGCCGGCCGTCGCACCCGGTATTCGTTGCGTTGCGCGAAACGGTGATAGCCAAGGATGTGCCCAAGCAGCCGTTTGCGGATTTGCTTAAGGCGTTCCGGCAAGACCAGGTGGTGAAGCGGTATGCGACTTGGGATGGAGTGCTGGACTACTGCGTGTACTCGGCGAATCCGGTTGGACGATTGGTTCTGTATCTCTGTGGATACCGGGACGAAGGCAGGCAGCGGCTGTCGGACGCGACGTGCACGGCGCTGCAGTTGGCGAACTTCTGGCAAGACGTTTCGCGCGACCTGGAGAAGGGAAGGATCTATATTCCGCTGGATCGCGCGGCAGCAAATGGCCTGAGCGAGCAGGACATCGTCGCAAAGAAATTTGATCAGCGGTACGTTTCGCTGATGAGGGAACTGATTGAATATACGCGGGGTCTTTTTGAGAGGGGGATGCCGCTTTCAAAACAGGTGGAAGGGAAGCTGAGCGTGGACCTGGAGATGTTCAGCCGGGGCGGGATGGCGGTGCTGGACGCGATTGAGAAGATGGGGTACGACACGCTGCACTGCAGGCCGGAGGTAAGCAAGGCCAAACAGGTGCGTTTCCTGGGACGCGCCCTGGTGACGCAAGTGTTTGCGGGGGCCCCAACGCCAATTGACGAGGGAAGCCGCGGCAGCCCAAACGGAGTGAGCGCGCCGACAGGGATGTTGGATGTAGCCGCGTCCTACCAAAAGTGCCATCGCGTGGCGCGGGAGGCGCACAGTAATTTTTATCCGGCGTTCTTCCTGCTGTCAAAGCCTAAGCGGGACGGCATTGTAGCCTTGTATGCCTTCATGCGATTCATTGACGACGTATCTGATGAAGGGGCGGACCTTGCGAGCAAGCAACGCGGCTTGGCCAAGTGGCGCGCCGCGCTGGATCAGGCGATCACCGGCCAAGAGCAAATGGTGGACGGTTCCGCGGCAGTCGCTTCGCCGTTTGCAGGCTTGAAGGGCGCAGCAGAGATCCTGCCGGCGCTGGTGGATACCGTCGAACGCTACAAGATGCCCCCTCGGTATCTGCATGACCTGATTTCTGGCGCGGAGATGGACTTGACGGTTCAATCTTATCCATCATATGAGCGACTCAAGGAGTATTGCTACCGCGTGGCGGGAACCGTTGGGCTGACGTGCACCCACATTTTTGGTTTCCACGATTTTCGAGCCTTGGAACTAGCGGAGAAACTGGGCCTGGCCTTCCAGTTGACGAACATCATCCGGGACGTACACGAAGACTACGGGTTCGGACGCGTATATTTACCCGAGGAGGATCTGGAGCATTACCGAGTAAACAAGGAAGACCTTGGGAGGAGCGAAGCGAGTCTGGGCGTGCGCGAATTGCTGCGGTTCGAGGCGGACCGCGCGTGGAAATTGTACGAGGAAGGAGCGCACCTGTTGAGCTTGGTTGAAGAGGACGGCCGTGGGACGTTGTGGCTGCTGGTGCACACCTACAGCGCGTTACTGGCACGAATCGAAGCGACGGATTTTGCGGTATTCGGGGAGCGCGTGCGACTGTCGAAAGCCGAGAAACTGAAGCTGATTGCCAAGGCGCGATTCGGGCGCCATACGGAAGAGAATATCCTTGCAAAACGTGATCGTGATCGGGGGCGGGCTAGCGGGGCTGTCGACGGGCGTCGCGCTGGCTGAAGCAGGCTGGCGAGTACACTTGTTCGAGCAGCGGCCATTTCTTGGCGGGCGGGCAACGTCGTACGTATTGCCGGACGGCGAGCATGTGGACAATTGCCAACACGTGACCCTGGGGTGCTGTACGAACCTCGAAGATTTTTACCGCCGCGTGGGAGCCCAAAACAAGATCAAGTACTTCGGCCGGTTATTGTTTCAGGATCCGCAGGGCCGGAAGGGAATCATGCAGGCGGGGTTGCTTCCGGCGCCACTGCATATGACGGGGTCGTTTCTGACGTTTGCACCTCTGACGATGGCGGATAAGAGGTCCATCGCCAGCGCACTGTTGGATATCTTGCGCGGCAAGGGGCACACCGCGGATCTGGACGAGCCGGGTGGCATTTCGATGTTGGAGTGGCTGCGGAGGAGGAAACAGACTCCTGGGGCGATTGAACGATTCTGGCGGGTGGTGCTGGTCAGCGCGTTGGATGAAGAACTGGATCGAACGGACGCACGGTTTGGCGTGGACGTATTCTGGAAGGGATTTCTTTCCAACCGGACGGGATACCGCATGGGGGTCCCGGTGGTGCCGCTGGCGGAGTTGTATGACGGCTGCAAAGCGGAGATTGAGAGGCGGGGCGGAGAAGTGAATTTGCGCATGCCGATGCGCGCGATTCATGTTCGTGATGGCGCGGTCGAGAGAGTGGAGTTCGATGGCGGGCGGCTGGAATCCGCGGAGGCGTATGTGTTTGCCGTACCCCATGAGGCGCTGGCGGAACTGCTGCCCGAAGAGGTCAAAAGGATAGAGCCATCACTGGGGCAATTGGAGAATATCCGGGTATCACCGATTACCGGTGTGCATTTCTGGTTTGACCGGAAAGTTATGACAGAGCCCTTTGTCACGCTACTGGACACCACGACGCAATGGATCTTCAATAAAACGGCGTTGTACGGAAGAAGGAACGGCGGCAAGGAGATGGGGCAATACCTGCAACTGGTGATCAGTGCGTCCTATGACCTGCTCCAGAAGCCGCGCCAGGAGATCATCGAACTTTGTCTGGCGGAGGTACGCCACGCGCTGCCGGAGGCACGGGAGGCGGTCTTGTTGAAAGCCACGGTGATTAAAGAGGCGGCGGCTACATTTTCCCCGCAACCCGGAGTGAACCGTTGGCGTCCAAGACAAGAAACCTCCGTGAAGGGTATGTACCTTGCCGGAGATTGGACGGACACCGGCTGGCCGGCGACCATGGAAGGCGCAGTTCGCAGCGGATATTTGGCTGCGGAAGCGGTGTTACGAGTTGCCGGAACACCCAAGAGAATTGTTCGACCCGACCTGCAGCCTGATGGCCTGGTGGGGATGTTTGCTTAGGGGCAAGGATAATTCAGGATCGCGAGCTTAGAACAAAAGACAGGATGTGCCGTTCGCGGCGCGTGAGTGCCTCGTTCGAGCGATCCAAATCCTCGTATGCCGCGCGATTTGCGTCGAGGAAATCCTGATAGGCAGCCTCGGAATCCCAGAAGTCCAGGGTGAAGTAAGAGAGAGCACGAGCGGGATCAGGAAGAAGTTGAGTCCCCCGGAAACGGGGATCGCTTTGGAAGAGCTGGACCCAGGCACCTTTGGGCCCATAGGCTGTTTGAAAGCGTTCTTCACTTCCTGGCTTGACTTCGTACTCCCATAGGATTACAAACATAGTGGTCCCATCTTCTGCTCTCGCTAAGCAGCATTCCAGAATAACTTCAAAGGGGAAGACTGGTGTGCTGGGCGTTTGAAGCGTTCCGATTGGATACATCTCGGGAAAAGACACGTTTTAACCCAGTCGTGTAAAAAGTTGCAGTTACAGTCCGTTGCGACTGACGGACGGAGGCGTTTGTGGATCGCAAGTACGGTCACCGCGGCTATCGTGATGCCGAAAAGCAAGAAAGACACGAAAAGAAGGACAGGGAGCGCAAGCCGCCCCAGGGCGGGCCACGCGGCGCCACGGATCACCTGGGGCCGCGCACACCAAGGATGGTGGGCACAGTAACGCGAGCCCGCTGCTCGAATTGTGGGGCAGTGCTCGTCGCCGGGTTCGATCCGGGAGGGAAGTGCCCGAAGTGCAATTCCGAGCTGCATTGCTGCAAGCAATGCCGGTTTTTCGACAGCGGCGCGCAATTCGAGTGCACGCAATCGATACCAGCGCGCATTTCTCCGAAAGACGCGAAGAACGAGTGCACTTTTTACGAGTTCCGAACCACGGTTGAAAAAGATACGGCCCCCACGTCTTACATGCAGCCCGCCCAGGTACCAGCCGAGGCTCCCGGGCCTGCCCGACCGCTGGACGCGCGGCAGGCGTTCGAGAATCTCTTCAAGAAGTAAAAGCATCTATTTTGTTGTCGGAGGAGAGCCCATGGGGAAAAGTGTGGGCTCCGCAGGCATCTCGCTGGCAATTTGTTCGAGCTGGGGGTAGTGCTGGCGCAAAGGCTCCGGCACCTTCACCGGAGTACCCTTCAAAATACTGAGGAGTTGCAGGGCATTGACGACAGCTTTGCCCTGGAAGTGATTGTTAGTTACGACGAAGGTGCTGCGGGTGTGTTTGCTGACGGTGCGAATGCGGGCGACCCAGGGATCGAGTTCCTCCGGGGAATAGAGATAGTTGTAGCGCTCGTGCGCCGGTGTGGAGGGATTATCGCTGAACCAGGTGTCGTAGCGGCGGCCGTGGAGACGAACGTATCCGACGGGGGACGTGGCTTCGGCCGAAGGTTCGAGAGAACGGCCGATAATGGGTTGATCAATGTTGCAGAAGCCGGCATGGTGCTCGCGGAGAAGAGTGAGCGTATCTGGCGTTTGCCAGGAGGAGTGGCGCAACTCGACGACGAGAGGGTAATCGGCGAAGCGAGTCAAAACTGCAGTGAGATAGGCTGTTGTTTCGCGCGTGCAGTGGAAGGAAAAAGGGAATTGGAGCAGGACGGCGCCGAGTTTCCCCGCTTTGCGCAGGACATCGAAGCCTGCTCGGACGGCGCGTTCGTCCTCTTTCGTGGCCGATGGGTCGTGAGTGAATATTTGCCAGAGCTTGGCGGTGAAAATAAAGGAGGGATTGGCTGAGACACGGTCGACCCAGAGCGCGGCGTGATCGGGACGGAGGGGCTGATAGAAGGAAGTGTTGATCTCAATAGTGTCGAAGAACTCGGCCAGATACCCGGCTTCGTGAAACCCCTTGGGGCGACGGGAAGGGTAAACATAGCCGGCCCAGTCACTGTAGGACCAGCCGGCTGGTCCTACGCGGAGGCGGTGAGGGGATTGCGGGTTGGGAGGCGCGGACTTTTTCATCGAACGGACAGGCTGCTCGAAGCGGCGGATTCGGCAGGTGCAGCTAGCCTAAGGAAGCTTGCGGATACTGTCAACGCGCAGCGGGATTGCGCCGGGCGGTCCGGAATGTTAGGCTGAAGCTGTCATGCGGTGCAGAAGATCCACTGCGTCGCGTTCCTGCCTCAATACGTATCAAACCTACAGGTGCAACCATGAACGTTTCGATAAGCTACAAGCACGTCGAATCGCAACAGGCCGTGGCCACGGAAGTCACGCGCCGATTGGATAAGCTGGGACGGCTTTTGAAGAGTTATGAGCCGGACCTGATTCAAATCAAAGGTGTATTTTCAATGAACCAACGGACGGAGGAACAATCCTTGGCGCTGACTCTGTCGCTGCCGACGGGAACCCTGCACGCCACGGGGAATGGGAAAAACGTCTTGGCGGGTTGCAAAAAAGCCTTCAGCGAAATCGAACTTCAGATTAAGAAACACCAGTCATTATTGCGCCGCGAACACGAATGGAAGCGCCGGCGGCCGGTGCGCGCCTAATAAACAACGAAGTGAAAGCCAGGATCATTGGGCTCTGGCCCGTCCGCAGTAGTTGTCCGCCTGTGCGGCCGCGAGATTCGCGGTTTTGAGAGGCGGCGGGTTTCAGGATTTTCCTGTAGAATAAAGGTTTGCATTTATAGGGGCGTAGCTCAGTGGTAGAGCAGCGGCCTTTTAAGCCGAAGGTCGTGGGTTCGATCCCCACCGCCCCTACCAATCCTTCTTCTTGATAACACAGGAGTTCTAGCGCCGCGTTTCGCCGTGTACCCCGCGTGTACCTCGCACGCGGCCCGCTGTTCTTAACGCGAGAGAAGAGCTGACATAAACAAAGACTGGGACTCCGGCATCACGCAAGCAATGAGAGGATTCGAGCTATCACAAGAATACCGTTTCGAAAGTTCTGATACCCTTAGCCAAGGGGGCCGCATGCCAGCCACTTCCAGTCAACCACACTCTCTAGAATCCTCGCGACAAAAGCAACGCCCCGCGGGAGCCGGGCGCGGTCCGCTGCCGCGCAAGGACTTGCTCATCATTGAGTGCGATGCCGCGAACCTCGTTGCGGACCGTCTTCATCTTGGAACGGCATACGATTACCTGCTAGCACACCCGCTTCTGAGCCCGATTCTTCCGCACAAAACGGTGACGCTCGTGAAAACGTCGACCGCGAGTCGATTGTCGGAGCAGTTCGCGGGCGCGTTTGACGAGCACGGCCGCTCGAAGGCCATCCTCATTGTCGGTCACAGCAACGACGAAGGCCTCCAGCTCGCGAGCGATCTCTTCTGCGATTGGCGGATGGTGGGAAAGTGGCTGCGGCCATTCGAGCCGCAGTTCGTAGTGCTCGCCGCTTGCGAGGCTGGAAAATCCAAAGCCATCCGCCAGCTCTTCGAACCGCTGAAAACGCTGCGCGACATCTACGCATCGCCGGTTAAGCTTTACGCGCCCCAAGCCGCCGCGCTTGCCGTGCTTATCGGAATGCGGCTCTGGTATGAGGAACTCGGAGACACGCACTCTCGCGCCTTGCGCATTGTCAATTACGTCGGAACGGGCGGCCAGCTCTACCACTGGAAGCGCAAGGAAACGGGAGCGGGCCAGGAGATTCCACCGGAATTCTGGGATAGTCTCTCTGGCGTTTTTGACCGTGGCCAGTGGGATCTGGGGCAAATGGTAACGGACTTTATCGAGCGCCGCCGCAATTCATAACGTCAATCTCGACGCTTGGCGACCCTTCGGCGCGTTGGCTTCGCCTTCGGATGCTCAGGCAAGTCCAGCGCGTCTTTAATCTGTTCGTCCAGCAGTTGTTGCGCTTCAGGGAAAGGCTTGCCGTCACGCAATTCGTTGCATATTTCCCGACATTGTCCTGCTCTCTCCAGGAACTGCGCCTGAAGACGCGAGAGCCTATTGAGAGCCGAGAATCGGATTAACGCCCAATAGAGGCGCGCCGCAACCTCGACAACCTCGATGTCTCTCAGGTACCGGCATGAATCCCAGGTCAGGTCGAACACCGCGTGTCCGATCCGTTCCAGTAGCTTCTGTTCCTCGGCGGAGATTTCCTTCCACGACGGACTATTCATCCCACCAATACCGACCGGAAGCAGTTCCCAGAGTACCGTTGAAATACTTTGAGCGACTTCGACGGGCATTTTGTTCCATGCGCTGCCAGTAACGTGCATCACCGCGTCAAGAACGTGGTGTTTCACAGAGTCATCGAACTCGGTCGCGTAAGGAAGGAGTTTGTCGAGCAGACGCTCCAGTTCGGGCCATGCCCTCGTGCCTTCCATCTCAAAGCGGATGCGTTTTACGTCAAGCACCGCCCCGCTCTCGCTCTCCAGCTTTTCGATTTTCTGTGTCAGAGCGACGGTCGCCCGTTCGACTTGTCGTTCCGCTATCGTGCGAAGCCTGCTGTGGATTGCGTCGCCTTCGAGATCAACCTTGCGATCTGCTTTCCTCCCCCAGCTTTGTCCTGGAAGCAGTTCAACTTTTCGGGTGTCATCAAGAAGTTTCTTTCGCACCACGTAGAGCACGTCGGAATCGGGTTTGATATTCAGCACTCCGACGCGTCCATTTTTGCCGTTGTCGAACTCCTGGTACAAGGTTCGCAAGGAAGGGAAGATATGCGCGTCAAGGATTTGGCCCAATGCGGCGCCGTCGTAGCATTCCGGCGCTACATCGCGCAGCTTGCCCTCGCTGAAACCAATGACCAGATAGGCGTCCTCCCGCGGAAACTCACCCTCCGAATTAGCCAGCGCGATCACGTCCCGGATGAATTCTGCTTTCGCGCCCACAGGCCTCAAGGGCACCACCAGCTTGAATTCAACGCGGCTGGTTTCCTTTGCTTTCTTCCTGATCCAGCGTCGAACTTTGGATTCCAACTCGGTTAGGTCACTTGATGCCATGAGCACACGCTATTATGTGAGTTGCGGTGGGTTTGGGAAGACGAACGGTCCACTTAGTGAGAGCATGATCCTGAATCAATGTCTGCATCCGGCTCTAGATGCTCTGCAATTTGAGCGCGCGGGCCTCCACGCATTCCGAGCGGGTTGCAATCGTCGTTGAGAATTGGCCGGTTTGGCTCCTGCCGTGATCCGCCATCAAATGGGACGTACGTCTGCTGCGATGACGGCATGCTACACTGGGGAGATTCCTCTCGACCAAGTGAAGGCAGAATTCTCTTCCAAGTTTGGCACCAAAATTGATGCTTTGGAAAATGATGGAAAACAGAATTCGGCTTTGATTGCAGCCTAAATGTAGTAAAATCAGCAGAGAGCGGGCGTCGTACAATGGCAGTATAGAAGCTTCCCAAGCTTCGGACGTGGGTTCGATTCCCATCGCCCGCTCCAGAATCACTGTGTACAGTCCGGAGAGATCCCTTACAGAACGTTCCTGAGACATAGTTTACACTTTTGGGCCAAAAGGGTTGTTTAAGGGTTGCAGAGTTTTCTCCTCAAGATCGATGTAACCGAGATCATAGTCCATAAAGCTGACCAGCCAAATACCGTCATCGACCTCTTTGATGCCTACAGCCTGACCAGCGAGAGAAGTGCTGAGATTTATTTTCTTTTTGAAAATACAAATCCTTCCGCAGCAGGTAACCAAAGCTGTGCGATCGTGGAAAGGATAGGAGAGTTCTCCGATGCCCCGATAGGGCCGCGGGGAAGCCTTATAGACTTCGACGGGGCACTTCATATCGAGAGCCTCATGTGGGCGCTCGTTGTTAAACTCGTGAACGAAGGCATCGAACTTGGCTTGTTGCTGAAGGAAGTTGGAACCGGCAGGGCGGGTCGCTTCCATCTTTAGAGTTCGATGCATGCGTTCGTGGCGACCGTTCTGTTGCGGATGACCGGGCTGGATACGCTCGATGGTGATGCCGAGGCGAAGCCACCAAACGGCCAGCCTACTCAGGTTAAAGAGACCATTCGGTGAAGCAAAGGGCACGCCGTTGTCGGAGCGAATGGCTTGGGGCAGGCCGCGTTCTTGGAACAGGCACTCAAAGGCGGTAAAAGCCCCCTGTTCCTTGACGGACTCCATGGCTTCACAGAGTAGAAGATAACGGCTGGCATGGTCCGAGACGGTAAGGGGGTAGCAATATCTTTTGTCTCCGAGCATGAACTCGCCCTTGTAGTCGGTGCACCACAAAGCATTGGGAGTGCGTCCTTCGGATAAAGGGGTACCTTCGGTTTTTGTGCGCGAGCGCCTTTGCCGGGTAACCAGCCCGTGGCGGTCCAGGATGGCGTGGATGGTGCTACAGGCGGGTACACGGACATCGTTGGGCAACTTGCGCAGCAGCCGTTCCCGAAGCTTGCGAGCGCCCCAGGTTGGCTTCTCTCGCCGCATGGTGACGATCATAGTTTCGATCTGGGCGGGGAGCTTATTGGCATAGCGGTAGGGGGTTCGCGCCCGGTCCGTTAATCCGTTTAGTCCGCACTGGTTATACCGTTCGTAGATTTTGTAACCGGTAACCCGGGAGATGCCGAACTCGCGGCACAGCGAAGCCATGCTCTCCCCATCCTTGAGACGCAACACAAACCGCATGCGTTCTTCCACGACGGACCGCTCCTTCCATGGCATCGACACCTCCTGGCTGGATTAATCCAGCCAGGAGGTGTAAACCATGTCTCCGGAACGTTTTGTATAGGGAAGATCCGAACGCTCACTGAAGACAAATAACTTTTTAGTTCAGTTCAGGGCTCATCGCGGCCTCCAATGAAATCGTATTGGAGGTCTTATTGTTTGTATTCGTGATGTTTAGGAGGGCAGCGATGAGGCGATGGGACCGGCTAGTGGATTCCTACATGGAGGAATACCGAGCGAGGGGAGTTAGTCCGCAGACGATTGCGTACACGGAAGCTCGGCTGAATCGATGGGGGCGGTGGCTGAAGGGGCGGCGTCCCCGGATCGGGATCGAGGAGATTGATGCGGAGATGCTCACGCAGTACATCGGGAAGCGTGCCAGTTTTCGTTCCAAGGCGACAGTATCGGCGACTCTAAGTTCGATGCGGGGATTCGGTGACTACCTGGTGCGGCAAGGTCTGTGGAAGATCAACCCTCTGCGATGGATGAAGGGGCCGAAGGTTACACCCTACAGTCGATTGCCGAAGCGGATTGATCGCTCGCACATGGAGGCGATGTGGAGAGAAGCAGCGAGCCGTCACGGCAACTACAGTTCGCATTTGTGGATCACCGTGCTGGCGTTGCTGTACGGAACTGGATTGCGTCGCGGCGAGCTTGAGCGGTTGGATGTAGAACATTTTGATCGCACCGAAGGAACCTTGCGGGTCGATGGGCGAAAGACCGGTCAAGAACGCTGTGTGCCCCTGCCGGAGATGGTCTTGCGCTGCCTTGAAGCGTACCTTCCTCTTCGTCACAACCAGTTGGAAGCAACAGGAAATTGCAGTGAACCCGCCTTGTTAGTGAGCCGTGTGGGCCAACGGCTATCGGGTGCTGCGATCAGTCACGG
Organism: Candidatus Acidiferrales bacterium; assembly: GCA_963817085.1. Classification (GTDB taxonomy): domain Bacteria; phylum Acidobacteriota; class Terriglobia; order Acidiferrales; family UBA7541; genus Acidiferrum. The sequence goes on from CAWFNI010000023.1 coordinate 126,218, forward strand.
GATCCACGCGATCGCGCGGCGTGCGCAAGTTCCGATGCACAGTCTTCATCAGTTCCGTCATAGCTGCGCTTCCGATCTGCTGGAAGCAGGAGTGCACCTGGCAGAAGTGCAGCGCATTTTGGGCCACTGCATTATCCAGACCACGGTGCGTTATACACACATCGCCGACCCACAGCGCCGTGCCGCGATGACGCTCCATCCCATCAACGATTGGCTTTCAGAGCAGAGGGGGATCGCATGAAAACAACGAAGCAAGCGACCACGCTAGACCCGTTGATTGAGGGTTATTTAAGCTATCTCGATAAGGTTGGGCGCAAGGTGCCGCGCACGATTGTGGATGTGCGTTGCACCATACGCCGCGCCATCTCAGGACTTAATACCGTGCGTCCGGGCATGGAGCTGTGGCACCTCAAGCTGGAGGATTATTTGCATTGGCTTGAAGCAGAACGACAGTCCGGTTGTAGCCAGAGCAGCTTGGCGAAGTATCTCAGTCACGTGCGAGGACTGCTCGATTACGCATGGCGGAGTGGCCGCACGGAACGCAACGTTCTCGATGGATTCAACCTGCAACATAACCAGCGCCGCGTAGAACCCAAGTCACTGAACCTGGAGGAAGCCGAACGGCTTGTGAAAGCGACGGAGACGCCCGGGCCGTCCGCGCGGCGAGATCGCCTCATCATTTTACTGCTCTATGGCTGTGGTTTACGGACGAACGAACTGTGCGCGCTGGATGTCGCCCACGTGAACCGCGAACGCCATGAACTTCTGGTCCTGACCGCGAAGGGAGACCGGCCGCGAGCGATCCCTATTCCAGAAGCGATTTACACCGAGTTGCTTGCTTATCTGCTCGAACGCGGAAAGCGCGGCCCCTTGTTTCGCACCAGGATCAAAAAGCGCCGGCTGCGCGTCAAGGATATCTGCGAGGTGGTTAGCGACGCGGCAGCTCGAGCCGATTTATCCGCCGACATCACCCCCCGGACTCTGCGCCACAGCTTCGCCACACATCTGATGGATCGCGGCGTGGATCTCGCCATCATTGCCTCTCTGATGGGACACCGCAGCCCACAAGAGACCGGCGTTTACCTTCATGTTTTGCCAGGACGACAGCAAGCTGCCGTGCGCACTCTGCCCATCGGAGGCCGCTCATGAAATGGTCATTCTGGATCGAGCTCTACATCCGCACCCATTGCGTCGCAAGAGGTCTACGGCCGCTCACACTGTCGGCATATGAAGATGCCCTGAAGCAGTTCCATGAATGGGTACGCGTCAAGCGCAATGATCTTGCTCCGGATCAGATTACCGCGCGGGATGTACTCGCCTATGTACAGCATTTGCGCGAAGTGCGCGGCAACGGCGACTCATCTGTAAATCGTGCCGTGGTTATCCTTCGTCGCTTCTATTGCGCGATAGTCGCCATGGGATACCTCGACTATGCCGCCAACCCCATGATCGGATTCCCGTCGATCCGAGCCGTGCCACGCAAGCTGCCCGTCGCGCTCTCTCACGAACAGGTCAGCCGATTGTTGACCGAACCTGAGGAAGATACTGTAATCGGGTTGCGGGATCGCGCCTTGTTGGCCTTGCTCTACGGCACGGGTATCCGTGCTTCGGAATGTTCCTCGCTCTCGAACGGTCAGGTCGATCTGAGCCAACTCACCATCACGGTTCGAGGCAAGGGCGGGCATGAGCGCAGGATCGCCCTGAGCCCGCAACTCGCCGATGTGCTGCGAACTTATATTCAGGCTCGCGGTCCGGCACTTCCCACTGCGCCTTTCTTTCGTTCACGATTCGGACGTTTGCTCTCCCGTGGCAGCATCTACGAGCGCGTACGCACCTGGGGACAACGCAGTCGCGTCGGAATCATTCTCTCGCCGCACCGCATGAGACACACCTGCGCCACTCACTTGGTGCGCGCCGGTGTCGGACTTGTGACCATTCGCGATCTGCTGGGTCATCGGCTGATCACCAGCACGCAGATCTATTTGCATGTCACTGCGGACGATCTTCGTGCGGCGGCAGCACGGCATCCCATCAGCAAGTTGCTCGATACTGTGAAGCACCTGATTGCCGTCGGACCACTGCCATTTCAAAAACCACGGCCGATTTTTGGCGCCGGATAGCTAGCTATCCGTTCCTCCCAACCTCCTACAACACGACGTTCGAGCGACGCTGAATCTTCGGTGAGGGATCTTTCTGCTCAGACAAGCCCTTAAACACAAGAAACAACTTTGGTACTTGGCACGTTGGTGATCAAAGAGTAGTATCGGGGCTAATGCTGGCCTTGTGCGGACCACCAAAACCGCTTGTCGGAATGTGCAATCGACCGAGGCTAGCACCGTGACTGAGCTCCAGACTCGAACTAAATACACTTACGATTCATTTGGGAACACGGTTGCCACCTCTGGCTCCTTGGTGAACTCGTTCCAGTACACGGCGCGGGAATTTGACCCAGAAACGTCCCTATATTACTACCGCGCCAGATACTACGATCCAACCTCGGGAAGGTTCTTGAGCGATGACCCACTGGAATTCGGCGGTGGGGACGCCAACTTCTATCGCTATGTTTGGAATTCTCCACTCGATTGGATAGACCCTCGCGGTAATTGGGGCGTTGGTGTCACAGGTGGGGGCACCGTTGGCGTGGGAGTGGGGCCTGCAGGCGTGGCAACCGGCGGGGGTGGTGTGGGAGTCTTCTACAACCCGGGCCAAGGGGTGAGCTCCGGCGCATTCGGTCAGGGAGGAGCTACGTTGGCAATCCCAGGGGATGATAACAGCTCAACGACCTACCCGCCTGGACCGGGAAACAAACTCCTCGGTGGTGTCGGTGCCGCAGTTGGTGTCGGAGGCGGCGCGTTCTTGACGAACGCCAAAACGGTTTGTGACCTCAAGGGTCCATTCAATACCGTGCTCGTCGATTTTGGGGTCGGTCCAGTATCAGTAGAAGTTCAGCTCTCGTGGGGCAACGGAACCTTTATTCTCTCGGGTACTGGGGGACCGGGTATCGGCGCTCTTGCTGCAAAACTGAACACGAACACTTCGGTCCACCCGTTCGGAGGGACTAAGTGCGGTTGCGGCAATTGAAATGCGATTGATCGCGTGGATTTTGGTTTCAATTATTCTCGTGCCTTCAATAATCGGCACGTGCCTGTGGTTATTGCGTTTCTTGGTCCGGCCCTCTCTAACTGAAGATGCAGTGAGTATCAAATGCCTTGGCATCACAGTGCGCCGAATCAGTTTCACCGATATTGCCGACGCAAAAGTGGTGCCTTTTAAGGAATTCCTACCCTTTTCGAAGGGCTTTCAGTGGAAGTACGTCTCTGCTGAGAGATGGGGAGGCCTTTGCAAACATGCTGTTGTTCTTGAAAAACGCGGGAACCTTGACAGCTTCATCATTTTGAGTCCCGACAATCCTGGCGAATTTGCATCAAGAGTCCTTGCGGGGCGACCACCAGGCCAATGAGTCGGCTCTCTTGCGACACTCGGGGAAAGTTCGCGCGTGCCGACCTAGGCTATGACGCGAACGGCAATACGCTGACGAAAACCGACTCGACAGGCACAACACAATACGAGTGGGACTTTGAAAACCGGCTCACAAGCGTGACTCTGCCGGGTTCTGGTGGGACCGTGTCGTACCATTATGACCCCTTCGGCAGAAGAATCTATAAATCCTCCAGTTCTGGCACCAGCATCTTCGCCTACGACGGCAACGATCTCGTCGAAGAGACGAACTGGAGCGGTGCAGTTGTGGCGCGCTATTCGCACTCTGCGAACACAATCGACGAGCCTTTAGCAATGCTAAGCTCCGCGACGGTGAGCTATTACCAGGGCGGGTGGCCCGGGTGTAGCCGCCAGTCGAGTTTGGGTGCCCCGGGTTCGTTGTGCAGAACCTGGGTCTTGGGTATCGATTTGACTCCAATTTGACTCCAATTGAACTGAAAAGCGGGCAGTAACGCCTTTGTTTTGGCCGGTTGGATTTGTTCGATTCCCATCGCCCGCTCCATAAACCCTGTGTACAGTCCGGATGTACAGTCCGGAGAGATCCCTTACAGAACGTTCCTGAGACATAGTTTACACTTTTGGGCCAAAAGGGTTGTTTAAGGGTTGCAGAGTTTTCTCCTCAAGATCGATGTAACCGAGATCATAGTCCATAAAGCTGACCAGCCAAATACCGTCATCGACCTCTTTGATGCCTACAGCCTGACCAGCGAGAGAAGTGCTGAGATTTATTTTCTTTTTGAAAATACAAATCCTTCCGCAGCAGGTAACCAAAGCTGTGCGATCGTGGAAAGGATAGGAGAGTTCTCCGATGCCCCGATAGGGCCGCGGGGAAGCCTTATAGACTTCGACGGGGCACTTCATATCGAGAGCCTCATGTGGGCGCTCGTTGTTAAACTCGTGAACGAAGGCATCGAACTTGGCTTGTTGCTGAAGGAAGTTGGAACCGGCAGGGCGGGTCGCTTCCATCTTTAGAGTTCGATGCATGCGTTCGTGGCGACCGTTCTGTTGCGGATGACCGGGCTGGATACGCTCGATGGTGATGCCGAGGCGAAGCCACCAAACGGCCAGCCTACTCAGGTTAAAGAGACCATTCGGTGAAGCAAAGGGCACGCCGTTGTCGGAGCGAATGGCTTGGGGCAGGCCGCGTTCTTGGAACAGGCACTCAAAGGCGGTAAAAGCCCCCTGTTCCTTGACGGACTCCATGGCTTCACAGAGTAGAAGATAACGGCTGGCATGGTCCGAGACGGTAAGGGGGTAGCAATATCTTTTGTCTCCGAGCATGAACTCGCCCTTGTAGTCGGTGCACCACAAAGCATTGGGAGTGCGTCCTTCGGATAAAGGGGTACCTTCGGTTTTTGTGCGCGAGCGCCTTTGCCGGGTAACCAGCCCGTGGCGGTCCAGGATGGCGTGGATGGTGCTACAGGCGGGTACACGGACATCGTTGGGCAACTTGCGCAGCAGCCGTTCCCGAAGCTTGCGAGCGCCCCAGGTTGGCTTCTCTCGCCGCATGGTGACGATCATAGTTTCGATCTGGGCGGGGAGCTTATTGGCATAGCGGTAGGGGGTTCGCGCCCGGTCCGTTAATCCGTTTAGTCCGCACTGGTTATACCGTTCGTAGATTTTGTAACCGGTAACCCGGGAGATGCCGAACTCGCGGCACAGCGAAGCCATGCTCTCCCCATCCTTGAGACGCAACACAAACCGCATGCGTTCTTCCACGACGGACCGCTCCTTCCATGGCATCGACACCTCCTGGCTGGATTAATCCAGCCAGGAGGTGTAAACCATGTCTCCGGAACGTTTTGTATAGGGAAGATCCGAACGCTCACTGTTGATGCAGTTGAGTTTACGGGCTTCCCACCGCCAAAATTCCCTATGAAAACCCGAGTTTTGGACGCAGTTGGACGCGAATTCACCCCCGAAATGAGTTTTGGACGTGAGAGAAGGAGCCTCGTCTGTTGACGATCTCGAGGAGTTGAGCAGAAGCTCAGGCTCTCTTATAGCTGGGACAAACAGAGGTCAAAGTTGCCGTACCGCCAACTTTAGGAGAGCTAGCGCGAATCACGCAAAGTAAACCGCCCAACAACTACGATTGATGCGGCTGGGGCATCCATTGTGGCCACCAGCTTCACGGCTTCCCAAGGGATCATCATTACGAGTTCTTCACCGTCGTGGAGCTGACTCACTGCCGTAGCGAGGTTGCTATTTCCAAGCGACGCCGAGATCTGTTGGAGTTCTATTGATAGCGCGAAGCCGTCGAATCGAGCGAACACTGTGTACTCCCAATTACGAGGACTACCTCCGTCTATGTGTGGAACACATACGAGCTTACATGGAGCGGCCATAAATTTACTGCCGGCAATCAGGTTATTGGGTTCGAGTCGCATCCTGAGCGCTCCAACATCATGTGTGCTCGGCCGATTCTTGAGTAGCTCAATCTGCTTATCGACCGCGTCGAGCTCTAACGCCGCGACTCGGAGCCCGTTTGGCGCAACTACATCGATTGTGGACTGCAGGCTTTGGTATCGGAATTTCCTGGCCTCAAGTGCTGATCCGATAGACGGTGCTATTTCCTCCTCTGAACGAACCGCCTCATCACCCATCGGAACTACCAGCACAACGTTCCCACCTTCAGGGGACCAGTGCAGGTGGAAGATTTCAACGTACGGTTCACGTGGCTTACTGGAGAACGTGACGGTGGGCTTGAGCTTTTCTCGAAGGTACTTGATGTTATCCTGATTTTGGCTGTCGAGAGGCAGCATCCTTCCAACCAGGATGGCAGGGCGGCCGTCACGAAGTTGTGTCCGCCAAAGCGTTTGTCCGCCTGCAAATTCCGCTGGCAGAGGGCAGTCCAACGGTATGCCAACAGCCCCAACGATAAGATTTGCATAGAGAACAAGCCCTTGGGGCACAGGGATCAGGTAGGCCAACTTATTCTGGAGAGATTCTTTTTCCTTGAGCGGCGCCTTGGCTCCTTCGCTTAGCAGAAATCTGATTTCAAATGCGTGCATCCAGGGGCCACGGCCCAATTGCATTATCGGCGCGAGATCCTGCTTGAGTTTCGGTCCAAGACGATAGTGAATCTGGCCGCTCGCATGTACGCTGATTTTGGCCAGTCCTTGCGGGGTGCGAGCTGACGCGTAGATCTCGTTACCTTCTGCCCAGACCTTCCAGAACCGCGCAGCAGGCTCTTGCCTGCGGCCAGGAGCAATCCTTATAGCCTTGCCTTCCACGGGCAAGTTTGCTCTCTTGTTCATCTCACCTCTGTGTCCGTCTTGCGCCTACCGCCTTCGTTGGTGTAAGTCCGATTGTCGCAGATATTCTACAGCCCAGGACTGGAAGGCAACACTACGTAGGCGCGGCCATCCCAACGAAAATCTGATGGTCTGCCATCATCCGTGAGAATCGATGGAAACAGCCATCAATCAGACAAATTGGTACTGATACCATTGATTCTTGATCTTGTCATCTTCGGGTTATGAGCGCAATTTCAGCCTACACACCAGACAAAGCCAGTTGTACCGGCTTGTACTGAGCTCATGCACAGAACGTGCACAAGAAGTTTCTTTGGAAGAGGAAACCTAGGCGCTACCCAATTGACATTCCGTCCTTCCCTCATGGCGAAAAAGAAAACAAAGAAACACCCTGATATATGAAGCAGATCGGTGGCGCGTGTGTTTGCAGTGTGCGCCTCGAAAGGACTACACTTTTTCAGCCTCGAACGGAAGCAATCCTGTAGTATTCACCTTTTGAAATGTGTCATTTACCAGCTCATAGTATTGTTCCCACTGGCCTGTTGAAAACGCACGCGCCATTCCAATTAGTTCATATAAATGGCGTGTCAGCTCTGGATGACCTATATCCTTAGTGAGGTGCTGGAAGTGCTTGTGTTTCCGGTGACCGTTCTCCGCTGGATTCCGCCGTTTCAGTTCAGCTAAAACGCCAGGTGCCAGCCGTGCATAGACTAGATCATTGACGATACTCCCGACGATGGGCGACATCCGTCCGTCATTCCAATTCCATCCCTTTAATCGAAAAATCTGTTTGTAAAACTCCATTGGGAATGTTCGCACCCAGTCCATAAGGTCTTCGGAAATATATCGTTTGAGAATTTCTTGCAAGGCTTCCCGATTACGTATTTCCTGATAACCAGTGGCCTCATCAACAAGGGCCACTATGCCGACCTTGGCGAAGGCTCGAACAAGAATTTCCGCCTGCTTTGCGATGTGCTGTTGTTGGTGATTTAATTCGCCAGCCTCCCGGGATGCCAATACCGCGTCGCATATCTCCGCAAGAATGGTTGCCTCATACCCATATGCCAGCCCTCCGTGCCCACGGAAGCGCACAGGGTTCTTGATCATTCCCATTAACCTGTTGGAGACAAACGGCATGATTGACTTAGTGGTAGCAAAATTAGTCAGTCGATCACCGCCCCCTTTTGTGGCAGTTCCAGCACTCATTTCCAATGCAAGCAGCATACCGGCCTGCGTTATCACACGGCGTCCGTCGTCCAATACGTAGCAGGGAATCTCCATAGCCCCAATCTTTAAGGGGCGATCCGGTGAGCCATACTTGGCTGATGGATACTGCGTTCCTTCTTTGCTCCATCTTGCTTGTGCGGCCTTAGCGGCAATATCTTTACGTTCTTCTTTTGTGAGTTTTTCGGCCCGCGCTTTACCGCCAAGGGATTGGATGTCTTTCGTGTCATCGTCCATAGGTGCCTCCAGGGCTTACTCTATCAGTTGTAAGCAAGAATAGCAAGCATATGAAATGAAAAGACAAATATAGCATGTTCATGCTTGCTTAGCAGGCATGGAGCGGATGAAGCCATCATGAGTCACCCTAACGCCACCGAATAAATTCAATTGCCCTCGTGCTACAAGCGAATGCTCATGGCGCAATTCCGTCCGTACGACCTTGCCCTCTATGTTTCTTTCGTGTTACATTCGCCTCGAATGACTGCCAACGCGATCGACGATTTCATCCCTCCTGACATTCACCAACTCTACGAAGTCCACAACTACCGGAATGCAGCTCAAATTCTATCCACGGGCTGCGCTGCTGAGTTTCAAGAACTCCTGGAAGGACTGCGCACCTTTCGGCTGACGATTGCCGATACCCACGGTATCGCGGAGTTTCTTAAGCTCGCGGTCGATGGCGTTCTTCCCGAGGCGAGGCTTAAAGGCCAGGGGATCTAGGAAAATATCGATGTCTTCTGAAAAGCGTTGGATGAGGTTCCAGCCTTTCGCCAGACTAGTGCCGCCCTTAAAGATGATTTTGTCAGGAACTTTGGTGGCGATAAGTCGCAAGGCTTCCGTAACGTAGTAGTCCTTCTCAATGATGGCAGCGCGCAGTCCCCGGTTGTGGAAATGTTCCGTTGCCCGGAGGATTGCTTGCTCGAAATCTGGGTGTTCAAAGAGCTTCATGTCAGCGGCGTTCCCTGGCCTGCCAGTCGCGGGCGTGTCGTAGTCCGGCGAGCAGGCCGAAGTCGAATCGTGAAAAGGGATTCAGCGAATTGCGCAGGCGACGCAGCGCCCGGCGGTTTTTCCCGAGCTGTTGGCCGATAGCACCGATCATCGCGCGGACTCGCGGAGGCTCCGAAGCCGCAATTCTGAGCAGGCGCTCGAAGCGTCCTTTCTCCGACAACAGCATGATGGTGCGGCGGGTGGTTTCTTCCGGCGAGAGCTCGCTCGTTCTTCCCGCACGGCGCAGGAAGTCGAGCAGCGCCGCATCTCTCTCGGAGAGGCCAGCCCATGCTTCCGGCCTGCGCGTATGGATCAAGGTGTCGCTGCCGACGAGTTTTCGGGGCAGGCTTAGGGCGCTAGTGGCAACCTCGTTCTTCTTGGCCATCTGCGTAGTGAATCCGAGAAGATTCGCGGCGGCGATGCCCGAAGGGAAGACGGTCTGGCGCCGGGAAGCAAGCCTCTGGATCGCGGCCGGGTTCGGCCGGCTCTTCCCGAAAGCTGTGTTACGGCTGCTGTAGTAGACGCCCTTGCTCAGTCGCTCAAGACGCCCCTGGCGCGTGAGGCGCGAAAGGGCCTGGGCGACCGCCATGAAAGGTAGATCACGGAAGTCTTCAAGCTTCCAGAGCCGTTCCCCGCCGCGTTCGATCTGCTGGCGGACAAAGGCCATGAACTGGCCGGACCCTTTTGACGGTGTACTGTGCCTTCCCATTTGTGAAGTATCGGCTTGAAGGGGAAATCTGTCAAGTTTTTCTGCAATAAAACTTGACATGTTGTTGGGAAGTGGACAAGCACACCACTACCCCGGCTGACTTTAGGTAAGCACTCGCTGCTTCTCTACGGACACCAGTGGCTTGCTCGATGCGCCGTAAAGGCCATCCGAGCTTCCCCAGTGCGATGACTTGCTGTTTCTTCTCTTCGCTCAAGACATTGCTCATGCCGACTGAGCCTATAAGGGCTCTTGTCGGAGTCAATGTCCCGGGCCTTCCTATGGCCGGTTTTCAGCTGACCCTACATGGCCGGATTTGGGTGACCCCTGAGGTCTCGAGGAAATTTCGAGCCTGGCTAAAGGGGAGGAAGTCCCAAAGCTCGCAGCCTACGGTCAAGCAGCCGTTGATCGATGTAAACGTTGTGGGCAATAAGTTGCCGAAAACAGGCGCGGAGGTCAGGCAAATAGCCTCGGACGTAAAAGGTTTCAAGCAACCCGACGCTGCCCAGAATCTGGAGTCCTTCGGCCTTCGCCAGTTTGCGCGCCTTGTAGTCATCGAGCAGCACAAGATTCACTTCGATCTCTTTGGCCAGGAGAATTGTGCTCATCTCGCCGGAACCTAAAGCATGTCTTTGTTGGGCCGAAAGCAGGCCAGCTGGATTCTGAAGTCGCTTTACTTCAATCCATTCTGCCTTCGAAACCTCTGATGCCCCAGGCAGTCCAGCGCCCGCAACGACGACTTCGTGGTGGACTTCGGGCGAGATGTAAATAAGCGGAAAAATTCGACTGAGTAGGTCAAAGCAGGCAAGCTTGGTCAGAATAACAAGCGGCGACGAATCGGATACGACGGTCACGCCTTGAGACGGTCCGCGGACTGGCGTTCTTCTTCCAGGTCTTCAAAGCTATATCGCAGTGGGGGGACACCGTGCTTTGCGGCGAAATCCATGAAAGCCGCCAGCGGCGTGTGGCACAGCTCAGCAGCACGTCCGAGCGAGACCTTATCCTCGCGATAAAGTTCGAGCGCCAGTAAGCGAGCGGCTTCCTCAGAGAGACTGCTTTCCTCCAAATTCGCGGCCCGCAGCAGTGCCGACGGCAGCTTCACATCTACGGTTTCCATATGTCAAACTTACCGCACCCCTAGCAGTTTGTCATGCCTTATCGTTCGCGACAGGTGTGTCCGGAGTCACTTCACATGCTCACAAAGCTGGCCAACGGAACTAATGGCAGCTTAAGCATTACTCAGACCTTGAAATTCCGCGATGGTACGTTCCGGCGACCGTGCGCGAACTGACCGACGCGCAGGCTCTTGAGCTACAGGTCATTGAATTATCTGTAGTTCGCAAGAGTTTTCTTCGTTGAATGGCAGCTCAGCTCGTCCTTTACATGTAAACGATGTGCTGGGATTCTTGATTAGGGCCCAATTTCTGCATTGCCGACAATACGTCCGGAATGTGAACTTGGCTTGGGGTGCATGTACTCCAACCCCTCTGCCCGCTTCTCGGCACTCCACACATTTCAAGCCTTTGGGAATTCTGAAAAGCCCCCACGCAATAACGGCTTTCGGGGCGTCCTCGCGGTCGAGTGACCTCAACGGTCAGGGCCGCCCGCCCTTGCCAGGGGGAGAAGGTGGCCCAAAACCTAGTATCCGGTGTGACCGAGAATGGGAGCGGTTCAAAAGGATTAGACGTCGTATAATCTCGTGCGCGCAACTGGGGAGCAGAACATATGAACGTGCGAGAACAAATCAAGAAGTATGTTACCAGCCAACCAGAGCCAAAACGCAGTGACATGCGAGAGTTGCATCGGCTCACGCTTCAAGTGTCACCGGAATGCAAATTATGGTTCTTCGATGGCAAAGACAGCAAAAATCATACTGTTTCCAACCCTACGATTGGATATGGATTTCACACAATAAAATATGCCAATGGTAAAAGTAGAGAGTTTTTTCAAATTGGTGTGAGCGGAAACAAAACCGGAATCTCTGTCTATATTCTTGGTCTCAAAGATAAGAAGTACTTAGCCAAAACGTATGGAAAAAAACTAGGCAAGGCGAGCGTGACCGGGTATTGCATTCGGTTTAAAGCTCTAAAGGATATAAACATCGAGACGCTTGAAGCGGCAATACGATATGGGCTTGCAGGTCAGAATGAAAAAGGCAAGCTGACGAAATAATTCCACTGTCAAAGGCAAGCCTCGCGGAGTCGGCGAAGCCCGTGATTCATCGCGGCAACATAATTTGAAACTTCCTGAACGTCCTCCAGCGGGACGCTAGGGGCTTCTGCGTTTTCGAATAGCATCAGATCAGAAAACGACGAGTGTGTGCCCTCGATCTGCGAAGAGAGTACAGCTTCCTTGCGAACGTAGAGATAAATGAAGAGCGAGGGATCGGGCAGAATGGACGCGAGTCCGTCCAGGCGACCGAGTGCCTGGTTTGCCTGCTCAAGCAATAACAACAGCGGGTGGAGGGCCAGCGGCGGGTCCGGCGGCAACGGAGGAGGCACGTACGCCCGGAAAGACTCGTCCTGAAAGGTCTTGAGGACATAGCTTCCGAGGCGGCTGTTGGGTTTGGCTGGTGTCGCCATCACAAAACCATCGTTTCGTTAGAGATTCCCTAACGAAACTATACAGCCTTATGGTCGTCGATAAACCACAGTCTACTCGGGTCGAGGAGCCGACATTGTTATGCAATCAAGAATACGGACGAGCCCCACGGCGTTCACCGTCTGGCACTATTTGACTCCAATTGAACTGAAAAGCGGGCAGTAACGCCTTGTTTTGGCAGATTGGATTTGTTCGATTCCCATCGCCCGCTCCAAAAAATACTCGGGGAATTACCAAGCTACTTCTGACTTGTACAGTGTTGTATCAGCACGCCAGCGACTCTAGGCAGCCGACTGCCGCCCGCGCACAGGTGCGGACCTTGGGCTATTCGAGGTGGAGAGATGCGCGCAAATCAAGGTGATCCGCGGGAAACAATTCAATCTAGTTGACTTATGCGGCGAGGCGGCCGGCAGTTTCGGCTTCCAGCTTGGGCATTTTGATGTCCCAGGCGAGTCCGAGCGTGCGCAGGGCCCAGATGCCGTACCAGTTCACGTCGAGCTCGTACCAGGTGAACCCGTGGCGCGCAGACTGTGGCTGGGCGTGATGATTGTTGTGCCAGCCTTCGCCAAATGTCAGAATCGCGACCCAGAAACTGTTGGTTGAAGTGTCGCCGGTGTCAAACCGCTGGGAGCCCCAGATGTGCGTGGCGGAGTTGACCAGCCAGGTGAAGTGCAGACTCATGACTGAACGCAAGAACACGCCCCAAAAAAGCCAAGGCAAACCACCGATCGCGTAGAATACGATGGCGACAGCCACTGAGGGCACCACATGCCACTTGCTGATCCAAAGATGGTATTTGTCCTTGCGGAGGTCCGGCACGTAGGGCAGTAGCTCGCTGCGATCGCGGTGCATGGCCCGGCCGGTGATGATCCATCCCATGTGCGACCAGAAGCCGCCATCGCGGGGTGAGTGAGGATCGCCTTCCTTATCCGTGTTCTGGTGGTGAATGCGATGAGTAGCGACCCAGGCGATGGGGCCCCCTTCGAAAGCCAGCGTGCCGCACGTGGTCAGGAAATACTCCATCCACTTCGGAGTCTTGTAGCCGCGATGCGTGAGCAGGCGGTGATAGCCCATGCCGATACCCAGGCTGCCGGAAACCCACCACATGACGATGCAAACGATAAGGGCTTTCCAGGTGAAGAAGAAAATGGAAGCAAGGGCGCACAAATGGAGGCCAATCATTATGGAAGTTACGCCCCAATTCACGTTCGAGGAAAAGGTTCTGTCTTGTTTGAGGAATGTAAATAAGCTCATAGTCAGTCTCTACTCTAACAGCTTCTGTTGCAGATTCGTGGGAAATCGTCGGGCCTTTGTGAATAATCCACAACGGGAACCGGGCGGGGCCCCCCGCAAATGGAAGTTTGCCGAAACTTCTCCGGCTGAGATTGCGTATCTTCCGGTGGCCAAGTGTATATAGACTCTTGGAGCGACGGGGAGGGGAGAAAAGTCCATGAAGAAGAATGCGCTGCTGGTGACCGTTGCGGCTGCTATTGGTGTCGTCTTTCCGGGATTTGCGCAGGGCCAGGCGAAACATTCGCCAACCCTGGAAGAGGCGTTAAGCCTGCGGACGATTGGTTCGCCCAAAATCTCGCCGGACGGAAGGTTTGTCGTGTATCAGGAACGCGAGACGAACTGGAAGGACAACGAGTTTGTGCGTCAATTGTGGGTGGTGAATGTGGCCACCGGGAAGAGCATCCAACTCACGCGGGGGAAGAAATCCGCTGGCGGGGCCGAGTGGTCGCCGGACGGGCAATGGCTGGCATTCGTTACCGAACGGGAAACAAGCGCGATCGAACCCATGCCACCGGCCGAGAAGAAGGAGGAGAAGAAGGAAGTGAAGAAAGAGGGCGAAAAGGAAGCCGAATCGAGCGGTAAACCCGCCAGTCACCAGATATGGCTTATCTCTCCTCAGGGCGGCGAAGCCTGGCAATTGACAAAATCTGAGACGGACGTGGACTCATTTCGGTGGTCGAAGGATTCCAAATTCATGGCCTTTACCGCGCCGGCGCCGGAGAGCAAATCCAGCAGGGATCGAAAGGAAAAATTCAGCGAGTACGAGGTAGTTGAGAAAGATTACCGGCAGAACCAGTTGTGGCTTGTGGATGTCTCGGAGGCAGAGAAGAACGATCTGCCGGCGGTCGCGAAACGGCTGCTTTCTGACCCCTCGCTGAACGTGAATTCCTTTCAGTGGTCTCCGGATTCCGCCAGGATTGCTTTCAGCGCGTCAGCGAATCCGCTGTTGGCGTTCCGCGGGAACGAAGACATTTACCTCCTCGACCTCGCAAAGAACAACGCGGTCACTAAAATCGTGGCGCTTCCCGGGCCTGATTCCTCGCCGATGTTCTCACCCGACGGAAAGCAATTGGCGTTCGCCACGGCGCTCGCCCAGCCTTATTACTACTACGCGAACGGACACATCGCCAGCGTGGAGCTTTCCACGGTGCTCGACAAACCTGCCACCACGCCGGTGGAAGTGCGCGATCTCACCTCCAAGTTTGATGAGGATGTGTATGCGTTCGACTGGGGGCCGGACGGAATCTATTTCGGCGCCGAGCAAAAAACGAGCGCGCACCTGTTCCGCATAAATCCGCGAACAGCCGAAATCCAGAGGATTTCCTCCCCAGACTCGTTACTGATAGAGGACCTATCCTTCACCCCGGATTTCAAGACCGTGGCGTTCGTTACCGAGGATCCCGCGCACATGGCCGAAGTTTTTGTCTCCAGCGTTTCCCCGTTTGTTCCAAAGAAACTGACGGACATGACCGCACAGGTGAAGGATTGGACCCTGGGTACCGTTGAGCTGATTTCCTGGAAGAGCAAGGATGGGGCGGAGATTGAAGGGGTACTGCATAAGCCGGCGGACTATGACCCGGCGCGCAAATATCCGCTGATGGTCATGATTCACGGCGGTCCTACGGGAACTTCACAACCCACGCTCTCGCCCGATGAGTATGCCTATCCCGTACAGAAGTTTCTGGCGAAGGGAGCACTCGTGCTGGAACCGAACTATCGAGGCAGCGCAGGATATGGCGCAGCGTTTCGCGCGCTGAACGTGCGCAATCTGGGCGTGGGTGACATGTGGGATGTGATGAGTGGAGTGGATTACGTGATCGCGAAAGGAATGGCGGACCCTGCGCGCCTGGGCGCCATGGGCTGGTCCGAGGGAGGCTACATCTCCGCGTTTTTGACCACGCACACGGACCGCTTCAAAGCCATCTCGGTTGGCGCGGGAATCAGCGACTGGATGACTTACTACGTCAACACGGACATTACCCCCTTCACGCGCCAGTACCTTCACGCGACACCCTGGGATGACCCGGAGGTGTACGCGAAAACTTCCCCGATCACCACGATAAAACAAGCAAAGACACCGACCTTGATCCAACAAGGAAGCAACGACAAGCGCGTGCCGGTTCCGGACAGTTTCGAATTGTACCGCGGGCTCCAGGACCTGGGAGTCGAGTCGCGGCTGGTGCTCTACACTGGATTCGGTCACGGCATCAACAAACCGAAATCGCTGCTCGCTCTGCAGCAGTCGAATCTGGATTGGTTCAATCACTACATCTGGAATGAACCCATACCAAAAGATTCCCCGATTTACGGCACCAGCGAATGGGAACCCGCAAAATAGCCAATTGATTTATTCCGCGGCACCCCGTCTGCTTGCTCGCCGAAGGCGGGAGGTGGTCAGTGCCGTCTCGCAGCTTGGGCCAAAGCCCCGTCCAGCGCCGCCTTCTCTTCCCTCTGAAGTGGGCGGTGCGCGCCTTTGGCTAATTCGCCGAGCTGTAACGGGCCGATGGAGATGCGGATGAGGCGAAGCACGTCGACCCCGCGGGCGTCGAGCAAGCGCCTGATATGACGGTTTCTGCCTTCGTCGAGGACGATCTCGAGCCAGGAGTGCTTCTCTCCGGCTCGAAGAAGTCTGGCGCGCTTGGCTTTGAGGAAGTCGCCTTCGGGAACCTCGACCCCACGCTCCAGAGCTTCCAGAAGTTGAGGGTCGGCCACAACGTCGATCTGCACGTGGTAGGTTTTGCCGAGGTGTGAGGCGGGATCCGTGAGGCGCGCGGCCCACTGGGAGTCGTTTGTGAACAGCAGTAGCCCTTCACTGGCCTTGTCCAGGCGGCCGACCGGAGCAAGCCATTTCATCCCCGTGGGGAGAAAAGAATAAACGGTGTCGCGGCCTTTTTCGTCGACAACGGTCGTGACGATGCCGCGAGGCTTGTTCAGCATGAGGTACGTTTTTTCGGCTGCGGCCAGCGGTTTGCCTTCTACCTGGATTCGGTCCACAGCCATACGAACCGGCGATTCGGGGTTTCTCACGATGGAGCCGTTCAGCCGGACCTTGCCGTCGCGAATCAGATCGAGGGCCTGAGAACGGGAGCAGTAACCAAGTTTCGAGATAGCGCGGGCCAAGCCGATGCGTTTGGCGCCAGATGTGACTCGGCCGGATGATTGAATGCGTCTGGGTTTCACGAGAGCCGAAGGAAAGTTTAGCTCTTCTTTTCCGGCGCTGCCTCGGTATGTTTCACCTCGCCATAGCGCTGCGCGAGCCAGGCACGCACTTCCCTGGGATTGTAATTGAAGGGGCCATTGCCACCCTTGTAGCAGATGCGGCCGCCCTCATCCACGATGTATAACCGCTCCGGCCAGGCCGCGTACGCAGCGTTGGCGGCGTTATTCATATCATCGATGCCAAAGGGTACAGGGAATTTGAAACGTTTCGTAAAATCGTTGGCAATGGCTACGCGGTCTTCGATGGTCTTGGGTTGCGCGTAGCAGACGTTATCTTTGTCCTTTTCATTGGACTTCATCCGCCACTCGTCGGTGGGATGCGCCTCGCGAATGTAGATCGTCAGGAAATCGGCGTGCTCCCTGTAATCTTTGTAAAGCTGCACGATGTCGCCCACCTGGCGGCGGAAGGGTGGTCAAGTAAAGCTGCCGAAGACAAGCACCAGGGGCCGTCCAGCCGTTTTCTCGCGAAGGTGAAAACTCGAGGAGCCGTCCAGCGCAACGAGCCGCGCGTCCGGGGCCTGGTCGCCAACCTTCAGATTGCCGCGATGCATGTGCGGCAGGGCGTAGCGGACCATGTAGAATGCATCCTTTGGTCCACCAGCCATGATGCTGAGACCCACGCAAGCAGCAACGATCAGAATCAGCAAAGAAATTCCCAGCCATTTGACTGCCTGGTTCATGAAGCCCCCGGTTACTGCTGCGCGGCGCGAAGTTCCTCGCGGAGCGCCTTGTAACGCACCAGCGCTTTTTCAATGATATTCATCGCCGCGTAAGCTGGGCGAATGTCCTCAACCTGGACCTGCTTGCCCTCGAGCTGTTTGTAGTCCTGGAAGAAACGTTTCAGGACGAGCAAGCGGTGCGGAGGGAGGTCGCGCGCTTCGATATAGTCGCTGAATTCGGGATCGTTGGTGGCGACGGCGATGATCTTGTCGTCGCTGGCCCCGGAATCGATCATGGTCATCACGCCGATGGCACGCGCCTTGATGAGCGCCAGTGGCTGTACAGCTTCCTGGCACAATACCAGCACATCCAGAGGATCGTTGTCTTCGGCATATGTTTGCGGAATGAACCCGTAATTGGCCGGATAGAACACCGCGGAATGGATAATGCGGTCGACTTTCAGAAGGCCCGTGGCTTTGTCCAACTCGTATTTAACGTTGGAGCCCAGCGGAATTTCGATGAGGGCCTGAAAGTCGCGGGGCAACTCCTTGCCCGGAGAAACGTCGTGCCATGGATGCATCAAAATAGGTCCTCGCTAATGAATGCGCCTGAACCCATTATCGCCTGAGAGGGCCGGCAAACGGAAACACCGCAATTCAGGCAATTTTCTTTTTCCATGCTCCAAGGATGGCGCCCATCAGGACCAGCCCCGCCAGAGGATAAAACTCGTTGATGGCAAAAAGTGTTTTGGGGCGCATCTCGAACATATAGTTCATGAAGGCCATCGGGCCAACGAAGCCGATCCAAACGAGCACCCCGACAGAGGCGCCGCGCCCCGCAGTATTGGCGTTGCGCCAGATACAGAGCTGCGCCACAGAATAGGCGATCAACAGCTCCAGAAGAAAGGAGACGATGTACGGGATCACGGGGCTAGCGCTCTTTACCTGTTCGATTGTGATGTTTTCAAGAGCCATCCATGGCTTGTTGAAGAGGATTCCGTACCAGATGCCTCCGAGAATCCAGTAGGCGATGGCAGCAACGACGACGGCCGGGTAATTGGTTCGCATGAAGCGTCCTTTCTTGTCTTGCGAGCGCCTCAAGAAGGAGCGGGGCGCGGTGGCGGATTGTTGCGCAGAGTCTGTAACCGGCGTGGCGGGAAGTCAAGCTACTTGACGCGGTAAAAGACCTGGAGGAGCCCATTCGGATAGCGTTTGTAGCGGAGCAATTCCAGTTCGGTTTCCGGATAGGGTTTTGAGAACAGGGGAACGCCATCGCCCAGGAGTCGGGGATGAATCGCAAGCCCTAACTCATTGACCAGTTTGTTCTGCAGAAAGGAGCGAACGAAATCGCCGCCACCGACCAGCCAAATATCCTTGCCGGCCTGGGAACGAACGCGCGAGGCCCAGCTTGCAACATCGCCGGTAACGAATTCCACCTGCTTGTGAGGGCTGAAGTGGATGGTGTGCGAGAAAACGTAGTGCTTCATTCCCGGGAAGAACGGCTTTTCAGGCGAGAGTTCCAGCATCTTTTCGTAGGTCTTGCGGCCCATGACCGCCACATCCACCGTGGCAAAGAACTCGGACATGCCGTAATCCTGGTCCATGAACAGCCAGTCCACGCTGCCGTCCTTGCGGGAAATGAAGTTATCGAGAGAGTTGGCGACAAAGTATTTAATCTGGCGCATGGACAGGGCCTTATCAGGCGCGGGCCTTTTCGATCATCTCTTCCCATACGCCTTTGGATTTCAAGATGAGTTCGATCGCATCACGGATGGCGCCGTGCCCGGCGACAGATTTTGTGGTGAAGTGCGCGGCTTTTTTGACTTCGGGGACGGCGTCACCGACAGCAATCGCAAGGCCCACGCGGCGCATGACCGGAAGGTCAGGCAAGTCGTCACCCACGTAAGCGACTGCGGAATCGGGGACACCGGCTTTGCGAAGGATCTCTTCGTAAGCGGGAATCTTCGTCGGCTGTTTCATGTAGGTAAATTCCATTTTCATTTCATTGGCGCGGCGAAGCAAGGCGGGACTTTCGCGACCGGTGATGCAACCTGTGCGGATACCTGCCGTGCGGGCGAGCGTGAGCCCCTGGCCATCATGGGCATCAAAAGTCTTGATTTCGAGAGCAGTGCCGTCCGGCTGTGAAAGGAGGGCAACGCTACCGTCGGTCATGGTACCGTCCACGTCCATGAGCAGGACTTTGATTTGTGCGGCGCGCTTTTTGAGAGCCGGTGAGATTTTTGCGCTTCGAGCCAAGTTGGCCTCCGTGGAGTGGTGAGGTGTAAATTTTAGCAGGAAAGCAGCGCGTATCAGGCATCAGGAATCAGATCTGGGGACAAAGAACTAGATGAGTTCGAGGGTCCATAGGTCGTGAAGGTGGACAACGCCGACAACTTTTTGGGAGGTGGGGTCGACCACCACGACGGAAGTAATCTTTTTCTTTTCCATAAGATTGAGAGCTCCGCTGGCCAGGAGATTCGGGCTGATGGTTTGCGGGGTGCGGACCATGCAATCTCCGGCAGTCATGGAAAGCGTGGCGCCACCGTGTTTTTCCATGAGCCGGCGCAGATCGCCATCGGTTAGGATTCCGGCGAGCTTGCCATCGGCCGTGAGAACCGTGGTCATGCCGAGCTTTTTCGCGGACATTTCATGGAAGGTGGCAGGCATGGGTGTATCCGGGGAGACGCGCGGCAAGGCATCGCCAGAGTGCATGAAGTGTTCAACGCGAAGCAGTTTCTGGCCAAGGCGCCCAGCCGGATGAAGCGCGGCGAAATCGTCGGGTTGGAAGCCTCGGCGATCCAGTAACGCGATGGCGAGTGCGTCGCCCAAGGCCATGGCGACCGTGGTGCTGGCAGTGGGAGCAAGATTCAGGGAGCAGGCTTCTTCTTTGACGCTGACATCAAGGACAACCTCGCTCGCGCCAGCGAGGGTGGACTTGGGGTTACCAGTCAGAGTGACGATGGATATTTCCAGGCGCTTGAGCGCTTCGAGCAGGTTCAGAATTTCCGGAGTCTCACCGCCATAGCTGATGGCGAGAAGCGCGTCGCCCCGCGCCAGCATGCCGAGGTCGCCGTGGAGGGCTTCGGCGGGATGAAGAAAAAAGGAGGGCGTGCCGGTGCTGGAAAGCGTTGCCGAAATTTTTCTACCGATGAGCCCGGATTTTCCCATGCCCGTAACGACGACACGGCCTTTGCAACCAAGAAGAAGGTCGACAGCGCGAACGAAAGAGGAGTCCAGCCGCGCCTGGAGCTCGTTCAATGCCTGGGCTTCTATGCGAAGGACGCGGCGAGCAGACTCGAGGCTCATGCGCGGCTCCAGCGACGGACGAGGGTGGAGAGTTCTTTGATGCGGGAGAGAAGTTGAGGTAGTTGGGCGAGGGGCAGGGCATTCGGGCCGTCGGAAAGCGCGGCGACGGGGTTGTCGTGCGTCTCGAGGAAGAGGCCATCGACGCCGGCAGCAACGCCCGCGCGCGAGAGAGTATCAATAAACTCGGGTTGGCCGCCGCTGGCGTGACCTTGGCCGCCGGGAAGTTGTACGGAGTGGGTCACATCATAGACCACGGGATAGCCGAATTTCTGGAGAACCGGGAAGCTGCGCATGTCCACAACCAGATTGTTGTACCCGAAAGAAGCGCCCCGTTCGGTAAGGATCATTTTTTGATTGCCGGAGGAAGCGACCTTTTCGGTGACGTTGCCCATGTCCCACGGGGAGAGGAATTGGGCTTTCTTAATATTAATGATGCGGCCGGTCTTGGCGGCGGCGAGAAGAAGATCGGTCTGGCGGGCAAGGAACGCGGGGATTTGGAGAACGTCTGCAACTTCGGCAGCGGGCGCAGCTTGGGAAGCATCGTGGATGTCCGTGAGTATGGGTAGATGCAGGTCAGATTTGATCTTGGCGAGAATGCGAAGACCCTCAGCAAGCCCAGGCCCACGGTAGGCTTTGATGGAGGAGCGATTGGCCTTGTCGTAAGAGGCCTTGAAAATGTAGGGGATGCCCGCGTCGGCTGCAATTTTGGCGACACGTTCCGCCATCGCGCGGGCGTGCGATTCGGACTCAATGACACAAGGGCCGGCAATGAGGAAGAGCGGATTACTTCCGCCCAGGCGCAAGGAGCCAAGAGAGAGTTCACGCGTGCTAGTCATCCGTGAAAGAAAGATACCACAGCCTGCCAAGGGCCCGTACTTTCTGCGATTCAGGCGGAGGCGTGGGGAGCGGCGCGAAGCGCGGGCGCGCGGGGTTTTGACTCCGACGCGGTAGCATTGGCGGCGTGGCGCGACTTCTGGATTCTGTGCTCGAGCGAGGCGCCAATGAAGGCCGCGAACAGCGGATGCGGTTCCAGCGGTTTGGATTTGAATTCCGGATGGAACTGGCAGCCGAGGAACCACGGGTGGTCGGGAGCTTCCACGATCTCGACGTAATTTTCGTCCGGAGTGCGACCGGTAATTCTTAAGCCCGCCGCGACCAGAGTTTTCTCGTACTCGCGGTTGAACTCATAGCGGTGACGGTGGCGCTCGCTGATTTCGGTTGCCCCGTAAGCCCTGTGCGCAAAGGAGCCGGGTTCCAACTTGCACGGCCACGCCCCGAGTCGCATGGTGCCGCCCATTTCGTCGACGCCAAGCAATTCGCGCAATTTGTATATGACGCGGTGCGGTGTCTGCGGGTCGAATTCAGTGCTGTCCGCCTGCTTCAGTCCGGCAGCATCGCGCGCGTATTCGATCGTGGCGCACTGCATGCCGAGGCAGATCCCGAAGAACGGGATTTTGTGCTCGCGGGCGAACTGAATGGTGTAGACCATCCCCTGAATGCCGCGCTTGCCGAATCCGCCGGGAACAAGGATGCCGTCATAGTTCTTAAGGCGCGTTTCCGCGGCCTCGATCGAGTCAATTTCTTCGGATTCGATCCATTCGATCACCGTCTTGTGGTTGTGCGCCAGGCCGCCGTGGAGCAGCGCTTCCCGCAAACTCTTGTACGCGTCTTCCAGTTGAACGTACTTGCCGACAATTCCGATGCGCACTTCGCCCTTGGGGTGATGCAAGCCGTTGAGCATGTCCAGCCAAGGCTGCATGTTTGCGGGGCGGTCCTCCAGGCGCAGCAGCCGGGTGATCTGCGCATCCAGGCCTTCCTTGCTGAGTTCCACGGGAACTTCATAAATAGTCTTCACATCTTCCATGGAAATGACGCACGATTCGGCTACGTTACAGAAAAGTGCGATCTTGCGTTTCAGGTCCACCGAGATGTGACGCTCACTGCGGCACAGCAGAATATCCGGCTGGATGCCGATGCCGAGCAGCTCCTTAACGCTATGTTGCGTGGGCTTGGTTTTCAATTCACCCGCAGCGGCGATGTAGGGAACCAGTGTGACATGCACGAAGAGAGTGTTTTCCGGGCCCAGCTCCAGGCGCATCTGGCGGATGGCTTCGAGGAAAGGTAGCGATTCGATGTCGCCGACGGTGCCACCGATTTCCACGATAACGACGTCCACGCCTTCGGAGACGCGCCGGATGCAGCGCTTTATTTCGTCCGTTACGTGGGGAATGACCTGAACAGTTTTACCGAGATAGTCGCCGCGACGTTCCTTGGAGAGAATGGTTTCGTAGATGCGGCCGGTGGTCCAGTTATTGTCGCGGGAGAGCTTGACGTGGGTGAAGCGCTCGTAATGGCCAAGATCAAGATCGGTTTCGGCGCCGTCATCGGTGACGAAGACTTCGCCGTGCTGAAACGGGCTCATCGTACCGGGATCCACGTTAAGGTACGGATCGCATTTCTGGATGGTGATTTTGAAGCCGCGACTTTCGAGGAGACAACCGATAGAGGATGCTGCAACGCCCTTGCCGAGTGAGGAAACAACACCGCCAGTTACAAATATATATTTTGGCGCCATCCGGGCCGCTCGCGTCCACACTAGGCAGACTGAAGCGTTTCGAACCTCCACAGGATTGACGTACATACAATTATGTTCGGAAGGCCCAAGACTGTCAATGCAAAGTCTTGCGTCGAGGGCATCAAGAATTTTGTTATGAGGCCGCACTTGAGGGAACTTTTCGTGCGCCAGGGGGTTAAATCACACGTCGAGGGGACGGGGTGTTTCTGGGCTAAAAATAGGCGGGCGCGAGCCCGTCAGGAAACCTGAACTTGCGGGGAAAAGGAAAGCGTTTATTCTGGGGTTGGCCCGCGAGCGGGCAAATACGGGGCCTTCCGGGATCCATGGGGGGCAGAAAGCACCACAAGAGGCGGAACATGAAGATGCGCACAGGATGCTGGATAACGTTACTCATCGCCGCCGCAACGATTGCGAGCGTAGCGATGGGACAGCAGAGATCGGTGGCCAGTGTGAATAGGGCGCTGGCGGTTTACGACCTTAATCGGGAAACAACCTTGATCGGAACGGTCCAAAACTACACGGCCAATGCGCAGTCCACGCCCCTCGGTGCCCACGTCGCGCTGCAGACCGGCGGCGGAATCGTGGATATTCATCTGGGCGATGCGCGCCTGCTGGCAGCGACTCAGTTCACGATTCAGAGCGGGGACACTCTGCGGATCATTGGAGAAAACGTGGCGCACGGGAAGGGAATAGAGTTTGTGGCGAGAATCGTGCAAAAAGGTACGCAAGTGCTGGCGGTGAGGAGCATACGCGGAATTCCCCTCTCGTACATGGCGCCACGCAAAGGTGCGCAGGGCAAGGCGCAGGGAGGTGTGCTGTGAAGAGCCTGTTCTGCGCAGCAATTGTTGCCTTGGCGGTGAGCCTGGTGGCCTGCGGAGGCGGTGGCTCAAGCATCACACCCCCACCACCCACCGGTGGCTTTACGAACGCCAGTTTGAATGGACAGTACGCATTTTCGATGAGTGGGGTGGATCTGAACGGGGCGTACATCGCACGCGCGGGATCATTTACCGCGGACGGCGCGGGGAACATCACTAGTGGGCTGGAAGATGTCTTGAGCCTGAGCTCCGGGCAGCCAGCTGGAGAGGTTTCGTTCGCTGGCGGGAACTATCAGATCCAGGCGAATGGACGCGGGTTGATTGTGCTGCGAGCCGCCGGCGGCGGAGGGCTGTACCTCAACCTGGCGATGCAAAATAGCACGGCAGGGTTTCTGATTCAGACTGCGGACAAAAACGCTGATTTAACTGGCACCAGCAGCGGCACATTCAATCTGCAGAAGAGTTCCGACTTTTCCGTTGCAGCTCTGTCGAGCCCCTACGTATTCGATTTTTCGGGCGTGTCGTTTGCAGGAACCAGCGTCGCGCCCATTTCCATGATTGGCCAGATCAAAACCGACGGAAACGGAAATGTTACTGGCGGAGTGATGGACTCCAACGACGGCAATGTGGTCGCGCCGTCCGGCGCGACAGCGGTGGCCCCAGGAACCTATCAACTGGACAGCAGCGGCAACGGCACGGCGTTCGGCAGGGGAACTATGTCTTTTAATGGCTACACCTTCGTGTTTTATATCGTGGACGCTACGCACTTTAAAGTGCTGGAGGAAGACAACTTTGGCGGCACGCTGGGCGACGCGCTCCAGCAATCGGGGTCGATACCGACACAGAATGCTCAGTTTACGGGGAGTTTCGTTTACCTTGTGGGGGGTGCATCTGTGGTGGGAACGCAGGGGCCGGTGGCCCGCGCGGCGCGATTTACCTCGGACGGAAATGGCGGGCTGGGGACGATCGCGCTGGATGAGAACAATTCCGGCTCGTACACGCATATTTCGCAAGGGTCGAACATTTCATCGGCAAGTTATGCGCTCGACACAGCCAATGCGGGAAGTGGAAGAGGTAGCTTCACCTTCACGGTTTCCGGTTCGGGCACGTTCAGTAACGTGATTTACATGATTTCGCCAACCCAGGCGGTAGTGCAGGACACTTCGGACGGAATCATCGGGGATGGGCCGTTCTACGCGCAGACCGCGGGACCCTTCACGGTCAACGGAGGCACGGGAAACTACGTGTTTAACTGGAGCGGAGTGCAGCTGGGCTCGTCGACCGCTGTCCCGTTTGAAGAAGACTTTACCGGCCAATTTGCGTTATCCAGCGCGACGACGAACAACGTTGCCGGAGTCACCGACTATGTGGAACTGGGACTCAGTGGCAACAATTTGTTCACCAACGTCGGGCTGGGTGGAACATTGACGATGAACAATGACGGCACCGCGAACAACCTGTACAAGTTCGTGCTGGGAGGCTCGCCGTCTTCGACCATCAATTTCCAGGCCTATTTTGCGAATCCGGGAACAGTGCTGCTGGTGTGCTCGGACAACAGCCGCACTACGGCGGGAATCTTGCACCAACAGTAACGATCGGTCTCATCCGATGCAAAACAGATCTTGACAGAAAGCGTTCGGGACGAGCAATTCAGCGCTCCGGACGCTTTTCCTCTTTCAGGAGCTTTTCGACCCGCGCGACGTCGTCGGGAACATCGACGCTGACGGCGTCGTGGGCCACTTCCGCAACGCGAATGTGCCAGCCGTTTTCGAGCCACCGGAGCTGCTCCAGCTGCTCGATTTTTTCGAGTTCGCCCTGGGGAAGGGTGGGGTATTCGAGGAGAGCATCGCGTTGAAAAACGTACAGCCCCAGATGTTTCCAGTATTTGACGCGGAGCCTCTGCTGGGTATCGCGAATCCAGGGGATGGGTGCGCGGGAAAAGTACAGGGCGTTGTCGTCAAAATCGAGGACGGTTTTAACGACGTTGGGGTCCATGATATCTCCTGCGTGCCGGATGGGAGTGGCCACCGTGGCGATTTGCGCAGGGGGCTCTTCCAGCAGGGCGCCAACGGCCGTGTCGATCGCGATGGGATCGATGAGCGGTTCGTCGCCCTGGACGTTCACGAAAATGTCTCCGGACTCGTGTGCAGCGACTTCGGCAATGCGCTCGGTACCCGTGCGATGATCGGCGCGGGTCATGCGTGCCTGGCCTCCGAAGGACTGGACTGCATCGAGAATGCGCTGGTCGTCCGTGGCGACGAGGACGTCATGGACGGTTTGCGCCCGCTTGGCGCGTTCGTAGACGTGTTGAATCATGGGCTTCCCCGCCAGAGGGGCTAGGGGCTTTCCGGGCAGCCGGGTGGAGGCGTAACGCGCGGGAATTACGACGACGACTTTGGGATCAGGCATTGGTGACCGCTCTCCGATGGGACTACTGAGGCGATGCTAACACAGGGCGGCGGGCCCGGAGTTGAATCCGGCCAACCCGGCTAACTGCGGAAGGGACTTGCCTTCGGGAGCACCGGTGCTATTATGATTTCACCGCGCGGCCTTCTCGGTGACCCGAGAAGATGGGGGAGCCGTGAAACGCGAATGCAGTAAGACGCGCGCAGTCTCCTGGTTTGCGAAAGTCCACCCGTTCGCGTGCCTAGTGGTTTTCTGTGTTGCAATTCCACTTTTTGGGCAAGACCCACCCCCTGAACCGAAACCGCTTGTGCCTCCCGCCGAAGCGAAGCTGGCGAAGCCTGCGGACGTTACGCGCGATACCCCAGCGGTCATAATCCATCCCGGAAAAGTGATTCGGTCGGAAGTGGATCTGGCGCTGGTGAACGTCACGGTCACAGATCCTTACAACCGCCTGGTAACCGGACTGGACCCCGATAATTTCCGCGTCTTTGAAGACAACGTCGAGCAGGAGGTCGTGAGTTTCTCCTCCGAGGACGTGCCCATCTCGATCGGGGTGATCTTCGACTTCAGCGGTAGCATGGCGAACAAGGTCGATAAGGCCCGGGAAGCGGCTCTGCAATTCTTTAAGACTGCTAATCCGCAGGATGAATTTTTTCTGGTGAGCTTTAACGAACGCGCCGAACTGACCAGCGCTTTCACAAACAGCGTGGAGGACCTGCAGAGCCGCATGATGCTGACTGCCCCAAAGGGCAGGACTGCCCTTTTGGACGCTATCTACCTGGGTTTGAGCCAGATGAGGGGTGCACATAACGCCAAACGTGCCTTGCTCATCCTTTCCGATGGAGGGGATAATCATAGCAGGTACAACGAGAACGATATCAAGCGGCTGGTAAAGGAAGCCGACACCCAGCTCTATGCCATCGGCATCTATGACCCGCTTGGCTATCGCAATCGTACGCCGGAAGAGCTCAACGGTCCGTCGCTGCTCAACGAAATAACGGAATTGACGGGTGGGCGCGTCTTCGCCGTCGAGCATCTAAATGATCTGCCGGACATTGCGTCCAAGATCGGCATGGAGCTGCGCAACCAATATGTATTGGGATACCGACCAAGCAACCACGTGCACGACGCCCGTTGGCGAAAGATTAAGGTTAAACTGCGCCCGCCCAAGGGCCTTCCACCCCTCACGGTTTACTCGAAAACCGGATATTACGCGCCCGCGTACTGAGATTCCTGGCTGGCGCGGCCTTCTTCAGCTGGCGCTTTGCCTGCTGCTCGTGTCCTTGCTTAACGCCGCAAGCGCTTTCGGACAGATTCCAATGCAAACGGAGGTGCCGCCGCCGCCCGGTCAGACCACGTCTGGAGCCGACCAGGGCCAGGGCCAGGGAAAGATCAAGCTGGATGTGAACCTGGTGGTGCTGCACACCAGCGTGTTCGACGACCGCGGGAAATTTGTGGAAGGGCTGACGGAAGGCAATTTCCGCGTATATGAGGACAAGGTCGAACAGAAGCTCTCCATCTTCAAACGCGAAGACATCCCTGTGAGCATGGGACTGGTGATTGACAACAGCGGCAGCATGCGCGACAAGCGCCCACGCGTGAACGAAGCCGCCATCACTCTGGTGCAGAGCAGCAATCCACAGGATGAAGCCTTCGTCGTGAATTTCAATGACGACTATTACCTGGATTTGGACAAGGACTTCACCAATAGCATTCCGGAGCTCAAAGAAGCGCTTGAACGGATCGACGCCCGCGGCAGCACGGCGCTCTACGATGCCATCATCGGTTCGCTGGATCATCTGAAAAAAGGAAATAAGGAAAAGAAGGTTCTGCTGATTGTCACTGACGGAGAGGACAACACCAGCCGGAATACCCTGGAGAAGACCGTCCGGGAAATTCAGAAAACGGATACGGTCATCTACACGATTGGTCTGCTCGGACAGGAGAGCAAGAAGAGCGCGAAGACGGCGAGGCGAGCCCTGATTTCCATTGCGCAGGCATCCGGCGGCGTGGCTTATTTTCCGGAGAACGTCGAGGATGTGCACGCCATCTGCGAGCAAGTGGCCCATGACATCCGCCACCAGTACACCCTGGCCTACTATCCCTCGAATTCGGCGCGCGATGGCACATTCCGCAGCGTCCATGTGGACGTAATTCCGCCGCGAGGCCATGGCAAGCTGATCGCGCGGACCCGGAACGGATATTACGCGCCGGGCGGTAGTTCAGCGGCCTCTGGAAGATAGCAGGGAATTGAAATCTGGGACGCTCCGAGTGCTTGGAGCGCCCTTTTTTTTGCTACCAACTTATTGAAGCAGCGGCAGGAAACTCGCGCCATGAGGGATGAAGCCGCCGAAATTCTCGGCAATGGTCTGTCCCATGTCGGCGAGCGTGGAGCGAGTGCCGAGATTGTTGGCGGTTTTTTTGGAGGGAGTGAAAGCGAGGATCGGAACGTACTCGCGGGAGTGGTCTGTGGTTTCCCAGCGTGGATCGGGGTCACAGCCATGGTCCGCGGTGAGCATCAGCAGATCGCGGCTGCCGAGCAGCGGGAGGTAGGCCGTAAGCGCAGCGTCAAATTGCTCGAGGGAGCGCGCGAAACCTTCGACATCCTTGCGATGACCGTAGAGCATGTCGAAGTCAACCAAATTGCAGAAAACAAGGCCGTTCTTGCGCTCGCGCGTGGCGGCGGTGAGCTTTTCCATGCCATCGGAGTTGGATTTCGTGGTGACGTAGTCATCGACGCCGCGCCCGTTATAAATGTCGTGGATTTTGCCAATGCCGAAAACCGGGACCTGGCGCTCGCGCAGAACGTCGAGGAGCATTGGTTTGGGCGGATCGACGGCGTAGTCATGGCGTCGCGAAGTCCGGGAGAAATGCCCCGGCTTGCCCGTGAAGGGGCGTGCGATAACACGGCCGACACGATGCTTGCCATCCAGAAGCTTCCGCGCAATCTCACACATGCGGGACAGCTCGGCGATGGGAACCACGTCTTCGTGGGCGGCAATCTGGAATACGCTGTCGCCTGAGGTGTAGACGATCGGCTTGCCCGTGCGGACGTGCTCTTCGCCCAGCTCTTTGATGATTTCGGTGCCGGAGGCCGGCTTGTTGCCGATCGTTTTGCGGCCGATCTGTTTTTCGAAGGGTCGGATAATTTCTGGCGGAAATCCGTGCTTGTAGACCGGGAAGGCCCGGTCCAGCCAGACGCCTGCCATTTCCCAATGGCCGGTGGTGGTGTCTTTCCCGGGAGAGTGCGTGGCGGCTTTGCCAAAGGACGCCAGTGGATCGTGGGGAGGGTTGAGATGCGGCAGGGTGGCGATGTTGGCAAGGCCTAGTTGCACGAGATTCGGAAGACGCAGCGGGCGAGACTCGGCGACGTGGCCGAGCGTGCTGCGGCCGGTGTCGCCGTAGTCGGCGGCGTCGGGTAGGGCGCCGATGCCGACGCTATCGAGGACAATCCAGATGACGCGGTCAAAACTTGCCATGAACGATTGCTCCTAATGGACCAAGGCGAACTGTAACACGCGGCGCGCGAGATTGGGAATTGACGCCGCTGACAGGCAGGCCTACGATGACTTCATTAGCCCCACCGGTGGAACTTTTGCTCGCTTTCCTGCGTAGTAGAAAGTAGAAGGGGTACGTATGTCACGTGACAACCGGGTACGAAGCACTTCCGTCGTATTTCCGCTGCTCCTGATCGGCTTTGGCACCTTGATGCTCATGTGGCGCTGGCTGCCGGATTTTTATCCCTGGCACGTGCTCTGGAAATATTGGCCCCTGCTATTGATCCTGGTGGGCGCGGGAATGTTCTGGGATCGCGCGCGGAGGCGCAGCGATCCGGATGGTGCGCCGGCCTTTCCTGTAGGTTCGACGATCGGGACAGTGGCGTTTCTGTTGGTTCTGGCGTTTCTGCTGTGGCATGGCCGCGCGTATACGCGGCACGATTGGATGAATTTTTCGTCCGGCTCGGGGCATCGCGGGCATGAGAGCGAAGTGGTAGATAAAAAGGACGCGAAGGCCGCGCGCCTGGTGGTGCACATGCCTGCCGGCCAGCTCAATATCGAAGGTGGAGGGGAAAGGCTGATGGAAGCGGATTTTTACCAGGGACCCTCATGGAGAGCGCCATCAGTCGATTATGCAGTAGAGAACGGAGTGGGGACCATCACCATCAACCAGGATAGCGAGTCTCACTTGATGGCCAATTCGGACAATACCTGGAAGCTCAAAGTGAGCAACGCCATCCCACTGGAACTGGAAGTAGATGTGGGCGCCGGGCGCGGCGATCTGAACCTGTCTAAAGTAGACCTTACCCGGCTGCAGTTGAACATCGGCGCGGGGCAGGCGAACGTGGACCTCACCGGCGAGCGCGGCAAGGATTTGCGCGCGGAAATACACGGCGGAGTAGGCGAGGCGGTGGTGCGGTTGCCGAAGAATGTGGGGGTTGTGGCCACGGTGCACGGAGGACTGGGTTCGGTGGATGTGCGTGGATTGAAAGAAGATGAAGACGGACAATACGTCAACGCCGCGTATGGCAAGGCGCCGAATACGATTCACCTGACGGTCGAAGGCGGAATCGGGCATATCAGGCTCGAACAAGAGTAGCCCGGCGAGTCAAAGAGCGTTTCAGGATTTTGGGGGATTCGCCGGGGCAAGCCCCTGAACCGGCGAGAAGCGATCGTTCCTTGGGTCGTAGCCGGTGACCACGCCTGTGCCGATGTGATAGATCCAACCGTGAACGCGCAAACTCTCTTCCTTGAGGCGCGCAGCCACCGAGGGATGCGAGCGCAAATTCTTCAGTTGCTCCACAACATTCCTTTCCGCCAAGTTGAGAAACAATTCGGGAGAAGGGGCCGGTGGCTTTGTTCGCGTCACGGCGCGGCGCGCCGCCTTCGCATGGCGAAGCCAGGCAGAAACATTGGGAAGCGCGCGCAGTGTGGATGGATTCAGCACCCCGCGCATTACGCCACAATCGGTGTGCCCGCATACGATCAGGTCCGCCACTCCAAGTACACCCACGGCGTACTCGATGGTAGCTGAAACTCCCCCGATGGCGTCGGGATAGCGCGGCACAATGTTGCCAATGACCCGGCAAATGAAAAGCTCCCCCGGCTTGGTCTGCGTAATCAAGCAAGGATCGATGCGGGAATCCGCGCACGTGACGAAGAGCGCCTCGGGGCGCTGACCGAGTGCCAATTTTTCAAACAAATCCCGATGCTTCGGGTAGACGTGCTTCTGGAAGCGCTTTAGTCCGCGCAGAATTTTCTCGGTAGGCATGCCCCTCCATCTTGCACCAGTTTGGGCTCTCAGCAGAAGCCCGGACACGGCCTTCGCTTTCGCAATTTGCGTCAATTTGCCCGGCTTGGCGGGGAGTCGTATACTTTGAGGTTTAGGCGGTGTGCGCAGAACGCATTGAGTGGGCTTACTCTTGGCGACGAACGAAACCACCCTCCCAACCATCCCTCAGCAAGAAGTGCTTCTCGTCCGAGGCGCCCGTGTCCACAACCTGAAGAATATTACCGTCGAGATTCCGCATAACGCCCTGACCGTGGTTACCGGCGTGAGCGGGTCGGGCAAGTCGTCGCTGGCGTTTGACACGGTTTATGCCGAGGGACAGCGACGCTATGTGGAATCCCTGTCCGCGTATGCGCGCCAGTTCCTGGAGCGCATGGAAAAGCCGGATGTGGACGAAATTTCGGGAATTGCGCCAGCGGTGGCCATCCGGCAGAAGAATTCCACGCGGAACCCACGATCGAATGTGGCTACCGCGACGGAAATCTACGATTATCTGCGGCTGTTCTTTGCGCGGTGCGGGCAAACATATTGCATCAAGTGCGGGAGCGAAGTGCGCCGCGATTCGCCGGACGAAATTGCCAATCGCATTCTCCGACTGACGCCGGGGCGGCGTTTTCATGTGCTATATACCCTGAAAGTGGCGAACTCCGAAGCACCCACAAGCGGAAAGAAGCCGGGAAAGAAAAAGGCGGCAGCCGCGGGTGCTCCGCCGACGGACACGCTGCGCCCCATGCTGATGGAGTTGCAGAAGAGAGGCTTCCATCGTCTCTATCAGGATGGCCAGATCCACGAGTTCTCTTCGCCGGAATCCCTGCTGGACGTGAATTTCGCGAAAACCGTCTACGTGCTGGTTGACCGCTTGGCGGTGAATGCTGAATCGCGGGCGCGGTTGGTGGATTCCATTGAAATTTGTTACCGGGAAGGCGGCGGAGAGGCCATTCTGGAATTCCCGGCAGATACAACCGGCAATCCGGCCGAGCGGCTGACGTTTAACGAGCGGTTCGAGTGCAAGAACGACGGCACGTTGTATCAGGATCCAGAGCCGCGATTGTTTTCCTTCAACAATCCCTATGGCGCCTGCCCACGCTGTCAGGGTTTTGGCAATACCATCGATTTTGATTTGAACCTGGTGGTGCCAGACCCCAGCAAATCCTTGGACGATGGCGCGATCGAGCCGTGGACGAAACCCCGCTATCGCATCCTTATGCAGGAGGCGCGGAAATGGGCGCGCACCCAGGGGATTCCGACCAATGCGCCCTGGCGGCAACTGAGCGCCGAACACCGCCGGCTGATCCTCGAAGGCGACCCCGGGAACAAGTACGACGGAGTCAAAGGCTTCTTCGCCTGGCTGGAACGGAAGAAGTACAAGCTGCACGTGCGCGTGTTCCTGAGCCGCTTTCGGGGCTATGCCACTTGCCCGGAGTGCGAAGGAACACGGTTGCGGCCCGAAGCGC
Source organism: Candidatus Acidiferrales bacterium (assembly GCA_963817085.1). Classification (GTDB taxonomy): domain Bacteria; phylum Acidobacteriota; class Terriglobia; order Acidiferrales; family UBA7541; genus Acidiferrum. Next base: position 159,504 of record CAWFNI010000023.1, read on the forward strand.
GCGCGGTGCGCATTACCGGAAGATCAATTACGGACCTATGTAAATTGACGGTAAGAGAGGCGCGGAACTTTTTTGCGGAATTGCAGCTCACGCAGGGCCAGGCGAAGGTTGCCGATCGGATTTTGCAGGAGATTCGCACGCGGCTGCAGTTCTTGGACGAAGTGGGACTGGATTATCTGACTCTGGATCGGTTGACGTCCACGTTGTCCGGTGGAGAGTCGCAACGGATTCAGTTGGCGACGTCGCTGGGGTCGCACCTGGTGGGCGCGCTCTACGTATTGGATGAGCCGTCGATCGGGCTGCACCCGCGGGACACGCAACGGCTGATCGACATCCTGAAATCGCTGCGCGATCTGGGGAACACGGTGCTGGTGGTCGAGCATGACCCGGACACGATTGAGGCCGCGGATCGCGTGCTGGATCTGGGGCCGGGGGCGGGCGAACTGGGCGGGAAACTGCTGTTTTCCGGGACCTATGCCGAAATTCTGAAGGATCCGAAGTCCATCACCGGGCGCTATTTGAGCGGGGAAATGAAGATACCGGTGCCCGCAACCCGCCGTAAGCCGTCGGGGAAATTTCTGCGGCTCTGCGGAGCCACGCTGCACAATCTGCAGAATCTGGACTTGATGCTGCCACTGGGAACTTTCACGGTTGTCACCGGCGTGAGCGGATCAGGGAAGTCCACGCTGGTGCACAATGTGCTCTTCCGCGCCCTGACAGCCAAAAGAAACGGTGGAAGCATCAAAGAATTTTGTGACCGGCTGGAGGGCGATCAGAATATTCAGGATGTAGTCATTGTGGATCAATCGCCCATTGGCCGGACGCCGCGCTCAAATCCGGCAACCTATCTGAAGGCGTTTGATGCGGTCCGCGAGGTGTTCGCCGAAACGCCCGACGCGAAAAGGCGTGGCTATGCCGCCGGACATTTTTCATTCAATGTGCCGGGGGGCCGCTGCGAGACCTGCCAGGGCGATGGAACAGTTACCGTGGAGATGCAATTTCTGGCGGACGTGGAGCTAGTCTGCGAGGAATGCCGTGGACAACGCTTCAGAAGCAGCGTGCTGGAAGTGCGTTACCACGGGAAGAATATCCACGATGTCCTGCAAATGACGGTGCGGGAAGCGCTGGCATTTTTCGTGAACGTGCCCAAAGTCATTTCCAAGCTGCGCGTGCTGAACGAAATTGGATTGGGCTATCTTCGCCTGGGACAATCCGCCACAACGCTCTCCGGTGGAGAAGCGCAACGGCTGAAGCTTGCCGCGCACCTCACGCGCTCGGAAAATCAGGGCATCTTATATATTCTGGACGAGCCGACGACAGGCTTGCATTTCGACGATATCGCAAAACTGCTGGCGGCGTTCCGCAAATTATTGGAATCGGGTGCTTCCTTGCTGGTGATTGAGCACAATCTCGACGTCATCAAATCCGCGGACTGGGTAATCGATCTGGGACCCGAGGGCGGCCATCAGGGTGGGAAGATCATCGCCACCGGCACGCCGGAACAGATCGCCCGGAACCCCCAGTCCCACACGGGCAGATTCCTGGCCCGCGTATTAGGGAACGGAAATGGGCAGGGAAGAAAGGCCGGAGCGAAAGCGAACGAGGGGAAACGGTCATCGAGCGAGAACTGATGCGCGCGCGTTTTCTTGCCTGCCTGGTGGCGCCATGTGTTTTCTGCGCGACGGGATTGCTGACGCGGGCGCAACAGAATCAGAGTTCGAAATCACCGCAGGGAAATGTTCAGAAGGTCCGCAATCCTCTGAACGACCTGCTGGACGAAGCGCAAGCGGCACTGGACAAGAATGACTACGCGGCAGCGATCCCTCCTTTACAGAAATTCATCGCGGAAAAGCCTGAGGTAGCATACGCGCATTTTCAACTGGCTTACGCGTACACCGCTCTGAAGCGCCCTGATGAGGCGCAAGCCGAATACGAAAAATGCGTTGCACTGGATCCGAAAATGCCGGAGGCGGAATTGAATCTGGGCATCCTGCTGTTGGAAAAGGATCCTGCGCAGGCGGCCGCGCCGCTCCGCAAAGCCGTGGATCTGCTGCCATCGCAGAGCCGCCCAAGGTACTTGCTTGGAATGGCGCTGGAACGTTCAGGCGAACTCCAGGGTGCGGCGGACGCGTTCGAGGGGGCCTCGCGGCTCGATGCGAAGAACCTGGAGACGCTGATCGAGTTGGGTCGGCTGTACTTGAAAATGAAACGTCCCGCCGATGCGGAGAAGAAATTCCAGGTGGCGCTCGGACTCGAGCCAAAATCGCCGGAGGCGCTGCAGGGATTGGCGCTCAGCCTGGACGCCGGGAAAAAGCCAGGGGCCGTCGACGCTTATCGCAATTATCTTGCCGAGCAGCCGCAAGACAGCGTTGCGCGCGCCAGGCTGGTTCACCTGCTGGTGGAACAACAGCAATACGATGCGGCTTTGGCTGAACTGGACCAAAGTGGCGCCGGCCAGGCACCCACGGTGGAGACTCTTAAGTTGAAGGCCGACATTGAAATTAGCCAGAAGAAACTCGACGCGGCCATCGCGACATTGAAGCAGGCCATCGCCATGGCGTCGAACGATGCGCAACTCCATGGCGGGTTGGGGCGGACGTACCTGCAAACGCGGGATTTCCCGAATGCCGAGAAGGAACTGAAGGCAGCGCTGCAACTGGACCGCAACAACCTCACCTACTGGAAGGATTTGAGTTCAACGTTTTACCTGGCAGGAAACTGCCCCGCCACGCTGTCAACGCTGGACGTGATTGCCAAAGTGGAAACTCCCGGACCGGGGCCGTGGTTTATCCGGGCCCTCTGTTACGATAAACTTGCTCAGGTTCTGCCCGCCCTGGACGCTTATCGAAAATTCCTGGCGCTTGACGGGAATAAAAACTCCGATCAGGTTTGGCAAGCGAACCAGCGTATCCATGTTTTGGAAAAGATGGCTCAGAAGAAGAAGTAGGGGCGGTGCGGAATGGGCGGAATTGTGTGTGGCCGCGTGCGCCTTTTTCCTGCTGGCAGCGACGGTGGCCGAAGGCGCGGACAAAGTTAAACAGTTGCAGCAGCACTTTGACAAAGAACCGCACGCCACGAGCAAGGTCAAAGCGCTCGACAAACTCGCCGAAGCGCAATTCGAGGCGGCCCGCAAGGCCATCGATTCGGGAGATGCCATCTCGCTGGCCCTTATTTTTGAAAAATACCGGGACAACGTAAGGGCGACTTTCCTGCTTCTGAAGAAACAGGAGCCGGATGCGGACCGCCATCCTGGGGGCTATCGCCAACTCGAGCTGCAAGCCCGCAGAGGAATCCGCGAGGTGGCAGACACGCTGGCCATCGCTCCTCCGGAAATGCGGCCGCCTCTGGAAATCGTGCAAAAGGATCTTCTGAGCATGGACGATGAGCTGATCGGCTTGCTTTTCCCCAGAAGGACGAAGGAACCGAAGAAAGTGCCGGAAGTTCCCGAGGAGAATCCATGAGCGCGCGGAAACGAATTGTCGTGTGGGCCGGCGCACTCGTAGTTTTCAGTGCGCTGGGAAGGGTCACGCCGGTGCGGGCACAACGTCCGGAAAAAGATTACCTCTCGGACATCGAGGCGGACAAGATTCGGGATGCGGAGACGTCGAATGACCGCGTCAAGCTTTTCCTTACTTTTGCGGAGGACCGCCTGAAGAAATTCCAGTACGAGCTGGAACACCCTTCACCAAATAAACACAACGAGATGCTGAATTTCCTGATGAACGCGTATGGTGGATGTGTGGATGATGCGGCGGACCTGATTCAGGTGGCTCTTTCCAAGCAGGAAAATATCCGGCCAGGGATCGACCTGATGGCCACGAAGGCGGCCGACTTCCTGGTGATTCTGCAGAAATACGAAAAGGAAGGCCCGGAAATCGAAATTTACAAGGACAATCTGGACGACGCCGTTGAAGGTACGCAAGACGCACTGAACGAAGCCGAAGCGGCAAAGAAGAAGGCGGCTCCCCCGCCTGTGAGGCGTAAGAATTGAGCCCGCGCTCCCGCAACGCGACTCGCGTCCCTGGCGGAGAAGCGCTGGTGCAGCGAATGTTTACGCGCATCGGCTGCGATGGACGGCCGCCGCATTTCCAAGTGGAATTTTATCCCTACAGCAGTTTGGTATTGACCATCCGGCGGCGCGAGGACTTGGTGCGCCTGCGTTTCTCGGATTTGCTGAAACGTGCGCCGCTCGAGGTGCTGGAAGCGGCGGCGACGCTGCTGCTCTCCCGCGTGTACCGGAAAAAGGCGCCGCATGCGCTCGTGCTGCCGTACCTGAAATATGCGCGCTCCGACCGCGTGCGCGGAAGGATCGACCGCATGCGCAGGCAGCGGGTGCGGCGAGTGCAAACGCTGGCGCAGGGACAGTATCACAATCTTGCCGAGTTATTTGAGCGCCTGAACCACCAGTATTTCGCCGGTGAGCTGCAACGCCCGCATATCGGCTGGAGCACGAGGAGTTGGCGGAGGCAGTTTGGCTGTTACGACCCGGGGCCGAACCAGATTGTCTTGAACCGCAGAATGGACCGACCCAGGATTCCGCAATTCGTCGTGGAATACGTGCTCTTCCACGAGATGCTGCACGTGAAGCATCCGACCAGACGGTCGGGTTGTACTCTGGTATCGCACTCCCCCGAATTCCGCCTGGAAGAAAAGCGTTTCGCGCAATTTGTGATCGCCAGGAAATTTCTGGATCGCCTAGCGCGCTGACTCGCGTCAACTCTTCTTCTTGTCGATCTCCTCGTGGAGTTTCTCAATTTTCTTGCGGATTTTGTCGCCGTCTTCGGCGTGCGGGTAAAGGTCCAGGTAGCGTTGGTAGGCCTTAACCGCGGGTTTTTTCTGGCCTTTTTTCTCGTAAGCCTCGCCCAGGTAACGGAACGGAATGGCGTAGCCGGGCTTGGCGTCGGTGGCGTCCTGAAAACGGTCAATGGCGGCGTCCACGTCCCCTTTCTTCATATAGTATTTGCCCACTTCCAGATCTTTCTCCGCCCGCAAAGGATCCCATTTAGGCTGGTCGGGGGCCGATTGCACGGCAGAATCGGTGTTTGGTTTCGGCTTGGGCGCATCCTTCTGTTTCTGCGGAGAGGGAGGAGCATCCTGCGCGATAATGGGCGGCGCGAAGCCGGAGAGAACGCCAGCTGCTAACAGAAACGCACTAAAAAGCACTCCGATCCTTCTCAACGCAGGGACCTCCTCCTCCCTCCGATTCGGAATTGACGGCGTTTCGTTGCCCAGTGCTTATTGCCCGAGTAGTTCATCCACGAGCTTCTGCGCACCGTACAGTTTCTGGAGCGCCTCGGTCATAGCGGCGGTATGCACCGCCACGGCGCGGTTCTGGTAAGAATCATAAACGAAATCGCCGACGAGCGATTCGATATCTCCGTCGAAGATCAGGCCTACAATGTCGCCATAGCGGTTGACCACGGGCGAACCAGAGTTTCCCCCGATGATGTCGTTGGTGGTGACGAAGTTAAATGGAGTCGAGAGGTCGAGTTTGTCCTTGCCGTCCATGTAGCGCTTCGGTAGATCGAACGGTGTCTTATAGTCGAAGCTGGCCGCTCGATCGTACAAGCCGTAGAACGTCGTCTTGTATGGGGCAATCGTGCCGTTCATCGGATAACCCTGAACCTGGCCATAGGAAAGCCGCAACGTGAAGGTCGCGTCGGGATAGGCATCTTTCCCGTACACGGCGAAGCGAGCCTTGCCCAGCAATTCGCCGGCGCGTTGTGCCACGCTTTGCACGTTGTCCTCGAACCACTTGATCTGTTCGCGACGGATGGGATCGATGCGGCGGGCCATCACGATCATCGGATCATTGGAGGCGTCTATGGCGGCTTGCCCGCCTTCGATGAGAGACTTGCGCAACGCGGGATCGCTCAGTTTTGTGCCGCTGACGAGTTGTTTCGCGGCATCCTGAGGTGTGCGACCATCAAGCAGTGCCTTCACCCACGGATCATCGGAACCAAGTTCCTTTTGATCCGTCTTCAGTGCATTGGTCATTCGGACAATTTCTAACCCTGGGTAAATCGGTGCCGGCGAAAACAGCCGGTGCTTCAGCGAATCCAATTGGGAATCATGGTAGCCTTGCAGCCGCTCGCCGTCGGGTTTCTTGATTTCCGCGACGTACGTCACTATCTGGATCGCCAGCATCGCGAGCTGCGAATCGAAGCCACGGAAGAATTGCTGCTTAATCCGCGGCTGTTCCTTTTGAAGAGCCTCTTCTTCCATCGTCCAGGCGCCGCCATACTCCTTTTTCCATTCCGGACTGGCCATCACCTTGGCGCGAAACCCCTCATCCTCCTTGCGTTTCTTCTCCATGAGATTCTTGTCTGCCAGGCCGTCGCGGCGTCCTTCGTACACTTTGCGGGCGTTTTCCAGGCCAAAAATCAATGTCGCGGCTTCCCGAGCTTGTTCGGGGCCCTGGGCGGAGTATTCCTTGAGGGCGGCAATGCGGGTCTTGAGAATCTCAATAATAAAGGGGGTGTCGTTGTCGCGGAGACTCACAAGGTCGGCGTAAGTCGAAAGCCGCTGTGTGCTGCCCGGATTACCAGAAACGAACACGAGTTCGCCGTCACCTGCGCCCTTGGCATTCCACTTCAAATAATCCTTGCTGTCGATGGGCTTGCCATTTTCGTACACGCGAAACAGCGCCATGTCCAGGTCGTATCGCGGATACGTGAAATTATCCGGGTCCCCGCCGAAAAAGGCGGTCTGCTGTTCCACGGCAAAGACAAGACGCACATCGGTGTATTTCTTGTAGCGATACAGCCAGTATTCCCCGCCGGAATAAAGCGTGACCACGTCCGAACGGAGCCCTGTCTTCTCCGTGCTCTCCCGCTCGATTTCGGCAATCGCCGCCTTGCGCTTGGAGAATTCTTCTTCTGTATTTTTCGCGCCCTTCACGGCCGCGTTTATTCGGTCAGTCACATTCTCCATGGAAATAAGGACGTTCACTTCCAGATCGGGAGATTTCATTTCCTCGTCAGCCGTCGCCGCATAAAAACCGTCGCGCACATAATCATGCGCGGCGCTCGAGTTTTTCTGGAGCTGGCCCAGGGCGACGTGGTGGTTCGTGAGCAGCAGGCCGTGAGGGCTGACGAAGGATCCCGAGCCGCCATCGTTCAGGCGCACAGAAGCAAGCCGCAAATGGTCCAGCCACTGTTGCGTGGGCGTGAAGTTGTACTTTTCCTTAAGCTGTTTCAACGGCGGATTGTCGAAAGTCCACATACCTTCATCGGCGCATACGGCGGGGCAGAGAAGTGCGGCGGCCAGCAGAGTGGCAGCCGCTTGGCGGAGTAGCACGTTCAGGTTCACGGGTGGGTTCCTCGATTCTCAGGGAGTGATGCCTCGGAGCACGGCATCGTCAAGTATATATGAGTCCGTGACCGAGGGTAGTCGGAGATTGCCGCGCTGCAAGGCGTTCGCAATGATGGTCGAGTGGCCGTAAGATGAGAAAGGCGGGCCGCGCTAAATGCCCGCCATACTCCGGACCGCATGGAACCCCGCGAAAAAGCCGCTTCGTTACCGGAACAGCCGGGCGTGTACCTTTTCAAGGACGCCGGTGGAACGGTAGTGTACGTCGGGAAAGCACGTTCGCTGCGCAACCGCGTCCGCTCCTATTTTCTGGAATCGCGTTGGGCGGACGCGAAAACCGGGTCGCTGGCCAAGGAGATCGCAGATCTTGAGACCCTCGTGGTTGATAACGAACGCGAGGCCCTCGCGCTCGAACACAACCTCATCAAGCAGTACCAGCCGAAGTTTAACGTGGTGTTGCGGGATGACAAGACCTACCCGTACATCAAGCTGACCCTCGCTGAAAAATATCCCCGCGTATATTTCACCCGGAAAGTGAAAAAGGACGGCGCGCTGTATTTCGGGCCGTATTTCCCGTCGAGTTTGGCGCGGCGCATCCTCCATTTCATTCACAAGCGATTTCTGGTGCCGTCTTGTTTCGTGGATCTGACGAAGACCCACCCGCGCCCGTGCCTGCAGTTCTATATCAAGCGCTGCCTCGGGCCGTGCGTGGTCGGCCTCACAACCGAGGGGCGTTATGCCGAAGCCGTGCGCGATGTGCGGATGTTCCTGGAAGGCCGGCGCCATGATCTGATCAAGAGCATTGAAGAGCGCATGATGGCCGCCTCGGAAATGGAGCGGTTCGAGGAAGCAGCGTCGTATCGTGATTTGTTGCGGACCCTGGAAGACATCGAAGAACGACAGCGGATTGCCGCGGCGCAGGGGGACGACACCGATGTGCTCGGATACTTCGCGGAGCCGCCGCTGGTGGCGGCGAACGTGTTCCATTTGCGTGGCGGCCGCATTGTGGACCGGCGCGAATTTTATTGGGAGGAGCTCGAAGCGTTTGATCCCCACGAATTTGTGCCTTCGTTGCTCAAGCAACTCTACCTGGAGGCGGAATACCTGCCCAAAATGATTCACGTGCCCATTGAGTTTGAGGAACGCGAACTGCTCGAAGAGACCCTGAGCGATCGCGCGGGCCACAAGGTGGAGATTTTCACGCCGCAGCGGGGAAGTAAGCGCGCGATCCTGGACCTGGTGGAAAGCAACGCAAAGCATTCATTTGAACAAAGGTTCCGTGTGCTGAAGCCGACATCCAAGGCCATCGGCGAGGCGTTGCAAAACGCATTGAGCCTGCCCGAGGATCCCACACGCATCGAGAGTTTCGACATTTCCCACATCCAGGGAACGGACACGGTTGCGTCCATGGTGGTGTGGGAAAAAGGCCGTATGAAAAAATCTGATTACCGGAAATTTATTATTCGGGGAGAATCGGGGCCGGGGGGAAGAGCGCGCAGCGAGAATGACGATTTTGCCAGCATGCATGAAGCCGTGACGCGGCGATACCAGCGGCTGCAGGAAGAACAGAAACCCATGCCTGGCTTGATCCTGATCGATGGCGGCTTGGGACAGTTGCATGCCGCAGCGCAAGCGCTCGATGCGTTACAGATCATCAACCAGCCCGTGGCCAGCATCGCTAAGAAAGAGGAAATCCTCTATGTTTTGGGGCAGGAGAATGAGCCTGTGGTTCTGGAACGCCATTCCCCGGTGCTGCACCTGATCCAGCAGATCCGGGACGAGACCCACCGCTTTGCCGTTACCTTCCACCGCCAGCGCCGCGGCGCCCGCCAAACGCGAACGGAATTGCTCGACATTCCCGGCATTGGCCCCAGGATGTCTCAGAAGTTGTTACAGCGATATGGAAGCATGGCGAACTTGCGCAGGGCCAGCGTCGAAGAGCTAAGCCGGATCGTTACGCGGAAAAGCGCGGAGAAGATCGCAGAGCACTTTGGGAAAAGTGGAAACGGAGCGTAACCGGTAATAGTGGCCAAACTGGTTAGGCAGTATTGCGGCTGACATTTCCCTATGTTACGGTTTTTCTGGAGGTTGTCATGGCTGATAACGTTGGTTCCAAAGTGAGTTTCTTCCTCGTTGGCGTTGGCATCGGAGCCCTCCTGGGCGTGCTTTTTGCTCCGAAGTCAGGCGAGGAGACCCGGGAATATCTCGGCAAGCGCGCCGACGAGGGCCGGGATTTCGCGCAGAAGAAGGCCCGCGAACTCCGGGAACGCGCGGATGAACTGATCGAGCGCGGCAAGGATGTGGCGACACGCAAGCGGGATTCTCTGACCGCGGCAGTCGAAGCGGGCCGTGAAGCATTTCTGCGCGAATCGAAGTCGTAGGGAAGTTGTTGCGAGGCGTGGCGGTTTCCGCGAGGTGAGCGGAGAGGGTGGGGTGTGAATGCAATTCTGGATGGAATTTTTCAGCATCGTAGCCGCCATCGCGCTGGTCGTCCAGGTGGGAATCCTGATTGGATTGTTCCTGCAGTTGCGGCGCACCACCGAATCGATCAACCGTATGGTTAACGACCTGCATACGCGGATCGGGCCAATCCTGACGCGAACGCAGATCCTGCTGGATGACACACAACCGAAGATTACCAACCTGGTGGACGACGCCTCGCACATCGTGTATCTTGCGCGCGCGCAGGCGCAGAAGATGGACAAGGTTTTCACCGAAGCGTCAGACCGCTTGCGCGGGCAGTTGGTCCGCGCGGACCGGATTCTGTCCGGCACGCTCGAGGCGGTCGAGGACGCAGGCACGCAGGTACGCAGGAGTTTTCTTGGACCGGTGCAGAAGGTTTCTGCGATCGTGCATGGCATCAAAATTGGATTGGATGTACTGCGCGCGCGGCGGGGCCAGTCTGAGAATCCGCGGGAATCGGCCGAACAGGAAGACGAGCTTTTTATTTAGCTGTCTGTAATTGAAGGATTATAAAGGGCGTGGGCCGCATCGCTCGCGCCCTTCTCATTTGATCCAGCCGCCCGCGAGCACGATATCACCGTCATAAACAACAGCCGCCTGGCCGGGGGTGATCGCGCGCTGCGGCGCATCGAAGGTAATGCGGGCGCGAAAACCGGGCAACGCTTCGACTGTGGCCGTCGCTGGTTCATGCTTATGGCGAATCTTCACCTGTACGAGCAGAGGCGCAGGCGGTCCCTGAATCGAAATCCAATTCACATTTTCGATTTCAAACGACGTCGCACGCAGTGCATTGTCTTCCCCCACCATGACGCGGTTCTTCTCCGGGTCGATGGCGAGAACATAGAGGGGCTTGCCGGCGCTGAACCCCAGGCCCTTGCGCTGGCCGATGGTGTAATTGTGCACGCCCGTGTGCCGGCCGATGACGGCGCCGTCTTCCGTGACGATGTCCCCTTCCTTGTCATTGAGGGGGTGGCCATTCTCCCGCGAGTAAGCGTGGATGAACTGCACGTAATTGCCATTGGGGACGAAACAGAGTTCCATGCTTTCCGGCTTTTCCGCAACGGGCAGATTCGCGCTGCGCGCCAGCTCGCGCACTTCTTCCTTCGTCAGTTCCCCGAGAGGGAATTCGCTGCGCGAAAGCTGCTCCTGCGTGAGCCCCCAGAGAAAATAGGATTGGTCCTTCGACTCATCCCGGGCCCGCAGAAGCTGAAAGCGTCCAGTGCGATGGTTCTTGCGGATGCGCGCATAGTGTCCCGTGGCGAGCCGCTCGGCGCCAATTTGACGCGCCATGCGCAGGAGCGGCTCGAATTTTACATCGGTGTTGCAGTTGGTGCAGGCAATCGGCGTGCGGCCTGCAAGATATTGCTCGACGAAAGGGCGCACCACGCGCCGTTCGAACTGCTCCTCAAAGTTGACCACGTAGTGGGGAAAACTCAGGTGCTGCGCCACGCGCTTGGCGTCGTAAACGTCGTCCAGCGAGCAGCAGCGGTGCTGCGCCGGGCCCTGACCCTGAAGCTCGGGCAGTCGGCGTTGATTCCAGAGTTGCATGGTGAGTCCGACAATCGGTCGGCCATGCTGCAGCAAGAGCGCTGCGACCGTGGAGGAATCAACACCACCGGACATGGCGACGGCGACGAGGCCGGGCCGGGGTTCAGCGGCCGCTGGCAGGGAATCAAGTTGGGACAGCCTGGTCATGCCTTTCTCTATTTTACAGGGAAAGCGTCAGTGATGCGCGGAGGCCTTTTATTTGTAGGCGGGCTTGTAGGTCGGGGAAAGTTGCCGAAGTTGGGCGACCGCGGCGGGAACGATTTCAAGCGCGCCATCGATTTCGGCGGTAGTGGTGTGCCGGCCAACGCTGAAGCGGATGCTGGCGCGCGCATCCGCCGCGGACAATCCGATGGCCGTGAGTACGTGCGAAGGTTCGACTGCCCCGGAAGAACACGCCGCGCCGGTGGAGCAGGCGAGTCCTTTCAGGTCGAGGGCGATGACGAGAGCTTCGCCTTCGATGCCGGGAAATACGATGTTGGACGTATTGGGCGTGCGAGCGGCACCGCCGGAATTGACGCGCGAGGATGGGACGTGGGCGAGGAGGCCTTGCTCAAGAATGTCGCGCAGCCGGGAGATGCGTGCGGCATCTTCCGCGAGCGAGAGGCGGGCGAATTCGGCGGCCTTCCCGAGCCCGACGATGCCGGCGACATTTTCTGTTCCCGGACGGAAGCCCCGCTGGTGGCGGCCGCCGTAGAGAAGTTGGTTGAGGCGCGTGCCGGTCCTGATGTAGAGGGCGCCAACGCCTTTGGGCCCATAGAATTTGTGGCCGGAAAGAGAAAGGAGATCAACTTGGAGCGCCCTGGTATCAACAAGGATTTTGCCAATGGATTGCACTGCGTCAGTGTGTAAGCAGACGTCTTTCTCGGCAGCGATGCAGCCGATCTCTGCAAGCGGTTGAATGGCGCCCAGTTCGTTGTTGGCATGCATGGCGCTGATGAGGACGGTTTCCGGACGAATGGTTTTGCGGAGTTCATCAAGATCAATTAACCCGTCACGCGAAACGGAAAGGTAGGTGACCGCCACGGCCTGCTTTTCGAGCGCCTGGCAGGTGTTCAGAACCGCCTCATGTTCGATGGCGGTGGTGATGATGTGCTTCTTTTCGCCGGGAGAAGAGGCTACTACGCCAAAGATCGCGTGGTTGTCCGATTCCGTCCCACCGCTGGTGAAGACAATCTCTTGCGGACGGGCATTGAGTAGCGCGGCCACTTGTTCTCGGGCGGTTTCGACGGCAGCGCGCGCGCGCTGGCCAAACGCATGAATGGAAGAAGCGTTGCCGAATTCGCCGGAGAAATACGGAAGCATGGCGTCCAGCACAGCCGGATCGACCGGCGTGGTGGCATTGTGATCGAGATAGATACGACTCATTGGGGTACGAGGATTCAGGATAGAGGCGCGGCGGGAAAGTGTCCAGTCGAAGCGCGATGCGTCACGAAGACACCAAGCATTATCAAAAGCTGGGGGCAGACGAAGGATGGAAGCTCCGCCCATTGGCCAGCGGCCCGCTCAGGAAGCTAGTCCCCCTACCCCGCATGCGAGCGTTAGCGGGTCTCTTTCGGGCGGTGGTTGGTGATTACATAAGTGCGTAGAGGTAGCCGTCGGTGCTGCCAATATAAACGACTTTGTCAAGGACCACCGGCGAGGAAAGGAATGTACCCAAAGTGAACAGCTTTCCGACCGCTATCACCATGTCGTCATAGAAGAGATTGGGAGAGGGAAAGACAGCCTCAAACTTGATGCTTCCATCCGCGTTCGTGAGGGCTGGCCCGTTCTGTCTCGCAGCATCGGTCTCAAAAACCCAAACAGATTTTTGCGTCTTCAGATCGATCGCCGTCAACTTCCCAGCGAAATTGCCCTCATAGAGTATGCCGTTGGCGATAGCCATGGAGGAGAAAACCGGTGAGCCGGTCGGCAGCTGAAACAACGACGCCCCAGTCCTGGCGTCCAGGGCGTGAAGGATTCCCGGGATGGAAGTACCAAAATAGACTCTGCCTTCGTGCACCACCGGGGAATTGTTCACCCAGGAGCCGTTATTCGAGAAGCTCCACTTTTGTTTACCGGTAGCGGAGTCTAAGGCGTACACCTTCGCATCCCGGCAACCGAAATAGACCGTACCTTCCACAACCACGGGAGAGGATTGAATGCCGACGTGATTATGTATCTCCGGATCCTCGCCGGTTTTGAAGCGCCACTTCTCCTTTCCAGCAGCTGCGTCGAGAGCATACAGGTAGCTATCCCAACTGCCGATAAAAAGCGTCCCGTCCGCAATAGCAGGAGAGGAGTGAACTACATCTCCGGTCTGGAATTTCCACTTGAGGGAGCCGGAATTCGCGTCGAGCGCGTATATGTTGCCATCGCTGCTCCCAAAATACACGGCGCCATTCCGTACGCTGGGTGAGGACAAATAGAAATCCCAGGGATCCGGCATAGTTTCGGCCGCGGGCTGAAGGTGATGCAGATGTTTGCCAGCATAGCGTTTTTCCCCGCCGGTAGGGAACCTCCACTTCAACTGGCCGGTGGCTGCGTCCACCGCGTAGAAGTAGCTGTCGTAACTCAGAAAATAGACGGTGCGCGATTCGACGGCAGGGGAAGAAGTAACCCAACTCTCTGTGGGGAACTTCCATCTTAGAGTGCCCGCGGCAATGTCGATAGCATACAAGTTGCCGTCAGTGCTGCCAACGTACGCCACGCCGCTGGCGATCGCCGGCGAGGAAATCACCCTCCCGGCGGTTTTGAATTTCCATTTGACGGCGTTGAACTTCGGTACCCCGGCAGCGTTGTAAACGCCAGTGTGCGACAGGTTTCCGCGAAACATGGAAGCATCCTGGCAGAACGCAGGAAAGGCCAGAAGGAGTGCGAACAGACCAGTAAGAGGTTTCATGCGCGAGATCTTAGCCCCCGGGGCTTGATATCGTCTGTGACGTGAGTCTGAAAATTTGGGAGGGCGCTACCGCCGGAGACATGGCCAGACGAAAGCGCCTCGTAGTAATCCCGGGATGAGCTATGAACAGAAGCTTGAGGGTGCGAACCGTCAACCAGTTTCATGCGTTCCACAGAATCGAAGTTTGGCCGTGACGGTTCCTCGACAGCTTGCTACGGGATGCGGAGCGCGTGGCCTTCTTTCACGGTGGCGGACTGTTCCTGTCCGTTGAAACGGTAAATCACGGTGAGAACCTTGTCCGCGCCGACGGCGGGATCGCCACCCATGTTGGCATTGTTGACCTGCACGAACAGGGAATTGTCGCGCACCATGCTGCGCAGCATTCGGGTGACGTCATTGGTCCGATTGTTCAGGCCGTAGTAAGCGCGGACAATGCGCAGTTCGCCGGGCTTTTCGCCGCGATCGTAATCGTCTCGGTCACGCCCGCCCCGATGGCCGCCATAATTGTAAAACTGGCCGGCATCAATACTGCTCCCTTCCTTGAACATAAATTGTTGGACCTGGCCGCGAGCATCGCGCGCAGAAATGCGCAGTATCTTGTCAGCCCCGACCGCAGGATCTCCCCCCATGTTCTCATTGTTCACTCGCACCATGCCATCGCCGGAAAGCAAGGCGCGCACACGGTCGGTAACGTCGACGCGACGGCGTTGCACGCCGTAGTCAGCCCACAGAACCCTCCATCCAGAGCCTTCACCCGCATCAACACCACCGCCATAGTTGTAAAATTGGCTGGCATCAATGTTGCTCCCCTCCCGAAAGGAAAACTCGCGCGATTCGCCCTCGAAGGTTCGCGCCCGTATCCGCAGGACCTTATCTGCGCCAACCGCCGGATCCCCGCCCATGTTCTGGTTGCTGACTCGAACATTGCCGTTGCCAGAGAGAAGCATGCGGAGCTGG
This sequence comes from Candidatus Acidiferrales bacterium, assembly GCA_963817085.1. Taxonomy (GTDB): domain Bacteria; phylum Acidobacteriota; class Terriglobia; order Acidiferrales; family UBA7541; genus Acidiferrum. The sequence goes on from CAWFNI010000023.1 coordinate 174,661, forward strand.
GTGGTTACATCCATCCACCGATGGTCTACTCCCCACTCCGCCTGCATCACCTGCCACCCGGGGCCCGGCAAGACGTTCCGGGATTCCTGTGCAATCGCAGTGGTCAGGCTGAAGACGGCCCACCCCAGGAGCAAGCAGGGAAGAAAAAGAGCTATACGGTTTTTCATACGATTTCCTTTTCCATGAGGATTAAGTTGTTGCGCGTCCAGGCACTGTGCCCGCAATCCCGCGGTTCTGACTTATGCCGGACGTTCCGGACACAACGGAATAGGCGTAGCAGGGGAAGCTCCGTCTTACCCGGGTAACTGGCGCAAAAGTAACAACATTCCTCAGGCTCGTCAATTTGCGCAGAATAACAGGCAGCGTTGCAGTACACAGCACCACAAAAATCTGAGACAGGATAGACGGGCAGCGGGAAAGCGTGTACATTTTCTACCGTTCTGCTCCGAAAACAGAACTGCGAATTCTGCAAGCCCTCTTGCAGGAAGGGCTTCCCGGGATTGGCAGTCCATTCTCCGCAAGCCCAACGACGGAACAAATCAAACGTCTAATCCGTACTAGTGAACGGTATTCTGGGATTCACAAAGCCGCACCCTGAAGCGACTGAGAGGAATAGCAATGAAGCGAATCTTGATACTGGCTCTGGCCTGCCTGGGAATCGCCGCCAGCCTCCGGGGGCAGAGGTTGCCCGATACAGTTCTGCCGGAGAGCTACGACCTGGCGTTTGAGCCGAATCTGAGGAAGGCGTCATTCTCCGGGGACGAAACCATCCATGTGAAACTCCTGAAGCCTGCCGCCACGGTCGTCTTGAATGCGGCGGAATTGGCCTTCCAGGACGCGAGCATCTCAGCGGGCGGCGCAATGCAAAGGGCCTTGGTCCGTCTGGATGCGGCGAAAGAGCAGGCGACGCTCACCGTTGGGAAGGAGCTTCCGGCAGGGCCCGCGGAGATCCGCATCCGCTTCACGGGCATTTTGAATGACAAGCTTCGCGGGTTCTATTTGAGCAAATCCCCGCGGCGGAATTATGCGGTCACCCAATTTGAGGCGACCGACGCGCGGCGGGCGTTTCCCTCGTTCGACGAACCTGCGTTCAAGGCGGTGTTTCGCATCACCCTGATCGTGGACAAGGGTGACACGGCCATCTCGAACACCAAGATCGTTTCCGATACACCCGGGCCTGGCGAGGGCCAACACACCCTGAAATTTGCCCCTTCGCCGAAGATCTCCAGCTACCTGGTAGCCATGCTGGTGGGCGATTTTGTCTGCCGCGAGGGCGGAGCGGACGGAATTCCAATTCGCGTGTGCTCCTTGCCGGAGCAGAAAGAGATGACCGGCTTCGCGCTGGAAGTGTCTGAAGACATTCTGAAGTATTACAACCAATATTACGCGATCAAATATCCATACGAAAAGTTGGATCACATTGTGTTCCCGGACTTTTCAGCGGGGGCGATGGAGAACGTAGGGGCCATCACCTATCGAGACAGTGCTCTGCTGATCGACGAGAAAACGGCCTCCTATGACGCGCGCCAGCAGGTGGCCGCGGTGATTGCCCACGAAATGGCGCACCAATGGTTCGGTGACCTTGTAACCATGAAGTGGTGGAATGACATCTGGCTGAACGAGGGGTTTGCCACCTGGATGGCCTGGAAACCGCTCGCGGCAAAGAAACCCGAATGGAACATTGAACAGCAAGAGATCGGGGAAACGTTGGGAGCGCTTGTGAGTGACTCGGTGACCTCCGTCCGGACCATTCGCGCGAACGCGGAATCCCCCGCGGATATCCAGGCGCTCTTCGATGGAATCGCTTATGGCAAGGCGGCTTCGGTGCTGCGTATGGTGGAAGCTTATGTCGGGCCGGAAGTATTTCAGAAGGGCGTTAACGCCTACCTGGCCAAGCATGCCTATGGGAATGCCACGGCCGAAGACTTCTGGAAGCAGATTGCGGAAACTTCTGGCAAGCCCGTTGACAAAATCATGAAGAGTTTTACGGAGCAGCCCGGAGCGCCCCTGGTTACAGTGAAGAGCGCCTGTCAAGGCGACAAGACCGAGGTGACGCTCCACCAGGAACGCTATTTCGCGGATGCCGCGAAATTGGCCGCTGGTTCCGACGAGCTGTGGCCCATTCCCGTGAACCTGCTACCTTCCGCTACCAAGCAGCCGACTTTTCACTGGATGACCAGGAGAGAAGAAACTTTCGAGTTGCCGGGCTGTTCCGCGTGGGTTTACGCAAACGCGGGGTCCCGCGGCTACTACCGCAGCGGTTATGAGCCGGCGGCATTCGCCGAGATGGCTTCACAGGTGGAGACCGGATTCTCCCCCGAAGAGCGCGTGCGCATCCCGAGCGATGCCTGGGCCCTGGTGCGGGTGGGACGACTGAATATTGGGGATTTTCTGAACCTGCTGCGGAAAATGCAGGTGGAACGCTCGCGGGAAGTGGTGCAGGTGATGACCAATCATATCCCGGAGATACACGATTATTTCGTCTCGGATGCCGACCGGCCCGCCTTTGAGAAATGGGTCCGCGATCTCTTGCAGCCCTTGGCGAAAGATTTAGGGGAGGTCCCTGTGGCTGGTGAGCCGGCTGAGCGGCAGGCGCTGCGCGCCGACGTTTTCGCCATGCTGGCCCAATACGGACGTGACCCGGAACTGATCGAGAAGGCGCGGGCTACCGGCAGCCAATACAGGAAGTCGCCAGAATCGGTAGATACGGCCCTGGCGGGTAGAGCGCTGACAATCGCCGCCCTGAACGGGGACGCCGCGCTCTACGACGACTACGTCGCCCACTTGAAGACGGCGAAAAACCCGGAAGAGTACGGGTTCTACCTGCGGGCTCTGGGCGCTTTTCCGGAAGAAGCTCTTGCCAAGCGCACTTATGACCTGGTGTTGGGGCCGGAGGTGAAGAACCAGGACTTGTATGGACTATTCTTTCCGCTGATCAACTACAAGACCCAGGCGGCGGCATGGGAACTTTTCAAGACCGATTTCCCGTTGATCATGAAGAAAATCGACGCTTCGGACGCGGTGGGATTGGCACAGGTATCAGAATTCTTTTGCAATGCAAAGCTCCGCGATGACTCCCAGAAATATTTCGCGGAACAGAAGCTGCCCGGCACGCAAAGAATCCTTCAAAATGCCAGGGATAACGTGAACGCCTGCATCCAGGTGCGCGACCTGCAACAGAAAAACCTGTCCGCCTATCTGGGGAAATAGCACGGCCAGACTCGCTCGGTGACATGGGCAGACAGAGCCCAGGGCGCCCCGCAGGCGCTCTTCTTTTTGATGCTCCCGCTCCAGGGCCGGAGCCAGTACCATAAGTAAAGCTCTGTTTTGCGAGGGCCGGAAGCATGCTAGTGTTACCGTGATAAAAGTCCGCCGCAGGGGTACGGTAGACCCGCAGAGGTCGCGGAGCAGCCTGAAGCGATGACACAAATGGATCCGGAAGCGGAACGGCAGCGACTGGCAAAGCTATATGCAGGGTTGAGCGACGGGGAACTGAAGAAGGTCGGTGAAGACCCCGGGACGCTAACGGAATCGGCGTTTCAAACTTTGCAGCTGGAGATGGCCCGCCGCCAAATAGCTTGGCCGGGAGAAAATCTTCTTTTCGCCTCAGCCCGCCAGGACCAGAAACGACTCGAGGAAGATGGACCGGTAGTTCTGCGAGTATACAGGGACATGCCGGAGGCGATGACCGACCGTATGGTGCTTGATGCGGCCGGCATGGATTGTTACTTGTACGAAGAAAACATGGTTAGGCTAGATTGGCTGTGGTCCAACCTCCTGGGTGGCGTGAAATTGGTGGTGCGAAGAATAGACGCGGAGGATGCCCACAAGTTGTTAAGTGGCGGCTCCCAGGAAAATTTCACCGTGGAGGGAATTGGGGAATATAAGCAGGAGCGCTGCCCGCGGTGTCATTCGTTGGATGTTTCTTGCGACGAACTCAAGAAGAGGATTGCCGGAGTCGGGCTCTTGCTAGGACTGCCCATCGCGATGACTCAACGGGGTTGGAACTGCCATGATTGCGGCCACACGTGGGAAGTAGCCGAAGAGGTGAAGCCTGATCGACCGACTAAATGAGCTTCTTGTTTTTGCTCTGGCAATGCCACTGGCTGAGTTGTCCAAGCTGCAGATGTGAGGAATCCTTGCGCATTCTCGAATGGCACGTTTGCCGGAGTGGTTGAACGCCTGCCAGTGGGAAATTCCAGGAGGAAGAAGTGGGATACGCGGACTTGCGCGAGTTTGTAAAGCGGCTGGAAAAAGAGGGCGAACTGAAGCGTGTGAAGGCCGAAGTGGACCCGGTGCTGGAGATTGCCGAGGTGGTGCAACGGGCCCAGGCGCTGCCGGGACCAAGGGGGAATCCCGGGGGAGTGGCGCTGCTGTTTGAAAAGCCGAAAGGCTCGCCTTACCCGCTCCTGATCAACGCCTTTGGCAGCGAGCGGCGAATGGAACTCGCCTTTGAGGTGGAAAAACTGGATGACGTCGCGGCTCGAATTCGCGGATTCCTGGACATGCAGACGCCGCAAGGTTTGTTCGACAAGGTGAAGATGCTGCCGAAACTCATGGAGTTGGGGTCCGTGTTCCCGAGAGTTGTTAAAAATGGACCGTGTAAAGAGATTGTGCGCAAAGGAAATGACGTAAATCTTTCGGATTTCCCAATCCTGAAATGTTGGCCCCAGGATGGCGGCCGCTTCATCACATTTCCCTTAGTGTTTACCAAAAACCCCGGGACAGGAAAGCGAAATGCCGGTATGTACCGCATGCAAATTTACGATGAACGCACCACCGGCATGCATTGGCAGACCCAGAAGCATGGCGCCGAGCACTTTCGCCGGGCCCGCGCCGCAAATCCCGAAGGGAGGATTGCGGTAAGCGTAGCCATAGGGGCGGACCCAGCCACCGCACTGGCGGGCATGCTGCCCATACCGCCGGACCTCGACGAGATGATGTTTGCCGGATTCTTAAGGAAAGAGACCGTCGAAATGGTGCAGTGCGAAACCAATGACCTCGAAGTGCCCGCTAACTCGGAGATTGTGCTCGAAGGGTACGTGAACCTGAACGAAATGCGCACGGAGGGACCGTTCGGAGACCATACGGGATTCTATTCCCTCGAAGGAGAGTACCCGGTTTTTCACGTCGAGTGCGTCACTCACCGCAGGGACCCGATTTACCTGACCACCGTGGTCGGGCCTCCACCGCAGGAAGATTTCTACATGGGCTACGCGGTGGAACGGGTGTTCTTGCCAGTGATGAAAATGCAATATCCGGAAATCGTGGACGTGGCCATGCCGGCCGAAGGTATCTTTCACAACCTGATGATTGTGTCGATCCGCAAGTCATTTCCCGGACATGCGCGCAAGCTGATGAACGCCATCTGGTCGCTGGGACAAGCGATGTTCACCAAAGTGATCGTCGTTGTGGATCACGACGTAGATGTCCATGATTATCGGGAGGTGGTGTGGAAGGCGCTCTGTGCCATCGATCCGGAGCGCGATGTGCAGTTCTCCTTGGGACCCCTGGATACCCTCGATCATGCCGCCAGGATGCAGGATTTCGGCTCCAAGATGGGCGTGGACGCAACACGCAAATGGCCAACTGAAGGTTTCACGCGGCCCTGGCCGGACGAGATTCGCATGGATGAAAAGACCAGCGCAAGAGTGGAAAGTCTCTGGAAGAGTTTGGGGATCTGAAGAAAGGAGAGGCCTGAAGCGCAGAGACGAGGCCAGCACCCGAGAGTTTGTGGCAGCGCAAAGAAGTGCGTGCGGAGTGCGAGCAAAGGATAACCGTCCCGCAGGACAGGGGAGAATTGGGTTGAAAATACAACCTGTAGTGGTATCTGAAGCAGGGAGACACTAGTTGTGGGGACACCTGCCTTCAATACCAGGTGATTTACCCAAGATTGCCGATGTTCTTAGGACAACTTCGGGAGAGAAACGCTTGACGGTCTGGCACTCTCAGTGACATAACGGGGGCAAGGTTGCACTTGACAGTATCCCAGTGTCCGGGATGGATGACGGGTACGGCGAAAAATTAGCTGGGGCGTGTGGAAGATTGGATGGCGTTCCTCGTGAGCGAATCGCGCGAAGTGATGAACGTACGGCAGGCCTCCCAGTATCTTGGGATCAGCCCGGACACCCTGTATCGGTACATCACAGAGGGCGAAATTCCCGCGTTTAAACTGGGAAATCGTTGGAAACTTAGGAAGACGATCCTGGATCGATGGATGGAACGCAAGATGAGCCAAGTGGTGGCAAGGCGCCGCTAGGCTTGCCGAGGCGTGAGGGAAAGAGGCCGCGATATGTGGTTACTCGGGGGAAAGAAAAACAAGCAGCTCGTAGGTCTGGACATCGGCTCCAGCTCCATTAAGGCCGTGGAGTTGAAATCGACAAAGGCCGGGTACGAGTTGGTCAGCTATGGGATGGAGGCGCTCGCGCAGGATACCGTCGTGGACGGCGCGATCATGGATGCCCCGCAAGTCGCCAACGCCATCACCAAGATTTTCGACATCGAGAGAATCAAAACAAAGAACGTCGCTACCTCGGTGTCTGGTCACTCGGTGATCGTGAAGCGAGTGCCGTTGCCGCTGATGACCGAGGAAGAGTTGTACGACCGGATTCCCTCCGAAGCGAGCCAGCACATTCCATTCGACATCGCCGACGTGAACCTGAGCTACCAGTTGCTGGAAGCCATGGATGCGCAGATGGACGTGCTGCTGGTGGCGGTCAAGAAAGATAAGATTCTGAATCACACGAACGTGCTGGCGCAGGCGGGGAAAACTCCGGTGGTCGTGGATATCGACGCGTTCGGCTTGCAGAACTGTTTCGAAGTGAATTACGAACCGGATGCCGGGCAGACGGTGGCTCTGCTGAACATCGGCGCCAGCGTCATGAACATCAACATTGTGCGCGGCGGTATTCCGCTCTTTACGCGCGACGTCTAGCGTGGGTGGGAACCAGTACACCGACGCTCTCCAGAAGGAATTGGACCTGAGCTTTGACGACGCCGAGCGGCTGAAGAAGGGCGATACCCTGCCCACGGTCACGGACGAGCAGAAAGGGCAGATATTGCGCAGCGTTTCCGATATTCTCACTTTGGAAATCCAGAAGACCTTCGACTTCTTCCGGGCCACCGCAAGCGGAGAGAATATCCAGCGCATTATGGTGGCTGGCGGGACCGCAAGAGTGCCCGGCCTGGTGGACCTGTTGAGGGAAGAATTCGCGATGCCGGTGGAAGAATTGAATCCATTCCGGAAGGTGCTTATCAATCCGGGGAAGCACAGTGAAGATCAGATCCGGGAACTGGCGCCGAGGTTGGTGGTCGCCGTGGGATTGGCATTGAGGAGCTTTGACTAGCCATGATCCGCATAAACTTACTGGGACAAACGCGGCCGAAAGCCGCACGGAGGCCGGTGGACACGGGGGCAGCCATGCCGCTGGTTTTCATTGGCGCCGGGGTACTGTTAGGCGGGCTGTTTCTCTTCTACTTCTACCACTCGTGGCAGACACAGCTTAACGAAGAGAACGGCCGGATCAAGCAACTGACGGCACAGAAGACCGAACTCGAACAAATCAAGCTGCAGGTCGAAGCGTTTGAAAAGCAGAAGCAAGTGCTGCAGCAGCGCGTGGGCACAATCGAACAGCTTCAGAAAGATCGCACCGGCGGACAGGAACTGCTCGACCAGGTCGCCAACACCGTCTCACGCGCGGAGAATTTGTGGTTGACGTCGATGTCCAAGAAGGGGACGGCGGTGACGTTTCAGGGCGCTGCGGCCTCCATCAATTCCGTGGCCAACTTTATAACCGCGCTGAAACGTTCGGGATATTTCCAAAAGGTCGAGATTAAAGAATCCAAGCAGGACGAACGGAATACTGCCGTGCAGACCTTCTTGTTCACCATCAACGCAGAAATCGGCTCGGGTGGGCCCGAAACGGCTCCACAGACCAAATCGGCAACCATGCCGGCGAAGGGTGCCCCAACAAGCGCGGCACCGGCGAAGAAAGGATAAGAGGAAGCCATGGCCAATCCTTTCCGAGATATGTCAGTGATCATGCAGGGGCTGGTAGCCCTGGCGATCGCCGTGATTCTGGTGCTGGTCGGTTTATATGTTCCAGGGTCACCGGTGGCCCTCGAGCGGTCATCTTATGACGCCGCGGTGCTGCAACGCACGAAGCTCAATCAGGAAGTGACGCAGTTGCAGGTTTACAAGCAACGCTACGGCGAACTGAAGCAGCAGATGGACGCGCTCGGCAAACAGCTGGACACGCTGAAGACCATCGTGCCGGAAGAGAAAGAGGTGGACGAGTTTATCCGCCAGGTGCAGGGAGCCGCCAGCGCCTCCAACGTGCAATTGCGGCGCCTGACCGCCCAGAACATCGTGCCGAAGGAATATCACTACGAGATGCCGTTCGAAGCCCAGGCTGACGGGCCATACTTCAACGTGCTGGACTTTTTTTCGCGCCTGAGCCGCTTGTCGCGCATCATCAACGTCGGAGACTTGCAATTTAATGACCCCAGCGGAACGGGGGGTGGTGCCAGTGGCGCGAGATATCCGGTGCGTCCCGGCGAAACAGTTTCCGGAGTGTTTACGGTCACGACCTTCTTTACGAAGCCGGCTGATACGACTCCGGCACCACCGAGCGGGGCAAAGAAACCCGCTTCGCCGGTGAAAAGGCCGTGAGCGGGAATGGGCGAGCCATGCTTCGATTGAAAATACAACTACTCGGATTGCTGCTGATCACCGCCGGGTTCGGCGCGCAAGCACAAACAAAGCCAGCCCCGGCCAAGCCACCGGCGAAGCATGCTGCAAAGGCCGCGGCGAAACCCAGCGCCAAGAGACCGGCTCCTGTAGCCCCCAAGGCCGAGGCCCAGCCCGAGGCCAAACTGGCGCGCCGGGATCCATTTGAATCTCTGGTCGGGCGCGAGAAAGCGCAGGCGGAAGCCTTGAAGAATCTGCCGCCCGGAAAAGCCGGATTGCAAGTGGCCTCTTTGCGGCTGGACGGAATTGTGAAGGCCCCGAACGGCATGATTGCCGTGGTTACTAATCCGCAGGCCAGAACTTATTTCCTCCGGGAAGGGGATCAGTTGTACGACGGAAGAGTGGAAAAGATTGCGTTGGATGGCGTTTCGTTCCACGAGATGGGGAAAGACGCGTTTGGGAAACCGGTGGAGCGGCAAGTAAATAAGAGAATCTACTCCAGTGCAGGAGAACAGCAATGACGACGAACTGGCGGGCCTTACGGTGTGGCTGCCTGATACTGACGGGCGTGATGCTGGGCGGAAGCCCAGCGTTCGTTCGGGGGCAGGAGTCCGCTGGCGCGAGCATGACCGCGGCGGTGATCTCAAGCGTGGCGATCTCGCAGGATCAGCAACGGGCGGCGATCCGCGTCGAAGGCGCGGGGCGCCTCGACGTGCATGCCGCGCGGATGCAGAATCCGGAACGACTGGTGCTGGACTTTGCCGGCGCCCGCATGGGCGTGCAGAAGACCTCGATCCCTGGCGTCTCCGCGCCGGTGCGCGGTGTGCGGCTGGGTCAGTTCCGACCCGATGTGGCGCGCGTGGTGATTGACCTGACAGACTCCGCGCCCTACCAGATTGCCCATGAAGGTAGTGCCGTGGTGATTTATCTCGAAGCGCAATCGTCGGATGTCAACGCTTCGCCGACAGTGACATCGACCGCGACCAACACCACGAAAAAAGAGATTTCCTACGCGGCAAAAGGTCCTCTCGCGAGGACGACCGACGTGAAGGATGTTTCCGCGACAGCCCCTCATTTTCCACTGCCGAACGAGTTGACCCAACCTTCAACCGCTTTGGCCGCCATGGGCAGCAAGCCCCAACCGGCCCGGCCGGAAGGCAGTGCGGAACAGGCGGCACAGCAGGCGGTGCAGCAAGCCAGCAACGCGGCGTCAACGGTTGCGGCTCAGCAGCCGGGCGGAACGACCGCGACCAGCAGCGCGCCAAGTCGTTACACGGGTGAGCCGATCTCCGTGAACCTCAAGGACGTGGATCTGAAGGATTTCTTCCGGCTGATCCACGAAATCAGCGGCCTGAACGTCGTTCTGGATCCGAATGTGAAGGGTTCTCTGACTATCGTTCTCGATGAAGTGCCGTGGGACCAGGCACTGGACCTCGTACTGCAGAACAATGGGCTGGATAAGCAGCTCAACGGCAACGTGTTGCGCGTGGCGACCCGGGAAACCCTGAAGAAGGAAGCAGAGACGGCCCGCGACCTGCAAAAGGCCCAGGCCGAGGCCTTGTCTCCGGTGACCGTGACACGCGTGCTGAATTATGCCAAAGCCGCAACGATGAAGGATACTTTGAAGAAGTTCCTTTCCGCCCGTGGCGATATACTCTCCGACGACCGTTCCAATCAACTGATTATCCGGGATATCCCCTCAGTGATTCCCACGATTGATAATCTCATCCGCCAGCTGGATCGGAAATCGCAGCAGGTGGAGATTGAAGCGCGCGTGGTTCAAGCGTCGCGATCCTTCAGCCAGGATATCGGCGTGCAATGGGGTTTTGCGGGCACCACAACCAGCGGGCGGACAATTTTCGGCGGCGCGCCGGGGGTTGGCATCAGCCCCATTCAGACCGGCACTGGGTTGCCCCAGCCACCCCTGATTGCCACTTCCACCAGCGGTGGCAGTTCAAACCCCGGCCTTCCATTCAACGTCAACCTTGGCGCAGGCGCGCCGACCAGCGGCTTCTTCTTTGGCCACCGCTCCCCCAACTTTGCGGTAGACCTGTACATTACCGCAGCGGAAGCCAAGGGTGTTGGCAAGCTGCTCTCCAAGCCAAAAGTGATCACCCAGAACAACGAAAAGGCGACCGTCAAACAAGGTACCAAGATTCCGATTCAGACCACCATCAACAACACCATTTCGGTGCAATACATCGACGCGGTCCTCAAGCTGGAAGTGACCCCACAGGTTACCGGCGATGGCACCGTCTTCATGGATGTACTGGTGGAAAACACACAGATCGATAATGGTATTCCGCGCGTGCAGGGCATCCCTGCGTTGGACACGCAGTCCGCCGAAACCAAGGTGCTTGTCGCGGATGGCGGAACCGTCGTGATAGGCGGCATCATCGTGACGCAGCAGCAGACGAGTATCACTGAGGTACCCATTCTTGGAAGCATGCCGGTGATTGGGCGCCTCTTCCGTCGTGACAGCGTTTCGATCAGCTCTTCGGAACTTCTGTTCTTCCTGACGCCGCGAATCATACCCGGTTAGCTTATCGGCCTGAGCAGACCGCCGGAATTGAGGTAAACTACAATCGAGGAGACGAAAGTCTCCTCGATTTTTTTATGAGCGAACCCTACACAAAAAGACGGCAGGAGGTGGTGAAAGAGTTGCGGCGTCGCCATCTCGACTGCCTGCTCGTGACGCACCCCGCAAACTGGTATTACCTTACCGGTTTCACTGGCGATTCCGGGATCCTGATTGTGACCCCCCATGGTTCCACGCTAATGACCGACGGTCGATTCACGACACAGGCCCGGGAAGAGTCTCCCGGCATTCGGGTGCATATACAAAAGGGGGCGTTACTTGCCTCGGCGGCGGAATGGCTGAAGCAACAGGGAATTCTGCGAGTAGGCTATGACCCTGAACGCTGGACGGTGGCGCTGTGGAAGGCGCTCAAAAGGGCCACCGGCGCGAAATGCCGGAAGATTGAAGCCTCGGGAGTGGTCGAAGGCCTGCGCAGGAAGAAAGACCCGCAGGAAATCGCGTTGATGCGAAAGGCAGCCATTTTAGCGGGAGAAGTACTGGAAGGCGTGCTGCCGCTTCTGCGGCCGGGGGTGTGCGAGAGCGAGATTGAGGCCGAGATTGAGTACCAGATGAGGAAGCGCGGAGCGAGTGCGGCGTCGTTCGAAACGATTGTAGCCTCGGGCCAGCGCACGGCTCTGCCCCACGCGCGGCCGACGTCCAAGCGGCTGAGGAAAAATGAGTTGGTAGTGCTGGACCTGGGTGCTATACTCGGCCACTATTGTAGCGATATCACGCGCACAGTGCACCTGGGCCGGGCTTCGCAACGCATTCGCGGATGGTACAGCGCGGTTCTAGAGGCCAACCTTGCCGCCGTGGCGGCTGTGAGGCCGGGAATAGCCTGCGAAGCGGTGCACGCCGCCGCTCGGGACGTCCTGAAGAAGAACGGACTCGATACCTTTTTCGTGCATAGTACCGGGCATGGTCTGGGGTTGGAAGTGCACGAGGCTCCGCGGGTAGCCCGCGGCCAGTCCGTTCGACTTGAAGCGGGAAATGTGATTACCATAGAGCCAGGCGTGTATATTGAAGGCGTCGGTGGCATTCGCATTGAAGATGACGTTGCTGTTCGCTTCCAAGGAAACGAAGTTTTGACCCGCGTCAGGCGGGATCTCATCGAACTTTAAAACAGGCATGAAACGGAAAAAGCCGTCGAAATCCACTGAAACTCCATCGTTTGCAAACCCGGAAATCGGGCAGATCGAGCAATTGCTCCGGTTCATGAGCGAACACAACCTTGAGGAATTTGAGTACTCACGGGGAGATTTGCGCATCCGGCTGAAGAAGCCCAGTGCCCATCCGGTAGTGGCAGCCCACCGCCCAGCCGCGGAAATCATTGTGCCGGCCGCAGTACCCGCGCCTCCACCGCAGAACTCCGAGGCTGCCGCGGAAGCGGACCTGCGTGGCGGCGAAGATCTGTTCCTGGTGAAGTCACCCATTGTCGGGACGTTTTACGCTTCTCCGAGTCCGGGGGCCGAGCCATTCGTGAAGATCGGACAGTATGTCGAATCCGGGCAGACGCTGTGCATCGTAGAAGCGATGAAGCTGATGAATGAGATTGAATCCGAATCAAGCGGCGAAGTGCTGCGGATCTTTGCGGAAAACGGGCAGCCCGTGGAGTACGGGCAGCCGTTATTTGGAATCCGTCCCAGCCGGAAACGATAAGCGGCGCACCCGACTATGTTTCAAAAGATTCTCGTAGCCAATCGCGGGGAAATCGCCCTGCGAGTCATCTGCGCCTGCAAGGAACTGGGTATCGCCACGGTGGCGGTGTACTCGGAAGCTGACCGTAACGCCCTGCATGTCCGGTTTGCCGACGAAGCGGTCTGCATCGGCCCGCCCCGGAGCAGCGAAAGTTACCTGAACATTCCTCACGTGATCAGCGCCGCGGAAATCACCAACGTGGATGCCATCCACCCGGGTTACGGATTCCTTTCGGAAAACGCGAATTTCGCGAAGGTCTGCGAGGCATCGGAGATCACCTTCATCGGGCCGAAGCCGGAAGTCATCGAGTTGATGGGAGAAAAGGACCGCGCGCGCAGGGAGATGAAGACGGCGGGCCTGGCCACGATACCGGGTAGTGACGGCGTGGTCGAGGGTGAGGATCAACTGGCGAAGGAGGCCAAGCAGGTCGGCTTCCCGCTCATCCTGAAAGCGGCGGCAGGCGGCGGCGGGCGTGGCATGCGCGTCGTGCGGAGCAGCGAAGAGTTGCTGGCCGCGTACCAGACAGCGCGCAGCGAAGCGCAACAAGCCTTCGGCACTCCAGACGTGTACATGGAAAAATTCCTGGAGCATCCCCGTCACATCGAGTTCCAGGTGCTGGGCGATCAGCACGGAAAAGTCATCCACCTGGGCGAGCGCGAGTGCACGATTCAGCGCCGGCATCAGAAGCTTATCGAAGAGTCTCCCTCGCCGGTCATCGAAGCCAAACGGCGGAAAGAACTGGGCGCGAGGGTTGTAAAAGCCATGGAAGGGATCGGCTATACGAACGCCGGAACCATCGAGTTCCTGATGGACCAGGACGGCTCGATTTACTTCATTGAAATGAACACGCGCATCCAGGTCGAGCATCCGGTCACCGAATTTGTTACCGGGGTCGACCTCGTGAAGGCGCAAATCCGGATTGCCGCGGGCGAACGATTGGACGATGCGGCCGGCGAAGTCAATTTCTCCGGGCACTCGATTGAATGCCGGATTAATGCTGAGGATCCGGAGACGTTTGTCCCCTCCGCCGGCCGGATCACGACGTTTCAAGCACCGGGTGGCACCGGCGTGCGCGTGGATTCCGCGGCCTATTCGGATGCGGTGATCCCGCCGTACTACGATTCCCTGGTGGCCAAGCTCGTGGTCAAGGGCAGGGACCGCGGCGAAGCGATCAGCCGGATGAAGCGAGCGCTGGAAATGTTCGCCATCGAGGGCATTAAAACTTCGATCCCGCTGCACCGGCGGATTCTGTCCCATCCCGATTTTGTGTCAGGCAAGTTCGACACCCACTTCATCGAAAAGTTGCTGAACAACGGGAAATAAGCGTCCCATGCGCCTTGTGATGCCCCGTCTCTATGTGATATTAGACGCTGGACTGATTCGCGGGCCGGCACAGGAAATTGCGGCACAATTGATCGGTGCGGGCGTACGAATGCTCCAGTACCGTGCCAAAAAAGTCTCTGCGCGGGGAATGCTGGAAACCTCCACGAATCTCGCGGAGACTACCCGCAACGGGGGAGCGACTTTCTTCGTGAATGACCGGCCGGACGTGGCTTACCTTGCGGGCGCCCACGGGGTTCACGTGGGACAGGACGATATCGGCGTTGAGCAGGCGCGCGCAGTTGTGGGACAGGACTGCTGGGTGGGGGTTTCGACACATACTGTCGAGCAATTTGAGGAAGCTGCGGCCAGTTCGGCGGACTATATTGCCATTGGGCCTGTTTTTGTCACTGCAACCAAAGAGAATCCTGACCCGGTGGTGGGCACGGATCTGATTCAGCGCCTGCGACTGCGGACTGGAAAGCCGATCGTGGCTATCGGCGGCATCCGGCTGGAGCGCGCGGCAGAGTTGATAGAGGCGGGCGCCGATTCCGTCGCAGTGATCAGTGACATTCTGGGCTCCACGGATCCGGCAGAGCAGGCCAGGAAGTTCATCCGACGACTGGAAGCCGTGAAATCCGCGGCCAACCGCTGAGGAACACGACGAATGACAGAGTCCAGCAGCACTCCTTCCACCCCAAGTTCCAAACATGAATTTGTGCGGGCTATCGGGTTGTTTGATGGCACGATGATCGTCGTAGGCTCGATGATCGGCTCCGGTATTTTTATCGTTGCCGCCGATATTGGGCGGCAAACGGGGTCCCCTGGCGGACTGCTTCTGACTTGGATCCTTAGCGGAATCCTGACGATCGCCGCCGCACTCTCCTACGGAGAATTGGCGGCCATGTTTCCGCATGCGGGTGGGCAGTACGTGTATTTGCGGGAAGCCTTCTCGCCGCTTTGGGGGTTTTTGTACGGCTGGACCCTCTTTCTGGTGATTCAGACGGGTACCATTGCCGCCGTCGCGATCGGTTTCGCCCGTTACCTGGGCGTGATGATCCCGGCAATTTCACCGAGCACCTGGATCGTTCCTCCGATCAACTTTTCCTCGAAATTTGCCGTCAGTTTATCGGTGCAACAACTCGTGGCCGTGACCATGGTTGTGTTCCTGACGCTCCTGAATACCCAAGGCGTGCGGCTGGGCAAGTGGATCCAGAATATTTTTACTTCCGCGAAAATGCTCTCGCTGCTGGGACTGATTTTCTTGTGCATTTTCGTGGCACGGAATGCTTCGGCGATCGCGGACAATTTTTCCCATTTTTGGGCCATTCGCGGGGCGCAAACCATCGAGCCGGGGCTGGGCTTCCTGAAGAATCTGGTGCCCACGGTGACTGCCGCCAGCGGGTGGTATGGCCTGCTTGTGGCGCTGGCCGCGGCTCAGGTGGGCTCCCTGTTCTCGGCGGACGCCTGGAACAATATCGGATTCACCGCCGCGGAAGTGAAGAACCCGAAACGCGATGTGGCCCTCTCCATGGCGTTTGGGACCATCATTGTGATTTCCTTGTACTGTCTGGCGAACCTCGCCTATTTGTGCGCGTTACCCCTGAACCAGATCCAGAACGCGCCGGACGACCGCGTGGCAACGGCTGCCCTCTCCGCGATTTTTGGGGCCAAGGGAGCCGCGATGATGGCGGTGGCCATCATTATTTCTACCTTCGGCTGCAATAACGGGCTTATTCTGGCGGGCTCCCGCGTTGCCTATGCCATGGCCAAGGATGGATTGTTTTTCAGGGCCACAGGGAAGTTGAACGATCACGGAGTACCAGGCGTGGCGCTCGGCTACCAGTGTGTCTGGATCGTGCTCCTGATTCTACTGCGCACCCGCAAGCCTGATGGCACCTACGGGAATCTTTATAGCAATCTTCTGGATTACGTCATCTTCGCCGCCCTCCTTTTTTACGCTCTGACGATCGCGGGAATATTCGTGCTCCGGTGGAAGCGGCCGGATGCGGAGCGGCCCTACAAGGCATTTTGGTATCCGTTGCTGCCGCTGTTGTATATAGTGGCTGCGGCCGGAATCCTGGGCGTACAGTTGATCTACAAGACTCAGACCGCCGGATGGGGAATGGTGATTGTGCTGCTCGGCGTGCCGGTGTACTGGCTGTGGCACCGCCGGGGCAGAGCCACCGGCAGTTGACAATTCTCTACACGCTATAGGAAGTGCCAACCGACGTAAGGAGGAGTTGCATGGGCAGCCGCTTATTTGCGACTAAACCGATTGACGCGCTGATGAAAGAGGCCGGGGAAACCGGGGAACACAGCCTCAAGCGGGCTCTCGGGCCGGTAAATCTGATCACGCTGGGCATCGGGGCGATTATCGGCGCGGGCATTTTTGTCCTGACGGGCTCGGCCGCTTCCTTGTATGCAGGACCCGCCATCATGCTCTCCTACGTGCTCGCGGGAGTGGGCTGCATGTTTGCGGGATTGTGCTATGCGGAATTCGCGTCACTGATCCCCATCGCCGGCTCCGCTTACACCTATGGTTATGCAACCCTTGGAGAAATCGTTGCGTGGATCATTGGCTGGGACCTCATCCTCGAGTATGCCTTTGGCGCGGCCACTGTGGCGAGCGGGTGGAGCAGCACGCTGGTAGCCTTCCTTCAGGATTATGGTATCAACCTGCCACCGCAGATTTGCGACGTTCCGGGGGCCAAGTGGGTGTTCTTCGAAGGACGCTGGTCCCCCCTGGTCACGCTGAGTTTGACCAGCGACCAGCTGGCGGGGCTGCCCAGCGCGACAGCAAAGTTCAACCTGATTGCTTTTCTGGCCATCCTGGCGGTCACCACAATTCTGATTATCGGAATCAAGGAATCGGCGAACTTCAACACGGGGGTCGTGTTCGTGAAGTTGGTCGCGGTCTTGACCTTCATCGCGGTCGCGGCCGCCTTCGTGCTAAAGCATCCGCAAATTGCACATGCGAACTGGAAGGTCTTCATCCCTGCGAACACTGGAACATTTGGCTCGTATGGATGGTCCGGCATCTTGCGCGGGGCAGGCGTGGTGTTTTTTGCCTATATCGGTTTTGACGCGGTCTCAACGGCCGCGCAAGAAGCGCGCAACCCCCAGAAGGATATGCCCATCGGCATCCTCGGGTCGCTCGTGGTTTGCACCGTCCTATACATTGTGGTGTGCGGTCTGTTGACGGCAACGGTGCACTACAGCCGCCTGAATATCGGTGCGCCGGTCTCCCTGGCCATTCGTGAAACCGGGGTGAAGTGGGGAAGTTACGTAGTCAACGCCGGCGCACTGGCGGGCTTAAGCACGGTCATGCTCGTGATGCTGCTCGGACAATCTCGTGTCTTTTATTCGATGGCGCACGACGGTCTGCTCTGGAAGTGGGCGGGCGATATTCATCCGCGGTTCCGGACTCCCTGGAAATCCACCGCCATCGTCGGACTGTGCGTAGCCGTTGTCGGCGCCGTGGTGCCCATCGGCGATTTAGGCCAGTTGGTGAGCATCGGCACGCTTCTGGCTTTCGTGATTGTCTGCGCCGGCGTCTGGATCATGCGCGTACGGCGTCCTGAACTGGAGCGTCCTTTTAAGACCCCCTGGGTACCTTTCGTTCCCATCATGGGGATCATCATTGCGCTCGGACTCATGGCCGGATTGAAGGGCCTGACGTGGCTGCGGTTGATCATTTGGCTGATCATCGGCCTGGTGATTTATTTCACCTACAGCGTCAAGCACAGCAAAGTTCGCATCGGCCAGAGCTAGCTTGCGGCGGCCAGGCAGGCTGCTGAAGATTCTATTTTCTTTAGGAGGTGGGGGCTCCAAGCCCCACGTAAGTGCTTCACAACTTACTGGGCTTTAGCCCGGGAAGCCCTCCAAACCGATTTCTCCGCAGCCTCTGGGCTACAGGGCGGACTCGTTCCGCCGCCTCGAATCAGGTAAAGTGTCTTTGCGTCTTTTTTCTCCCATGATTCGAAGAGAAAACCAGCCACATACCTTCTGGAAGAGCCTCTCGGCCCTCGACTGGGCAGCCTTCGCCCTCAGCATGCTGGGCTTTCTGGCGATTTGGGGTGGGAATTTCCTTCAGGGATTGCCGGCTCTGGGAATGCTGCGCCTGGTCGGACTGTTGGCGGGATTTTATTTACTCTATCGCTTCTGGACCCTCTGGCGGACGCAGCTGTTGTGGAGCCTGCGAAACCGCTTGATCGTTGCGTACTTGTTCATCGCGGTCGTGCCGATTATTCTCCTCCTGATCCTGGCCAGCCTCTTGGGCCAGATCATCTATTCGCAACTGGGCGCCTATCTGCTTTATCACGACATTGAAGATCGTTTGGAGTTGCTGACCAGCTCCTCGGAATTCATCGCAGCCGCTGAATCGACGCTACCCATCTCTCTAAGTGAGGACTCGTTGGAAAGCGCCCTGGCAACCCAGATGCTCATTGCCGAACAAAAGCAGCTGCCCGGATTGGTGGTGAACTTCTCCGCGAACCCGGAGTATTTCCGGGAGGTGGCGGGCCCCGGTGCGCGGTCATTTGCGGGGCTCGTCCAGCGAGGAACGCATCTTCATCTTGTCGGGATGAGGGAGACGAACTCGCCGCGCGGCCGGCGCTTCATCGAATTGAGTGTGCCGGTTACCACGGAGTTCCTGGAGGTACTGGCGCCGGATCTCGGACCTATCGATGTCACCCTGGCGCAGACGGTGGACGGGAACTCCACGCGAAGCGCGGTGCGCATCGGTGGCAAAGAATATCGCGCCATCAGCCGGGTATTGACAAAGAAAAGAGTTCTGCCCACGCAGGAAAACTGGATGGACCCGGTGGTGGACGGATTTTCCCAGCTCAACGCCACATACCTCGAGGCCGACAAGGTTTCCGAGCGGAATCATCCGGTCTTTGCTTTTTTCAAGGCCCGCCGGTCGCAACTGAACCATCGGCTTTTTGCTTCACTGGGAGATTTGAGCGGCGCCAAAGGGTTTGAGCTGCAGTTGATCGCCGTCTTCTTTCTGGTGATCGAAATGGTCGCACTGGTGATTGGCGTGGTTCTGACGAGAGCGATCACGCGCACCATTGCCGACTCTCTCGCGCCACCCAGGCCGTCCAGGAAGGCAACTTCTCAGCGCGCGTTCCCGTCGAGCGCCGAGACCAGCTCGGTATGCTCGGCGAATCCTTCAATTCCATGACCAACTCCATCAGCCGCCTGATTACCGAGCAGAAACAGTTGCAGCGCCTCGAAAACGAAATCTCGATCGCCAGGGAAGTGCAGGACCAGTTGTTCCCCCGCGATTTGCCGCACGTCGAAGGCGTGGAAATCGAGGCCATCTGCAAGGCGGCTCGCAGCGTCAGCGGCGACTACTACGATTTTATCCAGCTGACGCCCACGCAGGTTGCCATCGCCATTGCGGACATTTCGGGAAAGGGAATTTCCGCGGCGCTGCTGATGGCCAGCCTGCAGGCGGCTTTGCGCAGCCAATTGCTGACGCCGGGGAGCGAAAATCTAAGCACCGCGGAACTGGTCGCCCGGCTGAACAAGCATCTGGTGCGAAACACCGGTGATGACCGCTTCGCCACATTCTTTGTTGCCATTTACGACCTTGCGACACGGAAGCTGCGCTATACCAATGCAGGCCATCTCCCGGGCTTCTGTTTATCAGAGGGAAAGGCAAAACATCTGGATGCGGGCGGGATTGTCCTTGGCGTTGTGGAGGATTATCCGTATCAGGAAGGCTGCGTAGATGTGCCTCCGGATGCTGTGCTGATTGGCTACAGCGACGGACTGGTCGAGCCCGAGAACGCCTATGGAGAAGAGTTCGGAGTATCGCGACTCGAGGCAGCCGCGCAGCGGGTGCGCCACGCCACCCCGCGAAAGATCGCAGAATCCCTCATGCTCACTGCCGAAGAATGGTCCGGCAGCCCCGAACAGGCAGACGACATGACCGTCATCGTCGCCAAACTCAAGTAGCACTCCAGTTTCGGAGTACACAATTTGGCAGGAGTCGGCGTCAAGAGCCGTAAACTGCTAGCCACCGGCCGCCGTCCTCTGCCACGATCCGATCTAGCGCTTCTTCGATGTCTTCTTTTGTGAGGTTCTTTACAAAGACCGTTGGTTCTCCGAAGAAATAAGAGATGCCTTCATTTTCCATGCACCAAAAAATGTTATTTGGTGTCGCGAGCGTAAAGGTAAATTCTCGCCCATCATCCAGCACAGCATGCACATCTATGTTGTCGTTTTCTGGATTTAGCTCGGCGAGATTCGCAAGATAATTGAGGGCTATTATTTTCATGGTGGCCCTAACCGCATCCTATCTGTCGGCCGAGGCGATTTCAAGAGTCGCAAACCCAGCATCTGGCCACAGGTCCAGAGCCCGCCAGAAGGAAGGCATCCAGAACTGACCCGCTTGCGAAATTGCGGTAAGGTAGTGGGGCGGGACGGAGTGGGCTATACTGGCACGTTTTCATGGGGATGACGAATGTCGCTGCGAAACCGGGTGGCGGTAGTCACGGGTGGTACGCGGGGAATCGGCAGGGGAATCGCTCTTGGACTGGCGCGGGAAGGGGCGCGGATCGCCCTGGTGTATCGCGCCAATAAAGCCGCGGCACAGATGGCGCTGCGGCAATTGCAGGCGGAAGGCGCTGACTGTGTGGCGGTCGAAACCAATATCGCCGATCCGGGGCGCGCGGAACAGTTGATTAAGACCGTAGCGGACCGCTACGGTCGTGTCGACGTGCTGGTCAACAACGTGGGCGATTTTCGCTGGGGCACTCTGGCGGAATCGTCGGTGGAAGAGTGGACCAGCATCTTTGACTCGAATGTGACGACTGTGTTCTACATGTGCCGCGCAGCGCTCCCGATGATGCGCAAGGGACGCTGGGGCCGCATCATTAATATGGGCGCGGTGGGAGCCGAGCGGGCCTTCGGGCAAGCCAAGATTTCGGCATACGCCGCGGCAAAGGCAGCGGTGGTGGCCATGTCGCGTTCCCTCGCGCTGGAAGAAGCCAAAAACGGAATCACGGTGAACGTGGTGAATCCCTCGAGCATCGATGAAAAAGACCTGACGCTGGAAGAAGCCCGTAAGCTGAAGGATGCTCGCTATCCCATCGGACGGCCTCCGACGGTGGACGATGTAGCCGCGGCGGTTTCGTTTTTTGCCTCGGAAGAAGCGGAATATGTGACCGGCCAGGTTGTAAACGTAAGCGGCGGCTGGATGCTCTGAGCCTCCCCGGAAATTGACATGAAAGCATTGACAGCTACGGAAATGCGGGAAGTGGACCGCCTGACGACGGAGCGGTTTGGTGTGCCCAGTCATCAATTGATGGAGGCGGCGGGGAAGAGCGTCGCCGAAGTTTTCCTCGAACAATACGGATACAGAAATGCCGAGCCACCCGGGCGGGTCGTTGTGTTGTGCGGAAAAGGGAACAACGGGGGAGACGGATTTGTCGTTGCTCGCCATCTGAAAGAGGAAGTCGGACAGGTGAATGTGTACCTCTTCGCGAAACCTGAGGAATTGCGGGGCGACGCAGCGAAAAATTTCCAACGCTGGCAGGAACAAGGCGGCACCGTAACGGTGCTGCAAAGCCTGGCCGACTGGGAGAAAGCCTGGGAAGAAATATCCGGCGCGGAAGTAATCGTGGATGCATTGCTTGGCACCGGAGTTCGCGGCGCGGCCACTGGATTGATTGCTCAGGCCATTGAGGATGTGAACCGTCTCACCAGGGGCGCCACCGCCGCGCGCCCCACGTGGGTTGTGGCTGTGGATACACCGTCGGGCTTGCCCTCCGACGGCGAGGCCGCGCCAGGCCCAGTCGTGAAAGCCCACTGGACGGTGACGTTCACCGCTCCGAAGATTGCGCAACTCATCTCGGCAAACGCAGGCAGTTGCGGGCAATTGGTCGTTCGCGCCATTGGATCTCCTGCTGCGTTAGTGGAGGAGACCGGGAAGGGAAACCTGCGTTGGGCAGGCGCCGACGAATTTGCGGGTTTACCCCTGGTTAGGGCAGCAGACGCGCACAAGGGCTCGTACGGGCATGTACTGTTGCTTGCCGGTTCGCTGGGTAAGACGGGTGCGGCCGTGCTTGCGGGACAGGCGGCTCTTCGTGCGGGCTCCGGACTCGTGACCATCGCAACTCCGGAGCCGGCGCTTCCCATCATCGCTGCCTCGCAGGCGGAATATATGACCGAGGGTCTGCCTGCAACGGACGAGGGGACTCTTGACCTGGGCGGTATGCACTCTGGCAAATTTGCGGAGTTGTTGGCAGGCAAGACGGTTGTCGCTGTGGGCCCGGGTGTCGGCCAACATCGGGAAACGCAGGAATTCATCCGCGGGGTGGTGGCAGAGACGGAGTTGCCAATGATCCTGGACGCGGATGGCCTGAACGCATTCGCCGGTCGCGGCGATTTATTGGCAAAAAGGAAAACGAGGTTTCTCGTAGTCACGCCTCATCCCGGAGAAATGGGGCGGCTCCTGGGTTGTTCAACGGCACAAGTGCAGCAGGACCGCGTGAAAGCGGCGCTGGTTGCCGCGAAGGGATGGAATGCTCATGTGGTGTTGAAAGGCTTCCACACGATTCTGGCCTCCCCGGCCGGCCAGGTGTTCGTGAACACCACGGGGAATCCGGCGCTCGCGAAAGGTGGATCTGGCGATGTCCTGACCGGCCTGCTGGCGGCACTGATCGCGCAATTCGGAACGGAGGACTTGCTCCGGGTCGTCGCATTAGGAGTCTATTTGCATGGCCGGGCCGCGGATCTGCTGGCCGAGCAGTCCGACGCCTCCGGCATACTTGCGGGCGAAGTCGCTCAGGCAATTCCGTACGCGCGACGGAAACTCCTGGAGGAGTTGCAGGGGCGTGACTGAAGCGGTCATCACACATTCGGCTGAGGAGACTATTGCCTGGGGACGCAAGCTGGCGGAGAGCATGCAGCCTCCGTTATTGGTGCTGTTGACCGGTGAATTGGGCAGCGGCAAGACCACCCTGACGAAGGGCATTGTGGCAGGCCTTCACGCCGCGCAGGAAGACGAAGTCACCAGCCCGACCTTTACCCTGGTCCACGAATACGGCAGCGCGAAAAAGGTCTTCCACGGGGACCTTTACCGGATCGAAAACCTCCATGATTTTGAGACCTTGGGCCTCGAGGACGTTTTCGCGCAACCCGCCATCGTGATCCTCGAATGGAGCGAGAAATTCCCCCTGAAGGCCCCGTGGCCGCAATTGCGGCTGCGCCTGGAGCACCTGGGCGGGGATGCCCGGCGGATCACCATCCTGGACCCGCTCGTTTCCCCCTAAAAGCGCTTACTTTCTCGCTACCCCTGTACCTCCGGTTCCTTGCCGCCAACATGGCCGGCTGCTAGGTTGACACAGGAGTGTGACCAGGCGGCTGCATGTCCCATGAACTCTCAATCACCGGCGGCACCGGACCGATCAAATGCTCGCTGAGAAGCTATAACGTTACTTTGCCGATGAGTTCACTGGCCATTGGCGTGGACAATATTCATCACGACGTCTTTCTCAGCCCCAAATTTGTTCAAGTTGCCCGGGATTACCTGTTCGACCTGATCCGCCAGAACGCCAGCAACTCCTATTTGGCCGGGGTTGAATTCCGAAGCAACAAACCCGCAGACTCCTCGGCGTTCCGCAAAGTCCTTGCCGATCTGCTGCGAAACTCCCTGACCACCGCCAAGCACCAGAAGAACATTGAGATTGACTTGCTCTTCAGGCTGGCGATCCTGAAGTTTCTGACCACTGAATTGCAGAATCAGTTCGCGAACGTGATTCTGGATGGCAAGGAGTACATCCGCAAACGCGGCGAATATTTCGAACGTAGCCAGCAGGCGCACGTCATCAAGGCGCGCTTGTCTGAAATGCAATCCGCACGCCGCGACGTTCTGCGCCTGATCGGTCAAACCGTCGCGCAAATCCTGATCGACATCGAGGAAAACGTAATCGCCAAGGGACGTCGAGCCCTTTTCGGCGAGGAATTTACCCCCTATTACGAAATATTGAAAAACCGCATCGTGTTCTTGGACGGCGGCAAGGACGATTTCTACTTCCTCGAGCACTATGTGCTTCTCGGAAATTATGCGCGCGACCCTGACCGCTTTGAGGTCATGGATGCGCTCTTCCAGGAATTCTTGAAACAATCTTGCGTGGATCTCCCTCAGCAGGTGCCGCCGACAAAGGCCCAGGAGAGCTACCGCGCCCTGTCGTCGGAAGCGGAAAAAGTACGCGCCGCAATGGAGCCACTTGAGGAAGAGCGCGAGGCCCTGCGGAAGAAGCTGCAGAGAGGTGATGGCCTGCTGAACAAGTTCTTAAGTTCTTCGAATCCCGCCGAGCTGCACGCTTCTCTCGCCGAGCTGGACAAAAGGCTGCTCGCGCTGCAGACGAATCTCGAGATCCTGGCGCCGCAGCTCGATCGCGCCAAAGAGCAGGTCGATTTCGTTAGCAAGGATCATAAGGGGAAACTGGGAGATTACCTGAATGAGCCGGAGAACGCGCGGTGCCTGTTTGACCCCGCGGCAGCCGATGAATCGGAGAAGGGGGCGCGCGCGCGCCTTCTGACGCAATTGACCGACACCCTCCAGGAGCGGGAGCTGACCATCCACATTCAGGCGAGTTACGAAATCCGGCCGATTGCCAACGATTTTTGCCCCCCAGTGCACTTGCAACAGTTGAGGAAGGCGCTGGTTTCCAAGGAAGAAGCGCGCCGTGTGGAAGAGCTGCTGAAGCAGGTGCCGGCGCGGCGGCTGTCCATGAAGCCGATTGAAGAGCTTATGAAGCGCGTGAGGCGGTACTCTCGCGAAGAGACGCAGGCGATGGTGCTGAAGTTCGCCACGGACTTCATGCGTCTGCGGCGCGATTTGCGCGATGCGGAGCACTTGGCCGCGTGCATGGAGCGGATCAACCTGGTGACCGCGGAGAAGGTCCGCGAACTTTCCCGCATGAACAACAAGCTTTATGAATGCCTGTTGCGCGAAGAGGCCCGGCCGGAGCATGACCAGGTGGTGTCCCACGTGATCATCAAGGCCGACGTGCGCGGCTCGACCAAAATGACCCAGGACCTGCTGGCGAAGGGTCTCAGTCCTGCTTCGCACTTCAGCCTGAACCTGCATGAACCGGTGAAACGGCTGCTGGACAGGTACTCCGCGAAAAAAGTGTTCATCGAGGGAGACGCCATCGTTCTGGCCATTTTTGAGACCGAAGCCAGCCGGGCGTATGCGCGGCCGGTCGCCAAGGCCTGTGTCCTTTCCCGGCAGATTCTCGCGGTTTGCAATTCCTACAACGATCAAGCCGCCTCGACGCAGCTACCGGCGTTGGAAATCGGCATCGGCGTGGCGTTCCAGGGCTCCGCGCCAACGTATTGGACCGACGGGGAATCGCGCATCATGATCTCCAAGGCACTAAACCTGTCGGATCGTCTGTCAGGCTGCGCGAAACTGGCCAAGCGCATCCTCGCCGGGCAGAAGACCTTGTTCTCCATCTTTCAGTTCTTGACCGCCATGGAAGGCGCCTCCGCTGAGGAGCTCGATGAGTTCCTGGTGCGCTACAACATGAATGGCATTGAGCTGAATGAGGAGGGTTTCGCGAAACTGTCTGAGGAAATTTCGCTCGAAACCATTCACACCAAGCTGGCCTATCCATGGAGCAAGGAAGAAGTCATCCTGTACTACGGCGAAGTCCCCATGGGCGAATCCGTCGAGTTGCTGGTGCTGCGCAAGGGCGTGGCCCGCGAACTGCTCCCCGATGGAAAAATCGGCAAGAACTCCGAGCACAACTATTACGAAGTCTGCACCAACCCCGCCCTGTATGACCTGGTGGCCGCTCTGAAAAGGAGCCAGGCCGTCGGATTTGAAGCTACTCGCGCCTGACCGTATACTTTCATGGGGGCGAACGGGGTCCGGTGACCTTCCCGGCCTTCAAAGCCGGCGATGCGTTCCTTCGCGGAACGGGTGGTGGATTCGACTTCCACACGCCTCCGCCAACTTATTGGTTCTAAGCTACTTAGTATAGACTTTGCGCGCTGTGCTGGTTGAAGTACTGATGGGATTCCCGCCAATGTTTTCCATTGCGTCACGTTGCGACTGAGGTATGGCGTGCGTGTAGATGCGCAGCGTAGTCGCTACCTCCGCGTGTCTGAGCTGTTTTTGCAACACAGAAAGCGGAACGCTCGCTTCAACCAACTGAGTCGCAAGGCCGTGCCGAAAGGCGTGTAAGCCCGTAGCCGGGTGCCCCAGGTTCGCCGTTCAGAACCTGGGTCGTGGCTTTTCCCCCGCTTTGGCGGAAGGCCCAGCCTTGCTACTCTCAACCTCCCTGTACGTTCTTATGCCCTCGGACAATAGAGAAAATTGTCCTAGCCACCCGACCGAGGGATGAGTTTTAGGGTGACCGCTGCTATGAACTCAGTTTGTTGAATTGAATGAACGCGGTAATATAGTCAACGCGTCATGGCAGTTTGCCACCATCGCCTCAGAATTTCCTTCCAACTAACCGGCACCTTCCTGCTTGTCCTCTTGCTCACCTGTCCCGGATGCCCCCAGGGTGTTGCGCCCCTGGGCGGCGCGAGGATGAACGCCAATAACGAACGGCCGGCACAGGTGAACGTAAATGTCCGGGACTTCCGTGGATTACCGCTTGAGGGTTCCGCCATGGTCCACCTCAGTTCCACGGTGAAAAACTTCGACATGACTCTGCCTACACGGGAAGCTGCCATCGCCTCCTTTCCTAGCGTCACGCCCGGGGAGTATCAACTGGAAGTGAGCTGCACTGGTTACATCACCTCAACGGAACACCTCAGTATCTACACCAATGGCAGCGAATATCCGGTCTTCGTCTATCTGAATCGCGAGGGCGATCCTGCGTCGAGCGTTGGCCCCCCCTCCGGCACCACCATGACTCCCAAACTCCGGACTGAGATTGACAAGGGGTTGCGCGCACTCCAAAAACAGCAGTATGAGACGGCTCGTGATCACCTGGTCAAAGCACAAAAGTTGGCTCCCTCCAACCTGGACGTCCTCTATCTTCTCGGCGTGACGGAGATTGGGCTGAAGGATCAGGTCAACGCCCGAAGTCAATTTGAACATGTGCTCTCACTCGACCCTGCTCACGAACGGGCGTTACTTGCCCTCGGTGAACTGCAGTTGCGCGCAGGCGAAATTTCCGCGGCGATTGCCTCCCTCGAGAGAGCATTCGCGGCGAACGGTGCAAATTGGCGCACGCATCTGCTTCTCGCCGTAGCCTATGGGAAAGCAGGCAAAATGGACGACGCGGAGTCGCACGCTGCCCATGCGGCAACACTCGCCGGGCCGAAAGGCGCCTCTGTATTGTTGTTTCTTGGCGACTTGCAGCTCTCCCGTGGAAAACATGCGGAAGCCCGGAAAACGTGGGAGCGTGTGGTCGCCGAATTCCCTGGAGACCCCGCGGTTGCATCCGCCAAGCACAAACTGGAACAGTTGGCCGCTGCGCCGGTTGTTGCGGAGCAGCCCTCCGCAGACCTGCCACTTCCTGTGCTGCCTAAGACGGTGCTGCCGCCCCTCGTAGAGCGCCCCTGGGCACCTCCCTCGGTGGATGACAAGGAGTACAACCTTGCGCCCGGTGTTTCCTGCGACCTCGATGCAATTCTTGACCGGACGGAGCACCGCTTGAGATCGCAGCTTGGTAACTTTGAGAAATTCACCGGCACAGAACATATCGAGCATCAGGAAATCGACCGCTACGGAAGGCCTGGACCGGTTCGAAGCAAGGATTTCTCCTACATCGTGTTTGTGCACTCCATGAAAGGCAGCGATTTCTACCTTGAGGAGAGCCGGGATGGTGGCGTGGGGCTAGATGAATTTCCCACCTCGCTCGCGACAACTGGCCTAAACAGCCTTGGCGTGAACGTCCTGCAACCTCTCAATCGCGAACACCTGAGTTTTCGCTGCGAGGGCCTCACCAGAATTCGCGGTCAGGCGGTTTGGCAGCTTCACTTTGCGGAAAACAACACCGCGCCGTCTGGCGTCCGGGAATGGAAGAAAAACGGCACCGTCTACAAAATCCCCATCAAAGGCCGCCTCTGGGTTTCTGACTCTACCTATGACATTTTGCGAATCGAAACGGATCTGGAGCAGCCAATCGAGATCCTCGGCCTCTCGCGGGATCACCTCGAGGTGGACTATGGCCCGGTCACGTTTTCCTCTCGCCATACTCAAATGTGGCTTCCTTGGACCGCGGAAATGTATTTGGAGTTACACGGCAAACGTTACCACCACAAACACTATCTCTCTGACTACATGCTCTTCGCCGTTGATACCGGGCACAAAATCAATCAGCCGAAAGACTTGCCCCCCGCTGGACCCGAAGCGCAGAATTAACGCAGACGCTCGGAATTACTGCTTCGTTTGCTTATTTGTGACGCCGCGATCTGAAACGGCCTACGCCTAACGGACGGGCGCTCTCAAAACCCTTCCACACGCCTCCCCCAACTCATTTACCGCCAGCCGGACCTGCGCTTGCACACTCGCCAAAACTTCTTGTAACGCTTTACGCGCTGGAGTACGTCTAAGTTGAAGATGACGATCGCTTCAGCGCAAAACGGTGAGCGTGTGTGCCCGCCGCTTCTGCGTCCCCATCATCGGTAAAATTTAGGGATTCTCGGAGATTTTGATGCAACACCACCTTCCGGACAGGCTCCGCCCAGGCGGGCAGTTCGCCGCCCCGGCAGCCTGCGGGCTACTGCTGCTAATGGCATTGGCGCTACCCGTCGTGGGCTCGCAGTCAGGAACGCAAAGCGCGGCAGCTCCAAAGACCCCGCCCGCTGTGGGCACCGTCAAATCCATCTCCGGCA
The DNA here is from genome assembly GCA_963817085.1 of Candidatus Acidiferrales bacterium. Classification (GTDB taxonomy): domain Bacteria; phylum Acidobacteriota; class Terriglobia; order Acidiferrales; family UBA7541; genus Acidiferrum. The sequence goes on from CAWFNI010000023.1 coordinate 203,766, forward strand.
ACACACTGACTTTGACAACCGACAGTGGCGCGGAGCTGAAGGTCCAACTCCCCCCCGATGTCAAACTTTTGCGTGTGCCTCCGGGCTCGACGAGATCTCCGTGAAGCAACAGCCATTCAGCTGAATACCCTGCAGCCGGGCGACCGCATTCTGGTCCGCGGAAAGCCGGGGGAGGAAGCCGGAACATTCGTGGCCAGCACGGTCGTGGCCATGAAGAAGGAAGACATTGCGGAGAAGCAGGCCCGGGAACGCGAGGAATGGCAAAAGCACGGTATAGGCGGCCTGGTGAAAGGTGTGGACGCGGCCAATGACACGATTACGATCAGCAGGGTCACCGCAACCGGGGCGCGCGATGTGCTGATTCATGCCCCGACGGGGACAGTGCTACGCCGCTATGCCCCTGGTTCCATCAAGTTCGACGAAGCCAGGCTCGCGCCACTTGCCGATATCCGCGAGGGCGACCAGTTGCGCGCTCGTGGAGCTCATAGCGCCGACGGAAGCGAATTCACCGCGGACGAAGTCGTCTCCGGCTCCTTCCGGAATATCGCGGGAACCATTCTCGCGGTGAATGCCGCCGCCGGTACATTCACAGTTTCCGACCTTGCCGCGAAAAAGGAGCTGGAACTCAAGGTCAACGCCGACTCAAAGATGAGGAAGCTTCCGCAGCCGATGGCGCAGCGCATTGCCATGCGTTTGAAGGGTAGTGGCGAGGAATCCACTCACGGGGGTGAACGGGTGCCAGTGAGCCCTCCAGCCGCGGATTCCACTTCAGCCGGCGGACAGGGAACTACTGGCAACGGAGGCATGAGCGGTCCTCCACGCAACGGCGGCACGGACCTCCAGCAAATGCTGAACCGGTTGCCGGCGAGCCCGCTTAGCGATTTTCAAAAAGGCGACGTGGTTATGATCGTGGCGAGTGCGGGCGAAGGCGATGGGCCATCCACGGTCATCACCCTTTTGGCTGGCGTTGAGCCTATCCTGCAATCCTCGACTCGGGCGCAGGCCTCCTCCATCCTGACACCCTGGAGCCTCAACGAAGGCGGCGGGGCCGAGGCGGGCACACCTTGAAATCAACAATACCTGCAATCCCCCACACGGATCGGAAAGTGAATCATTGATGAGAGCAAGTCATTGGGAAATTTTGAAGTACGGTTTGTGCGCCCTGGGTATGGCGATCTTGTTTGCCGTTAGCCCGGTTTCGGCTCAAACGTCAGACGGAACCCTGCGTGGCCAGGTGACGGACCCGTCCGGTGCGGCCGTGGCAGGCGCGTCTGTTTTATTGACGACTTCCTCCGGGGCCGCGATGGACACAACCACCAATAAAGATGGAGTCTACGAATTCAAGGATCTCGCCGCTGGAACCTATGCGATTAAGGCCGTGGCGCAGGGATTCGCGCTGTTCACCAAGAACGACGTGGTGGTGACCTCTGGGCAGATCACGCACTTGAATCTCCCCTTGAGCCTGGAAGTGCAGCAGGAAAAAGTGGAGGTACAATCCACGACGACCCGGGTGGATGTCAATCCAGCCAATAACGCCAACACGATCGTGATGCAAGGCAAAGACCTGGAAGAGCTCTCCGATGATCCGGACGAATTGCAGACGGAGCTTCAGGCGTTGGCGGGACCCTCGGCGGGGCCGAACGGCGGCCAGATTTACATCGACGGTTTCACGGCAGGCCAGTTGCCACCGAAGGCGTCGATTCGCGAAATACGCATCAATCAGAATCCCTTCTCTTCCGAGTACGACAAGCTGGGCTACGGCCGCGTGGAGATTTTCACCAAGCCCGGCACGGACAAACTCCACGGGCAGGTGATGTTCAGCGGGAATTCTTCGGCGTTCAATTCACGAAACCCGTTTGAGGTGATACCGGAAGGCACGTCACCGCCGGACTATCACACCACCTTCTTCAACGGAAGCGTGGGCGGCGCCCTCAACAAGAAGACTTCGTTTTCCTTCAATCTGGACCAGCGAAACATCCAGAATCTGAGCATCGTGAGCGCGACCATTCTTGTCGACCCTAATGCCAGCAGCGGTTCCTGCAGCGCGGCTGTTTTCAATCCGGCTCCCACTCTGAACATTGCCTCTTGCAGTGCCGCCGTTTCCGATCCCGAAACCCGAACCAACGCGAGTCCGCGCATTGATTACCAGGTCACTCCAAACAACACCCTGACCATGCGCTACCAGTACTGGCGCGACTCGGAAACCAACGGCGACGTCGGACAGTTGACGCTCGGAGATGTGGGATCAACGAATCTGAGCCTGGAGAACACCTTGCAGGTGAGCGACACGCAAGTGATCGGAGCGCACGTCATCAATGAAACCCGCTTCCAATATATTCACGACAGCTCGGAAACGACTCCCCTGATTGCGGACACTACCGTCAGCGTGGGCGGCGCCTTCAAGGGAAACGGTTACGGCGGCGGCAACACCTCCGTTATTCATGACCACTATGAATTCCAAAACACGACCTACATGAATTATGGAAAGCACGCCTGGAAATTTGGGGCCAGGATCCGCGACACAAAAGACCACTTCACGAGTCTCGGCAATTACCACGGGCAGTTCTACTTCGACAATATCCAGCAGTATCAGACGTTTCTGGAAGGGCTGGGCGGCACGCCGACTTACTACACGCAGACGGGTGGGCAGTCGTCTTTTGAAGTGAATTGGATCGATGCAGGGCTGTTCGTGCAGGACGATTGGAAGGTACGGCCCACTTTCACCGTGAGTTATGGTCTGCGCTTCGAAACGCAGAATAATTTCAGCGATAAGGCTAGTTTCGCCCCGCGCCTGGGTCTTGCCTGGGGCCTCGGCGGAAACGCGAAGAATCCTCCCAAGACCGTGCTGCGTGCCGGATTCGGCCTATTTTATGACCGCTTTACCTTCGATCAGGTTCTTCAGCAGGAACGGTTTGGCGGCGTAGAACCGCTGAATTACCAGGTCCAGATTCAGCTCGTAAATCCCGATTTCTATCTCAGCGCTGTTCCGTTCCAGCAGGGAAACTTGCCACCAGCCACCACGCCGACGATTTACCAGGCCAATTCCAATTTGAAGACGCCCTACACGATTCAAACAGGCATTACGCTCGAACGGCAGCTGACCCGGTCCGCCAACGTCGCGCTCACCTACCTCAATTCCCGCGGCGTGCACCAGTTCTATATCAACAATCTGAATCCCTATGACCCAGTGACACAACTGCGGCCGAATGGCGCTGACGAGAACGTGTTTCAGTATCAATCCGAGGGAATTTTCAAGCAGAACCAGTTGATCATCAACGGTAGTGTGCGAATGGGCGCGAGGCTATCCCTCTTTGGCTACTACACCTTGAACTACGCCAACAGCGACACCGCGGGCCCGGGAAGTTTTCCATCGAACCCGTATGATCTGCAGCAGGACTATGGGCGCTCCAGCTATGACATGCGGAATCGCGTTTTCATCGGCGGCACCATTGGCTTGCCGCGTGGCTTCCGCCTCAGCCCCTTCATGGTGTCCAGCTCCGGAATTCCATTCAATATCACCACCGGCACCGATCCCTACCAGGGAAATCTGTTCAATGTGCGGCCGGAATTTGGCACGTGCACTTCCGGCCAGTCGACCAAGTACGGCTGCTTCGTTATACCGGCAGCGGCGGAGTTCCCGACATACACTCCCATCCCCATCAACTATGTCACCGGCCCGAGCCGCTTTGTCCTGAATCTTCGTTTCAGCAAGACATTCGGTTTTGGCCCGGTCCTGGAAGGCGCAGCAAGTGCTGGTTCGGGCGGGGCGATGGGTGGGGGAACGTTCGGCCGCGGACCGGGGGGCCACCATGGGCACGGCATGGATGCGGGCGCGACGAACCGGCGATATGGCTTGACGTTTGGAGTGGTTGCTCGAAACGTTTTCAATAATGTCAATTTGGGCGTTCCGATCGGCAATCTTCAATCGCCGCAATTCGGGGAGTCCAATTCACTTTCGGGCGGGCCATACAACGGCGGCACTGCCAATCGACGCATCGACCTGCAAGTTGCCTTCTCCTTCTAAATGATTTCGCGGGGGAGTTGACGGTTTTCAGGGGCTTGGCCTGTCCGTCGACCAGGCCCACGGGAAGAATGGGGGGCCTCCGCGGTGCAAGCCGGAGGCCTCCTCGAGTCAAGAATCAATCGCCTCTGCCGAACAGGTCAGACATCACCCGGACATTGGCATCGCAGGCGTGATTCAAGCAGGGAAGTCCCAAGCCCCCTTCGATGGATTTGAGCAGGGAGTAGTGCGAATAGAAACGGTTGCTCTTCACACCGCGTGGGCCAAAATTGGTGTCCACGATGGTGAGCACCTGGTTGGTGATGGGTGCGATGCTGTAGTCATTCTCATCCCACAGCACGACAATGGCATTCCGGCCTTCGTTCCATGCTGGTGAATTCTTGATGGCCTTCACGATCGTGCGCAGGCTCTCATCACCGATGTACATCAAGGCAGGGTTAAGGCCGTTCTGCGTGCCATTGTCGTTCGGGTCATAGTCGCACTGCGGTCCGGCATTTCCGCGGCCGTGCTGGTCGTTGCACTGGTTGGGAGCGATGAAGGAATAGGGTGCCACGCGTCCGGCGGCGAGGTCGTCAAAGAGTCCGTGCGTGCCTGCAAACCCGGCCACGTGATCCAGTTGGCCTTCTTGAACACTGCGGAAATAAACGAAAGGATTGTGCTTCGCCGCGTATAGATCGATGAGCGTCTGCTTTTCCCCAGCAAGGGTGCCCGGGACGTTGCTGTTGTTGGTGAAAAAGCCATCCGCATAAGTCACATTGTCGGGGCCAGAAGGGGGCAGACTCTCCTGATAGGTTTTCCAGTTTCTGCCGTACTCGGTGAGTTGGTCGGCGATGGTTTTTCCGGCAATATGCGAACTTGCCGGGATAGCTAGAGTGCCATCGATGTTCAACTCACCGGCGTTGCTCCCTGGGGCGCACTGAACTTCGTTGGTGCAGTCAATAGCAGGAATGGCAGCTTCCGTGCCGGTGCCCCAAATCGGGCAGATGGCGGGGCTGGCAGGATTGTCGGTGTTCGGAACGCCACTGCTGAGATTGGTCTGGCAGGCGGTGTTGTGCCAATCGGGGGCGTTATCGGAATGCACGCCGAAATTGGAGCCGCCGACGACTTCCAGATAGTTGTTCAAGCTGGGATGGGCGATGGCAAAGTAATTGGCTGCGGAGTTGGCGGACTTTGCGTAGGAGTTCGCGAAGGGCGCGTTCGGGTTGCCGATAATCTGGGCGTAACCGTGATTCTCCATCATGATCACGAAAACGTGATCGAGATGCGGGACCCCCTTGGGAACAGGACCTTCCTGAGCGAATCCCACACTTGCCAGGGCTGTGGCGAACAGTCCCAGAACCGCTGCTTTCTTTAGCATGTAGTTGAACCTTCCTTTTTTTGCGCTGGATGAGTGTCGGCCACCCGTCAATCGAGTGCTGGCACGACCCGAGGTACTCTCGGCCATCCATGTTGCTGGTTGGTTACTTCTTCGCTAAAAATTGTCGAATCCTCGTCCGAGTCGGGCCGGACAAAGCTGAAAGTCAGTTCGCTCGTCTTCCGCCCGGCGGGAAAGTGGGCTAAGCTCTTTCGGGTGAACTGCCTGGCTTCCAGTTAGGCGGGAAGCGTGTGCGTTTCAAATTAAGTTCCGTGGGAGTCTCGTGTGGCTGACAAGAAAAGAGACCGCGAATTGGGAATGGACCGGCCCATCCCTCGACGGGATTTCCTGAATGGGATGAGCGTGGCGATTGGAGCCTCTCTGGTGGAACCGGGGAGTTTTTGGGCGCGCGTCCTGGCGGATCAGGACAAACCCTATGCCCCGGAGAAAGAGCCTGGATACTATCCTCCCGCAAAAACCGGTATGCGCGGAAGCCATGACGGTTCCTGGGAAGCGGCCCACGCGATGAGGGACGGGAAGCACTGGGACAATCCGGCAGAGGACCCGGATTCTTACGATCTGATCGTAGTGGGCGGTGGAATCAGCGGGTTGGCCGCCGCTTATTTCTACCGGCAGAAGGCTGGGACGAAGGCGCGAATCCTGGTCCTCGATAACCATGATGATTTTGGCGGGCACGCGAAGCGCAATGAATTTCATAGTGGCAATCGCCTGATCATCGGCTATGGGGGCACGCAGACCATTACTTGTCCGAATCTTTACAGCGCTCAGGCCAAACAGTTGTTTGCGGACCTGGGCATCGAAGTCAAGAAGTTCGAAACCTACTACGACCAGAAATTCTACGAGTCGCGCGGGATGAGCCAGGCGATCTTCTTTGACAAGGAGACGTTCGGCGCCGACAAGCTGGTTGCAGGCGCGTACCGGACGCCTTGGCCGGAGTTCCTCGCCAGGTCGCCGCTTTCCCCTGCGGCTCAAAAAGATCTTGCGAGAGTGTTCTCCGAAAAGGTTGATTACCTGGTGGGCATGAGCCCGGACGAAAAAAAGACCTACCTGGCGAAGACAAGTTATCAAGACTACCTGCTCAAGAAGGTGAAGCTCGTTCCGGAAGCCATCCCATTTTTCTTCACCTCGATGTATGGCCTTTATGGCGTGGGGATCGATGCGGTTCCTGCCGGCGATATGGCGGGGTTAGGCTACCTGCCAGGCTTCGCGGGGCTCGGAATGCATGACGTGGACGGCCCTGGGATAGGCTTGGAGGTGACTCGACAGGACCACGAACCTTACATTTATCACTTTCCCGATGGCATCGGGTCGGTGCCGCGCCTGCTTGTGCGGGCCTTAATTCCCGGAATCGCGCCGGGTAATACGATGGAGGATGTCGTTCTCGCCAAGTTCAACTACGCGAAGTTGGATGACGACAGTTCTCCGGTGCGGGTGCGGCTGAATTCGACGGCCGTGCATGTAGCAAACGCGAAACTTACCTCAGGTGGCGACGGCGTGGCGGTAACCTACGTCCGCGGAGGGCAAGCGCATCTTGTGAAGGGGAGCGCGGGCATTCTCGCCTGCTGGAACATGGTCATTCCGTATATGTGCCCGGAGATGCCGGAAGCGCAAAGAGAGGCGTTGGCGTACAACGTCAAGGTGCCGCTAGTGTACACCAACGTGCAATTGAAGAACTGGAAGGCCTTCGAGAAGCTGAAAGTGCACAGCGTGCATTGCCCGGGAGCCTTTTTCTCTGCTGTGGACATGGATTTCCCGGTGAGCATGGGCGGATATCACTTTACACAGAGGCCGGAGGAGTCTTGCGTAATTCATATGCAGTATGTTCCCGTAGGCCCGGGAGCGACGGCGCGGGACAAGCAGCGCACGGGCCGGATGACTCTGCTGTCCACAGATTTCCAGACGTTTGAGAGGAACATCCGCGAGCAGTTGACGCGCATTCTGGAAAGCGGCGGCTTTAATGCGGCGAGCGATATTGAAGCGATTACCGTGAACCGTTGGCCGCACGGTTACGCCTACGAATACAATTCGCTCTACGATCCAGTGTGGGCTCCGGGCCAGGCGCCGCACGAAATAGGGCGAAAGCCATTTGGAAAGATTCACATTGCAAATTCGGATGCTGGCGCATTTGCGTACACCAACGAAGCAATCGACCAGGGCTACCGTGCCGTGCAGGAAATTGCCGCGGACATGGCCTGAAATGAAACGCCGCAGAAAAAAGCTCGATAAAGGCACCGAGGCGCGCCGCGTCGCGCGCAAGTCTGGCTTGGCCCCGGCTACGACGCGAGTGATTCCGGATAAACGCAGAAAACCGGCGAAGCACAGGGGGGATCTGTTGCGCGAAGTGCAGGAGCTTTAAGTTCGGGCAGGTCCGGACCGGACCTAGTTCTTCGAGCCTCAACCAGGTTTATAGGCAGGAATAATTTCGTCGGGACGGAATAGCGCTGGGGCCGAAACCTTCTGATGTTGGGCGAGTTCGCCCGCAATGGTTTCCAGGGCCGCCTTGTCGAAACCCATGCAACTCACCTTTACGGTGCCGTCCGGCGCGATCAGAAATATGGTGGGGACATTGGTAAGCCCGTAAGCATTGGAAGCAGGGTAGCCCGCGTCATCAATGAGAGTGGGAAAATTCAAGCCATATTCCTGGTTAAAATCCTTCGTGCTGCGCAGATCGTCCTGGGAAATCCCAATCACGGAAACATTTGACCCCGCAAATCGCTCGGAAATCCGCTGCAGAAAGGGAAGCGTAAACTGACAGACCGGGCAGGAAGTCTTGAAAAACGCCAGTACCACGGGGCCGTGCTCGAGATGAGATTCGAGCGAGTGCGTCTTCCCGTCCAGAGCTTTCAGAGATAATCGCGGAGCGGCATTTCCAGCGTCGATGTGAGTCAATTGCGCCTCCAGGCCAATCATGCGAGCCAGATTCTTCCACCAAGCCATGAAGCAAGTTTATCGCAAAGTGCGGGAGAGTTCCGAGGAACCCGAAAGAGCAGGCGAACAAAGGAGAAAGCCTGATCCTTTCCGGCTGGGTTGGAAAGGACTAGGCGTTGTTTCGCGCTTATTTTGATCCTTGCGCGGAGGTTGGTTGGTGAGCGCCAGCCTGCTGGATTTCCAGGACGTCGCGCTTTCCGCCGATGTAAATGCTCTTCAGTTCCCTGGAGCCGTCCGGTCCTGCAGAGCTTCCATAGGCGTTGTCGTTGTTTGGATAGGGTTGCTCGGTCAAGTGTGCGGGGAAAGTGGCTACCGTTTCCCTGCCTTGAAGAAGTGTCACTTGAACCGCGGGTCCGCTACCCTGCCATTCCACCTTGTACGTGCCGGGCTGGAGGGCCTTGCCGTCGACGATGGCTTTCTCGGACAGGTCGAGCGTCCCTTTATTGACCTCCCCGGCGAGCGCGCTCGAAGAGAACAAAAGCGCCGCGCCGAAAAGAAGGATTGAGACTTTCAACGTGTTCATAAACAACTCCTTTTTGCTTTCCGTGGTCACGCCGTGCAGGACACCGCACGCGTTGTCCGCGGAATCGTGTGAATTTGTTTTCTTATTGGTTTAGACGCATGAGCGGTACAGGCGAGTTGCGTGAACATTGTTTGTCGAAAAGAGAATTGTGGGTGGCTTCGAGCAATATTGCCCATATTACGTCGGACATCGTAGCGGCATCGACAAACTGCTACGCCTGTCATCCGTAGCTCAATCACGTGCCAGCTTACGTGGAAATTGCAACCGGTCAATGGATGGTTTTCGTTTTGCGCTGCATGTAATCCATCAGGAGATACTGCCCGAGCGTATAGGGTGTGGTGAAGTAAGCCTTGCCCTTGCACATCTGGGTGATTTTTTGCACGAATTGGACCAGGCTGTAGTCCGTGGCCAGCATGAAAGTGTTGATCATGATGCCGGCGCGCTTGCATTTGTTTACTTCTTCGAGTGTTTCACTCACAACGAACGGATCGAGTCCGAAGGCGTTTTTGTAGATGCGGCCATCCTCAAGCGTGAGCGCGGAAGGCTTGCCATCGGTAATCATCACAATCTGGCGCATGTCCTTACGCTGGCGCAGCAGAATGCGCTGCGCCACGCGCAGACCTTCGCGGGTGTTGGTGTAGTAAGGCCCTACCTGCACGCGCGCCAGCTGGCCGAGGGGAACTTCCTCGGCTGAGTCGTGAAATAAAACCAGGCTCAGGGTATCGCCGGGATACTGCGTGCGAATGAGATGGGACAACGCCAGGGCCACGCGCTTGGCGGGCGTGAAACGATCCTCGCCATAAAGAATCATGCTGTGGCTGCAATCGAGCAGCACAACCGTCGCGCAGGAACTTTGGTACTCGCACTGGTGGACCATCAAGTCGCGGTACTGCATGTCGATCGGAACTTTGGCGCCTTCGCGGCGGATGGCGTTTGACAACGTTTCGCTGATGTCGAGATTCAGCACGTCGCCGAATTCATAGGGCCGCGAAGCGCCGCCGGATTCCACTCCGGTCGAGAGGTCGCGCGTGTCATGCCGGCCGAAACTACTGCGGCCCAGGGAGCCGAGTAGATCCTGAAGTGTCTTGAAGCCGAGGAAATCGATGGCTTTGTCGGTGATCTCGAAGCGCGCCTCGGCATTGCGCTGCGAAGCCTGGCCAAGCTGGCCGCCAGGAGTCGTTTGAGGAGGCGGTGTCACCTGAGGGGGCTGCTGGGGATTGATAAAACCTTCCTGTGACAGGCGTTCGATTAGCTTCTCGATCAGGTTGCGGACATCCTGATTGTCCAAAGCGCCGGGATCCTGCAGCATGCGCTGAAGCTCGTCACTCATCAGGTCCTCGGGGATGAGCTCGCCCTCCTGAAGCGCGCGAAGAATAGCATCGCGAAGCGCCTCCATGGATTGCGCGGCATCGAATTCGGAAAGTCCGTAGTACTGCGATTCAAAGCCGCTCTGCAGGAAAAAATCGCCAAGTCGTTTCATCAGCTCGTCGAGATCGACCTCGTCGGCGGGTTCTCCAGTGTACTTGCGATATTTGACGAACTTCATTCAATAACCTCAAAGCCGGGAGCGATTCGATTCCCCGCGAATTCAGTTGTACGTGCGGCGAGGCCGGTTCGGGTTCTCCCGTTCACGCGATTCCGCGGGGCGTTGCGGCTTTTCGGCGTAAAAACCGCGTTCCTCGCTGCGGCCGATGCGCCGGTGAGCCCACAGTCCTTCCAGAATCATTTCCGCGGCAGCCGCGGCGGCCGCCTCGTCCTTGCGATTGCTGACACCAAGTTTTCCCACGTGTTCCATGAGGTTTTGAATTTGGCCAAGCTGCTTGAAGCGATGGCTTGTGGACGCCACGTCCGGGATTTTCAATTCACCGCCGACCTCAAACCACTGAACGACCTGCTGGAAATTGACTTCGGCAAAATGCTTGCTGAAGACGCGTCCGATGGCCGTGCGGATCAGTTCGCGGGCAATGGTTTCTGCACCTTTGAGCTCGCCTTCGTACTCGAGTTCAAGCTTCCCGGTGATGGCAGGCAGCGCGGCGTACACATCGGTTACCCTGGCAACGGCATGATCCTCGCCGGTCCGCGCGGCGTATTGCTCGGCGCTGCTGACGGCACTTTCGAGCGTCGTGATGGGAAGCCGCTGGCTCACGCCGGAACGCCGGTCAACCCTTTTGTCTTCGCGAGCCTGAAAAGCGATTTCCTCAATGAGTTCGCGGAGGTATTCGGGAACATCCACCTTGATGCCGGAGTCTCGCTTAACCCAGGCTTCCTGGTTGGTGATAGTCATGCCTTCCTGGATGGTGGTGGGATAGTGGGTGCGGATTTCCGCGCCAATGCGATCTTTCAACGGGGTGATGATTTTGCCGCGTGCGGTGTAGTCCTCCGGATTGGCAGTGAAGACAAGCAAAACGTCGAGCGGCAGGCGCAAGGGATAACCCTTAATCTGAATATCGCCTTCCTGCATGATGTTGAACAGGCCGACCTGGATCTTGCCGGCGAGGTCAGGGAGTTCGTTGATCGCGAAAATCCCCCGGTTGGCGCGGGGGAGCAGGCCGTAATGGATGGTGAGTTCGTCGGAGAGATCGCGTCCACCACGCGCGGCGCGGATGGGGTCCACGTCGCCAATGATATCCGCAATGGTGACGTCCGGGGTGGCCAGCTTCTCGACGTAGCGCTGATCGCGCGGAAGCCAGGCGATGGGGGTGTTGTCGCCTTCCGAGGCCAGGCGTTCGCGGCAAGAGCGGCAGATGGGTTGAAGCGGATTGTCGTTGATCTCGCAACCGGCGATCACCGGAATTTCCTGGTCCAACAACTGAATCAAGCCGCGAAGGATCCGGCTCTTGGCCTGTCCCCGGAGACCCAGCAAAATGAAATTGTGGCGGGCAAGCACCGCGTTTACAATCTGCGGAATCACACTGTCCTCGTAGCCATGAACACCCGGAAACAGGGGTTCACCCCGTTCGATGGCGCGGAGCAAGTTGCGCCGAATTTCGTTTTTCACGGAGAGTGAGTTGCTGCGGCCATCAAAATCCGGAATGCGTTTCCACTCGCCGATCGTGCGCGGCTTGGAATGCCCCGCTGGATGCGCTGAAGTGCTCGCCGTCATGTGGCCTCTATCCGCGGACCATCCCTGATAGCCCGCCAAAACTAATTCGTGCCGTGCCCATCGCCATCCCCGCGACGGCGCAAGGTCCCTATCTTCTCTAGATGCGGCGCCCACTCACGGAGATACCTCAGTAGGCGTTCCTGCCGTTCGGCTTCCGAGCGCAGCTCCAGAATCTGTTGCTTCCACAAAAGGTCCAGGGGAAGCGCACCCGTGATTGCATAGGAAAACAGCCCTGGACGGGCCTCCTGCAGGCTCTTTGGCATCTTTTCAAAAAGCAATGTGTAACAGGCCTCGTAGACCTCTACGAGTTCTCCCTGCTGCCGGGAATCGGGAACGGAATCATCATCTTCGAGGTAGTCGACGCTGCCTTCGAGGAGGGGAGCTTCGTCGAACAGCTCGACAATACGGAACGGATACCGGCCGATAGTGAGAATGTCCATGCGCCCATCGTCATAGCGCTTGATGACGTTCAGAATTTCGGCGGTGCAACCCACGCGGACAAGGCCGTCGGGGAGCGCCAGGAGCATGCCGAAGGGTGACTCGGACTCGAGGCGCTCGCGCACCATGCGGCGATAACGCGGCTCGAAAATGTGCAAGGGAAGATGCTCGCCGGGAAATAGCACGACGTTGAGTGGGAAGAGCGGAATGCGATCCGGCCGCATGGTCTGCTGGCGCCATGATACCAGAGGGCAGATGGGAATATTCTCAGGAACCTCCCGCGACCCGTTCGTCCACTTCGCTGGAACCTTGCCTTAAAAACTTCTGGCCGACGCGAATTTGCGCCAGAGCAAATGACCGGCAGAAATACGCGAGAAATCATGAATCGGATGGCCCGGATGCGAAGAATTCATTTATGTTTGGGCGTCGCTGACCCCAAACTACTCCCGCTTTTCGCTGTCTTGAGGCGGAATCGTGAAGGCCCTGTGGCTGTTCACTTTCCTGTTCCTCGCCTGCGGGACCGCTCAAAGTCAGGGCCTCCGCGTTTTGCCTGTGCAGATTCGTGGAGGCCAAGGATTTCCCGCGGCGATTCAGTTCTACTGCACCGAAAACTATGGTCGGAGTAATTGCCAAAACGATATTTCCAATTTGAGACGGGTGTTGGCACACTACCCCGTCGAACAGTTAGGTTCCTGGTCCTTTATTCTGGCTTCCTCTGAGGAATGGGAACCACTGATGACTCGCCTGAGGCTTCCCCTGCACAGCCCCGCCTTCTCCCTGTTGGCAGGCAACAAAACGGTGATTTCGCAGGCGTTGTTTACTGCGCCGGTGGATCGCCGGGCGGAGTTAATGCGGTTGTTTGGAGTATCCTCGGACCAGCTTCTTGATCTGGCGATTGCCCATGAATTGGCGCACGCCTTCTGTCATGAATTAAGCGAAGTCACTGCCCTTGCTTACGGGGAACTATTTCGCGCGGGGCATCCCCCGAACTGCACAACCCGAAAGAGGCCATGGAGGCCCGCCGCAGGAGAGAATGCTATGGCGGAATTCCTTGCAAACTCGTTGCCTGCAGCCCCGGCCGATAACAACAGTGTGGTCTCCCGGCAGGAGCATCCGCCCGAGCGCGGCTCCGCGGCACATTGACGGAAAAACCGCCACAGACTGCGTTGGTACGAATGGCCCGGTGGGAAAAAAGGTATTCCAACCGCAGCGAGTGCCGCGTCCCAGAAGTTCCTGGCATTTTTCCTTAGCAGGTGGCGGCTTCAGCCGCCACATAAGCCATCGCGAATGCTTCGGGCTTTAGCCCCTGAAGCATCAGGAGTTCGTTCAACAATTTCCGGGACAGCAGCTAGGCGCTTACCGCGTAGGAGGTGTTTACGGCCGAGCGGGAACGCAGCGTAAAGCGAATGTTAAAGAACGGCGCTGCGGACAGAATAGACTGGAGCTCGGCATCATCGGCGTAGCGCCGCTTGGGGATGCGGCGAGCCAGAATGGCGAACTCGAGAGGGTCGCGGCGAAATGGATACGGATAAATCGTGAACTGGTCGTTTCCGACGGGGCGGACTTCCCAGTCAACCTCCTGGCCGTCATCATTCACGGGCACAGCTTCGATGGAGGCGTCTTCCGCATTGCCCAGGCAGAAATACAGGGAAAGGCGATCGAGGGCTTCGAGGCGCTGCACGTTGGCTTTAATTAATTTTTCGTCGGTGAACGATTTGGTAGCGGGATCGTTTCGCAGGTCCACTTTAAGGCGGAGCTGTTGCAGGCGAAGGCGCTGGACAAAATCATTGGCGACGTGCTGTTCCTGGGCGCTGACATATTTTGCGGAGTAGCCGGGCATTGTCGCGCGGGAGCGGTCGTACAGGCCCATGCAGTGCGAGGCCACCAGCAAGCCGGCGTACAGATCGACTTTCAGGATGCGGTCGATTCCGCGCTGATACAGGGAAACGTGCTCCTGTGTAGGCACAGTCATAAAACTGTACGGTATGTAGGTCTTGGGATCGGTTCCCGGACCCAACTCCCATTCCTGCCAGCCATTATCGTGTTCGGAGGCCGCCAGGCAGAAGGAAGAGAAGGGCTCGGGCCGAGTAAAGGTTTCATTGCCCCATTCGCGGGCGAAAAAGCCAGAAAGGAAGGCATGATCCGTTTGGCGGATCACCAGGATGGGATCATTCTGCTGAAGAATCACCAGTCGCCCTTTCGTCGCGGCCGATTGCGGCGCGCCACATATTATCCCCCGGGAAGCAGGTTGTTTCCAGCAGAACCGGCGCCGGCGTGGGTGTGGCCAAACATGCAGCAATGTAAGTATTATGAAGACAGCCGGTGCGGGAGTGGCGGAACTGGCAGACGCGCAAGACTTAGGATCTTGTGGCCGAAAGGTCGTGGAGGTTCAACTCCTCTCTCCCGCACCATGAGTTTTCATCGGCTTGTCGGCGTACTTTGGGTTTCGGGAAGAGTGACGAATCGCGAGGCTCACGATGTTGAAACATCTGCTTATCAAGATAAGAAAATTGCTTAGCAAAGCGAGAAAAGGGAAACCGCCTGAAGAGCGCGCCAGCTACCAGGTGCGTTACACGAGCGTTCCATCGTGGAAGCCCTGGCGGGACTTCTAATGGTGCAAACGATGGCAGGCGCGCTGATTAATTCCAGGTTTTGAGCTTGGGCCAAGCCTGCGGCAGTGGAATTTTGAAGTCGTGGCAGACCAGAATGTTGTAGTGCTCCCATCCCATACCTAAAGAAGGCTCGTTTCTTGGGCCGACATCGACGGTGCGGCACCAATACTGCGCGTCTTTGAGACTCCACTCCAACAAAATGATGCGCTCGCCGGTGTATTCGCGTGGTCCCCAGTAGTAGTAATTCTGATGAGCGCTGATGGATTTGGGCAGGCCGTAACGCGGGCCGAAATAATCGATGGCTCCCGCCCCTCCATAGTTTCCGGCGAGAATGGCGGTTTTGGCTCGCTCCTCGGGCGGAAGGGAATTGTAGACTTCCGCGACTTTGGCGACCATTTCCGGCCAACCGAACTGATCGGCGAAATGCTGGGGCAGCGGGCTCTCCATTCCGTTTTCCGTGCGCGTCATTCTTATTCCCATGGCGGACATATAAGCGGGAATTTCAGCGGGTGGAAGAATTGGCAAGGCGAGAGGGGCCGCCACCGCCCCAGCCACAAGGATGGTGGAAGGGACGGCAATGCGAGCCCAGCGAAGACGAGGATAGGAGCGGATCATCCTCTCCCAGAAGACCGCGCCGGCGGCGAAGAGCAGGGGATAAATTGGGGCCAGATAATAATCCTTTCCCTTCAGGAACATCATCAACGCGAGAAAGACCAGATAGGTGAAAGCGAGGGAACGAAAGCGCCGCGTGTCTTGAGGAAACAGTAGGTAGAAGAGGCCCGCTAGCCAGACGATCACGCCGAACGGGTTCAACATCATGACTTGCTGCTCGAGAAAGGCAAGGGGAGGAAGTTCGATGTTCTTGTGGGTGGCCTTTACGTTGCGAAGGTCCTCGAGAGTAGGGAAGTGATGCGCATACTGCCAAACAACGTTAGGCAGAGCGATGAAGAAGGCGATGGCGGCGGCGATCCAGAACCACTTGGTGGAGAGAATGCGGCGCTCCGGAGAAATCCACAAGCCGGCAACAAGCGCGGCAATGAAAAATATGGCGGAGTGTTTATTGAGGAGGCCAAACCCGAGCAAAACACCACTCCAAAGCAGGAGTTTGGGTTGCTGACGGTTCAGAACGAGAAGCAAGACGTAAACGCAGCCCATCCAGAAGAGCGGTTCGAGGGGATTCATGGCCAGGCGCGTGCCATTTCCAAGTATGACGGGAGCGACCAGCACTGAAATGCACGCCAGGAAGATGGCCCAACGTTTGCCGCCGAGCTCGCGGGTAATGAAACCCGTCAGGGCGATTTCGGCGCCGAAGGCTAAGGCCGGCAGCAGGCGGATCGCGTGGAGGGAATCGCCAAATACAAGGCGGAATCCTCGCGCCAGCCAGGCGATAAGAGGGGCAAAGTCGACGTAGCCAAAGGCGAGATGATTGCTGCAGGCGATGTAATAGAGTTCGTCACGGAAATAGCCATAGCGGCCGTTGAAAGACATCTGGAGGAGAACGCCAGCGGCGGCGATGGCCCACGCAATGCGCTTTTCGATCGCGAGTTCGTGCTCTTCACTGGGCGGAACGAGATTCGTCATTTACCGGCTCCGGGAATGTTGGAGGACCGTGGAGAACTGGCTGCAACAGGAAATCGCACGGTTCAGAACCTAGCCCAAATCCGCAAGCAGGCCTTCCATCTCAGAGCGGGCATGCTGGTTGCCGAGTCGAACGGCGGCCTGAATACCCTGAGTGAGAATTGCCTTGGCATCCGCCGCGCGATCGTTCTGGGCGAGGGATTGCGCGTACATCTGGTAGCCGGGGACATAGTCCGGATTGGACTGCAATAGCGTGCGGAAGTGAGATTCAGCGGCGGCAATATCTCCCGAGTTTACGCATTCCAGGGCGAGGCCGTAGAGAGTAAAAGCGTCGCTGGGATTTCGGGCGAGAAATTCCTCGAGTTTTTGGCGGCGGGTTTTATTTTGTTCGGTCATGATAGCTCCCGTATTATACGTGGAGGGAAGAAAGCTACCAAAGGCAGGACAGAAAGAGGAGTGAGATGGCACGAGTAGGCAATCGGATGAGCGCGAAGTTTCGAGAAGAACCGATGAAGGGGAAACCGGTCAGCGTGTCAGCGTCGGCGATGGCGGAAGTGGTGTTGCCGGCGCAGACGAACGCGCTCGGGAAGTTGCTGGGCGGCCACGTGATGCACCTGGTGGACATCGTGGCGGCGATGGCGGCGAGCCGTCATGCGAACAGCTATATGGTGACGGCTTCGGTGGATTACATCGATTTTCGCAACCCGGTAAGTCTGGGAGAAATCGTGCTGCTGAAATCGCACGTGAACCGGGTGTTCCACACCTCGCTGGAGATTGGGGTCGAGGTATTCTCCGAGGACATCCTCACCGGGGAAAGAAAACATACGACCTCGGCGTTTGTGACCTTTGTGGCGATTGACGAGCACACACGGAAGCCGAAGGCTGTGCCGCCGCTGATCCTGAAGACGGCCGAAGAGCGGCGGCGGTGGAGGGAAGCGGCGAAACGGAGGGAGATCCGGTTGGCGCAACGTCAGCGGGAGAAGAGATAGGGTGATCGGAGTGCCGTGTGGGCGCGGGAGGTGAAGAACTGGTATTTGCGTAAGTGCGGGAAGGGAAGGGGTTAAGTTTGAGGGCGAGGCAAGTAGTTGGTTGTGGTGTGGTCGAGTTGACGGACGGCGTCCCTCCTGCGGCGGGCAAGCAGAAGGCCGTCCCTGCAAGAGGAAATTAAAGCAGGCAAGGCGTGGTGGTCGTGCGGACATGCGGCGTCCGCCGCGGGAGGACTACGCCCGACCACGGGCGAAGAGAGAGTTAGTTGGCGAAGCTGACGCGGATTTCGTCGGCTACTTTCAGGGCGTGTTCAATGCAGGTGCCGATGGCAGGGCCGTTCAGATAATTTCCAACGAGGTGGAGGCCGGGGAAGCCGACACGAAGTTTCTCGACCGCTTCGAGGCGGGCTTTGTGGCCGAGGTTGTACTGGGGAAGCGCACGCAGCCAGGTGGTGAGATTCGAAAAGACAGGCTCCTTTCGAATGGACAGCAGGGGCGTAATTTCCCGGTGAACGAGCGCGACGAGTTCTTCCGCGGATTTCTGGATCATGCCCGGATTTGTGGCGCCACCCACAAAGCTGGTGAGCAGGGCATGGTCTTCGGGGGCACGGCCGGGGAAGAGCGAGGAATTCCAGACAGTGCCGAGGACGTTGAGACCGGATGAACGGGGCACAAGGAAGCCGAAGCCTGCGAGAGCGTTGCCAACATCTTCCTTTCGATAGCCGAGCGACACCACGCCGACAGCAGCGTAATCGATGGGGTCCAGCTGGGCTTCGAAGGCGGAATGGAGGCTGGATAGCAGCTTTCCGGCGGCTTTCGGAGAAATGGCGAGGATGATGCGCTCGGCTTCGATTTTTTCATCGCCGCGAGGAGTCCGCAGGTAAACAAGGAAGCGGGGAGCTTTGGGTTCACGGCCGGGGTCGAGTGCTTCGATGGAAGTCACCTCGATGTCGCAGACGAGGTGCTCACCCAATTTTTTGGCGAGAGCGCGGATGAGGGTTTCATTGCCTTGGCGGAAAGTTTGAAGGGTGGGCTTTTCGCGGGGAGTGTTGGCTTGTTTGGCTTTGCGCTGCTTCATTACGGCGAATGCGCCGCGTAGGATGCTTCCGGAAGCGGCTTCCGCTTCATAGAGGATGGGAAACGCCCCGCGCAGGCTGAGTTTTTCCGGGTCGCCGGCATAGACGCCGGAAACGAACGGTCCGACAAGCCGTTCGAGAAGAGTTGGTGAAAACTTGCGGCGGATGAAATCCGCGATCGATTCGTCGGGCTCCGGAGCGCGACTCTTGCCGAAAAGGTCGCGAAGAATCGCGGTGCGCGTGCCGCCGCCGAGGAATGAGGAGACCGCAATACCGGGTCCCATGGGGACATTCTGCAGTCTCCCATTGATCAAAATGTAGCGCGGGGCTTTGGGGTCGGCCAGGATGCGCTGGTCCAGGATTTCAAGATCGCGGCAAATCGAAGTGATACTGGCATTGCCGCTGAAGCTTTGCGGGCCGCATTCGAGAAGATAACCGTCGCGCTGAATGGATTGGATGACGCCTCCGGGGCGCGAAGCGGCCTCGAAAACCAGCGTGGAGATGCCGGATTTTTGCAGGGCATACGCCGCGGTGAGACCGGAGATGCCCGCGCCCACAACCAGTGCCTGGATCTGAGTGGACATGAGAAGGAACCTCGTTGGTTACAGCGTCTTTGAGAATAAAGGGCGCGCGGCCAACTGCTGTTTCTCCAAATAAGGATCGAAAACCATGGCGAGGTTGCGGATAAAGATGCGTCCCAGCCAAGCCGTGCGGATTTCCTTGTCGTTGATGACGACGAGGCCATCTTCCTGAGGTATTTTCAGGCGCTCCAGCTCCGGAGCGAAATAATCATCGAAGTTGATGCCGAACTGGCGGGAGATTTCGTCCTTCACAATGACGGTGTGGCAGAGGAGACGGCTGATGACCTCGCGGCGGATGACATCATCCTGAGAGAGCCGGTAGCCGCGCATGGTTGCGACACCGCGCTCGTTGACGGCTTTTTCCCAATTGGGGATATCGCGGAAATTCTGCGCGTAGATTTCCTGGATGCCGCTGATGGCGGTGATGCCCATGCCGTAGAGGTCCGCGCCGGCCTTGGTGGTGTAGCCCTGAAAATTGCGGTGGAGGGTGCGGTTGCGCTGAGAGACGGCCAGCTCGTCATCCGTTTTTGCAAAGTGGTCCATGCCGATGTAGAGGTAGCCGGACTCCAGGAATTTCAGCAGGCCATTGCGGAAGATATCGAATTTCTGCATGCCCTCGGGAAGAAACTTGACGAAGGAGCCTTGCTGCTTCTTGAGCCAGGGCACATGAGCGTAGCTGAACATGGCGATGCGGTCGGGAGAGAGACCGACAATTTGCTCGACGGTGTGGGCAAAACTTCCCCCGGTCTGGTAGGGCAGGCCGTAGATGAGATCGACATTGATGCTGTCAAAGCCGAGTTCGCGGGCATTGGCGATGAGCTCACGCGTCTGCTCGTAGGGCTGGATGCGGTGGACCGCCTTCTGCACTTCTTCCTTGAAATCCTGGATACCCATGCTGAGGCGGTTGAAACCCATGCGACGAACGGTTTCCAGATGAGCGGGCGTGGTGACGCGGGGGTCAACTTCAATGCCGATTTCCGCGTCGGGGGCAAAAGTGAACCGTTCGCGAGTGTAGGTGAAGAGGTCTTCGATCTGTTCCGGGGTGAGGTAGGTGGGAGTGCCGCCTCCCCAGTGGAATTGCGCGACCTGACGGGTGCGAGAGACGCCGCGGGCGATGCGATCGATCTCTTTTTTCAGGGTGACGAGATAGGGCGGAGTGACGCGCTTATCCTTCTGAATAATTACGTTGCAGGCGCAGAAAAGGCAGAGGCTTTCGCAGAAGGGCAGATGCATGTACAAGGAAACGGGAGAGCCCTTTTTGTCGGCTTCTTCGATGGCGGCTTCGTATTCCTTGGGGCCAAACGTGTCGACCCACACAGGGGCGGTGGGGTAGCTGGTGTAGCGCGGGCCGGGGCGATTGTAGCGGTTGACGAATTCTTCGCCGACGGAGAGCTCCTGCTGCATCTCGCGCAATGTGGGATTCATGATGGACACGGCAAAAACCTCCTGTGGTGCTCAGGGGCGCGTCGGCACGGGCGGCCTGGCATCGTGGAGCAAGGCTCGTTGGCCGGTGTGGATGAAGAGTTGGGCATTTTCAACCGGAGTGTGCTGCAGGATGCCATGACCCAAGTTTAAAATATGACCGCGACCAAGAAGCTCGGCGACCAGACCGAGAGTTGCCTCGCGAATCTTTTCCTGGGGGGCAAAGAGGATGGCCGGGTCGAGATTGCCCTGCAGCGCGACGCGCGGGCCAGCAAGTTCGCGTAGTTCGCCGAGAGGCACACGCCAGTCTACGCTCAGGACGCTGGCGCCTGCTTTCAAGACCGCAGGCAGGAGGTGATGCGATGCCTTGGTGTAATAGATGACTGGAACGGCGGTGCCCAAGCCGGTTATCACTTCTTGGACCGCGGGGAGAACGAATGCAGTGTAATCCTGAAGGTCGAGTTCGCCGCACCAGGTGTCAAAGAGCTGCACGGCAGTCACGCCCGCGGCAATTTGGCCTTTCAGGTAGAGAATCGTGGCCTGGGTGATTTTATGGAGTAGTTCGCGGAAGACTTTGGGCTCGCTATAAAGGAAATTCTTGACCGTGGCGAAGCCTTCTTTGGTTTTACCCTCGACCATGTAGCAAGCGAGAGTCCAGGGGGAAGCAGCAAAGCCGAGCACGGGCACCTCGGGGCCGGCATATTTTACGGTGCGGCGAAGCGCTTCCATCAGGAAGCCGGTTTCGACCTCGGGATCGAAGATGCGGAGTTTTTTTACATCCGCGGCGGTGCGCACCGGCTCCGGGAGATTGGGTCCCTTGTCCTCGAGCTCGAGAGGAAGGCCCATGGCTTCGGCGGGGATCAGAATGTCCGAAAAAATGATAATGGCGTCGACGCCAAGCCGCCGGAAAGGCTGGACAGACACTTCCAGAGCGAGGTCGGGGGTCCTGCAGACCTCCAAAAAGGAGTGTTTGGCGCGGATTTCGCGGTACTCGGGGAGATAGCGACCGGCCTGGCGCATCATCCAGACGGGCAGGCGAGGCACAGGCTCGCAGCGGCAGGCTCGCAGGAAGAGTTCTTTGCGGGTCATGGTCGGGGCCTGATGAGTCATAAAGGTATAGAAGCAGGATAGCAAATCGGCGGGAGAAATGTCTGCGCAGATAGCACGGAGGGCGGCGAGCCTCGGACCATAGGTCTGGGGTAGTGGCGATCGCCGAAGGCGGGAACTCTCCGCCGATTGCCTTGCGGGTGCCGATGATGTATGATGATTGATGCGTGATGTTTGATGCAGATCGGGGGGGCTTCGATGCGCACCACACTTTCGATTGAGGACGACGTGCTGGCTGCAGCCAGGGAAATGGCGGCCAGGGAGGGCAAGAGTTTGGGCGAAGTGATCTCCTCGTTGGCGAGGGAAGCCTTGCGTCCCAAGAGATCAACCAAGCGGACGCGGAACGGCGTGCCTCTCTTGCCCTTGCGTCCAGGCAGTAAGCGCGTGACGCTGGAACTGGTGAATCAGTTGCGCGACGAGCTGATGTGATGGCATTCCTGCTTGACGCGAATGTGTTGATCGCGCTGATCGATCCGGCGCACATCCACCATGATGCCGCGCACGAGTGGTTCGCCGGCGTGGGGAAACGAGCATGGGCCAGCTGCCCGCTTACGGAGAATGCCGTGTTGCGGATAGTCGGAGACAGCCGGTATCCTAATTCACCGGGCAATCCAGCGGCGGTGGCGGATGTGTTGAAAGACTTGCTGGCGTTGCCGGGACACGCGTTCTGGGGCGACGACATTAGCTTGTTCGACATAGGAAAAGTTGATACCGGAAGACTATTCAACTCCCGGCAAGTGACCGACAGCTACTTGCTGGCATTGGCCTGCGCGCATGAGGGACAACTTGCAACCTTGGACCGGCGTCTGGTGACGAATGCAGTTCGCAGCGGCGACCATGGCGTCTATGTGATCGGCTGAGTTGCTCAAACTGGTGGTGGATAAATCCGCATGCGTGGGATGGAGAGGTTGGCCGAAGTGAGGGTGGTCGGCTAGCGGCCTGGAAATAATTACACTGCCTAGAAACCTCAACGACTAATAAGACATGAATATTGAGCGACTTAGAGTCGATCAGAGTGGCATTCTGCCTGCTGTTTGGAAGGGGGGAGGAGTGTGCAAATGAAGCGATCTTTGGTGGTACTTGGTAGCGCAGTTTTGTCGCTAATGTTGGTAGCGGGTTGTAATCACGGCGCGGCGGCGAACGGGGCCGGGGATGCGAGCGCTGGTCAGGATTCGCAGGCGAACGCGGGCAATGCGAATGGTGCGAAACCGGGAATGTTAAGTGGCTTATTTGAGACGAAGAAAGACATCACCATTCCCGATGGAACGGAACTTGAGGTGACCGTGGACGAAACGTTGGCCAGCAACCGTAACAATCCCGGGGACAGTTTTGCCGCGAGTCTCGCGCGACCGGTGATGAAAGATGGAAAGACGATCATCCCTGCGGGTGCTCACGTGACGGGCCGCGTGGTGGACGCGAAAGATTCGGGGCGGCTGCATGTGCCCGCGCGATTGACTGTGGCGCTCAGCTCCGTGGAAGTCGATGGCAAGTCGTATGACATTGACACCGACACGATCGGGGAAACCGGGAAGAATCACAACAAGCGCAACATCGGTTTCATCGGCGGCGGAGCGGCCGGCGGCGCACTGATTGGCGGCCTCGCCGGTGGAGGCAAGGGAGCCTTGATCGGCACTCTGATCGGGGCAGGGGCGGGGACTGCGGGAGCCGCAGCGACCGGGAAGAAAGACATTTCGCTGCCAGCGGAGACGCGCCTGACGTTTCGGCTGATGAGATCGGTGACGGTCAGCGTGAAGGGTTGATTCTCAGATTCTGAATCAAGAGGCAATACAAACGAGAGAAGAGCAAACGGGCGACGGAAGTCGCCCGTTTGCTCATTCCTAGTGTTGTGTCAGAGAGATTCAAAGAAAAGTGCGGAGTCCTCAGGGGCTAAAGCCCAATTGAAATTGCAGGCTTTATGTCAGGGCTGAAACCCTGACCTACCAAGAGAAATACACCGAAATGACGGGACCTGGCGGTAGTTGGCGTGTTCGTTGGAGCCCGAGACGTAACCTGTCAGGGAGATGCGGTGCGAGAAAGGAAGGGAGTGCGCTATACTCGACAAATTGGGAAAAACGCGCAAACTGGGCCAGGACGCTCTCCCGCACCTCCCAGATCGGTGTGCACATAGCCGATGACTCAACTCTTCGTGGCCATCACGGTGTTGGCTTATCTTACGAGCATGGGGCTGTACCTGCGCTTCCTTTACAGCGGGAAAGAGTTGACCGGTCGGCTGGCTACCCTATTGATGTTTCTCGGGTTAGTGGCGCATTACCTGGCGCTTCTGATGCGCGCGAAGGGTACGCACACGGTGCCATACCATGACCTGCAAGGGGCCATGTCGTTGTTCGGATGGCTGCTGGCGGTGGTGTACTTGTGCCTGGAGATTTATCACCACCAGAAGACTGTCGGTGGTTTCGTATTGCCAGTGATTCTGGCTTTTTTTCTGGCATCCTACGCGATGCCGGATCACTCGAAGGTACCCAGCGTGGAGCACGGCGTTGTTTTCGCGCTGCACGTGACGCTGAGCATTCTGGCGTATGCCGCCTTCGCGCTTTCCTGCGTGCTGAGCATGATGTACCTGGCCGAGGAGCGGCTGCTTCGCATCCGGAGGCTGGGCGACATCGTCTGGAGATTGCCTTCGCTGGAGCTTCTGGAACGCATGAGCCACACGAGCGTGCTGGTGGGGCTCATCACCATTGCCGTGGGCACGTCGCTTGGATTTCTGGCGGTGGACCGGCAGGTAAACCAGCACTACTCCTACTTTGATCCCAAATACATGTTCACCCTGTTTGTGCTCGCGCTCTACGCCGTCTATTTCCGGCTGGCGCGGACGGCGGCGTGGCGAGGGGCCCGGGC
The DNA here is from genome assembly GCA_963817085.1 of Candidatus Acidiferrales bacterium. Taxonomy (GTDB): domain Bacteria; phylum Acidobacteriota; class Terriglobia; order Acidiferrales; family UBA7541; genus Acidiferrum. The sequence continues at coordinate 228,372 of CAWFNI010000023.1, forward strand.
GTCGAAACTCTGCGTGTTTAATTTTGTCCTGGTGGTTGTGAATTTTGCGGTGATAAACCTCTACTTCTCGCAATACCACCGCTACTTTTAGGAGCGCGCGACTCGCAGCATGGAAATTGTCCTCGTCGGTCTGAATTTCCGCACTGCACCCGTGGAGGTGCGGGAAAAGATGTCTTTTTCGCACGAACAGGCGCTGCGAGCGGCGGAGGAGTTGCGTTCAAAGGGAATTCTGGAAGAGACGTTGGTGCTCTCTACATGCAATCGGAGTGAAGTGTACGGCGTGAATCCCACTGCGCGCCGCGAATCGGCGGGGGCGCTTTCCGAGTACTTGAGCGCATTTCATGCGGTGCAGCCGGAACTGCTGAATCCCTCGCTTTACCATCACTACGATCACGACGTGGTGCGGCATCTGTTCCGCGTGTCGGCGGGGCTGGAGTCGATGCTGTTGGGCGAGGCGGAAATACTTGGGCAGGTGCGAGAAGCGTACCTCTACGCACACGATCATCACGTCACCGGGCCGGTGCTGAACCGGCTGTTCCAGGCGGCGCTGGAGGTGGGGAAACGGGTGCGCGCGGAAACGGAATTGGGCACGCGGCCGATGGGAGTCGCCTCGGCGGGAATGAAGCTGGCAGAGCGCATATTCGGGAAGCTGAATGACCGCAGCGCGCTGGTGCTGGGAGCAGGAACGATCAGCGAGCAGGTGGTTTCCCAGTTGCGAGATCGGAATATCGGGCATCTGTATCTGACCAACCGTTCGCGGGAAAAAGCAGAAGAGTTTGCGCGGCACTACAACGGAAAAGTGATTGAGTGGGGCGAGTGGGATACAGCGCTGAAGCTGCCCGATGTGATTGTTTCAGCCGTGGGCGTTCAGGAACCGTTTGTGACCAAGCCGCTGATTGAGCGGGCGATGGCGGCGCGGGGGAATCGAGCACTGTTTCTAATGGACCTGGGACTGCCGCGGAATATCGCTCCGGCCGTAGGTGAACTCTATAACACGTACCTCTATACCATTGAAGACTTGACGGAGATCGTGCAGCAAAACCGCAATGCGCGGCAGAGCGAAGTTCCCAAGGCCGAATCGTTGGTGGAAGAGCATGTGGGGAAGTTCATCTCCTGGCAAGCAAGCGTGGAATTGATCGGCTTGCTGGACACCTTGCGCGATAGCCTGAAGGAACGGCGGGCGGCATTCCTGAAGGAAAAACTGGCCAGCATGAACCACTTTCGCGCCGAGGATCACGCGCATCTGGAAGTGCTGATGGACGAGCTGATCGAGAAATTACTGATCGCACCGGCAGAGCGGCTGAGGATGGAAAAAGAATTTCGCAAGAAGATGCAGAGCCTGGAAGCCATCCGGGAATTGTATCTATCCGACAGGGAGAAACCTTGAGGCCCCTTCGCATAGGAAGCCGTGGCAGCATCCTGGCGCGCTGGCAGGCGGAATTTGTGCGCAAGCAACTGTTCCAGCTTACCGGCATGGAAGCCGAGATCATCATCATCAAGACATCCGGCGACAAGATGCAGCAAGCGCCGCTGACGCAGATCGGCGGCAAGGGCATTTTCATAAAGGAATTGGAAGAGGCACTGCTGGAAGAAAGTGTGGACCTGGCGGTGCACAGCGTGAAAGACATTCCGACGGATACGCCGAGCCGGTTATTTTTTCCGGCGGTCTGCCGGCGCGACGACGTGCGGGATTGCCTGGTTTCGAACAAGGACACGTTGCTGGCGAATCTGAAACAGGGAGCGCGGGTGGGGACGAGCAGCCTGCGGAGACAGGCGCAATTAAGGCATTTCCGGCCGGACCTAGATATTCGCGAACTGCGCGGCAATGTGGATACGCGGCTGCGCAAAGTGGAGAGCGGTGTGTACGACGCGATTGTGCTCTCAAAAGCCGGGCTGGACCGGCTGGGATGGAGCCAGAAGATTACGGAACCATTGTCGATGGAAATTTCCTTGCCGGCCGTGGGGCAGGGAGCGATCGCGATTGAATCACGGGTGAAGGATCAGGAGGCCGCGGAGATATTGGGGAAGTTGAACGATGAAGAAACGCGCACGGTGATTATTGCTGAACGGGCATTGCTGGCGGCATTGCAGGGCGGGTGCCAGGTGCCACTGGGCGCCTGGGCGCGCATGGAGCGCGGGGAAGTGGTGATGGAGGCAGTCGTATGCTCCGTGGACGGGGTGCAATATATTCGACAAAAGGCGAGTGCGCCGCCAGAACAAGCGGCAGAACTTGGGCAGAAGATGGCCCAGATGTTGATCGAAGGCGGGGCGCGTAACATTCTGGATGAGGTGAACCGTTCTCGTGGGTGAGGAGTCCGCCAATGCTTTGAAGGGGAAGCGCGTGGCGGTGACGCGTGCAGCGGAGCAGTGCGGAGCATTAGCGCAGGCTTTGCGGGAGAGGGGCGCGGTGCCCGTGGTCGTGCCCATGGTGGCGTTCGGGTTGCCGGATGATTCGTCGGTGCTGGATGAAGCGATTCGCGAGCTGGGGAGCTACGACTGGATTTTTCTGACCAGCCAGAATGCTCTACGAGCTGTGCAGGAGCGCTGCCAATTTCTGAAGCTCGACTTAGCGCAGGCGATGGCCGGGGTTCGAGTGGCGGCTGTAGGTCCCGCAACCGCGGAAGCGGCAGAGAATGCGGGGCTGAAGGTGGCTTACGTGGCCACCCGGCACCAGGGAGCTTCCCTGGCGGAGGAGCTAGCCAGTGAAATCAAGGGTAAGCGTGTGCTGTTGCCGAGAAGCGATCGGGCGAATCCAGAAATTGTTGAGAAATTGAGGCAACGGGGGGCGCAAGTCAAGGAAGTGGTCGCGTATAAAACAATTCGCCCGGACCATCAGGAATTAAGCAAGGTAGAGGCAATGGTGCGCGAAGGAGTGGACGCGATACTGTTTTTCAGCCCTTCGGCGGCGCACCATTTGCAGGAACTGCTGGGAAATGAGAATTTTCTGGAATTTTCGAGGCACAGCGTGTTTGCGGCCATCGGCCCCGTGACGGAAGAAGCGTTGCGCAGTGCGAGGGTTGAACGCGTAGTGCTGGCGCGAGACACGACGGTTGCCGGCGTTCTCGCTGCCTTGACTGAACTTTTTTCGCAGCCCGGCGCCAGATTGCCGGCAGGAGTGAAACCAGCATGAGTTTTCCAGTGCACCGCCCAAGACGTTTACGCCGTACGGAGAAGCTGCGTGGCTTGGTTCGCGAAAACCGCCTGAGCACAGCCGGGTTCATCTACCCGATGTTTGTGTGCCCGGGCTCGAGGGTGCGGAATGAAGTCACCTCCATGCCGGGGGTGTGCCAGCAGTCGGCGGATCAAATCCTGGAAGAGTGCCGGGAAGTGGAATCCCTGGGAATACCTGGGGTGATCCTGTTTGGATTGCCGGAATCGAAGGATCCCGTGGGAAAGAGTTCTCTGGCGCCGGATGGAGTGGTGCAGCGAGCCATCGAAGGAATCAAGAGGGCGAAACTGGACCTGCTGGTGATTACGGACGTGTGCTTGTGCGAGTACACGGATCACGGGCATTGCGGAGTGTTGCATGAGCAGGAGATTGTGAACGATGCGACGCTGGAGATTCTGAGCGAACAAGCACTTTCCCATGTGCGCGCAGGGGCGGATATCGTTGCACCTTCGGACATGATGGACGGGCGAGTGGGAGCCATCCGGACGAAGCTGGACCAGCACAAATTCGAGAACGTGCCAATCATGGCCTATTCCGCGAAATACTGCTCAGGCTTTTACGGCCCATTCCGGGAGGCCGCGCAATCGGCGCCGCAGTTCGGCGACCGGCGCAGTTACCAGATGGACCCGGCAAATTCCCGCGAAGCACTGAAAGAAGTGGCCATGGATATTGCAGAAGGCGCGGATATCGTGATGGTCAAACCCGCGCTGCCATACCTGGACATCATTCGATTGGTGCGCGACAGATTTGACGTTCCTGTGGCGGCGTACAACGTGAGCGGCGAATACTCGATGGTGAAGGCCGCCGCGCGAAACAATTGGATCGACGAAAAGCGGACCGTTCTGGAGATTCTTACCGGTATTCAGCGGGCTGGCGCGGATATTGTTTTGACGTACCACGCAAAGGATGTGGCGCGCTGGCTGAAGTCTGGATGACAAGGTGACCCTATGAGCCAAGCAAAGATAGCGGCTACCCCGGAGCGGCGCCGCTCGCGGGAGATATTCGAAAAAGCGGAGAAGGTGCTCGTCGGCGGAGTAAACAGCCCGGTTCGCGCGTTCCGGTCCGTGGGCGGAGATCCGTTGATCATCGAGAAGGGAAGCGGCCAGCATCTGTACGATGCGGATGGCAATGCACTGCTCGATTACGTGTGTTCGTGGGGAGCGATGCTGCTGGGGCACGCGCATCCGGCGGTCAGTGCAGCGATTGCAGACCAGGCTCAACGAGGCACAAGTTTTGGGGTGACGACCGAATTGGAGTTGGAACTCGCCAGCCTGATTATCAAAGCGATTCCATTTTTAGAGAAGGTTCGCTTTGTTTCCAGCGGCACGGAAGCGACGATGAGCGCGGTGCGCCTGGCGCGCGGCGTGACCAATCGCGATTTCATCATCAAATTCGAAGGTTGCTACCACGGCCACGCGGATAGCTTTCTTTCGCAGGCAGGTTCGGGGCTGGCAACGCTGGGGATTGCGGAGTGCCCGGGAGTTCCGCAAGCCCTGGCCTCCCTGACCTTGAACGCGCCCTACAACGACGCGAATGCGGTGGAGCGCCTGTTCGCGGAGCACCAGGGCAAGATTGCCGCTGTGATTGTCGAACCGGTGGCCGCGAATATGGGCGTGGTGCTGCCGAAAGAAGGATTCCTCAAGGGACTGCGCGAGCTCACGCGCAAGAACGGGGCACTTCTGATCATCGATGAAGTGATCACGGGATTCCGGTTGCACAACGGTTCGGCGCAACAGTTGCTAGGCGTGGAAGGCGACCTTACCACCATGGGCAAGATTATTGGCGGCGGCGTTCCCGTAGCCGCGTATGCGGGGCGCGCGGAATTGATGAATCATGTTGCGCCGCTCGGACCCGTTTACCAGGCCGGAACGCTGGCGGGAAACCCGCTGGCCATGCGGGCGGGCATTGCCACGTTGAAGGAATTGAGCAAGCCGGGTGTATACGCCGGCATCGAGGAGCACGCCAAGAAACTCGGCGCCGGTATACGCAAGGCGCTTGGGGATGCAGGGATTGTAGGACAGGTGAATAGTATCGGTTCGCTGTCGACGATCTTCTTCGCGCCGCAAGCGGTGTCCAATTATACGGACGCGAAACGATCCGACACGAAATTGTATGCGCGATACTTCCGGGAAATGTTGAACCGGGGAATTTTCTTGGCGCCATCACAATTCGAGGCGGCATTTGTGTCTGCAGCACATACGGGAGCTGACATCGAGCGCACCATCCGCGCCGCCGGCGATGCGCTGAAGGCGATGGCGTAGTGCTTCGCGGAAGGCGAGAGGAAGCGTCGGGGCGCAGGACAGCGCAATCACGCGGGGGAAGGTGGACGCCTGGTGTGCAGCATGGCAATTTCTTCTCGAAGGCGCTCCATTTGGGAGAGTAACTCCTTGTGGCGCAGATCATCCGCGTCAGGTTTCTTGCCGATGAAGGAGAGCGTACCGCCCGGCTCCAGAATGCACTGATCAACCTCGGCCAGCGTAGCGAAACCCTGCTTGCGTGCCGCTGCCTCCAGTTCCGCCATGGTGATCAACTCTCTTTTTAGATGCTGCTGGCGCACTTTGCCGTTGAGCACCAAAAGATCGGACCTGCCTTCGACCAACTGATCGAGTTTCTTGTGATTGTAGAGAAAACGGACAACCAGATAGTTAATGGCCAAGAGGGAAGTGGCGCCGACGAGCCCACCGGAGACTGAGGTGTCATCCCCGATGATGGCGTTCTGGACGGTGTTGGACAGGGTGAGCAGGACGATCAGGTCAAAGGGATTTAACTGGGCCATTTCCCGTTTTCCCGAAAGCCGCAGCACCACTACGAGGAAGAAGTAAACCAGAATCGGCCGGAGGATTTTCTCCAGGATCGGCAGTGACATCGCGAACATGTCTTTCCAGATAGCGTGCATGGCTCAAGGACCTCCCCAAAGGGCGCCAGACACCCTTTCGCAAGCAACAGGAACTGGCGTTCGGGGAGAGAGTAACACGAGGAAGATGGCTGCAAACGGGGGGAGAGCCTGGGGCCTGTCCGAAAGGGCAGTCATGCTTTCGCAACCTGGTCCGCGGGCACGATTTACCCATTCCGTTATTTTCATTATTGTTAGAAGAGGACTCGACCAGGTCTCAGGTTGACATAAGCCTGGCTGATAAAGCTTCGGAGGCTTCCGAACGACCCTGTGGCGGTGGTTCGCCCGCCTAGTGCGAAGCGCAAACTACATGACACAACAGAACGTTTCTGAGGCTGGGCTTACGCTGGGGGCTCAACAGCTCGCCATGCTCCTGGATTCGACACAAGAGCTAATCGCGATTCTTGGGCCCGACGGAACGGTGCAGTATGCCAACGCGACCTTCCAGACTGTGCTCGGTTACCCCATGAATCAGTTACTGGGCCGCAGCATCCACGCCATCGTCCATGCGCTGGATGCGGAGGGAGTCCGCGAACGCCTGAAGGAAGTGGCGGCGGTACCGGGATCTTCGGTTTCAGAGCGATGCCGTTTCCGTTGCCGGGACGGAACATGGAGGTGGATTCAATTCACGTGCCGGAATCTGCTGCAAGCAGCGCGTTTCGAGGGAATCGTATTCCACGCGAAAGATGTGACTGAACTGCACCGCATGGAATCGGAGCGCGAGGTCATTTCCGAGGTAGTGCACGCGCTGAACGAGACATCCAACCTGGACCAGCTTCTTACGCGCATTCACGCCGCCTTGAAGCGGGTTCTGCCGGCCGAGAATTGTTTTGTGGCCTTGCACGACCGGGAGAACGATGCCTTCGAATTTCCATTTTTCTCCGACGAATACGATGCCGCTCCGCCGCTACAAAAAGTGGGCCGGAGCTGCACGGCATACGTCTTCCGGACCGGGAAGGCCCGACTGATCCCGCAATCCGATTTTGACGGGCTGGCCGCGGCCGGGGAGGTCGAACTGGTAGGTTCGCCGTCGCCCTCATGGTTGGGGGTGCCGCTGAAAACGCCGACGGCGACGATCGGCGTTCTGGTTGTGCAACACTACCGGAACGAAAACGCGTACGACCAGCGGGACCTGGAATTCCTCGAATCTGTCGGCGGACATATTGCATTGGCCATCGAACGGCGGCGCGCGGAAGAGGAACTGCGCAGAAATGAATCGATGCTCCTGCTGCTCTTCGAGCACAATCCATTGCCGACCTGGCTCTTTGAGGTCGATACCCTTAATTTTTTGCGCGTCAATCAGGCGACAGTCGAACTCTATGGGTACTCCGCGGAAGATTTTGAAAAGATGACGATACTGGAGATTCGCCCGCAATCGCAGCGGGAGAAAGCGCTCAATTACATGAAGGAACTGGGTGGAGCGGCCGAAGAGCATGAATTCTGGCTGCACCAGGCCAAGGACGGGCGAACATTCGAAGTCGAGCTCATCTCGCATGAATTGACCTACGCGGGGAAACGCGTGCGGTTGGTAGTGGCACAAGACATCAGCGAGCGGCGGCTGCTGGAGAGCCAGTTGCGCCAGTCGCAGAAAATGGAAGCGGTGGGGCGGCTCGCGGGGGGAGTGGCCCACGATTTCAACAATCTGCTGATGGTGATCAAGGGGCATACGGAACTGCTGCTGAACGCACTGGAGCCGTCGCAACCGATCACCCGGAAAATCGAACAAATCGACAGGTCGGCGGACCGCGCGGCGGCATTGACGAAGCAACTGCTGGCGTTTAGCCGGATGCAGGTGCTTCAGCCACAGATCATCAATCTGAATGCCGTGGTGGAAGAGATGGGCAAGCTTCTGCCGCGACTTATCGGAGAGGATATTGAGTTGCTGATTCGCACGGACGAAGATCTGGGCACCGTCCGGGCGGACGCCAGCCAGATGGAGCAGGTGATCATGAATCTGGCGGTGAACGCACGCGATGCGATGCCGAATGGCGGCAAACTGGTAATCGAGACCGCCAATACGAATCTGGATCATGGGTATACGGCTGGACATCCCATCATGAAGTCAGGGCCTTATGTACAACTCGTGGTCACCGATAGCGGTACGGGAATGGACGCGGAGACGCAGACGCACATCTTTGAGCCATTTTTCACCACCAAGGAAAAGGGCAAAGGTACCGGGCTCGGGCTAGCTACGGTGTACGGCATCGTGAAACAGAGTGGCGGCTTCATCTGGGTATACAGCGAAGTTGGAAAGGGGACATGCTTTAAGATTTATCTGCCTCGGCTGGACCAGAAAGTAGCGCACCAGGGGTCGCCCCACGTCTCAGCGGAGTTGCCGATGGGGACGGAGACGGTGCTGCTGACAGAGGACGAGCAGGATGTCCGCGAGATCGCACGTGAGTTTCTGGAGTCGGGCGGGTACCGGGTGATTGAAGCGAGGGATGGGGTTGAGGCGATCGAGCTGGCGGCGCAAAACCGCGGCAAGCTCCAGCTCCTGGTGACGGATATGGTGATGCCCGGTATGACCGGCCAGGAACTGGCGGTGCGATTACAATCGGAACATCCTGGTCTCTGCGTGGTGTTTATGTCCGGCTACAGCGAACATGCGGCCACCGAAATGGCGAATGCCGATCCTTCCGTGCGCCTGCTGGCCAAGCCGTTCAGCCGCGCGGCGATCTTGCGGACCGTAGGCGAAACCCTTCACGGCGAACAATAGCGCTGCATATTTTCAATCCATGGGCCCGGATCAGGCCAAGTAGGGATGCTTGTGATGCCATTGCGTGGCTTGCTGGAAAATCCGGCCGGCCTGCAAGACCGCAGCGTCGTCCCCCGCGCGCGCCACGAACTGCAAACCGACGGGAAGTTTCTTGTCTGTGAAACCGCAAGGGACGGAGAGAGCCGGGAGTCCGCAGAGGTTGCCGATGCCACCCAGCGGGTCAGCGAAGGCGAGCCCGGTGGAGATATCGAGGTTTAAGGGAGTCGCGGGTACCGGCTGGGTGGCGGTGGCGAGCACGTCGTAAGCGTCAAAGAGCTCAGCCATTTTTACCTGCAGAATTTCCCGGATGCGCAAGGCGGAATTGTAATCGGCGCCGGAAACCGTCAACTGGACATAGCCCCCAATGCGTGCCATCGGGTCGGCCAGTTCGCTGACCTTGCCGGAGCGAATCAGCGGGGAAAACGCGGAGCCGGCTTCGGACGACAGGATCAAGTTTGCGGCATCTTCCCACGGACCCTCCGGAAGCGCTGCAGGTTTTACGGAGGGGAAATGGCGCTGCAAGACTTTGTGGGTGGTAGCAATGGCTTTTGCAACTCCGGGATCGTAGTCCCTTTCTTTCCACGCGTTGGTGAGCCAGCCTACACGGAGGGCTCTTGGTTTGAGGTCGCCAGCAGGAGAAAGGGTGAAGGCAGCCTTGTCGACGGGCAGGGTGCTGTGATCCAGGGGGTCGTGCCCCGCGATGGCGGCAAAAACGCGGGCGCAATCTTCGGCAGTCCGCGCCAACGGGCCGATCTTGTCCATGGAATAGGAGAGGGCCATAGCGCCGCGGCGGCTGACGCGTCCGTAAGTGGGACGCAGGCCGCTGACACCGCAGAAGGCCGAAGGACAGACGATCGAGCCCCAGGTTTCCGTACCAATGGCGAAGGCCGCCAAGCCCGCGGCCACAATGGCGCCGGAGCCGGAGGAAGAACCACAGGTCCAGCAGGTGGTATCCCAGGGATTGCGCGTTTCCCCCTGCAGGGACGCCGAGGCATACATGTAGCCCATTCCGCCGGCCAGTTCGATCATTGCGGCTTTGCCGAGAAGCACAGCGCCAACGTTGTGCAGGTGTTCAATGACCGTGGCGTTGTAATCGAAAACCTGATTGGCGTAGGGTTTTGCGCCCCAGGTGGTTGGGATACCTTTGACGGCCAGCAGGTCTTTCGCGGCGTAGGGAATCCCGTGAAGGGGGCCGCGGTAGTGACCTCGCTGGATCTCTTTTTCCGCCGCCTGTGCCTGTTCGAGAGCGAGGGTCGGGGTCAGGCGCGCGTAGGCGTTCAGCTTGGGCCCGAGTTTCTCGCTGCGTTCCAGATAGCTTTCAGTGAGTTCGACGGGTGAAAGCTGCCTGGCCTGAATCTGCCTGGCCAGTTCGCCGACGGATGCGTAAAGAGCGGATTCCTTCAGCATTCGGAGACTCCCCTCAGGGTTTCTTTGGAGCGGCGCTCGGCGGCGATTGCGGCGCGGGTTGCAGCTTCTTTGGGCGCTCGACGAGGGGTTTCAAATAGAGGGCGGGTGAATCGCCATTTTCCAAAGCGAAAGCTCGGACACGTTCGAGGGACGGTTGCAATTCCGCGCACATGGTCTTGAGCCGCGACTTCTGCGCTTCGTCAAAACGGGTGCCGAAGAGGCTCTCTATTTGCTCATAACGGGAATCCGCCTCGAGCAGGCCCGCCGCGGACAATTTTGCAGCGCTCTGCGCGCCGGAAGCCGCCGCGGTCGTGGGAAGGATGGCCTCCGCCGGCACCAGCGAGGCGGTAGCGGACAGCAGCGCCGCATGCTGTGCAAATTCTCTTCGCGACAACAATTGCCGATTCTTGTTTTTCATGGCCGACGCTTTTGAATCTCCGCGAGTATCTAGCAATCGCAAGGTGAGGCTACCGAATCCGGAGTAGGCCGTCAACTGGACGGTTGGGCAAGGCGAAAAGCCCGGGCGGTTTACCGCGACAGCCGCTACTCAATCTGCGTCAAAGCCCTCACCTGGAGTTCCAAGGCCTGATTATACTGGCGCTCAATCTGGAGTTCGGTTTGTAGTTTCTTGATGAGCAGTTCCAGGTGTGATATCTCTGCGCGCAGCTTGTGAATTTCCACGGATGGCGCGGTGGTACGGGGAGCGGGGGGTGCCGTCGGGACTGGCAATTGCGTGTCCTGAGCGCCACCCTGTTGCGAGAAAGCATCGGCCAGGGCGCGTGGCCAGACGGACTCGGCCTGTCTCGATTCTGCGAAGTCCGAACCAGGCGCCGGAGTTTGCGCGTACGGCACGGCCGAAATGGGCGAAACTCGCGCAGGCGAGGAAACCGGAGCAAACAAGGTGTCGAGCACGGATGAAGAAGCGGCAGGCTCGGCGTGTTCCGTTTCCGGTGGTTTGGCCGCATTCAAAAGGTTCCTGACGCGGCCGATCAGTTCCTGCGGCTGAAATGGCTTGCGGACGAGTTCATCGGCCTGGACGGCCACGGCCCGGTCCGCGACGGACTTATTGACGACACCGGACATGAGAATGACCGGCGTTTTGCTGAACTGCGGATTCTGCTTGATCTGGCTGCAGACCGAATAGCCGTCCTGATCGGGCATGATGACATCGGTAATTACGACATCTGGCGGATGCTCCTCAAACTGGGCGAGGGCGGAGGAGGCATCGGCGCAGGTGATCACGTGGATGCTCTCCCGGCGAAAGGCAATCTTGATGACTTCGCGCATGGTGGCGCTATCATCGATGAAGTAGACCGTCGGTGTGGGCCTCGTCTCCGTGGCGCCGAGCGGCGGCATCGCAATGGTCTCGCTCATTGAGCCTCCTTGTCCGCAAGCAGGTCGGTCTGATCTCGCGCAGCTTCGTCGTATTCCCTCATGGCATCCAACATCAGGTCCGTTGCGGAGCGCAAGACCGTTCGTTGGGAATTGGCTGCGCCATAAACAAATTTGTAGATGCCGGAGCCGCATCGAACGCAATTTTTCAGAATGTCCAGCACCGCCTCATCGCCGAAGAGCGAGCCGCACTCGGCGTGAACGATTTCGCCGGCGTCGAAGAAGAGCACGGCATCGGTGTCCCCGGCGTTGATGGTCAGCGCGCCGGTCTGGCGGGCCTGGCTGAGCATCTGCATGACGCCGGTCAAATCGTGGTGGGTGAGGTTGCCGCTGAGGCTGGTATCGGCCTGGCCCAGCATCTGAGTGGGTTGGAAACCATCGACCTTGCTGATGATGATGTTCTTCACGTGATTGGCGATGGTCGCGGGCGACAAGTGGCGATCGACATAGTCGTCACAGCCCGCCTGAAAAGCTTCCATGAGGGCGCCCTGACTGCCATCACCGGTTGCGATGATGGGCAGGTTGGCGTTTTTCGTGTCGGCATGAATAATCTGAGCGATTTGGAGCGCGCCCATTTCGCGCATATTTGTGGCGCAGACAATCGCGGTCGGAGCATCGTATTCAATGGCGGTCAGGGCAAAGGTGGCTTGCGTTGTCGTGTTCACTTCAAATCCCTCGCGCTTCAGGGCATCGCCAAGGCGCTTTGCGAAGAGCACGTTGCTGTCGATCAGCAGGATTCTTGCGGGCTTGCCGGGGACCATCATGAGTGTGTCTCCGGCATGGAGTCTGAGGAAACTTGGGATGCATCAGTTTCCCCGCCGGGTGTCAGCGCATTCAGGTTGATCACCTCGATCACTTCGCCGTTGTGGGAAAGCCAGGCTGCCACATGCGGTGAATCCGCGGGCCCGGCTGGAGTCCAGTCCGTCTGGATCAATTCACATTCTCCACTCACCGGCAGCGCAATCCAATCCAGGGTTTTCCCGTGGCGGCGCGTGGCAATCAGATAGAAGCGGCGCTGCGCCAGTTTCTTCCCGATAAGTTTCTCGGCAATATCGCAGACCGGAATCACGCGCCCACGGCGCAAAATAACTCCGTCGATTTGTTGCGTCCTCTGGGCGAAACGAAAGATGCGACTGGGCGCCGCAAGTTCCGCCACCTGATCCGCATCCAAGGCGAAGCGCCGTTCCCCCAAGCGAAGCAGGACACAGGAGCGGGTATCGAGTTGTTCGGTCCAGGTCATACGTTCAAACTCTCTCCCGCACTATCCATTGATTGAGGAACGGTTTGCGGGGCGGTGACCGCGTCGAGCAGGGAAATTTCTTCCGCCGTCAGGAAACCAGTGGGACTCACCACGGGAATTACGCTTTGATCGAGGACCGTCAAGCCGCGATACCAGACGCGCTCCTCGTGGCAAAAAGCTCCGGGCAGGGCCTGGAGGCGGGTCATGGTGGTCATTTTTTCAATGCCATCGACGAGCAGAGCGACACGGGATTTGCGAATCAGGAAGATCAGTGCGGCGGGCGTGGGGCGCAAGCCAAAGTGAATCGCGGCGTTGACGACGTACAGATTCCGGTCGCCCCGGCGGACGGCGTGGCGCACCTTGCCCAGGCCGGCTTCGTTGATTTCGACGGCGGCACCAGCGAGGCTATCCACGCTGCGGACTTCCTGCACGGAGGATGACGAAATCGCAAAAATCTGGTCGCTGGAACGGAACAGGATGATCTGCTCGGTGCGCACGGGATTCGTTTTCTGAGGAGCGGCAAAGCGCATCAACGTACACCCACGGGAATCGGCCGGCACAGTCCGAGCACGCGCTTTTCGATGGCGGCGTAGATATCGTCGATGCCGAGGACGTGATCAACTACGCCGGCCTTAATCGCTTCGGCAGGCATTCCGAAGATCACCGAGGTGGCTTCGTTCTGCGCCAAGACCAGACCACCGGCAGTCTTAATGGCGCGCGCGCCGCGTGCGCCGTCGCTTCCCATGCCGGTGAGAACGACACCAATGCTCATGGCCCCAGCGTAGGCAGCCACGGATTCCATGGTGACGTCAATATTTGGCAGATAGCCATCAATGCGGCCAGTGACGGAGTCGAGTTCAATGCGCCCGGTGGGGGTGACGCGAAGGTGCTGGCCGCCAGGGCAGATGTAGAAAGTGCCAGGTTGCACCGATTCACCGGCCTCCGCTTCCTTGACGCGAATGCCGGTGAATTCCGCCAGCTGCAGAGCGTATTGGGTTGTGAAGGTCGCGGGCATATGTTGCACCAGGATGACCGCTGCGGGAAAATCGCGCGTGAAGCCGGGGGCCATGCGCATCACGGTAGCAGGACCGCCAGTGGAGGCGGCAAGCACCACGACCGGGAATCGAAGATCACCCGAAGCGGAGGGAGAGTGGCGGGAAGGCGCGTGGCGACTCGACAGGGCAGAAACGCCCTTGGGAGTAGCCTGCACGGCATCCGCAAGACGAGATGCGGTACGTACGACGCGAACTTTGGCCGCCACGCGCGTTTTGCGCAACAGCTCTTCTTTCACGCTTTGCATGTCCAGGTCGATGCCACTGCTCGGCTTGGTGACGAAATCAATTGCGCCGAGTTCGAGGGCTTTCAGAGTGCTGGCCGCACCCTCTTTGCTTTCTGAGCTCACGATGAGAATGGGGCGCGGGCTATTGGTCATAATGTGCGCGGTGGCCTGAAGACCGTCCATGTGGGGCATGTTCAAGTCCATGCTGATCACGTCCGGTTTCAGCGATTCCGAAAGAGCGATGGCCTCGCGGCCATCCTTGGCGTGCCCGACCACCTGAAGCTGTTCGTCCGCATTGAAAATGGATTCCAGGACCTTGCGCATGAACGCAGAGTCGTCCACGACGAGCACGCGAAACTTTTTTGGGGCAGCGCTCACCATGACGTTTCTATCCGACCGGCACGAGAGGCCGTGCCGCCTCCGTTCCGATCAGTTGCTCCACGGCAGCGAGCAACTGGTCTTCCTGCACCGGCTTGGTAAGGAACGCGGAAGCTCCTTCTTTCAATGCGCGATCGCGGTGCTTCGCGCCCGCGCGCGAAGTGACCACCATGACCGGAATTCGTTTTGTGGACGGGCTCTGCCGCAATTGCGCCATCAGCTCATAGCCGGTCATGCGAGGCATTTCCAGGTCGGTAATCACCAGGTGGCAGCCATGTTGCGCGACCAGTTCCGCGGCTTCCAGCCCATCGGCGGCCAGCTTGGCGCGGTAACCGTTCTTTTCGAGCATACGGCCGACAAACTTGCGCACGCTGATGGAGTCGTCGGCAACCACGATGACGCGCTCCTGCTCGACGCGATCGATGGCCTCCTTAGGAATCGTGCCATGCGCCACGGCGGCGGAACCGGGAGCGAAAACGCGGGAGGCGCTGGCACTTGCCTGAACGGAGCGGCGTTCGTTGGGTTCCGTGGCCACCATGCGATTCAGGTCGATCAGCAGGATCAAGCTGCCATCGGGTGCAATGGTGGTTCCGGAAAAGAGTTTGACGCGGCGGAGATATTCGCCCAGGTTCTTGATAACGATTTCGTCTTTGCCGAGGACTTCCTCGACGACCAGGCCCACCTGGCGATTGCCTGCATTGGCCACCACCATGCGGAAATAACCGTTGATGGGCTCGAGTGGAGGCAGCCCGAGATACGAGTCTAGCCGGACTACTTCGGTGACAACATCGCGGACTTTCGTTAACAGCTTTCCGCCGACATCCTCGATCTCATCGGCGCGGAGGCGGCGGATCTCCTCGACTACGGCGAGCGGAATGGCGAAGTGATTGGTGCCGCAGCGCACGAAGAGCGCCGGGGAAATGATCAGCGTCAGAGGCACCTTCAAAATAAACTTTGTGCCATGGCCAGCTTCGCTCAGAACTTCGATTTCGCCGTTCAGGGCGTTCAAGTTGGAGCGCACCACGTCCAGGCCGACGCCGCGACCCGCGAGTTCCGTTTTTACGGTGGCGGTCGAAAAACCTGGGTGGAAGAGCATTTCGCGGAGGTCGCGCTCGGTCAGGCGATCGGCGGTTTCTGTGGAGACGAGACCGCAATCGATGGCGCTCTGACGTACACGGGCATAATCGATGCCGCGGCCATCGTCTTCGACTTCGATGTAAATGTGGTTCCCGCGGTGGTAGGCGCGGAGCACGACGCGGCCATGGTCTGGCTTTCCGGCGGCCACGCGATCTTCGGGGGTTTCAATGCCGTGAGCGACGGAGTTGCGCACCAGGTGGACGAGCGGGTCGGAAATCTGCTGGATGATGTTATTGTCCAGTTCAGTTTCGCTACCGGAGAAATCGAGCTCGACCTGTTTTTTGGAGGACTTTGCCGCATCCCGGACGGCGCGGGAGAGAAGAGAGTACAGCGTTCCAATGGGCACCATGCGCGCGGCAGTAATTTCGTCCTGCAGGTAGTGGGCGAGCTTGGTGAACTCGTCGATATCGCCCTCGACGCGATTCGTGTAGCCCTCAAGCTGTGTGAGGACTTCATTGACGTCGGCGGAGATTTCCGTCATGGAGCGCGAGAGGATGTTGAAATCGTCGTAGCGGTCCATTTCGAGTTCGCTGAACTCGTCCAGGAATCCGGATTCTCCGGCGGCGGCGCTGGCCAGCATTTTCTGGCGGTTGTTGTTGGCCCAGGGCAATCCAATTTGCGCGCGGATGCGGTTGAATTCGTACTTTTCCTGGAACTCGTTGACCTTGCCCTGCAGGCGCTCTTTCGAAAAACTGAGTGTATCGATGAGTTTTCCGAGTTCAGCGAGACGGCCGACCATCTTGGTGCGGCTGATGACGAGTTCGCCGACGGTGTTCATCATGCGGTCCAGGCGGCCAAGCGCGATGCGGACGGACTTGGAGGCAGCGGCTTGCTTCTGTGATTGGGGCGTTGCCGGTTTTGCAGCTGCCTTTTCGCCCGATGCGTGAGCGAGTTCTGCTTGCGGCGCAACAGTTACTTCCGCGATTTGTTCCGCTTCCTCGGCGTCCAGCGGGGCATATTCCGCAATACGTCCGAGCAAGGAATCGACGCCGGCGCGCATTTCCACTTCTCCGGGCCATTCGCGCCGCAGAGTCTTGCGGAGCACGTCGACGGACTCCAGACAAAGGTCCACGAGGGCGGGAGAGGGATCAATTTCACCGTCGCGCAGCCTGCCGATCAGGTCCTCGACGCGGTGAGCAATCGAACCGAGGCGGCGCAGCCCGACTTGAGCGGCGGAGCCTTTGACCGTGTGAATGGCGCGAAACAGACGGTTGATCTCTTCGGGATTGTTGTTGCCCTCGAGGGAAAGAAGGCAGTCGCTTACAATCTGCAGATGCTCTTCGGCCTCCGGCTGGAAAAATTCCAGGATTTCGTCAGGCACTTCGTCGTCCAAAGGGAGCGCGTCGAAATAGGAGCCCGTCAGCCCGGTCTGAGGCGTGGAAGAGTCTGAAGCGCCGGTTTCGAGAATCGCGGTGGCCGGAGTCACCGGATCAGACATGCTCAAATTGAGCGGAGGAGGCTCCGGTGGAAAAGCAAAGCGGTAGCGCTCCTTGAATGCCGCGATATCCTCAAGATGTTCCTGGCCGGAATCGCTGATTTCGAGCAGGCTGGTTTCCAGCAGGGAAATGCCGTCGGAGAGAAATTCGGTGAGCGGGCCGTGGAGATCGTCGCCGAGCGGGGCGTTCAAAGCGTATTGGAAAACATGGGCGAGTTTTCCGGCAATTTCGGAAAACCGGGGGAAGCCGTAGCTGGCGGAAGTCCCTTTTAGGGTGTGAGCCGCGATGAACAGGCGTTCCATATCCTCGCGCCGCGGGGTCACTTCCTGCAACACGCCGACGTACTCCCGCAGATACTGCAGGTGCTCCGAAGCTTCCTGGAGGAAAAGTTCGACGGCTTCGCGGTCGGGTGTGCTCACGCGCGTCCCTCCGTGACCAGTTCCGACTTTTGCAACTCTTCGGCGGTGGGCTTGCGATACAAAATGCAGTCCCCGAGAACGATGGCCTGGAATTTCACCGGCATTTTCGAAATGGATTCGGAATGACCAAGAAACAGGTAGCCGCCCGGCTCCAGCGCATCATAGAAGCGCTGGACCATGGCGTGGCGCCGTTCTTCCGAGAAATAGATCAGCACATTCATGCAGAAGATCAGGTCCATGCGCCCGATGTAGACGGGTGACGCCAGGTTCATTTGCGCAAAGCTCACCATCTTGCGGACACGGCTCTTGACCTGGTAGCCGCCGTCGACGGGGGCAAAATGCGCGGCCAATTGTTTTTCGCTCACGCTGGCGATGCTGCGTCCCGCATAAATGCCGCGTTCCGCGTGTCTCAGCGCCAACCGGCCAATGTCGGTGGCAAGGATTTCCACCTCCCAGGCTTCGGCGAACGATAAGGTATCTATGATAGTGATGGCGATGGAATAAGGCTCTTCACCGGTGGAGCAGCCGGCACTCCACACACGCAGAGTCCGCGGATTCTTCCAGAATTTCTTAACATGCAGTTCGGGCAAGACACGCTTTTCGAACGCTTCGTATACGGCCGGGTAGCGGAAGAAGGTAGTTTCCTGGGTCAGCAGCCGTTCGAGGAGGGCTTCATATTCGACGTTGGTCTTGCGCATGGCCCGGAGGAGATCTGTTCCGCGCGCGTGACCGCGTTCGCGCAGATGTTCGCGGACTCGCGTGGAGAAGAACCTCTCGCGCGAAGCGTCAAAATGAATTCCTGTCCGCTCTTCGATCAGCATGCGGATCTCGCTCAACTCGTGTTCGTTCAAACCGTGTCCCGCCCCGTGGCGTTCGCTCATGGTCTTCCCGCTTTTGCTCTGCCGAATTGCTGGAGCAACATTTCACCCTTATCGAGCAGCGCCTACCGGGGCCATCCGATGATCCGTTTCTTCCGTGGCAGACGCGCCCTTGGCATTTGCGCGGAACTGGGCCAGGGCTTCATTCAACTGGTCAGAGAGTTTTACTAGCTGGCTCACGGTGGTCACCGTGCTGCGCGTGCCTTGGGAAGTCTGCCGCGTGATGTTCGAAATGATCTGCATGGCGTGTGCAACGCCTTCCGTACCGCGCACCTGCTGCTTGGAAGCAAGGGAGATTTCCTGGACCAACTCCGCGGACTGGCGCACCACGCTGGAGATGGCGTCCAGCGCGCGGCCGGCCTGATCAGCCAGGGTCGCGCCCGATTCCACTTCCTTGGTGCCGTCTTCCATGACCACCACGGCTTCGTTCGTCTCGGCCTGAATAGCCTTGATGAGCGCCGCGATGTCCTTCGTGGCGCTGCGGGAGTGTTCGGCGAGCTTGCGGACCTCGTCGGCGACGACTGCGAAGCCGCGGCCCGCTTCACCGGCGCGCGCGGCCTCAATAGCGGCGTTCAGCGCGAGCAAGTTGGTTTGTTCGGTGATGTCGTTGATCACGTTGATGATTTCCGAAATTTCCAGGGAGCGGTCGCCGAGAGACTTGATCTTCTTGGCGGTGGCTTGCACGGAGGAGCGGATGCGCTGCATGCCTTCGAGAGTGTCGCGCACCGCGCGGTTACCCTGTTCAGCGGCGTCCAGCGCGCGGCGAGCGGCTTCGGCGCTGGCTTCGGCGTTGTTGGACACCTGTTTCATGGAGACGGTAAGTTCTTCCACGGCGCTGGAGGTGTTGGTGATTTCCTGGTCCTGCTGCGTGGCGCCGGCCTGCATTTCGTCGGCGGCAACAAGGATGTTGTTGGAGCACGCAGTGACTTCCATGGCGGCCTTGCGGACGCGCTCGAGGACCTTGGTGAAGTTGTCGAGCATGTAGTTGATGGAGTCCGAAACGTTGCCGAGTGCGTCGTTGGTGACCTTGCCACGGAGGGTCAAGTCGCCTCGGGCAACCTGGTTGATGACCGCGAGCAGGTCGGTGATGCTGCGCTGCAAGGATTCGTTGGCTTCCTGATTGAAGTTGGCCTTAGAAACCTTGGCCACAGCGCGGTTGAGATTTTCCGCGATGTAGCCGAACTCGTCGTTCGAAGACACATCCGCGCGCGCCTTTCCGTCGCCGGCCGCGAGCCGTTCGGAGAATTCGGCAAGCTCGTTGACGGGAGACAGGATCGCGCCGCCGAGCCTCCAGGCGAGCACAATGACCATGCCCAGAGCGATGATGCCCGGGATGATCAGCCCGCTCGGGTCGAAGCCCGAGCCGGCGGCAGCTTGCCGTCCCGCGCTATAGGCCAAGCCCAGCACGGTGAAGAGCGCGACGCCGTTCAAGATGATCAGCGTCCAAATTGTTGTACTGAGTCGCGATTTCATTACTTCCTCCCAAACTCGGTCTTAAACTCTTCAGATACTCGGGCCCGGATACACTTCCAACAGCCGGCGCAGATCGATGACCAGCGCCAGCCGGTCTTCATGCCGCAACATGCCCACGCAATGCGGCACGTTTTCTGGAGCTTCCTGCAACAAATCTTCCGCTTCGTTCACGGAGTAGGTGCCCACCACTTCGTCCGAGGCGATGCCCAGACGCAGATCGTCGTGGTGGCCGTCGCCGCGGAGCGACGCTACGACCACGTGCTTGGGCAGCAAACCCGGCCGGCGGCCTTCCGTGAGAGCAATGTCTATCAGCGGCACAATGGCTCCGCGCAGATTGAAAACCCCCAACATGTAGCCGGGTGCCAATGGAACTTTCGTGACGAGCGGCCATTCGAGCACTTCTTCTACATCGAGGACTGGCAGGCAGAAGCGTTCACGGCCACTCCGAAAGACGCAGTATTGCGATTCCGGCGGACGATCTCCGGCGGGGCCAAGCGCCTCGAGCATCTCGCCCATCTCCGCTTCAGCGGGGATTGGCGTCAGTTGGAAGTCTTCACTCATGCCACAGAGTTCCTCACACTCTTTCAGACAAAGCGGCGCACGGCCCGCAAAAGCTCTTCGCGCGTAAAAGGCTTGGTGACGTAACCATCGGCGCCCTGTTGCTGGCCCCAATACCGGTCGCTGGCCGTGTCCTTGGAGGTCACCAGGATTACGGGGATGGCGTTGAACTTCACGTTGCCTTTCAATTCGCGGCAGACCTGAAATCCATTGCGCTCCGGCATGACCACATCCAACAGAATCACGTTCGGCCTCTCCACAGCGATGGCTTCTTCCACGCGCTTTGGATCGTTCAGCCCGACCGGCCAGTAACCCTCCGGTTCGAGCAGCCCTTGAATCAGCTTTACTTGGGCCGGCGAATCATCGACGATGAGCACTTTTTTCTGCACGAGCATGTACTCCACATAGTTTTCCAAGGCAGAAAATTGCACGTCAGCGGCCAGCTTGGGGGTTTCCTGCGGTTTGGTGTCTAGTTTTTTAAGTCCATGGAAACACAGGGGATATCTACTTCTATGGCTGCGCTAACGACGCTGGAAGAGCGGCGCGGTGAGCTCTTCCGTCTCAGCTTGAGAAGGCGTCTCACCCTCCCGCATTTCACTGGCCAGGGATGAGAATCGCTGCATGACCTCGTTGATGCGCAAGGCCATGGTGTGGATGGTCTTGATCTGCGCGAGAGATTGCGCAGAAAGCTCGGCCGGGTTCAAGGAGCAACAGTTCGGCGTTGCCAAGAAGGGAGGTCATGGCGTTGTTCATGCTGTGCCTCATGTCCGTCATGTAGCGGCCGAGCACGGCGTCGTTGGCGTTCTGAGAAGCGCGCTGTTCGGCCTGCTTGGCAAGCCGCAATGCCTCCGTCCGGCGCAAAGATTCGCCCGCGACCAGCAAGACAACCTGCGTCCAGTCTTCCCGCAGCGGCACATGAAGCAGGCGCGGATATCTTTTGCGGAGCAGACCCAACTCCTTGGCCTCGGCGGGAGCGCAAAGAATCACGGCAGTGCTGGGAGCAATCGAGTCGAGCACATTGCCAAGCTTTTCTTCCTTGAGCGGGCCAATCACGATCAGATCGGGCGCGACCGGATCTCCGGCCTTCCACAAGTCGCCGGTGACAACAGAGAGGCCCGGAAGCTGGCGCTCCATCTGCCAGCATGCCGTGAGCAGCCGGGCAAATTCTCCATCATCGGTAAGGATCAGTGCATTTGTCGTTCGCAAAGGCCGTCCACTCCCTGAGAGTTTTCCACACCTGCCGGAGCGCACAGCAGGGAATTAAAGCTTTTCGGCTTCATCCAGCGCCGACAGCAAGCGCTTCGTGCTGATGCCCAAATTCACTGCTGCCTCGGTATCTTTGGCTTGCTTGGCCGCTTCCACGCGTTCCTGCAGGCGCGAAACCTCCATGCGCGCGACGGGCAATGCGCGATCCAGCCACGTGGCGTTGCCGGATTCCTTGGCCTGTTCGAGCGCAGCAGTGACCAATGCTCTGGCCACAACGGCCCGGCGCAAATCCTCCGCCGCGGGACCGTCCTCGCTCACAAACGCAGTGACTTCCCACGAAGACATCAGCAGGCGCGCTCCACCGACACGCACCGTGGTCATCGAACGGCCACGCGAAGGCGGAGCCGAAATAAGCTGCTCCCAGACCTTTTCCATGCAACTCTCGAAATCGAGTTCGATCTCCCCGACACCAGTTCTGTCCGTAGCTGCCGGGTTTTTCACCCCGGGTTTTGCGGGGAGTGCCGCTGCGACCGGTAGGCCGTTTGCGATGGGTGCGGATGCAGCGTCTAGGGTGCCCTTCGCGGGACTGCTCTCGGGAGGTTTCCCCATGACGCGCTCGATCGCTCGTTCGACGTCCGCCCGCAAGGCCAACAGCTTCTCAAAGGCTTGATTTACGGTGCGTTCGTTGTATTCCTTCTGGAAGGGCTGCTTCCACTCGTCGGCGATCTGGCGGATCTTGTTGATGGGCTCGGTCGAGGTTAAACCGTAGGTCTGGCAATCCAGCGTCTTTGCCCCGTTGCTCTCCAGGTGGTTGATGCCGGAGCGGATGAAAATCAGGTCGGAGTGCATCAGTTCGATCAGAGTGCGGCGCAAGAGGAAGTTGAATCGAACGAAAGCAATCATGGCGGACGGGTCATAGAACATGCCGCCGGCGCCTTCCTTTACGCGACGCCCCTGTTCAATGAAATTGGTTTTGAGGATTTCGCGAAGACTCTTAAAGTTGCGCAGGGCCAGGATCATTTTTTCCAGAGGTTCGCACCAATTCAAAGGGGTGGAGTCGACCTCACCCAGCACGGCTTTCATGACGTGAGCTACGTCAGAGAGCTCGATGTGCTTGTGATAGATTTTGGCGGGGGCGCACAAGGCAAAATACTGAACCAGCAGGAAATCGATCTTGTCCCGATCTGTGTTGGTTTTCGAGGATTTTCGCAGGTGGCGCATGATCAGCGCGCGCAGCCCGCTCTCGCTGGCGTTCAGGGTGGTCATCTGCAGCAGATGACGCAATTGGTGAACCTGCACCTTGAGATCAAGCATGTCCAGCCATGCGTGTACCTGAGTGTAAAACTCGCTGTCTGGCTTCTCCGGCAGAACCCGCTTGTTCTGAGGGAAGGGGATTTCGTATTGCAGATGCTTCGCTAGCGCCAGATAGATGGGGAAAACGGAGCGCGTCTCCTCCCATTGCGCCTGGCGCGAACCGTCGGATCTCGGCGGAGCGGGCAAATTCAAAGTTGTGATCAATTTGTTCACGGGTGCATCATCCATTCGCAGGGGCCATCCAGGAATCGCACGGCCACTGCCTTACGGCCTTCGTGATACTGCAAAGCGATTACCGTTGCCTCTGCCGGACGTCCTCCTCCATGTCGAACCAGCCGGACACGGTCATCAAATTCGAGCGCCAGTTTCGACAAGAAGATGGCGTATTCCCTGGTGCCGAATTCGACCACCGTGGCTTCCCTAGCGCGCACCTGACCGGGTCTACGCGGAGTGACCTGCACCGGAATGCGGACCGCTGGAAGTTTTGGAAAAAAACGAGCTAATTGTTCCGTGCATTCCCGGTCATCCACCGTCAGTGTCATTTCCGAGTGTCCCCGCGTTCGTTTGGGGCATGCGTGTTGCAAACCTTCGCGGCGTCAGGTGAAAGTACACACCGGACTCAGCCAAGGGCGCAGTGTCCCGCGAAGGGAATTGCACGCAGAAAGCCAAAGGGAGGGGGAGGCGTGAGAGTTTGGAAATAGCTGGAGGGAAAAGGCTTATGATTTTCCGTTGGATTGGGAGAAGGCGCAACGTCTCACGCTGAAACACTTTGTCTCACCGCTCACGCTGGCCAAGGTCCTTCCCATTGAGACGCTCAGTTCCCAACGGCGTGAGCTTCCGCGGCTTTTTCTTCCACCTTTTCGGCACTGCCGCGCAAGGCGATGTTGTACCTCTTCAGTTTGCGATAGAGAGTGGCGCGGCTGATGCCGAGCATCTTCCCCGCCTGGGCCTTGTCTCCATGGGCCTGTTCAAAGACGCGCAGGATGGTCATGCGTTCCATTTCGGCCAAAGCCGTCGTGGAGAGGGATGCGGCGTCCTGGGAAGTCATGTCTGAACTGGCGGGTTGTTCGGTGCGAATGGAGGGCGGCAAATCGTGGACGTCGATGGTCTGGTGATCGCCAAGGGTGACAGCCCGCGCAATGCAGTTCTCCAGTTCACGTACATTTCCCGGCCAGTCGTACTGCAGGAAGCTTTTCATGGCTGCGGCAGTCACCTGGAGATGCATGCCGGGGGTATAGCGGTTCAGAAAGTGATGCACCAGCATCGGAATGTCCGAGCGCCGCTCGCGCAGCGGTGGGATGTGCACGGTCACGACGTTAAGACGGAAATAGAGGTCCTTCCGAAACGTGCCGGCGCGATAGGCAGCTTCCAGGTCGCGATTCGTTGCTGCAATCACGCGCACATCAACATCGATCTTTTCATTGCTGCCGACCGGCCGGACTTCCTTTTCCTGGAGGACACGTAGGAGTTTTGCCTGCATTTCGAGAGGCAGTTCACCGATTTCATCCAGGAAGATGGTGCCGCCGTTGGCCGCCTGGAAGAGTCCTGCCTTCGTTCGGGTTGCCCCGGTGAACGCGCCCTTCTCATAGCCGAACAGTTCGCTTTCCATCAGGGTGGGCACCAGCGCGCCACAATCCACCGCGACAAAATTGGATTGTGCCAGCGCGCCCCGGAAGTGAATCGCACGGGCCACAAGTTCCTTGCCGGTACCGCTCTCTCCAGAGATCAAGACCGGAGTTCGCGTGTCCTTCAGCCGCGACATCATGCGCAGGACATCCTGCATGGCCGCGGAGGTGCCGATAATGCCGTCCAGATTTTCGTCGGTATCGACTTTGTCTCGCAGGAAGGCATTTTCATTGACCAGGCGCACTTTTTCCGCCATGCGCTGGAGCAGCAGCCGCATCTTCTCCACGCGGAAAGGCTTCTCAATGTAATCGTAGGCGCCAAGTTTCATGGCATCGACGGCCGATTCGATCGAGCCGTGCCCGGTCATGATGGCCACTTCCGCGCGCGGCAACACACCTTTGAGCTGTTTAAGCAGCTCCACGCCGGACTGATTCGGCAGCTTCAAATCGGTCAGGACCACATCGGGGGGATTGGTTTCTATGCGGGTGGCGGCGGTTTCAGCACTTTCCGCTTCGTCGCAAGCGAAGCCCAGCGAAGTGCCGATGGTCATGCAAAGCCGTCGGATGCTCTGTTCGTCGTCCACTACCAGAAGTTTAATTTTTAGATCATCGCTCATGGTTCACCGAAGGTTTTCTCCACAGTGGATATTAATTGTTGGACCCGAAAAGGTTTTTCGATGCAGGGAGTGGTACTCCCCGACAAGAGAGACTGCGTTTCGCTGTTGGCGGTGTCCCCGCTGATCAGAATGATGCGTTGGCCTAACTCCGGCCGGTGGCTCTGAATCCACTTGTGGACATCGGCGCCGTTAATGTCGCCGGGCATGCGAATATCGGAAATCACGCCTGCGTAGGAGCCCGTGGAAAGTTCGTGCAGCCCTTCGGCACCCGTGGATGCCTGCACCACGCGGTAGCCGCGGCGCTCGAGTGCGGTGCGAACGAAAGCGCTCACGGAGGGTTCATCCTCGATTAAAAGGATTGGGGCCAGCGCAGGATTGGTTTTTGTGAGGGTCATCGTCCTGCCTCGTTTGCCGCCGCTGCCAGTGCCGTTTCGGTGGCAATGGGAAGGCGCACGACGAAAGTGCTGCCGCTCTCATTTTCATTGTTCCAGCAGAGAATCTCTCCGGCATGCGCGCGCACAATGCCGTAACAGATGCTCAACCCCAGGCCAGTACCCTTGCCGGCAGGTTTGGTCGTAAAGAAGGGATCGAAGATCCGCTCCGGGTCGCTGACTCCCGTGCCGTTGTCGATGAAGGCGATTTCAATGAAGTCCGTGGTTCGCCGCGTGCGGATGCGGATTTTCCCGTGATTTCCGGCTTCCTGGATGGCATCGTAGGCATTGTTGAGAATGTTCAGGAATACCTGCTGGAGTTGCTGCGGATCTCCCATGGCCATCTCCAGGTTGTCATCGAATTCCTCGCTGACTTCGACACCATGGCTGGAGAGGTCGTAGCTGCGCAGTTTGATGGTCTGCCGCAGGATGGAATTTACATGCATCGGCTCGCGCTGCGCCGGACGCTGGCGGGCAAAACTCAATAAGCCTTGCACGATTTCCTTGGTTCTTTGCGTCTCCCGCAGAATGATCTGGAGTTCCTCGCGGGCGGAGGGGGGCACCTGAGGATCTTCCAGAAGCAGATCCGTGAACCCGAGAATGGCCGCCAGGGGATTATTCACTTCGTGGGCAACGCCGGAGACCAGGCGCCCGATAGTTGCCATCTTCTCGGCGTGGGCCAGCTTGGCCTGAAGCAGCACGGCGTCGGTAATGTCGGTCATGACCACAACCACGCTGTTTACCTGGTTGGACTCGTCCCTGCTCGGGCTGAGGCTGACGGAGAAGTGGCCCATTGATCCGTCGTTGCGTTTAACGCGCAATTCGAGATTTTCCACCTGCTGGCCGTTCGCGGTCGTCTGCAGCGCGGCTTCAAAATCATTGCGATGGGAGCTTTCCACCCACCGGACGAGCTTCTGCCCGATCAGTTCTTCTTCTCGATACCCGGCTTCAAAACAGCGCCGGTTTGCATAGCTGATCAGGCCGGCGGTGTCCAGCAGGAGGATCATGCTCTGCGTGGTATTCAAGATTTTCTGATTGAAATCCCGCTCCCGCTGCAATTGGGACTGAAACATCTTCTGTTCGGTAACGTCCAGCATCAGGCCGCGAATCTGCAAAACCTGGCCCTGGGCATCGCGCACCGCATTGATGTTCTGGAGCGTGTGCAACAGGCTTCCGTCCCTCCGCCGCAACGTTTCTTCATAATTGCGAAGCGCTCCCGATTCTGCGATCGCCTGTACCAGGCGCTCTTTCGCCGCCGGCGTGGGATACAGGTGTGCGCTCACGTCCGCGCGCAGTAGTTCCTCCCTTGACTCGTAGCCGAGCATACGGACCATGGCGTCATTTACGTCGAGAAACTGTCCCTCGGGAGTGGCAAAGAATAAACCTTCCTGGATATTGTCGAACAGTTCGCGGTAGCGGCGTTCTGCCTCGCGGCGGTCGCTGATGTCTTTCAGCACGTGAATCGTGCGTCCTTCTTCTTCCACGGCTCCCCGAGCGCGGGAAGTTGAAACAAGAAAAGTGCGTCCGTTGCCCGTGGCAATATATTCTTCCCGGGATTCATGCGTGTTTTGACAGAACGGGCAGGGGAGCGCGCTTCCGGTCTCCGCGATATGTCGCAGGCTGTTCACGGGTTCCCCCACCAGCGCCACCGGCGGGATGCCCAAGTGTGTCGCCAGGGAACGATTGGTGCGCACGATCTTCCAAGCCTGGTCGTGGACAATGATGTAGTCACTGATGGCGTCAATGTCCTCGACCCATTGCTTCTTGGAGCGCTCCAGTTGCGAAAAGCGCCGCACCTTCTCCATGACCAGGGCAGCATAGCTGCCTAAGGCGTCGAGCAGCCGCTCCTCTGAGGCGGAAAAATTCGCGGAGTCTCGTACCAAGCAGAGAGTTCCCATCAACTCGTGGTCGCTGGCATAGATGGGATAAAAAGCACAGTAGGCGCTTTTTCTTTCGCACGGCAGAACTTCGAGCCCTGCACGCCGTTGCAGCACCTTCGCGGCAATCCAGTTTCGTTCCGCTTCGTCCGCGGGAGTGTCGGCCCTGCGGCAGTGCAACTCCACGTGGCTGCCGTGAATCTCTCCCAGGCCTCCCCAGTGGGCCTGCAACATTTCGGCGGCGCGCGCCGAGAGCCCCGCAAGAAAGGTAGGCAATTCACGGCAATGGGCGGCCTCGACAGCGAGGTCCATAAACTCGCGGGAAACATCCATCGGGGCGGGGTCTATGGGCTTTCTGCCGCGGTTGCTCGCA
Source organism: Candidatus Acidiferrales bacterium (assembly GCA_963817085.1). GTDB lineage: Bacteria > Acidobacteriota > Terriglobia > Acidiferrales > UBA7541 > Acidiferrum. Next base: position 256,229 of record CAWFNI010000023.1, read on the forward strand.
GGGCGCCGTTTGGAGCTAGTTTTTGTCTCACGCATCAGGGGCAAAGGGGTGTTGCGCGTGTCTCAAAATAAGAACTCGATAGAACAACGCTACTGAGCAATCTCAATGTGAGTCAATCGCAGTTCCAAAATGTGACGCGCATGCGTTACCCTGTACCAATTGCCAGTGTCCCCCGCCAGTCTCAGCCTGAGACCCAGGGGGCGCCGCAACCTCTCGCTTGAGACAAAAACCACCGGTAAGGCGAGAGGCGGTCTGATAACTGCCTGCACGTATCGCTCTGAAAACAAGCGCCTTGTTTATGATGAAGCGCAATGACCCGGTTCACGGAACCGTTTTAGAACACTGGCACTCCACTTGCCTTCTCGATGGTGGGTTAGTTTCTCGCCTTAGGAGGGCGTGGTGTTCATGCGATTTTCTTGGGGTAGTCGATTGCTCGCCGCAGTCGCAACAACCGTATTGGCATGCGCAATGGTGTCGGCTCAGCAGTCGGTAGGGGAAGAAGGCAAGCGCAAGGTCAAGTCCAGAGTCAATCCGCAGTTTTCTGATCTCGCCCGGCGGATGAATATCTCCGGCAAGGTGAAAGTTGAGTTGGTGATTGGCGCCGATGGCCGCGTAAAGAGCTCGCGAGCCCTGGGCGGTCATCCCCTGTTGGTTCAGTCCTGTCTGGATGCCGTAAAGGAATGGAGATTTGAACCGGCTCCCGAGGAGACTACGCAGATCGTCGAGTTTGAATTCAAGCAGTAGGGGAACCCATGGTGGGGCGCGGCAAGCCAGAAGCCGCGCAAAGATGTCTCGGTCGTAAGGGGAGTGGAGGAAGTGACGCGATGACCATCGGAAAGCAGCTCTATAAAGGTTTCGGAGTAGTCCTGGCGATTCTTGCCCTGCTTCTTTTTGTGGACCTCGGTGCGCTGTGGAAAGCGCGGTCCGCAAGCAACGAGGCGGCCGCCACACTGGAAAGCGTGCGCACGGCGGAAGCCGTGCGCTACCAGATCATGCAGAACCGCCTCAACCTCAACAATTTCCTGCTGAGCGGCGATCCGCGCGACGAGGATAAGGTCAACCGCGGTTTCAGCGAGCTGAGCGACATCATCAAACGCGGCCAATCCCAGGCCAACAATGATTTTCTTCGCACGGCCCTGATTCAGGTGGAAAGCACGGAGGCGAGCTGGGCCGACAATTTTGCCAAGCCATTGCTGGCAAAGCGCCACCAGGTGGATTCCGGAGACGCCACGGTCTCTGACTTACAGATTTTCTATCTTCAAAAGGACCCTGCTTCATGGCTGACGAAATCTTCGACGGTTTTGGATCAAGCGAACTCCGATATCAGCAAAGCGCTGGTGGACTCGCAGGCCACCGCTTCCCGCGCCAGCACGTTTAGCGGGGTCATCATCATCCTTGGCAGCCTGGTCGCGATTGCCTTTGGAGTACTGAGCGCATTGCGGACCGCCAAATCCATTACCGAACCTTTGCAGCACCTGATTACCGTGGCGCGGGAGATTGGCGATTCGGGCGATCTGGATCAGAACATCGATATCCACCGCAACGACGAAATTGGGGCGCTGGCCACCACCTTTAACAATATGGTCGCATACCTGAAGGAGATGGCCTCTGTGTCCATGGCCGTTGCGGAAGGCGATCTGACCGTGGAAGTGACGCCGCGCTCAAAGAGGGACACCCTGGGTAATGCGTTCCTGAGGATGTCGCACGGCTTGCAGGAAATCGTCCGCGCGACGCGCGACGGCGCTTCGCAAGTCTCTGCCGGTTCCAATCAGGTGGCCGGAGCCGCGGATGAATCCGCGAAGGTCAGCGTTCAGGCGTCCTCCGCGATTGAAGAGGTAACCAGCACCATGCACGAAATGAGCATCAACGTGCAGAACGTGGTGAAGAACACCCAGGTGCAGGCCTCCAGCGTTGCGGAAACCTCCGCTTCCATCGATCAGATGGTGACTTCCATCCAGCGCGTGGCAGACACCGCCAAAGTCCTGCTGGATATCGCCAACCGTTCCCGCGAAGAGGTTGGCACCGGCATTCAGACGATGGAAAAGGCCACCGACGGGCTGAACCGCACGAACCGCGCGATTCAGTCTTCCGCCGAAATCATCAACATCCTGGGCCACCGCGCCGACGATATCGGGAAGATCATTGAAGTCATCGACGACATTTCCGAACAGACTAATCTTCTTGCGCTCAACGCGGCCATTGAAGCCGCGCGCGCCGGGGAGCATGGACTGGGTTTCGCGGTCGTCGCCGACGAAGTCCGCAAGCTGGCGGAAAAGTCCACGCAATCCACAAAGGAGATCGCGGACCTGATCCAGAGCATCCAGCGGGAAGCGCGTCAGGCGGTTGAAAACATGGAGCACAGCACGCGCATTGTGGAGGAAGGGCTGAGCCTCGGCAATGACCTGGGTTCGGCGTTGCACAAGATTTCCGACGTGGTCACCGAAGTCTACAAGTTCTCCCAGGAGATCGGGGCGGCCACCAGCGAGCAGTCGGTGGGTTCCTCGCAAATCGCCAAGGCCACCAACCGGCTTACGGAGATTACCCAGGAAATCAATTCGGCCGTCGAAGAACAGGCTTCGGGCGCACAAGCCGTCGTCCGGGCCATGGACAAGATGCGGGAACTCGTGCAGCAATCGGCCTCCAGCTCGACGGAGCTTTCCGCTGCCGCCGAACAGATGCTGAAACTTTCGCGCAACTTGCTCGACAACATGGACCGCTTTGTCATCGACCGCTCCAGCCAGTTGCGCCAGCGGCGGGAAAGCACAACGCAGCATCGCGCGGCACCGGCCCGGGAATCTCGCGAGTACGAGTTCGCCGAAGTGAGTCGTTCCTAGTACGGAGCATTGCATGCAGAAAGACTGCCAGCTTGTTGGATTTCGCATCGGCAATGAAACCTACGGGGTTCAGATCGGTTCCGTGCGTGAAATCGTCCGGGTTCCGGAAATCACCACGGTTCCCAATGCGCCGGAATTGATTGAGGGAGTGATCAACCTCCGTGGCAAAATCATTCCCGTAATGGACTTGCGCAAACGCTTTGGCAGCCCCGCGCTCGAACTGGACAAGAAAAACCGCATTTTGGTGGTTGAACTGGACAACCGTCTCCTTGGGCTGATTGTCAGTTCGGCCTCTGAGGTGTTGAAGATTCCGCCGTCGGAGATTGAACCTCCCGGGACGGTATTTGCCGAAGGCGAATCGAGTTATGTGACCGGCGTGGGCAAATTGAAGGGCCGCCTCATTATTCTCCTGGACATCGCCAGGCTGCTGCGCCAGCCAGAATTCAAAAAATTCGAGGAGGCCGCGGAACCCGTCGCGATTTCCCAGTAGGCGAGCTGCGCCAAGGCGTAGCGCCACTGACTATCCGATGGGCCGCAAACATCGAGCATGGGAACGATCACCGCTCAAATTCAACTTACCGAAGCAGAACTCAAACTCCTTCAGACGCTTGTCTATCAGGAATGCGGGATGTATTTCGACGAGCGCCGCTCTCATTTCCTGAAGGACCGCTTGCAGCGCCGGTTAAAGGCCTGCCAGCTGGAGTCTTTTTACAGCTACTATCGCCTGCTCACCAGCCGCGAAGGACGCAATGAGCTCGCGCTGCTGCTGGAAAATCTCACCGTCAACGAAACGAGCTTTTTCCGCAATCGCCCGCAACTGGAACTGCTGCAAAAAGGGGTTCTGGAAGAGATACTCCATCACAAGCAAGAACGGAGAGACTGGAACCTGCGGGTGTGGAGCGCGGGTTGTTCGGCCGGGCAAGAGCCCTACTCGGTGGCCATCCTGATCTGCGATGCCCTCGCTTACTACTATCTGCGCAACCCGCTGCCGTTTGAAATGCCTTCTCCCAAGCCGCTGATTCCGCCGCCCTGGAAGCTGGAGATTGTCGCCTCCGACATCAGCTATGCCAGCCTGCGCTCCGGCCAGGAAGGAATTTATACGGAAATCCAGATGGAGCCAGTGGATTACACCACGCGCTTGCGTTACTTCGAGAAATCCGCGGATAAATACTCGGTAAAACCGCAGCTCAAGGAGTTGGTGCAATTCGACTTCCATAACCTGAAAACAGAATTCCTGCCCCGGCGCAATGACATCATTCTGTGCCGCAATGTGATGATCTATTTTGACGAAGCGGAGCAGAAGCGCCTGATCGACAAGTTCTGGCATTGCCTGAATCCCGGCGGATTTCTGTTTGTCGGACACGCCGAAAGCCTGTTTGGCCTGACACAGAAATTTAAAATGGTCCATGAAAACAATGGCACCGCTTACAAGCGGATTGAGGTGAATGCTTGAGTTTTTTGCCCGAGGATCGCGGAGCGGAACTTCGCGCGCTCTTCTTTGAGAGCGCCGCGGAATTGCTCCAGGTCATCAATGACACCGGCCTCGAGCTGGAAAAACACCCCGCCGATGAGGAGCTCATCAGGGGCGTTCGCCGCGCCGTGCATACCCTGAAAGGGGACTCGGCGGCCTGCGGCTTTACGAAGCTCAGCGAGATTGCCCACGAACTGGAAGACATTCTGACGCTGCAAGTGGCTCAGTCGCACGGCGCAAAGCTCGCGGAGGTTATTCTTTCCTCCGTCGATCTATTCGAAAGCATGCTCAGCGCCTATCAGAAACTGCAGGAGCCTCCCTCGGTTGATCCGTTTCGGGCGCTTCTGCACCGTTTGCTGAAGGCGCCGGTTGCTCCGCTTGCCGCGGGCGAAGCGGGGACGGCCACCATACCGGCGACTTTCCGTTGGAACGAATATGAAGGGCTGATGATTTCCGAAGCAGTGCTTCGGGGCGAGACAGTCTACAACATCGCTTTGCGCATAGACCCGAATAGCTCGATGCGCGCCGCGGCCTTCCAGTTGGTCCGCAACGTCCTGCACGCCTGTGGCACCGTTATCGCACTTCGCCCGGAAGACAACCTGGCCGCCGCCTCGGTGGAAATTGTCGAAGCCGCCCTTGCCAGCGCACATCCGCTGGAACATATCTCTCATCGCTGCCGCATTCCGGCGGTGGTATCGGACTTGCGCATTGAACAGGCTGCGCAAGCGGAAACCGCGGAGCACGAGCTTCTGGGGGACATCCTGGAGGCCCAGGCGGCGCAGTTGACCGGCCATCCCAACGAAGCGCAGGACCCGTTCAATTCGAAACAAACCGCAGGCGCCTCTGCGGTGGCTGCGGTAACGGAAAGTTCGCTCCGGGTGGACGCTGCGCGTATCGACTCGGTGATGAACTTGGTAGGCGAACTGATCATCGGCAAGTCCATGCTTCATCGCACGCTTTCTGAATTCGATAAGCAGCACGCCAGAGATCCCGTACGCGGCAAGCTCGCGGAAGCGCTCGCGTTTCAGTCGCGGGTGCTGGATGAGCTCCACAAGTGCGTTCTCAAGATCCGCATGGTACCCGTCGAGCAGCTCTTCCGGCGGTTCCCGCGTGTTGTCCGCGATGTGGCCAAGCTTTGCGGCAAGGACGTGGCACTGGAAATTTCGGGCGAACACACGGACCTGGACAAGGGCATTCTGGATGCGCTGGCTGAACCGCTTACCCACATTGTTCGCAATGCCGTGGACCACGGAATCGAACCAGCCGACGATCGGCTCAGCGCGGGCAAGCCGGCACGCGGCACAGTTTCCTTGAATGCCTATCATCAGGGCACCCAGGTGGTCTTGGAAGTGCGCGACGATGGACGGGGCGTCGACCTGGAGCTCGTTCGCGCCCAGGCCGTGCGCAGCGGTCTGATCAAGGCGGACGAAGCCAAGCGCATGGTTGACCAGGACGTCCTGAATCTTATTTTCGAGCCGGGCTTCAGCACCGCGACGGAAGTGACAGAAGTTTCCGGGCGCGGCGTGGGCATGGACGTTGTTCGCACGGTTCTCGACCGGCTGAAAGGCACGGTCCACGTCACCTCCGTGAAGGGAACTGGAACCACGATTCAGCTTCGCGTGCCCCTGACCCTTGCAAGCATTCAGACCCTGCTGTTCCGCGTCGGCGGCCGGCTCTTCGCCGTGCCCCTTTCTTCGGTGATAGAGATTACGCGAATCCACGAACAGGAGATTCACCGCGTTGATCAGCGGGAAGTGCTCCGGCTGCGCGAACAGATTCTGACGCTTGTGCGGCTAAGCGGGCTCAGCCAGATCCACGCCGTGGAAACTCCCGGTACGAAAAAGCAAAAGAATTTCGTGGTGGTGATCGGCCAGGCGGAAAAGCGATTTGGGCTGGTGGTGGATAGCCTGGTGGGCGAGGAAGAGCTGGTGATCAAGGCGCTACCGGGTGAAATCGTGTCGAGTGATCTGGTGAGCGGAGCGTCGATACTCGGAGACGGTACCGTGGTGCTGATATTGAATGTTCCAGCCATCGTGAGCCGGTTGTCGCGGTCCTTGCCGCTGGGAGCAATCGCATGAAAGAACGCGTGCGCGTGCTGGTGGTCGATGATTCTGCGCTGATGCGGAAACTCATACCGCTGATTCTGGAGCGCGACCCGGATATTGAAGTGGTGGGCACGGCCATGGATGGCGCGTTCGCTTTGCGGAAAATAGCGGAATTGCGACCGGACGTGGTGACGCTGGACCTGGAAATGCCCCGTATGGACGGCGTGGAGACCTTGCGTTCGATCATGCGCAACGCCCCTCTGCCTGTGATCGTCTTCAGCACTCATTCGAAGGAAGGCGCCTACTCTACCTTCAAGGCCCTGGCCCTGGGAGCCATCGATTTTGTTGCCAAGCCGAAGGATGCCGCCGCAGGCCATCTCGACCCTGTGGCCTACGAACTGGTAGAGAAAATCAAGGTGGCCAAGCGCGCCGGCGGTCCGAAAACACTGCCCAGGCTGGAGCCGGAACTTCCTGCGCAGCACAAGAATCGCTCGCGCCTGGCTCTGCCGCCGAACCGGGTCGTGGCGATTGGCATTTCCACCGGCGGCCCCAACGCGCTGCAATACCTGCTTTCGCAGATACCAGGGGATTTTCCATCGACGTTCGTCATTGTCCAGCACATGCCGGAAGGTTTTACGGACATGTTTGCGCGGCGGCTGGATGAGTGCTGCGCGCTGGATGTGCAGGAAGCGAAGTCTGGCGACTTGTTGCTGGCTGGCCGTGTTCTCATCTGCCCAGGCAACCGCCACATGATGGTGCGCCGGATGCCGCGTGGAGAAATGGCGATACTTTCCGATGGGCCGCCGATCAATGGTCACCGGCCGTCCGTGGATGTGCTTTTTCATTCTGTCGCGCAGGAATTCGCCATGACCGCTGTGGGCGTGCAGATGACCGGCATGGGTGATGATGGCGCGGAAGGATTGGGCGCGATCAAGGCCGCAGGTGGAATGACCATTGCGCAGAGCGAGGAAACTTGCGTCGTCGCCGGCATGCCCCGTGCCGCGATCCTGAAAGGATATGCCAACAAAGTTCTGGCGTTGGACAGCATTGCCGGCTACCTGATCAATCACTATGGCGGGCATCACGCCAGCGGGGAGAAATCCGAAACTTCCGAGAAATCCGAGAAAAACGAAAAGAGTGAGAAAAGCGAGAAAGTTCCAGTTTCCACTCCGCGTGCCTGACCGGGCAGGCGGAGCAAAAGGAGAAGGTCATGCAACAGTTTGCAGCGCTACTTCGGAAAGACCAACAGCCCGTCCGCTATCTGGTGGTGGACGACTCCGTCTTCGCCCGCAAGAATCTCATCAAGATGATCGAGTTCTTTGGCGGGGAAGTGGCCGGTGAAGCCGGGGATGGCCTGACGGCCATCGCGGAATACAACCGTTCGAAGCCCGACATCGTCCTGATGGACATCACCATGCCGCAGATGGAGGGCATCGAAGCGGTCGAGCGCATCGTTCGCCAGCATCCCGACGCCCGCATTGTCATGGTCTCCTCCGTCGGCTACCAGGAGAACATTCTGGCCGCACTGCAGAAGGGCGCCAAGCATTTCGTTCAGAAGCCGGTGAAGCCCGAAGTGCTTTACGAAATTCTTCGCTACGTTTTGGGAGACGATCCACATGCCTCAGGCGCGCCTGTGGCGATGGCAGGGGAGAGCCTTTCATGAGAATGGAACTCATTCAGCCCTTTATTAACGCTGCGGACGCGGTTTTTGCCGAATCGCTTCAGGCGCCAACGAAAATCGCGGACCTGACCATGGATGAGAATACCTATCGCCGTAAGGGCGTAGCGGCGCTCGTGGCTATCAAGGGCGATATCGAAGGGCGCGTTATCCTAGATTTGGCGCCGGAAGTTGCCATGCGCGTTGCCAATCATCTAGCCGGGAGCCCGCTTCCCGAAAGCGAGCAGGTGATTCGCGAAACGGTCTGCGAATTGGCCAACATGGTCATCGGCAATTCGGTCACATTGCTGAACGATCAGGGTTTCCGCTTCAAGGTGTTTCCCCCGGAAGTGCACATGAGCGAGCAAGGGCTCGGTGGAAGCGTTGATACGGAGGCCATGGTGCTGTGCATCGAAACGCCCTGCGGGGAGATCTACCTGAACATTGCCATGCACTACCTGCATCGGCGCCGCCGCGAGCAGGCAGCTGTACCCGCGCTGGACTAAGAGATCCCACAACTTCGCTGACGAGACTTCCCCGCTTGCGGGGGCAGATGCAGCTTGCCTCGAGCTCATGGGTGGGCGGCCGGCGGGGCCGAAAGTTCGGATTGTGGTAACCTGGAAATGAGCTAGATGACAGCTAGCTGAGTATAATGGTTTATCTATGAGAGAGATAGGCGCCTTCGAGGCGAAAAACAAGCTTGGACACCTGCTCGATTTGGCCGAGAAAGGCGAGGAGATCATCATCACGCGCCACGGAAAACAGGTTGCGCGACTCCTGCCCATCGCGAAACCATTCGACCGCGAAGCGGCTCGCCGGGCCGTCGCGGAGATTAAGAAGATGAGAAAGGGCATGAGAATGAGCGCGGCCGAGATCAGGGAATTGATAGACGAGGGCCGTTCTTGATTGCCGTGATCGACTCTTCGATCACCTTGAATTGGGTGCTGCACGATGAGCATACTTCGGAGAGCGACGAATTATTCGACTTGGTGAGTGAGCAGGGCGCTACCGTTCCCTGCTTATGGCGATTAGAAATTGCCAACGCCCTCCAAGTTGCTGTGCGCCGCAAACGAATCGAAGCGGCCTACCGGGATAGGTGCATTCAAAAACTTCAACAGCTTCCGATCGAAGTCGACTCCGAGACCGACAAGCAGGCGTGGAACGCGACGTTGCGACTCTCCGAGCGCCACAACATTACCGTCTACGATGCGTGTTATCTGGAACTTGCTCTCCGCCGCGCTATTCCTCTGGCAACGCGCGACCAGAGACTGGCGAAGGCCGCAAGTGAGGCTGGGGCTGCGGTCTTGCCCACGGACTGATCCATCCTGCTCGTTTTCGAGTTGTAGTACACTCCACTCGTCCTTATTTCATTCATGCGAGTTGCATTCCAGTGGTGGAGGGAGATATTGATTCGGTCTTTTTTGCTATCCGTTTCCCTTTCCTGTTTTTCCGGGACACTTTTTGCGCAATCACTCTTCACTCCTGATACAGCTGAACCGGGCTCGATTGAAGAAATTTCCAAGGCGACCACGGAACCACAATTCCTGTCCCCTTGGGTTGCCTACCTGCCGGCTTCGGCGAGCGTTCCGTCTCCGCGTGCGTTTTTCGGCCGCATCATGGGGGCGCCTGGTGAACTGGTTGACTCTTCCAAGGCTTATTCGTACTGCCGGGCGCTAGCCGCGGCTTCTCCCCGGGTTCGCATTTTCACCATCGGCCAATCGGAGGAGGGCAGGGATATCCTGCTTCTCGCCATCGCCGACGAGAAGGGAATCGCCAGCCTCGATCAGCTCAAGGCGGCTACGGCTGCGCTGGCTGATCCCCGCAAGACAGATGCTGGAGCTGCCGAAAAGCTCATTGCGAACTCACGCCCCATCTATTACTTCAACGCCGCGCTGCACTCGGATGAGACGGGCTCGACGGAATCCGTGCTGGAAACTGCTTACCGCCTGGCCGTATCCGAACGGCCGATGATCCGGCGCATCCGTGAAAATCTGGTCGTGCTCATCAATCCGGTGTCCAATCCTGACGGCCGCGACAAACAGGTGGAATGGTTCTATCGCTACCTGAAGGGCAAAACCGATCTCAATACTCTGCCTCGACAGTCTCCTCCCTATTGGGGCAAATATGTTTTTGTCGACGTCAATAGGGACGCGCATCAGCTCACCCAGGAAACCACCAAAACCGTTTCTCGCATGTTTTTCGATTGGCACCCCACCGTTGTTCACGATCTGCACGAGGGCGTGCCTCTTCTGATGACCTGGAACGGGACCGGTCCCTACAATCCGCACGTTGATCCGATCACCATCGCGGAATTTCTTGCTCTGAGTTTCTATGAGGTTCAGACCATGACGGGGCTCGGCATGCCGGGTGTCTCCACGTGGAATTTTGGCGAGGGTTTCTCCGAACTGTTTCTCGATTCCGTGGCGATGAATCACAATTCGATTGGACGAGGCTTCGAGACCTTCGGGAACGGCACCGCCGAGACTCTGAAGCACTCGCTGCCCGCGGAAGACAGCACCAAGGAGTGGTACAGACCCCTTCCGCCGCCCAAGGGCGAGTTCCTTTGGTCCGCGCGCGATAATTTGAATTACAACGAAACCGGCATGCTTGCGGCGCTGGATTATGCAGCCAGCAATGCGCACGAACTGCTCCGCAATTTTTACACGAAAAGCCTCCACTCCTACCGCAACGGCCTGGAACAGCCACCGTTTGCGTTCCTGATTCCCGATCGTCAAGGTGATCCGGAGCGAGTGGCGCAGCTAGTGGCGCGCCTGATGAGCCAGCACATCGAAGTGAGCCGCGCAAGAACTACCCTTACATTGAAGGACGGGTCATTCCCGGCGGGAACGTACGTCGTGCGGCTGGATCAGCCGTATCGAAACTACGCGGTTGATTTGCTTGCTCCGCAGAGTTACCCGAAGGATGCCAGCGAACCTTATGATGACGTTTCCTGGGAACTTCCAGCCCACTATCACTTAAACGCCATTCCTACCATCGACCCCGCGATTCGCTCAGCACAGCTGACGCTTTTGAGCGAAGTGCCCCATCCGGCAGGGAAAATCTCAGGATGCGGCGCGACATTTCTGCTGAAAGATTCGGGCCAGGAAGGGCTTCTCGAAGCGCGCTATCGCCTCGCGAGATTCACCCTGGAAATCGCGGAACAGCGTTTTTCCGTGGAGGGCGTGGACTATCCCGCGGGTTCCTGGATTTTCCCCGCGCAAGCCGGGCTTGCGGAGGCTTTGAAGGATACGTCGGAGCAGCTAGGGTTGAACTTCGAGGGGGTGGAAGCGGCGCCGCATGTCGCTCATCATTCTGCCAAGGTGCCGCGCATCGGGGTATGGGTGCCATGGGCGGATACAGATTCGATTGGATGGGTCCGCTATTCGCTGGATCAACGCAGGGTCCCTTACGTGTATCTTCGCGACGAGGACATTCGTGCCGGCAACTTGCGGGACAAAATCGAAGTGCTTCTATATGGCCACGTCGATCTGGAACTCGCCGAGCAGATTCGGGGTATTCCCAAAGCTTGGGGACCGCTGCCGTTCAAGAAGACGCCCCAGGCGCCCAGTTTCGGCACTCCTGCGGAATCGGAGGACATTACGGGTGGAATTGGGTGGGAAGGGCTTGCAGAGATTCAGAAATTTGTGGAACAGGGAGGACTCTTCATTACGCTGGGCAGCGGATCCATATTACCGCTCGAAGGCGGAATTGTTCGTGGTGTACGACGCGATTCCGGCGGAGTACCTCGGAGTTCGCAGGGGGGAGGTGCGGAATCGGCTTCCCGAGCGCAGCAATCCGCGACGCGGACACCCGGCGCGCACGTGCGCGCGACGTTCGATCGTCCGGAGCACCCGATCGCTTACGGGTACCCGGCGCGGACCTATGTGTTCCGCCAGAATTTTCCACTGTATGCCACGCCTCGGCGCTGGCTTCGCATGGCGTACTGCACCACTTGCCTGGATGGCCCGGTTGATGGCAGAAGCGTGGTCCTGGAATGGGGCGATCGCGACGGCACTCCCATTCTGGTCAGTGGTCAGGTTTGGGGAGAAGGAAACTTGATGGGCCGGCCCGCGATCCTCGATTCACCGGTTGGGCACGGCCACGTGATCACGTTCAATTTCAATCCGCTGCACCGCGATTTGAATCGCGGAGATCAACGCATGCTCTGGAACGCCATTCTCAACTGGGAAGCGATTCTTGCGCCGGCGACGAAATAGGATGCGGGAGGGATTGGTCCGCTATTCGGGCGCCTTTAGATACGCCGCTCCATGGCGGAACAAGCCTGCCGAAGAGATGGCTTGGGAAAACACAATGCGAATCGGCACAAAGATGGCGCCTGCGCCAGGCGTGTAGGGCACCGCCACTTCCAGCCGCGAACCCTCTGGATACTGATTGCGGCTGCGAAAACTGATTCCACCCTTCGACAAATCCTCGCACACCGCCACTTCTTCCTGAAATCCTCTCCGGCGGATGCAGGCTAACACGCGCGCTTTCACTCGGGTCCGGTTGCGGCGTGGGATCACGCGTTCCTCGACCGCGGCGCGGGAAGGAAGCGCCTCATCCGCCTTGGGCTCGGAATGCGCCTCAATCCATATCGAAGGGGAATCGCAAAGCTTGCAGTGCCGTGCAACGCATTTGCGTATTTCGAAGGACTTCAGCTCCATCTCGTTCAGGTACACCACTTCGCGCTTCTGGCAGAAACTGCATTCCATGAGCAGCCTTGCCAGGGCTTCTTCGGCTTTGTGCGGGGCAGGAAACTCGATGTCCCAGAAATCGATTCGTGGTTCCAGCGTGGCAAAAGCGTAGATAAAGCCCTCCGGCTCCCGGTCGATTTCCGCCACGATCTTTGCGCGCGCCGTTTTACTCTGATCGCCTTCCAGCGTTCGATGCAGGGTAAGTTCCTGTCCCGGAAAGAGCTTTTCCTGCAAGCGAATGACGCCGCCGTTGCGGCTGACCAACAATGTGTGAGCACTTTGATTGACTGGCGTGCCATCAGTGCGAGACCAAGAGGCATCCACCTGCATCTGCAGGCTGACCCGGTCGCTCTGACGCATTCCTTCGGCGCTCATTGGGTTATGTCGAGATGGGGATTACTACTCCGCCAGACTATCACGCGCCAAGTTTCGCTTGGCCGCTGCGGCCGGAGCTTTTGTCGTACCCACTAATAGCACGGTGGGTGCTGGTTCCCGTCGAGTTACCCTTAGGTGGCAACTGGCCATCGAGTCTGTTCCCAAGGCCAGATGGTTCGGTCAGACTAAGGCTGTTGGAGCCTCAACCGCCTTGGGGCCCCTTAAGTCGAATCCTATTTTTTGAGCGCGTCCCGTGGATAAATTGATCACCATGACTGGCCGGTCCCCAGTCTCGTCTGCCCGTATGAGCGGCGTGCGCGACCGACGCTATACCATTCGCTATCCGTTTGCAGCCGATGCCGAACTGATCGACATGGAAACCGGCAAGCAGGTGACAGGTGTAACCTCAGACATTTCGTTCGGAGGCTGCTTTATCTGCACCAGCAAGTCGCTACCGGCGAACGCGCGAGCGCGCCTGAAACTGACTCGCAAAGGTCAGATTCTGGAAGCCCTTGTGGTGGTACGAATTGTGAAGTCGCGCGTCGGATTGGGCATCGAGTTTTTTGATCTCGAGCCACCCAACGATGAAATCCTGACGGCTTGGATCGACGTGCTTCGCCAGACTCGCTGATGGGACAGCCCGCCGGGTTTAGTGCGGCGTGTCCAACGGGTGCGCGCTTTTCTCGTAAAACTCACTTTGCAATTTCAGGCTTTCGTTATCCGCTTTGACTGCCTTAATCGCGCGGACCACCGCGGTGATCCAACTTTGCATGTCGGCCTCACCCAGTTCCTTTGTTGCGGTGCTGCCGTTCCCTGAATAATGGTAGGGAAAGCGCGCATACCACCAGATCCCGGTGTACACATTTTCCGGCAGATTCACGCGCTTCTGGTCGGCGCCCGATTCGTTTCCTGCGCGATCCATGTGCACCAGGTTTGGGTAGGTGACCAGCATGTTGGAAGTTTCCGATTCTCCTGCGTGCCAGTCCGGCTCGCTCTTCTCCGCTCCCGCTTTCTTCCCTGGTTCGTGGCCCCATTGCACATACACGACATAGTCATGAGGCTTGTAGAGTTGCGTTTGCGCGAAGTAGGGAAGCAGGCTCTCGTTTCCCCCATGGCCGTTCACGATGACCACCTTCTTGCAGCCATTTCGCGCCATCTCGTCCGTGGTTTCCTGAAGCAGGCGTAACTGTATTTCCGGGCTGTAAGCGATGGTTCCGGGCTCGTGCCTGGCTTCAAAAATTTGTCCGGCAAAGTATTGCGGGAAAATCACCGCGTATTCTTCCTGCGCGGCATGCTCCGCAACGTATCTCACGTTCAGCAGGTCCGTTCCGAGTGGGAGATGCGGACCATGCTTTTCGAGAATGCCAAACGGCAGGAGGCATGTCCCCTGGGACTGGGCGATGGCCGCCTTGAAATCGGCGGCAGTCAACTCTTCCCACTTGGCCGACAATTTCGTTTGGGCGTTCGCGGCGCTCCCGCTCCACAACAGATTAGCCATTATTAAAACGATCCAATAGCGCATGGTTCTCCTCCTTGCCAGCTTGCTGCATTGTACCTCGGCCGGGAGGTTTCGCGTGCTTAGCCCGATGCATGGAGCGCCCTACGTGCAGGATGCTCGCTAGAAAAGACGGAGGCCACATTTTCTCGATATCCCAGTCCTCATTGCATTACCAGTGGAATCTGGTTTTGCGGTTTCGTACTATCGCTTGCCATCCGCGCTCGGCATGAGGTTGTTCAGAGGTTCGCGGAGTTGCGGCTCCAGTTCAGGGTGGGGAAATGGCTTGCGCGGCAGCATCTGATCGCGCATCGCCGCATTATAGACAAAGATCGCTTCGACAAAGGCCGCCTGAGCCAGATCCTGTGCCTGCAGGCGCTCGTAGGTATCCATGTTCGAATGGTGTGTGCGCGAGGAATAGTCCAGGGGATCCTGGATAAACTGGAAACCGGGAACGCCGACGGCATCGAAACTCAGATGGTCTGTTCCGCCTGTGTCGCGCAGGGCGATTGTGGTGACGCCAACGTCCTTCAGCGGTTCCATCCACTGTTTGAAGATTGGGCCGACGGCTGCATTCTGCTGCAGGTAAATACCGCGAATGCGCCCGCTGCCATTGTCGACGTTGAAGTACGCCGAAATTTGTTTCTGCTCGGGTTTCACCTGGATCGGGCCGGTCACTTTCCTCATCCACTCGCCCAGTTTCAGCTGCTCCGGATCCGTGGAGCGTGGAATGACGCCCAAATGTTCCTTCGCGTAGCCTTGTGATCCGAACAGGCCCTGCTCTTCTCCCGTCCACAACGCCACGCGAATAGTACGCCTCGGCTTCACGTGCAGAGTGTTCAGGATGCGCATGACTTCCATGGCCACTACCGTACCGGCGCCGTTGTCTGTCGCGCCCGTGGCTGACGCCCAGGACTCCAGGTGCCCGCCCACCATTACCACCTCATCCTTCAACTTGGGATCCGTCCCCGGAATTTCTGCAATGGTATTGAATCCATGCTGGTGATCGCCGGTGAACTGCGTCTGAACATTGACCTCAATCGTCACGGGGACGTTGGCCTTCAGCAGGCGGTACACGCGGCCATAGTCTTCGATGGCAGTCACGGCAAGAGGGAGGGGATCGGCGTGATCGCGCTGGTACACCAACCGGCCAAAACTGGAGCCATTGTCGTCGAAAATCGTTCCCCCGGATCCGCCGCTATTTTCGCCGTCACGGCTCGGCAGGATTACCGCGGCGGCGCCCTCCGCCGCCAGAAACTTTCCCACCCTTTCGCGGAATGCCAGCGTTTGCAGATAACGCTCCCGGGCCTGCTGGGAGCGGTCTTGGCCCAATGGATATTCCTCGATTTTCTTCAATTCCGCTTCATCATTGCGGGTGAACAGCGCTTTATCCACGGGCTTCACTTCGCGCATATCGCCCAACAGTACAATCTTGCCTGCCAACTGTCCCTTGTACTTCTCGAAATCCTTCTCATCCTTCAGATCCACCCACACGGCCGGTCCGCTTACCGGCCCTTTTGTCGATGGTGACCAGGGCGCTGCCTGTGCGATGAACACCGCCGTGTCCGGCGAGGTCATGCGGATCCAGGTGTTGACCTGCTCCCATCCCATTCCAAACTCGCCCCAGTCTTCCAGGTGTGCATTGCTGCAGCCCATGGCGGTGAACTGATCTCGTGTCCAGTCATTAGCTTTTTTTGCGTTTGGGGAGCCCGTCAAGCGCGGCCCAATTCCATCCATCAGCGCCGAGGCGTATTCCATTACGTGCGAATGCCCCAGGGCTTCCTCGCGAATGCTGGCATACACGGCGTAATCGACTGTTTCCGTCGCGGGTTGTGGTAACTCATATGAAGGCTTCGCCGGTTCCTTCGGGGCGGCCGGCTTCTTATCTTTCTGTGCGGCGAACAACGAAACAGAAAGGCTGGCAATCAAAACCAGGCTGGCAGTGAAGATTTTCTTGGATGGCATAGGGGGTTCCTCTGCGGAAAATTTCCTTGAGGAGCATAGCAAAGCGACCAGAAATCACCAAGGTCACAAATGAATTCATTTTGGACTGTGAATGAAGGGAGGTAGGCCGGCTCACCGGGGGCAGACGGGTGCGCTCAGGCGGAGACCAAGTTCTCGCTCTTTGTTTCGGGTTTATCCCGCCATTCGTCCTTGCTGATGTCGCGTACCCCGAAGCCCACGCCGATTTTCTTCAGGAAATCCGTGGGGGGCTCTCCGCCTGCGAAAATCCACACATAGTCGTTGGGCAGAGTCTGCTGTGTTCCGTTCACGTCCATAATCACGCTGTCCGGCAGAAATTCCACGGGCTTGGAATTGAAGAGCGCCTTTACTTTGCCCTTCCTAATGCAGTCTTCGATCCGCTGGGAGTTGCGGTCCTTGATGCGCGAAAAGGAGGCTTGGCGGTAGGAGAGCGTCACGGTGTTGCCAACCTGGTGCGCCAATCCCATGGCCGCTTCCACGGCCGAATCGCCGCCGCCCACGATCAGGATTTTCTTGTTTACGTAATGGTCAGCTTCGATCAGGCGATACATGACCTTGGGCAGATCCTCGCCCTTGACACCTAGTTTCCTCGGGCTGCCCATCTTGCCGAGCGCCAGAATGACGTAGCGTGCGCGATACTGGCCCTTGGGCGTCGAGACCGTGAAGATCCCATCCTGGCTTCTTTCGATGTTTTGCACCTTTTCGCCGGTTCGGCACTTGAAGTCGGCCCGCTTCATCACTTTCAACCAGAACTCGATCAGGTTTTCCTTGGGAAGTTCGGTTTTCTTGAACTTTCCATACAATGGGAATTCCACCGGGCTGGTCATCACCAGTTTTTGCCGGGGATATTTCGCGACCGTGCCGCCGATCTCAGACTCCTCAATGGTGATGTAATTCAACTTTTTTTCTATGGCGCGGAGAGAGGCAGTAAGTCCCGCGGGCCCAGCGCCGACGATAATTACATCCGAGACATCCGGCGCTGGTACGGAAGGCTTATTCTGGGTCAGCCGGGCAAGAATCGTGTCGATGCAATCGCGTCCCTGGTTTACGGCGTTCTTGATCAGCGCGAGGCCGCCCAACTCGCCGATGATGAACATGTCCTTGATGGAAGTTTCGTATTGGGAGGTAAGTGTCGGCAGATTCGCCCCCACGCTGGGGCTGGCCAGCACCATGGTGATGGCGCCCACGGGGCAGGAATCAGCGCAGATGCCGTGCCCGATGCACTTATACCCGTTGATGATCATCGCCTTCCCGCCGACCATACCCAGAACGTCTCCTTCCGGGCAGACCATCGTGCAGGTCGCGCAGCCAATGCAGTAGGTATTGTCGACGTGCGGGTGTTGGGACTGCGGTCCGTCGGAGCGCAGCTTACCTTTCTCCGCCGCCGCCAGCGTCGCCGCTGCCTTTTTCCTTTCCTGCCTCAGGTAATAGAGAAGGAAGGCCCCTATGATGACGGCGGCTATCAGGAACGAGATCAGGTTGTCCATTGCCGCCCCATTCTATACCCGATAGCCCATATAGAGGGCCAATCCGATATGGAGCAGAGCCAGAATGGCGAAGGCGTAGCTGAAAGGGCGGTGCACAACGTGCCAGAGATTAAAGACCTGTTCCGTGCGGGACAGGAAAAGGATGCGTTTGGAGAGTTTGGCCTGTTTCTTCGCCACTCCGATCGCATGCTCCAGCTTGGCGTCTCGCGTCCGCACCATGCCGAAGATAGAAACTACCCAGGAGATGAGTCCGGTCGACTGCAGGCGCAGAAGTGACAGTTGAATCGGGCGTCGCAGGTCGATCAAGATCATGTAAACCAGCGCCAGCAGCATGGGCATGTGTTCCACGTCCTGCGGCGTGGGCAGGTCGTAGAGCCGTTCCATGCGCTTACCGAACGCCAGATTCTGCGCCGCCAGCTCCCGCCGCATGGAATCTTCGACCTCCACCATTTCTTTCATCGTGAGTTCCGCGGCGTTCAGGTTCCGAGGGACCTGAGCGTAGAGGTAGCGCCCGACAAATCCGGAAATCGTGACCGCTAGCATGCTCCAGAAGGCCATGCCGGCAATATTCCCGAATTTAAAAGAGGAATGAAACGCGATGATCAGTGGTGCGGTGGTTCCCAGAACCACGTGGAAATCCAGCCAATGCCGCGAATTTCCCTGGCGTCCCAGCCAGCCCCATTTCTTCCGAAGCGGGTAGAGGTAGATGAGGAAGAAGAGGAACACCCCAAGCATTCCAAGCTTGATTCCAATGGTTCCACTGGGGCGCAGGGCGTCATGCTTCGGGGAGAACGGCCGGGCGGTCGCGCTCAGGGTATAGTAATCCATGCCGTAGCCTGCGATGACCAGGACGACGGCCAGCGCCAGCAGCCAAGCCAGCATTAAACGGATGCGGTGCCCCCGCTCAGCGTCTTCTCGGACGAGAACATTACTTCCAACTGTGGCGCCGGCGCTCATGGCTTGTTGTCCCCTAAATCGACCTGAATGGTCGCTCTGAATCTTTTGTAGTCCGTAAACCGGTGCACATTGCGCCAGTGTTGTTTCGGTGTCTCCACATCGATGACAGCCGAAGCCGGCATCCAATAGGACTCCTCCGGCGAGTGGAACTGAACAACGGCGTAGTGAATCTCGCTGCGCAGTCCGCGCAGCCCGAGGTCCTCCAGGTTGCCGTCCAGCGAGGAAATCAGCTTTATCACCGCGCCGCTCCCCTCGTCGATCCAGACATCTCCCGACAGCTGCAATGGATAATTCCTCCCGCGCAACTGAACCGCCGCCGGCGAAGCAGCCCCCGGTACCGGCTTGAAATGGACCTTCAGCACGGTGCGGCCCTCGAGCGTTTCTTCATCCGCAGGTTCGAACACATAGCTGGCCTCGTAAGTCGGGTGCAGCACCAGCAACATGCTCGCAAATCCGTTGGTAATCAACAGAGTTTTGCTGGGATCCCGGAAGGCCGCCTTCTGCGCTTCGCGGGATTCCGTCAACCGCATGGAGCCATTCCGGCTGCTGGACTGCATCTGGTACTCGAAGGCAGATTCCTCCCGGTACATCGGCTTATTGTTCTTTCCTACGACGGTTTGGGAAACGTTTTCCGTGCATACCACGTTCGAGGTCTGTTCGAAAAATGTGTCGATCAACTTCCGCGCGTGAATGATGGTGGCGTTGGCCCGCGCGGCGAACGCAGGGTCTGCCGCGCCCGCTCGGGTGTTCGATTCGTTTGCCACGGATGCTGTTTCCTGCGCGCGCACCAGGGCTGCACAGGCCAGGACCGCGGCCAGGAAGGTCAGTAGAGCCAGAAAAAATTTGGACATGCGGGGTGTGTTCTTCATTTACGCAATCCCCCCCAACGGTAACCGAACATCGTTGACCATTGGTTGTAGTTGATCACATTTCCGCTGTACCAGCCGTAGGTGCCTTCCACGAAATATCTCCGGGAGAAGGTGTAATCCAAGGTAGCATTCACGAATTTCGCATTGCTATTGCTGGTCAGGGGGGAATTGAAGTCCTGTTTGCCACCCAGAAACTGCAATTGCAATGTGTCCGTCAGGTTCTTCGACAGGGAAATGGACTGGTATTTCCCGCTGCCAAACGAACTGTCAAATTTGGAATAATGCAGGTCCAGAAACAGGCCGGTGTGAAGAATGTTGCCCAAGGTGATTCCATAAGCCTGATTCCAGGAATTCTTGGAATCGGTCGTGGCTTTGCTTTTCCCGATGTCCGTGTAAAGGCTGATGTGCTTGGGCAGGTCCACGCGCAAGTCCCCACTCAAACCCTGGAAGAGATAGTTGTCCAGCAGTCCCGTGCCGATCAATCGGGGATCGAACGTCGGCAAATTCCGGAAGTAGTTGTAATTCACGCCAAAGGTCAGCAGCTTGATGGGCTGAAAGTGCAGCGAATCGTAGGCCTGCGAAATGCCCGTGGGGTTGCTGCCGCCGTTCGGCAGCGGAGAAGTTCTCGCCTCATCCACCTGCATGGAATTATAGAAAGAAAAATACCGCTTCCAGTTGAGGTTATTCTCAAAGAAGGCGAATTGCCGGGCAACGCTCCAGCTGATCGCGGTCATCGCCAGCCCGGCGGTGCTCATCATGTGGAATCCGTCGTAATCGCCGCGTTCGACGCTGATAAAGGTCCCCGCGATCTTCTGGTTGGGGTTATAGCTCCACGAGGTGGGGTCGGGTGTGGAACCGGCAAACGCGCCCACGGTGGTGTAACTTCCAATCCGCCGCCCGTAGTACCCGCCATCCACAGTGCTCAGGCTGGGCGCCCAAGGCAGAAACAGGCGGCCGACTCCGACTACGTTCGGCGAATACGGACTGTCATACGTGAATCCGATGGTATAGGTCCGGTTCATGAGGTCTGTCAGGGTCTGGTTGCCAACGCCCGGTATCGCATTCGAACTGGTGTTCATATACCCGCGCCAGTAACCGGCGAAATTCCAGTACGATCCCCCGATATGAGTCATGTCCGCATCAATCATCATACCCAGTTGCGTTGAGTTCATCCCGCCTTCGCGGAGGCCACCGTAACTGAATCCAAAGCGCGCGCGCATGGTTCCCAACGGAGATTCCCGCGGATTCTCCACCTTCGTTGAGCGCAGTTCCTGATCGATCGGATCTCCTGAGGTGAACCCCACCATGATGGGGTAATCTTCGGCTTCCCGGGCATTTTCGGCCAGATGCCGGTCTTCGACGCTGCCTGGTGTCAGGAACGCCAGTTGTCCGATTTTCAAATCCCCGCCCGCTGAAATCACGTCGCATACCGCGGAGGTGTCCGCCACAGAAACCACATTCAATTCGGCCACATGCGGATAGCCTCGAAAACGGATTCCATCGTTCACTACTCCGTCTGGAGGCAGGTTGATGACGGAAAGTTTCATCCCTTCCTGCAAATCAGCGTTTCTTCCGGCATCGATATACAGGGACCCTTCGGAGACATACTTGACATGGAAGACGGTTGGTTTCTGAGGCTGTGCGGAAGGCGCAGCAGCGTCCACGGGCGCAGAAGCTTGCGCAGTTGACTGTAGCGGAGCCTGCGAGGGCCCTGGTGGCGGCGCCCCGGAGGGTGCTTGCGCGCTCAAAACCGCTGGGAAAATGCAGGTCATCAGGCAGGCCACAAACGCCACTGCCAGGTCGAACACAGCTGTCTTGCCCATGCTAACCCCCGCCGCCATTCTTGTGGCAGGTGTAGCAAGATGTGGCGGTGTAGGTATAGCCCTTCACGCCGCCGTGCTCGTTATTCGTTTGCGTCAGCTGGTGCGCCGTCGTCGTGTGACAATTGATGCAGGTAAAGCTCGTGTAATCCGTCGAAACCTGATGGCAATCGCTGCAGGCGGAGCCGTGGTGAGGAATTGGGAAGTACGTGTGATTAAAGACCGCGCCCAGCCAGCTCGTCGTGGTGTGGCAGGAGTCGCACGTAGTCGGGTACCCCGCCGAGATATGGTTCGGGACGGTCCCGCCGAGAGTCTGTGTGCTGGTCCATTGCGTTACGTGACACCCATAGCAAGCAGTGTTCGCCGTTGTCAGTGAGTAGTTGTTGCTGACGTGGCAGTCCGTGCAGGCCTGCACACCGCCGGCGGTCGGCACCACATGCCCGCCGGTCAACGCCCAGCCGGTCGTGCTGTGGTCGAACTTGCCGTCCACCCAGCTGATCGTGTCGTGACAGGTGGAGCACATCGAGGTCGGGAAGGCGGCAGCCACATGGTTCGGCACCACGCCGCCCAGCGTCTGTGTGCTGGTCCAAGCTGTCTGGTGGCAGCCGTAGCAATCCGTGTTCGCGCTTGTCAGGGTGTAATTGTTATTGACGTGGCAATCGGTGCAGGCCACGACTTTGCCGGCCGGCGCGAGCTGGTGAGAACCCGTGAGCGGGAAGCCGGTGGTGCTGTGATCGAACGTCGCATCGGTCCAGGCAATCGTATCGTGGCATGTCGAGCAGTTTGCCGCTGCGAAAGCAGACCCCGCCGTCGAGTGCGTTGGGTTATTCGTAGTTTGCCAGGTCGTGAGGTGGCAGCCGGAGTTGCCGCAGTCCGTCGGCTGAATGCTCAGCGTGTAGTTGCCGCCGACGTGGCACTGCGTGCAGGCGGTCACCTTGCCTGCCGGCGACATCTGATGCGAATTCGTCAGCGGGAAACCGGTGGTGCTGTGATCAAACTTGCCGTCCGCCCACACGGTAATGGTGTGGCAGGAGGAGCAAGCCGAGGCAGTCGTCGGGAAGTTCGAGGCCACGTGATTCGGCACGTTTCCGCCCAGCGTCTGCGTGCTGTTCCAGGACGTGAGGTGACAGCCCATACAATCAGTATTTGCCGAGGTCAGGGCGTAATTGCCATTGACGTGGCAGGAGGCACACGGCGTGGTTGCGTGTGTGCCGACGAGGGCGAAGCCCGTGGTGCTGTGGTCAAACTTGCCGTCGGCCCAGTTGATCATGTCGTGGCAGGTGGAGCACTGCGATGTCGGGAAGCCCGCGGTAATGTGATTCGGAACATTGCCTCCGAGCGTCTGCGTGCTGGTCCAGGCCGTCTGGTGGCAGCCGTAGCAATCGGTGTTGGCGGAAGTAAACGTGTAGTTGTTGTTGACGTGGCAATCGGTGCAGGCGACGACCTTGCCCGCGGGCGCCAGTTGATGAGAACCCGTCAGCGGCCAGCCGGTCACAGCGTGGTTAAACGTTGAATCCGTCCAGGCGATCGTGTCGTGGCAGGTCGAACAGTTTGCCGCAGCGAAGGAGGAACCCGCGGCCGAATGCGTTGGATTGTTGGTCTGCTGCCAGGTGGTGAGGTGGCAGCCGGAGTTGCCGCAATCCGTCGGCTGAATGCTCAGCGTGTAGTTGCCGCCGACGTGGCACTGTGTGCAGGCGGTCACCTTGCCTGCCGGCGACATCTGGTGCGAATTCGTCAGCGGGAAACCGGTGGTGCTGTGATCAAACTTGCCGTCCGCCCACACGGTGATGGTGTGGCAGGAGGAGCAAGCCGAGGCAGTCGCCGGGAAGTTCGAGGCCACGTGATTCGGCACGTTTCCGCCCAGCGTCTGCGTGCTGTTCCAGGACGTGAGGTGACAGCTCATGCAGTCTGCATTGGCCGAGGTCAGAGAATAATTGTTATTGACGTGACACTGTGCGCACGGCGTGGTGGCGTGCGTACCGACAAGCGCGAATCCCGTGGTGCTGTGGTCGAACGAAGCGCTATCCCATCCCACTGTGGTGTGGCAAGTGGAGCAGTTGGCGGCCGCGAACGACGGTCCGGACGTGGAGTGTACGGGATTGTTGGTCTGCTGCCAGGTGGTCAGGTGGCAACCGGCATTTCCGCAGTCCGTCGGCTGAATGCTCAGTGTATAGTTGCCGCCGATGTGACATTGCGTGCAAGCCGTGACCTTGCCGGCCGGGGCCATTTGGTGCGAATTCGTCAGCGGGAAACCGGTGGTGCTGTGATCGAACTTGCCGTCCGCCCACACGGTAATGGTGTGGCAGGAGGAGCAAGCCGAGGCAGTCGCCGGGAAGTTCGAGGCCACGTGATTCGGCACGTTTCCGCCCAGCGTCTGCGTGCTGTTCCAGGACGTGAGGTGACAGCTCATGCAGTCCGCATTGGCCGAGGTCAGAGAATAATTGTTGTTGACGTGACACTGTGCGCACGGCGTGGTGGCGTGCGTACCGACAAGCGCGAATCCCGTGGTGCTGTGGTCGAACGAAGCGCTATCCCATCCCACTGTGGTGTGGCAAGTGGAGCAGTTGGCGGCCGCGAACGACGGTCCGGATGTGGAGTGCACGGGATTCGTCGTTTGCTGCCACTTGGTGAGGTGGCAGCCGGAGTTGCCGCAATCGGTCGGAGCGATGGTCAGCGTGTAATTATTGTTGATGTGGCAACTGGCACAGGGCACGTTGGCGTGGCCATTGGTCAGCAGGAATCCTGTGGTGCTGTGATCAAAGGTGGCGGTGGTCCAGGAAGTGGTGTTGTGGCACTGCGAGCAATTCGCCGTTGCAAATGCCGGCCCCGCGGTCGGGTGCACGGGGTTTGTTGTCTGCTGCCACGTGGTCAGGTGGCAGCCTGCGTTGCCGCAATCGGTGGCGGCGATCTGTAAATTGTAATTATTGTTGATGTGGCAGCTCGCACAGGGCACGTTGGCATGGCCAGCGGTGAGTGGAAAACCGGTCGTGCTGTGGTCAAAGGTGGCCCCGAGCCAGCTATCGAATTTGTGACAGCCTTCGCAGTTTCCTGAGGCGAACGCTGGTCCCGCGCTGGCATGGGCCGGATTGGTGGTCTTCTGCCAATCCTTCAAGTGGCAAGAATCGCAACGCGTCGAAAGCCCGTAAAATATTCCCGTGGCCGCCTGCTTGTGGCATTCCTCGCACTGCACCGCGGCGTGAGCACCCAGCAGCGGAAAGCGGTTCTGGTGCTCCTTCACCTGTTGCACGGCGATATTCCATCCCTGCACGGTGTGGCACTGTTCGCAGTTCGATCCCATTTGCCGACGGTGGATGTCCGCGTGACAGTCCGCGCAATTCTTGCCCACATTCGTGAACACCGGCTTGACGTGGCACTCCACGCATTTCACTTTTTCGTGCATTCCACGCAGGGGATAATTTGTTTTGTTGTGATCGAATTCCGGCACAGCACGGATGGTCCGCCAACCCGAGGCCGTGTGACAATTCTCACAAGGAACCGTGAGGTTTGGGCCGTGTGGGCTGCGGGTGGCTTCTTTCTGGGGATCGCTGCTGGGGAAATTCGCAACATGAGACGGTATACCTCCGGCACTTCCCAAACCAGGGAATGCCAACAGAGCCCACAGAGCAATTTGGAGCAGCGTTACCGTAAGCGTCTCCATCCCCATAACGACGCGAAACGTCTAGGGGTAGACTGATGAAATTCTTTACAGAGTATCGATGCGTTCCTAGTCGTCAAACAACTGTACTCCGGTCCAGTAAATGGACAGGGGGATCTCATCTGCTAGTACTAGTATTACGATCCTACAGCTCCGAAGCCAGGCAGTCTTTGTGTTGCAAAATCCTTGTAAAAGGTTGCACGGCACAGTGACATGTGATGGCCGCCGTCCCCGGGTTTTCCCCTTTGTTTTCGCATTGATTTGCATGCTTCGACGGAGTTCTGGGTGTCAACTCGGCCACGGCAAGTTTGCCCAAGATATACCTGGCGCTTATTGTGCAGACAGTAACTAGTTATCGTTCTCGATGGTCTTTCCGTTCATCTGCTTGTTACCGTGACAGTCCACGCACTTGTTCGGCGTGTTCTTGTACACCACAATTTCCTTACCTTCGACTATGCGCGTCTCGATGTGGCACTTGGCGCACGCCACATTCGCGTGCCCACCGGTCAGAGGCAGATGAGTCTTGGTGTCATGATCGAACGTCGACGGCACCCAGCGCGTTGCGTTATGGCAGTCCGCGCAATGCGTTTTGCCATCCTTGGCCACGAACTGCCGGTCGTGAGCATCTTTGTGGCAGGCCTCGCACTGCTGTGGCGTACCCTTGAACCTGGATTCGTAGCTCGTCGTAGGTTTGTGGCAGTCTCCACATTTCACCGTCCGGTGCGCGCCCAGCAACGGAAACTTCGTTTTCGAGTGATCGAAACCGTTGATGTCCGCCCAGGACTTCACATTGTGGCAGGCCTCGCAGCCAAAGGACGTTCCATTGGCGCGCTTCCGTGACATCTCTTTATTGAACTCGCCCTTATGGGGATCTTTATGGCATGCCGTGCAATTGCGATCCTCCCAGTGGAAAGGAAGGATCTTGTCCGTTCGTCCGGCCATGCCCACCTTGTGACAATCGCCGCAGGGCACAGCGGCATGCGCCCCCGATAGCGGGAAGCGAGAGCTGCGATGCTTGGCAATGGTGTAAGTGGTCCGGTGCCAATCCGCCACGGTGTGACAATCTTCACAACGATTGTTGTAGGGAGCGGCCGCAAATTGCTTGTCGTGCGGGTCCTTGTGGCAGTCCGTGCAAGCGGCGAACTTGACCTTGTAAATCGTGTCCTTGCCTGCGGGGAGGTGACACTTCGCGCATTCCACTTTAACGTGCTGGCCGCGCAGAGGGTACTTCGAAGTGTCGTGCTCTTTCACGCCAAAGAGCGATGGCTTCCAGCCATCCACGGTGTGACACTCGGCGCATTCGCCCTGCTTTGGCCGGGCGTCAAACTGGCCCTTGTGCGGATCCGGCGTGTGGCAGTCCTTACAATTCGCAAAGGGAAGCTCCCTCTTGAAGTCGGCCTTCAGATGGCAGGCCGTACAGGCTACCTGCTGGTGCTTCCCGACGAGGGGATACTTGGTCTTGGAGTGATCAAAGCCGTTGCCAGGCAATATATTCTTCCAGCCGCTGGTGGTGTGGCAGGTATCGCAGGCCTTCTTGAATTCGCCTTTATGCGGGTCCAGGTGGCAGTCTGAACAGGCACTGAACTTCATGTCCTTGTAGCGCGCCGGCCCGCCGGGCACATCGGGCTTGTGGCATTTCTCGCAGGCCACCTTGGCGTGTAATCCGGTGAGCGGATAGCGTGTCTTCGAATGATCGAACTGCTTCGCCGCCTTCCAATCTTCCACGTTATGGCACTTCGTACATTCGTTGCCGAGCTGTCCTTTATGCGGGTCGGTATGGCACGGAGTACATGAGGTCGTCTGGCCAAAGAAGGATTTGGACGGGTCCTTGTACTTGATCAGCTCCTTGAGATTCGGAACCATGTGCGAGGGCGTGTGGCACTTTTCGCACGCCAAGCTCTTGTGCTTTCCCTCCAGCGTATACCCCGTTAACTTATGGTCGAATTTCTCCCTCGATGGCTCCCAGTGGATCAGCTTAAAGTTCTCGCCGTTGTGCTCCAGGTGGCAGCGGACACAATCCTTCCCATTCGGATTCTGCAGGCGCATCTGAAAGTGATAGCCGTGCTTGTTGGCGAGGTCGTCCGCAATCTCTTTGTGGCATTCCAAACACTTGAAGGTTGGCGAACTTGCCCCGAACACGTGGCAAGAGTTGCATTGCGTCGTGCCGGTGAGCGAGGCGTGGGCCTTCGAGAGCGGTCCCGGGGAAATTTGCGCGCGTAAGCGCGCGGCAGACAGCAGCGAAACTCCCGCGATCATCAGCAACAGGCTGAACGATCGCCCCAGACGGTTCTTGATGGTTCTCCACCGTTGCGTTCCGGGTGTGCCTTGGCGCACCAGTACCTCCCCGTTTGCACCGAAATGTTTGACCGAAACCAACCCTTTGGCTGAGCGGCCTCCCCGATATTCTCGCAATTCGGCCTCTCAAGAAATAGCAGGGAATCACCGTGTCGCGAAAGCTGTACTGGAGTGCAGTCCAGTACAAGCCCCTTGGTGCCAGTCGCGCATCACTCGAGGGGCTTGTAGCTTGTCCTCAGCGCGGTCACGAGCTCCTGCTCCAGCACTCCCTTCGAATTGAGGGGCCACTCCGACCCTGGTTGGGCCATGGCCTTCTCCGTCGACCTTCCTTCCCCCAGAATCTTTGCGGAGATTTGCACCCGCGAGAAGCCTGCACCGAGATCCGTCGTCCGAATGATCACGGCAGCTTTACCGCTCGTAAAGTCCACTGGCTCGATCAGTACTTTGGTGTCCGCAAACCGCTCCAGTTCGTCGGCGTTCAGATAACGAATGAAGGACCACATATCTTCGGAAGCGTGATTCTCTCCGATCCGCCAGAGTTGTTCACGCACCATGCCCTGCAAAAACTCCTGAATCTCCAAAGGCTCGCCTTTTGCCTCGATGCATAACGGCGCGGGCTCGGGGGGCAAAGCTTGTTTCGGCTTGTGCGATCCACCTTTCTTGCTTTTGGGGCTGGCCAGCACGGGATTCGCGGTGCAGGGCCGCGTCAACGTGGTCATGCCGGATGGCGTTGCGGGGGCAGTGGGAGCTTGCGCTACCAGAATAGATCCAAGGCAAAGCAGCCAGGCCGCAGGCAGGAACAAGCGTAAAAGATTTGTTTTGGCATATCGCTTCTTGTTCATTGACTGGAGGCTACCTGATTCCGCCGCACTCGTTCGCGTCGAGATTCCCTGCGTGTCCACCTGGCCGACAATTGTGCCAAACTTTCTTTCCTCGCGCAGCATCGTATCACTACTCAAGAGCCTGATGTGATAAAGTCCGCCGCTCTATGGGGGAGTTGCTATGAAAATAGTTGCGTTGATTTCGCGTCTTCTGCTCGGCTTGGTGTTCTTGGTATTTGGATTGAATGGATTCCTGAATTTCCTTAAGGTGCCGTTTCCCACGGGATTGGCAGGCCAGTTCCTGACCTTGCTGTTCCAGTCGCATTACCTTTACGTTATAGCGGCGGTGCAGGTGATCGGCGGAGCGCTCCTTCTGGTGAACCGCTACGTCCCGCTGGCGCTGACGATTCTCGGCCCGAAGCTGGTGAACATTCTGTGCTACCACGTCTTCCTGAACCTGACAGGTCTACGGTTGGCCCTCCTAGTCGCGATTCTCTGGGCAATCCTGACGTGGCGGCACCGCCAGGCCTTTGCCGGCATCTTCGTGCAACGCACCAGTTAGCAGTCGCCGGAGGAGTCTTCGCGAATGGCCAGTACAAAAGGAGCCCTCGGTCGCCTGCCCCGGCAGAACACCGGGCAGTGACACACCGAGAGATTGCTGGCCCATTCTTTGCATTTGCGGGAAGGGAATGGCGGGGCGGCCAGACTCGAGTTCGCCGCCTCAGCCGTGGCAGCGTGGCGTGGCAGCGGTCTTAAGAGTGGCCGAGGGGAGAATCCAGAAACCAAAACGCCCATTCGGCTGTGCTCGCTGCACTTTTGCCACGCTCCGGCCGTTCACAAACCGGTCATTCGCTGCAGCTGTTCCGGATAGCGATCACCCTCCACCACGATCTTCGAGGATGCCCTGTCGATTTCGCGCAGGTCGTCTGCTGTGAGATTGATCGCGATCGAGCCAATATTCTCGTCGAGGCGAGTCAACCTGGTCGTGCCCGGGATCGGAACAATCCACGGCTTCTGCGCAAGCAGCCAGGCGAGCGCGATCTGAGCGGGTGTCGCCCCTTTCTGCCTGGCGATCCGGCCAAGCAGCTCGACCACAGCCTGGTTCGCCTTCAGAGCTTCTGGCGTGAAGCGAGGGAGCTTGCTGCGGAAATCGGAACTACCAAACCTGGTATTTTCGTCAATCTTTCCAGTGAGGAATCCTTTACCCAGAGGGCTATACGGAACCAAACCAATTCCCAGTTCCTCCAGAGCCGGCAGCACTTCCTCTTCAGGCTTCCTCCACCACAGCGAGTATTCGCTTTGCAGTACTGTCACCGGCTGAACCGCGTGCGCGCGACGGATGGTTTGAACTCCCGCTTCCGACATTCCAAAGTGTTTTACCTTGCCTTGCTGAATCAGATCCTTTACCGCGCCGGCCACGTCTTCGATCGGCACGTTCGGGTCTACCCGGTGCTGATAGAGCAGGTCGATCACGGGTGTCTTCAACCGCTTGAGGGATCCTTCGACGGCCTGCTTGATGTGCTCGGGCCGGCTATTCACACCTGCGGCTCCCGGCCGGTTGTCGCTGCCACTCAGATCGAACCCGAACTTGGTGGCGATGACCAGTTGCTCACGGAACGGAGAAAGGGCTTCGCCAACAAGCTCTTCGTTCGTGAATGGGCCGTACACCTCCGCGGTGTCAAAGAAGGTGATGCCGCGATCCACTGCGGCATGCAGAAGATCGGTCATCTCCTTTTTATCTTTGGGCGGGCCGTAGGAAAAACTCATTCCCATGCAGCCGAGCCCGATGGCCGAAACTTCCAGATTGCTTTTTCCCAGTTTGCGCTTTTGCATTGTTTCTCCTTCCGAACCGTTTCGCTCATCCAGAGATTAGGGCCAGAGGCCGCCGAAGCGGTAGCCCGATCCTACCGATTTATTGCCTATTCCTCTCGCCGTATCAGAAATCGTTGGAATATCCAGGGCCAAGGGGCTATCTTAGGGAAAGGTGCAAGCAAGCCGATATCATGAAAAACCACTTCAATAATGCGATTCCGCCCCCGCATCGAGCCTTGGAATTGCGGAAAGAGCTTGCCCAGAAAATTGCCTATTTCATTGGGCCCAGAGAGAGACTGATCACCGACGTTCCGGGCTTGTTGCTGTCCCGAAGGACCGCCCCTACGGCGCCGGCCACAGCGACCTACGAGCCGAGCCTGGCTGTGGTCGCCCAGGGACGGAAACAGGCCGACCTGGCGGGAACCACGTTCATCTTCGACGAGTCGCGCTACCTTCTGACCTCGCTCGATTTGCCAGTCATCTGCAACGTGATCGAGGCAAGTGAGAAGGTGCCCTATCTCTGTTTCGTGCTCAAGCTCGAAATGCCCGTAGTCCGCGAGCTTCTGAGCCGGGAGGAGATTCAGGCGCCTGCGCTGCCATCTGACAATCCCGCCATGGCAACGGGTAAAACCACCGCCGAGTTGCTTGATGCGTGCTGCCGGCTGGTGGACCTGCTGAACTCGCCACAGGATATCCCCTTTCTCTCCGGCCTGATTCAACGCGAAATCATCTATCGAGTTCTTCGAGGTCCGGAGGGGGCGCGCCTTCGCGCGATCGCAACGCTAGGAGATCAGAGTCACCGCACGGCAAAGGCAATCGCGTGGGTCAGGACGAACTATGCGAAGCCGCTTCGTGTGGAAGAACTCGCAAAAATCGCGGGCATGGGCGTTTCCACACTGCACCACCATTTCCGGGTGCTGACCGCCATGAGTCCCCTTCAGTACCAAAAGCAACTTCGGCTGCATGCTGCCCGGGAACGCATGCTCATCGATGGTCTGGACGCTGCCAGCGCGGCCTTTGAGGTCGGATACGAAAGTGCCAGCCAATTCAATCGCGAATACAGCCGCTTCTTCGGCCAACCACCCATGCGCGATATTCGGGCCCTGCGCTCGCCAGGCGCCCCGCCACTGGAGTCCGTCAGTAATAGGCAGTCCGCAATTACGGACACACGCGCCGTGGGTTGAATTGTGGGCGGCGGTTTCCGGGGTCATGCAGGATTGCCAGCGAGTCCCGCCAGGCAAATTAGCGAGAAAAAGCTGCGGTTTCGTCACTTTTTGGTTTTGCGTATTTTCGCTCGAGTACCCGCAGCCACTTTTCTCTTCAGTTTGATCTGATTGTAATCAATAGCGGCACGGACGAGATTTCTTAGAGCACGCTCATTTATCTTATCGCCCTCGAAGAGATCGATTGCTCGCCACGCGTTGCCACCGAGACCGGCGTTGAAAAGCTTGTCAGGATCCGGGAGGCTCGCCCCGTGGGAAAAGGTAAGCTTCACCTTATCTTTGTGGGCGTTGCCGACCGCGATCATTCCGTCGCGAGACCACACCGGGCTTCCCATCCACTTCCATTCCTCGATG
This sequence comes from Candidatus Acidiferrales bacterium, assembly GCA_963817085.1. Taxonomy (GTDB): domain Bacteria; phylum Acidobacteriota; class Terriglobia; order Acidiferrales; family UBA7541; genus Acidiferrum. The sequence goes on from CAWFNI010000023.1 coordinate 288,076, forward strand.
ATCTCCCGGTCGGCCTCAAGGATGCTCTTGCGGGCGATGGCGAGCGTCTTCCCGCGCCAGTCTGTGAGTCCTGCGATCAACTGGTCAATGCGTGCAGAGGCAGATTCCGCCGGTACGGGCCTTTTCATGTACACCTCCAACTCTCGCTTGTCCCGAGGGACGACTATCAGCTGCTCTTAGTCCGCTTGCGTTCATAGCGTAGCCCGACCGATCCATTCGAGTAGGACTTGCATTCTGTCAGCTTGAAGTCGCGCTGCGGAAACTTGCCCGGAAACCCGGAGATGCCATCGCCTAAGAGCATGGGACCAAGTCCGATGAAGAGCTCGTCCACCAAATCCTCCTGCAGGAAGCTGCGAGCCAATTCGCCCCCACCTCCCAGATAGATGTCTTTCCCGGGGCGGCGTTTTAGCTTTCTCACAAAGGCTTTCAGAGATCCGCTGACCACTTCAAAACCCTCTCGTTTGCCCGGCTTCCATCGCCGAGAGACAACGTAATTCGCCATGCCCGGCGTCTCGGGGATCTCTCCACTCTCGCGCATTTTCGCCACGGCAGCGGCAGTTTTGCGGCCCATGATCGTGGTATCGATCTTGGAGAAGAAGTCCGCCATCAGTGCTTCACCTTCTTTGTCGATGACCAGAAAATCGAGGTCCCCGTTGCGCCGCGCAATATAACCGTCAAGGCTGATTCCGAATCCAAGGATGACTTTTCGTTGCATGGCGCGATTGTAAGACAGACGGTTCACTTGAGGTCAAGAGAAAACAACAGCCCGTCAAGTTTCCGCCATAACAGGACCTGGACGCGTTTCCTATAGCGGCTATCCGCAGCTGCTTGCGCTACGCGACTCTGTAAACAGCGTAGCGTTGGAGTTACCCCGCCCGCCTGTTCATTCGGTGCGTCGCCCGCTGCCCCACTTGGTGGCATACGGCAGCACGAACAAGTACAGACCGGTGAACAGGAGCAAGGCGAGCGGGAACACCGCCAAGAAGCCCACTCTGGAGCTATACTTCCCCTGCACCACGGAGACGATGTTGACGATGACGGCCACCGTAAAGGCCATGGACAGCCAGCGGTGGGTCTGTCGAATCCATTTGTTCCAGTTCAATGACATTGTTTTGCGATTCTCCTCGGTTCACGACTTTTGAGCCGGCTGAGGCGGCTTGTTGGGCGTTTCGATACCGAACTGCCTGGCGTACTCCGCGTTCAGCCGCTGCCAGGCGAACTTCATGGCCTCAAGGCCTACGATGCGTCCCATAGGAGTTCCGCTGCGAAGGTGATCCAGACGATCGAAACGAAGGTGCCACCCGGCAGCACCCATTGCGATGAAGCGGCGGTCGATATTGTGCCACAGCGTCAAGCGCGTACCGCCAGCAAGGGCTTCGAGTTCCCACCGGATATCCTTGTCACCCCAGTTGTATTCAAGCACCTTGGAAGCGTCGGCTCGCGTCACTCTTGTTTCGGAAACCTGCGGCGTGGGCGCTCCCACCGCGGTAAGCTTCACCGTGGTTCCAACCGTACCCAGGCTCCCATCGGCTTCAAAGGGAGCCCACTCGCGCAGATGCGCCGGGTCGGTGAGCGCCTGCCAGACTTTTTCCGGCGAGTGGCGCAATTCTCTGACGAGAATGAGCGTCCACTTCTCTCCGTTCTTTTGTACCCGCACCCCGCTGGCCGGACCGGGTGTGTACTGCGCGCGTTCGGTCATCTTCTTCTCCTTAGCGTGAATATCGTGCTAGCTGGGTGAGCTGGATGAGGTTGCCGCAGGTGTCGTTCAGCATCGCAATGGTCGAGCCGGTCACGTCGGTGGGCGGCATCGTGAACTCGGCGCCGCGGGCCTTAATCCGCTCGTAGTCGCTCTTGATGTCATCGGCGTAAAACATGGCTGCGGGCTGGCGCTGTTGAAAGATCGCCTGCTGATACGCTTTGGCTGCGGGGTTGTTGTTCAGCGCCAACTGCAGCTCAGTGCCGTCCGGCTCCTCGGCCGAGGCCACGGTCAGCCAGCGAAATGGACCCTGACTGAAATCGGCCTTCTTGGCAAAGCCCAGTACCTCCGTATAGAAGCGCAGGGCCTTCTCCTGGTCGTCCACGTATATGCTGGTGAGTTTGATTTTCATTTCGTTTCTCCTGTGCGCCGGTTAAAACCGGCGAGGTTGTAGTGAATGAAAAAGTCATATGAAAGTGGACTAGCGACGCACAACGGCCCTGAGTCATGCGGAGCCGCTCGCGAGGGCGGCGTCGAAGCGTTGACAGGGGAGTGTGCGGGCCGGGTATTCAGCCGCATAAGAAACTCACTCCGGGACGCCGACGCTGTAGGAGAAAGCGGAAGCCACCATCGGGTGCGCCGATATCGCGAGGTGTGCCAGAGTCCCGCGCGGTCAGAGACCCCGTGCACGTACCGAGACACTTCGCTCGGGAGCCGGGAGATCCCAATTCCGCCCAAGGCCGCAGTTGCCGTGGGACTTATCGGGAAGTCTAAGGACGTACGCCGATGACGAACGGACCTGGGAAGTTCTATAAAAGGAGAAGTCAAGAAAAAACACGTCTGCGACGGCTGGACGTTTTCTTGCTTCGCAGCCCATAGAATGGAGCAGGATCTGTTCTGACCGCCCGCACCAGGTGCTCGGTTGCTGGACGCTATGGTCCAGCGGTTGGGGTTTTCTCTACCAGCGGTTTTCATCGCTTTTTCGCAACGAAGCCTTTGCGTTCCGAAACCAACAAAGCCGAACCGCGGTCAAGTTGGCGACCATAGTTCTATCAGAGACTTTGCGCCTATAGCTTTGATTTCTGGTTATCCGAGAGAGCCTAGGGTCCCCATCACGGTTGAAATGCACGAAGCGGCGCTCAAAATCGCGGAGAGGCACGGCTATAATATTTATGACGCCTTGGTCCTTGCCGCGGCGTTGGAAGCTGGATGTCGGACTCTCTATTCCGAAGACCTTCACGAGGGTCAGACAATTGATGGCCAACTCACGATTCGAAATCCCTTCGCTAGACCATCCGGCTAGTCGTCTCTCGGACTTCAATTGAGAGACGTATATCCTCTCAATTTTTGAGCCACAAAGAACACCCTGTTCTCCAATGACGAACACTTTGTTTTCTGAACTTGGGGATCATGGCTTCGTCAAGAGCGTAGAATTCAAGCCCGCGCCCTTCGATTGCCGCACGGTGTGTCACGGGTTCCGCGGGGTCGCTCCCGCCTCACCAATTCTCTGAAAGCACGAGGTGTTTTCTGACTTGGACCGGACCTTCAGCAATCTTCACTACAGGCTGGGAGGCATACATAGTGAACGTTGCACGGAACACAACGGCTTACGCGGAAGGCCAGGATTGGATCTTTGCCAGTGCCCGCATGAAAGGCCGACAGCCATTGTGGCCTGAAGCCATCATGCGGAATTATGTCTGTCCCGCCGCGCCGCGGGCAGGCATAACGAAGCACATCAGCTGGCATGTTTTTCGTCACACATTCTCCACGTTGCTGGCGGAGAATGATGAAGATGTGAAGACCGTGCAATCGCTTATGCGTCATGCCAGCAGCATCACCATGGACATCTACACCCACGCAGTCAGCAGCAAGAAGCGTCGGGCGCAGGCGAAAGTGGTGGAGATGATTCTACCGAATGGAAAACGGGCAGTGGGGGCACGAGGGGCCGCTTTATGTGTACCTTTTTGTGCACCATGCCATTCTTTCGAAAGTGGAATTAAGTCTTTTTTGAGCGGGGACGACGAGACTCGAACTCGCGACCTCTGCCGTGACAGTGAGCGATCCATGAGTACTTGCAAGGACCTACAAGAGCACGGACGGCATCGTAAGTCATTGAAAGTGCGTCTTAGCCAAAGTTAGTGTGTACCGCGGTGTGTACCACGCGCGCTCTCCCACCCAACAATAAGAACGATATTGCTGACAGCGATTATAGGAAAGTGAGATTGAAATGTAGAAACGACTGAGCCCACCCGCGAAATCGACGGCGCTACGGCTAGTTTATAGAGGCGCAGGTAGTCAGCTTTGGCAGCGTTCAACGAACAGATGTTTCTCCCGATGTGGTGTAACCTCAAGCGTCCCGAGTAGCACTTTCTGAGTTCCAGGCCGCACCAACAAAGACAAGCATTGCAGAGATCTCCATCCATGCCATTAAGCCGATCGCCGCGGCCAAGCCACCGTAGACAGGCCCAAATTGGATCTTCCGGACGTAAATTCCAAATAGCAAATTGACGGCCCACCACAGAATCGTTGCGGCGGCCGCCCCGGGCAGAACGGACCTCCAGGTTGTTGTACTTGGTCGCGCAACACGATAAATCAAGGCCAGGACGAACATTGCCAGGATCATCGCCAAGACTGGAAGCGTAACAATCAAAAAGTCACGAACTAGCGAAAAGTTACCAAATTCAGTAGTAATCCACTGCTCCCATGGCCGACCAAAGACACTCAATGCAACGGCAACGAGCCATACCAAACTTGCCACAGCAAACAAAAGCAAACCACGAATCTGTCGGCCGAGAAAGGCGTGTGTGCCGTGGTCACCATAGATTAGTTCGATGCCTTTGATAATGAGTTTTATCACCTGCGAGCCAACGAGCAGCGTTCCAACCCAACCGATAAGCGCCAGGTACCAGGCGTTCACTTCCCGGCGTAACACGTACGCGGATATGAGTTGCCAACTGCCTGGGGGAAGAACCGCCGAAATCCTCATGGCTACCTGTTGGCCGCCTTCTCCTTCCAAGGAACTCTTCATAAGGCTCAGCGCAGTCAGCAGGACTGCAAAGAACGCCAAGAACATATTGAACGCCACCGCCTGCGATACCATCCCGCATTGCGGAATGACTCTGGCCAGCGTTCGAAATAGTTTCTTGGCAAGAACAGTTGGCGCCATTCCGAAATTATCCTGTTGGCTTCCGAACTGTGCAACGCGAAACTCCCCGCTTACTGCAGCAGCGGAAGTCCCAAGGGCCGCGCAGATCCTGATACGGAATTAATCGGAAACTCGATCCCAACGCCCGGTAGCATGACTCCCGGGAGGGAGTTGTTGATGCGGATCTCGCCGTTGTATTGAATGAAGGACGAGGCCGAGTCGGTGTCTGAAGATCAGGTAGCCTAACCGGCGCGGCCCAGATCGCCCGTTAGGGCTTTCCCTTCGGCGGCTTTGCAGAATTCTCGCTCGGCTGCTGCTTACTCTGTAGTTTTTGCTGCTGCTGGGTGTGCTTTTGCACTAGTTGCTGTGTCTGTTGCTGGTGTTTCTGCTCGACTTGCTGCTGTTTCCCTTGATTGGCATTCTGTTTCGCCAGCTTCTGGTGTTCCTGGTCCTGCTTCTGCTGGAGTTTCTCTCGTTCCTGTTGCTGCTTCGCGATTTGCTGATCCTGCTGTTGCTGATACTTCTTGTCCAGCTTCGGATTGCCCGTACTTGAAACGCTGGGCCGTGCCACGGGGGGAAGGTCGCGAGGATGGACGGCCGTGCTGGGTCGAGCAGCGGTGTTCTCTGAACGCGCCGGATTTCCGGCACGATTGGCTGGAGTATAAGGCGCTCCGGCCTCTTTGGCCGGCACAGCGCCACGGTCATTAAAGTCTCCTGGCTTGGGTGTCGCCGCGATCGGTGGCTTGCCCGTGTTCACTGACGCGCGTTGCTGCGGGTTGCCTCGGGCCGCATGCTCATGCTGAGTTTGAACCGCTGCCGGCGCAACGTGTCCCTCACGTCCCGCAGCCTCTTCTTCAGGCGTCGTGCGCGCGCTGATTCCACCATTGCCGCCGTTGTAACTGACGCGGTTCACCTCGCCGTGATTGATGTTTGTGTTGTAAACATTGTGAATTTCCGCGATGTTCACGTTGTTCACGGAGCGGTTGTAGAAAAAGTGTCCGTTATCCCAACGTCCACCTTCATAACCCTCCCCGAAATAACCGAAGCCATAGTTGATTCCGCCATAGAAACCTACGTGTGGGCCCCAATAGCCTTCGTGAAAAATAAACCTGTCGCCGCCCCAGCTCCAATAGGCGGGAGTCCACAGGAAACCGACCTCCGGCGCCAGCACCCATGTGCCCGGCACCCAGTAATAATCGTCGGAGCCGTAGTCGTATGCCCAGTAGCCAGGTGTCCAGATATAACCGTCCCCCGGACAAAGCGGCTGTTCATAGACAGGCAGCGCGGGCGGCCCGAACGTTATGGCCACGCCAACTTGCGCAAACGATGCTGCCGACATGCACAACATGATGAGCGCGAACAGCAGCGTAGGAATGGATAAGATAGAACGCATTGTGATCCCTTCTGCCTGATGATCTTTCGTTTCTGAGAGGTCAATCAGGTCAACTAAGCTCGATCTCTACGATCTGCAATCCGATAAATTGTTCCTTAGCTCCAAGTGAAACGTCCGACATTCACGGGGCCGAAATCACATCGGCCCGCTTGCGTGAGTTTAGAAATATCCAATCCTCAAAACTGTACGGTATTGAACATAGTTTTTTGCTCGCTGCACACACTTATTGGTGACAGTTTCCCGCCAACTGAGGGAGCTAATGCCCGCGACGCAGTCTACCGGGAGATGCTCCCGCCTGCCAGAAAGATCTCCGTAAGACTGTACAAAAGTGAACAGATATGGGCATTCGCAAAGTCTAGGGTTGGATTACAGTAAAAGGACGGAAGAACCACCAGCCAAGAATACCGTCTGGAAGTCCAAAACTGAAATTCTGGCTGAGGAGGGACGGAGATGCGACGACTTGGATACGCGTTAACCCTCGTGGTGGCCATGATATTTTGCGCTACCGCGGGCTTCGCGCAGGACGGAAAGTTAAAGATTAAGGTGATTCCGAAGCATGCGTATGTGTTTGTAGACGGTAAAGCCATCCGCGACGGCAGCGAGACAATCTCTCTCAGTACGGGGAAGCACGTGGTCGCAGTCATCAATTACGGTTACAAGAGCTCGACGCAAGACGTCAACATCGATTCGGGTAAAACAACCGCCCTGAGTGTCACACTCGACGCCAATGGTGGCCCCGTGAATGGCCCTTACGGCCAGATCGAGTTCAAGGGAGGCGACGGCCATGCAGCGGTCTTGCTAAACGGCAAGACTCCCTCCTATTTCGTCGGGCACGTAGCTGCGACGAACCACGATTGGTGGTGGCACAGAAATCTGCTCGTACCACCGGGAACTTATCATGTGGAAGTGACCAAGAATGGAAGCGACGTCTGGACGGGCGATGTCACCGTGGCCGCGAACAAGAAGGTCTCTATCGATCTGGGCAAGAGCGGCGCGCAGACTTCCAAGGACAAAAAGAACCTCGAAAAGCTGACGAGCGAGCCGCGGTATAAGGGCGGGTGGATAAGCGACAGGATCGCCGTCGCGGGTGTGACTGGCAATTTCAGCCTTGCACCCTCCAGCATCAACTGCAGCCAATCATCGATTCTCACCTGGCAGACCACCGAAACGGTGGACGCAACCATTAGCGGGATTGGGACGGTGCCAGCAAGCGGCAGCCAGTCTGTGACACCGCACGCAACCACGACCTACGACTTTAACGCGGCGGGTCCGGGCGGAATCGTTAAGGGAACCGGTACGGTCAACGTCAACACGAAGGTGGACGCGACGCTCTCTGCCAATCCGGCTGAGCTCCATTACAGGAAGATCGGCGATAAGGTAATTACGCACGACTCTTCGACGCTGACCTGGTCCACATCGAATTCCGATGCGATCAGCCTCGACCCCGGAGGCAAAGTCGATCCTAGCGGCACCCAGACGGTCAAGGCTGAGCCGAAGAAGACGGACATTGGCCCCGTGGATGAATCAACCACGTACACGCTGAACGCAACGAACGTCTGCGGAGGTTCGGCTACGCAAACAGCGGCGATTCACATTACCGGTTCAATCGAACCGATTCCGGAAGTCGTGCTGCACAGCATCTTTTATCCCACGGACTATCCTGACGAGAGGCACCCGCAGCTTGGCTTGGTCAAGAGCCAACAATCGGAGCTGGCCACGGTGGCCGCCGGATTCAAGAAGTATCTCGAATATGATCCGGACGCCAAGTTGTCGGTGGAAGCGCACGCGGATGCACGCGGCTCGGTGCCCTTTAACCAGGAGCTGAGCGAGCGGCGCGTCCAGCGCGTCAAGCAGTATCTCGTCGAGCAAGGCATCCCTGCTGGCAATGTTCAGACCGCAGCGTACGGGAAAGAACGCCTTCTTGATAAGAAGGCCGTCAAGGAACTCGAGGCCGCGAACCCGAACCAGCCGCCCAGGGCGCGCTTGAAGAACGTCGAGGGCGATTGGCTGGCCTATAACCGTCGCGTGGATATCGTACTTCTGCCCTCGGGGAAAAAGTCGGCGGAGTCTTACCCGCACAGTGCCGCCGATTCCCAGATTATCTGGCAGGTGCCGAAACCCCCAGTGAAGAAGGTCGAAGCCGTCCAATAATCAACACCAAAACACAGGTGCGCCGGGGAGCGGTTCTCTCCGGCGCGCTCTTGCGTGGACACAGACAGTTCCCTCTAGGGTTTGTTTCTTCCACAGGACAGGCGCTGGGTATGACTGGTTAAGCTTGAAGGAACACAGCTAAAGTGTGCGTATTGAGACAGCGGGGGTGAGCTCTAACTTGATAAAGTTATTTCGTTAGCGCCAATCTAATCCCTTTCATCCGCTCTCTCAGGAGACCTTGAGCGGGTCGCCGTGCTACTGGAGGCGGTGATGCACAAACAGTTCATTATGCTGCTCGTTGTATTTATGGGTAGCTATGTGCCGACGCTAGCACAAACGCCCTCTCCACCGCTTGTCCCGGCTCAATTACGGGTTGCACCGATTGTGACGATGGTTCGAACGGTACCGGCACAATTCCCCTTCCCATCCTTCCCAATGTCCGTGAGCCCCGGAAGATCCGCTGCCCATTTTAGTTACCTGCTCGTGAGGGCCTACAAGCGTTACCAGAGCGTGAAGAGCCTTTCGCAGATGAGTGAGGCCAAGACTTTGTTTCTCACACAGTCGAGTCTGCCGCTTGTGCAACTCTGGGGCGGACGTCTGCGGCTGGACGGTTTTAAAAGCAACCTTAACATGCAGAACGTGCAACTTGGTCCTTCAGGCGCTGGCGGTCTTCTGGACGATCGTCCTCAGCGACAAGGCTATCCGGGCGGGCCGCGTTCGTTCGGTCTCTACGGCGTCAACCTGAGCTTTCACCTTGGCCGGAACTCGCGGACAAGCCCTCCGACCAGGGTCTGGCGGCGAGTGACAGGGGTTGTTAGCGCCGTTCTGAATTGAATGGAAATATTTCGGTCTCGATATCATCATGGAAGCACGATGAAGAAAAAAGTTCGGAAGGAATTGGACAAAGCGACACTTGCCAGTGTCAAAAAAGAATTGGCCAAACCGCGCATGGCTAGGTCCGCATGCAAAATAGGAAAAGAAACTAAATACTGCGCGAATTTCAGCACACGCAAGTATCACGATGCCAGGAATCGTCGACAAAATCACTCTGTCTCCACAATCGGCCGGGAAGTCAAAAATGACCGGTCAGTATTTCCGATCTCCAGCCAACGACACATCTACGCGCGGTAAACGTATGCCTGATCAATTCACAAATGAGAGTGCGGCTACTGAACATAGTGAGGTGGGCTTAGTCAAAATGGCGCCGCCGTCTTCGACCTCACTATCGGACGTGCTGCTTCGCAGAATCGTAATTCTGCTCTTTATATTGGTGGCGGGCTTGCTGACGGTGTTCGGCTATTACGCCAGCTCGATTTGCATCACGGTTATTTTGGCTGCATTTCTCGCGATCCTGTTCGACCCCGTGGTGATCGTGCTGGAGAAATTGCATCTGCCGCGCGGTCTAGCCGCAGCGGCCGTTGTGATCCCAGGCATGGGTCCAATTGGTCTGCTGGGTCACGCGCTTTATTGAAGAGCCATAACCTTTTCAGGAAAACGCCCCATTTATACCGCAAGGGTTCAGCAAGCCATTGAGCCGCTTAGCCGAAGAATTCAAAAAGTTCAGCAAAGTGCCGGAAGCCTTACGAATGATGTGCAGCCCATCAAAAAAGTCCCCGTGGTGCTCTTGCAGGAATCGCCCACGTGGCCTGCTTATCTGGTGCGCGGAGCGGGATCCGTGTGGGGAGTGCTGATCATTGCCGGCGTAGTACCTTTTCTAACTTTCTTCTTGCTCTGCAGCAAAAACCAAATGGCCACGCGTATGAATGCTCTCTTCAGTTCGAGGATAGACGCGGCTCGATTCATCACGACCCTGAACCAGATGATTCGCGGCTTTGTGGCCGGCAACCTTATCGTCGGCTCCGTGATGGCCGTGGCAACCACGCTGATGTTGTGGGGTATTGGCATGAAAGACGCCATACCTCTCGGAATCGCCAGTGGGCTCTTGAACCTGGTGCCGTTCCTCGAACTGATCCTTTCGCTCGCGCTTCCTCTTGCGGCAGCCCTTCTTCCGTTCAACACGCCAGGGCCATTCATCGTCACCACTCTGACCATCCTCCTCCTGCATGTCGTTTCCGCGAATCTTCTGATCCCGAAATTTATTGCTACTCGCGTGAGTATCGGGCCGGTGGCGGCGGCGCTTGGGATTCTTTTCTGGGGCTGGTTGTGGGGTGTGATGGGCTTGCTGCTGGCTGTGCCGCTGACAGCGGTCGTCAGGATGGTAGCGGATTTGCATCCGTCCTTGTGTCACTTATCCAACATGCTGGCGCTGACGCTGCGCCCGATTCCACGTTGGGTGCGATGTGGCGAGGCGATTGTGGGACGGGCGATTCCTTACTTGGGCGGTCGTACGGGGATGAAATCTGGAGGGAGCGTATGACCGGGTGCGACTGCGGATGCAGGGAAAGCAGGAAGGCATCCTTGACCACGGGGTCGGGCCAGTTCCTGGCGCTGTAGATCAAATGCAACTATCCATGCAGCGCATGCGATCGTGACTGTCTCCTTGCTCCGTCGGACAATTTGATGTCCCAGCAGCAGGTCCGCCAGCGCATCAGTGCGGGTTACAACTAAACTGGCCGCAGGAGCCAAGTGTGTATTCCTGATTTTAGCAATCTTTTCCAGATCGCGATTTACGTCGCTGGCCGGGGATATAATCGCGCGCCAATGAAGACCAGGATGATCGCGGTCAGGAGGATGACAGCATAGTCGAGACCCAGACCGAAGGCGCTCGCACTACCCGCAAGCATGCAAGTGCGCAGGGCGTCGACGACATACGTTAAGGGATTTAGATGAGAATTGGTTTTTAGCCAGCCGGGCATGATGACGATCGGGTAAATCGCGTTGCTGGCAAAGAATAGGGCGCAACGCAAACTCGGTGATGACGAACGTCTTTTCGATAAAGCCGGTTAAAGGGTGAATGAAAGTTGTGGTCATAGGGCTGGACTAACCGAGGCGCTGAGCGGTAGCGCGTTCGGCTGATACGTCGCGAAAGGTGCCGCCGGAATCAAGTAAGCTGCCGGCATAGTGGACGAAGACCTCACTCAGTGTGTGGCCGGGTCCAAGAGAAGTCTCGAGTTCTTTGCAAGTGCCAAGCGCATCCACCTTGCCCTGGCGCATAATTGCGATGCGATCGCAATGGCTCTCCGCCTCTTCCAGGTAATGGGTGGTGAAGAACAGGGTTGTGCCGTAGTTGGCGCGCAGATCAACGAGATATCTCCAAACAGCGTCGCGCGCAATGGGATCAAGCCCCACGGTCGGCTCGTCGAGGAAGGGCACCCGCGGCCGACGCAGCGTGGATTGGGCGATTTCCAGCCGGCGGACCATGCCGCCGGAGTATGTGCCTACAAGGCGGCTGCCGTCGGCAGTCAAGCCCATGAACTCCAACGCCTCGCGGATGCGCGCCTGCTGCTCACGGTGTGGCAGGTCGTAGAGTTTGGCGAATATGAGCGGTTTCTCGTAGCCGGTGAGCGAACCGTCCACGGAGACCGCCTACGGCACATAACCGATGGATCGACGAACGGCGACGGCCTGCTTGGTTGTGGAGAAGCCAGCCACGCGCGCCTCACCCGAGGAAGGCGGCAACAGTGTGGTAAGCATTTTGATCGTGGTGGTCTTGCCGGCTCCATTAGACCCGAGCAACCCGAAAACCTCACCACCGTTGACCGAAACGGTAAGAGCATCTACCGCTGTAACTGTACCGAAGCGGCGTGTAAGCGCATTGAGTTCCAGAACGATGTTGCTCATGAGAAAACCGTCGAGGACCGGGCTCACGTCCCCTCCACCCGCTTACTGACTTTGCGATGTTCTCCGTTGTCTTTTGGGGTCCAGCCAGATCGGCATGCGAATTCCGAACTAATAGAAGCTGCAGCGTGAGCCGTCTCTTGATTCCTTTGCGTTGAAACTTCTGTACCCGTTGATACAGGTCCGTATGCCTGCGGTACACTCTGCTTCTATGAACAGTGATGTTTATTCCCGCGGCGCTCAGCCGGATCCGGCGGACCCCTCGGTGGCGTGAAGGCCAGTCATCAGATCAACGTGAATGCAGAAGAAGAGCGGAGCGATCGCGTGATCACCCAAACCTATTTGACGCTCTCCTAATGCATTTTGCCACCACAACTTGCGTTTTCCTAAGAGTGTCCGCGCGTGTTCCCGCTCGGAGGCAAATTGGGGCTCGGGCAATTCCTGGTAGCGGCCAATGGCGATCACGCTCATCCACTCAGACTGGTTCGCGATTTCGTCAACTTCGAGGCAGACCTGGGGATTCTCCCGCATCCATTCGTTCTTTTGCCCCGAGGTCGAGAGGACGTAAATCGAGTCAGGCTCGTACGCAAAGTAGATCGGCACCACGTACGGCTGGTTATCGTGCGAGCAACCGAGCCTTCCGAGCGAAGCGCTTGCCAGGAATGCGCGGCACTCCTCCTCGGTCATCTGACTGATCACCATTGCCACACTCCAATCCTCAGAACAAACTTTTACGCCGATGCTATCTCTTCGACGATGCTGTTTGCGCCTTGCCAATCGGCTGGTTGGCTCCAGTGACAACCGGTGTGCTGCTGGCGGCTTCGGTTTCACCTGTTCCATGGACAAAAGCACTGCCTTCTGCGGACCACCCCTGCTTCGTCTCCACGCGAACGCTCCTCGCAGGAGCTGCTTTTGGCATCGCTACCTCGAGTCTGCCATCGTTGAATGACGCCTTGGCCTTCGAAAGATCCACCTCACACGGCAAATCGATCACGCGGAACATCAGTTGCGCGTGCCTATGCGAATGGGGATGCTTTTCCGATTTTTGGTTTTCCAGAGGCTCGGTTTTTCCGCTTATGCTCAGTCGGCGGGGCTCGAGGCTCACCTTAATCTCTTGCCTGCGGAAACCAGGAACTTCGGCGCGTGCGGTAAGCCGTTCTCCAGATTCCGACAGGTGGAACTTCACGGGGGTGAGTAGCTCGGACTCCGCGAGAAACCAATCTTCTCGGTCGTTTCCGTGAACGTGCCCGCGATTCTCGAATATCTCAAAGGCGCGCCGGGCAATCAGATTGAATACGTCTTGTGTATTTTCGAAAAGTTCATGAATGGATACGAGATTCACATCAGTGCCGATTTTTATCGATGATTCAAGCGAAGAATGGTGAGTCATGATTCCTTCCTTTCCGCAAAATACAATCTTGTTTCAGTGCTAGAAGAAACGGAGCATCCTTTGGGTGCGCCCCGTTTTCCGCCAAAATCACGCAGCCCCGGTCCTAGCGGCCGGCTAGCTAACCGACGGCTCGGCAGCAAAACACCGGGCCATTTCTTCGAGCGCGCTCGCAAACTCCGAAGGCCGGAGGGCTGGCAATCCCAAGCAATCTTTTCCACCATCAATGGCGGGCAGCCAAAAGCAGCTGTCCTCAACCGGCAATTAAAGGAACACCGTAACCGGAAGGCCGGCCAAAGCTGCCAGTGGGCCAAAGCCAGTTCCGCCGGGAAGATGCGTGTTGCTGAGCATGAGGTCAACCGGGCGCGCACTCAACAGATCGAAGGCCGGGCGCATATTGCTGGCAAGATGGCACCGGAATCCCCATCGGTACAGCCGTTCCGACAAGGTTTGCGCGCAGTGCCAATCAGAAAATGTTTCAACATCTATTTATTCCCCTTCCGGTTTGAACCTAATGACGGAAATGCGCTGCCAATTCATTGATCTGAGTACTCTGTTCAGCTCGCCCAGGTGTGAATCAGCAGCGTGGAGCAATGCGGTGGCCGCGGGCGAACTGGGTTTCTGGTGCTTAACCTGTGGCTCGTTCACTAACTGCCGAACACATCTCGCTTCCGATCAACAGCGGGTGCTCCAGGCGGGAATCATAAACACTGGCAAAAGGCGTTTCTGTTCAAAAAAGAACACCCTTCAACCTTGTTGCTGAGCGGCAACCTCAATTAGGGACAATAGTGCGCAGGCTTTCGCGATAAGTGCTGCTTGGACACGTTCAATGACACGACCCGTCATCCTCAAACTGGCGACCGGCGGCCATCGACGCCAGAGAGTGCGCGCAATTCATGATTCTTTGGTCTAACGGATCATCAGTTAACCTGGTGGGAGACACGTAGTCCATGGACTTCTGTAATTCCAGATTTGTGTTGCTCAATTTTTGCATGTTGTCGAACTCGTTGGTAAGTAATCCTAAAGCGTCTCGATCTGAATCCGTTGAAGCTGCCACCGATGCCAACGTGAGGCCCTTGGCGGCTTGCACGCGATAGGCGGCCAACCAGTCCTCCGTGATCGGGTAGCCATGCTGGACGGCGTTGGAAAGGACGCTTCGCCATTCCCGGATCGCCGCCATCTCCTCGATGCCCGCCCTCAGGAACTCTTTGGTGAACCCTTGATTTGCGGGCATGGTTGTTGAAGAAGGAACCGCCGCCGTGCTTGCCAGGGAGGCAGGCAATGTCAATATGATCTGATTCCCCTTGAAGCTGAGGGAGCCGCTCGCAACGCGTGCCAGCGCCTCGATTTCGACATAGGATCGGCCATTCAACTGAACGACTGGCGCATCTTCGGGCCGGCCGCTTACGATCAGTGTCAAGTTTTGCTGCGCAGCTTGCGACAGCGCGAGTATTGGCAATGCCAGGAGCGCCGCCAATGTCAACCATGCACTGAAAGGCCACTTTTGCATAGGTCCCCTCCTCAACGACGCTTCCCCCAAAATCCCAAGGGATGCTCCATCGCTGTTTCTTGCGTTCTCTACATTCCAAACCGCTTTCGGCTCTTTAGTCCAAGTCTAGGAAGCGGCCTTCGCGCGCGCTGTCTCGGGTTCGCCGACCAACTCCTCAAAAAGAGACCGGTAATGAATCATGGCCTGGCGCAAGTCTTCGGTGCTGGCCTGCCCCTGCGATTGACGAAGCGCGGTTTGGTGGGCCGTGCGGTAATTCTCGAGAACCAGCGGATGATCCACGGAGAGATCCGCGGCGCGCTGTTCAAAGTCGCTTACAGGATAGCCGCGCGCAGACATCACATCGCCGAGCAATCTGTCCGCGTCCGTTACTGCGCCACCGGGGCCGTCAACGAAGCGAGCTTGAACTCTGGCCCACGACTCGACAAACCGCGCGCGATCCCCCGGAGAAAGCGGCCGTATGTGCAAGGCCTCCACGTGATCGGCGCGCTTGTCAAGCAATGCTTCTGCTTTTCGCGGGCTCCCGCCTTCTTTCACGGCGCGGGTATATTCAGAGCCGCCAAACTGAGTCCGGAGTCTTTGCGTCCGGCGCTTCCGGGCAAATAGCGCAACCGCGATGCCTGCAGCCAACACCACAATAATTGCGCTGATTGCGGCTATTTGTATCGTGCTTAGTGCTGATAGGTTCATGACCTTCCTCCAGTTCGTACTCGATTCCTTGGACCAAATCTAAGAGTTGTCCTGGCTCGCTCGCGCGCGACGCCGTACCGGCTCGTGGTTATTCGATAACTGTTTCTACCTGCCCGATTTTTCTTTGAACTTTCCCGCCAATCTTTTCGCCATTGCCTTCGGCCTGCAAATCGGCATCGTTCGTGAGTTGGCCCACCTTTCCTTATTTTGTTCCTCTGCTTCGTGGATCTTGGCTGCGATCTCTTTTTTGAAACCTGACCTCACCTTGCGTCCTTCCCAGAGATCATTTGAATTCCAGAACTCGGGTCGCCTGACCCACAGTCGCAGTGCCATGTTAAGAAGGATGTGGGCAGATATCTGTTCACATCGAGACACTTTCGGATCCTATTTGCGCTTTCGGGAGTGCGGCAATTGATGCCCGGTTGTGTGGGAAGACGTTCAGGAGAGGATCAGGTGTGTGAACGGTCTCCAGTTGCATGTGAAACTAAGCAAGCGGGTAGCCGGTTAAGGACAAAACCGCGCAAAAGAGAATGGCCATGTGTCTTGGCTGGGTCCCTGAGGCTGCCAGTACCTGGGAAAGACGAGGAGTGCGAGCGAGGGGAAGCAGGGCATCTTCACTGCCGCGCCAGAACGAAAATGCTGCTCACACTCACTCAACAGAAACCAAGCTACGGGGACAAAGCGACGCGCTCAGTCCAAGGCTTAGTGACTGGAAGCAGTTCAGAGAAAGCTTACACACCTTAATGAATTTCCAGAGTTGGACTCTCCGCCCCAACATCAAGGAAGAAATGAGGGCTCGGCGCGAGGAAAGAAAAGGGGGCGGAACAAGCAAGTCGGAAAGCATAGGACGGGGAATGTGCAAAAGTGAACAGACCCCGTTTTTCTCTAGGGTTAGCAATACGGATTGCGTGGGAAACAGAGCAATTGGTTAGGAACACGGGAGACCACTTGAAATATAGACACAAATCGTTGCTCTTGGCAGTCGCCCTTTTCGCCGTCGCGCTGGCTTTTGCCGACAAAATCCCCGCTGACTTTAGGGACGCCGATTGGGGTTCGGTTTATATGCTCGCTTTGCCTAACGCTAGAGCATTGCCAGGTGCGCCCGTCTACCGCAATTCCAGTTTGCGAGCGTTTAAAGAGGAACAATTTCCGGGTGCATTTCATCCTGTTTTCCTGAGGGGCGGCTTTGGCAATGACAGCGAGATTGCAGATCTTGACACGCCGCCGATCTCTGGATTGGTCTCGAACGGTGATGGGACCTCGATTTTTTGATCCAAAAGCAGGGTTAGTTTCCGGCAGAATCTGAACCTGAAAGAGGGGGGATTTGCCGTGAAAAAGAAGCGCTTTTCCGTTGAGCAGATCGTTGCCATTTTGAAGCAGGCTGAGCTGGGGATTCCGGCAGCCGAGTTGATTCGGCAGGTCGGGGTTTCCGAACAGACATTTTACCGGTGGAAGAAGAAGTACACCGGGCTGGAGATCGATCAAGTCCGGCAGTTGAAGCAGATGGCCGAGGAAAATACGCGACTGAAACGTATTGTGGCTGATCTGACGCTGGACAAGGCCATGTTGCAGGATGTGCTAAGAAAAAAATTCTAAAGCCCTCACGGTATCGTCCTGTGGTGGAGTATCTGAGCGTGGGTTACCGGGTGAGCGAGCGGCGAGCCTGCCGGGTGACTAAAACGAATCGGGGGATGTATCGCTACCGCGGCCACAAGGATCCGCGTACGGCTCTGCGAATCCGGATTCGCGAGATTGCTCAGACGCGGGTGCGCTACGGATACCGAAAGATCGTGGTGCTGCTGAACCGGGAGGGCTGGGGAGTGGGAAAGACGGTGGTCCAACGCTTGTATCAGGAAGAAGGATTAGCGCTAAAACACAGGCCGAAACGGCATCGGCGTGCCTCGGAACAGCGGGGTGAACGGATACGGCCAACGGCAGCGAACCAAGCGTGGAGCTTAGATTTCGTGGCGGACCAGTTGACGGATGGCCGGCGCTTCCGAGCACTGACCATCGTGGATGTGTTCACGAGAGAAAGCCCGGCGATTGAAGTGGGGCAATCGTTGAAGGGAACGGATGTGGTAGAGGTCTTGAACCGGCTTCGCTTCGAACGGAGTGTACCAAAAGTGCTTTTTTGCGACAACGGATCAGAGTTCACCAGTCAGATCATGGACCTGTGGGCTTATCAGAACGGAGTGAAGATCGACTTTTCCAGGCCGGGGAAGCCGACCGACAACGCGTATGTGGAATCCTGCAACGGGACGTTTCGGGCGGAGTGCCTGGACACGCATTGGTTTGCAACGCTGGCCGAGGCGAAAGAGAGCATTGAAGCTTGGAGGCAGGAGTACAATGAGAGCCGTCTTCACAGGGCTCTCGGAGAGAGGACGCCGAACGAATTCGCCAAGGGAATCGCGGCTAGCCGCGATTCCCTTGGGTCTGAAACAGCCGAAAACTCGCCTTAGCTTTGGTACAAAAAACCAGGTCCGATCAGCTTACTAAACTCTCTCATTGAACCTGGTACAAAAACTCGGGCAGGTCACGACGGGCCGCCATGTTCTCATGCTTGATGGGAAAAAGCACGCTGGACCTTCTTTTCATTCACACCCTGAGAACAACTGAAGGTGGTCCTCAGACTACGCGAAGGATTTGGGATTATCTATTTAATGCTTCTTGTGTTTCGGTCCCTCGATGTCTTTTGCTACAGCACCAAGAAGCCTTCCTCTCGCGTTTATCGCCGCTAAGGCATTGCCGAGATTGTAGCCGAGACTATTGTAGGCATTGCCGCCTGATTTCGTGCTGTACTCATGCCAATGCTGCGACACGGTGCCGCCACGGCTATCGAAAGCGGTCGCATAAAGAGTTCTGGACTCAATCGTATACGCCTCATTCTCAGTGGTTTGGGTAGTCGTGGTCGTGGTCACCGTTCCATCGTACGTGTAATTCCATCTGTCTCCGTAATAGTCTGTGACTGTTCCGCTGCCTGAAACGGGGGACGTGCTGGTGCTGGTAGAAGTATGCGTGACCGGCTCGAAACCGGACAAGGCATGGGCAGAGTCGGAGAAAACTATGAGGTAGCTATTATTCCCTACGCCTTTTTCCTGCGTGAAGAGAATGTCCGGATGCTTCTTTGCATTCTTCTTAACCCACTTCTGGACCCAATTCGGGACGCAATATTCGATTCCACCATTATGATTTGCCACAGCGAAGGAAACTGTTTTGACCGAGGTCTGCTTCATTGGTTGAGGGTCAGGTCTTGCGAGCACCTCTGGTGCTGCTTGTGCTGAAACAGGTGAAGCTGCGGACCCGGCATTCAAATTTGCTGCTCGTATGGCCAGCCAATCAGAGCAACTCAATGTACTACCAGTTTGGGTCGAGACGATCTTATTACCCGGGTGCATCTTACATGCGCTCGCCGCACTTTCATTGTTAATGTCAGCGAAATCGCGCACCGGAATGTAGTCTGACTGAGCAAGTGCTTGCGCAGCTGGGGCAATTGCCACAGGAACGTTTTCAACCTTCACAGGCGGTGTTGTTTGAGGTGCTACTTCAATCGTCGTCTTTGGTTTAGGATTGCGACAAACCTGATAGCCATCCCCTACCAAAACGATGACCTCATCTGGCCCGACAAATTGATTAGAACTGTTAAGGTCATGACACTCCGTTTTGACTGTCTGCTGGCCGTAGGCCGGGGCCGCATATAGAGCGGCGACAACCAAGATCGTCCGGATTTGCATCGATTTGCTCCTCTGCGTGTAGCGAACATGGGCCCGAGATTAGCAACCGTTGAAGCGCACGCAAATCGTACGGCGGTACTTAATTCTTGAGAAATACGCTCTTTAGTAAATAGATTTCACGTGACCAGTACCCAGTTAATTTGTCGGGGACCTATTTGCACACCCCACATTTGCCGCCTTCCTTGGCGCAATGCTTACAATACTTGCAGTTCTTACAAGCGTTGCAGGGATCAGAACCTGTACACGTCGATGAGTAAGTCGCCAAGGGAAGCAGGGCAGCTCCCAGAAGCAGAATGAAAAGGGAAGCGAAAGCCGGAATTCGCGAATTTTTCAGTTTGGTCATAGTAACTCCTCCAATATCAGCCTTCGACTTCAATCGATGAAAAAGGCTTCTACCGCGTGCTTCACGCGGTCACGATGACTTGAGGCCTTTTCTTACTTCAAGTGACCGCACACTTCCTTAATCGCGCCTGCCACAGTCCTCGCCCGCGTAGCAAACACCATATCGCCGTTTGTATCAAACACGCTCGCACCGTCAACTTTTGAAGCCGACGACAAGGCAAGACCCGTCAATCCACCAAATGCAAAAAAACTTGATCGCTTCCCGCCTTCGCGGCGAAAAAGCATCACATAATCCGCTCGTGCTGGGTCGTTCGTCACAATAACTGACGGGCACTTCTTATATAAATCAGCCTGAACTTCTACTGTCCGTGGGTCGGCGCCTTTTTGGGAGTAACCGTACGCAGCGCCTGCCGAACCGCCCGAACCATGTACATCGGCGTAGGACGACCCATTGATAGATCCAGTTCCGTTTACAAACGAGCCTGAAACTTGACCGGAAGAATTGCCGTTAACTTGCCATCCGGACCGATGTGCGGCAAGAAAGATGGATTCGTCTTTGGGTTCGTCGGTGACAAACAGCCGTACTTTCCCATCGTTGACCCTTGGGGTTGGAGCGGGAGCCTGAGCCGGTAGCTGTGCGGATGTCGCCTCAGGCGGTGCTACTGGATTCGAAGCCAAGGCGGTGGGTGCGTTGACCTCGGCGTCTGGCCTTGGAGTGGTTGGGGCCGCCGGAACAGCTGGAGCGGTGGCAGCGACAGCCGTTGCTTTGACCATGACAACCGAACAAACCTGAGTGTTACTTCCGCTACCGACAATCGAATCATTGGGTCCCAGAAAGTCTCCGGGCGCCAAGGGTCGGCATTGCACGATTTGTTGTGGTGCTTGACCGCAGACCGGGACCGCAGAAAGAGCGGCGAAAACGAAGATCGTCCGAATTTTCATCGATGTGCTCCCCTCAGGGTGTTAAAGCCCTCAGCCGGAGGGTATCAACCGTTAAGATCACATGCAGATAGTACGTTGGTACTCATTCCTGATTAATGTGCTGGTAAGTAACTAGAATTGTATCGGGCCGGTTTCACTTGGACCGACATTTCTGCAATTTGTTTTCCAGACAAAGTAGCTTCATTAATTTCACAATCTGCAAATTTCCTTGCGAAATCGATGTATGGCTACGTTATTTGTGGTCTGGACAGTTCCGCAGCCTTCACTAGAATGCCGTAGTGTCCCACGCCCCTTGGCGTCAATCTCAAGCGTCTTCTGCTTCTCGGCGATCCTAATTGCGGCAAGGATGCGATCGCAGTCGCCGCCGAGCCTTGACTCCATGACCTGCTCGAAAATGGCTCTTTGGAGTCGAGCCTGTTCGAATCCGTGGGTCAGCACATATTTGTTCAACCGAAAGTCGTAGCGGCGGCAGCCGTCTTTTAAGACGCGAATCACTTGATCAACCCGATCTGTGGTCTCTTCTGGGTGGGCGCTCTTCAGGAATTGCTCTGCCTCTTCTCGGGTCAATGCTGGCGCGGGATACCACTGTTCGGTCTTGATCTGAGCCTTACGTTCCCGGCATAGCCGCGCCCGTTCCGTGCTGGACATCGCCGGCGGCAGACCCCTCGCTGCGCGTCGGGCGTCCAATTCAGCGCGGCGTGCAAGCTTGGCGGCACGTTTGGCTGCCTCCCGCTCCGCACGTTTCTTGGCGCGGAAGCGGCGGGACCGTTCCGTTATTGTGTAGTCTCTATTCTTGTTCATCCGACCTCCTCGCGTTACGCCTCGCCGCTGGCTCCGCACCCGGCTCGGCGATGCGCGTCCGTGGTTGGATTTTTTCTCCCGAAAGCGTCTGATACCCCCCTCTCTACCCCTACCTGTCTTGGAAAACGACCTGCAAAAAATAAGAAAGTTCGAAACCACTAGAGGGTTTTAATATATATATTTATGTATAAGTTAGGTTGGAAGGGTGGACAACACCGATAATAAGGTATTCAGGGCCTCCAAGCTCATCGGTCAGGTCACCCCCCGGACACGATTCCTTATTTTTGAAAGAGCGGTTTTCGAGGGCTGCCCCCAAGTCAACCGGTTCATAATTGCTTATTTTCGTCGCTGCCTTTGAGCCTTCATGTTTGCGTCTTGGGGCGGCTCGAAGCCAACCGTCGGGTTTGGTGACACAAGCTGGATATAGCCCCGCTTGGAGTAGTCCCAGTCGATGCCAAGTTCTTGTTTGGCGGCATCTATGGTGTACTGCGAAAAGCTGGTCTCGGCACGAGCCACCTTGAAGTCCTTGATGCTCAGAATCCCGTCCTTCGCCTTTTCAGCGAATAACGTCTGCCACCAAATCTTGGCGGCTGGGATTTCCGATGCCTTCTGGTTTCCCGGCGGCTTCATGATCTCGTCGGCTGCCCGGTCTGTCGGCTGCCCCCAGTACATCCTCGGGGGATGAATTTGAACCGTCTTGCCCGTCATTGGGTCTTTGACTGGGACGGCGTTTTCCGATTCCTTAATCATGTAGCTCAGGCCATTCTGTTGGGCCGCCAAATTGCCTTTGACCGGCACCATATACCGTGTTCCGGCTTTGTCCTTCGGGTCCCGAGCAAACAGCCAAGTGGCACGAGCCACGCCGACAAAGCCCATAGCCCCGCTGACACGGTAAGTGACATCCAAGTCCGAGGACTTCCTTGACGCCAAGAAAGTCGAACGACTGCGGGATTCGAGCCTACGAAAGTACCGTCAGGTCCTGCGGCAATTAGAGGCATTCTCGAAAATAACGGCATCGTTTTTTTGAGTCAGATTGGCGACGCCGAGGTCACAAAGTTCCGTTCCGAGTGGAAGAACCGCAACCTGTCTGCTCGGAAGAAGTTCGAGCACCTCAGATCGTTCTTCCGGTTCTGCCAAATCAAGAAGTGGCTGCCGGAAAATCCGATGAACGGTATGAAGCCGCCTATCGTCGACGACCCGCCCGTTTTACCATTCACGGAAGCCGAGATGACAAAGATATTGGGGGCCTGTGCCGCCATCCTCAACCATCCCGAGCCATCCAATTGCGTGCGCTCGTTCTATTGATGCGCAACAGCGGCCTGCGCATCGGTGACGCCTGTACATTAGCTCGTGATCGCATCCACCAAGGCGTTTCGAACTCTACACCGCCAAGTCCGGCACCAAAGTCCGAACCCCGTTGTCCCCCGCGACGTTGGAGGCGCTCGGGAAGAGACTAAGGATGGCCCGTACTTCTTCTGGAGTGGCAAGTCGTCCGCAGAACAGTGGTCAACGTTTGGGAAGATACTTTCAAGAAGTTGTTTGAAAGAGCAGGCATCGACGGCCACAGTCATCAACTGCGGCATACGTTTGCGGTGAGACTATTAGAGAAGGGAACCGCTTTGGAGGATGTTAGTATGCTGTTGGGCCATCGCTCAATCAAGGTAACGGAGCGAACCTATGCTTCATGGACGGAGACGAGGCAGAAAAGACTGGAAGAGGCGGTTCGGAGGACGTGGTGATGGCGGCGGTTGTGGGCATAATAGTCGCTGTGCTGTTCGGCACTGGAGGGATTTGGATAGGGATTAGGCAGACCAACGTCGCTAAAGAACAGACCAGAATTGCCAACGAACAGACCAGAATTGCTAACGAGTTGAGGGCGAGGGAAGAGGAGAGGGACCGCGAGGAAACGGAATGGCAGCGAAAGCAGGAAGCCGTCGCCAACCAATTAGTGAAGATGAGTCCCGGCCTCATGGTTGACGGGCTTAACCCCGGTGCAATGACAGGCTTGTACACGACGATATTTCCCGACCGCAGAACTCGGCTCGCCGTTGAGAATTACATCGTGCAAGTGGCTGGAAACGGTACGCAATTCGTTGTTAGGAAACCAACCCCGCATGAACTACGTAGCGAAAATTTCCGCACTGTTGTGACAACCACCGCCGCGCAACTGGCAGACTTCGCTCAGAAGCATCCAGATATCTACGCCAAGGTGTTTGAGCGGTAGAGGGGTCACGGATTCGTAGCGGACAGTGGCGGTTTTGGCAGTTCTGCCCGTTTTGGCTGCACGTAGAATCAGAAAGTTACGTCTGATCAAGGCTGGACTGGAGTGCGACTCCCTCCTCCGGGACCACTGCTCTCCCCGCGACTCTGGTACTTTCCTCGCCTTGACGCCCGCTTCTCCGCCCGCCACACTTCTTTTCTACCGCGGGAGCTCATGTCTTCTCTTTCTCATATCCTTGCGACTACCAATGAACGCCGCCGCAGCCAGCGCGTTCTGCTGCGCATGCCCATCGCCGTTATCGCGCCGGGCCCCGACAAGCAAATGGTCCGCGAACAGACCAATACTCTGGTGGTCAACGCACACGGCGCGTTGATCCATCTCGTGCTCCCCGTGCGCGTCGGCCAGGTCGTGATCCTCCAGAATCCGGAAACCAGCGAGGAGCAATCCTGCCGAATCATCCGCGTGAATCCGGCGCGGGAAGGGAAGTCGGAAATCGGAATCGAATTTCTTAAAGCCGCTCCCAATTTCTGGCGCGTGGCCTTTCCACCAGCGGACTGGATTCCCCGTTCCCCGGAAATTACCAGCGACACGTTCTAAACATCCCTGCGGAACCTTTCAACAGTCGCCCCAATGGGAGCGGTCTGTCCGTCGGGCAAGAAATGTGTCCATAATTGAATCGATTTAATGTACACTGGCGCCAGTTGGCCTGGAAAATGCCTTTCCTACATTCGGTGTCTGCGAGGAATCCTATGTCTCCACTTCGCTCTTTCCGTTACTCCGTTTTGTTGATGTTTTGCGGGCTCTTCTCTTCATCTTTTTTGGCGGCCCAGACGCCCGAAAATCGCCAAAACCTTCATGGCACGTGGCGCATGCAGTCGTCTTGCAAGGACAGCGCCACGGGCGAGCAGATTTCGCTGCCTGATTTTGACGCCACCAAATGGCATCCTGCCGAAATTCCCGGAACCGTCGTCGGCGCGCTGGTCGCGGACAAAACGCTTCCCGATCCTGATTACGGAATGAATCTGAATCGTTCCCGGGTTTTGACCCCGCGGTCAAAGATCTGATTGCCACGCGCGATATGCCCGCCGATAGCCCGTACCGCTGCTCTTTCTGGTTTCGTACGGAATTCTCCACGCCGGCCAGCGCCGCCAAGTCCGCCGCTTTTCTTCATTTTCTCGGCATCAACTACCGCGCCAATATCTGGTTGAATGGCAAGAAAATCGCCGACCGCGCGGATGTCGCCGGCGCCTATCGCACCTTCGAGTTTCGCGTGACCGACCAGCTCAAAAAAGACGGCAACAACGCTCTCGCGGTCGAAGTCTTCGCTCCGGAAAGATATGATTTGGGGCTGACCTGGGTTGACTGGAACCCGACGCCTCCCGACAAGGACATGGGCATCTGGCGCGAAGTATTTCTTGCCGGTCCGCGAGGTTGCGATCCGCGGTGCCAGAGTGGACGCGAAGGTCGGTTCTGATTACAAAATCCGCCTCGCTAACCGTGAGCGCGGTGCTGACCAGTGCAACGGTCCAAACCGTGAAGGCTACGTTGCGGGTCGATTGGCAGGATAAAATTCCGCCAGCCGTTGGAGCTTGTGGCGCACGAGACCCAAAACTGGTGGCTTCACGCCGGAGGAGTTTGCGCAACTCCATCTCGCGCGGCCGCGACTCTGGTGGCCGTACGAGGTGGGCCCGCCATATCTGTACACTGCGAATCTCAGCGTCAGCTCCGGCGGAAGAGTCCGACAGCGGGATCGTTAATTTCGGCATTCGCGAAGCCACTTCGGAATGACGAGTGACAAGGGTGTCGCGTCTTCAAGATCAACGGCAAGCCGATGCTCATCCGCGGCGGCGGCCTGGGCCCCGACATGTTCTGCGCCCGTCTGCGGAGCGCGGAGCTCAGGAAATCCGTTACGTCAAGGACATGAACCTGAATACGATTCGGTTTGAAGGTAAAGACGGAGAGCGACGGGTTCCTTCGAATTGTGCGACCGCGAAGGCATCATGGTCATCGCCGGCTGGTGCTGTTGCGATGATTGGGAGCGCTGGGCCAAGCGGCTGGACTGAGGAACCAGCCATCGCGGCGGAGTCGCTGCGCGACCAGGATCTCGCCGCATTCGCAATCATCCGAGCGTTTCACTTGGCTGGTATGGCAGCGATAATCCGCCGCCTCCGCGACATTGAGAAGCTATGTATCTCGCGGTGCTGAAGGAGTTGGAGTGCTGATCCGCACGAGTATTCCTCAGCCAGCGAACAAGCCACCACCATCACCGGCAAACGGGCGTGAAGATGACAGGGCCTTACGAATATGTTCCGCCGATCTATTGGCTCACAGACACGCAAGCCGGCGGCGCTTATTGCTTCAACACGGAGACCAGTCCGGGGCCGGCGATTCCGCCGATGGAAAGCCTTGCCGGATTTATCCCAAGGATCATCTGTGGCCGATTGACGCGTATTGGAACTTTCATTCCGGCCCGCGAACGGTTTGCCAAACGCGAATGTGTTCACCGACGCTCTGAGCAAACGCTATGGACGCCGCCACCTCTCTCGATGATTACGAGCGCAAGGCCCAGGCTATGGCCTATGACAATGAGCGCTGATGTACGAGGCCTACGGCCGCAACAAGTACGTTTCGACCGGCGTCATTCAGTGGATGCTGGACAATGCCTGGCCCTCTCTCATCTGGCATCTTTACGACTACTATCTCGTACCCGCCGGCGGCTACTTTGGAACAAAGAAAGCGCAGGAAATCGTTCACGTCCAGTATGACTACACCACGAACTCCGTTGCTGTCGTCAACGGCACATACGAGCCCATTGAAAATCTGGAGGTGACCGCGAGGCTGTTCAACATCGATGGCAAGGAAATCGACACGCAGAACCAGAAGCTGGACATCCCTGACGACGCCGCCGTTAAGGCCTTCGATCTGTCCAAACCTGCGAATCTCTCCAAGACCTATTTCCTGAAGCTCTATCTCCACGACGCTTCGGGTAAACTCGTCAGCGATAACTTCTACTGGCTGTCCACAAAGCTCGACACGCTGGACTGGACAAAGCGCAAGGACACGGTCTACACGCCGCAGAAAGAATTCGCAGATCTCACCGGACTGAACGCGCTGCCGCAGATCAAACTGGAAATGAAATCCTCTGTCCAAGATGAAAACGGGAAGGGAATTGTCACGGTGCAGGTGAAGAATCCCAGCGCCAGCGTGGCCTTCCAGGTTCACCTGCGCGTGACTAAGGACAAGGACGGCGACGACCTCGTTCCCATCTTCTGGGACGACAACTATTTCTCCTTGCTCCCCGGCGAAGAAATAAGTTGCCAGGGGAAGCAGATACTGTCCCGCGGAATCTGGATACGGAGAGCCACTGGGACCTCAAAGTGCGGCTCACCCGGCTCTGCATATACCCTCTGCCGTTCCTCCGTTTCCCCGGTGTTCATGACACGACTGCTCTGCCCTGCCCGCTTCATCGCTCCATTCGCTTCGTTCCCAGCACTCCCCCCGAACATCCCATTTGCTCCACTTGCTCCATTCGCTCCTTTTGCCTCATTGCCCTCCTTCGCTCCTTCGCTCCGTCATTCTTGCCCGCACTTTTCACAGTCCTTCCCGCTCTCCCAATCCATTTCACTCGCTTGCCCTCCTCGCCCGACTCGCCCGACTCGCTCACTCTCCTCGCCCGACGTGCTCGCTCGCTTCGCTCGCTCACTCGCTCGCAGCCGCCGCCTCGCCTGGAACTCCACCCTCGTCATCGCCGGGATCTTCGGCATCGCCGCTGGCGCCGCCCCAAACTACGTCGGCTTCTGCTCTCTCATCGCCTGCATCGGTTTCGGAGCGGGAGGTAACCTCCCCGTGGACGGGACCATGTTCCTAGAGTTCCTGCCGGGGGCAGCAGTACCTCCTTACTTTCCTCTGGTTTGGTGGGCCGTCGGGCAGGTCGTCGGGTTGTTGATCTCGTGGGCGTTTTTGGCGAACTATGGGTGCGAGACTCGTGAGTGGACACGGACGCGGATACAGACGGACACGGACACGGACACGGGCACGGGCTCTCCAACACCACACCCAATGTTGGGAGTCGGGCGTCGGATATCGGTGCCCAATGCTCAGAGCTCAGTGCTCAGTGCTTAGTGCCCAGTGATGGATTTTGGGCACTGTCTGGGGGAATCTGACTCGCGCTGACGACGCAGCGCCCACTGGAACGTTCTGCTCGCGGAGAGCAACATGGGATGGCGATACACCTACTTCTGGTGAGTTTCGCCGCCTCGGAGCGGGCCACTCGGTCCAAGAGAAACCCTGGACCCCCCAGCCCCCCTATCCCCCCGTTGATGTCTTCTGTATCCCCTGCCTCTCAATCCCTCGCTCCGCTGTCTCGTACCAAGCTTACGCCTCACGCAGCCTCGGCGCGCTCATGCTCTTCCTCTGGGCGATCCGGTTCTTCGTCCTCCCTGTGTACGAGTCGCCCAAGTTCCTCGCTTCTGTCGGACGCGACGAGGAGGCTGTGCAGGTGGGTCGAGGCGGTCCTGACGTAGCTTTCCTCGTGTAGATTATCCCCGCTGAACCTTGTTCCAGGTCATCCACAACATCGCCAAGCGAAACGGCAAGGAGATCTTCTCTTACCGTCGAAGATCTTCGCGCTGCCGCTGCGCCGTACCTCAGCGACAAGCTCGATGGGCCTGTCGAGACCAAGTTCTCCACTCTCGAATTGGTCAAGCACTCCTTCGACGATATGCGCGGCGAGCACATCCGGGCCTTGTTCTCCACCCCGCGACTCGCTTGGTCGACGTCCCTTGTGATCTTCTGCTATGCCTCGCTGGGGTTAAGCCTACCCTCTCTTCAACGGTTTCCTATCGGGTCATACCGCGGACAAGAATGCCGACTTTGGGGACACGTCGCTCAACGCGACCTACGCCGCATACACTTATCAGGCGGCTTGCGGTGTCCCCGGATCGATCGTGGCCGCGCTGTTGGTCAACTGGTCGAGGGGCGGACGTAAATTCGCAATGGCTTTCTTCACTGTCATGGCAGGCATCTTCTTGTTTGCGTTGACCCAGGCGAGGACCGGTCCGGCGATCAACGGTCTGGTCTCGATCGCCTCGTTCTTTGAGAATGCGTTCTGTGAGTGATGCGGGTGACTCGGGATCGTCGTGTCCCTCGCCGACTCCATTTCCTGCCCATCCTCCCCGCCCCTACCCTCACCTCTGAAGAGTCGTCGCTTAGACCATCTCCCCACCTCCCCTTACCTCCCCACCCTTCGTGCACTCGCGCTCGTGACTCCTTGCCCTTGCCCATCGTCTGACACCAACGTAGACGGCGTGCTGTACGGCTACGCCCCCGAGGTCTTCCCCACCCCCTCGCGAGGGACGGGCGACGCCCTCGCCTCGGCCGCTTCCCGAATCACCGGTATCTTCGCGCCCATCATCGCGGTCTACTCGCCCGCGGCAAAGTACCCCGATGGACCGGTTTACGCCTCGGCGTCAATCTTTGTTGCGTGAGTGAAATCGCAGGCAGAGAGGTTCACACCGTTCATACGGTTCATGCCATTTGCTGACTCGACTTGCGCAGCACCGGCATCGTCATGCTTCTGCCGATCGACTGTCGGCCGAGCACGCCGTGAGGAGCGAGCCAAAGCAACAGCAGGAGTAGGCGCATATGAGACCCTGCACGCTTGCCTCTGCGTCACCCCCTCGCGCTCACCTTGCACCTACTGCGGGATATCTTCTTGGGAAGTCGTTTCAACCATACGAGTTATCATATTACTTGTTACAACAGCAAACACAACCCTGGATGCATACTGTATCAATGTTGTTTCCCTATAGATATGAACTGGTAGCGCGTACTCCTGCTCGTCGCTGATATTGCATTACATTGGGTCGTAGAGACTCGCGCGGCGTCTGAGGTCCCCGTTGTCCTACTTTTTGTCGGGACAAAACTCGGGGCGGCCAGGTAAAAGTCAATGTATATGTCCGGAACTGCACTGAGACTTCCTGAATGTGCTTCTATGTCACTAACATGTGGGGTAATGTCCGGAGCATCGTACAGTACTCGTACAGTGTTCAACACCTTTGCCAGCGTCGATGCGTCCTTTGAAACGATCCGCCACGCCACCATCCCCTCAATTGATCAAACATTCGTCCGATGTCGTTTCAAGGTGGCAAAGGCGGAACGGATGGATGCCTTTGTGTTCCCACGCAACAATCAACTTGCACAGCCCAGTCACAGTCACAGTCACAGTACCAGTCCCACTGATCATGCAGCACCCATCAGATCATGCCGCATGCAACGTCAACGTCAACGTCCCGCGCCGACACGACTCTGGACACACTGACACTGACACTGACCACCTGTATCTGCGCAGCGGGACCAGCAGGCCGCGCCGACAGAGAAGACGACAACGACAACGACAGGCGACAGCGACGACCACGCCGTCTAGTCGACCCACCCTTCTCATGCCCAATGTCCTGCCGACTCAATCCTCTGAGGCCGCCGTCCCGAAGACACTCGTTGGTCTTACTGATCCCGACATTGTGTTTCTCACTCGTACTCCTCTTATACCCCCGATCGCACACTCTGCTCACCACTCATCTCCCTTTACTCTCCCATATACACGCACCGACGCTGCTGGGATCCTCGTCACAGGATAAAGGCCGGATCGACCTCCCGGGAGGACCGTGCTCGATCACTTCGCGGGTGTAGCGACGGTACTGGATCCTGGCACCGGCACCCCTAGCTGGAACGGGAACTGGCACGAGAATCAGGGCGGAGACAGCGGCGGGGACGGAGACGAGACGAGCGAGAGCAAAGCAGATACCGGGCAGTGGGAGGCGCACCCCCTGCTCGAGCTGATTGCGAGAGGGAGGGAGATTGCGGCGGAGCATCAACGCACGAGGGAGTCAGTGGATAGCCTGGAACGCGCCGTGGAGGATTATGAGGAGGCGTTTGGGATGTCACCCCCAGAGGGGTTTGACGTGTGGTGAGTGAGGCGGCTCGTGTGCTGGACTTGGACTTGGACTCGGACGAGGAGATGATGTCCGACGAGACTCTGTCTCTGACTTTGGAGAGCGTTGGAGGAGATACAGAGGCAGATGCGGAATTCAATTTTGGAGACCGATGGAAGCTCAGGGGGGAGGAAGACAGATGCAGACACGGAGGTAGAGGGAGAGGCAGAGACCCACACCGAGACATCGCTGACAGCTACTGTGACACTAGGTACAACCTCGCCTCCTCGCTCAACGCCACGTCCATTCCGTCATTGATCCCTCTCGCCCACGACTCGGTATTACCCCTCCTCGCGATGCCCCCACGACTCCTCCGGCAGAGAGCAAAGGAGAAGATCGATGTCTTGGGGATGATGGCGTTGGAGTTCCACCCCGACGAGGAGGCCCGGGAGAGAGTCAGGATGCTGGGGCTGGACGAGGTTAGTCGGTATAGGCATTTCGCAAAGTGAGTCGGAACGGGTCGGATTGGGTCGGTTGATGCTCGTGCTCTCGTGCGGTCACCCCCACCTCACCGGGGCTCTGATGGAGCTCTCCCGATAGTTCTCATCGAGAGACTGGGGGTGGACTGATCGCCTCACGAGAGCTTTCATCGAGCTCACGAACGAGCTCACTGATCGAGCTCGTTCAGAACGGGGGCAGCGGGGCGATCGCTCGTGGACATAGGCGACACATCGAACTGTCGTCACGCTCATACTGTACTGTACAAGTATACTCGCTCACTCGCCGCAGGGAATACCCCTCTCTCCTAGCGCCACTTGTGCACCTCCTACCCCCGAGTCCGGTGGACGAGCCTCTGACCCTCACGATATGGACAGAGGACAACGCGTTCCGTATCCCGAGTGGGAGGATACTGGCAAAGTCGCGTGAGCTAGCGAAGCGGGGATTGGGTGAGTGGAAGCGTACCGCGCTACCATGGGGTTGCTCTGCTCTGCTCGGGTATGCGTTCCTTCGCTTCGCCTTGCCCCTGCGCGGGCGGCTGCCCCCCCGATCCATGCTCTGTTCCACTATCTTTGCAGCTTGGTTCCAGGCACAGCACTGCCACACGCCAACTTGCGCTGGAAGCGTGTACTGTCGGCTGTACACGTATGGCACACAAGGAATGAAGCTGACGGCACATCGCAGTATGGGGACGAGGCGGAGCTTCTTGCCGCGGAAGCCGAGGTAGACGGCCTGAAAGGCTGGGGTAACGTCTGCGAACCCGCCATTGACAGGTCGCTGGGTAATCAGACGCGATACGATGTGGCCGACAGGAGCGAGCTGGCCGCGTCGTTCGTTGTGGACCCTCTGAAGTATATGGACGTGTGTAAACACCCAGAACATCTCGTCATGGTGAGTCACCCGGTGGTGTACAGTACGAGTACAGTATCACTTTGCCGTGCGCCTCCGAATCTTCAGACTGTAGCTTTCGGCCATTCCGGCCCCTCGAAGATACCCCTGCCCCTGTCTTGGCGATTGTGTGACTGGTGCCACGCTGAAAGTATGTTTGCGCCCCCGCAGAACGGCGAGATGATCATGAAGGAGGACACGGCGGTGCGGAGGTGGGAGCCCATCATGGCGTCGTCACGAGTGAGTAGAGATCATCGTACCCCGTTCACCTTACACCCACCCGGCAGTCCAGAACTGTACTCAGACGCGGATCTCTGCACCGCAGAGGGTGATTCCTTGCTTAACGCTGTGCAGTTGATGCACGGCTCCGAAATGCTCGGCGCTCCCACGAGGGACACGATGGGTATGTGCGACCCGTCCCACGGTGCTGTTCCCGCTTCCTCCCGAATACCTTGACACCGCTTCCCGGGTGCCGTACAAGTACGGTAATAGCACCGGAGTTGCGCCCTAGAACTGTCGTGCGGTGTCGTCTGCCTAACACCTGCGAGGCTGATGTCGGCAGAAATCGTCGAGCGCGAGGTGCCTTGGTGGAACAAGACCGACTCGAGGCTGTTCTTCCGGGGGAGGTCCCTACTGGTGGGTACTGTTCGAGGACTTGTGCGAGTACAATACGAGCTGCCTCGCGCGATCGGAGCTCAGAGAGAGGACTCAGCCCGATCAACCGAGTTTCAGAACGCGGTCGCGTCATACTCTTTGAGCCCGATCATTCGTACCGCGCACTGCAAAGAACTCGTACAAGTCCAGCACTCAGGTGGCGGCGTGCGCCAGAGTACCCTTCCGCCGAGTCGAGTCGCGACGTCCGGTCCGCTGACGGATCCAGGCATATTCCACACATCCACGCGATGGGACTGGCGATCAAGCCAGCGCGACCGTCTCGCCCTGTTCGCGAAGGACCGTCATGCCTGGCCGCACGATGATCCAGTGCTCGTTGATCGGGGAGTGGCCACAGGTGGCGGCGTGAGAAGGGAGATTTGGGATCATGACGAGTTGGTCGGGCGGTATCTCGATGTTGGGCTGGTCCCGAGGTGGGTGGGAGCCGCTGGGTTCCGTCTTTCTGCCAGCACAAGCGCGAGTACAGGACTCGTGCGGTTAAGTATTCGTGCGGTCGAGTCATCGTGCGGGCGAGTAATCGGGCCGTATATGTCTGTGACACTCTAACAAGACTGAGCTGACCGTTCAACCCGCAGGAAATCGGCTGGAACGTGAGTGCCGCGCAAGCACTTCACCACGGAGCGCATTGGTTTGGACATTCGGACTTGACTTGCAACACCGCGCTGACTCCGCGTGCAGTGCGGCAGGGGCTCGGGCTTCGTCATGTGTCATCCGAACGGGGAGGACGCGCTCCCAGATTGCCCGGGAAACTTTCACGGCTGTATCGACCTGATCGATACGGTCGTCTGGTCGGGGTTTGTTGACCAGGAGACGTCTCTTTCGTGAGTGGGACGGGAGTGGGACTCCTACTGCACGCCCGCCAGAGTGGGCCGTATCTGGGCTTCGTCCGCTTGCTTTGAGCATCCCGTGAGATACGGTACTCGTACCTCGTTCGCGCTGGGTCCGTCCGACGGGGCAAAGGATTCTGCGCCGGGAATTCTGCCGCTGTGATATTGCACGCCGCCGCTGACATCCACCCGCACTCAGGTACAAGTACCGCCTCGACGTGGATGGATACGGGTGGACAAGCCGATGGAGGAAAGAGCTGTCCACCAACAGTGTGGTGCTCAAGGCGACGTTATATGTACGTGGGGCAAAGGCGATCCTGACCCATACATTGCGTGATGCTTCCTCTTCGCATCCCTATCCACTTGCTCCCTTGCCCCATTGCTCCTTCGCTCCCTGCGTCCCGCCTCGACGCGTGCTGACGACCCCTTCTTCAGCCTGAATGGTGGAGTGTACGTCCCACCTCGCACGCTCCCGCCCACGCCCACACATCCCATGACTCCCCTCACACGCCCATCG
>CAWFNI010000024.1:0-135935 GCA_963817085.1 Candidatus Acidiferrales bacterium
GATCCTGGATCGGGAAGACGCAACGGTGCTGGATCTATGCTGCGGAACAGGCGATCTGGCCTTTTCGTTGGCGCGCAAGGCGAAGGCGTACATCCTGGGAGCGGATTTTTCGCACACCATGCTGGTCCGTGCCAGAGAAAAGGCCCTGGCGGTGAATGGAACAGCGCCCATACCATTTCTGGAGGCCGATGCGCTGCGTTTGCCATTCGCGGACGCAACGTTTGATATGGTGACTTCGGCCTTCGGTTTCCGAAACCTGGCGAATTACGAGGAGGGCCTCTGTGAGATTCTCCGCGTTCTGAGGCCCGGCGGCACCTTGGGAATTCTGGAGTTTACGGAACCTGCGCCGGGAGTGCTGGGCGACGGGTATCGTCTTTACACGCAGAAGGTCTTGCCAAAGATCGGCGGGTGGATTTCAGGCGACGCAACGGCTTACGCGTACCTGCCAAAATCGGTGGCGCGATTCTTCCGGCCGGAGGAATTTGTGGCCATGCTGGAAAAGGCTGGTTATCGCCAGGCGCGCTATCGGCTGATGACCCTGGGTTCGGTTGCTTTGCACATCGCTTTACGCCCGTAAGCGTCGACAGTGGAGTATCATCTCGGCGAAATGGACGACGTGCACATATTCTCTGGAAAAATCTACAAAGTGGGACTCATCCGGTTCGTGGATGTGCCAGCGGAAGTGTCGCGGGCGCTCGGGGATGGGGCGGCGCATGTGGCGGTCATGGGGGAAGTGGAGGGAGTTCCGCTGCGGAGCACACTGGTTTCACGCGGCAAGAGTTGTTACCGGCTGGCGATCCACGGGGACGTACGCAAAAAATTGCGAGTGGATGCAGGTGCAGTGGTCGAGATCGCCATGCAAAGGGATGAAGAATCGCGCGAGCCGGTGCTGCCGCCAGCGCTCGTGCTCGCGTTACGAAGCTCGCCTAGAGCGCAAGTAGTGTTTCGCAAGATGACTACAGCGCTGCGACGGCAAGTGGTGCGGTACCTCACATCCGTGAAACAGCAGGCCACGCTGGAGCGACGCGTGGTGAAGTTTGTGAGGGCACTCGAACGGCGGAGCCAGGCAAAAGGACAGAGGAAGAAGCAGCCATGAATCGAAGCAATTTTGCAGGTCTGGGGCGGGTGCGGAAATGTGTGCATTGTACTAATGACTGGTACGGACTAGCCATTGTGGCGGGCAAGGTGGACTTGTAGGCTCACCGGAGATGGAAGAGTCAAGGCAAGGGAGCCTCGGGCATGAACAACGTACGCTTGGCCGCAAATGACGGAATGGCGCAAGAGGCAAAGAGCGAGTTAAGGGGACGAATCCGGCGGATTCGGCTGGAAGATTCGCTAGTCGAACTGGCGTGCGGCTTGTGCATCGAGCAAGTGCCCGTGGAAACAGCGATCCAAAAGATTCAGGATAAGGCGCTGGAGAAGCTTGTGCCGCTGCTCGACAGCAAGATTTTGTCGGACCCGGAAGCGGTCCGAAGCTGCCTGGAACTGGTGGCGGAAGAATCCGAGCGCGTGGCCTGGAGGGCATTGCAAAAGGGCACAGAGATGCTCGAAGAAGGTTTGGCGGTATTGCAAGAGGATGGCTTGGAACTGCCTGAGGGCGGTTATATCAACTGACGGTGCATACCTTCGCAGCTGTATCCGTTAATCAACATAAAATACACCGCGCAGCCTGCCCAGCCCTAGGCAGCAAAGTGGACAACCGCAATTGCTTTGAAGATCTTGGCCGTGAAGGCTAGCGAACCCAGCCTGGATCGGCGCCCGCTTTGCGCGCGTCGTCTTCCAAATTGCTGATCTGCTGTTTGAGACCGTCTATTTCCTTTTTCTTGGCGTCGATCTTTGCGGTCTTATCGTTGATGTCGGAGCGGCTGTACTCCTGCGTCATGGCCTTTTGCGGGTCGGAATAATACTGAACCTGGCCCTTTTCGAGTTCGCGCTGCATCACGTCCAGCTCTTTTTCGGCTTGCGCCAGCTTGTCATGAAGCTCCGTGGCATGTTTACGCCAGTAAGCCTCCCCTTTGGGGTCCTTTTCGGGGTTGGCTTCAGCAGTTTGACCAGCCTCTTTCTGATCCTCCCCTTTAGCGGCGGCTGCGTCGGAAGCTGGGGCTTCGACGGGATTCGAAGGGATATCGTCGTTGGTGATATACCTTCTTGGGTTTCGGGGCATTCTTCTGCTGTTCGCGCGTTTTGCGTGCTGCTGCCGCGACATCGTCGGAACTTTGATCTTGGGCCGGCAGGGAGTATGGGGCTAGCCCGAACAGAGCGGCAAGCGCGGCGAGGCGAAGAAGGGTTGATAAACACATTGCAAATAACCTCCACCGGAGCGGGCAGGAAGCTCCCAAGAGACGGTCGATCGAAACCTTGAGCTATATTACTCTCTCGGGAGCAGGAGCGCGCGGCAATTCATCGAAAGGGTAACGGCGTTGGGGATCTCCGGAAGTCAGGGCCGGAAGTCGGACAACAGGGGTGAAACGGTGGAGCCCAGCCAGGGAATGGCGTAAACAACCAGGAAAGCCCCGATGCCGAGGAATGTGCCGAGAGGGAGCTGGTACTGCGCGGCAAGAGTCCAGCGCAGCCCGGTGACGTTGCCGAGGCCACGGCGGTGCGCGCGTTCTGCGAGACTGCGTCGCCAGCCAAAGAGATAGAGAAGCGAAATGAGGCCAAGCCCGACAATGCTACCGATGAGCGTTCCGAGAAATATGGTCAGGAAGGCGCCGCGGATTCCGAGGAAGGCCCCGACCATGGCCATCATCTTCACGTCGCCCATGCCCATACCCTCGCGCTTCCGGACTAGTTTGTAGACGGTCGCGGCCCCCCAGAGCAATAGGCTGCCGAACGCGGCGCCGAGAAGGGCGTCGAGAACTCCTGTGAGCATGACAGGCAAACGGCGATCGTGAAGCCATAGATCCAAGAACCCTTCGGGTGGGACGCGTGTGGCAAAGGCGAGAGCTAGCCCGAAGCCGAACCAGTTGACGGCGTCGGGTAGAAGGCGCACTCGAACGTCGGTGACCATCAGGACAATCAGCAAGCATCCGAAAAGAAGAAACTTGAACGTGGGAAGGGTGATGCCAAAGCTGTAATAGGTAAGAACAAAGAGAGCGCCGGTGAAGAATTCCACGATAGGGTACATCGGCGAGATGGGGAGATGGCAATTGCGGCACTTGCCACGGAGAAGCAGCCAGCTGAGGACCGGAAAGTTGTCATAGGGCCGGATGGGGGTTTGGCAGCGCGGGCAGCGCGACGCCGGAGTAACGATCGAAATATCTTCCGGAATGCGGGAGATACACACGTTCAGGAAGCTGCCAATGACGATGCCGAATAGGAAAAAGAAGAACGGGATCACAGGATTGACTGTGCCACAGGCACGCGGTGCGCTCAATGTGGGGCCAAGCGTCGCGTGTCGGATGGCTAACGGGAAGAGCTGACCGGTGATTCGTGGGAGAGGATGGCGATTTGGGGGAAAGCGCGGCGTTCGATAGACTGAAGATCATGGCCATGAGCTGGTACGAACACTGGATACGCCGGTATGAGCACCGGCGGTGGACGACCGACGACAACCGCATGGTGCGGCCGTTCGAATGGGGGCTGGAACACATCCACGGGCGGCTCGGGGAGGACGATCCGCGGCGGTTTGTCGGCGAGTACGCCAGCGAGGCGATTGCCCGAAGCGAGGATTGGTACGCGGCGGCGGAAGTTCACGACTACCGGCTGGACCGCGAAAACGTGTTGACGTTCTCAAGTCCGTTGGAATCGCCGTGGCCAGAGAACAATACCGTGCACGCGCAATTCTTTCCCGCGCGCAAAGCCGGACCGGTGGTGCTGATCCTGCCGAACTGGAATGCGAAATGGCACGGGCAGGTGGCGTTGTGCCATTGGCTACAACGAGTCGGGATCAGTGCCATGAAAATGAGTTTGCCGTATCATGACCGGCGCATGGCCAACGGGCACGAGCGCGCGGATCAACTGGTGGGGCCCAATATTGGGCTGACGCTGGCAGCAAACCGGCAGGCCGTGCAGGACGCGCGTGCTTGCCTGACCTGGCTGCAGCGGCAGGGGTACGACCGGCTGGGAATTTTGGGAACGAGCATTGGCTCGTCGGTGGGATACATCACGCTGGTGCACGACGAGCGCGTGCGGGCGGGCGGCTTTTTTCATGTGTCCACTTACTTTGCCGATGTGGTCAGCCAAGGGATGACCACGAATCACGTGTGGGAGGCGCTGCGGCACGAGGTCAGCGTGGAGGAATTGCGGAGATATTGGGCGCCGATCAGCCCCATGCCTTACGTGGAGCGGGGGATGGGCGCGCGGCGGAACACGTTCATGGTGTACGGCAAGTACGACCCGACATTTTTGCCAGTCTTGACGCTGCAGATGTTGGAATCCTTACGACGATATGGGGCGGAACCGCGCACGCTGGAATTGCCGGTAGGGCACTACTCTCTGGAACTGGCGCCATTTAGCTACATAGCAGGCTACCGGATGATTATGTATTTCTTGGAGGCGTTGGGATGAAGAAACATGCGCATGTATCCAAGAAACGCTTGAAAAAGCTCGCTTTAAAGGAGACACGGGCTATCACCAAGCAGTTCAGAGCTAGCATCAAGGGTCCGATCTTAGACCATGCAGAAGTCCTGCACGACGACAAGGGTTTGCCCAAATGAGTCAGGGTGCAACCCTAGGGAGATTCGTGGCGGAGTGTCTGAACACCTTCGGGTCTAGGGTCATCCATAAAAGCAAACATGCCCTTGGTCAGAGATTCTATTCCTGGGCCACAAGGGTAGACCGCCATTGGAGTGTGCCTTGGTAGAACCTCGGGTTGGATTACAGGAACACTGGGCGATGGGAAGAAAGGCTTCGATGTTATCGACGGGCAGCAGAGCTGAACCCAAGAGACCTACCCGCGTGGTGGAACCTGGGAATTGCTGCCACTGCGTTGAAGAACCGCCAAGAGGCTCGTCGAGCATGGAGAGCCTGTGGCCTAATTCTGGAAGGTGACGACGGTGAAGGGGTCACGCCGCCAGTCAGTGCATGTGTCAGGCTCGATCCTGAGGGTGAGGGAGAGGTAGTTTGGGGGCTGCGCCTTGACCCAGCTCGAATAGTGATCACGAATGTTTTGCTGCCGGAGTCCGGCGATCGTTTTCACGACGTCATTTTGAACGACGGTGCTTCCAACGGCACCCGTCTTGATGAGCATGGATACGAGGTGCCAGTGTTTGATGAGCTTGCCCTTTGGCACGCCTCTGAATATTCGACATTTGGCGTCAGGTTGCATGCAGTTGCTCCCGCTGCTGAAGGACACCTCATTGATCTGAGTCGCGAGAATAAGATTGGAATTGAGGACTCGTCGACGGTTCGAATGCTTTGCGCGGAGTGTAGCCGTGGAAACCCAGGTCCCCATGAAGGTGCGGATGAGCCGCTCGAAGGCGGCGTGCGCAGATTCGGATTCGGCGCGAAGCGTAAGGAGGATTTGGTCCGAATTTTCCGGATGTGGGTTGATTCGAATCCGACGTGTGAGTATAAGGATCCAGAGTTACTAACGTCGGCGCGGCAAATATAAACTTATCGGATCCTACCGAACAGAAAACCGCAGGAGATCATGAACAATCATCTTCCATCGATCGAGCAGGTGCGGTCCGCAGGCGAATTGATTTATCGCTTCCTGCAGCCGACGCCGCAGTATTGCTGGCCTCTATTGTGCGAGCGGCTGGGGACAGAAGTTTGGGTAAAGCACGAGAACCAGACGTCCACCGGCTCGTTCAAGGCCCGAACCGCTGTGGTGTACGTAGACGAGCTAATGAAACGCGAGCCAGGGACGCGAGGCTTGATTACCGCTACACGAGGGAATCACGGACAGTCGGTCGCGCTGGCAGCGAAGCGATTCGGGCTCCCGGCCACGATCCTTGTGCCGCACGGGAACAGCAAAGAGAAGAATGCGGCAATGCGCGCGCAGGGCGGGACTCTCATTGAGTATGGAGAGGATTATCAGGCGGCGCGAGAGAAAGCGATGGCGCTGGCGGCCGAGCAGGGACTGCACATGGTTCCGCCGTACCACTACGACATTGTGAGAGGCGTGGCGACGTACTGGCTGGAGCTGTTTTCTTCGGTGGCAGAAATCGACGTTGCGTATGTGCCCATCGGAATGGGGTCAGGCATCTGCTCGGCGGTCGCGGTAAGGGAGGGGCTGGGATTGAAAACAAAGTTAGTTGGCGTGGTTTCCATGCTAGCGCCGAGTTACGCGGAATCGTTCGAGCAGCGGAAATCTGTGGAGGCGCCGGCAATAACCAGGATTGCCGACGGGATGTCCTGCCGAAAACCCGACGAGGAGGCTCTTTCGACAATCCTGGAAAATGTCGATCATATCGTACGGGTGAGCGACGAAGAGGTGGAAGAGTCGATGCGTCATATGTTCACGGATACGCACAACATCGTGGAAGGCGCGGGCGCCGCACCGCTCGCCGCCGCACTGAAGGAGCGAGAACAATTGAGTGGAAAGCGCGTGGCGCTGGTGGCTAGCGGAGCGAATGTGGACCGCGAGGTTTACGCCCGCGTTTTGCGTGGACAAAACGGCTAGCTCAGGTTAGTGCAGAATTTTGGCGATCGAGCCGCTCGCAACGAGAGTGGCAACCGCGTTGATATCAGGAGCGAGCGGGCGATCGGCTGAGACCTGGGGAGAGACGGCGCGAACAGCATCTTGGGCCGTCTTTGCGAGCGTGCCGGTTTGCAACGGGGCGAGCAGGTCAATGCCCTGGCAGGCGCAGAGCAGCTCGATGGCGAGAATGTGGCGGAGATTCTGTAGCATGCGCTCCAATCGACGGGCGCCACTCATGCCCATGGAGACGTAATCCTCTTGATTGCCTGAAGTCGAAATCGAATCGACGGAATGAGGAGTGGCAAGAGCGCGATTTTCGCTGGTGAGCGCGGCGGCGGTGACTTGCGCGATCATGAAGCCGGAACTGAGGCCGGGATCGGGCGTCAAAAAAGCCGGCAGCATGCTGGTGAGCGGGTTGGTCATCTGCTCGATGCGGCGTTCGGCGATGCCGCTGAGGGTGGCGATGGCGATGGCGACCTGATCGGCGGCCATGGCGAGGGGCTGGCCATGAAAATTGCCGCCGCTGATGATGTCGCCGCCATCTTCTTTTACGAAGACGAGCGGGTTGTCGGTGGCACTGTTGAGTTCGACAAGGGCCATTTCGCGCGCTTGCAAGAGCGAATCCCGCACCGCGCCGTGGACCTGCGGAGTGCAGCGCAGGCTATAAGCGTCCTGGACGCGTTTGTCCGCGTCGGGCGAGCGGTGCGATTCGCGGATCTGGCTGCCGTCATTGAGATGGGCGAGGTTGCGAGCGGTGGTGGCCGCGCCAGAATAGGCACGGGCGTGCATGATGCGCGCGTCGAACGCGCCGGGGCTGCCGCGAAGGGCATCGAGAGATAATGAGGCTGCGATGTCTGCAGTGTCGGCCAGAGTGTCGGCTTCGCGCAGCGCAAGGCTAAGAAGAGCAAGCATGCCTTGGGTACCATTCAAAAGTGACAGGCCTTCCTTCGCCTCCAGGGCCACAGGTGCTATGCCCGCGCGCTTCAAAGCTTCGCCACCAGGCAGCCTTTCAGTTTTGTAGATGGCTTCACCCTCCCCGATGACGACTTGGGCGAGATGGGCAAGCGGCGCGAGATCGCCCGAAGCCCCGACGGACCCTTGGGAAGGGATCACGGGGTGAACGACGGCGTTGAGCATGGCGCAAAGTGTATCGACTACAACAGGACGCACGCCGCTCAAACCCTTTGCCAGCGCGTTGGCTCGCAGAAGCATCATGGCGCGGGTTTCGGTATCAGAAAGGGGCACGCCGACGCCACAAGAGTGCGAGCGAACGAGATTGACCTGGAGTTGGCGGACCTGCTCCGAGGAGATGCGCACGCTGGCGAGCTTGCCGAAGCCGGTGTTGATGCCGTAAGCGGTCTGGCCTGCCGCGAGGAGCCTGTCGACCACCGCGCGCGAAGCCTTCATGCGGGCGATAGCATCCGGAGAGAGCGAAACCGGTTCGTTCTGCAGCGCGACGGCGTAGAGCTGCGCAAACGTAAGATCGTTGCCGGTCAGAGCGATGCTCATGCCTGGCTCCGGTCTTCGGGCAGGGAAGCAGCGATCGCGAGGAAGGCTTGTTTATACTTGTCAGGAAAATGCTTGACTTGGCCAGCGCGATTGCAGGCAATGTGGACGGTGTGGCCGGTGGCGAGCAACTTCTGATCTTCCTGGCGAAAGAGTTCATAGCCAAATTTGAGGACGCGATTCTTGGCTTCCAGGATGCGCGTGCGCACGAGGAGGAGTTCGTCGTAACGCGCCGGATGGTGGTAGCGGCAGTGGGCGTCGGCGACAACGATGTAAGTGTCGTCCTGGATTTCCATCTGCTTGTAGTCAAAGCCGAGGGCGCGCATCAATTCGACTCGGCCCACCTCAAACCAGATGAAATAATTGGAGTGATAGACCACGCCCATCTGGTCGGTCTCGGCGTAGCGCACACGGACGGTGACATCGTGATATTCGATCATGGTCGAGTCATTGGAGACTCCGGCAAGTCGAGCGCTGCCAGAGCACATGCCATAGTATGCCGGAAAATAGTCGGCAGTCGGTAGTTTGCTTGTTCGGAAGTATGAGGACACGAATGCAGCAGCCGCTATTGCGTTGTCGCTAATGCTTCTCGGTTTCTCCCTGCCAGATAGGTTTGCGTTTTTCGAGGAACGCGGCGATACCTTCCTTGAAGTCGGGGGTGCAGCGGACGCGGGCGCTTTCAAGGACGGCGCGTTCGAGGTCGTGATCGACACTGGCAGCGGCCGCGGAAACCAGCAGATGTTTCGCCCGTGTGATGCTGCTGGGGCTGGCGCCAAGAATGGTCTCGGCGAGTTCGTGGGCGCGATCCATCAGTTTTTCAGCGGGAACGATTTCGTTGACGAGGCCCATCTCTTTGGCTTCGGCGGCTTCGATGAGCCGGCCGGTAAGGAGAAGGTCGCGAGCGCGCTTTTCGCCGACCTGGCGCGTGAGGAACACGGAGACGATTGCGGGCAGAAAACCGATTTTGACTTCGGTGTAGCCAAATTTTGCCTCGGGGACGGCCAGAGTGAAATCGCAGAGGGTGGCGATCCCGCAGCCACCGGCAAGAGCGTGGCCATTGACGGCGGCGATGATAGGCCGGGAGTAGCTCCAGATCTTACGAAACATTTTAGCGATCCGCCGGGAGTCTTCCTGATTTTCCGCGGCGGTTTGCCGCGCGATGGCTTGCAGGAGTTCGAGGTCGATGCCAGCGCAGAAGGCTTTGCCGGTGGCGGTGAGGATGACGACTCGGGTGTGCGTTTTCTCGATGGCGTCGAGCGCCGTCTGCAGCTCGGCAATCATCTGCGTGGAGATGGCGTTGCGCTTATCCGGTCGGTTGAAAGTGATAATGGAGAGATGGCCGGAAGTCTCGAGAAGGAGTGTTTCGTACTTCATGTGGGGCCTCCTTAGCCGGCAACGGCGCCGTGAGCATACTTGGCGCGAATCTTGTTGGTCATGGCAATGACGGTGGCTAGTTTAGCGCCATCCAGGCTGGGCGTGACGCCCGCTGTGACCAGAGCGGCAAGGACACTCTCCGTGGGGATATTGCCGACCAGTTCGTCGCCAGCGAAGGGGCAGCCGCCAAGACCGGTGAGCGCGGAATCGAAGCGGCGGCAACCCGCTGCGTATGCGGCAAGGATTTTATCTTCGGCATTTTCGGCGCGCGAGTGGAGATGCACGCCAAGTTCGATGCCGGCAACATGATCTTTGACCTGGGTGTAGAGGTCATGGACGAGTTCGGGAGTGGCGGTGCCGACGGTGTCAGCAAGGGAAACGGTGGGGACGTGGATGTCCTTGAGCCAGTCGAGAGTGTCCTGAACGATTTCGGGGCCCCAAGGTTCGTCGTAAGGATTACCAAAGGCCATGGAGATGTAAATGACGAGCGATTTGTTGGCGACTTTGGTCTCGCGCTTCAGAGTCTCGACGAGTTGTCGCGATTCGGCGCGGCTCATGTTGGCATTGGAGCGGCGGAAGTACGCGGAAATGGAGTAGGGATAGCCGACGGTGGAGACGCCGGGCGTGGCGAGGGCGCGCTCAAGGCCCTTTTCGTTCACAACGATGCCGATCATTTCTGGTACCGTGCTGCCGTCGGGAAGGGAAGCGAGGAGCCTGGCCATGACTTCTTCGCTGTCCGCCATCTGTTTGACATGCTTTGGCGAAACGAAGCTGACGGCATCAATATGCTGAAAACCTGAGGTGATGAGCTCCCGCAGATACGCGACCTTTGCCTCCGTTGGGATGACATCTGGCAATCCTTGCCACGCGTCCCGCGGGCATTCGATTAGCTTTATCGTCTCAGTCATGGACCTTCTTTCTGCCTGCGC
This sequence comes from Candidatus Acidiferrales bacterium, assembly GCA_963817085.1. GTDB lineage: Bacteria > Acidobacteriota > Terriglobia > Acidiferrales > UBA7541 > Acidiferrum. The sequence continues at coordinate 10,396 of CAWFNI010000024.1, forward strand.
GCTTTAATGTAATCGGCGACCAGAAGGTACACGCCAATTAGCAAGCAGGCAAGTCCGCTCAGGCGAATAGCTTCTAGTTTTCCCGGAACCGGAAATGCCACGGAGCCAGGTTCATCGCCGAAAGGGCCAGACCGGATCGCGTTAAACAAATGTCCGTATGGAATTAGCAGTAGGACCCCAGCTACCAGAAACAGGATTCCCCGAATCTTCATCAGGTTTGCAGCACTCCCGTCTTGAATTCGCGGATTTCGGTGTTGAGGGCAGCTGCCTGGAGGGCCCAAATCAACGCGTCGCGGGTTTGTGCGGGGTCGATGATGGCGTCAAGCCAGAGGCGGGCGGCGGCGTAGCGCGGGTCGGTCTGGTGCTCGTAAGTGGCCTTGATGGAGTTCAGTAGTTCCTTCTTGGCTTTCTCGTCGACCTTTTTGCCTTCGCGTTCGAGTTGCTTGATCTTAATTTCTGCAAGGGTGTTAGCCGCAGCGTCTCCACTCATCACCGCGAATTTGGCGGTGGGCCAAGCGAACATGAAGCGCGGGTCGTAAGCCTTGCCGCACATGGCGTAGTTGCCTGCGCCAAAGCTGCCGCCAAGAATCACGGTAATCTTGGGGACCACGCTGTTGGCAACGGCGTTAACCATTTTTGCTCCAGCGCGGATAATCCCACTCCACTCAGCGTCCTTGCCGACCATGAAACCGTTGACGTCGTGGAGAAAGATGAGCGGGATGCGGTTCTGGTTACAGTCCATGATGAAGCGCGCGGCTTTCTCGGCGGATTCTGTGTAGATGACGCCGCCGAATTCGATGCGTTTCTGGTCGGAATGAGGCGCGTGCGTCTGGATGTGCTGTTTCTGGCTGGCGACGATGCCAACGGCCCAGCCGGCAATGCGGGCATAACCGCAGAGCAAGGTCTCGCCATATTCCACGCGGTATTCCTCGAAGATGCTGCCATCCACGATACGCGCGATGATTTCGCGCATGTCGTACTGCTTAGCGGGATCGCCAGAGAAAATGCCGTACAGCTCGCTGGCGGGATAGAGCGGCTCGGCCAGGCGTGCGTGACTGAAGATGGGCGGGTTGGGCGCGCCCATTTTGTCGACGAGCGCGCGGATGCGCTTCAGGCAGGATTCGTCGTCCGGCTCGCGGAAGTCCACCGTGCCGCTGATCTGTGCATGCATTTTGGCGCCGCCCAATTCTTCCGCGGATGTTTTCTGGCCGATTGCGGCTTGCACCAGGGCGGGACCGGCAAGAAACAGGCCGGAACCCTCCGTCATCAAGATGTGATCGCACATGACCGGGAGATACGCACCGCCGGCAACACACATGCCCATGATCGCCGTGATTTGTGGGATGCCCATCGCGCTCATGACCGCATTGTTGCGAAAGACGCGGCCAAAATCGTCGGTGTCCGGGAATACGTCTTCCTGTAATGGAAGAAACACTCCGGCGGAATCCACCAAATAGATCGTGGGGATGTGATTCTCGATGGCGATGTTCTGGGCGCGGATGACTTTCTTGGCGGTCATTGGGAAAAACGCGCCGGCCTTCACCGTGGCGTCATTGGCGATGATCAGGAACATGCGGCCGGACACGCGGCCCAGACCGGTGATTGTGCCTGCCGCTGGCGCGCCGCCCCATTCCTCGTACATTTCGTAGGCGGCGTAGATCCCCATCTCGAAAAAATGCGTGCCCGGGTCGATGAGCGCGGCGATACGTTCGCGTGCGGTCAGGCGGCTTTTCTTGTGCTGTGATTCGATGGCTTTGGCGCCGCCGCCTTCTCGAATCTTCTCTTCTTCGTTCTTCAGGCCAGTCAAAAGAGTGACCATTTGCTGAGAGTTCTTCTGAAATTGTGGTGATTGAGGGTTGACGCTGGTTTTCAGAACGGAAGCGGACACGCTGGACCTCGCAGGAAGTAATCGCAGCTTATTGAGTATACGGAGGATTAGAAGAATGTGCGAGGGGTGGGGAGAATCAAGGGAGTGGGATAAACTCGGGATATGGCAAAGATTGTTTTGGATGTGGACTTGGCGCGAGAGATTGAATTAGCAGAAGCCGAGGCGGCGGTGGCGTGCGCACGAATGATGATCTCGAAAGGGGCGGAGGCAGCCGCGGAAACGATCGCCGGTGGCTACGCGGTGTATTGCGGCGCGAATTCACCAATTACACAGGCAGTGGGGCTGGGACTGAGCGGCTCGGTCAGTTTGGCTGAGTTCGATAAATTGGAGGAGTTCTATTTTAGGCGCAAGGAGCCGGTACGCGTGGAAACTTGCCCGCTCGCAGATCCGACACTGTTGGAACATTACAGGGAGCGCTACTATTACGTCAGCGAATTTTCTAATGTCATGGTTCGGCCCGTCGGGAAAATGCCGCGGGCGAAATCTACCCCTGGGCTCGAGATGCAAAAAGCAGGGCCCAAGGAACTGGACCTGTGGACGCTCACGGTGGCCCAAGGGTTCGCGGAGAACTACCCGGTAACGCAGGAAATCCTGAACGTAATGAAAATGTTCAGCATGGGGAAGAACGCCGAGTGTTACCTGGCGCGGATTGATGGTCGCGTAGCGGGAGGAGCGACGTTGGCGGTACGCGGAAGGATCGCGGGGCTGTTTGGAGCGAGCACCCTGCCGGAATTCCGAAAGCGTGGCGTGCAGACGGCGCTGTTACAGGTGAGGCTGAAGCGCGCAAAGGAGATAGGCTGCGAACTGGCGGTAAGTTTGGCGCAACCCGGAAGCCCCTCGCATAGAAACATGACGCGCCAGGGATTTCAGAGCTTGTACACGCGGGTGAAATTCGAGAAGGAGTGGAAGCCCTCGTAGGTCAGCGAGCTGGCGTGAGGCGTTTGTGAATGAATTCGATAATGTCCTGGGTGGAGGTGCCGGGAAGAAAGATCTCGGCGATGCCAGCGCGCTTGAGGGCGGGTATATCGGCTTCGGGGATAATGCCGCCGACCAGGACTGTCACGTCGTCCATGTCCTTTTCGTGAAGAAGTTTCATGAGTTGTGGGCAGAGAGTGTTGTGAGCGCCGGACAGGATGGAAAGCCCGATGACGTCCACGTCTTCTTGCACTGCCGCCGAGGCGATCATTTCGGGTGTCTGGCGCAGTCCGGTGTAAATGACTTCCATCCCAGAATCGCGAAGGGCGCGGGCGATGACTTTGGCGCCGCGGTCGTGGCCATCCAGACCGGGCTTTGCAATCAGGACTCTAATTTTTTTCTCGGGCATGGGCTCTTCTCTCTTACTTAGGTGACGGCAACTTCCTCGTAGGCGCCGAAGACGGTGCGCATGGACTCGCAGATTTCGCCGAGTGTGGCGTAGGCTTTCACCGCGTCATAGATGTAGGGCATCAGGTTCTCGTTGCCCTCGGCGGCTTTGCGCAGTGCACTCAGGCGGCGCTCAACTTCCGCAGCGGAGCGATCCATGCGCAGTTTGCGGAGGCGCGTGGCCTGACGGTGGGCCACCGTCTCGTCGATCTGAAGGACGTCGATGGGCTTTTCCGCCGTGACGTACTCATTGACGCCCACAATGAGCTTTTCCTTTTTGTCTATGGCCATCTGGTAGCGGTAGCTGGCTTCCGCGATCTCGCGCTGTGGGTAGCTCTTCTCGATGGCCGCGACCATGCCACCCATTGCATCGATGCACCGGATGTAGTCCCACGCGCGCTGCTCGACTTCGTTGGTGAGGGCCTCGACAAAGTAGGATCCGCCCAGGGGATCGACAGTGTTGGTCACTCCGGTTTCGTGCGCGATGATCTGTTGCGTGCGCAGGGCGACAGTGGCGGCAAATTCCGTGGGCAGCGCCCAAGCCTCGTCAAGAGAATTGGTGTGCAAAGATTGCGTCCCGCCGAGCACTCCGGCAAGCGCCTGAATCGCCGTGCGCACCACGTTGTTCATGGGCTGCTGCGCCGTAAGCGAACAGCCAGCGGTTTGCGTGTGGAACCGCATAGCCCAGGAGCGCGGACTGGTTGAATTGTATCGCTCGGTCATGGCCTTGTACCAAATGCGCCGCGCGGCGCGGTACTTGGCAATCTCTTCAAAGAAATCGTTGTGGGCGTTAAAGAAAAAGGAAAGTTGCGGCGTGAATTCGTCGACCGGAAGTCCCCGGCGCATGGCCCATTCCACATATTCCATTCCATCGCGAAGAGTGAAGGCGAGTTCCTGGATGGCAGTCGAGCCGGCTTCGCGAATGTGATAGCCGCTGATGGAAATGACGTTGAACTTCGGCGTGTGTTTCATGCCGAATTCGAACGTATCGATGACCAGGCGCATGGAAGGTTCAGGCGGGTAGATGTACTCCTTCTGCGCGATGTATTCCTTCAGGATGTCGTTCTGCAGGGTGCCCGAAATCTTCTTCCAGTCCGCGCCCTGTTTCTCGGCAACCGCCAGATACATTGCCCAGATGACCGCCGCGGGAGAATTGATGGTCATCGAGGTGGTGACGTCGGCGAGAGGGATCTGATCGAAGAGCACTTCCATATCCGCCAGGGAACTGATGGCGACGCCACATTTGCCGACTTCGCCTTCAGAGAGCGGATGATCGGAGTCGTACCCCATCAAGGTGGGAAGGTCGAAGGCCGTGGAGAGTCCGGTCTGGCCATGCGCAAGCAGATAGCGGAAGCGCTGGTTGGTGTCTTCGGCGGTGCCAAAACCGGCGAACTGGCGCATGGTCCAGAGCCGCGTCCGGTACATCGTGGGGTGGATGCCACGCGTGTAGGGGGGCTGGCCGGGAAGGTTAAGGTCTCGTGTGGGGTCCCAGCCGACGAGGTCGGCTTCGGTATAGAGACGACGAATCGGATAGCCCGACGTGGTTGTGAACTCTTTGTGCCGTTCGGGATTTTTCGCGAGCGTAGGAGCCAGCGTGTTCTTCTCCCAAGCTTTCTCGGCGGGAGAAGGCTTGCGGGAGTTCGGTGACGTGGCAGGGGGTTTCGTCTTGATGTCCGACGGCTCACTCATAGGATAGCGCTCCCGGAGCATGTGATCGCAGCAGTGCAGCGCGCGTGGAAATAAGCAAGCAGACATGCGCGAAGTCACAAAAACCAATGCTATGCGAAACGCCGGTGGGGGGCAAGCCGAGGCAGGCGATCGTTTCGGTTGGTGGCAAGGGCATCAGGGAACTTGGGTGGGTTTGAGTATCAAAAGGAAAGGCCACGAAGGCAGGTTACCCCTCGTGGCCAATGCAGGGAGAAAACGCTGAAGTTAACGCTGGCCGGAGGAAACGTTGGCCTTTTCCAGGGCCTTGAAGAGCGACTCGGTACCAATCACCTGGCCATTCAAGGTGCCCGGAATCAGGGTGTCCTTTTCGATGATGCCTTTTTTTGCTCCGGCAATGGTTACGTTGTTGACCTCAAGGGTGCGGCCAAGGGCGCGCTCGTAATTGGCCTTGGCTTCGGCGAGGTTCGCTAACGCCCGAAGCTCTGTGCCCTGGGCGGTGATGAGGTCGCGTTGAGTGAGGATGACGTTGTAAACCGTGGAAGCCCCGAGCTGGTATTTCTTCTGCTCAGCGTCGAAGGTCTGCTGTTGGAGTTCTCGCGCCTTGCTGGCCGCCTCCACTTGGGCGCGGCCCTGTTCCAGAGCAATCGTGGTGTTCCGTACGTCGAGCAGCGCATTGTTTTTGATCTGTTGCACCTGTGCCTCGAATTGACGCTTGATCAATTGGGCATGGATGTTATCGGCCTGCGCCGAGCGGTTGCGCAGAGGAAGACTAAAGGTGATCTGTGCCGAATAGATTGGAAACTTATTGTGGAAGATGTCAGATTGCGCGGTCCCGAAGCCATCTCTGTTGACACCGGTGACAGGAGCAACGGTGGTTGGAAGGAAATAGCCGGGGATCGGATTGCCGTTAGCATCCACGACGGGCGAACCGGCAATGGTGCCGGGCTCGCCGGTCACAAAAGAATCACCAGCAAGGCCTGCGGAAGTGTATTGCGCGCCAAAGGTGGCCGTCGGAAGGAGGGCGTTCTTGGTGGCGCGAACGTCCACATCGGCGCTCTTCAGGTTGTAAAACTGTTCCTGGACGTCCGGGCGTTTCTGGAATGCTTCCTTGACAGCATCTTCGAAGGAGGCTGCTTCAATAGCGGCGGGTGATTCCGGCTTGTCGGTGGGAATGATTTCGACGTTGATGAGGTTGGAAGCCAGTGGGTCCTTGGAAATGTCGTTCTTCAGCACCAGTTCATCCTGGAGTTGCGTGGTCTGAGCAACGATCAGATTCTGGCGGTCAGTGGCAAGTTCAGATTCTGCGCGGGTCACGTCGAGCGGCGCCATGGTGCCGATTTCGAGTTGCTTCTTATTGTCGTTGTACAGTTTCTCGGCAACGGTGACAGCCTTCTGTTGGACCCCAACATTCTCGCGGGCGTAAACGAGTTCCCAGTAGGCGGTTATGGTATTGGTCGTGGTGGTGATGGCTTGCTGGGTGAACGCGAGATCGGCAATCTTGCGGTTGTTTTCCGCGATGATGATGTTGCGGCGATTGATGAAGCGCCCACGCCCGGCCAAAAGTTGCTGCTGAAATCCAATCGAAAGGGACGACTGGACATAGGGATTGAAGAAGTTCGCGGCAGTGGAAGAGGCGCGGGTGTTGCTCCAGGTGATGCCCATGCTTGTGCCGGTGTCAAAACTTTTCTGGAATTGGGTGTTGTATTGCGCCGTGTGGGAGAAAAGGGGTTGAGCCGTGGTGGTGCTGCCCGCGGTGCCCAAACCAGAAATAAACGGGTTGGCGATCGGAATGGTGGCATCGCTGTAGCTAATCGTCTGGGTGATGAAAGGGTCGTAGAACAGTTCGGGGAGGTTGGCGGTGGACCCGACGCTAATGCTTCCCGGTGTTCCGTAGCCGAACCCTCCGGCGCGGGTTTTCAGCAGGCTCACGTCCGCGAACCAAGGAACATAGCGCTGGACGACGATGTCCATACTGTTTTCCAAAGCCAGCGCAATGGCATCTTGAAGGCTCAGTTCGAGCTTGCCCGCGTGGATCAACTGTTCCAGCCGTGGGGAATTAGTGAGCACAGCCGGGTCGATGTATTGCTGACGGTAGGGATTGGTGAAATTGGGGAACGCGCTCGGCGGCTTTGAGAAGTCATATTTAGACACCCCGAGAGACATGGGCACACCTCCCTGGGCGGCGGGGTGCGATTTTGGGGCGGGAGTTGGCTCCTGTGCAAGAATCGGGGAAACCGGTGCACCCGCCATCACCCCGACCAACACGGCGGCAAGCAGAGGTCTAAAGAACGGCTTCTTCATAAGTATCCTCACCTTTGGACTTGGAGCGAAATTCGCGAAAAGCATGTTTTCGAGCTTCTTAAGTGTTAACGTTCGCGGCACCCAATTTGTTTCATGAAAAGGACTAAGAGGGAGCGCGGAAACAAGCAACGAATCCCGCAGACCGGGAACAGGCAGTGTAACAGGCGGCCCCAATCCTTGACAACGCGAGAGCCGGCGGCTAATCTCCTGACGTTTCGACGTTTAATAAACCGAATCGGTTAGTTTTGGCGGATAATGGGCGGCATGTTTACGCGCGAAGAACTTTTGCAGCTTTTCGAGACGGCCGGAGCCATCCGGCGCGGGCATTTCGAGCTGTCCAGCGGACTGCATAGCGGCACCTACGTACAGTGCGCTCTGGTTCTGCAGTACCCGCGCTTTGCAGAGAAATTGGGCCAGGCGTTGGCGGCGCTATTTTCCGATGCGCGAATCGATGCGGTAGTCTCTCCGGCCTTGGGCGGAGTGATTATCGGCCAGGAAGTGGCGCGGGCGTTGCCTGCGCCAAAAGATGCGATCGGCGGCGGAGTTCCCGCGATATTTGTGGAGCGCGATGGCAGTGGCACCCTGACGCTTAGGCGCGGGTTCAAACTGCAACCCGATCAGCACGTGCTGGTAGTCGAGGACGTCTGGACCACCGGGGGTTCGACCGAGGAAGCAATTTCCGTGGTCCAGGAGGCGGGAGGCCGCGTGGTCGCCGCTGGCGCGCTGATTGATCGCAGCGGGGGCAAGATTGAATTCCCCGTGGAGTCGAATGCGCTGATCGAACTTTTGATCGAGAGTTACGAGCCGGATGAGTGCCCGCTTTGCCGGAAGGGAAACGCGGCCGTAAAACCGGGCAGCCGGTTCGTGCGTAGCGCTTCCTGAAACTGTCCGGCCAATTCCCGCATGCGCCATTTCAAACTCACGATTGCCTACGACGGGACCGATTTCCACGGTTGGCAGATACAGGCAAACAAACCCACTGTGCAAGGCGAAATTGTAAGCGTGCTGCGCCGCTTGACACAGGAGAATGTCCAGGTTCATGGCGCGGGGCGCACGGATGCGGGTGTGCACGCGCTTGGTCAGGTCGGCAGCTTTCGCACGCAGTCTCCGCTCTCCGCGGAGGAATTCCAGCGGGCGCTTAATGCGCTACTGCCTCCAACGATCCGAATTGTCGCCGCGGAGGAGACCGGGCCGGATTTCAGCGCGCGGTGGTCAGCAAAGGGAAAGGTTTACCGCTACCGGATATATCGAGGGAGAGTGGTGCCTCCGATGGTGTGGCGCTACGTTCTTCATTACCCGTTTCCTCTGGATGAGGAGGCCATGAGCAAGGCGGCCGCACGTTTCGTCGGCGTGCACGATTTCTCCTCATTTGCAGCTTCCAGCGGTTCCGAAGAAGACGACAAAGAGCGCAATATGGAACGGGAGATTTTTGCAACTGAACTGAAACGCGCCGAGGCTGGAGAAGAACTCTGGTTCACGGTACACGGGCGTTCGTTTTTGCGCTACATGGTGCGCAAGATGGTGGGCACGTTGCTTGAAGTTGGCAGGAGAAAACTGCTGCCGGAAGACATCGACAAACTCTTCGAGTTGAAAGACCGGTCGAAATCCGGACCCACTGTACCGCCCCAGGGACTATTCATGGTGCGCGTGGAGCACGACGAAGCATTTCATCTTTGAACCGGCATTCAGACGATGGGCCTGTGTACTTGGGGTGTCTTCCTGTATGTGATGAATGACCGTGCGTCCCAATGGCCCTCCCGATAGAATGTCTGGCAATTCGCTCCCAGTCGAGGTCAACGTGAAAACAGGGTCAGAATCGCCGTGGCGCGGGTTGGTTATTGCTGCCGTCAGCTCTTTGTTGATTGTCTTTGTGCTTCAACTTGCTCTCTCCGCGCGGCAAAACTCCATTACCTGGGATGAAGACGATCATATCTACGCGGGCTATATGTCTTGGAAGCACGCGGACTTTGGGCTGAACCCGGAGCATCCCCCGCTTGTGAAACTGGTAGCCGCGATTCCGCTGCTCGGCATGACGCTGAAGGTGCCAGGGCTGCAGCAGCGGAACTTCAAGCAGGAAGGTTTTCTCGGGGGCAAGGAGTTCCTCTTTAAGAATGACGCAGACACGATGCTGTTCCGCGCCCGCATGGCGGCGGCGACGCTGGCGGTGCTCCTTGTCTTGCTGGTTTTTCTGGCGGCGCGGGAAATGTTTGGCACGGGAGCCGGCCTGATCGCCCTGGCACTTCTTGCTTTCGATCCCAATCTGTTGGCGCACGGAGCAGTAGTCGGAACAGACACGGGCCTTTCTTGCTTTCTATTTGCGGCGGTTTACGCGTTCTACCGATACGTGAAGTTGCCTTCTGCCTGGCGGCTTGCACTTGCCGGCCTTGCCACAGGATTAGCCCTGGCCTCCAAACACACTGCAATCCTTGTTTTTCCCATGTTGTTGGCGCTTGCGGGCTTGGAATGGTGGGGCGCGGCAAAAAACAAAGGAGCAAGTCGCGCGGAAACGAAAGGGAAACACTCCGTGCGCTTGGCCGCCGCTCTCATACTGATTAGCTTCATCTCCATCGCCGTTCTATGGGCTAGCTACGGATTTAGCTACGCCCCGCGGCCAGAGCCGCTCAGGATGAATCCACCGTACGCAGAGGTACTCAAGGGACTATCGCATCCCAACGACATCCGATTGCTCTCCATGGCGGGGCGCTTTCGTTTGCTTCCGGAATCGTATCTTTATGGCCTGGCGGATGTGCGATTCATGTCGGATTTCTACACCAGCTACATTTTCGGGAAAATCTATCCGAAGGGTGTGTGGTTCTATTTTCCCGCGGCAATGGCCATCAAGTCGAGCCTGGCGTTTCTGATCTTGCTTTTGCTGGCGGTGTGGGCGATCGCGAAGGGCGATTTGGCCTCTTGGCGGGAAATTCTTTTCCTGACAATTCCGCCTGCAATTTACATGGCGGTTGCCATGGGCGCAGGAATGAATATCGGCGTGCGCCATGTCCTGCCGGTCTATATGTTCTTGACGGCACTGCTGGCGGGAGCGGCGTGGCGGCTGATCCAGAAAAATCGCCGTTGGGTGTACGCCGTCGCGATTTTACTGGTTTCTCAGGCGATTTCAACGACGAGAGCTTTTCCAGCGTATCTTGCCTATTCGAATGAACTGTGGGGCGGCCCAAGCCAGACGTACAGATATCTGACCGATTCGAACGTGGACTGGGGCCAACAATTGAAAGCCACGAAGAAATATCTCGACCTGCGCGGGGTGAAGGATTGCTGGTTTGTGTATTTCGCGGAAGGCGTGGTCGATTACAGCTACTACGGCATTCCGTGCAAACCCTTGCCGACGGCGGACTCACTCTGGGTCAACGAGCCCGCAAATGCGCCGCCCGAGATCGACGGACCTGTCTTGATCAGCGCCGGTAATCTTTCGGGATACGAATTTGGGCCGGGACCGTTGAATCCGTATGAACAGTTCAAGTCGCTCCAACCCACGACGGTCATCCAGTATGGCGTATTTGTTTTCGATGGCCACTTCCAGATTCCCTTCGCGGCGTCCATCGGCCATTCCCAGAAAGCTCAACATTTTCTGGAGACGAAACGATTCCCGGAGGCGCTGGCGGAAGCACAGCAAGCTGTAGAACTAGCCCCGCAGGCGGTAAGGCCCAACGCATTGCTTGGAGCCAGCTACGCCGCATTGGGGAAGCCGGCGGAAGCGCGCGAGTCGTACGAGAAAGCTCTGCAATTGGCGAAGACCGTCGAACCGGAGTTTCAGAGAGGTTGGGTGGAAGGACTGGAGCAGAAATTAGGAACGAAACAGGACGTGTTGAGGTGAGACGGGGCGATGGAAGCGGATCGCGGAATACTCGCTCCGCAAGATACCAACAGGCGTTAAGACTTGAAGGGTCGTTCCAGATCCAGTTCCACCGATTCGCCTTAGAATCTGTTCTTGGTGTGCGTGGACCGGGACGAACTGTTCCGCGCTGCCGACCGTTGGGCAATGGGAGGTCAACCCTCGCTGGTTGGATACAGAAACAAAGGTACCGATTCCATGGCAGTTATATCTGGGTGCTCGACCTAGCCGGAGTTTGCTTGATTTGTCTTTGCCGGAGTATACGGATTTGGGCAAACGCCATCACGTTTGAACTTGATGATTACGCGCTTTTCCGTGTCGGGATGCGCAGGGACACAGTAATTTGCGTATCGCACTAGGGATACATTCTCATAACCGGAGGCCCGCAACCCATTGCATTGAGAGCAACGTATTTCACCGCCGCCGATGAGTTTGCCCCTCATCGTAGCCGGTGCAATCTCGTCGAAGACTTCAGAGACGCGGTCAGCGGGCATATATGGATTAAGTGCGTCGGTCGGCTCCATCTCTATTTGGCAGGCGTGATGGTCGGAGCCATATTTCACACGGAGTCGAATGTCAGGTTTGAGCACAAAAATGTCAAAAACTTCCGTCGCACTCCATGCTGTGTTCGGGGCATATCTCTTGTGGAGTTCTTCTGAAGTTGGGGCAAGAATAGTGGCTTCTTGCGAACTGGTGGGGAGTTCGGCAAGGTAAATCAGAATCAGGGCTGCGCTGAGGGGTCGCAGGGCCGTCCTCCTTCGTTAAAATACGCAAGTGCAGGAAAATGAGCTGTCTTCGACTGCGATGGCACATTCCACCGAAAAAGTTGCTGGCGCGTAATTTGCAGGCCACACCGAGCGTCCAACTCGACCTGAGTCCATCCAAATCCTAGTCCATCGAAACTCTTGTGAGAGCTTGAATGCCCAGGCCTATCCAGAAACAGCGGAACTTATACAAAAACTCGTTTTGCTCTCCACAATGTTCGCCAAAACAACTGCAGCGCCGCCGGAAAGTTGCCCTTCCTGGCGGCGCCATCGTTTAGGGGTAAAAGCTTAGTTGGTTGTGGCCTGGACAAATCCCGTGAAGTAAAACAGCACGTAAGCCTTGATGGTGCCATCGGCTTGCGGGATGCCGTAGACTTTCACCGGAGTATTCATCACCAGGTTGGCAGTTAGCGTGTTCTGGCCCGCCCAAGTCGAAATGTCCACTGGGCTCATGGTCAGGATTCCATTGGTCCAATCCACTTGGTAGACGAGTGTGGCGGAACCGGAGGCGGTGTTCAGATGGACGGGCACGGCTTGCGTGCCGCCGGGCAAGCTGACGGTAAGGCTGCCATTGTTGTAAGAGGTCGCCGCGGCGCCGAGCGGCAAACGGGTCGGCGTAAGTACCGTCCAGGGAGCCGCCCAGGCGTTTTGCGCGTTCGGATCGTTCCGGGTCGCGTAACTTTCACCATCGGCCCTCATCAGGCCCACGGTGCCGCCAAAATTGACGGCGCCGTTGGTGGCGTTGTTGAAATCAGATATGGCATTCGTGCCGCTGTCGACGACCGTCGGGAAGGTGAAATTCCACCATTTGAATCCGGCGATGGGATTTGCGGACAACGGGTCGCTGCCGTTCGCCGTGCTGGAAGAAATGAACGGCAACTGGACGGTGTAGTCATCGTTGGAATCGCGGAAGTTACGCGTATAGGTGAAGTTGGTCAGGTTGCTTCCCGTGATGTTGCCGTCATAACGCGCGATCTCAATGTCAATCGAGCTCGCGACCAGCGGGCTGGCCAGGGGATCCAACACGCTGGCATGTACCTTGAAGCCGCGGACCAAATTCGATAAGAACGCAGGTCCTTGCCCGATCGGGGTGGCATCTAATTGGGCGTTCGCGGGAGCGCGGAAGAAGAACAAAGTATTCGCGTCCACGGTCAAGGGAACGCCGAGGCCCAATTCGTTTTCAACCACCAATGTGTTAGCGGTTGTGTTCACGTGGAGCACGTGGCCTTCGGGGCTGAGCCACACGCTGTTGAAGGAACTACTGGCCCAGAGGCGCACTGCGACGAGTGAGCCGTCCACCTGATATCGCGCCGCTACGCGAATGTACTTTCCCACGATGGTCGAGGCGATGGTAGTGAAGTCGTGGATCGTCGCGTGAGTCTTGGCATCAACGTCGTAGTAAAGAGTTCCATTCGCGGAGTCCGCCAGGACCGAAAGAGCCTGGGAAGTGGCGAACGCAGTTTCCGGATTGGCCGGCGGGTAGAGCGGATAGTCCTTGTCGAACGTCAAGGAAGTGTTGTCCGTAGAAACGGCGGTCACGGTTCCGTACTGGTGGCGCAGCAAGAGTCGGGCAAGGTTGTGGACCGGCCGGTGGCGCAGCGGGCCCCTGAAATTGATCGCCCACATGGTCGTGCCCGCATTTGCCGGTGGTACATGCGCAACGATGAACGCGGGGTGGGACAGGTCAAATTCCAGATCCAGCGCATTGTTCTCATTCGCGGTGACCACCAGAGGGGAATCCAGTGTCACATTGATCGGCACGGTCAGGCTGCCGGCGCTGCCTTTGGTACCGAGGATCTGTATCTGGTTGGAGGGAATCGTGGATCCTGGAGCGGCAGCGAAGCCGGTTTCCGGATCAGCGGAAGCGGTCAGGAGTACATCGCCTGGATTGCCGCTGACGGTAATGGTCGCGGCGGAGTATGTGCCGGCCGGGACGGAGACGTTGCCGAGAATTTCATTCAGTTGGTCCAACTGGAGCAGGTTGACGTAAGGAGCCGGGTTTGACGCAGTGTAAACGATAATCTTGCTCCCACCACCTTGCGGCGCCAGGGAAATGGACAGCACCTTCACGCCAATTGTGGCCCAGTCTTCAGTCGGGCCATCGCTGATGATTACACTTACCGTGCCATTCTGCGCTTGCATATTGGAATTGTTGGAACTGGAACTGCCGGACGAGCACCCCACGGAGTAGATAATCAACACTGCGGAAGCCATACCGAGCATTAGTCGCGAAAGATGGAACTTCATCGTTCATCTCCTAAGGAGGGGCGAGACCTCACGATTGTTTTTGTTTGCAGCCAGCTTCGAATCTGTCGTAACCACCGCGGGCCAGGGAGGACTGGACCAGCCCGAATATCGATCCAAACCCGGGTGCCCGGGAAGAGTTGCAAAAAAATGAAATGGCCTCTGCTCCGGGTTCTGAGCGAAATCACAACGGCTTTGCAGGTGGAGGGCTGGCGTGGGTTTACGCTGATGGAGCGCCCCTCGCGCTCGCCTGGGGTGAAGTCTGGGCTACGTTCAGCTAGAATCACAACTATGGTTGCCACTCCCGCCACGGTGGAAAGAATCGCCTCGATCGATCCGGCAACAGGAGAGGTTTGCGCCAGTTTTGAGCGCACGCCGCCTCTGCTGGTACCTCAACTCCTGCTGAAAGCGCGCGCGGCACAAGCGGACTGGGCCAAGGTTCGTGTGGAAGAGCGTTGCAAGCGCATCGGCGCGCTACGGAAAACGATTCTGGATGCTCGGGACGCGTTAGTGGAAGCGGTAGTGCGTGAATCGGGCAAGCCACGGGTGGAGGCGAAGTTCGCGGACATTTTTGTCGCGCTCGATACGGCCGATTATTTCGCAAAGTATGGGGCAAAATTACTTCGGCCGGAATCGGTACCACACCACAGCACGGTCGCGAAATTCAAGTCAGGGCAACTTCTGCAGGAGCCGCTCGGCGTGGTCGGCATCATCAGTTCGTGGAACTACCCCTTGGCGATCCCGCTCAGCCAGATCATTCCCGCGGTAGCGGCGGGCAACGCCGTTCTCTGCAAGACCAGTGACTTTACCCCGGAGTGTGGTGCGCTGATCGAGAAATTGTTTCGGGATGCGGGTTTTCCTGAGGGACTGGTCGCGTTGCTGCAGGGCGGCGGGGATGTCGGACAGGCCCTGATCGACGCACATCCGGACAAAGTGTTTTTCACCGGGAGCGTGTTTACGGGCAGGCGTGTAGCGGAAGCCTGCGCGCGGGAACTGATTCCCAGCGTGCTGGAACTTGGCGGAAAAGATGCAATGCTGGTGCTCGCAGATGCGGACATGGCAGTGACCACGAGCGCGGCGGTATGGGGAAGCTTTACGAATTGCGGTCAGGTGTGCCTCTCGATGGAGCGCGTGTTCGTTGAATCCCCGGTGAGCGAGGAATTCCTTCGCGTTTGCGTCGAAAAAACACAAAAGTTGCGGCTAGGACCCGGGAGCGACCCACAGAGTGACGTCGGTCCGCTGATTCGGCCACACCATGTGCAACGCATGATGGAATTGCTGGCCGATGCCGTGCAGCGTGGCGCGAAGGTACTCTGCGGAGGGCGCCCGCGACCTGAGTTGGGACCCAGTTTCTTCGAACCCACGGTTATTACCGGCGTGGATTCGTCGATGCAGCTCTTCCGGGATGAAACCTTCGGACCCATCCTTGCCGTGCAAATCGTGCGCGATATGGATGAGGCCATTCGACTGGCCAACGAGACTGAGTTTGCGCTGGCCGCAAGTGTTTGGACACGCGATACCGCGCGGGGTAAGGCGATTGCCCGCCAGTTGCGTGCCGGAACGGTCATGGTGAACGACGCGCTGAGCGCTTTTGCCATTGCGGAAGCACCTCACGGCGGCCCAGGACTGAGCGGTTGGGGACGGACGCACGGCACAGCCGGCCTGCAGGAGATGGTCCACCTGAAGTACCTGGACGTGGACCGCCTGCCGGGAATGGAAAAACCCTGGTGGTATCGCTACGGAGCCGACCTGGAAAAGGCCGCCGATGCATTTCTGCGCTTTGAATTCAGCGGAGGATTGTTGGCGCGCCTCGCCAATGTACGCGCTGCGATGAAGGCTTTTTTTCGTAAGCACGGACTTTAACTTTAACGTTTGCTGCAAGGAGATGACACTTGGCTGATGAACCCTCAGTGACACCCGCAACAGATGCTGGCCCGGCGGCGGAAGAAAAGCCGTCCGCGCCCAAAGTCAAAATCCGCAAGCCGAAACAGCGCGCCTGCGACGAGAAGGACGCGAAGGGAAAACTCTGCGCGGGGCACTTAAAACGCTGGTTCGAATACCCGCCTGAGATCGTGGCCCTGGTGGGCAAGGATGCGGAAATTTACCGCTGCGAATTTTGCAAGACGCTTTACCGCCCGGACCCGAAGCAGTTGCCGAACAGCTACACGATCCGATACTAAACAGGGCAGGGAGGTCGCTCCGCCGTGTCCGAGAATGAATTGATCTTTGATTGGAATCTGGCTGGCGCGGTGCCTATCCCTCCCGGCACCCAGGTGCTGTTAAACGATGAGACGTTGCGGGATGGGCTGCAGAATCCTTCCATTCACGACCCGACGATCGAAGACAAAATAGAAATCCTCCATTTGATGGAGGCGCTGGGCATCGATTCCGTGAACATCGGCCTGCCCGGTGCCGGACCTCGTGCGGCGAAAGATGTGGAGGCGTTGGCAAGGGAAATTGCCACGCACCATATGCGCATTAAGCCCAATTGTGCGGCGCGAACGCTGGAAGCGGACATCCGCCCCATCGCGGAAATTTCCCAGCGCGTCGGAATTGCCATTGAGGCCGCCACGTTTCTCGGGTCGAGCCCGATCCGCAGGCTGGTGGAAGACTGGAGCGTAGATCACCTGGAGCGCATCACCGAAAAGGCCGTTAGCTTCGCAGTAGCCCACGGACTGCCTTCGATGTACGTCACCGAAGATACCGTGCGCACGGATCCTGCGACCATTCAGCGGCTCTACAGGACGGCGATTCGCAGCGGCGCGCGGGCCATCGTGCTCTGCGACACCGTAGGCCACGCGACGCCCGAGGGCGCGTTCAATCTTGTAAAATTTTCGATCGAGAAAGTGGTAAAGCCTTCTGGAGAAAAAATCCGCGTTGACTGGCACGGACACCGTGACCGCGGCTTGGCCATCGCCAATTCTCTTGCGGCCATCGCTGCCGGCGCGCAACAAATTCACGGCGTGGCGTTGTCGCTCGGCGAGCGCGTGGGCAACACCCCCATGGAATTGCTCCTGGTCAATCTTCGCCTGATGGGATTACGGGAGAACGACCTCAGTTATCTGCGCGCCTACTGCGAGAAGATTGCCAAGGCCACACACACTACAATCCCACCGAACTACCCGGTCTTTGGCAGAGACGCTTTCCGAACCGCCACAGGGGTGCACGCGGCGGCCATCATCAAGGCCATACGGAATCATGACCGGAAACTGGCGGACGCGGTTTACAGCGGAGTGCCGGCGCATCTCGTGGGGCTGGAGCAGATCGTGGAAATCGGACCGATGAGCGGGAAATCAAATGTGATTTATTGGCTGGCGCGCCACGGCGTTCCCGAAACTGATGAAGTGGTCAACCGCATTTTCGACGCCGCCAAGGAGTCGCCGCGGGTGCTGACCGACGATGAAGTGCGCGCCTTGTGCACCATACCCAAAACCCACGCGTGAACTTACGCTGCCACGGAGAAGGGACGAATATACCGCTTCTCAGCCGGCTGCCGGTCACCGACCTTCAGAGCGAGTCCTTTGGCGGTTTGGCAGATTGAGAGTGTCGTGGCTGCTGGTGCTGTTGCATCTTTTGTTGCTGCTGGGTGTGTTTTTGTTGTAGCTGTTGTGTCTGTTGCTGATGCCGCTGCTCTACTTGCTGCCTTTTGGATTCATCCGCCTTCTGCTGTGCCAATCGCTGGTGGTCTCTGTCTTGTTTCTGTTGAAGCTTCTGGAGGTCCTTCTCTTGTTGCGCGCGCAGTTTGTCCTGTTGCTTCTGATATTTCTGGTCTAGTTTGGGATTTCCTGTGCTCGGGGTTGATGGCTTCGCAAGAGGCGGAAGTTCGTTCGGGTGCGTTGCCCCTTTGGCATGAGACGGGCCCTTCTCCGGTCGTGTAGGGGGTTCATCGCGACTGCCTTCCTTTGCGGGTACGACCCCGTGGCCCGCGAAAACGGCCGGTTTGTCTGTTGCGGCGATGGGCGGCTTGCCGTGATTGGAGGAAGCCCGCAGGGCTCGATCGGAGCGCGCTGCCTGCGCGTGGCGGACTTGTTCGGCTACAGGTGGAATGTGCTTCTCACGAGCGGCAGCCTCTTCCTGCCGCGTGGGGCGTTCGTTGATCCCGCCGTTGCCGCCGTTGTAGCTTACGCGGGTCAAAGTACTGTTGTTTCTGACCGTAGTGTTGTAGACATTGTGAACCTCAGTGACATTCACATTGTTCACCGAGCGGTTATAAAAGAAGTGCCCCCGTTCCCAACGCCCTCCTTCGTAACCATGGCCGAAGTATCCATAGCCGTAATCAATTCCACCGTAGAATCCCACAACCGGTCCCCAGTACCCCTGATAGAAAATAAAGCCGTCCCCACCCCAGGCCCAATACCCCGGGGTCCAGAAAAATCCGACTTCCGGGGCGAGAACCCATGTGCCCGGAACCCAGTAATAGTCATCATCGCCCCAGGCCCAATATCCAGGGGTCCAAATATAACCGTCGCCCGGGCAGGGTGGCTGCTCGTAGACAGGCAAGGGCGGTGGAGCCACATTTATGGCGACCGCGATTTGCGCAGGTGCCGGAACGGGAAGAGCGAGCATCCCCGGGCCGCTGAGCAGCGCAAACAGAGCTATAGCGCGCGTGAAATGAGCGATCCGCATTTTGATTCACCTCCGATTAGTTTCTTAGGTGGGTGTGGAGGCGGGCCGGGCGTAATCGCTGAACCCGCCTCCATAGATCGGAATGGACTACCGCTTGAGCTGCGGAGAAGACTTCTGGAGCGCCGCAATCAGTTCATGCGCCCCGGATGGAGCCGTGATCTCCGATCCGTTGATGATTTCTTCGGCATTCGCGGCTTTGCCGTAGAGCTTGTGATTCGCACTTTCATCGGGGCGGAGCGTGGAGCCCGCCAGCGACACGCCGGCAAAAACGCCTCGTGCCCGTGAGTAACTGAGAATCTCCGCGCGCATATACGCATCCGTATCAGCGGAAGCGGAACGTCCTTTGGGTCCGGCGGCGGCCGATGCATCCGCGCCGAGTCTCACCTTCGTGTGCATCAGGCTGTCTGCGCCGCGGTCGTTCATAATGAGAAAGACGAAATCCGTAGCCTCTCCCCCAATTTGAAAGCCAATGCTGCCACCCTCAAGGGCATACATAGCCGGAGGTCCCCAGGGTCCGTTGAAGTCTTTCCCCGTGCGGCAGACCATCGTGCCGCGGCCGTAACTGCCGCCAACGGCAAACGCGGCCTTCAACACGGAGGGCATCACGACGACGCATCGCGCCTTGCTGAGCAAGTCTTGTGGAATGTCGTCTGGAACATTCAGGATCTCTTGCATCACTTTCCCTGCGTTCTGGAGACGATCCTCTTCCACTTTCGCCGTATCCGCATTTCTTGCGGACGCGAGCGGTCCCCAGGTCAGCAGTCCTGCCATTGTGACCATGCACCATTTTGTGTACTTCATTCGCAGCGCCTCCTTTTCGCCAGTCTTGCTCGTCCGAGCAACTTATTTCGGGTGGGCAGGTCCCCGTCGAGTTCGTGTTCCAACCGGAGTAGGGCAACTCATCCGCCAAACTGGCATTCCATTTAGTAACCCATGCACCGTCAATCGTTAACGGCGGCCTCGAGGGCCTTCTGCGGCTACGTCGCAAGTCCCAGTACCTGTAGAATTTTCCCCTTTCAGGAATCAACGCTCACTGTTCCGGTTGTGCAATTGCCCGTGGCCGAAATCGCGCTCTGAATTTTCTGTTGGTTTGAAATCCTTGGCGCGCCCCTGCAAAAACCGTCCAGGCTAAGCTTCCCGGGGGGCGTTCACGCTCGCGCAAGCGGCACTCGCGATTGCGCCGCGTGATGTAGAATGGCAAGCAGTCCGCCGATGGACATCCAAAACCCAGTTCCTTCCAGGCTCTTTCCTTCGCGCCTGTCCTTTGAGACGGTGAAACGGTTTGCCGTTTGCGTTATTCTTCTGGTCATGCCGATTCGCTCTTCGCTTGTCCCCCAATCGCTGCGCTCCGAACGGTCCAACTCCATTGCGGATCAGCCTCGGGTTCGCATTGCTCTCGATTGGCTGGAGAAAAACCTAGAGTGGATTACGGAGCAACAGGTCCGCCTAACGGAGACTCCCGCACCCTCATTCCAGGAGGGAAAACGCGCCGAAACGGTGAAGGACCTCCTCAGGGCCGAAGGATTGGCCGTTCACCTGGACAAGATGGGCAACGTGATTGGCGAGCTGCGTGGCTTGCGGGAGAAGGAAATCGTTCTGCTGGCCGCGCACCTGGATACGGTTTTTCCGGCGGGAACGGACGTGAAGGTCAGGCGCGAAGGTAATCGACTGATCGCGCCGGGTATTTCCGATAACGGAACCGGTCTGGCGGGATTGTTGGGGGTGGCGCACGCGATCCATGCAGCGAAAATCAAGCCTGAGCGTACCATTTTGTTTGCGGCGAATGTTGGCGAGGAGGGCGAAGGAAACCTGCGGGGAATGCGCGCCCTCATCGACGCTTATCGGACGAACATCCATGCCGTGATCGTCCTGGATGGGTCCGGCATCGATCATGTGACCACCAAAGCACTGGCTTCGCGCCGGCTCGAAGTCGTTATCACCGGCCCCGGTGGACACAGCTGGTCCGATTTCGGCATGCCCAATCCGATAAATGCGCTGGTTCGCGGTTCCGTTCGATTTATAAACACGAAGGTGCCGGCCACTCCACGCACAACATATAATCTCGGCCAGGTCGACGGCGGCACTTCCGTCAATTCGATTCCGTATCAGGCCACGTTGAAAGTGGATTTGCGCTCGGAAAATGAGGACGAAATTGTGCGCATGGAAGCGGCGCTGCGTGAATGCGTTGCGGCCGGCGTCAAAGATGAAATGGACAATTCGCGCGACCGCAGCCGTGGCAAGCTGGAGTGGAAGATAAACCTGATTGGCAGTCGCCCAGGAGGCGAATTGCTTCAGGATTCCGGCCTGCTGGCGGCGTTGCGCTCTGCTGACGACTTTGTCGGCAACAAATCGCGCCTGGAAAGATCTTCCACGGACGCAAACATCCCGCTGTCGATGGGCATTGACGCGATTTCTATTGGCGCGGGCGGAAATGGTGGCGGGGCGCACTCATTGCAGGAGTGGTACGAACCGGCAGACCGGGAGGTCGGCCTGAAGCGCGTGCTGCTTACCTTGCTGGGCGTTTCCGGCCTTGCTGCGGAGGCCCAGCCATGAAGGTTCCTGCTCATACAAGCGTTGCGGCAGCAATCGTGGCCACGTGCTTTTTGTCGCCGTTCGCGCTGCCTGTGCGAACGATCGCCCAAACCTCGCAGCCGCGCGCGCATCCCACCACCTACTACCTTCATGGCCGGATTTATACCAATGATCCCAAGCATCCCTGGGCCGTGGCGATGGCCGTCCGTGACCAGAAGATTTTTTGTATCGGCACGCTTTCGCAGGTTCTGCTCGATTGCGGTGGGGCGAAATCGAGCGAGGTGGTCCAGCTAAAGGGACGCTTTGTGATGCCCGGTTTCAACGATGCTCATGTGCACCTGGGTGGAGCCGGTCGCGACAAACTCACACTGGCCCTGAATGGAATCTCTTCGGCTGCCGAACTGCTTAAACTGGTCAAAGAGGCCGCCGAAAAACACCAACCTGGCGAATGGATCCTCGGTAGCGGTTGGGACCAGACGCGCTGGGTGGACCAGAAATATCCCACCCGCATGGACCTCGACCAGGCCGCGCCTAGCAATCCCGTTTATCTGGATCACATTTCCGGCCACATCGCTGTGGTCAACTCCCTGGCCTTGAAGCACGCGGAGATTACCGCGGACACGCCGAATCCGCTGGGCGGAGAGATCGAGCGCTTTGCGGATGGGGAGCCCACCGGTCTGTTGAAAGAGAATGCCAAGGAAATGGTTACGCAGCGCATTCCGGATCCTTCGCCTGCGGACCGAAGGAAGGGAATCGAACTAGTCCTCCAGGAACTTGCCCAGAACGGTGTCACGTCCGTGCAGGATAATTCCACGTGGGAAGACTTCCTGGTGTACACCGACCTGAAGCAAGAAAAGAAACTCACTGCGCGGATCACGGAGTGGTTGCCATTCGATTTGTCCACCGACGAACTGCAGAACCGGCGCGCGCAGGGCGGCACCACCGATCCCTGGCTACGGACGGGAGCCCTGAAGGGTTTTCTGGACGGCGCGCTGGGCACGCGTACTGCGGCGTTGCTCGCGCCTTATTCCGATGATCCAGCAACCAGCGGCATCCTGAGTGTGGATCCGGAAAAGCTGAAAGCCATGGCCATCGAGCGCGACCGCTTGGGTTTTCAGCTCGCGTTTCATGCCATCGGCGACAAGGCCAATCGCCTGGCGTTGGACACCTTCGAATCTCTGCTGCGCGTCAATCCGCCGCGTGACCGCAGGGACCGCATCGAGCATGCCCAAGTGGTCGCGCCGGAAGACCTCCCGCGCTTCGGAGACTTGCAGATTATCGCTTCCATGCAGCCTTCGCATGAGACCAATGACATGCGCTGGGCGGAACAGCGGCTTGGGCCGGAGCGATCGAAGGGCGCGTACGCCTGGAAATCGCTTCAATCAGCGGGTGCAAAGCTCGCCTTCGGCACCGATTACGATGTGGAGCCCATCAATCCTCTGCGCGGTCTTTACGCCTGCGCCTCGCGCGAGGCGCTCGGTGGCGGGCCCCCGGGAGGCTGGATTCCTCAGGAAAAACTTCCGCTGCAAGACTGTATCAACGCTTATACCTCTGGTTCCGCCTATGCGGAGTTCATGGATGGCCAGAAGGGCGAATTGAAAGTGGGAGAATTCGCGGATTTCGTCATACTCTCGCAGGATCTCACCAAAATTCTTCCGCGAGACATCCTGAAGACCGAAGTGCTGCGAACCGTGGTCGGCGGCAAAATTGTTTATCAGAAGAATTGAATGGTGTCCAACTCGCCTGTGTATTCCTTGCTCTTCATCTTGTAAAAGTACAACCGGGCGCGGCGGCCCTTCCAGTTGGCACACGCGGGCGGTTCTCCCGCGTCGAGTTTTGCAGTACTGACCACCTCAAGACTCGCCAAGTCCGCGAAGCGAAAATGCATCAGGGCCCTATTCACGGAAAGTGTCACCTTGCCCGGCCCCGTTCCGCAATCTGCCGAAGCGATGTTTCCTTCGACGGCGTACTCTGTCTCCTTCGCGTGGCTCGAACTGGACGTGGATCCCGCCGCCCCGCTGGACGGTGGAGCCTCCACGGACTTCCCATTAGTAGCAGCGGCCAATTGTTGTTCGCGAGCCCGTTCTGCCGAAGCGGCAACCTGCTTATCGTATTCTGCCCGACTGGCAATCGCGTTCGCCAGTTCCTGGGCGTTTTCAATTTCGCTGGGAGTTTTGGCGGCTTTCTGAATCTTTGCCAACAGGATCTTTGCCTCGGCGGTCTTTGCCGCATTCAGGAGGACATAACCGTAACCGGTAGCGAAGGCCAGGTTGCTGGGCTCTAGTTCGACAGCCTTGCGGCCAGCCGTGAATGCCTTTTCGCGGGTTTCGGGATTCACGGAGTAGATGGAAGAAAGCGCCGCATACGCCGGAGCGAATTGCGGATTCATCTGAATTGCTTTTTCAAGGGAAGCGATCAGCTTGGACGACTGATCTTCGAGCGGAGGGCCGCGGCGAAGTTGCGCTTCAGCCGCGAAATAGTATGGGAAATAACTGGAGGTATTCAATTGGATGGCGCGGGCAAAGGCCTCTTCCGCCACAGTGAACTCCTGTTGGGAGTAAGCGAGCAGGCCTTGCGCCTCGTGAGCCAGCGGTAGATTCGCATCGGCGCGGAGTGCCTCGTCGACGGCGGTCATGGCCTCTTTCGGCCGCTGGGTGTGCACGAAAAAGAGCGCGAGATCCGCCTCGAACTCGGCGGAAGGCAAAACGCGGCTCGTATAGCTTTTCGGGTCGCCATGGATGGAAGAATTCAGTTTGCCGAAATAGAAAGAGCGTTGACGCGCGTATGTTTCCATTACCATGGCAAACTTCTTTAAATCGCCGAAGGTTTTCTCTGCCGCCTCCACTTGGTCTCCGCTGGCATCCCACGTGGAAAGGAATGTGTGCAGCAATTGGCGCTTGCGCGCTTCGGGGTCCAGTAGCAGATAGTGGACAATGGCCCAGGACTCGGCGTAGAAAACCGAAACGCGGTTTTGCTCGTTGTAATAAGGAGAATGTTCGTCGGCTTGCAGCAGGGAATCAATGGGTATGAGCCGGCCTTCCTGTAGGACCTGTAGGTGGTAGGGAGCGACTTTGCCGATTTCCACGTCTTTGTCACCAATTGTGGAGTTAGCAAAGAATTCCGCCAGGCCCTCGCCCAACCAAACGGGCAAGCCCTGGAAATTCAGGTTCATAAGGGCGTGCGTGTATTCGTGATAGACAACCTGATACGGATTGTCGCTCTGGATGTCCGTGCGAAGCGCGACGAAATGCCGATCTTCGCCCGGCGCGTAAATTCCGGCGGGGTGAACGCGACCCTTGACTTCCCAATAGCCAGGAAGAAGCACTTTCAACGAATCTTCGTTTCTTACCGCGAAAATCACAAGGGGTTTGCCCAGGTCTACTCGCAGCTTCGGAAACATGCTGTGAAACGCTTCGCGGAATTGCTCGAACTGGTTGGCAATTTTACGGGATTCCTTCTCGCCCGCATTGCTGATCACTGTGAAATTTGGAGAGCGGACTTCGATCCAGGTGTCTTTTGCAAACCCCATCGCCGGCCGGCAGCCAAGTAAAATGAGCGCAAGAAGCCATGGCAATACGGAAGAGCAGCGCGGGCGGCGGGGCATGATAAGGAGAATGTACATTATCGCAGTGGACAGTCAAGGTTGCCTGGCACACCGCAGTCCAGAAACGGCTGTGCCCGCAAGAAGTGCTTACGGCTAAACTGGCGGGGGCCTGTGGCGGAGTTTCCTGCATGGATCGCAAAGTAAAAGCCGACCTGTCGCTGATGTTCTGTTCGCTGATCTGGGGCGCCACTTTCGTCGTGGTGAAGACCGGTCTGGATCACGCGTCGCCCTTTGTGTTTCTTGCCATGCGCTTCACCATTGCCGCAGCCCTGATGGCGCTGCTGCGCCCCAAAATCATTGGCAAGATCGAAAGGGAAGAAGTTTTTGCCGGTATGCGACTGGCCCTCTTCATGTTCGCCGGGTATTGTTTCCAGACCGCGGGCCTGCAATACACGACGGCCACGAATTCAGGATTCGTCACCGGTTCGAGTGTGGTTCTTGTGCCACTTCTGTTGGGTGTTTTCTGGGGGCGCAGCTTGACTCGATGGATCTATGGCGGAGCGATCGCGGCATTGATCGGGCTTTACTCTCTTGACGGTCCCGGCAGAAGGCCTGCGCTACCTCAACCGCGGCGATGTTCTGACGTTTGTGGCCGCGGGGTTTTACGCGGTGCACATCATTCTGGTGGGCGAATACTCGCAGGAACATTCTGTCTCCGCCCTCAGCATAATTCAGGTGGCGGGTTGCGCCGCTATGGCATGGCCACTGACGGCTTTCGCCGGGGCCATCCGTTGGCAACCGCTGCGATTCGATTGGGGCTGGCCGTTGTTTCTCTCCATTCTCATTTGCGCGGTTTTTGCCACGGGCGTCGCTTTCACCGTTCAATTGTGGGCGCAGCAATACACTTCGCCAGGGCACGCCGCCATTCTCTTCGCACTCGAACCAGTGTTTGCAGTGATTACGTCCTATCTGTTGTTGCACGAGCGGATGAATTCCCGTTCCATGAACGGAGCGGGTCTGGTAGTTGCTGGAATCCTGATCGCGGAATTGTTGGGCGAGCCCGCCGCACCGGAAGCTCCGGAACCGATTTTCGAAGGCCGAGTTTATTTCAAGCCGTGGTGGCGGCCAATGTGGTAAGGCAACCGCTAGATCGCCAGCTTGTCGATTGCAGTTCACAGAACACGACAACTCTGCACCGGCTCCAAGCTGCCGACTACTGACTACCGACTACCGGCTGTGTTCCGAGTAGTTCTTCACATCCACAGTTTCATACATCAGCGCGCCAGCGGGGTGCGTTTTCTCGTAGGTGTCAATGGAATCGACATGGAGGAGTGAGGTGCCAATGTCGTCCAGTCCCTTCAGCAAAACTTCTTTCCGCGAGGGCACGATCTCGAACTTGTATTCCAGGCCGTGGTTGTCCCGCACCGTCTGGCTAGGCAAATCAACGGTCAGCGAGTAGCCCTCTTCCTTTTCCGTTCGCTGGAACAGTTCTTCGATCTGCGCTTCCGTGAGTTCCGCGGGCAATATGCCGTTCTTAAAGCAATTGTTATAGAAGATGTCCGCGTATCGGGGGGCCAGAATGACCCGGAAACCATAATCGCCAATGGCCCAGGGGGCGTGCTCGCGGCTGGAGCCACAACCGAAATTTGTGCGCGCCAGCAGCACCGAAGCGCCTTGGTAGCGCGTAAAGTTGAGCACGAAATCCGGATTCGGCTTCTCGCCCGGCTGCAAATAACGCCAGTCATAAAACAGAATCCGGCCAAATCCCTGGCGCGTGAGAGCTTTCAGGAACTGCTTCGGCACCATCTGGTCGGTGTCGACGTTAACGCGGTCCAGAGGCATGACCAGTCCCGAGTGCGTGATGAAAGGCTTCATTTAAGAAATTCCCCTGTATTCAAGAATCAATGCTGGATGCTACTCCACATGCGCCACATCAAATTCACGCACATCTACAAAGTGCCCCGCAATCGCTGCGGCGGCAGCCATAACCGGGCTGACCAGGTGCGTCCTGCTGTCGCGTCCCTGTCGCCCTTCAAAATTCCGGTTGGAAGTGCTGGCGCTGCGTTCGTGCGGCGGCAGGACGTCAGCATTCATCCCGATGCACATGCTGCAGCCCGCATCGCGCCACTCGAAGCCGGCCGCAGAGAAGATCTTGTCCAGCCCCTCTTTTTCCGCCTGCGCCTTGATGCCGCGCGAGCCGGGCACAATCAGGGCCTGCTTGATGTTCTTTGCCACATGCTTGCCCGCCACGAGCTGCGCGGCTGCCCGCAAATCATCCAGCCGCGAGTTGGTGCAGGAACCGATGAACACGCGGTCCACAGGAATATCCACAATCGGCGTGCCGGGCTTCAGGTCCATATACTTCAACGCGCTTTCCGTGGCCTTCTGATCGTTCAAGTCCTTGAACTCGTGCGGATCAGGCACGCGACCCGTGACGCTGGTGACCATGCCGGGATTGGTTCCCCAGGTGACTTGCGGTCCGATTTCCTCGGCTCGCAGTTCCACGGTCACGTCGAACTTTGCCCCGTCGTCACTCTTGAGGAGTTTCCAGCGCTCGACCGCCTCCTGAAACTCTTTTTCGCGCGGAACAAAAGGCCGCCCTTCAAGGTACGCAAACGTAGTTTCATCCGGTGCCACCATTCCAGCGCGCGCACCGCCCTCAATGGTCATGTTACAGACGGTCATGCGGCCATCCATGGACAAGGCGCGAATCGCTTCGCCACCGTATTCCGCCACGCAGCCCGTGCCGCCGCCAATGCCGATCGTACCGATAATTGCGAGAATGATGTCTTTCGCGGTGACTCCCTTGGGACGCTTGCCATTCACGACGATGTGCAGCGTTTTCGATCTGCTTTGCACCAGGCACTGCGTCGCCAGCACATGCTCCACTTCACTGGTGCCGATGCCGAAGGCCAGCGTTCCGAAGGCTCCGTGCGTCGAGGTATGGCTGTCCCCGCAAACAAGCGTCTGGCCAGGTTGCGTGATGCCAAGTTCCGGGCCGATGATGTGCACGATGCCCTGATTCTTGCTGTGCATGTCGAAGAGCCGCACGCCGGTTTCGCGGCAATTGCGTTCGAGTGCTTCAAATTGGAGTTTCGCGTCCTGGTCGACGATCGGCAGAAGCCGGTCCTTTGTGGGCAC
This sequence comes from Candidatus Acidiferrales bacterium, assembly GCA_963817085.1. Lineage (GTDB taxonomy): Bacteria > Acidobacteriota > Terriglobia > Acidiferrales > UBA7541 > Acidiferrum. The sequence goes on from CAWFNI010000024.1 coordinate 38,316, forward strand.
GGAATGATCCATCACGGCAAAGGTAAGGTCGGGCCGGCGCACCTTGCGCCCTTCCGCCTTTAGCCCCGCAAATGCCTGCGGGGAAGTGCCTTCGTGGACGAGGTGCCGGTCGATGTAGATCAGTGACGGCTTTCCCGGTTCTTCATAAACAACGTGATGGTTCCAGATTTTTTCGTAGAGGGTCTGTGGTGTCATAGAGGTTCCTCTATAGTTTAGCATTCCAAAAATCAGCGGCAAGCGGGCCGGGGACCTGCCAGGCAAGTTGGAAACGTCAATAGCGTCCCGACCCTTTTCACTTGGGCGGTCTGAGCGCAGCGTCATACGGAACCCCCGCTTCAGAAGTGCGTTGCTGTACCCAAGCGGCAACGAGATCAATCAAACCGGGGGCTGATTTCCACCAAAAGAATGGCTCGCCCGGTTCCGGCTGTATCGTCAAGTTATGCTGAGCACGGGGGACGATGATGGCTGTGTACGGAGTCTTCAACGTATCGAGCGCGGCCGCAATCTTTGCCAAACTTTCATCAACGGGAACGAGCTGATCGCGTTCGCCGTAGATCAACAGTACAGGAACATGTACTTGTTTCCAGAAAACAAGAGTGTCGAGATTTCCGACCTTCGGGTACCAACTCCAGAGGTAGGAATTTTCGGGCGGTATTCCAAGCCATTGATACCATCTTGTTGCGCGCACCGTCTGACTTGCGGCTGCAAGATCTCGATAAGGTTTCCTCCCGCAAGCAACATCGAGCATAAGCATATACATCGCCATGGCCTGTTTGATTTCTCCGTCTGTGAACCCGGCTTCTCGTATGGCGTGGCTTACGCGAAAAACATCCTGATTGCGCACAAGCCCGGCAACCGTATCCTCGGCAATGACAAATGCAACCTTCCCGGGCGCATGAGCTGTAGCAATGGGAGCGATGATCCCACCTTCACTATGTCCGTGCAGTCCGATTCGTTTTGGGTCGATGTCGGATCTCGAGGCAAGGAGGTCAACTGCCGCGAGGGCATCGTTGGCAAGATCATCGTATGAAGACGACTTCCAATCACCAGCAGAACCGCCTGACCCGCGTTTGTCGTAAGTAAGCGCGGCGATTCCGGAACGTGCGAACCTGTCAGCAATGAAGCGATTCGTGCCCCAGCGAGTTTCGCTGCCGCTGCCCTGAAGAAGGACCACGCCTGGATGTCGCCCCGATGAATGAGGGAGACAGAGTGTGCCGGACAGTGTGACGGCACCATTGCGGAACGTGACCTCCACAGTTTCGTAAGGGAGATTTGGCGGTTCGCTGCGGCGCAGATTGAAGTCGCCCCTCGCACCGTCGTCCGTGAAGGTGCCTGTGATCTCATTGGCGCTCATTTTGCCGTCGAATACTAATGAATCGCCCAAGGCAAAGTGAACCCTGTCGCCGTCTGCGGTGACAACGGTTAACGGATAATCCATGACCTGCTGTGTAAGGCACGTAAACGTGCCCTCGGGTTGCGTCCTGGCTGAAATGAAGTCGAAGCTGACGGCAAGTCGGGCACCTTGCCGAATCATGGTGCCATCCCAGTGCCCAGCCAGCTTCTCATCAGAGCCAAACAGCAGCGATGAAAGCGCTAAATTCACCGCAAGCGCAAAAACAAAAAGTGAAGCAAGTCGAGCAGGCGACATCCTGAGCCTCGCTTGAAGAATAACCTCTCAGGTGCCGGAAAACTACATGTTGAAGCATCAAGAGCATAGTTAACGGGGTACGATGAGCAACCTTTCCGGTTTGTAGGGGCTCAACCGGAGATTTTCTTCGCGTGCCCGTTCTCATAGAGGTCCACCAGGTAGTGGCGCACCCGGCGGTCGTAGGAGGTCAGCAGGTCTAGCGCTTCATCGGCGATCACGGCGGCTTCCCGGTCGGGTCCGGCGAAACGATCGATAGCCTCCATAGTGGCCCAGAGGGTCTCCACGATGAACTGCACCACCACCCCATCGGATTGGGAAATAACGCGGGCCTCCAAAAATCCATCGACAGCGTGGAGACTGGGCAGAACATTCTCATGGAAATGCCGCAGGTAATCTGGAAATCGCACCTGCGTTGTGCGCGCAGACCAGAACCGCACAACCATGTTAGCTTTCCCTTCTCTCCGCGACAGCGGACAAGACAGACTCGCCGCCAACGACAACCGACCAGGGCCGAACCTTCCACCGCTTCACCAGGCCACTACAAACGTAGGGATCTTTCTCCGCAAAGGTGGTAGCGGCTGCCGAATTCTCGCCGCGAAAAATGATGAGGGCGCTATCTGCGGGTTCGGCTAGCGCTCCTGCAAGCACTATTTCCCCTCGGCGATGCGCGGCATCAGCCAAACGCAGGTGCTCCTCACGAAAAGGAGCACGCCGCTCGACAAAATTGTCCACAACTTCATAAAGCAGAGCGAAATTCGCCATTCCATCCCTCCGAGGACATCCGGAATGGACCAATAGGCAGATAGCGTATCACGGAGACCCGTGACCACGTCTACGAGCAGGACGCCGGCGCGTCGGCGGCTTCTTGGGGTTGGAAGTACGCCTAGCCGCCCGCGATCGACGGCACCAGCAGCACCTTGTCGCCGTCCTTCAGCGCGCAGCCTTCACCGCCAAGGAAGCGTATGTCTTCTTCGTTCAGGTAAACGTTTATAAACTGCCGAATCTGGCCCTGTTCGTCGCGCACGTGACGCGAAAGGGCAGGGAAGCGCGTGACCAGTTCATTCAATGCCTCGGCGACAGTGCTCGCGACGCTATCCAGTTTCGGCGCTCCGTCGGTGAACCGCCGGAAAGCCGTAGGAATCTCAATTGTAATTGCCATATTTTTTCTCCAGAGTCAGGAATCCGATGCGATCCGCCCATCAGCATTTCGCTGGGAAAAGCCTTAATTCGTCATTCCGTGGAAATGCCTGGGACGAAAAACCATAAGTCAGCTCGCCCGTACAGCCTCATCCAGTTGTTGCGCCACCAGCGCCTCAAACGCTTCCAGCCGCGGCGCAATCGCTTCCGTCGCCGGGAAGTCCGCAGCGATGGCATCGGTAGTCTTCAAGCCGTTTCCCGTGATGCAGACCACGGTGGTTTCGTCAGCGTGAATGCGCCCTTGCTGAATCAGCCTGGCAGTGACGCCGGCCGTTACCCCACCTGCGGTCTCTGCAAAAATGCCCTCGGTTTGCGCCAGTAGCTTGATGGAGTCGATGATTTCCGGATCGGAAACGCATTCGGCCCATCCGCCAGATTCGGTGATCAGGCGCCGGGCGTAGGGGCCATCGGCAGGGTTGCCGATCGCCAATGAACGCGCAATCGTGTTCGGCTTTTGTGGTTCCACGCGAGTGAGGCCACGCTTCACGGCGTCCGCGATCGGAGAGCACCCCGTCGCCTGTGCGCCGAAGAACTTCACGTGCTTCGGTTCCACCCAGCCAAGGTGCGCCAGTTCGCAGAAGGCCTTCGCAATCTTCCCGATCAGCGAACCACCGGCCATGGGCACCACCACGTTGTCCGGCAGTTCCCAGCCCAATTGTTCCGCGATTTCATACCCATGTGTCTTCGAGCCTTCCGCGTAATAGGGCCGCAAATTCACGTTGACCAGTCCCCATTGGAAGCGGTCAGCAATCTGGGTGCACAGCCTATTTACGTGATCGTAGTTTCCGTCGATGCGAATAATTCGCGCGCCGTAAACGGCGGTATTAAGAACCTTAGCGGGTTCCAGGTCCGTGGGAATGAATACCGTGGTGTCAAAGCCCTGCTGGGCGCCCTGCGCAGCAACCGCATTCGCAAGATTCCCGGTCGAAGAACAGCCGACGGTCTTGAACCCGAACCGTCGCGCAGCCGCCAGCGCGGTGGCCACGACACGGTCCTTGAACGAAAGCGTTGGGAAACATACGGCATCGTTCTTGAAATAGAGCTTCTTCACTCCCCATTCCGCACCCAGTTTCCGCGACCTAACCAGGGGCGTGCCGCCGACAGAGGCTGCCGGCGTGAAACCTTCGGGCAAGGGCAGCAATTCCGAGTAGCGCCACATATTGAACGCCCGGTGGGCCAACGCTTCGCGCTTGGCCGTGCGGCCCAGCTCCTCGTAGTCGTAACTCACCTCTAATGGGGAAAAGCACTCTTCACAATAGGACAAAGGGGCATTAGCGAATTTCCTGCCGCATTCCCTGCATCGTAAGAAATAGACTTCCTTCATAAGTCACCTCGCGCTAGGTACCGCTCAGGCCTGCCGCCTGGGAGCGGGCCTTCGTGTGAAATGACGTGACATTGACTGAGGGCAGCGCGGAGGGGGAAAATGAAAAACCCTCCGTGCCAAAGTGCTTGGAGGGTCTCAGAGGAACTAATATCTGTGATCGCTACCAGCTCTTTAGCAGTTTTTTACGTGGAGCAAGTCGCCCTAAATCGCCACGTGACGCCGTAATTTCGGCTCCTCCCTTTATGCTAGAAGCAGAACCCCTTGTCAAGCTCAAACTTAGCACCCAAAATCGCTAACAACAGTTTTGCCGTTTTCTGCGTCAAAGGATAAGGTGCAAAAAGACACCCAGTGAGACCCGGCCGGATGGCCAGTTAACGCCAAGGCGCACCAGAGCAGGAGAGAAACTCCCAGAGAATCGGGGTGTTATACTTTCCACGAGCGGGCTGGACTACGGAATGAATAGGAGCAGGAACGATGGATGAGGTGAAAAACATGGTGGATTGGACGCGGCGCCGGAAATTGATCGCGACCGTATCGGTTGCAGCTACTTTGGTGATTGGAATCTTTATCGGGACCCTGGTTTCCGGCCGGGTTTCGGCGATGAAAGGCTTTTCGTTCGCGGGAACCAGCGCGGCCCCTCTCGCGCTGCCGGACCCCATCCCGTCCTCGAATTCCTTCTCCGCAATCGTCAACCGGGTGGAACCTGCGGTCGTGAACATCGCCACCACGCAGGTGATCGACCGTAAATCCACCAGGCGCCACGGTACTCCCCTGGACCCGGATGATCCCAGCCAGGACTTCTTCTTTCACTTCTTCGATGGTGGCCCGGGCGGCCCCACGCAGCCCCAGGCGGAACGCAGCCTTGGTTCCGGGGTGGTATTGGATAAGGGCGGCTACATCCTGACCAATAACCACGTCATTGATGAGGCCAGCAAGATTCAGGTGCAGCTCAACGGCGACCCCACCAAGTACACCGCGAAGGTCATTGGAACGGATGAAGACACGGACCTTGCCGTGATCAAAATTGACGCCGGGAAAGAGCTTCCCGTCGCCAAACTCGGTAACTCCGATGGAGTGCAAGTGGGCGATTGGGTGCTCGCGATTGGCAGCCCGTTTGGCTTGAACGCCACTGTCACCGCCGGCATTATCAGCGCTAAGGATCGCGCCGGTATGGGACGGCAATTCCAGCGCTTCCTCCAGACCGACGCGGCCATCAATCCCGGCAATTCCGGCGGGCCGCTCGTGGACATGGCGGGACAAGTCGTCGGTATCAACACGGCCATCCTGACAGGCGGGCGTGGTTACGAAGGCGTCGGGTTTGCCATGCCCTCCTCGACGGCCATCAGCGTTTACGATCAGATCGTTAAATCGGGCCGTGTGACGCGCGGCTCCATCGGCGTGCAGTTCCAGGAAGAACTCGGCACCAACCAGATTACGTTGAAGTCTCTTGGTGCGCCCCATGGTGTGGTGATCGAAGCTGTCGAACCCGGCAGTCCGGCGGAAAAGGCCGGCCTCAAGGGTGGCGACGTGATCAGCGCGATCAATGGCGCGCCGGTCAAGTCCGGCAATGACCTTGTCAATCCCATTGCCTCCGCACCCGTCGGAAGCAAGGTGAAGATCACTTACTATCGCGACAAACAACAGCGCGATACCACGGCGACTGTCGAGGATCGCACCCACGTCTTCCCGAACGCCGCCGGCCGCGTCAACAACACGCCCGACGATGCCGCGCCAGCAGAATTCGGCCTGCGCGTCGAGAGCCTCACGCCAGAGCGTGCCCAGCGCGTCGGCGTGGAAGGGCAGAAGGGTGTGATTGTTGCCGGAGTCGAGCCCGGCAGCTTCGCAGAAGACATACTCTTTCAGCCGGGCGATGTCATCTCCGAGGTGAACGGTCTGTCGGTCACCACGGTCGCCGAATATCACAATGCGGTCAGCAAACTTAAACCTGGGCAAAACGTCGTGTTCAAAGTTCTGCGCCACAGCGGAACCGACCGGACAATGACGGTGTATCTGCCCGGGGTGGTTCCAACGAACAGCAATTAAGAGGGCAAATTCATCCAGCCATGTTTCCAGGGGTCTGTAAGAGAAACCTTGCCGGCTTTCTTCTCGCGGCACTCATGGCGGGCACATGTGCTGTGCCCGCCCCTGCTGCGCAGAGTACAGCCGCGCACTCGAAGAAACCGGTGCACAAAACTCCCTCTCAGACCAGTGCGGCTCATCCGACCAAGTCTCCCGCAACCCGCAAATCCGCGAAATCGGGCGCCAGGAAGTCCAGCAAGAGGCGGAGCAAGAGAGTGAAGGGGCAGGCCGCTCCAACCGCCGACCGCATCAGTGAGATTCAGGAAGCACTCGCGCAAAAGGGAGCTTTCAGCGGCACGCCCAGCGGCAAATGGGACGATTCTACCGTGGAGGCAATGAAGAAGTTTCAGTCCTCGAACGGATTGAATGCCACGGGCAAGCTGGATGCGCCAACTCTCCAGAAGCTTGGCCTGGGCTCGACGACCGCGGGCCTCGCGGCTCCGATCCCACCCCCCAACTCGGCGAATCGCTTGCGGTACCTGTCCTCTCCGCCGGCCGAACCGAGCAACTAACTCACATTGATTTTGCTGCAAGGGGAAGAAAGCGCCCCCTTCTGAACTACCCGTATGTCTCACACCCGCGCGCCACGACCACCAAGACGCTGCCTGACTGCACAGTGTTTCTGCTTAAGTGGTTACCGTGTGTGCTGCGACAGGAATTCCCATATCGTTTCGCTCCCGTCGAGGTTGTGCGTGGTCTTGCCTATGATTGCCGCGGGGAGATATTGCATTCCCTCCGGCCAGGTGTGCCCACCTCCATTCACCACATAGCCTCGCACTTCGCTTCCGCCGTCGCAGGAAGTAGTAAATCACCGCATCGATGGTGGTGCCGTCGCCCGCTTTGTCCGGGATGTGTTCTCTCTTCGCATCAGCACCGCAGTGGTCGAGTTCCACAAACTTCGCTACTGCTGCATCGTGAGAGAGCACTACGCCCCCCGCACCATTCCGCCCCAGCGTGCCTCCCTGAATGGGTACGAGGGGGTCCTCGGTTCCCTGGAGCACCAGCACGGAGATTGGCTTTACGGGATGACATTTCGCGGAGACTTTCTCCGAAAGGGAAGCCCCGACGATCGCCACCGCGGCGATTCGACCGGAAAGTTCGCACGCCAGTCGCCCGCTCATGAATCCGCCATTGGACATGCCGGTGGCATAAATGCGCGCCGGGTCCAACTTGTATTGGCGTTGGACTTGGTCGATTACCATGGAGAGAAACTTTACATCGTCCACGCCCTTGCGGTCAGAAGGCGTCCGGCCGCGTCCATCCGCCCAACTGCGTTCGAGGCCGTCGGGATAGACCACCAGGAATCCATGTTCCTCGCTGACCTTGTCAAGATGCGCCAGGCGTTCTTCACCGGAACCAGTGCCGAGACGCCCGTGTAGCGCCAGGACCAACGGGACTACCTTGGCCCCATCGTAATTACTCGGGACGTGCAATCCATAGGTTCGCTGACGTCCGTCGACGCGTAGCACGCCTCGTTTGTCGCCGGTTCTCGCTTGAACGTGAAACCCGGCCCCCACGGCAGCCGCCAGAATGACGAGAGCAACCAACAAGGCGCGCCACAATTTCATTTCCGTGAACCCCTTTTAATCTTATCGTGGTTCTTCAAACGAGAAGCGGCCCCTTGGGGGGGGCCGCTTCTCGTACATCTCTCGGTTGTCCCGTTGCTTGCTCTTGCGGTTAGAAAAGAAATCGGAAGCCGATTTGGATTTGCCGCTGTGAGTAGGCAAAGTTGCTGTTGGCATTGGTTAAGCTTCCGAAAACGGGAAGCGCCGAAGTGCCGGACTTCGCCCAGTTGAAGTTCAGGCATGGAGCGGTATTGCTGCACGTTGCGGTAGTCCCATCCGGGAGCGTGATATTGCTTGTCGACACAAAGTAGCCGGTGTTCTGGACGCCCGTGTAGTTGACGTGGTTAAAGAGATTGAATGCTTCGCCGATGATTTCAGCGGAGTACCTCTCCTTGAAAGTGAATTTCTTCGAAAGACGCAAATCCACCACCTGTGTGCGCGGCATCGAGAAGGTATTGCGTCCGACAACGTCAATTCCCTTTCTCCCGCCAGAGCCGTTGAGACTGGATCCAAGCGGCTTATAGGTGACGCTACCTGTAACCACGTTGGGGGGTGTTCCCGAAGTGACCAATGAGTAGGGCAGGCCATTCTGAATTTGGTAGATTGGAGCCAATTGCCACCCATTTGCCAAGTATCCCGCCCAGCCGCCCACGTGCCATGGCGCTTCGCCGATCGCGCTGAGAACGAAGCGATTGCGCACGTCAAAGATGGAGTTTCCATACTCCGCCTTGATGTTAGTGGGCAACAGCAGGTCGTTAGTGTCCGTAAAAGTTGAGCCATTCTGACCGTAGTCGAGTGAGTGTGACCAGGTGTAGTTGGCGTTGAACTGCAAATGTTGCGAAGCTCGGTGATTGGCCTGCACCACCAGGGCATTGTAGTTGGAACTGGTGCCGCTGAAGACATCCGTCATGGACCCGAAATTTAAGTTGGGGCGCGGGCCCGCATAGAGCGCCGTAGTGTACGTGCTTCCAGTAGCCAACGGGCCTTTTCCAGTTGGATCCACTACCGTGTAGGAAATCGAAGTGGGAGCAGCACCAATGTTGGTATCCACGAAATTGGGGAGACTACGCCCCATGCTGCCCATGTAGCTCGCGGATACAACCGTGTTCCAACCCACTTGCCTTTCGACGGTCAAGTCCATTTGCTGGACCGACGGCGCCTGGAAATGCGGATCGAAATAGACGATGCTAAGCGCTGAACTGCTGGTCGGCTGGGTAGTTAGGATTTGTGGGAGCGAGGGTGCGCCGGGGGTGGAAGAGGTGAAAAAATAGGAGAACTGGCCGCCGTTCACCCCGGTGTTGGTCAACGCATTGTAGATGGCCGAGTTGATGATGCGCCCGTAGTAGATTCCATAGCCCCCACGGACAGAGGTTTTGCCATCTCCAAACACATCCCAGGCGAAACCGATCCTGGGGCCCAGGTTGTTCTGATCCGGGTGAAAGCGTTGCGTTTGAGGTACCGCCGGATTCGGTAGGATGGGTGCTGGCAAGAACTCAAATTCATACCGCGCGCCGATCGTCAGTGTGAAACGCGGCAGTATTCGCCAGCTGTCTTCCACAAAGAGAGCGAGGTCGTCCGTACTAAATGTAAATCCTAGCGGCCCGAACGCCTGTTGATAGCTGCTGTAGCAGGGAACATGCGCGCCGCTGGTCGCCGTGCAGGTGTTCACGCCATAAAGGTCGGAGAAGTAGTTTAGCAGGCTTGTATAACTGAACGAACCATACTGATAACGGAGGTTTTCGCTCAAATCGTTCGTGTGCGCAAAGTCGACGCCGAACTTGAAGGTATGCTTGCCCGTCGTCCAAGTGACCGTATCCGCCAGCTGCGTGCGGCGTTCGTCTGGAAATGCCGGCCGCTGCAAGAAGGTGGGCACTCCCATGTCGAATCCGTTGGTGATGAAAACATCCGGTGGCAAGCCTAGCGGATTCGTATAACCCGGGAAATTCGGAGAAACCAGAAAGTTAGCCTGTTCATACGCTGTGGGCGACTGAGCAAATTCGAACTCGAAGTCACGTCCATATTGGAAACGCGCTTCGTTCGAGATATTGGAATTGAGGATCGAATAAAGTTTAGCGACGCCCCACGTGTCGCGGACATAGTCATTGCCGAAACTCGCGACGCCAAAGGTGTTGCTCGCCTGGGTCTGAATGCCGGCGGGAGAGGACCAGCGCATGCGGTTCACTTCAAAGGTGGCATGGTTCTTGGAATTGATCTGCCAGTCGATCTTCGGGAAGAAGATGGTGGCCTGGCCCTTGCGCGGCACGGGACCGAGCTCGTCGAGCAGATCGTTCAACCCAGTGTTGTAGAGTGTCTGGGCGTCAGTTGTGCTGAGGCCCAGGCGGCTCGCAAGAGTGCTAATCGTCGAGGTACTGGGGGTGGCAAAGAACGCTCCTGGATTCGAAGCTTTTGCCGTGCCTGGAAAGTTGCGGTCGAAGCGGTCGAACGCAAAGTAGAAGAACAGCTTGTCGCGAACGATTGGTCCGCCAACGCCGAAACCATACATCTTGCGGACATCGGTGGGCGCATAGGGAGAAGTCGTAAACACGCCGGGAGAGGTTTGCGTGGTGAGTGTCGTAAACGGGTTAATAGCACCCCAGGAGTTATCGCGGTCGTAGAAATAGACTTCACCATGGTATTGGTTCGACCCGCTCTTCGTGACCGTGTTGATTACGGCACCCGCTGAACGCCCGTACTCGGCCGAATAATTGGAGGTGTTGACCTGGAATTCCTGGACCGAGGCCTTGGCGCTCGAATAGCCAATGCGTGTGCGCCCCCGCTCTTCGGAGAAAAATCCCTGGTTGTTGTCGGCCCCGTCCACCGTGTTGTTATTTAACAAAGTGCTCATGCCGCGAAAACTGAGCAAACCGAATCCGCTCGCGTCATTCACGGCCCCCGGCGTGAGCAGCGCGAAGTCCGACCAGCGGCCGCCATTAATTGGTAAATTGGATATCTGGGCCTGATCGACGACTGGGGCAAATTCAGCCGAAGTGGTGTTTACGGCCGGCACCTCGGCGTTTACCACTACCGTCGCACCCGCGGATGCCAGGCGCAGACGAGGCGAGATTTCCGTAACGCTTCCGATCTGCACGATCACGCTCTGTGCGGTGTAGGCACCGAATCCTGGTGCCTCCACCTTCACCGTGTACGAAGCGGGCTGCAATTTGCCCACACGGAAATATCCTGTCTCGTCCGTAACCGTCTTTTGTTCCAGCGCCGTCGCGTTGTTAGTGACCGTCACGGCCGCTCCAACCACTGCCGCGCCGGACGGGTCTGTTACTGTGCCGCCGATGGCGCCGTCCGTCGTGGACTGCGCGCGAACCCCGGCAGCGAAGAGCAATGCGAAACACAACACAAATAAATAACGCGGTGGAAAATACCACTTATTGGATACTGCGTTCATGCGACTTCCTCCTATACCTGTCTTGCAGCCCTCGCGCGTAACAAAATCTCATCGTCCTCCCGGGGTTTGGGAGACTAGCACCTGAAAATAGGGGAGCGAAATGCGTTACCAGAAGAGACCCTCAGAAGTGGCAACGCTCAAATTAACTCTTGCGCCATTTCTAACACAAGCAGACGGTGATACCAAGACGAGTCCCTGTGGAAAACTGTCTGCCTTCGAACCGACTTTTCGATGGAAGCAATCGGCCCTGCGGTTTCTTCAGCTTGTTTAGCCATAAAATACCGGCCGAATATTTCCCCCTGATGAACCGGGCAAGAACTGATTTTGAACGCCTTGCGGTTCTGAAAATCGGGGTTCCGTTTGACGCCGCCGTACGCTCGTCGATAGACTCGATGCCTCTTGGGAGGGCTCATGTCCACCGCGGTCCCTGTGCGCGTCTTTAAGAATTTCATCCATGGGGAGTGGGTTGCCGCCAAGAACGGCAAGACCCATCTAAATCATAATCCCGCGAATTCGGAAGAGGTCATTGGCGAGTTTCCGCTTTCGACGCAAGCCGATGTGGACGCCGCCGTTGACTCCGCGCTCGAAGCCTACAAATCCTGGCGGCTGGTGCCGGCTCCGAAACGTGCCGAAATTCTCTTTCGCGGCGCCGAGTTGCTGCTCAAGCGTAAGGAAGATTTCTCTCGCGACATGACTCGCGAGATGGGCAAAGTCTTTGACGAGGCTCGCGGCGACGTGCAGGAGGCCATCGACATGACGTACTACATGGCTGGTGAGGGCCGCCGCCTTTTTGGCCAGACCACGCCCTCGGAGCTTCCCAATAAATTTGCCATGACCCTCCGCGAGCCCATTGGCGTGTGCGGCATAATCACGCCATGGAATTTCCCCATGGCCATTCCTTCCTGGAAAATGATGCCTGCTCTCATCTGTGGTAACACGGTTGTCCTGAAGCCGGCCGAAGACACGCCCCTCTCCTCCTATCACCTTGTCGAAACCATGGTCGAAGCAGGAATTCCTCCTGGTGTCGTCAACTTGGTGAGTGGCGACGGGCCCGGGGCAGGTACGCCTCTGACCCAGCACCAGGACGTCCCGGTCATCAGCTTCACTGGTTCCACTGCGACTGGCCGCATCATCGCGGAGACCTGCGCTCCCGGCTTTAAGCACTGCAGCTTGGAAATGGGCGGCAAGAACATCATCCTGGTCATGGACGACGCCAACCTGGACCTCGCCCTCGATGGCGCGATCTGGGGCGGCTTCGGAACGACTGGCCAGCGTTGCACCGCCGCCAGCCGTATCGGAGTTCACAAAACGATCTACAAAGAGTTCGTAAATCGCCTCGTGGAACGCGCGCAAAAGCTCAGTGTCGGCAACGGCCTCGATCCCTCTATGGACATGGGCCCGCTCATCAACGAACAACAACTACTGACCGTGATGAACTACGTGGAGATTGGGAAAAAAGAGGGAGCGAAACTGCTGACCGGTGGACGTCGCCTGGACAAGGGTGATTGCGCCAACGGTTGGTTTCACGAACCCACCATTTTCGCGGACTGCGACGGACAAATGCGAATCGCGCAGGAGGAGATCTTTGGGCCCGTGGTTTCCGTGATTCCCGTCGACAGCCTGGAGCAGGGAATTCAAGTTGCCAATGGCGTCCGGTACGGTTTGTCCGCGTCCATCTATACGCGCAACGTCAACGCCGCCTTCGCCGCCATCCGCGACCTGTATACGGGGATCGTCTACATCAATGCCCCAACTATCGGCGCCGAAACGCATCTGCCGTTTGGCGGCACCAAACAGACGGGGAACGGTCATCGCGAAGCCGCCATCGCCGCCATCGACTTCTTCACCGAGTGGAAATCGGTTTACATCGATTATTCTGACAAACTTCAGCGCGCTCAGATCGATAACAATTAGCACCGGGGGCGGCTACCGCATCGCTTTACTTTGTGTTAGAATGTAAAGCGTGGCTGAGGCTACTCTTTCTTCCAAAAACCAGATTGTCATTCCACGCGACGTTCGCAAGGCCTTGGGCCTTAAGGCCGGCGACAAGCTCCTCGTCGTGCTTCGCGGGGAACATCTGATCATCTTGCCGAAGCCGAAGTCGTTCACGAAGGCCACTCGGGGTCTCGCTCGCGGGAAATATGGCCCTGATTACCTGAAGAAGGACCGCGAAAGTTGGGAATAAGTCGGCTGAACAGCTTTCTTGGCCGGCACGACAAATTGGCGCTCGATACATCCGTATTTGTCTACCACTTGGAAGATCGTCCAAAGTACTTCCCATTCACCGAAAGAATCTTTGCATGGCTCGAAATCCCGGGTCACCTCGCTGTCACCTCCACGATTACGATGATCGAATTGCTGGTCAAACCTTATCGCGAGAACGACCAACGCCGAGTTGATAACTGCTTCTCCCTGTTCTCACGATTTCCCAATCTTGAGTGGGTTGCACCAAACCTCGACATCAGCGATGCGGCGGCGCACATTCGTGCTGTATGGCGATTAAAGACTCCCGATGCGATTGAAGCGGCTACGGCAATCTATTGCGGGATTCCGGGATTTTTGTGCAACGACCCCGCTTATCGCCGGGTCTCCAATCTGGATCCCTTGATGCTGGACGATCTCCTTTGACGCGGGTTGCCAGGGTTCTTAGAATAAGAGTTAGCACTCGCTGAGGAATGCTGCTATGCGCTATCCGGCTCTCCAGGAACGCCGAAATCGCCAGGTTCTCGCCGATATCGTCCGCACGTATATTGAGACGGGCGAGCCGGTATCCTCGCGCCTCATTTCAAAGCGTTTTGAGGAACCTCTCAGTACCGCCACCATCCGCAGCGTCATGGCCGACCTTGAGGACGGCGGCTACTTGTATCAGCCCCACACTTCGGCTGGGCGGGTGCCCACCGCGGCGGCCTATCGTTTCTTCGCGCAGGAGATCGCTTCGCAGGCCACTCTGAGCGTCGAAGATCGCGACTGGATACATCGCGAAATGTCAGCCGGCAGCAGTCCCGCGGAATTCACCGAGCGCGCCGGTCATGTTCTCGCCGAGGTATCGAAGGGCCTTGGCATTGTGGTTTCCCCGCCGCTGCGCATGACCGTTTTAGAGCACGCCAGGATGTGGCTGATTCCCGATGGTCGTGTCGTGGTGGTGCTCATCTCGCCGGGCGGCGATACGCGCGATAAGGTACTTCGCCCTTCGCGCCCGTTCACGCAGGAGGAACTCGACGCCACCGCCGATTTCCTGAACCACAATTACTCCGGCTGGACTCTGGACGCGATTCGCTCCGACCTGTTGCAAAAGCTGGCCAACGAGCGGGAGCGTTATGAGACCATCGCGCGCAGCGCGCTTACCCTCTGCGATCCCGCAGTTCTGGGAGAAAGCCCCAGTTCCCAGATTTACGTCGAGGGCACCGCGCAAATTGTCACCGCACCGGAGTTCGCCGACCAGGCGCAGCTGGGTGAATTGCTGACGGCGATCGAGGAAAAGCACCGCCTCATCACCGTGCTGAACGCGTGCATCGAGACGCCCGAGCCGGTGTTTGTCCAGATCGGCGTCAAGGAGATCTCGCAATCCGGTGAGAATATTGCCCTCATCAGTGCTCCTTACTCGCGCCACGACAAAGTGCAAGGTTCTCTGGGCGTGCTTGGGCCCACGCGCATGCACTACGAGCGCGCGATGACCGCCGTAGCTTATGTAGCCAAGCTCTTTACTGAGGCGTTGAGCAAAATCGAGTAATAACACAGACTGACAGGTGAAGTGAGGGAAGATTCATGAAGGACCCCGAGGCCGAAATTAAGTTGTCGAATCAGAAGGAGGGGGCGGAGGAAAAATCCGCGACTGTGGAACCCTCGCGCGACGACGTCGAGGTGAAGAAACTCACTGCGGAAGCGGAAGACTTACGCCAAACACTGGTGCGTCATCAGGCTGATTTTGCCAATTACCGCAAGCGAGCAGAAAAGGAAAACCGCGAGGCCGGACAACGCGCCACCGCCCGCGTCATCGAAGAGCTTATTCCCGTGGTCGATGGCTTTGAGCACGCCCTCGCCGCTCATCGGGAAGAGGAATATGACAGCTACCGCAAAGGATTTGAGCTGATCTACAAACAGCTTCTAGGCAATCTCTCGCGCTTGGGCGCGGAACGCATCGACCCGCTCGGCAAACATTTCGATCCCCATCTGCACCAGGCCATGGATCGCGTGGAAACGGTCGAGCATCCGGACAGCACGATCCTGGAAGTTTTTCAGCCCGGCTATGTGTATCATGGCCGTGTTTTGCGGCCTGCTATGGTTCGCGTAGCGGTACACCCCGATCCTGCATCGAATAACATCGTGAACTGAATATGACCCGATCCCAACAAAAGGACTTTTACGAAATCCTGGGCGTCACGAAGTCTGCTTCGGTCGAGGAAATCAAGTCCGCCTACCGCAAATCGGCTTTGAAATGGCATCCCGACCGCAATCCGTCGAACAAGGACGAGGCGGAAATCCGCTTCCGCGAGTCTACGGAGGCGTACAGCGTTCTCAGCGACCCGCAGAAGCGCCAGATTTACGACACTTACGGCCACGCTGGCTTAGCAGGCGCGGGGGGACAGTCCGACTTCAACGAAACCATCTTTCAGGATTTTCACGATATTTTTGGTGATTTTTTTGGCTTCGAGGATCTTTTCGGCGGCGGTCGCAGGAGAGGAGGCCGCACCCGCGTCCAGCGCGGCGCCGATCTCCGTTACGATATGACGCTCACCTTTGAGGAAGCGTCCACGGGCGTGAACACCAAAATTCGCGTTCCGCGCCAGGAATATTGCGAGTCCTGCAACGGCACTGGCGCATTGAAGGGAACTGGTGTTGTCGCCTGCCAGACCTGCGGTGGCCGCGGCCAACTCATCTATCAGCAAGGCTTCTTCACCATTAACCGTACCTGCCCCGCTTGTCAGGGTGCCGGACAAATCGTGAAGGAACGTTGCGCAGACTGCAAAGGCCAAGGCCGCGTCGATCGCGAGCGCACCATCGAACTCCGCATTCCGCCCGGTGTGGACACCGGCACGCGCCTCCGTGTTCAGGGCGAAGGTGAACCTGGCCCGAATGGCGGTCCCGCCGGCGATCTCTACGTCGTTCTGGAAGTCAGAGAGCACGGTTTCTTCGAGCGACGCGGAGCCGACCTGTACTGCACAATTCCTCTGAGCGTCGCACAGGCGGCGCTTGGTACCGAATTGCAGGTGCCCGGACTGAACGGCGAGGAGCGCCTGAAGATACCGGAAGGCACGCAGAGTGGCGCGGTCTTCCGTGTCAAAGGCAAAGGCATGCCCGATCCCCACGGGGGCGGCCGCGGCGACCTGTACTACCACGTGCGTGTTCTGACGCCAACCAAGCTCACCAAGGAACAGCGCAAACTAATGGAGCAGTTACACGCCACACTGAAAGTGGACAACAAGCCCGCCGAGCGCGGTTCTTCGCTCTTCGACAAGGTGAAAGACATCTTCGGTTAGCCGCTTTGCTTTTGTACGACTGACCTACCGCCCGCCGAATGAGGGAGGCGGACGGTTCTCTTGTTTGACCGGCCCTTCACCTGGCGCCCGATCCATGACAACATAACCCACTCATGCGACGCCGTTTCTTTGTCCACAAATTCGATGGTGATCGGGCGCTCATGGAAGGTGAAGCCGCGCATCATCTTGGCCGCGTGTTGCGCGCACAGGTTGGCCAGCTCTACGAACTCAGTGACGGTTCTGCGGTCTGGTTGGGACGCATCGATAATATCGGGCGGGAGCTCGTGGAATTTCAGCTCATCGAGCAGCTTCCGGCCTATATTCCGGAGCTCACGACCACTCTACTTCTCTCCGTCGTGAAGTTTGACGCCTTCGAATGGGCCCTCGAAAAAGCCACCGAACTGGGTGTCACCCGCATCGTTCCGCTCGCCGCTGCCCGTAGTGAGAAAGCGCTTCTCGCCGCTGCTCTGAAACGCTCCGAGCGTTGGAAGAAGATCCTGCTCGAGTCCTCCCAGCAATGCCGCCGCGTGCGGTTGCCTATCCTGGACGCTTTGGGAATGCCCGATGCGATATTTCTCTCGCAACACGACGGCGTACGCATCCTTCTTTCCGAATCTCCGGCGGCCCAGTCCCTTCGGGAAATACTCTCCGGCGTTCATACTGACTCTGCGGTCCTTGCGATTGGCCCGGAGGGCGGTTGGACGGACGACGAATTCGCCGTTGCCCGTGCTGCCTCGTTTCGCGAGGCCTCCCTCGGCAAGCTCATTCTCCGCACAGAAACTGCCGTGGCCGCCTCTCTATCCGCGCTTAACTTCGCTCTTTCCGCCGATTGACTTTGTTCCCGCTCGATGGCCGTCAGAATATCCAGAAACCGCCAGAATCCGTCTAACCAATTGCCGAATAATGCTGCTGGAAGGGTTCTGCCGCCTCCAAGCAACAAGAGAGGGGCTCTGGCGAATCCAACTACGAGTATTCAGAACTCCAACCACGCGTCTCAATTCGCGACTGGCCTAAAATCCGGACGCCGTGTTATAAATGAAAGGCAGTACGAGATGCTGAAACCCGACGCGAATAACAATTCCCCTCTCCCGGGCGACTCTTCCACCGCCACTCCTTCTCCTTTGGCAGCGCAGGTTTCTCCTCCCTCCCCACCGGACGCTCTGGCGCCGCCGTCTTACCACTTCCTGCGCCATGAAATTCGCGTTTGGACGCGCGACCTTCTCATCGCCATTGGCCTCGCTCTAGTCATCATCGTCTTCCTCTACCAGCCAGTGAAGGTCGAAGGCACCAGCATGGCCCCGCTCCTTTCCGACCAGGAGCGCATCTTCATCAACAAATTTGTGTATCGCTTCGAACCCATCGACCGCGGTGACGTCGTGGTGTTCTGGTATCCGCTCGATCGCTCCAAATCCTTCATCAAGCGGGTCGTCGGTCTGCCTGGAGAAACGGTTGAGATTCGCCACGGCACGGTTTTCATCAACGGAGACGTCGTCCCCGAGCCTTATGTGCCACCGCAATACGCGGACGTCAGCGATTACGGCCCCATCAAAGTTCCCAGGGGAAGCTATTTTGTCATGGGCGACCACCGCATCAGTTCCAACGATTCACGCGTGTTTGGCCCGGTCCCCAGCCAGTTCATTTACGGCCGCGCGGTGTTCGCCTATTGGCCCGTGGACCACTTCGGTTCCTTGTCGACCACCGAGGCCAATGACAAATGAAGCTGGACGGAGGATACACTGACGGAAGTTCTGCACAGACCCGCCATTCTCGCGCTCGAAGACGGACGCGTATTTAACGGCCGCGCGGCTGGCGCCATCACGCGCCGCGGCGGCGAAGTCGTTTTCAACACCAGTCTCACCGGTTATCAGGAAGTATTCACCGATCCCAGTTATGCGGGGCAGATCGTCTGTCTCACCTATCCGCACATCGGTAACGTGGGCGCCAATCTCGATGATGAAGAATCCTCGCGTCCATACATCGAATCACTCATCGTTCGCGAGTTTTCCCAGGTAGCTTCCAACTGGCGTTCCGCCGAAAGCGCGCAACTGTATCTCAATCGCCACAAAATTCCGGTTATTGGGGACATTGATACCCGCGCGCTGGTGCTTCACATCCGTAAATTCGGGGCGCTTCGCGGCATGGTTTCCACCGACGGCACCGCGGCCGACCAGTTGATCTTCGAAGCCAAGCAGCTCCCCTTGATGGCCGGGCAGGAACTTGCCGGCCGCGTCAGTTGCGCCAAACCGTACGATTGGCAAAAGGGTTCCATCGAGCTGGCCACTTCCCCCTGGGCGGAACAGATGGGCGAGTCCGGCGAGGCGCCCGACGGCCATAAATTCAAAGTGGTCGCTTACGATTTTGGCATCAAGCAGAATATTCTGCGCATACTCGTGGATCACCACTGTGAAGTAACGGTGGTTCCAGCGAGCACCTCGGCCGAGGATGTTCTCTCGCTGCGCCCCGATGGCGTGTTCCTTTCAAATGGACCGGGCGATCCGGAGCCCGTCACCTACGCTCAGGAGAATATCCGCAAACTGGCCGGGCGCGTGCCGATCTTCGGGATTTGCCTGGGCCACCAGCTTTGCGGCCTTGCCCTGGGTGGCAGGACTTTCAAATTGAAGTTCGGCCATCACGGTTCGAATCATCCCGTGAAGAATCTCTTGACCAACCAGGTGGAGATCACCGCTCAGAATCACGGGTTTTGCGTCGATCCCGAATCGCTGCCCTCGAGCGATGTCGAAGTCACGCATCTGAACTTGAACGACCACACCAACGAAGGCATGCGCCACAAACACTTGCCGCTCTTCAGCGTGCAGTATCATCCGGAAGCTTCGCCCGGCCCGCACGATTCACACTACCTCTTTACGCAGTTCACGGATTTAATGAAAGAATTCGCCCAGCCGGGGAGTTCCCGCGGATGATCCCAGCCTCGAAAAAAGGAAGCGATGCCTAAACGCAAAGACATCCACAAAATCCTGATCATCGGCTCCGGCCCTATCGTCATCGGCCAGGCTTGCGAATTTGACTATTCCGGCGCTCAGGCCTGCAAGGCCCTGCGCGCCGAAGGCTACGAAGTCGTGCTGGTCAATTCCAATCCCGCCACCATCATGACGGATCCGGAATTGGCGCATCGTACGTACATCGAGCCGCTCACCAAGGAGTATCTCGAGGAAATTATCAGCAAGGAAAGGCCGGATGCGCTTCTTCCCACGGTCGGCGGCCAGACCGCTCTCAATCTTGCCGTCGAACTAGCAGAGAGCGGCATTTTGGAAAAGTACAAGGTGGAAATGATTGGTGCCTCTCTTCGCGCCATCAAGGTGGCTGAGGATCGCCTCTGGTTCAAGGATGCTTGCCGCAAGATTGGCCTCGAGGTTCCGGCGTCGGCACTCGTCAACAGCGCCCAGGACGCCCTGCGCCTGTGTGACCAGCTTGGCTTCCCGCTTGTCATCCGGCCATCCTTCACGCTCGGAGGAACTGGCGGATCCATCGCTTACAACAAGGAAGAATTTTCCGAAGCGATCGCCCATGCCTTGGATATGAGCCCGGTCCACGAAGCCCTCGTCGAGGAATCGGTCCTCGGCTGGAAAGAGTACGAACTCGAAGTCATGCGCGATTATCGCGACAACTTCGTTGTTATCTGCTCTATCGAAAATTTCGACCCCATGGGCGTTCACACGGGAGACTCCATCACCGTCGCTCCGGCGCAGACACTTACCGATAAGGAATATCAGCGCATGCGCGATGCCGCCGCGGCCATCATCCGCGAAGTGGGCGTCGAAACCGGCGGTTCCAACGTGCAATTCGCCGTCAATCCCGAAAACGGACGCATGACCGTAATTGAAATGAACCCGCGCGTTTCCCGCAGTTCGGCGCTGGCCAGCAAAGCCACTGGGTTCCCGATTGCCAAGATCGCCGCGCGCCTCGCCGTGGGCATGTCTCTCGACGAAATTCCGAACGATATTACGCAGAAGACTCCGGCATCCTTTGAACCCACCATCGACTATGTGGTGGTGAAGATCCCTAAGTGGCAATTCGAGAAATTCCCCGGCGCCGACAGCACCCTTGGCACCCAAATGAAATCGGTCGGTGAAGTCATGGCCATCGGCCGCACCTTCAAGGAAGCCCTGCAAAAGGGCATCCGTTCTCTCGAGCCCAGCACTCCCTGGCGCGCGCCCTTGGAGACTCCGGATTCCTTGCTGCGCGAAAAGCTGGCCACCCCCCGGCCCAACCGCATCCACTGGATCCTGACCGCTCTGGAGCGCGGCTTGCCCGCACATGAAATTTGCGAACTCACAAAGATCGACCCCTGGTTCGTTCACCAGATTGAAGAGATCATCCAGGTCAATCGCCGCGCTGCTGCCGTCACCGTGGAGACCGCCTCAAAGGAACTCCTCCGCGATGTCAAGCGTATCGGGACAAGCGATGAACACCTGGCACAGCTCTGGAAAACCACCCCCGCCGCTGTCCGCCTCCAGCGCGCCCGTTACGGAGTCGGCCCGGTCTTCAAGCGTGTCGACACCTGTGCTGCCGAATTCGAGTCCTTCACCCCGTATATGTATTCCAGCTACGAGGATGAAGACGAAGCCAACGTCACGCAAAAACAGAAAATCATGATCCTGGGCAGCGGGCCGAACCGCATCGGTCAGGGAATTGAATTCGATTATTGCTGCTGCCATGCCAGCTTCGCCCTACACGCCGATGGCTTCGAAACCCTCATGGTGAACTGCAACCCGGAGACGGTCTCAACCGACTACGACACTTCGGACCGGCTCTACTTCGAGCCACTCACCCTCGAAGACGTTCTCGCGATTTTTGATCGGGAGAAGCCCTGCGGTGTCATCGTGCAATTCGGCGGGCAAACACCACTGAATCTCGCGCTGGAATTGAAACGCAACGGCGTGCCCATTATCGGCACCGCGCCGGAATCCATCGATCTTGCGGAAGATCGCCGCCGCTTTGGCCGCCTCCTCGATGAATTGAAGATTCCTCAACCGCGCAATGGCACCGCGCTTGTTCCCGAAGAGGCCGCGCGCGTGGCCGGTGAAATCGGCCTCCCTGTGCTCGTGCGCCCCAGTTACGTTCTCGGCGGCCGCGCGATGGTCATCGCCTACGACGTCAACACCGTTCAGGAATACGTCGCGCAAGCTGCCTTGATGGGCCCGGCGCGTCCCGTGCTCATCGATCAGTTCCTCGAAGAAGCCACCGAGGTCGATGTCGACGCCATGGCTGACGGCACAGACGTCGTCATCGGCGGCATCATGGAGCATATTGAAGAGGCTGGTGTGCATTCTGGCGACTCCTCCTGCGTTCTCCCTCCTGTCAGCCTCTCCCCGAAAGTCTTGGAAACCATTCGGGATTACACCAAGCGCCTGGCTCTGGCCCTGAAGGTTGTCGGCCTGATGAACGTGCAATACGCTATCCAGCGCGACACCGTCTACGTTCTGGAAGTTAACCCTCGTGCCTCCCGCACTGTGCCTTACGTCAGCAAAGCCACCGGCGTACCGCTCGCCAAAGTTGCCGCCCGCCTCATGGTCGGGCGCCGCTTGAGCGACGTGAAGCTGCCCATCGTTCACCACAATGGCGTCGCGGAAATCGCTGTCCGCGACTACTTCTCCGTGAAATCTCCTGTCTTCCCCTTCAACAAGTTCCGAGGCGTGGACACCATCCTGGGCCCGGAAATGCGTTCGACGGGCGAAGTCATGGGTATCTCCACCGACTATGGGCAAGCCTTCGCCAAAGCCCAATTGGCCGCCGGACAAAAACTCCCGAGCACCGGGACTGTCTTCATCAGCGTGAACGACCGCGACAAACGCGGCATCGGCCCGCTCGGCAGGGACCTGGTTTCCCTTGGCTTCAAACTGGTTGCCACGCGCGGCACCTGCTCCGCCTTCCGCGCCGCCGGCGTACCCTGCGACGAAGTTTTCAAGGTCAATGAAGGCCGGCCCAACATTGTCGACCTCATCAAAACCGGCAAAATCCATCTGGTTGTCAACACGCCGCTGGGTCGAGAATCTTTCTACGACGAAAAATCTATTCGCCGCGCCGCCATTCGTTACAACATCACCTGCATCACCACTCTCTCCGCGGCCCAGGCCGCCGTCCGCGGCATTCATTCGCTTCACGAGCTGCAGCGCGAAGTGAATTGCCTGCAGGACCTCCACGGCACCGGCGTAGCCGCGGCGGGCAGCACCGCTCCTGGAGACTGAACCATGGAAATCAACGGCATTTTTCCAGCCCTTGTCACACCCTTTGCTTCCGACGAATCGTTGTCTCTCTCCGCGGTAAAGGAAAACATTCGCCGCTACAATCAGACCGGCTTGGCCGGTTATGTTGTCCTCGGTTCCACCGGCGAAGCGGTCATGCTCTCTTCACCGGAATCCGAGTCCGTCTTGGCCGCCGCTAAAGAAGCGGCCGGGCCTGACAAGCTATTGATCGCCGGAACCGGCGCCGAATCCACCGCCGAAACCATTGCTCGTACCAAACGTGCCGCGGCCCTCGGCTACAACCTCGCTCTTGTAAAGACTCCTTACTACTACAAGCCGTTCTACCGCGCGGAAACTTATCTTCATCACTACCGCGCCGTTGCGGACGCGTCGCCCATCCCGATCCTGTTGTACTCCGTGCCGCAATTCACGGGCATTACTCTCGAAACTCCGGAAATCCTCGCCCTGGCCGCGCATCCGAATATCGCCGGCATTAAGGACAGCTCCGGCAGCGTCCAGCGCATCGGTGAACTTGTGGCCAGCGCACCCGCCTCGTTTCAGGTGCTCACGGGGGGCGCTCCAGTAATCTATCCGTGTCTCGCAGTGGGCGCTCGCGGCGCCATTCTGGCTCTCGCTTCTGCGCTTCCGGAAAAGTGCGTCGAGCTTTACCAGCTCGTTCAACGCGGCCAACACGAACAAGCGAAGCAGTTGCAACACGTCATCGTGCTGGCATCCAGGCGCATCCTCTCTGAAAACGGCCTTGCTGGCCTGAAGTACGCCATGGACCTGCGTGGCTTTCATGGCGGCTCTCCCCGGCCACCACTTTTGCCCATATCCGAAGAGAAGAAACGTGCGATTGCGGACCTGATTTCGCAACTCCATCCGGCCGCCGCGCGCGTCTAAGGATTCGTAATTTGCCGTCACTTTTTGTTCCGTCTATCATCTAAGCGCTCATGGACTGTCGCGCCCTCGTTCCTCATCAGCTGCCTCACACGTCGAAGCTCTTCCGCGACTACGTGGAAAATTTCTCCAAACTGAAACCTTTCTACGAGCACGCACCGGACCTGCAGGCCGCCGTCCGTTATGCCAAAAGAATGAAGTTCCCTGCGGAGCGGCGTCGACAGGTCGCGGCAATTCTACGCGCACAGAATTTGCTTTGCGCGAGCGGTCCCGCCGCCCAACGGAACCTCGACCGCCTGGCGGAAGGCGCGGTCGCCATTGTAACCGGCCAACAGGTCGGACTCTTTGGTGGACCTTCCTTTTCCATTTATAAGGCCCTCTCGGCCATTCAAACGGCTGACGAACTCACCCAAAAGGGAGTTTCCGCAGTTCCCATCTTCTGGATGGCAACGGAGGACCATGACGTCGACGAAGTGCGCCATGTCACCTGGTTCCACGAAGGCGAGTTACAAAACTTTGTTCTTCCCAAACCTACGGAAGATTCGGTCCCTGTCGGCCGCATCTGCCTGGGCCGCGAGATCGAAGAGCTCGTCGTTCGTGCGCAACCTCTCCTGGGGCAAACCTTCGGCGATCTTCTCCACGAAACCTACACGCCCGTGGCCACATATAGCAGCGCTTTCGCCGGATTCTTCGCTCGTATCTTTTCCGATTTCGGCCTGATTCTTCTCGATCCTCTGGATGAACGGCTCCATCGCCTCGCTGCTCCCGTTTTGCGGGACGCCCTCGCGAATCGCGATGAGTTGAACGACATGTTGCTCCGCCGCGGGAATGACTTGGAACAGGCAGGCTACGAAGTCCAGGTTAAGGTCACCTCTCACAGCACCTTGCTGTTTTCTCTCGAGGAGGGGAAGCGTCAGGTTATCTCCGCATCGAACGGGCAATTCTCCAGTGGCACGCTGACCCTGCCGCGGGAGGACTGGTTGCGCCGTGTTGAAGCAGCCCCGGAACAATACAGCCCCAATGCGCTGTTTAGGCCCGTTATGCAGGATTTCCTTCTTCCCACGGCCGTCTATTTTGGTGGCCCTTCGGAAATTGCTTACTACGCGCAGTCGCAGGTGCTCTACAAAAAGCTCTTAGGCCGCATGCCCGTGCTGTTTCCGCGCGCGGACTTCACCCTGGTTGACCCCAAGGCCGTGCGTATTTTGAAGAAACATCACCTGCAGGCCGAAGATGTCTGGTCCGGTTCGCAGTCTCTGCGCAACCGCATGTACAACTCCGCAATTCCCAAGAAACTGGCTCGGGAGTTTGATGGCAACCTTCGTCAAATCGAAAAGAGTGTTCAGAAACTTCACAAAGCCATCGCCAAGGTAGATCCTACGATTCAGGGCACCATCGCGCGCGTCGAAAAACGCATTCGCTACCAGATCGAAAAACTCCGCCACAAGACCGGTGCCGCTCTTGACCGCCACGAAAAGCTCATCGTCCGCCATGAAACATTCCTGGAGAACCTGCTCTACCCGCAGAAGGGCTTGCAATCGCGCGATCTTTGCTTTCTGCCGTTCCTCGCTCGCTGGGGCAGCGGCGGCTTGCACGAACTGCAGAAGCTGGCCACTCCCAAAAAGCCGGGCAGGCACCTGATCGTGCACATTCCTTAGCTCGTTGCGGAGGCAATTTTGCAATCCATTCAAGTGAAAACTTCGCGTCGCACCCAACTGGTCGACATCACTCAGGACGTCCAGCGCATCGTGACTGCGTTGGGCATCCGTGTCGGCACCTGTCTCCTCTACGTGCCTCACACCACCGCAGGCATTCTGATCAACGAACACGCTGACCCCGACGTCGCTTCCGACGCCGAAGGAACGCTCGATCGTCTCGTTCCCATGGCTGGACCTTACCGTCACGCGGAAGGCAATTCGGACTCGCACGCTAAGACCATGCTCACTGGCGTCACCCAATTCGTTTTTGTGGAAGAAGGGAAGTTGCTCCTCGGACGTTGGCAAGGCATCTTCCTCGCCGATTTTGATGGCCCCCGCGAGCGCAGGGTCTACGTGAAAGTCCTGCCGGACCGAGTTTAATCTAGCCCCACAAAACTCCTCTTGTTTCTCCGGCCAGCAGGTATAGACTGCGCCAAACGGGGGAGTGCCATGCGCCGATTGCTGCTCGCTCTTTTCGTTCTCAACCTTTCCGCTTTTGCTCTGCCGACCGATAATCCTCGCGCCTTCGATTACGACCCGAAGCTTCCGTTCGATTCCCAGGACGTGGGAGTGGATTTTCGGGGCCCGGTCGGCATCTACGACTTCTCCTACGCGAGCCCCAAAGGCGGGCGTGTTCCGGCGTATCTCGTCTTACCTCCGGGGAAAGGGCCATTTGCGGCGATCATCTGGGGCCACTGGTGCTGGCGGAATTCAGCGTTTCGTAATCGCAAGGAATTTTTGGATGAAGCCGTCGCCCTCGCTCCCGCCGGCGTGGCCTCTCTGCTGATCGACTTTCCGATCGCGCGGGCCGGCCACGTGGAAGACAAAGACCCCCTTTCCAGCAAGGAAGTCGATGACCTCGTCCAAATGGTGATCGATGTACGCCGTGGCGCGGATCTGCTTCTGGCGCGGCCATTTGTTGATTCTAAGCGTCTGGCCTACGTGGGCCACAGTTGCGGCGCCACCGTTGGCGGCATCGTGAGCGGTCTGGACCAACGCTTCCGGGCCTTCGTGCTTATGGCCGGAGCACTTTCCGACGAAGCCATCCGCAATAGCCCCGCCTACCAGGAATTTCGCCAGAAGCTTGGGCCCGATAAAGTGGATGCTTTCGTCTCCAAATATTCATGGACCGACGCGGCCAAATACGTTTCTCACGCCGCACCTGCGGCCCTGCTCCTGCAATACGCATCACAGGAAAAGTTTCTCACGCCCGACATCGCCCAAGCCACCGCCGCTGTCGCCAGCGAGCCCAAGCAGTTTAAGCTCTACGACGCTCCACATGCACTGAATGCCGACGCTCGCCGTGACCGCATCGCCTTTCTAACGGAGCAGCTGAAATTGAAGCCCCTGCCACCAGAGACCATCGCCGCGATTCCGGCGCTTCCCCAACCTCCTGAACCTCAACCCTGATCGTCGTGCGTCTGGCCGCTGCCAGCCATACCTTCTTGGCCGGTATGTTAAAGTCATGTGCGATGGCCAATCTTGGCATTTACATTCAGGTGCCCTTCTGCCAGACCAAGTGCACCTATTGCAATTTCCACACCGGCGTGGTGTCCGCGGACCGTTTTGCTCCTTACATCGAGACCGTCCGCCGCGAAATCAGCAACGCTCGAGATCAGTATCGCCTGGCCGGAATTCATTGGCCCGCCGGCTTCGACTGGCAGACCCTTCGCCAGACGCAAATTCCCCACGCCACTGTTGACACCCTTTACATCGGCGGTGGCACCCCCAGCCTTCTGGATCCTGCCCTTCTTGGCGTCCTTCTTCACTCGATACGCGAATCCTTTCCTTGCTCCTCGGAAGAGCTGACTCTCGAAGCGGACCCTGAAACCGTTGAATCCGCAAAAGCTCGCCACTGGGCCTCCTTGGGGATCAACCGCATCAGCTTTGGCTCGCAATCCTTTGTCGATGCGGAGTTGCAAGCGGCGGGCCGCATGCACCGCAGCGCAGACATTTACAAAGCGCTTCCCCTTCTCCGTGACGCCGGAATTCGCAATGTCAGTTTTGATCTCATTGCCGGCCTTCCGAAGCAGACTCGCGATACCTGGCGCCACTCTCTTTCGGAAACCATCGCTCTCTCTCCCGAGCATGTTTCCGTTTACATGATGGAAATCGATGAAGGTTCGCGCCTGGGGCTCGAAGTTCTCCAGCATGGCACCCGCTACAGCGCCAGTGAAATTCCCAGCGAAGAGGCGATGGCTGAATTCTATGAACTAGCGCAAAGCCAACTGAAAACTGCCGGGTACGAACAATACGAAATTTCCAATTGGGCGAAACCAGGCTTCGCTTCGCAACACAATCTGAAATACTGGCGCCGCGAGCCCTACATCGGCTTTGGCGCGGGCGCGCACTCCTTCTCCGGCAAACAACGCTGGTCCAATGTCCGCGACCCCGCGGCCTACGTTACCGCCATCACCGCAGGCAGGTCCGCGGTCGAAAATGTTCAGCATGTCACTCCGGAACTTGCTCTAGAGGAGGAAATTTTCCTGGGCTTGCGTCAACTCGAGGGCATCGACCTTACTCGCCTTGAACGCCAATATGGCATCGATCTAAACGAGAAAATCTCCCGCCTCGCGTCCAATGGCATGGTAGAACGGGAAGGTGGCATGCTCAGGCTGGCCCCGGCAAAACTGAGTGTTTCAAACGAGGTGCTGGTCGAACTGCTCCGCTAGGGCACGGCCCAGCATTGCTCGGGGACTCGGAGGACAACATGACCTACACGGTGGCCAAAGGAAATCAGTTGGTGGACCCGGACCACATCTCCTCCGTCGAGGGCAGCGTCGATCTGCGCAGCGATACCGTCACTCGCCCGAGCGAAGAAATGCGCCGTGCCATGGCCGCCGCCGCGGTTGGCGACGACGTTTACGGCGAAGATCCTACTGTCAATCTTCTTCAAAAGCGTGCCGCCGAAATCCTCGGCAAGGAGGCCGCCCTCTTTGTTCCCACCGGCTGCATGGGCAACCTGATCTCCATCCGCATCTGGACTCACCACGGCAATGAAGTCATCTGCGAGGAGCGCAGCCACGTCAATTTGTACGAACTCGCCTCCATGTCCGCCATTGCCGGTTGCATGCCCCGTCCGGTACGCGGCGGCGACGATGGCATTCTCACCTGGGAACAGATCCACGGTGCCATCCGGCCCAAAATCTATTACGACTCGCAGACCGCCCTGATCTGCCTGGAAAACACGAGCAACATGGCCGGCGGCACTGTTTATCCAACCGACAGGGTCAACGAGATTTGCGAAAAGGCCCACTTCATGGGGTTGAAAGTGCACCTCGATGGCGCGCGCATTTTCAATGCGGCCGAGGCCCTCAAGGAAGACGTCGCCCACATGACCAAAAAGGTGGATTCTGTCATGTTTTGCCTTTCCAAGGGCCTCGGCGCGCCCATCGGCTCCATGATTGTCGGCTCCCGCGAATTCATCGAACGGGCACGCGTGTACCGTAAAATGTTCGGCGGCGGAATGCGTCAGGTCGGCGTGATTGCGGCTGCGGGACTTCTCGCGCTCGAAAAATCTCCGGCGCGTCTTCACGAGGATCATGAAAACGCACGGCGCCTTGCCGAAAGTCTCGCGAAATTGCCTGGGCTGAAAATTGACCCCGCCAGCGTCCGCAGCAACATTGTGATTTTCGACTGCCAGGCCAGCGGCATGAACGCCGTCGAACTGTGCGATGCTCTTCACGCAAAAGGCGTCTGGGCACAGGATACTGCGCCTTATTCTGTTCGCATGGTGACCCACTGGAATGTTGACCGCGCGGGAGTGGATCGCGCGCTGGCGGAGATTATAGCCATCGTGGAAAAGAAACACGGTCGCAGCGCTTGAAGCTTTCTGTAACCAGGTGTCGATGCTTTCGCCTGATTATTTTCCCTTTCGCTCACTAGGAGAATCTCAAATGAAAAGATACAGCACATGGGTGGGAGTGGCATTCTTGTGTTCACTTTTGGCGGCAGGTGTAGCCCGGCCACAATCGAAGTCTGCCGCGGCTCCTTCGACGCCGGACGAGGCCCGAAAGTTCATTGAAGATGCGGAGCGGCAACTCTTCGATCTGTCTGTGAAGGCCAGCCGCGCGGCATGGGTCCAGGAAAATTTCATAACCGTGGATACCGAGCAGATCGCCGCCGATGCAGGCGAACAGGCCAATACGCTTGCCACTAAATTTGCCAAGGAAGCCCACCGCTTCGATCATGTCCAGCTGTCGCCGGAACTGGCCCGTAAGCGCCTCTTGCTGGAACTGGCTGCCGGCTTTCCCGCTCCCGATGAACCGAAATCGCAAAAAGAGCTCGCTCAGGTTCTCTCTTCCCTCGATGGCGATTACGGGAAAGGGAAGTGGTGCCCCGATGGCGACAGCAAGCCCTGCCTCGACGTCACTGCCGTCGGGAAGCTGATGGCCACCAGCCGCGATCCCGAAGAGCTGAAGCGCGCTTGGCTGGGCTGGCATGCGGTTGGCGCTCCCATGCGGCAACGTTACGAGCGCATGGTCGAGCTTGGCGACGAAGGTGCTCGTCAGCTTGGCTACACCGATGTCGGCTCACTTTGGCGCTCCAATTACGACATGCCTCCAGATCAATTCGCGAAGGAAATGGATCGCGTGTGGGAACAACTCCGCCCGCTCTATCTATCTCTGCACGCTTACGTGCGTGGCCAACTCGCGAAGAAGTATGGCCAGGAGCTTGTACCGCCCGGCGGCCCAATTCCTGCTCACCTCCTCGGCAACATCTGGGCACAGGAATGGAACAACATCTACGATCTGATGGATTCCCCCAAGCCAGCACAAAGCTACGACCTCACCAAAATCCTGGCCGATCGCAAGACCGACCCCAAGGGCATGGTCAAGTACGGTGAGAATTTCTTCACCTCGCTCGGATTTGCTCCTCTCCCGCAAACCTTCTGGGAGCGCTCTCTCTTTACAAAGCCCGCCGACCGCGATGTAGTTTGCCACGCCAGTGCCTGGGATGTTGATTCCAGGGACGATCTCCGCGTTAAAATGTGCATCCAGATCACGGAAGAGGACTTCCGCACCATTCACCACGAACTCGGCCACAACTTCTATCAGCGCGCCTACAACAGTCAGCCTTTTCTCTTTCAAAACAGTGCCAACGACGGTTTCCACGAAGCCGTTGGGGACACGATTGCGCTCTCAGTCACGCCCGATTACCTGAAAAAGATTGGCTTGATCGACGCCGTCCCGCCCGCCTCGGGCGATATCGATTATCTTTTGCAGAAGGCTCTCGAGAAGGTCGCCTTCCTCCCCTTCGGCCTGGTCATCGACAAATGGCGCTGGGAAGTTTTCTCCGGCCAGGTGAAACCTGCGGATTTCAACAAGGCCTGGTGGGACCTGCGCCTGAAATATCAGGGGGTGGCGCCGCCCGTGGCCCGCTCGGAAGCGGATTTTGACCCCGGCGCGAAATATCATGTGCCCGGCAACGTGCCCTACGCCCGCTATTTCCTGGCGGCCATCTATCAATTCCAGTTCCAACGTGCACTCTGCAAGACCGCGGGCTTCGAAGGCCCGCTGAATCGCTGCTCCATCTATGGCAACAAGGCGGCCGGCGAAAAACTGAACCAGATGCTGGCTCTGGGGCAAAGCAAACCGTGGCCAGAGGCCCTGGAAGTCCTCACCGGCGAAAAGGAAATGGATGCGTCCGCATTGGCGGACTACTTTGCGCCTCTGAAAGCCTGGCTCGACGCGCAGAACAAGAAAAACGGCTACCCCGTCGGCTGGTAATTGCTACCGTGACATGTAGCTCATCCTTTCGAGGGGGTCGCGCTTTTTCCCCAGGCCGTTGTAGCTCACCTCTTCGAGGGGTGAGGCCTTTCGTTACCGAAAGGTGATATTGCTCCATCGTTGGTATGCGCGAAGGACCAGCATAAGTTAAACTTCTACTGAGTATATGCGACGCTATTAGATGAGGCATCCGTGGATTTCACCTTCACCGAAGAGCAGCAACAGCTCCGCAAATCCGTTCGCGAATTCGCCCAGGGCGAAATCGCTCCGCATGTCATGGAATGGGATGAAGTAGCGCACTTTCCCACCGAACTCCTTCCCAAGCTCGGCGAAATGGGATTCTTGGGGGTTATCTTTCCCGAAGAATATGGCGGCGCGGGCCTGGGATACGTAGAGTACGCCACTGTCATCGAAGAACTCGCCCGCGTGGACGGTTCTGTCGGGCTGTTTGTCGCGGCCCACAATTCGCTCTGTAGCAATCACATCTACAAATTCGGCACCGAAGAGCAGAAGAACAAGTATCTTGTCCCGCTGGCTCAAGGCAAGAAACTTGGCGCCTGGTCGCTCACCGAACCCGAGGCCGGCTCCGATGCCGGGGGCACTCGCACCACGGCCATTCGCGACGGTAATCACTGGGTTCTCAACGGTTCGAAGACCTTCACCACCAATGGTACCTACGCCGACGTTTGTGTCGCCATGGCGGTCACCGACAAATCGAAAGAATCCCATGGCATCAGCGCCTTCATCCTCGAAAAAGGCACCGCCGGCTTTCGACCCGGCAAAAAAGAAAACAAGCTCGGCATGCGCGCCAGCGACACCTCCGAAGTGATTTTCGCCGATTGCCGCAT
Organism: Candidatus Acidiferrales bacterium; assembly: GCA_963817085.1. Lineage (GTDB taxonomy): Bacteria > Acidobacteriota > Terriglobia > Acidiferrales > UBA7541 > Acidiferrum. The sequence continues at coordinate 70,380 of CAWFNI010000024.1, forward strand.
TCCCGTCGGCCAACTTCTTGGCCCTCTGGGCGAGGGTTTCACAGGCAGCCTGAGAATTCTCGATGGCGGCCGTATTTCCATCGCCGCTTTGGCCCTCGGCATGGCACAGGGCGCTTTGCAGGCCGCCACGCGCTACGCCAAGCAGCGCAAGCAATTCGGCAAGACCATCAGCGAGTTCCAGGCTATCCAGTTCAAGCTCGCGGACATGGCCACGGAAGTCGAAGCTGCACGCCTCCTCGTTTATCAGGCTGCCTGGCTTGCCGATCAGAAAAATGTTCGTTTCACCCGCGAGTCCAGCATGGCCAAGCTTTTCGCCAGTGAAGTCGCTGTCCGTGTCGCCAACGAGTGCGTCCAGGTCCACGGCGGCTACGGCTTTATCAAGGATTATCCCGCCGAGAAGTTTTACCGCGACGTCAAGCTTTGCACCATCGGCGAGGGCACCAGCGAAATTCAACGCTTGGTCATTGCGCGGCAACTGCTTGGCAAGAAATAATAGCGTTACTCGTCTCGGGTGAGCTCGGATTCACAGGCTGCGGAAATTCCGCAAAGCGTCGTCATCCCGAGCGCGGCGAGCGATCTGCTTTTCGCCCGAACCATTTATGCGGTAGTCTGCTAAACGTATGCCGACGCTCCCCTCGCACAGGCTCACCCCACCATGAGTGCGTCCCTCGACGGTTGGGCCGCCAAAGTCCTCCAGGGCGACGTGCGCGCCATCTCTCGCGCTATCACCGCCATTGAAAACCATTCCCCGGAATCCGAACAATTGCTCAAGCAACTTTTCCCTCACACTGGCGTAGCTTACCTGACCGGCGTCACTGGCGCGCCGGGCACGGGAAAAAGCACGCTCGTCGATCGCCTCGCTGCGGTTCATCGCAAGCGCCAGGAACGTGTTGGTGTTATAGCTGTCGATCCCACTAGCCCCTATTCCGGCGGCGCGATTCTCGGTGATCGCATTCGCATGCAAGGCCACGCCGGTGACGTCGGCATCTTCATTCGCTCCATGGCCACGCGTGGCTTCCTGGGCGGCCTGGCGCGCTCCACTGCTGAAGTTGCGCTACTCCTCGACGCCGCGGGCAAGCGTCAAGTCCTCATCGAGACCGTAGGTGTGGGCCAAGATGAGATCGACATTGTGCGCCTCGCCGACTGTGTCCTCGTGGTGCTCGTCCCCGGCCTTGGCGACGATATCCAGAACATGAAGGCCGGCCTGATGGAGATTGGCGACATTTTCGTCCTCAACAAGGCCGATCGCGAAGGCGCTGATCGCCTCGAGGAGCAGCTGCACGCCATGCTCTCCCTTGTCATGCCCCGCGATGGCTGGCATCCTCCAGTCGTCCGCACGGTCGCCACAGAAAATCGCGGCATCGACGAACTTGCCTCGGCGGTCGATAAATTGCGCAAACATTTCGAAACCAGCGGCCAGCGCCGGCAAAAACGCATCGACCATTGGGAAAGGCGCCTGATCGAAATGCTCGAATCCCGCCTGCTCGAGAAAGCTCTCGGGGGCAAGGGCGGCGCAGCCCGCCTGCGCGACCTCGCTGCTGCTGTTGCCGAGCGCAAGAAAGATCCTTTCTCCGCCGTCGCGGAAATTCTGGAAGCAAGCGGTTTGATCTAGACGGTCTTGGAACGGGTCCCGTCTACGGCGGGCGCATTTTGATCTTGGTAGAAGGAAGGAACGGCGTGCATTTTGGCGACATCGAAGTACAGCATCTCGACGGCGGCAGCTTCGGCCTGGACGGGGGCGCCATGTTCGGCGTCGTGCCCAAGGTGCTCTGGGAGCAGAAATCTCCGCCCGACCAGAGAAATCGCATTCGCATGCGCGCCAATTCCTTGCTCGTTCGCGCGCGCGGCAAAAACATCCTCATCGAAACGGGCAATGGCACCAAATGGGACGCGAAGCAGCGCGCCATCTATGGCGTCCAGGAGGGCGATCCCCTGATGGACTCGCTCACCCGCATCGGCGTCAGCCCCGATCAAATCAACCTCGTCATCAACACCCATCTTCACTTCGACCATGCTGGCGGCAATACCCGCATCGTCAACGGCCGTCTCCTCCCCACCTTCCGACATGCCCGCTATGTCGTCCCACGCGGCGAACTCGAGCACGCCATGAATCCCTCCGAACGCGATCGTGCCAGCTACTTCCCGGACAACTTTGCGCCCATCTCCAAGGAAGGCCTCTGGGATCTCGTTGAGGGCGAAACAGAAATCGTGCCAGGCATTTCCGTAGCCCCTATCCCGGGGCACAACGCCAACATCCAGGCGGTCACCATCACCGGCGGCGGCAAGACCCTCGCCTTTGTTGCGGATTTGCTCCCCACGCGGCACCATATTCCTTTGCCCTGGATCATGGCTTACGATCTGTACCCGCTGCAGACGTTGGAAACCAAGCGTCAGTGGATCCCCCGGCTGCTCAACAAGGGTTGGGTCGTGGTCTTCGGCCACGATCCGGACATTCCCGCAGCCACTTTGCATGCGCGCGATGGAAGAATCGAAATCGAACCGGTCGACCTGAACCGGTAATCCACAGGAGAAACTGGAATGCCTAGCCGGAAAAAGACCAGCGGCAAGAGTGTCCGGCCGAATGCTCCCGCCGCCGAAATCGGCGTGATCGGCGGCAGCGGCCTTTACGTCATGAGCGGCTTGACCAACGCGCGCGAGCTGCGCGTCAAGACGCCGTTCGGCAATCCGTCCGACGTCATTGTCATCGGCACTCTGGAAGGGAAGCGCGTCGCCTTTCTCGCGCGTCATGGCCGCGGCCACCGCATCCTTCCCAGCGAACTGAATTTCCGCGCCAACATTTACGCCATGAAGCTCCTCGGCGTCCAGCGCATCATTTCCGTCAGCGCCGTCGGCTCCTTGCAAGAGAATATGCGCCCTGGTGAATTCCTGATCCCCGACCAGTTTTTCGATCGCACCAAGGGCCGCGTATCAACGTTCTTTGGCAACGGCATCGTCGCCCACGTTACCTTTGACAAGCCCACTTGCCCCCAACTTTCCGGCGTTCTCGGCAGAGCCTGCCGCTCACTTAGCGTGCCCGTCCACGACAAAGGCACCTATATCTGCATGGAAGGCCCGCAATTCTCCACCCTCGCCGAAGCCCGGTACCATCGAGCCATGAAGTTTGACGTCATCGGCATGACCAATGTCACCGAAGCCAAGCTCGCGCGCGAAGCCGAAATCTGCTACGCGACCATCGCCATGATCACCGATTACGATTGCTGGCATCCCGAACACGACACCGTTACCGTCGCTACCATCATCGCCACGCTTAACCAGAACGCCACTAATGCGCAAAACGTTTTACGGGAAGCTATCAAGGCAGTCTCTGCGGAACGTCAATGCAAGTGTGGCGACGCCCTGAAGCACGCCATCATCAGCGATCCAAAAGTTGTGCCCGCAAAAACGAAAAAGAATCTGGCCGCCATCATCGGCAAATATGTATCTTAGGAGATGCCCGTGTCCCTGCTCGTCGTTGGTTCTGTCGCGTATGACGCTCTCGAAAGCCCTTACGGAAAAGTGGAGCGCACTCTTGGCGGGGCCGCTACTTACTTCTCTGTCGCCGCTGCATTTTTCACCCACGTGAATCTTGTCGCCATCGTTGGCGACGATTTCCACCCGAAAGACGAAGCCATGCTTCGCAAGCGTTCCATCGATATCGAGGGCCTGGAACGCGCCACGGGCAAATGTTTTTTCTGGGCCGGCCGCTATTCTGAGAATCTAAATGAGCGCGTCACCCTGGCCACGGACCTGAACGTCTTCGCTGAGTTCAAGCCACGTCTGCCGGAAACATATCGCAATTGCAAGTACGTTTTCCTCGCGAACATTGCGCCAGACCTCCAGCGCGACGTCCTTCATCAGGTGCATGGCACGCCCAAGCTTGCCGCGATGGACACCATGAATTATTGGATCGAACGAACCAACGAAGAACTCCGCGAGACCCTCAAGCATGTCGATATCCTGATGATCAACGATTCCGAAACCCGTCAGCTTTCCAGCGAGCACAACCTCCTTCGGGCCGCCCGCTACATCTTCAAGATGGGCCCCACCACCCTCGTTGTGAAACGGGGTGAATACGGCGCCATGCTGGTCGATAAGCACGGTGTGTTCTGCGTGCCGGCGTTCCCTCTCGAGGAACCGCACGACCCTACCGGCGCGGGCGATAGCTTTGCCGGCGGCTTCATGGGTTATCTTGCCAGCGTCGGCAGCACCAGCGATGCGGCCCTTCGCCGCGCCATGGTGTACGGCTCTGTTCTCGGCAGCTTCGCGGTCGAGCGCTTTGGTTTGGACCGCCTGCTGGTCTTGAAAAAGTCTGAGATACACGCCAGAGCACGCCACTTCGCGAAACTCACGCAATTCAAACTCTAGGTTCGTTAGTATTGGTTTGGGTCCATTCAGGCCGCTCGAAACAATTGTCATTCTGAGCCAGCCCGCCGCAGGCAGGCAAAGCGAGGAATCTGCTTTTGACTTTTCCTCAAGGAGCACCGCGCAAGCCCAAGGCACTTCGGAAAGGTTCGAAGGTTGCCGTCTTTGCCCCCGCTTCGCCGGCAGAGCAACTGGATGTCACCGCCGGTCTCGCCGAATTGCGCCGGCTCGGTTACGAATTCATCCCCGTCCAGATGCCCGGCCCCGAAGGCTATTTTGCTGCCTCCATCGATTCTCGCCGCGAAGCCTTCTTGAAGGCAGCGCGTCATCCGGACATTGCGGCGCTGGTCGCTTTGCGCGGGGGCTACGGGGCGAATTACCTCCTCGACAAGGATTTGTCCGCTCAGTTGCAGGATCCGAAATGCGTCATCGGTTTCAGCGATCTCACCTCGCTCCACACCTATCTCTGGCAACTCTGCGGTTGGGTCACCTTCCTCGGACCTATGGTAGCCGCCGGCCTCAATCGTGGCGCCGATGATTCTCACGGCTACGACGAGCACTCCTTCTTGCAGGCGGTGGGGAATTGCACCTCCGGCTGGGAAATCCATCTGCTGGGGAAACCGATCAATCGTGGCCTTGCGGAAGGACGTCTGCTGGGCGGTTGCCTGACTCTCCTGCAGACCACGCTTGGCACGCCTTGGGAGATCGACACAGCTGGCGCAATTCTGGTTCTCGAGGATCGCGGCCTGCGCCCCTACCAGGTCGATCGCGCCCTGATGCATTTGAAGCAGACGGGAAAATTCGATGCCATCAACGGAATTGTTCTTGGTGAATTTCCCGATTCCGATCCATCCGTGAAAGGAAGTCCCACGGTCCGCGACGTTTGTGAACGGATTTTGCGTCCGTTGAACGTGCCCATTGTGTTCGGCGCGGCCATCGGTCACACGCAGCGACCCATGTTGACCCTGCCGCTAGGTGTGCGGGCTCGCCTTGTCTCCTCGGGCGAAACCCGATTGGATATCTTGGAGCCAGCTGTGGTGCAATGAAATGGGCGACCCGAAAAAGAAAATGAAACACATACACATGATTGGCATTGGGGGCTCTGCCATGGCTCCATTGGCGGGAATGCTCCGCGAACGGGGTTACAAGGTAACCGGCGCCGATGCCGGTGTCTATCCTCCGGCCTCCACGCTACTCGAATCTCTGGGCATCCAGTACGCCACGGCCTTTGACGCCAAAAACCTTACTCCTGCTCCGGATCTGATCGTCGTCGGAAACGCCATTTCACGCGGCAATGCGGAAGTTGAGGAAATGCTCGACCGCAAACTCCCTCACCACTCGCTCCCGCAAATTCTTGAAGAAGAATTTCTCCCGGGTAAACATTCCATCGTCGTCAGCGGTACACACGGAAAGACTACGACCACCGCCATGCTTGCCTGGATCTTCCATGTGGCGGGAAAACATCCCAACTTCCTGGTAGGCGGCGTCGCCGAGAACTTTGGCAAGAGTTACGGCCTCTCCAGCGGCCAGGAATTTATCCTCGAAGGCGACGAGTACGACACCGCCTACTGGGACAAAGCCGCGAAGTTCCTGCATTACCACCCCGATGACCTCATTATCACTTCCGTCGAATTCGATCATGCCGATATCTACACGGACTTCGCTTCCTACCAATGGGCCTTTCGATGTCTTGTCAATCTTGTCCCCCGCCGCGGCCGTATCGTAGTTTGGGGTGATGCGTCTGCCGGTGACGCGCCGCGCAAAGCCTGCGAAAAAGCTTTTTGCCCGGTCATCACTTACGGTTTCGACCAGGGAAACGACTGGGTCGCGAGCGACCTCTCAATGGTCGATGATCAGATGCACTTTCAAGTGCACTACCGAGGCGAGTTCTACGGTGAATTTCTGCTTTCGGCCACTGGCCGCCACAATGTGCTGAATGCTCTCGCCGCCCTCATCGTCGCCCAGGGAAGAGGCATCCGCACTGAATCCATTCACTCTGCTCTGGCGACTTTCCAGAGCGTCAAGCGCCGCATGGATGTGAAGGGAGAAATTAACAACATTCTGGTCGTGGACGATTTCGCCCACCATCCCACTGCTATTCGCGCCACCATCGAAGCCGCACGGCTGCGCTGGCCCGGCCGCCGTCTGTGGGCCATTCTGGAGCCCCGTTCCAACTCCATGCGTCGCCGCGTCTTCCAGGACACCCTCCCCCAAGCGCTGGCTCTCGGCGACCGTGTCATCCTCGGCAGCGTTCACCGCGCCGGCCAGCTGAGTGACGATCAGCGCCTGGATCCCGAGACCATCACTTCCGCCGTTCGCCAACTCGGCAAGGACGCGCGTGTCCTCCCCGCGCCGATGCCATCGCCGATTTCCTGGTTGCCGAAGCGCGCCCTGGCGATTTGCTCCTCGTCATGTCGAACGGCAGTTTCGATGGATTATGCGAGAAACTCTTGAAGCGCTTGCCCACTCACCCGCTTACCTCTGAGGTCCCTGCCCAGTGAATTCATTCCCATGTAGGGACGGCCATCTGCCTGCCCGCCGCAGGCTTTGCGAAGACGGGAGGCTGTCCGCTCCCTCAGCAAAGGGCGGGTTTGTCGCCTGCCCGCCGCTTTCTGGTGGGAGCCCTTCGTCTTTCTTCCGCCGTGCAGCCTCAATTGAATTTGCCATTCCGAGCGGAGTCCGTGAAGCGAGGAATCTGCTTTGGGCCCTCATCTTTTGCCTCGCGTTCCTACTATCCTCGTCAGCCTCTGCCACCATCCGCTATTCCGTCTCCATCTGCAATCCGGAACAACATCTCTTCCACGTCACCATGGAAATCCCCAACGTCCACGACGAACTCAATCTCCAGATGGCCGCCTGGAACGCTCTATACCAAATTCGCGATTTCAGCAGTCACGTCCAGCAAGTCGAAGCTTTCGTCAACGGCCAGCGCGTCCCCATCGAAAAACTGGACAAACTCGCCTGGCAAGTCAAAGCCTCCGGCACCGTTACCATCAAGTACGCCACCTTCTGGGACGATGTCGGTCCATTCAATACCCAGCTCAATTCCGAGCACGCCTTCATCAATCCGGCAATGATCCTTCTGTATGTGCCCAACCGGCGCAACGAAGAAAGTATCATCTCGCTCCCTGATCTTCCCGTTGGTTGGAAGGTCGCCTCCGCTGCACGAATTCTTCTTGAGTCGATGGGCGGTGCGCGTTTGTTCACTTTGCAGGCGCCCACCTTCGATGCTCTCGCTGACTCCCCCATTGAAGCCTCCCACTTCGAGGAGTTCACCATCCACGACCTCTCTCCCTCCGTTCACGTCGTGATTCACGGTGACAGCTACAAAAAGCACGATGTTGAAAACCTACTCCGCAAAATCTGTATGTCCGAAATCAGGCTCATGGATGGTGCTCCCTATGACCAGTACACCTTCATCTTTCACATCGGCAAGGCTTCCGGCGGTGGAAGCGGCGGCATGGAACACTCCAATTCCACCGCCATCTACGTCCCCTCCGGCAATGATCTCGCCAACGTTTCCGCTCACGAATATTTTCATCTCTGGAACGTAAAACGCATCCGCCCCGCCTCCCTCGAGCCCATCGACTACACCCATGAAATGTACACGCGGGCGCTCTGGTTCGCCGAAGGTGTCACCAACACCTACGGCTCTTACACCCTGGTCCGCTGTGGCATTTGGAACAAGAAAGAGTTTTACCAGGACCTTTCCGCACAGATTACGGAACTGGAAACCCGCCCGGCTGAACACTGGCAGAGCGCCGAGCAGTCCAGCCTGGACACCTGGCTGGACAAATACGCTCTCTACAACGAGCCCCAGCGCAGCGTCTCCTATTACACCAAGGGCCAGGTCCTCGGCGTCTTGCTGGATCTCCTTATTCGCGATCGCTCGGGCAACCAGCACAGCCTCGACGACGTCCTCCGCGCTATGAACCAGGACTTCGCCAACACCGGCAAGTTCTATCGCGACAGCCTCGATGTCCGCCTCACCGCGGAAAGGATCGCCGGCTCCTCGCTCGAGGATTTTTTCTCCAAATATGTGAGCGGGGCGGAGCCTCTCCCTTACTCCCAATTGCTTTCCTTGGCGGGCCTGCTTCTCGAACGAAAAGGAAACCTCTCGCGCCGTTCTCGGATTCACTGTCCAGCGCGAACCCAATGCCCCTTGGACTGTCGCCAGCGTCGAGCTTGGCAGCAACGCCCAAGTGGCTGGCCTGATGCTTGGCGACGAAATCCTTCGCTGGAATAACGGGGAAGTGCCGCGCCGCCCGGGGCGTTGGGCCGCTAAACAAAAGCCCGGCGAGGACCTCCATCTCCGCGTCCGCCGCGGCGACACCGAACTAGGCGTGAATCTACGCCTCGGCGAGGTTCAGGAAACTGCCTTTCAGGTAGTCGAAGCCTCTGCCGTCACTGATCGCGAGAAACGGATTCGTGAGGGCCTGCTCCACGGCACCACAGACCCCGTCACCGCCCGTCTCCCTTGATCTCCTCTTGACCGTCGGCCCAGGATTCGAGAAAGTCTCTGTTAACCACATGCTCCGCGCCGCCTTCATGTGTGTTTTTCTCACTCTCTACATCCTCATCTTGGGGCCGCCCTTGCTCCTCTACGTCCTTTTCACCAAGCATGTCGACCCGCTCTACTGGGCTGGCATCCGGGGTGTGATGTTCTTCGTGAACTGCGTCGGTGTTCGCGTTCAGGTCAAGGGTACCGAGGGCATTCCGAAGGGCACTTGCATTTTTGCGGCAAATCACACCAGTTCGGCCGATGCCCCCGCCGTGGTTGGCGCCATCCCGCGCCGCATCGCCATTCTGCTGAAGCGCTCGCTGTTCGAATGGCCCATCGTCGGCCAGGCCTTTCAACTCGCGCATTTCATTCCTGTTGACCGCTTCAATCGCGATTCCGCCATCGAAAGCGTCGAGAAAGCCATCGAAGCCATCCGCGACGGCCAGTCTTTTTTGATTTATCCGGAAGGCACGCGTAGCCCTGACGGCCGCTTGCAGGACTTCAAGAAGGGAACTGCGGTGATGGCCATCAAGTCAGGCGTACCGATCGTTCCCGTGGCCTGTTCCGGCGCTCACCGCGTGATGGAGAAGCGTAAGCTCAACATCAGGCCCGGAAATATCCTCGTCGAATTTCTCGATCCCATTGATCCCGCAAAATACTCTCTCGACGAAAGGGAAGCGCTCCTCAAGGAAATCCACGACCGCCTCGCCGCCGGCCTCCCGCCTGATCAGCGTCCCATCGGCTTCCCCGGCGCCGCGTAGTGCTCCGGCAGTCGCGACCCTGAGGTTCCGCTCTTTTCTTTACTTCTGCCGCGCTTCCAACTCTGCTTCCAACTGCTGCACTCTTCTCTGCAACTCGGGCAGCCGGTTCAGTGCCGCCATCATCTTCAGCCAATCTCGGTTCTCCACCGCCGGATACCCCGAATACAGCGCTCGTTCCGGCACATCATTCGGCACGCCGCTCTGCGCCGTAATCACTGCGCCGTCGCCGACTGTTAAATGCCCGGCAGTCCCGACCTGCCCCGCCAGGATGCAGTTGTCGCCAATCTTGGTCGAGCCGGCCAGTCCCACCTGTCCGCAGAGCATCGTGTTCGCGCCCACGTGCGAAGCGTGCCCCACCAGCACCAGGTCATCGATTTTCGTTCCTCGGCCAATCCGCGTCTCGCCCACTGTCGCCCGGTCGATACACGCGTTGGCCTGCACTTCCACGTCGTCCTCCAGCACCGCCGGTCCGGACTGCATCATCTTGTGCCATGTGCCATCCGCCCGTTTGGCGTATCCGAGCCCGTCTCCTCCAATAATCGCTCCGTTCTGCAGGATCACGCGGTCTCCGATGCGGCTATCCTCCCGCACCACCGCGTGCGCGTGGGCGAAAAAGTTCGCGCCAATCTGCGCATTGCGGTAAACCGTCACGAAGCTGTGCAACACCGCTCCTTCGCCGATAATCACCCCCTCATCTATGAAACAATACGGTCCGATATGCGCTCCCTTTCCGATTTTCGCAGACGCGGCAATGACTGCCGTGCCATGGACCCCTGGCGCATACGCAGGCGCCTCATAAAAAAGCTCGATCGCGTGCGCAAACGCCAGATAGGGATTCTGTGTCCGTAGCGCTGCCAGCGGTTCGATTGTTGCTTCACGTTCCAGTCCAACACCTTCCTCGACCAGCACCGCTGATGCCTTGGTGGTCTTCAACTGTGGCAAATATCGCCGGTTTGCCAAAAACGTCACCTGCCCTGGCTGCGCATGGTCGATCCCAGCCACACCTTCGATTTCCACTCCGGGATTTCCTTCTAACCGGCACCCCAGCTTATGTGCGAGTTCCTGCAATTTCATGGAGTCAGCTCCTGCACCCGACCCCGCGCATCTATTCTTGGGTCGATTCTCGAGTCTCGCACAGCCGCAAGAGGGAAGTACAGTTGGCCCTTGCGATCCCTCCTCCGCTTCTGCCTTGCCCGGTCTCCGGAGTCGGATTCCCGACTCTCCATCCACCCTGCGGCAACTTCCGGTTTCTTATCTGCACCCGAATCGCTATAATGAATACTCGTTTGTTTGCTGCCGAATTTACCGGTCAGGCCTTACGCTCACCCTGAGCGACTTTTCTCTGATTTTGTTTTCCATACCCGCGGAAGGAGTGTTTGCTGCTTTGAGAGTAACCTGGAAATTAGTGTTTCTCGCGGTGTTTGCCTGCAATTGCATGCCTGGAAGCGCTCTTCTTGCCCAAGACCCGCCCAATCTCGGCTCTGGGTCCCTCGATGTCCTTTACGCTCAATCGCAATTGCTGCAATCCATCGATCACTCCTGGTTTGCTCCTCTCTCCTCATCCACGTCCGTGGCGCCACTCGGCGGCACTTCCCGCAACACTCCCCTTTCCGTGGCCCTTCCGAAGCCTGCGCCGCCCTCAGCCTCCCGCAGTTCTGATATCGGTATCAACCCGCTGGACTCGAAGAATCGCGATAATTCCGGCGGCCGCTTCCGCTGGGGGCCCGCCTTTAAGGAATCTCTTCTTTACACCGGGCTCATGCACTCTTTTGACCTGACCACCCAGGCCGGAACCCGCGATTCGCTCAACGGCCACTGGTTTCAGCATTACATCCAGTCGGTTTCGGAACTCCGCGGTTGGAGTGATAGCGACACATTCATGGCGCCATACGTGGGGCATCCCCTCGAAGGTTCCATTTTTGGATTTATCGAGAGGCAGAATGACCCCAGATATCGCCTGGTTCAGTGGGGCGACGGTCGTGAATACTGGGTCAGCATGCTCCGCTCCATGGCCTACTCGGCGGTCTGGCACACCCAGTGGAAGATCGGTCCAATCAGCGAAGATTCAATTGCCAATGTCATGTTGCATGCCTCCCCCGGTTTCATCACCCTTGTGGATACGCCCACTTTGGGTTTCTGCACCATGCTTGCCGAGGATACCGCCGATCGCTACCTCCTGATCGGCCTCGAAAATCGTACCAACAATCGCCTCATCATCAGTCTCGCGCGAAGCTTTCTCAACCCGGGCCGCACCTTTGCCAACATGATGGCATTTCGCCCTCCCTGGGTGCGTGATACCCGGCTCAATCTCTTCGGCACAAACTACGAACTCCGCAAGCAGCTTTTTGAAGATTACAGGAACGGCAGCGGTGAAAAACCATTTGTGTTCGTAAAAAACGCCTGGCTGCCGGCGGGTGTCGAATTCACCCACCCGCATCCCAAGGAAGCAGACATCGAACTCACCGCCTTCCCCTATTACGAAACCTTCCTAGGCGGTGGTTCCTGCGTCGGTGGCGGTGGCACAGGTGCTGCACGCATCAATCCGTCTCTCCAGGTCATTACGGAAGTCAGCGGCTGCCTCATCATGCACATGCCCCAATCGAATATCAGCGCTGACTCGCTCTTCTATGGTGGCGGTTTCCGCTGGACTCCCATGGCCGCACGCCGCTTTTCTCCTTACGGACAATTTCTGTTCGGTGGCAGAAAAGTCACCATGGAAGTCATGGACGCTGCCCTGCGGGAACAACTGCTCAAAGAATGGAACGACGGAAACGGCACCTTGGGGCACTATCCGAAACGCAGTGACTACTCCACCGAGAACTCTCAGAACGGGCCGAGCATCGCCGTTAGTAGCGGATTCGATGTCGTCGTCACACGGCCATTCGCTTGGCGCGTGCTCAATCTCGAATACACCCACTCCTGGATGAACGACGTAGGCCAGATCAAGCCCCAGGATGGTCTGAAGATCTCTACTCAGGCCGTCGTCCGCATCGGAACCTGGTAGTTCCCCGCTACCTCGTAGCGGCGCACGACTGTTTACCCTGAGCCGCGAGGGGCTGCGCCCTTGGTATGCACGATCGCTACTTCTCGAATCTCTTCCTTCGCGCCCTCAACCCCAGTCTTACGACTCGTTTTCTTCGTTGAACAACCGTGGCTGCGCTCCGACCGCTGCCGCCGCCGGCTTACGGCGCGCAATTCCCACGACTCCGAGCACCGTTAGCTCCGTCAGCGCCGTCCGCGGAACGAAAATCCGGTCTGTATTCGAATTAAAACCCGGAGGCGTCATCTGCAGACCGTTATCCTGAAATCCCAGCAGGTCGTTCGGGATCACCCCTTCCAGGCTTTGCCCGTCCCGGAAACGCAGCCGTACCCACAACCCATCCAGCTTTGGCCGGCTCAGGAAGCTCTTCCTTTCCATTTCAATATCTTCCCCAAGGTCCCGCACAAAATAGATGGCCCGCACTTTCACTAGTGGCACCTCTTCGTGGGCGCCTTCCGGTGTCAGCACATCGATCACTTCCGCCTGGGTCAATCGCGCCGGGTTCAGGTAGCCCCGCAGCAGCTTCTTTTCCAGAAGCTCGATGACCACCTTTTTGTGAGTAGAGGTTGGAGGTTTGCTCTTCACACTGAATTTTCCCGTCCCCAATCATGAAGCATTTGAAAAAGGTCGACTTGTATGTTATGTTAAGCAGGATTTTCCTGTCAACTTATTGTTTTTACTGGGTTTAGGTCCCTAAGGGGCCCTCTTTGACCGAAAAGAAACAGATCCTCAAATCTGCTTCCATCATTTCCCTGGTCACCATCGTGAGCCGGGTTCTTGGCTACGTCCGTGACCAGCGCATCTCCTTCCTTCTCGGCACCACCCTCTCCGCCGATGCCTTCGTTCTTGCTTACCGCATCCCCAACCTGATGCGCCGCCTCATCGGCGACGGCGTTGTTGCGGCCTCCTTCATCCCCGTTTTCACTTCCTACATGAAGGACTCCTCTTCCGAGCAGCTTTGGTCGTTCGCGAACCGCCTCTTCTGGACCCTCGCCCTTGTCCTGGCCATCGTCACAGTGCTCGGAGTAGTTTTTTCTCCCGTGGTTATCCAGACCTTTTCCTCCCCGCATGACCGCGCCAGCAGTTGGGTGGAAGCCATCACCCTGAATCGCATCATTTTCCCCTATGTCTTTTTTGTCGGGCTCGCCGCCCTTGGCATGGGCATCCTCAACTCCTTCCACAATTTTGCACTGCCCGCCGCCACCACGGTCCTCCTCAACCTGGCCATTATCGTCTTCTCGACGGCTATGGTCTGGCGATACTTCCAGAGTCCGGCAATCTCCCTTGCGGTTGGCGTGCTTGTGGGCGGGGCGCTGCAGTTTCTCATCTTGGTGCCTCAGCTCGTCCGCCGCGGCATGCGCTTCGATTTCGGCATTTCCTTTTTCCACCCGGGCATTCGCAGCGTAGCGCGCCTGATGTTCCCCCGCTTTTTCGGAATGGGCGTTGCCCAGATTAACTTCTTCGTGGACACCTTTTTTGCCACTGCTTCCCGCATGCCCCGTGGCAGCCTCGCCGCGCTCTACGTTTCCGACCGTGTGATGGAACTCGTGCTCGGCGGCTATGCCATTGCCGTTGCCACCGCTATTCTTCCGATGATGTCCCATCAGGCGGCTGCCAATGACTACGAGGGCCTGAAGCGCACTCTCACTTTCGCCGTTCGCATCGTCGCTTACATCACAATCCCGGCTGCCGTCGGCCTAATGATCCTTCGCGAACCGATCATCCGCATGCTCTTCCAGCACGGCCAGTTCGTCGCGGAATCCACTCGCCTCACCGCTCGCCCCTTGCTGTACTACGCTGCCGGGCTGCCTGCCCTCGCTTGCGTCAAACTCATTGTTCCTGCCTTCTTCTCCGCGCGCGACACCAAGACTCCCGTCATCGTCGCGCTGATTTCCTTCGCTCTCAACATCATCTTCAACATCATCTTCCTCCACTTCCTATTCCGCCGTTTTCAGAACGGCGGCCCGGCCCTTGCCACCGTCCTGGCCACGCTCTTTGACTTTTTCACTCTGTTCATCATCTTTCGCCTGCGCTACGGTGCCCTCGGCACCATGAAGATCTTCCGTTCCATTGGCAAGATTTCACTCTGCGCCGCCATTATGGGTGTTGCCTGCATGGTCGGCAATCATTACGCCAACTACACGCTGCAATCCGCGTTCTTCACCCAGTTGCTTGTGTTCATCGCGCTGATAGGCGGCGCCACGCTCTTCTACATCGGCCTCACCTGGATCTTCCGCTGCCCGGAGATTGAGGAAGTCTACGGCATCGCCATGCGCCGGGAGACCGCCGAAGAATTGGCTGGTTCGTGATGGAAAATTCCGCCGCAATCGCCTCCTTCCTTACTCACGTTCGCGTGGAAAAGGGCTTGTCGGCCAATACGGTTTCTGCCTACGGTCGGGATATGCTCAAGTTCGAAGTCTTTGCAAAAAAGCGCAAACTCTCCCTCAAAACCATTCGCCGCGACGACCTCGTGGACTTCCTGGCCAGCCTGTACCGCCAAAAGCTCGAGAGCCGCACCGTCGCCCGCCATCTCGTCACCCTTCGCAATTTCTTTCGCTTCGCCCAGATGCAGGAACTCATCGCCGAAGACCCGTCTTTGAATCTCGAATCTCCCAAGATTCGCCGCTCTCTTCCGGACTATCTCCGTCTCGAAGAAGTCGAAAAGCTCCTGGCTCAACCCGACCAGAAGACCCCCATCGGCCTCCGCGACCGCGCCATGCTGGAAGTTCTCTATTCGAGCGGCCTGCGTGTTTCCGAATTGACCGGCCTGCGGGTGCTGGATCTCGACCGCACTGCTGGTTATGTCCGCTGCATTGGCAAGGGTGATAAGGAACGGATCGTTCCTGTCGGCAAGAAGGCGCTGGCCCTGGTCGATCGCTACCTCCGCGACTCCCGCCCGAAGCTCCTGGGCAAGGGGCAATTGACCCGCTCTCCGATCCTTTTCCTCAATCGTCGCGGCGGAGGTTTCAGCCGCGTTGGCGTCTGGAAGATTCTCTCCGCCTACGGCCGCCAGGCGGGCTTGCGGGTGGCGCTGACGCCGCACATGCTTCGTCACAGTTTTGCCACCCATCTCCTGGAACGCGGCGCCGATCTGCGCTCCGTCCAGTTGATGCTCGGACACAGCGATATTTCCACGACGCAAATCTATACCCACGTCGTGGAAGAACGTTTGAAACAGATTTACAAAGCTCATCACCCGCGCGCCTAGCGCCCGGGAAG
Organism: Candidatus Acidiferrales bacterium; assembly: GCA_963817085.1. Lineage (GTDB taxonomy): Bacteria > Acidobacteriota > Terriglobia > Acidiferrales > UBA7541 > Acidiferrum. The sequence continues at coordinate 86,263 of CAWFNI010000024.1, forward strand.
GGAACTGATCGCGGGTGCGGCTGTTTTGCTCAGACCGCTACCCGACTGTGGAAGGAGTGCAATGCCTGACTACATGTTTTTGCTGGAAAGCCGCCTCTCTCCGGAGCAGCGCGCCGCCATGCTTCGCGTTCAGGAGTTGGCCGCTGCCATGGGCCTCAACGTTTATCTGACCGGCGGCACGGTTCGCGATTTGATTACCGGCGCGACCCTGCGCGACCTCGACTTCACCGTCGAAGGCAATCCCTCGAAAATGGCCCGCGAACTCGAAAAAGGTGGCGCCAGGGTTCTCCTCGAGGATGAAAAGCTGCGCCACGTCGAAATTCTTTTTGCCGGAGATGTCGATGGCAGCCTCTCCGCCGCCCGCGATGAGTATTACGTCCGCCCGGGCACGCGCCCGGAAATCCGTTGGTCCACCATCATGGAAGACCTGCGGCGCCGCGATTTCTCCCTCAATGCCATCGCTATCTCACTGAACCCTGCCTCTCGCGGCCTCCTCCTCGATCCCACCAATGGCCTCTCCGATATTGAACACGGCGAGGTTCGCGCCCTCACCATCCATAGCTTTACGAATCAGCCGGCGCGCCTTCTCCGTGCACTCCGCGTTTCTGCCCGCATGGGTTTCAAGCTCGAAGCGCGCACCCAGGAGTGGTTCAACCTGGCCATCGAACGCGAGCTCCAGAAGACCATCACTCCCGAAGATGCCGGACAGGAGTTGCGCGCCCTCGCGCGGGAAGAGCGCCCCCACCTCATTCTGAAAGAATGGCATGGGCATGATCTCCTCGAACTCGTTCATCCTCTACTGGCCAAAAAACATCCCGATTACGATGCCATCTCGCGTCTCCTTAAGGTGCGCGACGAACTTTTCATGGCTGGATTCCGGCCGCGCCTCGCTACACCCATGATGCTGGCGGTCCTCGGCCGCCTTAAAGACCGTGAAGTCGGTCATCTGCTCTCCAAACTCGATTTTCGCGCCGCCGAAGTTGCGGTCATTGAAGACTTTCCCGGAAAAACTCTCGATGTGCAAAAAGATCTCGCCGGCAAAAAGACCAAGACTCCGTTCGACGCCTACCAATTCATCGAAAAGTTGCCCTTGGAATCCATCGCTTACCTCCTTGCGGAATCGAACAACTCCGCCGCCGTTTCCAAACTGAAGGCCTATCTCCACAAGTGGCGCCCGATTCGGCAGGCGCTGCCGGTCGTCGTCACCGAACTCGAAGCACTCGGCATGCCGCGCGGCTCCAAATTCGATCAGATCATCAACGAAGTCTTTGCCGCGCAACTCAATGGCCGTGGCAAGACGCCGGAAGAGCGCGAAAAAATCCTGCGCAAGCTCTCGGGCATCAAGGAAGCTCCCAAGAAAAAGGAAAAAGAAAAGAAGCCCGGCAAGTCAGGGGAGAAGCACGCTGCCGCCGACTCCGCTCCCCCGAAGCAGAAGACCGCCGCAGAGAAAGGAGCCGCAAAGGAAAAGTTCAAGGCCGGAATGAAAGCGGCCGCCGCCAAAAAGAAAGCCAAGAAGTAAGCGCGCAGTTCACTCTTCCTGAAAGGCCCCGTCCTCAGCGCGTCCGCTCTTTGGAGTGCGGCAGCCCCGCTGCGGGCGTAGCGGACACGAGCCGGCACCTCGAACTCTCCGTTCCCTCTGCGGCATCTCTGTTAACTCCGTGGTTCGCCTTTTTCTCCCTGCGTTTTCCACATTCCCGTTCGCAATTCTCTGTGCCGCGATTTACAATTGAGTTCCATGGGCCATCCCCAGTTTGTTCACCTGCACGTCCACACTGATTTCAGTCTTCTCGATGGTGCGTGCGAAACCTCCGAACTCCTCGACGAGGCTTCGCGTCAAAAAATGCCCGCGGTGGCTATCACCGACCATGGCAACCTCTTCGCTGCCGCCAATTTCTTCCATGAAGCCAGCAAGCGCGACGTCAAGCCCATCATCGGCTGCGAGGTTTACGTCGCCAAGGGTAGCCGCCACGACCGCGGCGAAAAATCCGGCCCGATCACCGAAGACCGCGACGATTTTGAACCTGGCACCCGCGGCAGCAATCATCTCGTGCTCCTCTGCGAATCCCTCGAAGGCTACCACAATCTCATCAAGCTCGTTTCCGCGGGTTACCTGGAAGGCTTCTACTACAAGCCGCGCATCGATTACGAACTCCTCAGCAGGCACTCTAAAGGTCTGATCGCACTCGGCGCCTGTCTCCGCGGCCCCGTCACCGAATGTATCGTCGAAGAGAAGTACGACAGAGCCCGCGAAAACGCCTATCGCCTCCGCGACATCTTCGGCAAGGGCAACTTCTTCCTCGAAATTCAGGACCAGGGTCTCCCCATCGAAAAAGGTGTGAATACCGAACTCCTCCGTCTCTCCAAGGAGACCGGCATCCCCCTCGTCGCCACCAACGATTGTCACTATCTTCACCACGAAGACGCCCACGCTCAGGAGGTCCTGCTCTGCATTCAAACTGGCAAGACCATGAGCGACGCCCATCGCATGAAGTTCGCCACCGACCAGTTCTACTTTAAGACTGCGCAGGAAATGGCTCACGTCTTCCGCGAGGTTCCGGAAGCAATCTCCCGTACCGTGGAGATCGCCGCGCGCTGCAACGTCAAAATCGAGCACATTCCCAACGCGCTTCCCGAGTTTAAAGTCCCGGCCGGCCACACCCCCGGCAGCTATTTCGAAAAAGTAGCTCGCGAGGGTTTCGCCCAGCGCGTCCCGTATCTCGAACGCCTCTCGAAGCAGAATCTTCTCCGTAATCCGCTTGCGGAGTACGAGAACCGCCTCACCTCCGAAATCGAAATGATCAAGAAGATGCACTATGAGGGCTACTTCCTGATCGTTTGGGATTTCATTCATTATGCCCGCGCCCAGGAAGTCCCCGTCGGGCCGGGTCGTGGTTCCGCGGCCGGCAGTCTCGTCAGCTACGCGCTCCGCATCACCGACGTCGATCCCCTGCAATACAAGCTGCTCTTCGAGCGCTTCCTCAATCCTGAACGAGTCTCGATGCCCGATATCGACATCGATTTCTGTATGCGGCGCCGCGGCGAATTGATCGACTACGTCACTCACAAATACGGCCGCGAAAACGTCTCTCAGATCATTACCTTTGGCACTATGGCCGCCAAGGCTGCCGTCAAAGATGTGGGCCGCGCCATGGACATTCCCTATGGCGAGGTCGATCGCCTCGCCAAACTGATTCCCGCCACGCTTGGCATCGAACTGGAAGTCGCGCTTAAGGAATCTCCTCAACTCAAGTCTGCCGTGGACAGCGACGAGCGGCTCAAGGACCTGATGAAGGTCGCTCTCCGCCTCGAAGGACTTTCCCGCCACGCGTCCACGCATGCCGCGGGCGTCGTCATCTCTCCCCAACCTCTCACCGAACTTGTTCCCGTCTACAAGACCAACCGGGATGAAATCACCACTCAGTACGACATGAACGCTCTCGAACGTATCGGCCTGCTCAAGATGGATTTTCTCGGCCTCACCACGCTCACCGTACTCCACGACGCCGTCAAAATGGTCAAGCAGAATCGCGGCGTAAAAGTCGAGCTCGACAGCCTGTCGTTCGACGACGTGGCCACCTACAAACTCTTCGCGCGCGGCGACACCACCGCCATCTTCCAGTTCGAATCCCACGGCATGCGTGACATCCTCCGCCGTTATCAGCCCACCCGTATCGAGGATCTCACCGCTCTTAACGCCCTCTACCGCCCCGGCCCCATCCAGGGCGGCATGATCGACGACTTCATCAACCGCAAGCACGGCAAAACCAAGGTCAATTACGAGCTTCCGCAACTGAAAGACATCCTCGAAGAAACCTACGGCGTCATCCTCTACCAGGAACAGGTCATGCAGATCGCCAATCGATTGGCCAGCTTCTCGCTCGGCGAAGCCGACATCCTCCGCCGTGCCATGGGCAAGAAGAAAAAAGAAGAAATGGCCGCCCAGCGTGCCAAGTTCCTCACCGGCTGCGAGAAGAACAAAATTCCCGAAAAGAAAGCCATCCACATCTTCGATCTAATGGAGGAGTTCGCGGGCTACGGCTTTAATAAGTCGCACTCCTGCGCTTACGCGGTCCTCGCCTACCAGACCGCTTATCTCAAGACCCACTATCCTGTCGAATTTATGGCCGCGCTTCTGACCTCCGAAACCGGCAACACCGAAAAGCAGGTCAAGTACATCAACGAATCCCGCGGCATGGGCATTCCCATTCTTCCTCCCGACGTCAACGAGAGCGATCTCTTCTTCACCCCCGTTGGCGATTCCATTCGTTTCGGTATGGCCGCCATCAAAAACGTCGGGGAAAACACCGCCAAGGCCATTCGCGACGCGCGTCTCGGCCAGGGTGAATTCAAGTCACTATACGAATTCTGCGAGCGCATCGAGTCCCGTTTCCTCAATAAGCGCGTCTTCGAAAGCCTGATCAAGTCTGGCGCTGTGGACTCTCTCGGTCCCCGCGAATCCATGGTCGCTTCAGTGGATGATGCGATTTCCGCCATCCAACGTGCCGCGCGCGCCAAAGAATCCGGCCAGCACGGCCTGTTCTTCGGCGGTGCCAGCAGCGAGTCAAAAGTTCATTTTGAACTCCGGGATGCCGCACCTTGGAGCGAGGAGGAGCGCCTCGCCAGTGAATACGCCATGCTCGGTTTCTACGTCTCTGGCCATCCACTGGAAAAATATGCTTCGCGCCTGAAAGAACTCGCCGTTATTTCTCTCGATGAAGTCGAAGGCCAGCGCAACGGCAAGGAAATCGCCGTTGCCGGACTGATTGTGGGCACTCGCCCCATGCGCTCCAAAAAAGGTGCGCGCTGGGCCATCTTTACGCTCCAAGACATGACCGGTGTCCAGGAACTTCTCGCGTTTCCCGAAAGCTTTGCCCGGCTGGAGAACATCCTGAAACCTGGCCAGCCACTCCTCCTCAAGGTTCGCATCCAGGTCGAGGAAGCCGGCACCCGCCTCTCCCTTCAGGAAGCGCGCCGGCTGGAAGCGGTTGCTGAATCGAACGGCCCCTCGGAATTCCGCGTTCGTCTGGACCTCCAGCACCTCAACGAAGAAGCCCTCAAGCAGCTTGAAGATCTCTTCGCCAAGGCTGCCGGGCCCAGCACCGTCGTCTTCGAGGTCAAGGCTCACGATGGCACTACTGCTGTGGTGCAATCTCAGAGTAAGATACGCGTCACGCCCGACTTTATCGCTGCTTTCGACCGGATCTGCGGCGACGAGGGAATTCAGAGGATTTCGTAATGTGCGCAGCGAAAAAAGATAAAAAGGGCACTCCGACGCTCGACCGTCAGAAAGAGATCGAGCGCCTGGAAAAAGACGTGGAGGAATTGCGCCGTCTCGCCGGTGGGACCGAAGACGGTGAAGCCGAACTCGAGCGCCTGAAACAGGAGGTTCTCGAACTTCGGCGCGAGTTTTACCTTCATCTTGGTCCGTGGCAGCGCGCCCAGATCGCCCGGCACCCGCAGCGCCCGCACACGCTGGACTGGATCAACCTTATGTTCACGGACTTCATCGAACTTCACGGCGACCGCGGCTTTGGCGACGACAAGGCACTTATCGCCGGCATGGGCAAGTTCCGCGGACGGCCCGTTGCGGTCATCGGCCAGCAGAAGGGAAGAGACACCAAACAGCGCGTCATTCGCAATTTTGGCCAGCCAAAGCCCGAAGGCTACCGCAAGGCTTTGCGTGTCATGCAACTGGCCGCGAAATTTGGCCGTCCCGTTCTGACATTTATCGATACCCCCGGAGCGTATCCCGGCATTGATGCCGAAGAGCGCGGCCAGGGTGAAGCCATTGCACGCAATCTTCGCGAAATGGCCCGTCTGCCTGTCCCCGTGATCGTTACCGTCACTGGCGAAGGCGGTTCGGGCGGAGCACTCGCGATCGCCGTCGGCGATCGCGTCAACATCCTCGAAAACGGTTTCTACTCCGTCATCTCTCCCGAAGGCTGCGCTTCCATCATCTGGCGCGACTCCACGAAAGCGGAAACCGCCGCCATTGCCATGAAGATCATGGCCACCGATCTTCGCGAACTTGGCATCATCGACGAAATCATCCCCGAACCCGATGGTGGCGCCCACGGCGACTATGAAGGTGCCGCCAAACTTCTTGGCGACGTCCTCGAACGCCAACTCCTCCTCCTCACCAGCCACTCCCCACGCCAACTCGTCCACGAACGCTACGAAAAATTCCGCCGCATGTGCCAGTTCTTCGACCTCGGCCCCTGATCGGAATTCTCGCCACCATTACTTTGCGGACGCCTTGGTGGCGCCGGCATCCTGCCGGATCAATACTCCTATTCTTCTGGTTGTGCCGGCTGGAAGCCAGCGCTACCATCCTCGGCATGTCGGACAATCGAATCAGAACCAGAGGACATTTGCCGCACTGGGAGTCCGAGCATGGAATTTATTTCGCAACCCTTCGCTTGGGGGACTCGCTTCCACAGTCCGTTATCCGGGCAGTGCGCATCAATCTGAAAAAGAAAGCTCCTAAGGAGCGGTGACCTTCCAAAGAAATGGCAGAGTGTCTTGGTCGAAGTGCCGGGAAATGTCGCCTGCGTCAGCCCGCTGTCACCGACATCGTTGCTGGTGCTCTGCGTATATCGAATGGCACTCGATACAAATTGCTTGCATGGTGCATTATGCCCAATCACGTTCACGTTGTATTTCAACCCATGCCTGGCCACAGACTGGACACCATTTTGCATTCCTGGAAATCATTCACCGCGCGCCCCATCAATCGCTACCTTTCCCGCAATGGCACCGGGTGGCAAAGAGAGTATGACGGCCATCTGGTCAGGGACGGAGAACAACTCTAACGAGCGATTCGTCACAACGCGGACAACCCTCTCAAGCCAGGCTTGAAGAACCGGCCCTATGTCTGCATTTCGGCTGAGGCTTTCGGCGCTCCCGCGTCGACGGACGTGTCCCCCTCAACTGGGTAGCGCCGGCTTCCCGCCGGTACAGAACAGACCAGCCAGGTGAGAAGGGAATTGAACTTACCGGAAGCCGGCGCTGCCTGCGATTTTCTAGGGTCAAAATAATGGATGGAGTAAACCTCTCTCACTGAAAACTTAAAACTGACGACCGAGTACTTCCACTTCCCACCCCCGTACCACATTCGCTACCTTCTCACCATCCTTCCGTTGTCCCTCCCTATCTCCGGCACTACTCTGAATGTGCAGCGCGTGACCCATCGCTCCGGGGGATTCTTCCCGCACCGTTTGCAAAGGAAAAAGCCCGATCATGTCGGAACCGTTTCGTCCGTACGAAAAACTTGTCGACATCACCATCATGGGGAAGAGATTCCAGGTCCCGGAGCGCAACTCTCTGCTTCGCTGCTTCCAGTTCATCAGCCCCGAAACCATTCCTTACGGCCGCTTCTGCTGGAATCAGGATTGCCAGTATTGCCGCGTCACCTGCCAGCTTCCCGACGACGACGAGCCTCGCGAAATGCTCTCCTGCAAGTTCATTGTCATGCCCGGCATGGAAATCACGGACATGAGCCAGGAACTGAAGTGGTGTCTGCGCTCAAAACTGCCTTCCGACGCCGCTGTCTCCAAATAACTGCCTATCCTCTTGCATAGCATAGGTTTAAGGCCACCTGGGGCCCTGTACCACTTCTGTACCTCTCCCCATTTGCCTCTCCGCACCGTTTGCTCTACGATTTTTGTAGCTATGCAGGATACGCTTTTTCTCCCGTGCGACGGCTGCGGCCAGCTTGCTGACTCCGCGCATATTTCTCGTCGACTCCAACGCCTGGCCTGGGCCACTCGCTTTCGCCCCGTCCACATCCAAGCGCTACTGCTCGGCGGCATTGCCCCCAAACTCGACGCTGATTTTCTCTATGCTCCCGGCTCCGCATTTCGGGGCGAAGCCCGCACGATCCTCAATGCCGTCCAAATCTCCGCGGAACGGAAGCCGTCGGAGGCTGTGCTTTCGGAATTTCAAAAACTCGGACTCATGCTGACGCACATCCTCGAATGTCCGCTCGAGGACGGTCTTTCCCCTTCCCAGGCGTGCGAATTTCTCGAAAAACAACTGCCCGCCGCAACCGCGCGCGTCCGCCGCTCCCTCAAGCCAAAGCGCGTCCTCCTCATCTCCCCCGGCCTGCAACAACTGGCGGATAAACTGCATCTTACGGATTTGGGCTGCCCGGTTTTGCCTTCCCCCGGGGGGACTTTTCTGTCCACCCCTACCCCCGGGGAAATCGAACTTCAGGCCTTCCGCGTGGCCCTGGCAGGTGCGCATGCTTCCTCTCTCTAACGGGTACCATGTGACGAACGTCACTGCTGCCGGTGACGTCACAACCCATACTCCTCTTGTATCGACGCTCTTCTCGGTATGCTACTATTTCTCTTGGATCGCTTTTCGGAAGGGGTGATTTGTGCAGACGCGAGCTAAATTCGGTGTTGGGATCGGCGTCATCCTCGTCTCTTTGGGCTCCCTGGCATGGCTCGGCTACGGCGAGAGCAAAACCTATTACCACACCATCGCCGAATATCAAACGCTTCAGGGTTCCGCCCGCAATCATCGCATGCGCCTTGCCGGCACGGTCGAGCCGGGAACCATCAAGCACCTTCCCGGCCGCATCGAGTTCGTCCTCGAAGAGCAAGGGAAGACCCTTCCTATCAGCTACATCGGCACGGACCCCCTTCCAGACACTTTTGTGGACAAGGCCCAGGCCCTTGTGGAAGGCCGTCCCTCCAGTGACGGCAAATTTGTTGCCGAACATGTTCAAGCCAAGTGTGCGTCCAAATATGAAGCCGCACCCGGTGGCGATAAACCAGCTCCTGCCGGCATCACCCAGCAGAGCAGTATGTAGCACGCCCAGTTGAGCCAGTCTGAGGGGAGGGCTCTAGGCCTATGGATGTATTTGGAAGTTTTTCGCTCCTGCTCGCCTTTGTGTGCGCAGTCTATGCCTTTGTCGGCGGCATCTTCGCCATCAAAACGCGCCATCCGCTCCTGGTCAAAAGCACGCGCCAGGCTGGCATGGCCACTTGCGTCCTGATCTTTCTCTCCACTCTGAGCCTTGAGTACCTTTTCTTCACCGACAACTTCTCGATGGCCTATGTGGTCCAGCACTCCAACCGCGACCTCTCCCACTTCTTCAAGGTTGCCGCTCTTTGGGCCGGACAGGAAGGCTCGCTCCTGTTCTGGAGCACCCTCCTTGCCGTCTACGTGCTCTCCGTTCTTATCGCCTATCGTCACAAAAACGGTGAGTTGATGCCTTATGTTGGCGTCGTTCTCGCTGGCGTCCAGATTTTCTTCCTCACCCTCAACAATTTCGTCGAGAACCCTTTCAAGACTCTCGCCACCGTCAACGCCAGCGGCGTGCTGCAGTCTTTCACCCGCATGGATGGCAACGGCCTCAATCCCTTGCTGCAATATCCGGAAATGGTCATCCATCCGCCGAATCTCTATTCCGGGTATACCGGCTTCACCATTCCTTTTGCTTTTGCTCTTGCCGCACTGCTCGCTCGTTATCCCGGTGAGAAGTGGATTCACCTGACCCGCAAATGGACCATGATCGCCTGGTGTTTCCAGTCCGTCGGCATTCTTCTCGGCGCTCACTGGGCTTATGCGGTTCTCGGTTGGGGTGGCTATTGGGGATGGGACCCGGTTGAAAACGCCTCGCTGCTTCCTTGGCTCTCCGGTACCGCTTTTCTTCACTCCGTGATGATGCAGGAAAAGCGCGGCATGATGAAGGTTTGGAACGTCTGGCTGGTGTTCTCCACGTTTCTTCTCTGCATACTCGGTACCTTCCTCACGCGCAGCGGCGTCGTCAGTTCCGTCCACGCCTTCGCGAATTCCCACATTGGCCCGTGGTTCGTCGGTTTCATACTTATCGTCATGGCCGTCTGCTTCATCGCCTATTTCAAGAACCGGGACTACCTCAAGAGTGAAAACGTCCTCGATTCCATGGTCTCTCGCGAATCCAGCTTCCTCTTCAACAATCTGCTGTTCCTGGTCGCCTGCATCGCGGTTCTCTCCGGCACGCTTTTCCCGGTCTTTTCCGAATGGTTCACCAATAACCGCATCAGCGTTGGCGCTCCCTTCTTCAACAAGGTCATGATTCCCATCGGCCTCGCCATTCTATTCCTGACGGGCGTTGGCCCCTTGCTTGCCTGGCGCAAAACTTCTGTCGACAGCATGAAGCGCAATTTCGGCTGGCCGCTGATCGTCGGTGCGCTGTCTGGCGTGACGGCTCTTGTTCTGGGCTACCGCGATCCGTACTCCGCGATCGCTCTCTTCCTCTGCGGCTTCGTTACTTGGACCATCGTTATGGAGTTTTATCGCGGTGCGAAAGTCATCTCCGCGCGCACCGGCATGAGCAAGATGATGTCCGCTCACGAACTCGCCATGCGCAATACGCGCCGCTATGGCGGCTACGTAGTTCACTTCGGCATGGTCCTCATCTTCATCGGCCTGGCTGGCTCCGCTTTCAATTCCGACGTCCAGAAAGCCATGAACATCGGCGATGCCATGAAGCTGGGGCCGTATACGCTTGTCCTTCAGAGTGCGGACACCAAGGTCGAAAAGAATTACACCGCGCAGCGCATGATCGTCGAGGTCCTCAAGGGCGATAAGCAGATCATGATGCTCTATCCCGAAAAGCGCCAGTTCCAGGGCACCGAGCAAGCGGCCGGCACCATGGTTGCCATTTATTCCACACTCCGCGAAGATCTTTACGTCGTCTATGCGGGCATGGACCCGGAAGCCAATGTTCCCGTCGTCCACGCCTTTCTGAACCCCTTGGTGAAATGGATTTGGCTCGGTGGTGTTTGGGTCGTAATGGGCACCCTCCTCGCCCTGATGCCCAACCGCCGTGCGGCACTGGTTCTGGCCGCCGCTGAACAGCCTGCCTTAGCTCCTCCAGGTGCTCCGGCGCTGACTCCCAACGTCACCTTGCGAGAAGGTCATGACTAACGTGAAACGCGTCGCCAGGTTACCTTTTCCTCAGGGCACGGCTTTAGCCGTGCCGCCAATTCCCACACCTCGTTTTGGGGCTTTAGCCCCTGGGGTCCGCAACTCGGCCCTGAAGCGCATCGCATTTCTTGCCGTCCTGGTCGCCTTCGCTTTCGGGCCTCTCTGGGCTGCGCAACTCGGTTACTCCGAGCAGGCCAAGCAAATTGGCATGCACCTGAAGTGCATGTGCCGCGGCTGTGAGATGAGTGCCGGTGGCTGTGCCCATCCCGGTGGCTCCTTCTCCGGCCCCTGCGACACGGCGAAAGCCATGTTGAAGGAAGTCGATCAACACCTCGCCAAGGGCGAATCCGAACAGCAGATCATTCAAGCCTTTGTCGCCGAATATGGCACCATCGTCTACATGGAACCTCCGAAAAAGGGGTTCGGTCTCGTGGCCTGGTTGATGCCCATTTTTTATTTCCTTGTGGGGCTGGGCTTGGCGGTCTTCGTTGTCCGCAAGTGGCGCGATCGCCAACTCGCCGCTGCCCCTCCGCCGCCAAATATTCACAGCGAGGCTCTCGACCGGGCCCGCGCACAAGCTGCGCGCGAAACTGAGGACTGACACGATGCTTGCTCTCTTTCCGTTTCTCATGCCGCTCTCACATTCAAATTTGAATGACCAATGGTGTGACATTTCGAGCAGAACCTGGAATCTGCTCTTCGCCTCGTCCGCCCCGCTCGCCGTTTTACCGGACTGGGCCGCACTCGGCGCTTGTTTCGCCCTGGCGACCGCCGTTTTTCTCTTCACCTTCTATATTCAGCCGGACGCTTCCGACCTCGCTCCCCATCGCACCAAGCTCGATCAACTCCTTGAACGCCGCGACACAATCTATGATAATCTTCGCGACCTCAAGTTCGAGTATCGTGCCGGCAAGTATTCCGAAGGCGATTACGAACTCATGAAAAACTCTCTCGAAAACGAAGCGGCCCTCGTGCTGTCCGATATCGAGCAGGTCACCGAATCCCAGGTGCGGCGTCCCCGCCCGGTCCGCCCTGCTACTCCCGAGCGGAGCGCTCGATGAAGGCGATTTCGTCGCGCTTCCTTTCCACTCTTCTCACCACACTTTTCCTCGTCGTCGCCGCCCACGCGGGTACGCTCAGCGGCACGGTCATCAACCGCACCACCGGCAAGCCGGAATCTAATATCGATCTCGACATCCTGAGCCCCACGGCGGGCATGGTCGAACTTGCCACCGCCAAAAGCGATGCGCAGGGTCGCTTCTCGGTGACCAAAGACAACATCGGCATGGCCCCCATTCTCGTCCGCGCCACCTTCCACGATGTCAGTTTCAACACCTTCGCGCCGCCGGGGCGTCCTGAAGTGGAAGTGGAAATCTACGACATCTCCAAGGATCCCAAAACCATCTCCGTGCCATCTCACGTTGTCATCTTCCAACCCGAAAATGGAAAACTGATCGGTGCGGAGGAGTACACCGTTCAAAACGCTTCTCAGCCGCCACACGCCTACTTCCGTAGCGAAGGGAATTTCGATTTTGCGATCCCGGAAAGCGGCACTCTCGGCCAGGTCACGACCACCGCCACCATGGGCATGGCCGTTACCCAAGCCTCCATCGACAAGGGTAAGGGCCGTTACGCCATTGCTTTCGCCTTCCGTCCGGGCCAGACCAATGTCCGTCTCTCTTACGAACTTCCCTACGCCAATAATTCCACCACTCTCAAACTCCCGGCTACCTACCCCGGCGCGAAGCTTCTCGTGGTAGTTCCTCCCGGCGTCACGGTCGGTGGCGATGGTCTAGCCTCCGCTGGCCAGGAACAGGGAATGATGGTTTACACTCACGACCCCCTCCCTGCAAAGGGTATCCTCTCCGTCAGCCTCTCAGGCGAAGGCTCTCCTCAAGCCGCCAGTGGTGGCCAGGGTCAAGGTGCCACCCAGGAAGGGAATTCCCGCCAGGGCCCGGAAGTCGTGGCTGCTCCCAGCCGTCTCGACGATTTTAAGTGGTACCTCTTTGCCGGGATCGCCGCCCTCTTCGCCATGGGCGCAATTCTCCTGACCCGCAAGCAGGTCGTCGTTGCCGGCTCCGATCTTGACGAAGAGGTCGCTCCTCCTCCCACGAAGCCGGCCAAGCAAACTCCGCCGGCTAAAGCGAAAAAAGCGCCACCTGCTTCGGCGCCCGCGCCGTCTCCCGCTCCCCCCGCCAACCTTTCCGCTGAGGTCAATCAACAGGTCGGCATCAGCATGGATTCACTCAAAGACCAGATTTTTCGCCTCGAACTTCGCCGCCAGGCAGGCACAATTTCCGAGGACGATTACGCGCGCGAAAAAGCCCGCTTCGACAAGCTCCTTCGCGATCTCGTCAAGGGCTGACCTTGGTAGCGCCGGCATCCTGCTTGCCCTGAGTCGCGAAGGGCCGGCTTATGGGTTTGTAGTGGCTGGTCTTTAAGTTCGCTGGCTTTCTCTCGGTTTTGTAGTGGCCGATCTTGAGGTCGATTCTCGGGTCGGGTTTGTGGGTCGGAGCTTGAGCCCGGACATCGCATTTGTGAATTGAATGGGGCTTTAGCCCCTGAAGACTCTGAGGTTTTTCCCTGTACTTTCGGCTTCAGCCCGGGCCATTCAAGAATCCGGGTTCGATGCAAGAACATTCGCTCCAAAGGAAATTGGGGATTCGCGCGGCATCCGAGGGCGCTACCAGAACAACTGACGTGACTTCTCTCACCCTACCTCCAACCGGACTTCTTTTCGACAAAATCGATAAGCGTTTCGGCGGACTCTTCGCCCTCCGCCGCGTCTCTGTCGAAATTGCTCCCGGCGAATGTGTTGTTCTCGCTGGCCGCAACGGTTCCGGCAAAACGACTCTTCTCCGCATCGCCGCCCGCATCGTACGTCCCACGGCAGGGAAGTTGTCCTTTCCCGGCGCATCCTCGGAATCCGCCGCCAATGGCCGCCCCGGCTACGTCGCCCACACCACCATGGTTTACGACGAACTCTCCGCCGAGGAAAATCTAATTCTCTTCGCCAAACTCCAGAACGTCCCGCAACCAGCCGCCCGCTCCGAAGAACTCCTGCGCGAAGTGGGCCTCTACGAACGCCGCGCCTCCCTTGTCCGCACCTTCTCTCGCGGCATGCGCCAGCGCATCGCCATCGCCCGCGCGCTCGTCCATCGCCCTTCCGTCTTGCTCTTCGATGAACCCGCCACAGGCCTCGACCCCCTCGGCATCTCCTGGCTCGCCAAATCTCTTGGTGACGTCCATCGCGCCGGATGCACCGTCGTCATGAGCCTCCACGGCGAATCCGAAATCTCCGCGCTCGCCACTCGCGCAGTTCAACTCGACGCCGGCTCCATCGTGGCCGACACGAAATCCGGCGCTTCGCTCCATTCCATCCTCACCTTCGGAGGCGCCTGAACCATCCCTATGAGCCTCCTCTCGAACACCGCCACCCTACTCGGCAAGGAGCTGCGCACCGAGTTCCGCTCCCGCGAACTCCTCACCACCACAGTCGTTTTCATCCTAGTCGTTCTCATCCTCTTCAGCTTTGCCATCAGCCCTACCGCCGAAGAGTCTCGCGAATTCGGCCCCGGCCTCCTTTGGCTGGCCATTCTGTTCGCCGCCTCCCTGATGCTTCAGCCCTGCTTCCTCCGCGAGCAGACCAATGACACGCTCAGCTCGCTGCGCCTCGCCGTCAGCGATCCCTTCTCCATCTTCCTCGCCAAGCTCATTGCCAACACCCTTTTCCTTCTCCTGACCGAAGTCCTGATGCTCCCTCTGTTCGCCGTCTTCTATAACATCCCGGTCCTCCCAGAGCTCCATTACCTCCTTCTCGTTTTGTTCTTGGGCAGCCTGGGAATCTCCATCGCCGGAACAGCCCTTTCTGCCATCTCCGCGCAAGCCCGTATGCGTGAATTGCTCTTGCCCCTCCTGCTTCTGCCCCTGCTCACTCCGATTCTTGTCGTCAGCGCCACCGTCAGCGTCAACCTGCTCGAACGCGAGCCCGTCGTGCAGTGGCAGGGAATTGCTTTTCTCGCCGTTTTCGATCTCATTTTTTTGACGGCGCTATGGCTTTTCGGCGAATATCTTCTGGAGGAATAAATATGGCTAAACGCGTTATCTTCGGCGCCGTGGCCATTCTGCTGGTCATTGCCGCCGCCTATGCCTCCTTCTTCGTCGCTCCCACCGAGCGCACCATGGGCGTCATCCAGCGCATCTTTTACTTCCACGCAGCCACTGCCTGGGCTGGTGAAATGACCTTCTTCGTCTGTTTCGTCGCCAACCTCCTCTACATCTGGCGGCGCGAGCAGAAATACGACTGGCTCGGCGTCACTTGTGCGGAAGTTGGCCTGGCCTGCATCACCGTAGTACTCATCACCGGGCCCATTTGGGCTCATCCCGTCTGGGGTATTTGGTGGACCTGGGACGCTCGCCTCACCTCCACCTTCGTTCTCTGGCTGCTCTATATTTCTTATCTGCTTTTGCGTTCTCTACTGGAAGAACCGGAGCGCCGCGCCCTTCTCAGCGCCCTTTTTGGCGTCTTCGCCTTCCTTGACGTTCCCCTCGTGTTCTTTTCCATTCGCTGGTGGCGCACCCAGCACCCTGCCCCCGTCATCATGGGGGGTGCTGGCTCCGGCCTGGATCCCACCATGAGCAAGGTGTTCTTCTTCAATGTTTTCGTCATGCACGTGTTCGTGGCGTTCCTGATTGTGGAACGCTACATCCTCGAAAAAATGAAATATGACGTCGATATACTGCAGCGGGAAGCGGATGCGCAGTGAGCGTCCTGTAGCGCAGGGCGGCTCTGCGAGCCCTGCGGTTTCTTGCTTCTGCGTCGTGAAACTAAAATTTGAGATGGGGGCACAATGAAAAATCTTAACAGCGTGTTTGCCGCTTACGTAATCGGGTGGGGCGTTTTTTTTCTCTTCTTCCTCATGATCGTGAAGCGCACCTCCGACCTCCGCGGCGAAATCGAGCGCCTGAAGAACTCGCTCCCCCGCCCCAAGTAATGTGGCCCATGCCGTCACTCCGATCGCAGTCCACGCCATGCAGCATAGACTTCAGTCTGTGCTCTTGGGTTTGTAGTGGCCGGTCTTCAGACCGGTTCTTGGGGTTCTCCTGGAATCGCAGTGGCCGACTTTCCGCCTGCGCTGACGAACGAAGGGGTCGGTTGTTGGGGCTGGTTTACTCTTGCTCTTGTAAGGCCCGTCTTCTGCCTGCCCGCCGTAGGAGGGCCCGCCCACCGCAGTCTTTGCCTATGCGGGAGCCGGGCCGTTGTGCCGAAATACCAAACTGGCAACCTTCGCGTCCACTGAAAGGGACTCACTCGTGACCACCAACAAAAAACGCGTCGGTATCGTCCTCTTCCAGCTAGGCGGCCCCGACTCCCTCCAAAACGTCGAGCCCTTTCTCCGCAACCTCTTCCTCGACCCCGATATCATTCCCCTAGGCCCGCTCAATTTCATTCGCGCCCCGCTCGCGCGCTACATCGCCAAAAAACGCAGCGTCCCCGTCGCCCAACGCTACGGCATGATCGGCCGCCGCTCTCCCATCGCCATTCTCACCGAGCGCCAGCGCGTCAAACTGGTGGCTGCGCTCCAGCCCTACATCGACCCCGTCGCCGTCACCGCCATGCGCTATTGGAAGCCCCTCACCGAAGACGCCGTCACCGCACTCAAGCAAGCCGGCCGTCTCGACGAACTCGTCCTTCTTCCGCTCTATCCCCACTATTCCTACGCCACCACGCTCAGCAGCCTGAAGGAATGGCGCCGCGTCTATGGCGAGCCCGTCGACACGCTTCCCGAGCGCAGCATCGAAGCCTTTTACGATCATCCGCTCTACATCGAAGCCCTCGCCACCAACATCGGCAAATGTCTCCGCCAGTTTCCAGACGCCTCGCGCATTCATCTTCTTTTCAGCGCCCACGGCATCCCCCTCAGCCTCGTCGAAAAGGGCGATCCCTATCCCAAACACGTTAACGAAACCGTTCGCCTCGTCTGCGAACAAGGTGCCGCTCGTTTCCCCAACTGGCCCAAAACCCATATTCTCTGCTTCCAAAGCAAGGTAGGCCCCGCCAAGTGGCTCGAGCCCTCCTTCCTCCATACGCTCGAAAGACTCGGCCGCGAAGGCATCAAGGAAGCCATGATCGTCCCCATCTCCTTCGTCACCGAGCACATTGAAACTCTTCACGAAATCAACATCGATGGCCGCCACGACGCCAAAAAGTGGGGCATCGAGCGCTTCCGCATGATGCCCGCCGTCGGCGATTCTCCCGCCTTCATCGCTGCCCTCAAGGATCTCGTCCTCCGCGCCGTCGAAGTCCATCCCCAAACCCAACCCGCTAGTTCCTCCGCCGATTAAAACCATCCATCACACTCTCCGTTCTCTCTGCGGCGCCTCTTTTCCCTCTGTGGTGAAATCTTTCCGTTCCTCCTCTCGGCCACTCTGCAGGCTTAAAACAGCGGGCATGTCGTCTTGAAGCCATCCGGCAAGGTTCGCCGAAGCTCTGTCGCGTCTCTGGCGCTAAAGACGGAGCCGTTGCACCTGTCCAGGGTGTGGAGCGAAAAAGCGGGGCTCGCCCCGTGATGACAGGGGGTTATCGGGGCCAGGGGAGGCATGCTCAGCGAGAGGACCAGTTCGGGGATTCGTTGTGGCCGGATGTGGTGAGCTGGTGAGGCGAGGTGCCATCGGCGAGCATGGTCCAGATCTGGCGCGTGCCGCCGCGGGTGGATTCGAAGACGAGGTGGCGGCCATCAGGGGCCCAGGAAGGACGCTCATTGCGACCGGAATCGCGGGTGAGTTCGATGATGCGGCGGGAGGCAACGTCCATGATGTAGAGGTCGTAATTACCGCTCGGACGGCGCCAACTGAAGGCCAGAAACTGGCCATTGGGAGACCAAGCGGGATCAATGACGTAGCCCATGTCCGGAAGGTCGAGCTTCTGGGTGTTGGTGCCATCGGAATTCATGAGATAGAGCTGGGGAATGCCGCCACGATCGCTGACGAATGCGACGGACTGGCCGGTCTTGGGATTCCAGGCGGGGGAAGTATCGGAACCAGCGCCGGGAAAAGTGAGGCGCCTGGGGCGGTTGCCGCTCGCATCGGTGACATAGAGAGCGGGATTGCCCTGCATGGAGGAGGAGAACATGACCTGGGAGCCATCAGGGGACCAAGTGGGGGAATTGTTGGTGCCACGGTAACGGGCGAAGGAGACGAGCTTGCCGGCGTCGAAGGAGTACATGCAGATTTGCGCGCTGACGGTGCCGTTATTGGGGACGAAGCAGGTGAAGGCGATGCGGGAGGCATCGGGGGACCAGCGCGGGGTGAGAGCGACGGAATGGAGTGAAGTGAGCTTGTGTTGATTGGCGCCATCGTAATCCATGACCCAAAGGTCCTTGGCGCCAGGATTGCCGCGGATGAAGGCGATTTGCGTGGAGGCGATGCTGGGGAGTCCGCCGGA
Organism: Candidatus Acidiferrales bacterium; assembly: GCA_963817085.1. Lineage (GTDB taxonomy): Bacteria > Acidobacteriota > Terriglobia > Acidiferrales > UBA7541 > Acidiferrum. Next base: position 104,630 of record CAWFNI010000024.1, read on the forward strand.
GAGCTTGCTGATAATCTCGTCAGCAAACTGATGGGCGAACTTGCGGACCTGGTCGTCGGTGGGAGCGCCGCGATAGACCTTGCCGACAATGGCCTGAGAAGAAGGGGAACGGACGTCGAACATCCAGGCAAAAATGGCGACCTCGGAGGAAGTTTCCGAGAGATTGCCGAAGGCGAGGAAGTTGGCGTTGACGGGGGCCTGCGACCAATCGAGCATCTGGAGTTCGGCGGGCTGAGAGGGAGCCTTGGGAGGATAGAAGCTGGGGCTGGCGAGTTCGAGAATGCCGGAGAAGGCGAGGTCATCGCGAACGACGGAGGTGAAGAGGACGGCGTGAGATTTGTCCGGATCGGATTGCGGGGCGAAGTCCGAGACGGCGATGCGAGGTTTTTCGACGCCGATGCCAGTGCCGGAGTGAATCCAGTCCTGTGCGGCGGCGGGGAAAGAGAACAGAAGAAGGACAGTCAGGAGCGAAGACAACCACAGACAGTTCTTCTTAACGGACAAGGTGACCTCCTGTCACACGAAGCGTAGAAAACGTTGGAAATGGAAAAGCGGAACTCATCGGGAGAGGCTCAAGTCGAAATCGAAGATGACATCGACGTAGCTGCCGGAATAGTCGGGAGGAAGAGGGGGAAAGTGCTCGATGTTGAGCAGGGCGCGCTGGGCGGAATCGTCCATAGAGCGATTGCCGCTGGATTGGGAGATGCGAATGTTCTTGATGGAGCCATCGCGATTGATGGTGAAAGTGACAACGGTCTTGGCGGTACGAGCGGCGCGAACGGAAGAATCGATGGTGTTCTGCATCCAGTTCTGGCTGATGGCGCGGCGAACCGCTTCGACATACCAGGCGTAACGAGCGGCGAAATCACCGCCGCCCTGGCCCTGAACGGCGAGGCCGCCGGAGAGAGGGCCGGGGGTGTTGGAGAAACCAGAGGGGAGATTCGGAGAGCCACCGCGGCCGGGAACGGCATTTTCGCGTTCGGGTGTTTTGTTCTCGAAAATTTTGGAGGGCCTACTCTTGGGGAGAGGCTTTTCTTTTTCGAATTTGGGGATGCTGGTGGACTCGGTTTTGGGTTCGGGAGGGAGAGGCTTGGGCTCTTCCTTGTGAAGGCTCTTGGTGGGATCGACGACGGCGCTTTCGGTGACGTTGGTAGGCTGAGGCATGGGGATACCGGCGCTGGCGACGAGATTGACCTTTACGCCGGAATCTCCGCCACCAATGCCGCCCCAGGCGTCGCCGGAGCGCTGGACCCAGACGCCGATGAGCATGAGGGCAGAGAGCGAGACATGAAAAAAGACAGAGTAGGAGAGATAGCGTTTGAGGGGGAACTGATCGAGATTGTAGACGGCTTCGGTCATGGTGCTGAGGCTGTGATGAATGCGGCTGGTTCAGCTATTTTCCCCACCTCATATTTTATGCCTTTGGCCGGCGGATATCAGTAATCGGATATCAGATATCAGGAATGGCCGATCTGAAGATCGACGGCTGCGAAACCCAAGATGCCGGCCTAAAGGCACGGCGCTACAGGAGCAAGAGACCCCAAGATGCATGGCCCGACCAGCTTCAGGCCAAGCTGAACGCACTGCGCTCTGGGAACGGAGGGAGGGCAAGACAGGAGCCGGCCCTTCGGGGCTCTGGGCAAACAGGATGCCGGCGCTACTAAGGCTATTGAGGCGACGGGGTCCGATCATTGGCGATTCCTGTCGGTGATGGGTTGGGTGACGATGCTGATGTTGGAGATGCCGGAGACACGGAGGGTGTCGATCACGGTGCAGAAGACGCCGAAAGGAACGGTTTCATCGGCGCGGAGGTATACGACGTCATTTTGATGCTTGGACTGTTTTCTAATTTTGTCGGTGAGCTGGTGGATGTTGACGGGATCGTTGCCAAGGTAAATGAGCTGGTTTTTGTCGACGGTTACGACGAGGCGCTGTTGGGTAATTTCCCTGACAGTGTGCGTTTTGGGGACGTCGACGTCGATGCCGGATTGCAGGATCGGAGCGGTGATCATGAAGATGATGAGGAGCACAAGGACCACGTCGATGAACGGGACCATGTTGATGTCGGAGAGGCTGGTTTGAGTGGATTTGGTTAGCTGCGGCATGGGCGGCCTCTCACGGAGTGTGCCGAGGGGAAGGGATATCCGATATCAGCGACCAGAGAGCAGGAGGAAAGTGGCGAGTGGCGAGTGAGGGAAGAGGAAAGCAGATCCCTCGCCCGCCCCGGCGGGCTCGGGGAGACATGTCCTTTGGCGTCGGCGATTGAGTTGAGAGTCAGGTGGCGCATGTCAGTTGAAGGTTTTTTCGACTTGGGCGGAGAATTCATTGGCAAAAGTGTCCAGGCGCTGGGCGAGATCGCGAATGTGCTGGAGGAAATAGTTGTAGGCGATCAAAGCCGGAATGGCGGCGAACAGGCCAGCGGCAGTGGTGACCAGGGCTTCGGCGATGCCGGGAGCGACAGCGCGAAGACTGGCGGAGCCGGCGGTGCCGAGGCCGGAGAAAGCGTCGATGATGCCCCAGACGGTGCCGAAGAGGCCAATGAAAGGAGTGACGCCGGCGGTGGTGGCGAGCCAGGACATGCCCTTTTCGACGCGACGGATTTCTTCGGCGGAAGCTAGCTGCATGCTGACGGTGACGGCCGAAAGCGATTTGAGTTTTGGAGGAGAGGGATTGCCGGTGCCGGAAAGCTGGGATTGAAGTTCGCGATAACCGGCGGCGTAGACGTTGGCGAAGGGAGAGCCCGCGGACACCAAGCCCTGAGGATTGGCGCCGCCTTTGGTGGCGCGGAAAATTTTGAGGAATTGATCGCTCTGGCGGCTGATGCGGCCGAAGAGCCCCATTTTTTGGAAGATGAGCGCCCAGGAAATGAGAGAAAAGAAGAGGAGAATCGCGAGGACGCCGCGCGCGACCCAGCCGGTTTGCGCAAGAATATCAAAGATGTTGCCGACGATGATAACGGATAGGAAAGAAATGATGTCAGTTCCTCAGTTTGAGCAAAATTTTGCTGGCAAAACCAACCTAGCACACGCATGGAACAGGGTCAAAGGAATGAGATGCAGGATGAGGCGGAAAAGTTCACCAGGGAACAGAAGGAAAAATGAGAATAATAGGATGAAGGAGAGGAAGAAATTGAGGTATAGGAGGTAGGGGAAAGGGGATGGGAATGAAATTTGCGAAAGTGGTGTTCTGGGTGGCGGGGATCTGGGGAGTGCTGGTGATTACGCCGCTGTATTTCATGTTCGATTTGATCGGGAGGCAGGATCCGCCGGCCATCACGCATCCGGGATTTTATTATGGGTTTGTGGGAGTGGGATTGGCGTGGCAGATTTCGTTTCTGTTCATCGCGAGAGAGCCGGCGCGGTTGCGGCCGATGATGATTCCGTCGGTGGTGGAGAAATTCAGTTATGGGATCGCGGTGGTGACGCTGGTGCTGCAGGGGAGAATGCATCCTTCGGATTTGGTGTTTGCGGGGACGGATTTGGGGTTGGGGGTATTGTTTGTGATGGCGTGGGTGGCGACGGGAAGATTGAAAATGGAAATGGGAAAATAGAGGGGCGCCCTCAAGTACATGCGGAAGTTGCAGGCGCGGGGACAGGAGGAAGCAAATGCGTTTGGCGAAAGTGGTGCTGGCAGCGATGGTGATGATGGTGGGCGTGGGGATGGCGCGGGCGCAGGGGATGGGAGCGGCGAGCGCGCAGGACAAGGCGAGACATGCGCACGGGAAGTACGAGGCGACGATTGAGTCGCTGGACCGGCACGCGCTGCCGGAGTGGTATACGGACGCCAAACTGGGGATTTTTATTCACTGGGGATTGTATTCGGTGCCGGGGTGGGCGGTGTTGACGCCGGAGGCCGTGTTACAGAAGTTGTCGCCAGAGGAGTATCTGAAGCGGAATCCCTATGCGGAGTGGTACCTGAATAGTCTGAGGCTGGATGGTTCGCCTACGCAGGAGTATCACAAGGAGAATTACGGAGCGGGGTACGACTATTACAATTTCGCGGAGACATTTAATAAAGAGATACAGAAGTGGAAGCCGGAGGAGATGGCCAAGGCGTTCCAGATGGCGGGGGCGCGGTACGTGGTGCTGACATCGAAGCATCATGAGGGGTTTACGTTGTGGCCGAGCGAGACACCGAATCCGACTTTGCCGAAGGAGCGGCAACATGCTTCGCGGGACATTGTGGGGGAATTGACGGCGGCGGTGCGTGCGGAAGGGATGCGGATGGGTCTTTATTATTCGGGCGGGTACGACTGGACCTTTGTGCCGGGCCCGATTGTGAATTGGAAGCAGGCGAAAGACGTGGAACCGCAGAGCGAGGCGTATGGAAAGTACGCGGATGCCCAGATGCGGGAGCTGATCCGCAGGTATCGGCCGGCGGTGTTGTGGAATGACATTGATTACCCGAAGTCGGGACACGCGCTGGAAATCATGGCGGAGTATTACAACGCGATTCCGGATGGGGTGATCGATGACCGGTTCGGGGTGAAGCACGCGGATTTTGTTTCGCCGGAGTACGAGACGCTGTCGAAAATTCAGGCCAAGAAGTGGGAAGAATGCCGCGGGCTGGGGAGATCGTTTGGATATAACCGGGCGGAGGGCGAGAAGGAGACGATTGCGAAAGATGCGCTGATTTATTTGCTGGTGGACATTGTGAGCAAGAACGGGAATTTGCTGCTGGACGTGGGACCGGAAGCGGATGGGACAATTCCGGCAGTGCAGATGGATCGATTGAAGGCGCTGGGTGCGTGGTTGGGGCAGAACGGGGAGGGGATTTACGGGACGCGGCCGTGGAAGAGGGCAGAGGGAGAGACGGCGGACGGGATGAACGTGCGGTTCACGCAGAAGAATGGGGCGGTGTACGTGTTTATTTTGGGAGAGCCGAAGGGGAGGATGGTAACGATCAGGGATATGAAGTTGAAGAGCAGAGCGAAGGTGAGTTTGTTGGGCGGGAGTGGGGAGTTGAAATGGAAGCAGGTGGGCGGAGATGTGGCAGTGGAGCTGCCGGTGGAGTTGCCGGGGAAGTATACGTATGGGGTGAAGATAGTAGGGGTGGAGTAGCGGTCATCAAGGGTGGATCTCGACAGGCGTAGCGACGGGGACGGCCGGATAAATTTCATCGATCTCGGAATTTGTGACAGCTATGCAGCCGTCGGTCCAATCCATGCGGCGATGCAGACCACCAAACCATGCAAAGGCAGTTGGGAGGCCGTGAATTTCTACATCCCCCCCGGAGGGACACCGGGGTCGCGAGCGTGCTCTCTGTCCGATGAATTGGGATAGGAAAGGTGAAGAGCGAGGTGGAAACGGCTGTGGGGAAGTTTGCGGCCGACGGAATAAATGCCTTCCGGAGTCTTGTGATCGCCCTGGCGCGCTTTGGGGCCTATTGGTTGGCGGCCGAGGGCAACGCTGTAAGACTTTAGGACCTGGCTGCCCTTCATGAGGGAGAGGGTTCGGGCGGACTTTATGATGAGGATGCGGTCTGGCTGAGAAAGAGGTGTATTGCGGTCAGACGAATGGCAGCCAGATAACAGAAGCGCAAGCAGAGGCAAGTAGACGCCCGCGGTGTTACGTGAAGGCACGTAGGGAAGTATAACGAGAATTAGCCAGGGCTTGGCGGTGAGTCGGGTAAGAGGCAATCTGGAGCCGTGCAAAAAGGGCGTGTGGTAGAGTAGAGAGATATGGGGAATGGATTTGATTTTAGTTTGGATAGGCTCACGGGTGGGGGTGTGGGTCAAGTCAGTGGCGAGTGGCCAGCGACGAGTGGCGAGCCAGAGGCGGGCAGAAACACCGGGAATGATCGGGGAACGTTTTATCTCGAGACGTTTGGGTGCCAGATGAATGAGCACGACTCGGAGAAGGTGGCCGGGGTGCTGCTGGCGCGAGGGTATAGGCAGGTGGAGCGCCAGGAAGATGCAGGTGTGATTTTGTATAACACCTGTTCGATCCGGGAGAAGGCGGCGCAGAAGATTTATTCGAGATTGGGGGAGTACCGGTTCACCCAAAAAGAAGGACAGGTCATTGGGGTGCTGGGGTGTTTGGCGCAGCAGGAAGGCGAAGATATTTTTAGGCGGGCGCCTTGGGTAAGTTTAGTTTGCGGTAGCGCAAGCTATCGAAACCTCCCGCAGCTTATAGAGGAGCTGGAGGCGGGGAACAAGCGCGTAACCGGCTTGGCTACGGACACGGACGAGACGTTTGAGACGGAAGTGACGCGGCGGGACAATCCGTGGCGAGCGTACCTGACGATCATCGAGGGCTGTGACAAGGCTTGTTCGTATTGCGTGGTGCCGTTCACGCGAGGGCCGGAACGAAGCCGTGCGAGCGCATCGATTGTGGACGAGGTGCGGAAACTGGCGGACGTTGGGTACACGGAAGTGCAGTTGCTGGGTCAGACGGTGAATTCGTACGCGGACCCGACGCCAATTTCAACGGGGCGGAAGATGCGGTTTTCGGAGTTGCTGGTGGCGGTGGCGCAGGTGCGGGGAATTCGTCGCGTGAGATTCACGACTTCACACCCGCGGGATTTTGGGAAGGATATTGTGGAGGCGATCGAGGCGGTACCAGGGATTTGCGAGCACGTGCACTTGCCGGTGCAGAGCGGGTCGACGAAAGTTTTGCGGGCGATGGCACGGACGTATTCGCGGGAAGAATATGTGGAAAAGGTTGCCATGATTCGCGCGGCGAAGCGGGAGATCAGCATCACGAGCGATATTATTGTGGGATTTCCTGGGGAGACGGAAAAGGATTTCGAGGAGACCCTGAGTTTGCTGGATGTGGCGCAGTACGATGGGGCGTTTTCATTCAAATACTCGCCGCGGCCGAATACGCCCTCGTTGAAGATGGAGGACGCGATTACAGAGGAGGAGAAGTCGCGGAGGCTGGCGATTCTGAATGAACGGCAAAGGGAGATTCAGAGGGCGAGGAATGAGCGATTGGTGGGGAAGACATTTGAGGTGATGGTAGAAGGGAAGTCGAAGAAGGAACATCAATGGTCAGGGCATACGTCAGCGAATAAAGTGATGAATTTCACTTCCACGCAGGAAGAAAGTTTGGGAGACTACGTGCAGGTTCGCGTGGTTGCGGCGACGCCGAACAGTTTGGTGGGGGAGAGGATTAGCTGCGGAGGCACGGAGTGAGGCGGGGGCAGAGAACCCAAAAACCAGCCTAAGGGCTGGCCACTACAAGCGCGAAGAAGAAAGGCAAACCCAAGGTGGAGGCGTACCCTTCGCGTGCGTTCAGGGCAAGAAGCCTCCTCTACAACTGGGGATTTCATTGGGTGGCGGGCGATAGAAGAGTTTGGGACTACAGTCGGCAGAGGTGAGCCAAGGAGGGCGCGATGGAAGTGGAGATGAAGATACGCGGCCTGATGATGGACCCGGTGACGCAGATGCCGATTGTGGTGTTGAAGGACGTGCAGGGACGGTCGATCCTGCCGATCTGGGTAGGCGCGTACGAAGCGAACGCCATCGCACTGGAGATCGAGAAGGTGCAGACGCCGCGGCCGATGACGCATGATCTGCTGAAGAATGTGATTTTGGGGTTGGAAGTGTCGGTGCAAAAGATTGTGGTGAATGATCTGCGGGACGACACGTTTTATGCGTTGATCTGGGTGGAGCGGGATGGGGAGTTGATGAGCATCGACTCGAGGCCGAGTGACGCGCTGGCGCTGGCGTTGCGGATGGATTGCCCGATTTTTGTGGATGAAACGGTGTTGAAGAATTCGAAGGTGAGTTCGGCGCTGGCGGAACGGACGACGAACGAGCAGTTGAGGAATTATCTGGAGGGATTGAGCGACGAGGATTTGGGAAGATATAAGATGTAGGAAAGGATTGGCCACGGAGATACAGAGGGAAAGATTGGACGGCGCGGCATAGGTCGCGCCGTTTTTGTTTTTGGGGCGTGCGGCTTAGGAACGGGAAGATTTGCACGACGTTCTGATAGAAGCGCGGTCGGTCTGGCTTTAACCACAGCGGACGCAGAGGGCCACAGAGGGCGCGGAGAATTTCCGCGACAATGCGGACTTAAGGGCACAGCCCCCTCGTGGCTCAGGGCGAGCTGGAGTGGCGGTGCCACGAAGAAGAGAGGTAACCCCAAAATGGAGGCGTAAAGCCTCCGCTACAAGTGGAATTGGGGTTAGCCGCCGGCGATGGCGCCGATGATCAGGAAAGGCTCATCGCCAGAAACGACCTGGGCGGGCAGTGCGAAGTCTGGTTGCTCGTGGGAGAGATCTTCGGAGCATGCGAAGAAGCGCAGGAAGGGGCGGCGCTCCAGGGTGTCATGATCGCGGATGGTGCCGCGCAGCATGGGATAGGATGCTTCGAGAGCGTCCAGGACAGAGCGAAGTGTGGGCGGACCCTCGACCGCCAGGGTGACCTCACCGGAGACGTGAGCGAGGGTCCGAAGATGAGCCGGAAGCACAACGCGAATCATGGCAAGGTCTGAACCTCTACTGAGAGAACCGCCGGGAGATCGCGGACGATGGGGTTCCAGGAATCCCCGGCATCAGAAGAAGCATACACCTGGCCGCCGGTGGTGCCAAAGTAGACACCGCAGGAATCGAGAGTGTCGACAGCCATGGCGTCGCGAAGGACATTGACGTAGCAGTCCTTTTCGGGAAGACCCTTGGAAAGTTCCTGCCACTCGTTGCCGCCAGTGCGGCTGCGGTAAACGCGGAGTTTGCCATCGAGAGGGAAATGTTCACCGTCACTCTTGATGGGCACCACGTAGATGGTTTCCGGCTCGTGGGCGTGGACATCGATGACGAAACCGAAATCGGTGGGGAGGTTGCCGCTGACTTCGTGCCATTGATTGCCAGCATTGTCGCTGCGCATGACGTCCCAATGTTTTTGCATGAAGAGGACATCCGGGCGAGAGGGATGCAGAGCGACGTGATGGACGCAGTGGCCGACTTCGGCTTCGGGGTCCGGAATGTATTGCGATTTGAGGCCGCGGTTGATGGGCTGCCAGGTCTTGCCGCCATCGTCGGTGCGGAAGGCGCCTGCGGCGGAGATGGCAATGTAGATGCGATTGGGATTTTTGCGGTCCTGAATTATGGTGTGGAGGCACATGCCGCCCGCGCCGGGCTGCCACTTGGGGCCGGTGCCGTGGCCGCGGAGGCCGGAGAGTTCCTGCCAGGACTTGCCGCCGTCGGTGGAGCGGAAGAGGGCGGCGTCTTCCACGCCAGCGAAAATAGTGCTGGGATCGGTGTGGGAGGGTTCGAGGTGCCAGACTCGCTTGAATTCCCAGGGATGCTGCGTGCCGTCGTAGAACTGGTGAGTGGTGAGGGGCTTGCCAGTGGCGGCTGAAGTGTCGTAGACGAACTTGTTGCTTTCGCCCTTGGGCATGCCGCCCGGCGCGGTGGTCGGCTCTCCCGGAGGGGTGCCGGGCTGGAACCAGGTCTTGCCGCCGTCATCGGAACGTTGAATCACCTGACCGAACCAGCCGCTGCATTGCGAGGCGTAGACACGATTCGGGTCCACGGGGGAACCCTTCATGTGATAGATCTCCCAGCCGGTGAAAAGGGGGCCGCTGATGTCCCACTTTTCGCGCTTTCCGTCTGAAGAAAGAATGAAAGCGCCCTTGCGTGTGCCGACGAGGACTCGAACTTTGCTCATGAAAATCTCCTTGTCACGAGGGGTCCGGCGACCTAGTGAGCTCCGTACAGCGGAAGAGGAGAGGCGCCGGCCGCCGCTCGAATAATGGGGGACAGTGTGCCATATAACTTGCAAAAAGCAAGCGAAAATATGTTAAGTTTGGGACATGGGAACAAAGAAAGGGAAATGCGAGTGGAGGTCGGGGTGTCCGCTGAATGCTTCGGTGGAGATGTTGGGGGACCGGTGGTCGCTGCTGATCATCCGGGACATGATGCTGCGTGGGGCGAAGACGTTTAAGGAGTTTTTGCGGGGATATGAACGAATCGCCACGAACGTTCTAGCGGACCGCTTGAGAAAGCTGGAGGGGTACGGAATTATCGCAGCGGAGCGGGATGCAAAGGACGGTAGGAAGCAGAATTACCGGCTGACGGAAAAAGGGATTGATTTGGCGCCGGTGTTGACGGAGATGGTGTTGTGGGCGGCGGAGCACGAAGAGACGCAGAATCCCGGATTGGTGAAGTTGATGAAAAAGGACCGCAAAGGCTTTGAGGCAGAGATTAGAAAGAAGTGGGAGAAAGAAAGGAAGTAAAGAAGCAAAGACTAATGAAATAAAGAAGGAAAGAGCTGCGGCGCCGGAGTTGGGGCGCCGTTCTTGCTTTGTGGGGGCGAAGGGGAAAGGCGAGAAGCGGAGATTGTTGGCTTCGATCGTAAGAGCCCACCCTTTCCGCCTGAGGCGGGCGAAGGGCGGGGCGTGCTGCAGGAGGAACCCAAGAAAAAGCGAGGAGGAACTCAAGAACCGACCTGAAGGCCGGCCATTACAAATGCGAAGAAGAACGGAAAACCCAAGATGGAGGCCTACCCTTCGCGTGCGTTCCCTTCCTAGTTCAGGGCAAGCATCGCAAGAAGCCTCCGCTACAAGAGGGACTCGGATCGGAGGCAAGACGCAAGTAGGAGGGCGAGATCAGAGGAGGTGGAGGGAGCGGCGGCGCCAGAAAATGAGGAGAAGGATGCCGATGAGGATGAGGGAGAGGCTGAGCCCGACCCAGAGACCGAGAGCGCCCCAGTGGCGGCGGAAGCAGAGGAAAGTGCCGAGGGGAAGGCCCATGAGCCAGTAGGCCGAGAAGTGGCAGAGCATGGGAGTGCGCGTGTCGCCGGTGCCGCGAAGCGCGCCGGTACAAACGGTTTGAATGCCGTCGAAGAGTTGGAAGGCGGCTCCGGCGATGAGGAGAGTGGCGGCGCTGTGGATGACAGTTTCATCCGCGGTGTACATGCGGGCGATGATGCGAGGGAACACGAGGAGAACGACGCTCATAGCGGACATGAAGGAAGCGCCCAGGAGGATGGCGGTGTTGCCAGCGTTGCGCGCGTCGGCGGGAGAGCGGCGGCCGAGAGCCTGGCCGACACGGACCGCGGCAGCGGAAGAGAGGCCAAGCGGAATCATGTAGGTGAAGGCAACAGTGTTGAGAGCGATCTGGTGGCCGGCTTGCGCGACGGCGCCGAGACGGGCGATAAGAGAGGCGACCAGAGCGAAGACGGTAATTTCGGCGGTCTGCTGAAGAGCGGCGGGAAAACCCAGGGCGATGAGTTGGCGGATACGGGTGAGGTCGGGCTGGACAGGAGTTTTGAGAAGTTCGGTTTTGTGGCGGGCATCGTACCAGAGAAGGTAGATAACGAGGACAAGAGCCAGATAGCCGCGGGAGATGCAGGTGGCAATGCCGGAACCCGTGACACCGTAGGCGTGGAAACCAAATTTGCCGTAAATGAGCAGGTAATTGCCGAGGAAGTTGACGAGGTTGGCAGTGACGAGAGCAAAGGCGATAGGACGAACCATGTTCATGCCCTGAAGCGTGCGGCGGACGGCGAAGTAGAGGAGGAGAGGGGCGAGGCCGGCGGAAAGCGTGCGCATATAAGGAGCGGCGAGGACGGCGACGGGATGAGTGACGCCGAAGCGCTCGAAATAGCGAGGAATAATCCAGACGGGAATCACCAGGAAGGGAGCGAGGGCAAAGCTGAGGTAGATGCCATTGAGGAGGGAGGTGTGACAGTCTTCGCGACGGCCGGCCCCGAAGGATTGCGAGACAAGAGTGTCCAGGCCGACGAGGATACCTTCCCCGAAGAAGGCGAAGACGATGAAGAGGCTTGAGCTGATACTGACTGCGCCGATCGCTTCAGCACTATTGGGAAGGCGGCCAACCATCATGGTGTCAACGATGACCATGCTCATCCAGCCGACTTCCGCGAGAATGAGAGGGAGAGCGAGATGCAGGGTGGGGCGGAGTTCGCGGCGGAAGATGGGGAAGAAGGACATGGGGGTTTTATGACAATACCAGATATAAGTAATGAGCTATCAGGAAGCGTTGCACGACGTTTTGGTTGTGGCGTGGGCGGCTTGGGTTCTTTACCACAGAGGGCGCAGAGGTGCGCGGAGGGAGCGGAGAATCCTTGCGAAAGTGCGAAGTCCAGAGCACAGCCCCTTCCTGATTCAGGACAAGCCCTTCCTGCGTCAGGGCAAGCAGGAAGGGATGTGCCACGAAGGAGAGGAGGAACCCAAGAACCGGCCTGAAGGTAGGCCACTACAAAGGCGAGGAGGAAAGGAAAACCCAAGTTGGAGGCGTACCCTTCTCGTGCGTTCAGGGCAACAAGCATCCTCTACAGGTGAAGGAAGAGAGGTGATGACTGATAGGGAGTTGTGGAACGTAAGGTCCATTGACGGAGAAGGATAGGGGGCCTAAGGTTGGGAATTGTTGGGGGAGACTGCAGGAGCCGTGGGAGGAGTGGACGTGAGCGTCTCGAGCGAAATGAATTACGCACTGAAAATGTTGCAGTATATGCGGGCGGGTTCGCGCGTGAATTCACGCGTGCAAGTGGAAGTGGAGTGGAAGGAAGCGGGGGCCACGCACAAGGTGGAAGGGTACACGGTGGATATCAGCCCGAAGGGGTGCATGGCGATTGTGCCGCAGGGATTCGCGGTGGGGCAGAAATTGCGGCTGAAGAATGGGAGCAATCAAAAAGAGTGCGAGGCGATATTAATCTGGCGCGGACATGAAGGCCGGACGGGCTGGGAATTGGGATTGGAATTGGAGCACCCACCGGCGGATTTTTGGGGAGTGGAGTTCTGAAGGCGGGGGTTGGAAGTTACAGGCTGGAAGTTCGAGAAGAGAAAACGGGGTGGCGGCGCGACTGTGGTCGCGCCGTTTTTGTTGTACGCCGTGCATGTTCGGCAGCTTGCGGGTGAAAGTCCCGTCCCAACCTGATGGAGGTGAGGGGTAGTGAAGCGCAAGGGCCTCACCGTGAGGTGGGATCTGAAGAAAGCGCGGAGCAATGATGCGAGGCGACGGACAAAAACTGGATTAGAGGCCTACGACGTCGGACAAGCAGGCAACTGATCGCGAAGTCCGTATCCATCAAGGACGCTGGTGGTAAATCCGGCGGTCGCGTATCGAAAGCAGTCGAGCTTATCGCAGGTCAGCTGTCTTCTACTGTGGTGTGGCCGGGGAGGGCGGGTAACCGCTCCCCTTATGCCGATTTGTGGCTCGCCGCGATACTCCGCGGAGGTTTTACACTTCTGTTTACCGCGGCATCTACCCATCATGGATCGCTGGTGAGGCCAAAGGGGCTGCCCGGCGGTCGTACCAATAACGCACGGTCGGGAGGCTGGCGGAGCAGGGTGGACCTCAGGGAGGGAGATTTCCACTGGCGGGTTGGAAAAGTGGTAATTTTAGCTTGCGTGGGGAAAGGCGTGAACGTACAGTGGGCGTATGCCATTGGGCCCGTCCGCCGGCATAAACACCAATAGAATTGATGTAGTGTCCCTGCCTCAAGAGGAGGAGTGTGTGTGCGGACGGGCCAGCAAGAGGGGAGTCAGATTGAGCGTGCTTGCGGACTTGGGGCGCAGCAGTGCAGCGCCCCCACCAATAGGCTGACCGAGGAGTGGAGGCGGGAGTAGATGACGGCAATCATCACAGTTGCGAACCAGAAGGGTGGAGTCGGGAAGACGACGACGGCCATCAACTTGGCGGCAGCGCTGGCGATGAAGGGAAGGCGGACGCTGCTGATCGACCTGGACCCGCAGGCGAACTCGACGATCGCGTTTTTCGATATGGGAGACGTGAAGGAATCGATGTTCGAAGTGCTGGGGGATGCGCGGGCGCCGATGGCCAACGTGATCAAGGCAAGCAAAGATCCAATGTTGAGCGTGGGGCCGGGGCGGCTGTCGCTGGCGAAGTTGGAGACGGCGCTGAGTGGGCAGTTTGACGCGCCGTACCGGTTGAAAGATGCGCTGGCGCCGGTGCTGAAGGACTACGACTACGTGGTGATTGATACGCCGCCATCGCTGGGGATTTTGACGGTGAACGCGCTGGTGTCCGCGACGCACCTGCTGGTGCCGATCCAGGCGGCGTATTTTGCGATTGAAGGGACGGACGATTTGCTGGAGACGTATGAACGGATCCGGGCGCGGCCGAACCCGCAGTTGCGGATGCTGGGCGTGGTGATCACGCTGTTCGACAAACGAACGAATATTTCGCGGGACACGCACGGGCAGATCCGCGCGGTGTTCGGCGAAGTGCTGTTCAAGACGAAGATCACAAAGAATGTGCGGCTGGAAGAAAGCCCGGCGTACAAGCAGACGATATTTTCCTTTGCGCCCAAATCTCCGGGCGCGGTGGAGTACAAAAAGCTAGCAGCGGAGGTCTTACAACGTGTTGAAGAGAGCCGGGTTGCCCGTCACGCTGAAGATGCGGCATGACGCGCACTACGTAGAGTCGTTAACAAGTTACAGCGGCGCGGCGGTGGGACGGATGATCCCGGTGGATCAGATCCGGCCGAATCCGGACCAGCCGCGAAAGGCGCTGGGAGACCTGCGCGAACTGACGGAATCGATCCGTGAGAAAGGCGTGCTGGAGCCGCTGCTCGTGCGGTTTGTGCCGCGCGAGGATTGCTACTACATCATTTCCGGCGAGCGACGCTATCATGCTTCACGGGCGGCGGGATTGCGCGAGGTGCCGGCCATCGAGAAGATGGCGGACGACGCGGAGACCCTGGAAATCGCGCTGATCGAGAATATACAGAGGAAGGATTTGACGCCTTTTGAAGAGGCGGATGGGTTGCACCGGCTGGCAGAACAGTTCGACTACACGCATGATGACGTCGCGAAGAAGATCGGGCGGGCGCGGAGTTCGGTGAGCGAGATTTTGACGCTGCGGAATATTCCTGAGCCGCTGCGGAAGAGGTGCATCGAGCATGGCGTGCTCGCCAGGACGTTGCTTCTGCAGATTGCAAAACAGCCGACGGAGAAGAAGATGCTGGAGATGTTCGCGCGGATCCTGCAGGGCGGATTGACGCGGGACGAAGCGCGGAAAGAACGGGCGGAGGAGAAGGCCGGGCCGCAGAGACCGCAGCCTTTTATTTTCCATTACGAGCCGGAGAATGAGGCGTTCAAGTTCCGGCTGCAGTTCAAGAAGAGCCATGTGTCGAGGGAAGAGTTGATCCGGACACTGCGGGAGATTCTGGCGCAGTTGGAGGGGACGGAGGCGGATTCGACGGCGGCGTGAAGGTTGGCCACGGAAACACAGAAGACACCAAGGAGTCGGATTTTAGGAAGGGAATTGACGGCGCGGCTTCGGTCGCGCCGTTTTTGTTTTTTGGGTAAGAGCATAAGAGTAGCAGAGTAGAAGAGTAGAAGAGTCTAAACAGTTCAAGAGAACAGATAACCCTGAGACCCTCCTTCCCTCGCTGAAGCCGCGGCGGGCCGGCGCAAACGACGCCGAGGTGCGCGGAGGAAGAAGAACAGAGCGCTACCGAGCCCTTGCGGGCTGGGCTAACTTGTTGCCGCTTCCGGCGCTGGGGAGGGAACGGGTGTGGGGATGACTGGCCGGTCTGGAGAGCGGCCGGAAGAAGGGAGAGTAACCCAAGCTGCCGGCCTGAAGGCGCGGCGCTACAGTGCAGTGTGTATAATTTGGCGATGATGGAATTGACGCAGGTGCAGATGCGGGTGCTGGAGCGGTTGTTTGAGGCCGGATTCCGGCCGATTGCGATACCCCCGTATGAGAGTGCGCTGTGCGTGCATCGGGGGGAGTGCGCGGCGCTGCTGGCGGCGGTGGAGAATGGCGGGTTGAGGTTGCTGGCGCCGGTGACGGTGATGGTGGATGGGAATTTAAGCGTGAGATTGAAGAGGGCGTCGGGAGATGTGTTTGTATGGAAGAAGAGGGAAGTGGAGGCGACGGAGGAGAGGTTGAAGGAGTTGGAAGCATTTCGGGGGAAGTTGGTGGAGATCTTGGAGATGGCGGGGGAGCAGTGAAGAGAGGAGAGAGGTTATTTTTTGCTCGTGCATCGCTACTATTCTTTGCAGAGTGCTGTGCTTTGCTTTGCCCGAGACCGACAAACTCGCAAGCGGCACAGAGAAACACTGAGAGCGACGAATTCCAATGGAATTGGGATGCGCAGCAGGAACTCAGCGCGAAAGATTTGCTGCGCAAGGCAAAAATACCAAAAGCTGACAGGAAGGCAATTGCGACGGTGATTGCTGCACAGTTGCGGCCGATGCTGAAGGACCTTGAAATCGAATCTGAAGCCGGGTTGGAGAAAACTGCGCTGGATACAAGGGTAAAGTGGATTGACCTAAACAACGACGGAGTTCGTGAAGTGATAGCGCAAGGAATGGTGAATTGCAGTGCGGTAGGGAATTGCCCTATTTGGGTATTTCGGAAGAGAGGCAAGGGGTATCAAGTGCTTCTGGAGGACGAAGCGCAGACCTTTACGATTCAAAAGACGAGTACGGGTGGTTATCGGGAGATCGTGACAGCGGTCCATGGTTCGGCGACACAGGCGGGGTTGGCGGATTATCGATTTCGAGATGGCCGGTACCAAGAAGCGGGTTGCTACAGCTCTGAGTGGGCGGTGCTGGAGGGAGAAATGGTCAGGGATTTGAAGGAGCCTCAGATTAGGGCGTTTCCTTGCAAGAAACATTGAGAGGAGTGGCGCGCCGGGGAAGCAGGTGGGATGACGAGGAACGCTCGAAGATGGAAATAGGCGAGGAGGAAGAGGGAGGTCGAGGCATTTGAGCGTAAGAGCTCACCCTTACAAACCAAGGTGGACCACCCTCAAGATCATTTGGGAGTGCAATCATGAATGATCGAAGAGCACACCGAGGAATCGCTGTGCCACAGGGCAACTGCAAGATGGCGGCGTACAGCCGCCGCTACCATTGGACGGATGTGGCCTGGGCAAGACGCCGAAGTTGAGATCCTACCCTCGCGGAAAGCGCGGGTTCGGGATGACAATAATTTGTTGGGTGACTAAATAGATTTTGGGAATCGAAGTAAAGGTGTGCAGTAACCGATATGGGAGTGGGGAAATCGAAGAGAGTATGACTACATACGACATGATTTGCGTGGGGGCGGGACCGACCGGGCTGGCTTGCGCGATGGAAGCGAAGCGCGCGGGGATGCGGGCGCTGGTGATCGATAAGGGATGCTTGTGCAATTCGATTTACCACTACCCGGTGAACATGGTGTTCTTTACGACGCCGGAATTGCTGGAGATTGGGGATTTGCCGATGGTGTGCGGCGGGGAGAAACCGACGCGGACGGAGGCGCTGAAATATTACCGGAAGGGAACGGAACATTACGCGTTGGAACTGCGGCTGTTTGAGCGGGTGCTGCGAGTGGACGGGCATGACGGGGCGTTCACGGTAGTGACGCAGACGGAGAATGGCGCCGAAGAGCGGTATGAGGCGAAGAAAGTGGTGGTGGCGACGGGTTATTACGATTTGCCGAATGAGATGGGCGTGCCGGGAGAGCATCTGCCGCATGTGAGCCACTACTACACGGAGCCGCATGAGTATTGGAACCAGGATGTAGTGGTGATAGGAGGAAAAAATTCAGCGGTGGAAGCGGCGCTGGATTTGTGGAGGAATGGAGCGCGGGTGACGCTGGTGGTGAGAGGGAAGGAATTGGGGACGTCGATCAAATATTGGGTGAAGCCGGATATCGAGAACCGGATCAAAGCGGGACAGATCGCGGCCGTGTTTCAGGCACGGGTGAAGGAGATTGTGCGCGATGGGGCGATGGTGGAGAACGGCGGCGGGGCGCGATTGGTAGGAGGAAAGCAGGTGTTCGCGCTTACAGGGTATCACCCGGACTACGAATTCATTGAGAGTTTGGGAGTAAGGCTTGACGCGGAGAGCCGCCGGCCGGAGTTGGACCCAAAGACTCTGGAGAGCAATGTGAAGGGGATTTACCTGGCCGGAGTGGTGGTGGCGGGGAAGAATACGAATGAGATTTTTATTGAGAATGGGCGATTTCATGGGAAACAGATTGTGGAGGGATTGAAGTAGGGGAGATATCAGATACGAGCGATCAGATATCAGAAAACAGGTGGGAAATAAGAGCAGGCTGGGAGTCAAGACGCTGTGGTTGAGATCGGTCGGACCGCAAAAAGCGCGGTTCTGAGGATGACAAGGCCGCAGTGGGAATGGAAAACGGGCTGGCTGGCGAGATGAGGGAGGGTTATAGCGAGTGAAGATTCGGAGAATTGGAATCCAGGAAGAGGGTTTGTTAGACTGACAGAGCAAGTAGAAATTGGAGGGCCGAGATAAAGATCGGCCAGTGCAGGGAGTTATGGGATCACTGATACGTGAGATCGGGGAAAACGCGGTTGCGCTGGTGAAGGGATTCAGCGTCACCTTCAAGACCATGTTTGAGAAGACGGTGACGGAGAATTACCCAGCGGTGCCGGTGAATTTTCAGCCGCGGTACCGCGGGATCCACGTGCTGCACCGCGACGAGGGCGGGCTGGAAAAGTGCGTCGGATGCTTCTTGTGCGCGGCGGCGTGCCCGGCGAACTGTATTTACATCGAAGCTGCGGAGAATACCGAGGAAAAGCGGATTTCGGCAGGCGAGCGGTACGCGAAGGTGTACAACATCGATTATTCGCGATGCATTTTCTGCGGGTATTGCGTGGAGGCGTGCCCGACGGACGCGATCACGCACGGACACGGGTTTGAGCTGGCGACGTATGACATTAATTCGCTGGTGTACCGGAAAGAGCAGATGCTGGAGGGCGTGAAGGGGGAAATGCCCGAGGGAGCGAAGGCGTAGGGGCAGGAATTAGAAAATAGAAATTAGCAATTAGAAAATGGAGGCGGCCTCGAGGGATCGAGGCCGTTTTTGTTTTTACTGTGAGGAGGTAGGCGGCGATTCTGGAGGCAGGGCGCAGTGGTACAAAAGCTGGATTGCTGCGGTAGGAGAGAGAGCGACGTGAGTCGCGCTTTTTTGTTTTTAGGTTGCGAAAGCCAGGACTGCGGTAGGTTTGAGTCCGGTAATTCAAATACAGGAAGCAAGACGCAAGTTGGCGAGGAAGACAAAGTTTCCCGAGCCGGGCATTTCGGCGCAGCTGCGGCATTTGCGGAAGGAGGGGCACGGAGCGTTCACGGTGGAGAAGCGGAGGAGGGAGTGGGTGGAGGCACTGCGGACGAACGTGCGGGAAAGAGTGTGGGAGTACCTGGTGAAGGGATGAAGAGTGAGGCAACGAAACAATCAGGTGGGGAAGTAAGGAAGGCCGACCTAAAGATTGGCCAGTACACAGGCGGAGGGAAAGATGAGTGAGAAGGGGGAGCTGGCGTTTGCTGTTTGCTGGGAAGTGTATCGCGGGGCGCGGGGGCGCTGGATTCGCAGCAGGACGCGAAATATTTGTGGCGGCCGGACCTTCGGCCGAAGTTGAAAGATTAGATGGCGGATTTTGCTTTGGCGGGGCAAGCGGTGTTGCGGAGGCCGGAGCGGGCATCGCGGATGGTGATGTTCCGTTTGTATCATTCGGGGTTGGGGGAGTAGGAACGGGCGCGGCATTTTTTGGGGTTGAGCAAGCGGAGCTGGGTGAAATGGTCGGAGGAGATCCGGCGGAAATGCGGGGAAGAGTTGATGAGGAGAGGGTTGTTTCCGCCGAGGAAGTAATTTAATGGGCAGGAGAGTTCAGAAGACAGGCCGTCCCCAAAGGATAGTTCCTTTTTCGTCCAGGACGCGGACCTCGGCTGAGCCAGATGTTTTCAACTGCATGTCGGCTCGTCTTTTTCCCGTTGCGTCAGTCAAGAGCAACGCGACGGTGTTGTCAGGATTCAAAACGATTTTGGCGCGGTCGGTTCCGTGGTCATCTGTGACGGAGAAGCCGCGCTCGCCAGATGGTAAAACATACATGCAGGTGGCTTCGGCCAGGTGCGTATCGAAACAGAGCGTGAGCGTGCCGTCATCGAGCATGCCCAAGCCCCCGATTTCATTGCCTTTTGCATCGTTTAGTTGAATCCCCGTCATGGGACTGCGCCGTGGCGAAGATCTCCCATCGGTGACCGGATCGGGTGCCGGCGCGGCCAGACGCATGCGGGCGACTCCCGCTGAATCGACAATTTCCAATGTTCGGACACGGAGAGGCTTGTCATCGGGGGCCGCGTGGACCTGGCGGCGCGAGGCAAAGAGCGCAATGCCGCAGATTAGAATAGCGAAAAGCAAGACCGCCCTGTGTCTGCGCGTCAAATTGATTTGAATCACGGCAGGGTTTGCGGCATGGGGGTGCCTCCTGGAGGGGGAAGCATAGCAGCAGTGGCTGGTAGCCGTGGACGAGAGGCGTAACGTGGGGAACCCCAGGAACCGCAAGCCCGGCCCTACCAAGGCAGGAGGAAAGCGCGAGAGAGCGAAGAAGAATCCATGAACCGACCTAAAGGTCGGCCACTACGAAATCGGGAGAAAGGCCGCAGGACTCGAACGCTCGCCCTGCGCTACAGGAGTAGCGCGTCGCCGACGCGGAGGAGTTTGTTGGATTCGGAGGAGGGGACGCGGGTGTTGGTGGCCAGGCGGTAGAAATGATCGAAGCGCGGGCGGGGGGACCACTCGGGGAGGGTGGCTTCGCGGAGCTGGGTGAAACGTTTTTGAAAGGTGTCGATGGCGACGCCGGTGTGGGGATCGCGCGGGGGGACGGGGCAACGCGCGCAGGGATTACTGCCTTCGAGGTGGACTTCCCCGATCGTGAAGCGGACTACGCTGCGTTCGTTTTCGCCGAAGAGGCGATCTTCCCAGAAGGCGGGAACACCCTCGATTTCGAGAGTGGTGCGGAAGCGGAGGCGGATGTCGTCGACGGAGAGGCCGGGGAACCACGCGGAGACGGCGAGAAGTGTGGCGGTGGAGATGATGGTGGGGCCGTTGGCGATGGTGTCATCGGGGAAGCCGCCGGGAGAATTGCGCACGATGATTTGCTGCTCGAAGAAAACGCTGAACCATTCGGCAGCTTCTTCATGGTCGGCGGGGAAGGCAAAGGTGCGCGCGGGGATTTTGCGGCGATCGCTGGGGACGGAGAGAGTGACGGAGCTTAGACCCGGGGAGTAGGCGGCGCGGATGAGGTGGACGACGGGAGTGCGTTTGCCATTGACCCATTTGCCATCGACGGAATAGAGGGCCCAGACGCGGTCGGGCGCGAGTCCACCAGAGGGGGAGATGCGGGCTTCGGGGACGGAGACAGGGTCAAGGGATTTGATGGGGTGGAGACGGATGTTGGCAAGTTTGGGAGTGGGCGTGGAAGGGGGCACGGGGAGATTTTAGCAGAGGGTGAAAGAATATCAGTAGGCGGATGCCCGGTGAAAGATACCAGTAAACAGATATCAGGACGCGTCTGGCTGGCGGGGCCTCCGCGGCGGCGGACGCCCCGGTAAAGAAAAATCAGGTGGCGGAGGCAGCCATGGCGCGGGCGCGCAGGCCGGGACGATAGGTGCGAGAGCCAGCTTTGCGCCTGGCTTCGATGGCTTGGGAGGCGGTGAGAAGCGGGGAAGTGTGGATGCTGGCCACGGCCCCACCGGCATAGAAGGCGATGGAGAGGTCAGCGGGAGAGACATGGTCCGGGAATTCGGTGATGGCGAGGACATCGTGAGGGTCCTCAGTGAAGAAGGCGTCCTGAAGCTTGCCACCCAAGGATTCGATGGGAGTGCGGATGGCTTCCAAGGGATCGCGGAGGTTTTGCATGGCAGCCTGCCAGGCGGAACTGGTGAAGCTAATCTGATGGAAGAAACGGCACATCGGAGCCCTTTCCAGGGGAGGGTAAATCTGGGAGTGACAGTGTGCGCGGGAGAAAGGGTGATGTCAAGTCGAAAAATGTAAGAATACAGTAATATTACGGTGTGGAGACGAAGGCGGGGAGGCAACAGAGGGGGTAAGGAGTAGTGGGGGCGGAAAAAAGTTGAGAGGAGACGAATATTTCACTGCACAACAATTAACGTAGTGATATACTCGTGGACGTAGAAAAGTGTATCCAAGCCCTGGCGATGAGCCGGGGTTTTTGTTTTTCGGTATGAGTAAGCGGCGAGGGCGCGGAAAACCCAAGATGCCGGCCTGAAGGCAAGGCGCTACAAGAGCCGGAAAAGGCGAAGAACCCAGGTGCAACAGCGGCAACTGGGGAACCCGCAGAGTGCGACGGGACCTCCGGAGATGGCGGGACGCAAGACGGGGCGGTAGAGATGCTTCAGCCATTCTCGTCGGATGGATTCAGGATGACAACGGGGATGGTTGTCTGTGACGGGGTAAAGTGGCCGGCTAGCAAGGACACCCCGAACTCACGGCGCGACAAACCAAGAAGAACTCAGTTACCGGCCTGAAGGCCGGCCACTACACAATCAAAGAGTAGATCCGAGCAGTAGGCCCTTCCTTCGTCAGGGCAAGCAGGGGTCTCGCAGTCCAAAATGAAAAAGTGCAAGGCATTTTATCGGATCGCGGGAACGCGAATGGCTTGGATTCCGTGTGTGCGGAAGGCCGAGAAAGGGTCAGCGTTTTGCAGACGGCACGGGGACGCCATTCTCGCCGCATGCTGGGGGCGCTGGTGTAGGCGGAGCCGGTGGAGGAGTGGAACATTTGTGCCGAGAGAAGTTGGCGTGACCGATTGCGCGGGCAGAGCGGAGGAAATGATGGCGGTAGTACGGACATTGACGATGAGAAATTTCCGGAGGATGGATACGTTCTCCGGAGAGGTGCTCGTAATACCCGGGTCAAGGATAGGCAGGGGAGTGCGCGCAACTCCGCCGCACACGCCGCGGGCCACGAGAAGGATGCTCTGTGCGAAGCCCTCAGCAGGTGCTGAAGGGATTGCCAGAGGTGTTGACGCTTCTGAAACCCCTAGCCCTGGAGGAGACGGCCCAAAGCGCCGGCCCGGGGACCCTGGAGGCCACAGAAAAGCCCGGCAGCCCCAGCCCCCAAGTGCGCATGCCGGTCGAGGACCTGAAACCGCTCTACGACGCGGCGCTGGAGTGCCAGGCGTGCCAAGCGGAGCTGGGAGTGGCACAAGCAAACCTCGCAGAGGAAAAGCTGAAGACAAAAGCGCTCAGCAGGGAAGGCGATGATGCCCTGAACGTCGCTCGGGGCGGAGCGGTGATGCGGAGAGTTCTGCGCGCCGCAAGGCGGTTCGCCACTGGCGCGGCGGCGGGAGCGGTGGCCGCCAAAGTAGCGCATTGAAAAGGAAACGCACGAGCTGCAATGGCACTCTTCCATAGACCCACCAGCTTACCCTCAGGAGACCCGACCGACCCCAGCAGCACGCCGGCTGGCGCACCCTCCGCGTCAGCCGGGAAGTAGAGGAGAAATAGGAGGAAATCCACAGAAAAGGCGGGGAGGATCGAAGAAAGTCCTTAACAGTGCGTCCCATAAGCTATATTATGTTAACCACGAGACGGGTGATCGAGCCCTGCCCCCCGCCACCATATAAAGGTGCGACTGCCGCCTGCCTTTTCCAGGAATGATTCCCTCTCTACGACCAGACAGGCGAGCACGAGCACCGGGCAACATGGGGCACCTGAACACGGAGAAAACCAAATCGCAGAGCCGGCCTGAATGTTGCGGTCACCAGAGCTACGATGGCGAACTGCCGCAGGGCTTCCGCCAGCAGGCGGCGGGCAGGCGACAGACTCGCCCTGCGCTACAAGGCCGCAAAGAGGCATTATTTTTTGGCGGATTTGAGGCGGGCTACCTCGTAGTCAATATACTGCTGGAGGGCGTGCGGGTCAGCACCGACCAGGCGGCGACCGTCGACGAAGAGGGTCGGGGTGCTTCGAACGTCGAGGAGCTTGCCATTGGCGAGGCTGGCATCGATGGCGGCGGTGGCTTGCGGGCTGCTGAGGCAAACTTTGAATGTATCCGAGTTCAGGCCAGCCTTGCCGGCATACTCCATCATCTTGTCGTAGGCGTTGGAGGCGGAGATCAGGTCCTGATTGTCATAGATCAGGTCGTAGAGCTGCCAGAAGGATTTGGGGTTCTGCTGGTAGGCGCAACGCCCGGCGAGAGCCGCCGTGCGGGCCCAGGGATGGAGGGCATCAATCGGAAAGTCCTTGAAGATGATCTTGACCTGGGGATAGTTGGGCAGAAGGCCGCGGACAGCGTCGTGAAGACCACGGCAGACGGGGCATTCAAAGTCAGCAAATTCGACGATGGTAATGGGCGCTTTGGGATCGCCGAAGACGGGGGCGTTCTTAAGGTCGAACTTGGCAATGTTTTCGGCCAGGGGGTCGGTGGTGAGGTCATTGATGTCGCCGCGAAGGAGATAACGGCCGTCGACAGTGAGATACATTTTCACGTCGTCCGAACCCTCGGGGCTCTTGACGGTAATGGGAAGTTCAGAGAGGCCAGAAGCACCGATCGGTTTGGGAGTCCCTACCGTGATGGTGATGTCCGAGCCAAGGGCATAATAATTGCGGAGGAAGGCTTCAACGCTCTTTTGAATCTGGGCCTGTGAGCCGGTGGCGGGCGGTTGCTGCGCCGGGGCGAGAGTGCCCGCCAGAGTCAGGGACGCAAACACAAGAAGTTTGAGTATTGTTTTCACGCGAGTCCTCTTTGGAGTAGGGGATTGTTTCATGGAATAAATTGTTGCGCGATGGGAAATGGCCGGCCGAAGCCAAAGGCGCGCGAGGTGATCTTGAGTCCGGGAGCGGCCTGCTTGCGCTTGTATTCGTTGCGATCGACGAGGATGGCAATATTGCGGACAAGTTTCAAGTCGATGCCGGTCTCGACGGCGATCTCCTCCGGGCACTTCACTTCCTCAATATAAGCTTTCAAGATGCGGTCGAGTACCTCGTAAGGAGGGAGGGAATCCGTGTCCTTCTGGTTTGGGCGCAGCTCGGCGGAGGGCGGCTTCTCCAGAATTGAGCGGGGGATCAATTCCCTTCCGCGATTAATGTAATTCGCGAGGTCGTAGACCATGAGTTTGGGAACGTCCGAGATGACGGCGAGGCCGCCGGCCATATCGCCGTAAAGCGTGCAGTACCCAACGGCATTCTCCGATTTGTTGCCGGTGCTGAGAACCATGGAGCCAAATTTATTCGAAAGAGCCATCAAGTAATTGCCGCGGATGCGGGCTTGGATGTTTTCCTCCGTGGTGTCTGGGGCACGATCCGCAAAGGATGGGGCCAGAGCTTGTTTGTAGGCTTCGAACACGGAAGCGATGGGAACGGTGAGGAATTCGATACCGAGGCTGCAGGCGAGCGCCCGGGCATCCGATTTGCTGCCTGGCGAGGAGTATGGGCCGGGCATGGACACGCCCAAGACGTTGGGGGAGCCCAGGGCCTCAACGGCAATGGCGGCCACGACGGCGGAATCAATGCCCCCGCTGAGACCGACGATGGCCTTGGAGAATTTGCATTTGCGGACGTAGTCGCGGGTGCCGAGTACGAGCGCCTGATGGGCACAGGCAATTTCGTCGGAGGGTTGCTCACGGATGTCGCCCTCACCAGTGACGGTGTCGAAAAGGACGATGTCTTCCTCAAATGCTCTGGCCTGGGCAGCGATTTTGCCGCTGGGGGTGAAGGCGACGCTGGCACCGTCGAAGATGAGAGAGTCGTTTCCGCCGACCTGGTTGACATAAATGACCGGGCGCTTGTGGTGCAGAGCGATGGAACGGAGCATGCCGAGACGAAGGAAGCGTTTGTCAATGGTGAAAGGGGAGGCGGAGAGATTGATGACGACACTGGTGCCCTGGGAGATGAGTTCATTGACCGGATCGCGCGCGTACATAGGGGAGGTCCAGAAGGTCTTATCGTTCCAGACGTCCTCGCAGATGGTGATGCCGAGCTGTTCTTGGGCGAGCCCGTAGACGTATTGTTTTTCGCCAGGCTGAAAATAGCGAGATTCGTCAAAGACATCGTAGGTGGGGAGAAGCATTTTGGACTGCTCGAAGACGACGCGGCCTTCATGGATGAGGGCGGCTTTGTTGGCAACGGACTTCCCTGCCCTCCGGAGGAGATGATCGACGCGGCCGGCATAGCCGACAATGGCGGGAAGAGGCATCTGGGCAGCAATGTGTTTCAGAGTATCGATGTTTCGCTGGATGAAGGCAGGACGTTCGAGAAGATCGAGAGGCAAGTAGCCGCAGATACAAAGTTCGGAAAAGACGGCGAGATCGGCGCCACGGCGCTTGGCCTGCTCGGCAAGGTCGAGAATGCGCGCGGAATTGCCGTCAAAATCACCGACAGTGGGATTGAATTGAGCGAGGGCTATTTTCATCCGGGTTGAAGATTAGGATATAGGTGGGGACGGGCAGAAAGCAAATAGGCCGAGATGCCCGGGTGGCGGAAGCATAGGGAGAAACCGCTTGCGTGTTTTCAATTCGGGAGGGCCGGGTCATCGAAGTCGAAGGCAATCGGTTCCGGAAATTGCTGTCTACCCCCCTCGGAATGCGTACAGCGCTCACACGAGTGAGCATGCCTCTCGAGGACAATGAAGGATGCAGCAAACGTGACCTGCAAGCGAAGGAGTTCCCTGTCAATCTCTTCTCCGGAAAGCTTCGCCATGCGAATGAAATCAAGGCGTTCGCCCCATGCGGCCAAAGCCCTCTGACACTCCTCGAGCAATCTCTCGTACTCGGAACACAGGATGTCTTCGAAGGTAAGGGTTCGGTTCACAGCACCCTCCTCTTGAATGGAGAAGCGAATTGTCACTGCTTCGCACAGATTGACAGATAAGAAGGGAGGGAGGACTCAGGCCACCCTCCCTCGTGCGACGCGGAAGGTCAGGCGGCCGCCTCAATCTTCTGGACGTGGATGGTGTTGTTCGAGTCGTCCAGGCGCCCTGGTGACAACTACCGCTTTGCCCTCGTACTTTTTGGCGGTTTTCTGATCATCGAGGGCAAAAGGAGTTTCGATGACGGATCTTCGAGGACATATTTTCCGTTTGCCCTGGCGATCTTGCCGGAGAACGTCCGGACGTCTGTCTGATTGTTGTGCGCAGGTTGCATTTCCGATGCCTGGTGCGGTGGAGGAGACGTGGGGCGAGGCTCCTGGGCCAGGAGAGAGCCAGCGAGCGGGAAAGCCGAGAAGAAGAGTAGAGAAGCAAAAGAAGTCACGCACTTACGATTCATGAAGCACCTCAGGTTCTAAATGTGACTGGACAGCAAGGGCGGAGCACATCGCGGGCCACTTCAATAAGTTTTAAGTGGAGAGAAAAGAAGAAGTTAATTGGAAGGCAAAAAGTACCTAGCAATTTCTTTCACCGGCTTGAAAAAAGTTCTCCTAGTCCGCACTGGCCGTACTGCGCTGGACGAAGGCGGTGTCGGAGGACAAGTCGAAGGCCTGGAGCAGGCGGGATTGCACGCGTTCGGAGAGGGCGTTGATTTCATCGACACCCACATCCTTCGGACTGACACGATAGCGCAACCGACGCTGACCCGAGGGAGTTTCGACGATGTGGAGAACGGCGTCCGCTACTTCCTGAGGATCGGCGGCAGAGGAATTCAGAAGGTGATTGACCTTGGCGGAAATGTGATTTGCCGCGCCGTAGGTTCCCGTGCGAGCCGGATCGGTGACCATCACGAGATTGCTGAAGATGGAGGTTCGATAGGCACCCGGCTGAACGATGGAGGATTCAATTCCCTGCCCAGCTAATTCGTAGTGATAGGCTTCCGCGAGTGCTTCCAGGGCAAATTTGCTGGCGCAATAATGGCCAAAGGAAGGAATGACAAGGCGGCCGGCACCGCTGCTGACGTGAAGAAGCAAGCCGCTTCGCTGTTGGCGCATGTAAGGAAGCACGGCGCGGTTGACGCGAACGGGGCCAAAGAAATTGGTGTCCATAAGCTGGCGGGCTTGTTCGGTGGTGATGGCTTCGGTCAGGCCGATCACGCCATACCCGGCGTTGTTGATGGCCACGTCGATGCGGCCGGCTTGCTCCACGCAGCCGTGAACGGCCTGTTCGACGGAGGAGTCGTCGGTGACATCCATCTCGAGGACGTAGAGAGGGAGCGATTCGCTTTTGGCAAGGGCGCGCATTTCAGTGGCATTGGCGGCGTTGCGTCCGGCGGGATCGCGCATGGTTGCGTAAACGGTGTGGCCGTGGCGCGCAAGAGTTTGCGCGATGAGACGGCCGAAGCCGGTGCTGGAACCAGAGATGAGAATGACTTGTTTTAAGGTCATAGCCTTTCCTCCAGGGGAGGGATGTCGCTTGATTGGATGCACGGAGCGAGCTGGCAGGATATACGAAATGGCGCTCTGAAGGAGATGAAAAAGGCGAGCTGCGTACGAAAGGAGGGCGAAGGCCGAAATCGCAGAGGGATTCCTCGCTACGAAGACTGCGCTCAGAATGACGGTGTCGGTTTAGGACGAGGGTGAGACAAGAAAGATTACGGTTGTCCGTTTACAGTTGACGGTTTGGGAGAAGAGAAGGGCGAAAAGAGAGGCAACTGCGCGGGTCTAAAGACCCGCCACTACGTGGAAGAGAAGAGGTGCCGGGAATGGCGGAGTTGCTGGCATGGAGACCTCGCTCGGGCACACAAGCAACCGCTCGCTTTGATGGGCGGGTGTGTGCGCAGGAGCAAGAACTCGGCGGTCTACGGGACTAGGCGGTCTGCTTTCGGAACAAGGTGATTGTTCCGAAGGCTAGCATGCCCATGCCGAGGAGCGCGAAGCTGCCAGGCTCGGGAGTTGCGACGGGTAAAGCATTTGCGCCCCATTGCCCGTTGAGATCGGATAAGAAAAAATCGACGGTTGAGGTGGTTCCGCCGAGTGCTTGGTAGACGGAAGTGAACTGGCCGGGAGTGCCAATGGTCCAGGCTTCCGGCGACCCGGTTGGGCCTGTCCAGCCCGAGTGTTGGATGCCAAAAATGTCACCCATCAACATCTCTACAGTCGCTCCGTCGGGGGCGAAGCCGGTTTCTTGCGCGTACGTCCCGAGTGGGGCGAGGTGGGGCGTTCGAGAGTGAATTTCGGAGTGCGCTGGTGAGGCGCAACAAAAAAGTTCCTGGGGAGAGCAGGAGCCGGAAAGCATTGGCAGTAATTTGAAATATTGCGGATAGGGGGTCCTCGCCGCGGCGGACTGGACCCCTACGAAGAGTTAGGGATTAGACGCTGAAGGAGCTGCCGCAGCCGCAGGTGCTCTTGACGTTGGGGTTGTTGAACTTGAAGCCGGCACCTTCGAGAGTTTCGACGTAGTCGATTTCCACGCCTTCGAGATACATCGAGCTCATCTGGTCGACAGCGACCTTGAGGCCATTGAAGTCGGCGACTTCGTCGGTCTCGTTGGTCTGATTTTCAAATGCCATGTGGTATTGGAAACCGGAGCAGCCGCCGCCGACGACGGCGACGCGCAGGGCGACCGGGACGGGGTTCTGCATACTCATGATTTCCTTGACCTTAGTGGCGGCAACGGGCGTCAGGTTGATCATAAATTCTATTGGCCTCCGCTCGCAGAATGTTTGCGAGGAACTTTACAAAGTCAGTATAACATAGCGCCAAAAAACGCCAACGGTGTGTTCCGACTGGATACTTCCCTGCCCAGCTTTGTTGAGCGGCCCGCCTCGCAGAGTGGCGCTAGAGACATGCCAGGATGCCGGCCGCGTCCCCCGCCAGGGCAAGCGGAAGGCCAGATGCCACTACATAGGCAGTCAGATGCAATGGCAAACCCGAGAGAAAAGCCGCGGGGCTCGCGGACTCGCCCTGCGCTACAAGAGAAGACTGAGAAAACAGTATCGAGGTGCTCTTCGACAATGCGTGTGCCTTCACTTAAAATGGATGCATCATGCGACATAAAGTTACGATGTTGCCGGGAGAAGGAATTGGGCCCGAGGTATCCGCGGCGGTGCGGCAGATCCTGGATGCTTCTGGTGTGCAGATAGAGTGGGAAGTGCTGGAAGCGCGCGCGGACAACACGGACAAAGGCACCACGGGCGTGGAGGTGCTGAATAACGCGGCGATCGAGTCCGTGAGGCGGAACCGCGTGGCGTTGAAGGGGCCGATGGCGACGGCGATTGCCGGTGGGGCGCGGAGCGTAAATGTGGCGCTGCGGAAGAGCCTGGATTTATACGCGAACCTGCGGCCGGTGAAAAATCTGCCGGGCGTGAAATCGCATTTTGACAAGGTGGACGTGGTTATCGTGAGGGAGAACACCGAGGACTTGTATTCAGGACTGGAGCACGAAGTAGTGCCGGGGGTGGTGGAAAGCCTGAAAATCATCACGGAGAAAGCGTCAACGCGAATTGCGAAGTTCGCGTTCGAATACGCGCGGAAAAACGGACGGAAGAAGATTCACGCGATTCACAAAGCGAACATCATGAAGTTAAGTGATGGGTTGTTTTTGCGGTCGGTGCGGGCAGTGGCGGAGAAGTTTCCGGAGATCGAGTACAAGGAACTAATTGTCGACAATGCGTGCATGCAGATTGTGATCGACCCGGTGCAGTTTGATATATTGCTGCTGCCGAATTTGTACGGGGATGTGATGAGCGACCTGGCGGCAGGGTTGGTCGGCGGGCTGGGCGTGGTGCCCAGCGGAAACATCGGAGAGGATGGGGCGATTTTTGAGGCAGTCCACGGCACCGCGCCTGATATTGCGGGGAAAGGCGTGGCCAATCCAACGGCGCTGTTGATGAGCTCGATTCTGATGCTGAATTACATCGGAGAGGCATTTACGGCCGACCGCGTGGAGCAAGCGCTGTGGAAGGTCTATCGAGAGGGGAAGCACAAGACGCGGGACCTGGGCGGGAAAGCCAACACACAGGAATTCGCGGACGCGGTGATTGCGGCGCTACCGCACGTGTAAGAGGCAGTCGAAAGTCGACAGTCCACAGTTCGCGGAGAGTGCGTTGCGAGAGAAACGTCCCGGCGGCCACGACAGAGTATTTATTTTCCTTGCAGACAAAGCGGCCCGGCGCGCATCAAACAAGAGAAATGGCAGGGAAAAGCACAAGAGCATGGCCGTTCGCGGAAGAGTGTATAGCCAAGGCTCCAGAGGGTGGGCCCATTCCCTCCGGCGAACGATGCATTTCACGTGGTGTGAAAAAGTGGGGGGCGCGGGCAGGTCGCGGGTTCTTATTCCTGGCTCTGTGCGGTGGCTTTGCTGTGGCGGCGACGGGGGCGGAGCTGAAGGCACACACCGCAGAGGCGTTCCAGCGTTACGTGCAAGAAACGGAAGCGCGGATACAGAGCGAGTTGGCTGATCCCCAGAAGTTTCTCTGTTTCGACTCCTTGCCGGAAAAACAAAAGCACGCCATGCAGGAGCGACTCCTCAGCGGGCAAGTGGTTATCCGACAGATGCGTACCACCGACAGGGGGAAAGCGATCGAAACCCCGGATGGACTGGTGCACCACTGGCTGGCAATCGGGTTCATTCCGGGCGCGACAGTGGAGCAGGCCGTCGCACTGGCCCAGGATTATGGCCGCCACGCGGAGCTGTATGCGCCTGACGTCCAACGGGCTCAGGTGCGCTCCCATGAAGGGCAACA
>CAWFNI010000025.1:0-13711 GCA_963817085.1 Candidatus Acidiferrales bacterium
TTTCAGGACATGGGGCACACGGCGATTTTTCTAATCGGCGATTTTTCCGCGATGATTGGCGACCCGACAGGCCGGTCAGAGACGCGCCCGCCGCTGAGCCGGGAGGAAGTGGACTCCCACGCGCAAACGTACCTGGAGCAGGTCTTCAAGATTCTGGACAAGGGCAAAACCGAAGTTCGTTACAACAGCGAGTGGCTTGGGAAAATGTCCAGCTACGACGTGGTGCGGCTGTGCGGGCATTACCGGCTGGCGCGCATGCTGGAACGCGAGGATTTTCGCTCGCGGCTGGATAAGAATCTCCCGATCGCGGTGCACGAGTTGTTGTACCCCTTGCTGACGGCTTACGACGCCGTGATGCTGCAGTCGGATGTGGAATTGGGCGCGACAGAGCAGAAGTTCAATATTCTGGTGCACCGCGAAATCCAACGCGAATATGGCTTATCGCCGCAGGTCGTCATGACAATGCCGATTCTCGTCGGGCTCGACGGATCGAAGAAGATGTCCAAGAGCCTGGGGAATTACGTGGGGATTACGGAACCGCCGGGAGAGATGTTCGGGAAGATGATGTCGATTCCGGACGAGCTGATGTGGAGGTATTACGAACTGGTGACGGACCGGACGCCGCGGGATATTGAAGAGCTGAAAAAAGAAGTGGCGGGCGGAAAGCTGCACCCGATGGACGCAAAGATGCGCCTCGCGGAAGAAGTGGTTGGAGATTTTCAAGGGGCCGAAGCGGGACGGAAGGCGGCGGAGAATTTTCAGCGGGTGTTCCGGGACCGTCAGGCGCCGGAGGAAGCACCAATTCAGAAAGTCGCGCGGGGTAAGGCGAAGAAGTTGACCGCGCTCCTGGTGGAATTGAGGTTGGCGCCGTCGAAGAGCGAGGCGGAGCGGTTGATCAAGCAGCACGGCGTGGAAATTGACGAGATATGCGTTGAGGACCCACGTAGGGAAATTGATTTGAGCAAGGCGAGTCAGTTTTTGTTGCGGGCGGGGAAGAAGAAGTTTGTGCGTGTAGTGGTGGGGTAGAAGTGTTACGCCGCGTTCCTCGTGTTTGAATTGTAGATTGAGGTCCTTCGACGATCCCTGTAGGATCGCATCATGATGACAAGCTCTCCCTCCATGGACAAAGTTGGCTAGTCCAAAATTTGTTGGAGGAGTGAATA
The DNA here is from genome assembly GCA_963817085.1 of Candidatus Acidiferrales bacterium. Classification (GTDB taxonomy): domain Bacteria; phylum Acidobacteriota; class Terriglobia; order Acidiferrales; family UBA7541; genus Acidiferrum. The sequence continues at coordinate 1,164 of CAWFNI010000025.1, forward strand.
TACATGGCGGGCGATGGCGGGAGCGGCGGTCAGGCCCGGGGATTCGATGCCTAGCAGTTGGATAACCTGAGGGAATTCGCGGTCGGGTTCAATCACAAAATCAGCGATGCCTTTGCCGTTGGGGGGAACCAGCTTTGGGCGCAGACCGCTGTAGGCGAGTTGCAGGTCGCGCTCTTCGATTTCCGGCACCATATGTTTGACGTCGTCGGCAAATTCGGGGATGGTCACGCGGTCGCGCTCATAGTTTTCCTTGCTATCGACATATTTGGCTGTGGGACCGAGGAGAAGCGTGTTCCACAGAGTCTTGGTGAAGTGTAGGCCGAGGGTGAGGCCGTCCGGGTGCGGCAAGGGATAAACGAGATTGCGGACGAGTTCGGCGCGAGGGCCGCGAATCTCGCAATATTCGCCGCGGACGGGATAGATGGTCCAGGGCCGAGGCCCGAGAAGCATGGCAACCTCATCGGCATAAAGTCCGGCAGCATTGATGACGCAGCGCGCTTCGACGGATTCCGATTCGGACTGCTCTTCATTACCGATGCGGAGAGTGACGCGCACTGAATCCCTGTGAGGTTCGAGCGCTACGACTTTGGCGTGAGTGAGCAGGTTGGCGCCCTGCTGTTCGGCGACACGAGCGTAGGCATGGACGAGCTCTTCAGCGGAGCAAATACCCGTTGAAGGCACATCGAGAGCGGAGTAGCCGTGCACGTGGGGCTCTTTGGCGCGGATTTGCGCAGGGTCCAGAATTTGCAGGCCTTCGACGTCGTTATCCTGGCCTTTTTTCAACAGGGCCAGCAGCTGCGGTTCTTCCTCTTTTGTTTTTGCGACGACGAGTTTCCCAGTAGTGCGGTGGGGAACATTGTGCTTGGTGCAGAATTCCTTGGTCAGGCGATTCCCTTCGACGCAATGGCGGGCTTTCCAGGAATTTTTCGGGTAGTAGATGCCGGAATGAATGACGCCGCTGTTGCGGGTGCTGGTGGCCATGCCGAACTTGGGATTCTGCTCGACGAGGAAGATCTCCTGCCAGTGGCGGGAAAGGGATTCAGCGATGGCACAGCCGACCACACCGCCGCCAATGATGAGAATGTTGACCTGGTCCATGAGCCTTTAGGATACGACAGAAGAAGTGCCGGTGAGCTAATCCTCCTCGTGACCGATTTCATCGAAAAAGGATTTGCAGGGTTCGAGGTGAGCTTCGGTGCCGTCGTGGACCGCGAAATGCGCCATTTTTGAAGGATCGTAACCATTTTTCCAGAGCGAAGCACTGCCGTACTCGCCGTCTTTATTCAGAGCGTAGTAATAGAGGTGGAAGGTGCCTAGCTTCTTTTTGTCGCCGTTGTAGTTATGAGCGACGCGGCCGAGGGCCTCGAGACAGGCTTCGGCAGGTTTCATGCCTTTGCGCATCATCTCGACAACCGTGTGGCCACCGGCGATTTTAATGTTCTCCTCACCCTTGCCGGTGGAGCCGGCCGCGCCGACTTCGCCGTCGACAAATAGGCCCGCGCCGATGATCGGGGAGTCGCCGACGCGGCCAGGGATTTTCCAGGCCAGGCCGGAGGTGGTGGTAGTGCCGCTGATTTCTCCCTTGTCATTGACCGCAAGGCAATTGATGGTGCCGGTGGGGGGATGTTCGATGACGTGCAGCGCGTAAGCGATTTGTTGGGGATCGTGATCGAAGAGTTCTGCGACATGCTCCTTCCATTCGGGGCTGTCAATGCCGGGGCGCCAGTTGAAGCTGGTGCGGGCTTTCCATGCCAGCCAGATTTTGCGGGAATGTTCGGTGAGAAGATTCGTTTCTTCGAAGCCTTCGTCGACCGCGAAGCGTCGCGCGCCGTCGCCAACAATCATGAGGTGATTGGTGCGCTCCATGACGGTCTTGGCAAGGCGAGCGACGTTTTTGATGCGCTGAACGGAGCCGACGCTGCCGGCGCGGTGGGTGGGGCCGTGCATGACGCTGGCATCGAGTTCGACCACACCTTCTTCGTTCGGCAGGCCGCCGTAGCCCACGGAATCGTCCTTGGGGTCGTCTTCGACGATGGTGACGGCAGCAACCACGGCGTCGAGCGTGTCCCCGCCCGATTTCAGAGTGTCCATGCCTTTGGCGAGCGCATGTAAACCATTCGCCGAGGATATAATGACGGGCCGTTTCGGGGAGGAGGGGTGCGACGGAGAGGGATGGCGCTCAGACAAGAGCGAAGGGTCGCCTGGCAGCGATTCGCCGATCAGCCTTGTGGTGCCGGCAAGTGCGCTACCGGCCAGTGTAGTTGCGACAAATTTTCGCCGAGTCCAAGAATCCATGGATAACCTCCGCTAAGGTTGAGAATGCACCGTGTGGCACTTTAGTCCAGATTGAGGGAGAAGGGAAATGGAACTGGAAAAAGGAGAGGCGCGAGGATGAGTCCGAGAAGTGGTTGAAGTGGCGGTCGGCCTCCCTTCTGCAGCGAGCGGGCAAGAGGCGGACCCAAGAGCCGGCATGATGCCGGCGCTACCAAGGGACTAAATCGGAAGAGAGAATCTATCGGTAAATCAAGAGAGCAAATCAGTCCTGGCCGCCAAGAGGGAGGAAATACTGAGTGCCTTTGACCGGATCCTGGAGGCGCCGAAGGAGCTGTTGGAGATCTTCGTTGCGCTCAACGAAATCAATCTCGGAGGTGTCGATGACCAGGAGATCAGCGCCTTCGTAGCGGAAAAAGAAATGCTCGTAAGCGCGAGCGACTTCCTCGATGTACGCCGGAGAAATCTGTTTTTCCTCGGGAGCTTTCTTCTTTGCGAGTCGCGCGCGGAGGACCTCCGGCTTGGCCTGGAGATAGATGACCAGATCGGGCTGAGGAAGTTGAACGGTCAGAGCTTCGTAATAGCGCTCGTAGAGTTTGAGCTCGGAATCATCGAGATTCAAATTGGCGAAGATGCGGTCCTTTTCCATCAAGTAGTCAGAAATAACGGGGCCCGGGGCGTCGCCGGAAAGAGCTTCGCGGATGCGCTTCTGGCGTTCCATAAGGAAATAGAGCTGAGCGTGGAAGGCGGCACCAGGTTTTTCGTCGTAGAACTCAGCCAGGAAAGGATTGTCCTCGCAATCGTAGATCCGGCGGGCATGAAGGCGTTCGGCGAGGATGCGGGCCAGGGTGGTTTTGCCTACGCGCAAGGGTCCTTCGATCACGATGAAGCGCGGAGGTTGCGGGCCGGGTTGCGGCACTCGGGCACGTTTTGCGGAAGAAGAATCAGAAGCGGGCATTTTGCCTCTGCATAGCTGGCAAGTCACTATCGGGCCGGATTATAGCAGTTCTTGGGCGCTGCGTGCGCGGTACCAGGAAAGAGCGTGGTACGGAGGGACCAGAACGGAAGCGGCTCGGAACAGGAAGAAGGTACTAAGGAAAACGTGACCAATGGGCCAGTGACACCTGTCCTCTGGTACAGTAGAGTCAGTGCAGTTGCAGCAAACCCGGCGTATTTCCCCGGCCTGCAATAACTGAGGTGGTCATTGATTCTTACCGCTCTATTGCTTTCCTGCCTTACCACCCTGCCTGCAGAGGCTGCCCGAACTCCAGAAGCTCCTCCTGCCCTTGAGTTGAAATCGACGTTGCCTGCCGAGACCGCAGCCGAGGCAAAACACGCCAAGCCCGATGCTCCCGCGCCAAAAGCGTTGCTGGAATCGAAGACTGAAGGCGAGTTTGATTCGGGGCTGGTAGTTGGCGGGCCTGCCTTGGAGCCGGCTCTGAAAACCCCGGTGAAGCCGCCCACGACGGAATCATATGAGACGCCACGCCAGAGGAAGATCTGGTATGGACTGATGGCGGCGGGCCACGGAACGGCGGCGTTCGACGCCTGGACAACCCAACGCGCCATCAGCGGAGGGTATGGTGTGGAAGGGGATCCGCTGCAGCGGCCGTTCGCGCATTCGGGGGCGATATACGCTACGACACAGGTTACGCCATTGCTAATGGATTATCTGGGACGTCGCCTGATGCGAAGCCGCAGCCCGTGGATGAGGCGAATCTGGTGGATGCCGCAGGCGGCGAGCGCAAGCGTTTCGCTGGGCGCGGGAATCCACAATTATAACGTAGTGCACTGATGCGGCGCGCCCGGTTCGCCGGGTCAGCCAGCCACCACGAAAGCACAAAAGTACCGACGCGTATCACCTCGAATGCGTTCGTCCATTCCTGAGGGGCCAGAATTCCCCCGGGGTAAGGGCAAGTTTGCAGTCCCGATTGATACCGGGTATCCTCACTCCTAATTCCCTAACGCGATATGTTAGGGCAGCCCAGCCTAAGCCGTTGCCCCCCTCGGCACTTCTGTAGGAACAAAACTCCTGCAGACGGGTTAAGATTCGTTACCCTAGGAACGACAGGCCGGAGAGCTGGAAAGGCGCTGGCTGGAGAGGTAGAGGGAGAGTATGACGAAGGCACTGATGGGAGTGATGCTGCTGCTGGGGATGGCCTGTGGGGTGAGTGCGCAGGAAGAAGGGGTAGGGCCGGGACGGGGGAATGCGGGAGCGAGTTTTAGTGATAGCTCGGCGGCGCAAGTGACCTTGTTTCCGGCGAGCGGTACGGAGAGTTTTACGCTGGCGAGTCCGGGGGGAGAAGCGAGTGCGGTACCGGTGCCGGCACCCCTGCCAGCGGCGCCGGCGGCAAAGCCGAAGTATGTATTTTTTGGAGAGCGGGACGATTACCGGTGGCAGTTGGGATTAGGCGTGGAATTTTTCCGGTTTCGGTCGAATGTGATCAATGCAAGTTTGGTGGGATTGAATACCACGGTGACGTACTACACGAACAGCTGGTTTGCGTTGGAAGGGAATATTGTGACGGGATTTGCGCCGCAGATTTACGATCGGGAGCACGTGAAGCTATTTGGAGGAGCGGGGGGAGTGCGGATCGGTGGGCGGAAAGCGCAGTGGGAGCCGTGGGCGCACGCGCTGGTGGGAGGGAGCCACTTGCAGCCGCAGACGGCGGGAGCGAGCCGGAATTCGCTGATGGCGCAGGCGGGGGTTGGAGTGGACTACCGGGTGCACGCGCGGTTGTCGTTTCGCGTGGAAGGGGATTGGGTGTACACGCAGTATTTCAGCGAAACCCAGAATAACTTCCAGGGCGTCGCCGGCGTGGTGCTGCACTTCTAGCGAAGTGCGGAAATAAAATACAAATGTTCTTCTCTGGCGCAGTAGAACTTGAGCGAGCGAAGGCTAAAGTCCCGCAGCTTGCTTGAAGTCGTTCCCAGAAGATCCGCAGAAAATCACCTCAAAAATGCGAAATTTGTCAGACCTCGAGATCACCCAAGTAAATTCAGAAACCTGGATTGAAGATTTTGCTTTGCCCGCCGGCACCTTCGCCCGAGAGTGGCATCCTCCACGCGAATTCTGTAAGTTCATCAGGACAGTTAGTTTTGGCTCCCCGGGCTAGGTTCGGACTAGCCACCCTTCGGTTAACAGCCGAGGCGGTCAAAAATCTAAGTGCCGCGTCTGGTGCCGCCTGCATGAAATCGGGAGCCATTCTGACCCTCTTAGCTGCACCCAATCCTGCATCCAAGAGGTATCTGCAAACAGCTCGCGACGCCTGAGGTGCTATTCCTGCAACACGGCTTCAGATAACTTCCGTGTAGCTACCATACGCCCGGGATCAGAGCCGCCGCGAACGGCACTATTGTCAGGCTACGAGATCACGACCAGCCTGTGAGCTTGTGCGTCGCGTTCCCAGGCATCCTCGATCTCGGCGAGCGGAACACGCTCGGTCTCGATGCGCAGTGTGCCGCGGGCTGCGCTGTTTATCACTTGTTGGAAGGCGTCGGTGAGTATGTCCCAAGACGGCATGCCTCCAGTTCCTAGAATCGTCAGCGCCGTGCTCCGCAGGACTGCCGCGGGCAGAGTGATTGTAGATCCAGCGCTCTCGCCCACCTCCACCAGCCGAGTCTCCGATTCCCCAATCGCAAATTCTTTTCCGGTGATGGCTTTCAGCAGAGCTTCGGTCGGGCGGCCCCATAGATAGTCGATGATCACGTCGAAACGCTTTTCGCCGGCCTCGCGGCGGAAGGCTGCGATCAATTCTTCATCGGGTTTGTCGAGGCGAATAGTCGAGTCGGCGCCAAGCTCGTGGAGTGTGCCCAACGCATGTTCGTTGCGTCCTGCCGCAACGACGCGTCCCGCGCCCAAGATTTTGGCGATCTGTACCGCCAGCTTGCCCGTGATTCCGGTGGCGCCGAGGATCACGACGGTTTCGCCAGCGGCGAGCTTCGCACTGTGCTTGAGAGACAGCCAGGCCGACACACCGGGATTGGGAATGGCGGCGGCAGTGACATCGTCCAGTTCTTCAGGGACCGAAAAACATTGAACTCGTCGAACCACAGTGCGCTCGGCCATTGCGCCGTACGGCCGCCGCGCGCCGCCGAAGAATACTCGCGTGCCGTCTTCAAGCCGCCCCACGCCATCCATACCGCAAACGACAGGAAATTCGCGCGGGCTGGCGAAGTGCGTTCCGGCCGCCATCTGTTTGTCCACTGGCTTCAGCGCGGCCGCGGAGACATTGATGAGCACCTCACCTTCGCCCGGAGTTGGATCGGGAAATTCCTCAAAGCGCGGCGGTTTGCCGAGAGCATGCAGCACGGCGGCATGCATCAGTCGCCTCCTTTCAGATGTTCACCTCAGTTCGCTCGGCAATTGATGAAACCGAGTCGATGGTGACAAATGCCCTTCGCAGAGGCAAGGCCAATTGCGTGCAATGAGTGAACCTCGGTCCGAATTGAGAAGTTGCCTAACGCGGAGATGCGCTCCGCTTTGTTGCCTCGGCGATTGTGTCCGGATTATGGGCAAACCGGAAGTAATGTCGGGCCTGTTGTGGGAAGTTTGAGATTCCTCCGATTGGCGGCGAACAGATCCTCCAGAACGTCGCCTCGACTCCTGGTGCCTAGTGAACTAGATTCTCTGTCGTTCGCTCAGTGGACGAATGCTGCCAGGCTGGAATAGTTTATTGAAACCATTCGGTAGTCTGCCGTTAAACTTAATTTATCACGACTTGCCGGAGCCGGGATAAATCGGAGGGAAACAGCAAGTTGCGATAAAATGGGACAAGTCAATTTCGCCTTCTCTTTTCACTTTCTGTTCGCTTTTTGGCGTGTTTTAACGCAAGTCGCATGACACTTACACGACACTTTGATCCTTCGGGTTGAACCGAAGGGTCGGCCTCAGAGACCGCTAGTGTGGCCCACTGGCTTTCGGTTTTTCGATATTGTGCTCGAAATTCCTCGTTAACCTGTAGGAGGTGCTTCTTCCTCCGGCCTCCTCTTGTTCAATGACCCCTATAGCGATCAGCTCTTCGATGTCTCGAAGGGCAGTGCGCGAAGAAGCTTTCGTCAGTTTCATCCATTTGTCTCTGGTCAGCTTTCCTTCGAACCCACTGAATAATTTGTTCAGGACTTTCGTCTGCCGATCATTCAGCGAGACCTTCCGTTGCTTCAGGCCCTTCCAAAACAGCTCCTTCTCCAGAGCACTGCTTGTGATTTGATTCGATTGTTCGATGGCCCTATCCAGGCAAGCAAGAAACCACGTTAGCCATTCGGTGATGTCCAACGAGCCTGACTGTGTTTTCTCAAGAACTTCATAGTAGTCCTTTCGTTCTTCGAGAATCTGCGACGACATGCTGTAGAAACGCTGAGCACTGCCGTCCGATCTGGCCAAACACATTTCAGCGATTGCTCTTCCGATTCTGCCGTTGCCATCTTCAAATGGATGGATCGTAACGAACCACAAATGCGCAATTGCCGCCTTTAAGAGCGGATCTTCTTGTTCATTGCCGTCGAACCACGCAAGGAACTTACCCATCTCGCTCTCGACGCGATCGGCCGCAGGTGCTTCGTAATGAACTTTGTGGCGACCGATTGACCCGGACACAACTTGCATTGGACCCTGGCTGTCATCACGCCACGCGCCAACTCGAAATTTATCGCTGGTCGTGCGAACGCCGGGGAAAAGGTGTGCGTGCCAGCCAAACAATCGCTCTCTTGTTAGCGGCGCGCTGAATTTCTGCGTCGCGTCCAACATCATTTCAACCACGCCATCGACGTTCCGATCTTTATGCGTTTTCAGTCCTCCCACGTCCAGCCTCAACCTACGTGCGAGGGATGAGCGGACGTTCTCTGGGTCAAGCACAACCCCTTCGATAGCGCTCGATTTGATCGTTTCTTCCGTGAGGACGTTTAGTGTTGCAGTCCACCTCGAAGTAAAGCCATAGCCTCGCATCTTTCCCAGTAGGAGTCCTTGACGCAGTCTAACCCCGGAGAGCAGAGGTGCAAGGGTCCTGGCGTCCCACGTAAATGCAGGCCAGCCAATGAGTTCGTGTATGTATTTTCTCGCCATATTCTCGCCGTCAATCTCGCCACAATTCTATCATATTCTCGCCACATTCTCGCCAGTAATCGCGCCATTTGTAGCCGCGAGGCCCTCTCCATCCTAAATCTGGGCTTAGGTCCCTAGACCTTTTCTACCTCTTGTCTGAAAGACGCACGGAAAGGTTCGAGCTCCGACCTGAGAAACCGGATATTGCGACCCATGATACGCAGATGTGGAATTCGCTTCGCCTCGACCCAAAGATAAACAGTTTGCGTGCTCACACCAAGGAACCGAGCGGCTTGTTGAACTGTCCACGGACATTCATCGCCGGGCAGCACAACCGGGCCTTGCAACTCCATGCGAGCTCCTTCCGGTAACTCAAGGCGACTTTCGAGGAGAACAGCGACAGATAGGCTCGCCTATTGGAGACCTCGCCGAAATCGAAGCTCTAGTTGATCTTTCGTTTCGAGAGGGTGAGAAGCTGGATGAATTCGCCACTGCGCTATCCTCGGCTGCGGTCCAAAAGCAAAAGCAGGCCTGGATGCCTATATTGAGCGAACGTTCGAAGGCGAAGCAATGGAATCCAGACCAAATCACAAGTCTGCTGCTCTGGTGGAATGATGATCCTGAGACCTGGGAATTCGCGGCTTCATTGGGAGCAGATGTGGAGCGCCGCTATTGGCAGCGGAAGCCTGCTTGGACGGTTAGAGGTGACACGGCAACGTTAGAAATGGCTGCGAGAAAGTATCTGGACGTTGAGCGAGCGCTTTCGGCACGGAACGTGCTTCACAATGGCATCGAAACGGTTGCTCCCGAAATACTCTTTGAGGCACTCGATAAGGCAATGTACGAGGGCGGAGGTCAAGAGCGAGCATTCGCGGCTCAGGCTGCGGACTGGGCGAAAGCTGCAATAAAGTGGCCCCGCGCGTATTCGATGTTGCTCCAAATTTCCCGCTCGTGGAACGAGGACGCGAAGCGTGAGGACGAAAGGGCACGGCAGGATGAAATGAAAAGCAACAGCGCGAAGCCACCGCCAACTCCATCAACGCTGAGATCGAGCGCCGCGCGACTCTCGCCGGCAACCTCGCACAGGTCAGTGATTTTACATGACACCTGACATTTCAAAAACAAAACCCAAAAATCAGGCTGTGTAAGTGACTGAGAGAGAAGGAGAAGTTGGCTCCCCGGGCTAGATTCGAACTAGCAACCCTTCGGTTAACAGCCGAATGCTCTACCATTGAGCTACCGGGGAACAGGCAAGTTAGGCCTTTATTTTACAGCAGCTTGCACTAAGGTGCCACTCTCCTCTCTACCAGTTGGGGTCCAACTGGGGTCCAACTTCGACCCAGCAACGGCTTCACTTTTGCCATTTCTGGCGCGTGATGCTGGCGCAACATCTTCGTGTAATGGTCGATCATTTTGTCCGAAGAATGTCCGCACCAGTCGCGAATGACCTGACGGCTCACCCCGGAATAAACGAGGTGAGAAATCCGGCCTCGCCGAAAAGCGTGCATCCCCATGCCAGGTTGGACGAGCTTCAACTTCTTCAAGATAGGTTGAAGTTTGTCCTCCAGCACATTCGATAGACGCAACGGCGTGCCGTTTCTGGTTTCAAAGAGATAACCGGATCGTCGGCCCTTGAGGTGCTTTTTGAGCTCCGCCGCTACGGACGGATCAATGGGCACCGTGCGGGTTCTGTCCTCATCACCCGTGTCGCTCTTCGAAGTATTTTCTTCACCCTCGAAAACCGAGCGGCGAATGGTAATCGTCTGTTCATTCAAGTTCACGTCAGCCTCAACTCTCAACGCAAAAAGTTCTCCGGCCCGCGCCCCCGTGCCGGCCGCCAGTGCGAACAACGCGCGATTCAACTGCGTCTTCGCGGCGTTCACGACGGCTGCCATTTGTGCAACGGTGAAGTAAGGAAGTTCTCGTTGCACAGTCTTGGGCGGTGCGACCTTCTTCCATTTGACGAGCCACGGCGACACGATGGGTTTGCCACTCTGCGCCATTTCGTCAAATTGAAAGTTGTAAATCGCACGGACGATGCCGAAGAGATTCTTGATGGACTTGCGAGAGAGGTGCTTCCCGTTTGCCACGTCTGGATTAGGCTCCGCACCAGTGGATAGGTGATTTCCTCGAGCGGAGTGTCCTTCAAATGTGGAAGGATGTGCTTGTTCAACTCGCAAGACATGCTGCGTTGAGACGAACGCTTCTTGTTCACGATCAGGTGATGATCTCTCCATCCACGTGCCGCCACACCGAAAGTAACAACTGGCGATTGGGAGCGGGCAAGATGACTTGCGTCATTAATGCCCTCCTCCTCGATGAACTTCGACAGCCATCGTTCGGCCTTCGGACGCGTGAATTGGTCGATGTTTCCGATTATCACTGTACGTCTGACCCTTTTGTTCTGGCCCGGTACGTCGGCCCGATACCGGCCGATGTACTGCGAGCCTTCGACATATACAGAACCACTTTGTCCGGATCTGCGAGACATTGATCTCCTGTCTCGTTGATTCCGTACCGTAACCGTTTCTACGGTATCCGGTTTCGAATTCGGTAGCAATGGTTCGGGAATCACAATCGCTGACCTGCTATTTATCTCTCGCTGACCGGTGGTAAATCCGAGACCTTTGCCAAGCCAAGATTCGCTCGCTCCTGTTCGAATTGCGCTTGAGCCTTTGTGACAGTGTGCCGAGCGTAGTAGGTCGGATCGGCTTTGTCTTCCGCGCGGTAGTCGGCGATGCGCTGGATCACGACTTCGGGGTCGTCGCCACGGGCGAGGGCGCGTTTCGCGTATGCCCAATCGTGTTCGGATTGGCTTTTGTGGTCACTGGGCATCGTCCGCTCGCCGTTGTTGGTACTCGCCAAAGTGTCGAGGCGCTTCGGGAGAGTCTTCGTCAATCGTGAAATCGCGGAGCGTGTAGACCGCGTCGCTTTCCTGGCGCGCTTGGACGATGAATTCCTCGGGAAGTTTGTCGGTTGGCGAATCCCGGCAAGCGCAGCACGCGCGTCGAGTCGGTTGCCGCCAGATCGCCGCCGAACTTATTTGCGAGGTTGTGAAGGAGAGACTCTGCCTCATCCTGATTGAATCCGCTCACTTTCCACACGACTTGATGCTTGCCGGGAGAGGTATCGAGGACAAAGTTTGGCGCTGGGACTTCGGTTGAATTGCGTATCGCTTCGAGAGCTTCGTCACCCTTTCGGTCGAGGTCGAGATAGACGTGGCGGATATCCTTTATATTTCCCTTGGTCCGGGTGTACGCGCCATCCTTAATCGGATTCATTCCCACGTACACGTCGGAACCAGCAGCGCTCTGATTCGCGAGCCAAGATTGAAAGTCAGGGCTCGCTATGGTCTTCCGCCTTGGCGATGGTTTGAACCGTGTGGCCCGTGGAGCGATTCCGCACGAGGATCGCGGCGTTATCCTCAGGCCCGAACAGCTCTCGGACATACTCCGAAGCGGTGAGAGATGCGCGGCGCGAATTTGCTATCGGTGCTCATGGGTGGTCCTGCTTGGCCAAGAACACTGCGCCGTAGTCGAACAGGTCCGCATCCGGGTCGTATCTGTTGACGAGGAGAACTTCGGAAATGTATCTGCGTCCAGGCCGGCGCTCGACATGGATGACGACGTTGAGCGAATCGGCGATGTTCGTCTTGATGGCTCTGAAAGGAAGCTCAACGCCGCTTTGCAAAACACAACTGGTGAAGCGCGCGAGGCCTTGTTGCGCGGAATTTGCATGGATCGTGCATAGCGTCCCAGAGTGTCCCGGTGTTCAGGAGTTGCAAGAGATCGAAGGCTTCGCCTCCGCGAACCTCGCCCAAAACGATGCGGTCGGGGCGATGGCGGAGGGCCGCTTTCAGGAGATCGCGGATGGCCACTGCCGGAAGACCATTCTGTTCCCGGCGTGCTTCAAACCGGACGAGGTTTTCCTGCGGCAATTGAATCTCGGCCGTGTCTTCGATGACGAGCACGCGTTCGTCCTGCGGAATGAATTTTCCGAGGATCGAAAGTAGGGTCGATTTTCCAGTGCCGGTTCCACCAGCAGATGAGGATGTTCTTGCGCGCGAGCACGTAGTCTTCGAGGTGGTTCGCGAGGGCGCGGTCGAGAGTGCCTTCGCGAATCAGATCCTCCATCTCGAAGTGGCGGGTGTTGAACTTGCGGATCGTGAGCGTCACGCCGCCAAGACTGCACGGCGGGATGACCGCGGCGACGCGGCTGCCATCGGGTAGCCGCGAAT